>JBAYIU010000001.1:0-1563871 GCA_041665465.1 Candidatus Woesearchaeota archaeon
AGTCTGAGTAGTACAAGTATAATTGCTACATACTCCATTGTCTTGTTTAACCAAGTCGCCATCACAGTAATTCTTATCTAATTGATTACACTCATTATCTGTCTGACATTCAGTACATCTTGGGTCGTTAGGTGTTATAGTTGGATTCGCACAAACATTGGTAGTACAGGTGCAATCCGTATTACACTCATTAATTCTGTCCATATAATCATAATAATTATTTCCTACACAACCATCTAAAGTATCACATTCAGTAGGAGCACAAGCATGAGTTAAATCACACACCGCTCCACAACCATTCACATCACAGGTGCTAGTGATATTTACAGTGCTAGTGGTACATTTGTCATTTCCTTCATCACAACTGGAAGTGAATCCTGCATAAACATCTCTGGTTAGAGAATTTCCGTCAGGAACGTTGTTACAGCTGTTCACCGCAGCTAGATTGTAATTGGAACAGTCTACATTTACTCCAGGAACACAGGTTGCATTTGAACAAGTTTCCGAACCGTTACAAAATAATCCCTCGTTACAATCTTGCACTAAAGCAGTTCCTGCTAAAGTACACGCATCAACAGCACAAGCATAATTATCATTTACAATCTGAGTTCCAACACATTTGTTAGCATCTAAATCGTTACAATCTTGAAGAGTAGTAGTCTGGACAACACAATTATAATCAACACATTTTCCAGCATCTTGCTGTACTAAGTCTCCTTCACAATGAACATTATTCAAAGAACTACAATTCTCGTCAGTTTGACAAGGAGTACATCTTGGGTCGTTCGGAGTGATAGTGGGACTGCCACAGACATTATCAGTACATGTACAATCATCTTTACAAGTATTGTCTACGTTAGCATAATCCTGATAATCTTTGCCCACGCATCCATCAAGAGTATTACAGTCAGTAGGAGCACAAGTATTAGTAACATCACATTCTGCACCACAACCAGCAACATCACAAGTATGGGTTAGATTAACTATTTCAGTGGTACATAATCCCACTAAGTCATCACAAGTAGAAGTGAATCCGGGGAAAGTGTCCTTGGTCTTTGAATTCCCGTCGGGAGTGTAATCACAAGTATTAATTGCTCCTAAATCGTTTACAGAACAATCAATGACAATTCCGGGTAAGCAAGTAGCATTTAAGCAAGTTTCTTGACCATCGCAAGGAATTCCATTGTCACAATCTTGAACCAAGGCAGTTCCTGCTAAAGTACAAGCATCAACAGCACAAGTATAATTATCATGTTGGATCTGAGTTCCTACACATTTGTCCTTATCAAAAACATTACAATCTTGGGTAGTAGTAGTCTGAACAACACAATTGTAATCAATACATTTTCCCGTATCTTGCTGTACTAAGTCTCCTTCACAATGAACATTATTCAAAGAACTACAATTCTCGTCAGTTTGACAAGGAGTACATCGGGAATCATTAGGGGTGATGGTGGGACTGGCACAGACATTATCAGTACAAGTGCAATCATCATTACAGCTGTTAATTCTGTCTGCGTAATCATAATAATTATTTCCTACACAACCGTCTAAAGTATCACATTTGGTAGGTGCACAAGTATTAGTAGCATCACATTCTGCACCACATCTAGCCACATCACAAGTGCTAGTAACATTTATCGTGCTAGTTGTACATTTATCGTTTCCTTCATCGCAAACAGAAGTAAATCCGAAGAAAGTATCTCTCGTTAGCGGATTGCTGTCAGGATTATAATTGCAAATATTGATTGCTCCTAGATCATTTTCAGAACAATCAACAACCATTCCGGGTTTACAAGCTCCATTGGTACAAGTTTCTTGGCCATCACAATATGCACTATTATCACATAAAGCGTTTCCGCCATCATCGGTAATATCATTACAATTATCATCCTTACCGTTACATGCTTCTAAAGCGTCAGGATAGATATTGATATTGTTATCCTTACAATCTCCACCTAAAGTGATATATTTGCTGGAGTCAGGATTCTTACAAAGATCAAGAGCAGAACCTCCTCCATAACCATCCTTATCACCATCTAAGTAATAAGAACTAGTAGAAAACCCCTCATCGATAAGAAGATCACAGTTATCATCCTTAAAATTACACTTTTCTACTGCATCAGGATTGATGTTTTCATCATTATCATTACAATCTAAATTGTTGTCGACATATCCTTCTGGTGGGACACAAGCACTAAGACTCTTTTCTGAATCACCATAACCATCATTATCATTATCTAAGTAGAAGTTTTGTGGGTTGGGACAATCTACTTCATTTAAGACTTCTTGTATCCCTTCCTCGTCTATGGAGTCACTCTCAGGGTTAATTTCAGGAGATACTTCGGGGATAAGATCTGGATTAACTTCAAGGGGTAAATCTGGACTTACTTCAGGTATAACATCAGGGGATACTTCTTGAATAACGTCCGGAGGTAATTCTGTATTTTCGAAGTAATTGTCTTTGTCGATTGCATCTGAATGTTTTTCAGCGACATCTATGGTTTCATAAGGCGTTTGTTCCTCTGAAAAGAGATCCTTTACTTTCTCATCCAAAACGTCGGTGGTTACAAATTCAATTGTACTATAATCATTATCGATTGCGTCAATGTTTGAAACTGAAGAAGGGCTTGATGAGCAATTGTACAAGCTACTTAACATGGCAACAATGGTTGCGAATTTCCTGAACCCCATATTTTTCTAGTAAAGGAACTGTTTCTTTATAAATATTGTGGGATAACTACTGTTGGGTAGGTTCAGAACTTAATATTTAACGTTTAGCGAGTGACAAATGTCACTTTGTCGCAGGTATATTCTAATAAATCCTACCCCAAAGTTTAAATAGGATTTACCCTTCCTTAAAGGTATGATTACAGTAAGAACTCAGGTTAGGGATATCCTTAAAGAAAGTGAAACTGGTGTGGATAATATTTCTAACGATTTTATGGATAAACTGGATGAGAAAGTTAAGCAACTTGTTTTAGATGCAGCTTCTCGGGCTAAAGAAAATGGTCGTAAAACTGTAATGGGTAAGGACGTTTAAGTTTATCCTTTCATCCTTGGCGGTGGTGGTAAAGGTAATTCTGCTTCTAATTGAGCGTCGCTAGGTAAATTAAATGATGAAGATGATACTTGAAATGCTTGAGCTCCACCTAACGAGAAAGTAGTTTCTGAAGGTAAATTTTGGATAGTACCAAACATAATATCATGTTTAATGTTGCTGGGAAGAGCAACCTCTTCTTCCGGTAAAGTTTGAGTAGTTGTAGATACAGGTTCTAATTCTTTTTGTAATAATAACAACTTGTTAAGTTTGCTTTCCAAATCTTGTATGCTCTTCTCTACTAATTGAAGATTATTTCTTTTCTTAAGAATCTTTTCCATCTCTAACTCGTGTTTTAAAGCGGTTAATCGGTCTAGTAGTAATTGAAGTTTAGTTTTATCTGCTTCGCTTAACGTTCTCGAAACTGGAATTTGAGAAGGCTCAATAAGATTCCTTCGAACAGATGTTCGTTTTAATATTCTCTTTGGGCTAACTTCGGCTAAAATCCCTTTTAGTTGTTCAACTTCTTCTGCAGTGCCGCATTTAGCTAAAGTTTCTCCTAACAGATGAGATAATCTTTCCACTTTTTTAGTCAGATCTTTATCTTCGGCAATAGCTAATCTTTTCTTTAACAGTTCTACCTTTTTCTTAAGCAGTTTAACATTAGTAGATTCTTGCTGTCTGCTTTTATTCAAAGACTTCTCCAAGTCTAACATATCTTTAAGTTCATCTTCTAAAGCTAGAATTTCTTTTTTTAAGACGAAACGGGGCGTTTTCTTCTGTGCTGCTAAATATTTGATCTGATTAATCTTCTTAGTGATTTCCTCATGTGAAAAGACTTCTTTCTGCAGTTCAAGTAAACTAGAAACTTTGTACAGGATTTGTTGGGCTTTAATCAGGCTCATGTTCGTTTATTTGAACAACCCTTTCCGTTTTGGAGGTATCCCCATACTGGGCGGCGGTGGCGGAAAACTGATCTCTGGTGATGATTGGTCGCCAAAAGAAGGATAATTTCCTTCCATGCCAGGCATAGGAGCATTTCTGCTCGGACCGTCCATTTGAGGCATTCCCATATCATGTCGGATCATTCCAGAATTATCTGATGAAGTGGATGTAACCAATTGTGGTTCTGGTGCAGCAGCTTGTTTACTTATAAAATCGTCCACTTTATCTGCCACTGCTAACATCCCTTTAGCGATGGTCTCATTCTGGGTCATTACTTCTGCTATCTTATCGTTAAGATCCTTAATATTTTTAGTAACATCTTCTTCCTTAGTTTCTTTTAATGCTTGCTGAAATACAGTATTCAACTCATGAATAGAATCTTTCATACTTTCAATTTCAAGAATTAACTCGTTAATCTTACTATCCGGTTGAGTTAACTTCTTCTTTAATCCTTCCACTTCTTCTTTTAAATCGTTTAATAATTGGTGCGGAAGAATTTCATAGTCCTCATCATTAGCCATAGATACCACCCTTTTTTAAGTATAATATTTACAGAATTAAAGTAAATTTGTTTATAAATGTTGCGGCGAGGTTACCGAGAAGAGAAGGGGACGGAGAGTAGTAAGAACAATAATTTAATAAACCTCTTGACTACATTAACAGATATGCTTATCGAGGTGGTCTTATCTGTTGTAACTTTGTTTGCTTTAGTTGTTGCTTCTTATTGCGACTTAAAGTGGCGAGAAGTTCCCGATTGGTTAAGTTACGGTTTAATCTTTTCTGGGTTGGGAATTCGTACTATCTTTTCCCTTTCTTCTGGAGATTGGAATATTTTGTTATCCGGAGCATTAGGATTTGGAGTATTCTTTTTATTTGCTTGTATTCTTTATTATTCTCATCAATGGGGTGGCGGAGATAGTAAACTATTGATGGGGATGGGTGGAATTATCGGAATTACTTATCCCTTAACCAATTCTTCCTTAGACTTATTCTGGTTTTTCTTAGCTCTTTTATCTTTGGGAGCGATTTATGGTTTGGTGTGGATCGTTGGGTTGTCTATTAAACAACGTAAGAAATTCTTACCAGAGTTCAAGAAGAATTTCAATGAACATCGCAAATTACAGTTATGGTTAGTGATTATCTCAGTATTATTATTAATCTTGTTTCTGGTGGGATTAAAGTATGGGTTTAGCTTTATCTGGCCTATTATTTTATTTCCGTTAGTGGTGTTTTATTTATTCTTGTACGTAACCACTGTAGAAAACAGCTGTTTCATTCTAAAACGAAAAATTAGTGATCTTACCGAGGGAGACTGGTTGGCGGAAGAGGTTAAACTTAAAGATAAAACGATTATGAAGAAGAAAACTTTGGAGAAAGAGGATCTGGATCAGTTGTTAAAACTGAATAAAGAGAATAAACTTGAATTTGTGATGGTTCGAGAAGGTGTTCCTTTTGTTCCCAGTTTCCTTTTGGGGTATGTTGCTTTACTGATTTTACCTTATTTTAAGATTGTTCTTTAGAAAGCTTTTTATACCTCAATTATTTACTACATCATATATATTACAATCAAAAGAGGTGTAGATATGAAGAACGAATATATTCATATGAGAAAAAGAGGTTCTCTAAACTTATCGATAGAAGCTATTGTTATTGTGGTTATTGCTTTTACCGTACTTGGGTTAGGACTAGCTTTCGTTAAAAGTCAGATTGGAGATTTAACTAAGACTTCTACTCAAGTGCAATCAAGCATAAGAGATAAGATTTTAGAAGATATGAGAAGTTCTGGAAAAAAATTGTCTATGACTCAAGATATTAAGTTAGAAAGAGGAAAAGAAGTAGTAGAAAATGTGGGTATAGTTAATACCGATACTATCACTAAATCCTTTGGAATTAGAATAGATGCCGTGAAAATGCAAAAACCAGATGGAACTACTGTAGTTGGGGATAACGGGGATATCAGTTTCTTCTACATTGATAGTATCATCAAGGAATTACCTCCAACGGGCGGAGATGTTATTCCAGTAACCATATCTGCTAAAAGTTCTGCCGCAGGAAATTACTTATATACTGTTACCGTATTTGATAGTCAAAATTGTCCGGCTTCTAGTGGTAGTACTCAAGGTTGTACTGTAGCTTACGATACTCGTTCCTTCTTTGTGAAGGTAGGATAGGTGAATTAAAATGGCAAAATCAATATCGGGAAAGAAACGTATGACTGAGGATCAGGAATTTGAAATCATGAAATTAGTGTTAGACAAATTCCTCTGGTTAGGTTTTATCGTGATGGGCTGGGGTATGTATCAATCTTTAAGCCAATCTGATATCATGGCTGGAATATGGTACCTTATTTCAGGTGCAGTATTGTTGCTATTGTTCTTGATAATTATCGTTAAAGAATACGAGATTGTCAAGTAATTTTTTACTTTTTTCTTTACTTTATTTTACATATTCCATCTTGGCATGATTCTGTAGGTAGACAATTAAATGTTCCAGTAAAAGTAACTGGGCCATCTGAAGCATCACAAGTTACGGAATAATTTACAGAATTTCCATTGCAAGTAGAACTATAAATCTCGTTAAATTGAGGGGCTTGCGCACAAGGAGTGTCAATACATCTTCCGTTAAAGCATTTACTTAACACTGAACAGCTAGTCTGAGAATATCCTTCTTTGTTCCCACAGCTGTCTATCCAAAATACACCATATCCCTTTTTTCCTTCTTGTTCACATATATTGCCGGCGTGAGTAACGCAATCATTGATGCAACTTCCGTCTTGGCAGCTTTCTCCGCCACTACAACTGCCACAACTTCCTCCACAGCCATCATCTCCGCAATCTTTCCCATAACAACTGGGTTGACAGATAGGATCATATTCACATGCCCCATCTTTACATTGATAATTCGTAGGACAACTTTCAATCATCCATTCAAGACAAGAATCTCCATCTAGATATCCACATAAATGTAATCCGGTCCCGGCACATCCTGGATCGCTGTATCCTTCATAAGGACATAAATCTACACATTGATCACTACATTGTCCTGAAGTATTACACTGTTGGTCTGTTCCGCAACTGCCACAACTTCCTCCACATCCTTCGTTTGGTCCACACTGTTTTCCGATACAATATACACTACAATCAGTACAAATCCCACTTATACACTTGTCTCCAAGATCACAACTTCCACAACTTCCTCCACAATTATCTGAACCACATCCTTTTCCATAACAATTTGGTTCACAATCTGGATCATATACACAATCTCCGTTCTGGCAGACATAATCCGTTTGGCAAAAAGTAGTTATTCCCCATTCTAAACATCCTTGATATTCTTGACATTCTTTCCATCCGTTAAGTTCGCATCCCTTTTCTCCAAGGTAACATTCGTTATTACAAACGGTTTGGTCAATACAAGTATTATCACTACAATACTGGTCTGAGGCACAAGTTCCACAACTGCTTCCGCATCCGTCAGAACCGCACTGTTTATTATAACAATCGGGATTACAGATAGGAGCTTCTTTCTCTAACAGTTTTATTGCTGCTGCACCATATTCTACTGCTTTTGTTCCCAATACTCCCCACTGATCAGATAAACAAGTTACGTCAAGATAATCAAAAAAGAACCCTTCTCTGAGAACATGAACCTGTTTTCCTTCAACATTACCCATTTGGTACGTTCTTCTACCCTCTTGAACGGTAGTAGTTTGAACTGTGCCGTCGATTGAATCATCGCTGTAAAAATGTGCTCCGGTAAATTGGGAGAGTTCCGTCATTAACTGTTGTAAATCATTAACTTGCGGGATGGATTGAGGTTGAACCTTATCCATAATCTGGGACATATGCTCATCAGTCCAAGCTTCATAACTGTCCACCAAAATGTGAGTATCTGCTCTATCATGAGCTGGTACGGTTCCATCAGAAATTAAATGTTCCACATAACCAGCATTTTCTCCAATGACAGAATTATTCTTAACATCATCGACTGCTCTTTGCCAAGTATGGTCCCCAAAAGGAAACGCTGCTTGAATATCCGGGCGAGTGGCCCAAACGTAACTTGAAAAAAATCCAGGTAAACCTTCTCCAGTTTGCCAATGCATGAAATGATGAAATGCACGAGCATAAGCTTGATCCGGTGAATCTTCATTTATACTCCCGGTCTTTACTGCTTGTAAATCAAAAGTAAGTTGTTGAGGTTGATAAAACTGAGCTAACTTTTCTACCAAAGCGGGATGGATAGTTTGGGTACTGTACGCTTCTGCTCTGGGGGGATGCATAAAGAATGCTCCGCCTACCAAAGCAGCGAGAGTTAAGCTTTTAGCTAATCCTCTCTTACATCGCTCTAATACGCCAGGTGCCATCTTGTTTCTTTACAAATAAGGGTGAATATTCTTTTTCTCCTAAATCTAACTGATATTGTATAATTTGAGTTCCATACTCTAATGATCCGGGAGAAGGAGCCACTAACTTTTTACCTTTTAATTGTGCTGCCATCTGAACTAGATCTTTCCCTGCTAACTTTTGATGATACATCTTCTCATAATCAGGGTCTAAGCAACAATTAATCATCGCATCTAAATTTCCAGTTTCCATCGCTGAAACCATCTGGTCAAATACGGTTTGGGGAGTGATCTCGGGGTTAACACATTGAGAATTCTGACAATATTGTTCTCCGGGACAATCATTATCTGTATAACATGCTTCATCACATTTATTATTTATACAAAGAGTCTCTCCTGGACAATCTCTATCGGTATTACATTCATTTCTTCCAGAAAATTGAGTTTCTTGAGTTCCACAACCAATTACCGAAAAAGCTAAATATCCTGTTGCTAAAAGTCCAACTAAACTGGAGTATAACTTTCTCATTTGACGTAACTGAGTAATAGTAAGAGAACTTTATAAATATTCTCTTCCTTTTTACTGATTATGTTTAACAAACGTGCCACGATAGGAATGTCGGTCGAAACAATAGTGGTGGTTATAATCTCTCTAGTAGTTTTAACCGGAGGAATAACTTTAATGTATAATTGGATCTACGGGGCAGAATCGATTAAAGGTCAATTAGATGAGCGAACAAACACTGAACTGGATCGATTATTGGTTGATCAAGGAAAACAGGTTGCACTGCCCAGAAATGTGGGTGATGTTTCTCGAGGAGAGGGACATATCTTTGGGGTAGGAGTGTTAAATATTGGAGCTCAAAACGTTTTTCATATCACTGTCGATTTTGTAGAAGGAAAAGATGAAGCGGGGAATGCTATTACTGAAGTTGATTTACCTTCCTGGGTATTGTATAACGATCAATCTTTTACTTTAGACGAGGGTCAGAACGTTAAAGAGTTGATTAGTCTTCAGGTACCTAAGAATGTTCCTCTAGGTCAGTACATTTTTGATGTTAGGATATGGTCTGGAACTATCTCCGAAGAAAAAGTTTATGGTAATCCTCAGAAAATTATTATAAACGTAAAACAATAGTTACTTCAACATTCGTTCTAAGAACTTCTGTGGATTTTTCGCTTTAACTGCAGCATGAGCCAATAATACTCCCTGTGCACCTAATTTTAACGCTTGAGTTAGGTCTTCTCTGGAATGTATCCCTGCTCCACATAATACTTTGGTTTTCGGACTAAGTTTTTTAACTCGTTTAACTGCTTCAAGAATAATTTTTGGATTAGCCTCAACCACGGAAACTTTACCTCCAATCAATTCTCTAGGTTCATAAGCTAAGTAATCTGGTTTCATCTTAGCAATGTTCTGGATGTCTTTGAGATTAGAAGCACAAACTACACTTTGTAGTTTTAATTTCTTACACTTATCTACTTCTGTTTTAATCTCCGATAATTTGAGAACATTCTCAGAATGATTTATGATTACTCCTTGGATTTTCCAGGATTTCAATTCTTCTAAGGTTACACTTCCGGTGTGTGCTCCTAAGTCATAAGGATCAGAATGTTGAGCAAATAGAAGTAAAGAACGATTCTTATTTTTCTTTACTATCTCTACTAGATCTAAGATGGTTGGACTTATCCCTAGTTGATAAATTTTTGATTTGACTTTAGCGATCTTCTGGGCTAAAAGTAATCCTCTTTTTCCCATCGCTTCAGGATATACCTTGAAATTAATCAATACTAATGGTTTAACCACTCAATTTACCTCTTTTTTATGAACTTGATTCTTGGACTTTATCTCTATTTAAGTCACACTTACTTGACTTTATATTCAACGTCAATTACTTCTTTCTGGTTTATAATCTTTCCTGAAGTGAGGGGAGATTTAATTGGTTTGGATTTTACTTTTAGTCTTCTTAAGATATATCCTAAGATAATCAGGATAAGAACTACTGGAAGGAGAATCAAGAAAAAGCTGAAAACAATCACTAGAATCCCTACGATTATAGCGATAACTATTAATAAAACAATCCACGTTTTAATCTTTCGGGTTATCTCGACCATTTTTAAATAAATAACTTACTCCTATAAAAAAGCTTGCTAAAATCACGGTTTGAACGAAGATGATCAAGCTGATATTGGTAAAGAAATCTAGGGGAAAAGTCTGGATTAGAAGTGAATCTGGAGAGAATAACCAATTACCTTGCGGGAAGAATACTTGATGGAAGAGGGTGAAAATGGTATTAAATCCAAATATTAGAGATAATAAGACTATTCCCATTACTATTAGGGTAGTGAAGCCCCCTTTACGCAACAGTTTCTTAGCGAAGGAACGATCTTTCATGTTTAGTGCAAAGACAAGAATTACTACTAAGTATGACCCAATGAATAAGAAACGTTCTCCAGTAATTATTCCCTTTACATCTTGTAGATGGGATATCTCTGCGTTAGTATAATTTATGGTGAGATTCTGGGTAGCTCCGTTTACGAAGGCCAAGGCGTTAGCTTGAGGTTCGGTAGTTGGATAAAAGAGTAAAGTAGAATGATATGAGAAGAGGAGTAAGAATAGGGGTAAGAAGATGCAGAAGATGATCAGGAATAATTTATCTCTTTTTATGTTTTTAAACATAACCTTTATGGAATTATTTTCTATCATCTCTAAACTTTCAAATTATTGTAGTTTAAATACTTTTTTAGATAAGAATATAAGGCATTACTATATTGTGCCTTCTATGGGGAATCTGAGATGGCGTGACCAGCGAACTAAAACATTACAACAAGCTAAAGCTAATGCTAAATCTACCGGTCAATCTAATACTGAACCCCTTCATAATTTTGAAAGGATGAGGAATCTGCGAGAAAAAATTAAAGAAATGAAATCTAAACAGAACATTAAGAAATGATATTTGAAGATTAGAGAAAGAAATTTTAATATAAAACAAATAAAGATAAAAAATAAAATTACTTTTTATGCTTATGATCGCAAGAGCACTCTTTCTTATCCTCTTCACAACCACATTCATCATCAGCACAACTTCCGCACTCTTCATCACCACAACAGCATCCTTCTTCTTCATCTTTGACGTTCGGATCGTTAATGCCAACTACTTCAATCTCGAAAGTTAAATCTTTACCTGCTAAAGGATGATTAATGTCAATAGTTACTTTATCTCCTTCAACTTTAGTGATCATAGCTGGGACTTGCTGTCCTTGTGGACCGCGCATTACTAACTGCATTCCTATCTGAGGTTCAGGCTGAGGAGGTAGTCGGTTTCTGGGAATCTCTAAAACTAATTCTTTGACTACTGGTCCGTAAGCTTCAGCAGCAGGAATAGTGAAAGTTTTCTTTTCGGATAACTTCATTCCGGTTATTGCTTTATCAAAACCGGGAATAACTTGTCCAGCTCCGATAGCAAAAGTTAATGGTGCTCTTCCTTCAGATGAATCAAAAACAGATCCATCTTTAAGTTTACCCGTATAATGTACAGAGACTTTATCTCCGGATTTAACGGTGGTATTATCTTTAATTGTAGTTTCTTTTTTAGCCATAATAAATTCCTCCTTAATTTTTATCTGAAAATTCCCTTTATTTATAAAATGGGTGGTAATTTTAGGAGATCTTTTTGAGAGATACGGGGAGTTTGATAATGTCTTATAAATGTTCTTTCTATCCCTCTAATCTTAGCTACGAACTCATATCCTTCTTGACCAATATCTTTTTGCTGGAGTTCCCAGTAATATCGGGCTTTCTTATTTCTGGCTAAAGAGGGAAGACCATTCATGCCATAATTGTATCCTGCTAAGACCCAGTCCCAGCGTTGTTCTACAGAAATGTCTGGAAATTCTGTTTCATATTTCTTATAAGTCCATCCTAACAATTTTCCCACTGCTAATAACTGTTTAGGACTGGTTCTATTAGAATAACCTAAATCTTTAGCCGTTCCGGGCATTAATTGTCCTAGTCCTTGTGCTCCTGCTGGTGAAGTTACAGTAGTACACCAACTGCTTTCTCCTTGAACTAAAGATACAAATAAAGAATAGGGAATTTCTACATCATACTCTTTTTCAGCTAGATCTTGAGCTTGGGATATTAAGGGTTCATATTTATTACTGTTAATAGTATGAGTGAAATTGTAAACTAATCCTTCTCGATTACAATAGGTGTTATATGCTCTTTCTACTCTTCTTTCTTTCTCTTGAAACGTTCTATAATTTAGACCAATTAGGTCAATGGATTCTTTAATCTCTTCTCCGAAATGAGTAATTGAATCAAAGGTCATTCTTGAAGAAGTAAGATAAAATAGAGAACTTTCCAAAATGTTGAGTGGAGGAGGAGTAATTGGAAACGCTGGCAGAGAAATATGAGTAGAAGGAGTGAATCTTTCTTCTAATCCCGGTGAAGCATCTGCTTGAGAATGCCATCCTAAAATAGTGGCTGCTAATAGTGAAAAGTAGGTTGGTATTCTCTTATTTAGGAAGTTGGTGGTCATTTTTAAGAATAGTAATTTGGCTTGATGATTTACTTATAAAACTTCTGCAAGAGAGGTATTTACTGTATATAATTAATTTTCTTTTTATTCTCGAATTACATAATTTATATAAATCCACTATCTATTTGGATAAAAATGGCCTCTACCGATAACCTTTCTGGATTAAGAGAATTGATGCGTAGAAACGATCTTGAATTTATTACTGCTGATCAATTTGCTGTGGTTAAACCTGCTGAACAGACGCCCTATTATGCTCGTTTTTCTAAAATCTTAAGAACAGATCTTCAGAAAGAACCACCTACGTGTGGGTTGGGTCCTTATAGAGAAACTATGTTGCTAATGTTGGATGTAAAACTTACTCTTCCTAGTTTAGCAGACAAGTATGGAAGTGTATTAAGGGTTTACAATAGTCTGGTTGGTTTGGTGCGGATATCTGGTGAGGTAGAAAGAATGGGTTCAGATCCAGCCTATCGAGAATACGGGGTAGCGGATTAATCAGAAATCTCTTACTTATGTCCTTCTCTAAGAATTTTGTTCAAAGTATCAGAAATTACTTTCCCAGAAGCTTTCCCTGCCAACTTCTTCATACATTGGCCCATTAATGCTCCTAAAGGGGCACCCTTATTGGTATCAACTATCTCTTTGATAATTTTATGAATTTCTTCAGTAGCTAAAGAAGTATAATTCTTCAGATCAAAAGTACCTTTAATCATGTCAATCAGGACATCGATAACAATGTCTTTATGGATCTTGTCTTCAGAAAGATATTGGAACAATTCCCGGAAATTCTCTTCAGCTAATTTATCTGAATCAAGATTATACTTCTTTTTGATCTCTCCGGGAATAGAAGTTAAAGTTTCAGCAATAAATGCCGCTTTCAGGGAAGGATATTTAGCGGTAATTTCCTCAAACAGAGGCATCATCTCCGATCGGGCCGTATGTTCTGCTAGGTCTTTAGCTAATCCATACTCTTTTTGATACCTGACAAACTTTTCTTCCAGAGTCTCTGGAACTTCTACTTTACTTAAGTCTGGTCTGACTAAAGGAACATCAGTTTCTGGATACATACGAGCGGCTCCGGGCATAGGGCGCATATAACTGGTAGTTCCATCAGGATTAGCTTTGCGTACCTCTTTAGGCACAGCTAGTTTTAATTGTGTCTCTGCACGAGTTAAGGCTGCTTGGATTGCTTTCTTAGCTTTTTCTTCTTGATCAGCAATGATAATAAATCCGTCTCCTTCGTTAATCTGTAGTTTCTTCTTTATTGCTTTAATTTCCTCTGCAGAAAACTTATACTTATTCAGGTCTTCATCGGAATGAATCATTCCTCCTACCCCAAAGATCTTAGCATAATCAGACATCTCTGTTCCGAATCTTCGATTTGGAGCGATTTCCATACCTAGCACTCCTTGGAATCCGGGTAATTTGGCACCATAAATCTTTCCTTTCTTTTCAACAGTTTTCTTAATTAGAGGAGATTCAGTATTAGAAAATAAATCATTTAATTCATTAACTTCTCCTACTTTAAATTCTTTATTTTTTCTAACTTGGCGATGGAGTTCTAGCAATTTCTCTTGTCTTTTTGCTTCTGTTTCTACCCAAGTAGGAATCATCTTTAGATCCTGAGCTCCTTTGATCTCAATACGATTTCCATATTGAATAGAAATGTTTAAGTCTTGTCTTATCGTTCCTAATCCTCTTTTTACTCCTGGTAAGGATCTTAGAAGTGTTCCAATTCTTTTAGCGGTCTCATGGCATTGTTCTGGAGTTTTAATATCGGGAGCAGTACCTATCTCAATCAAAGGAATACCTAAACGATCCATTCTCCACACCCTTTCATTAGCACTTTCAGAAACGTTCTTACACGCATCTTCCTCTAAAGAAATATTCTCGATTCTAACTTCTCCTGCTTCGGTAGGAATTATTCCTCCTCGAGCGATTAAAGAAGTTCTCTGAAACCCAGAAGTATTGGAACCGTCTACTACGGTCTTACGCATTACTTGAACGATGGAATTAACTTTAGCATTAACTAATTTACAGAATTGTAAGGTGGTGTATAAAGATTCTTGATTCATCACATGTGGTGGTTCACAATCCGCTTCCACTAAACAAGTGGTGTCGTTATACCCCTGATAAACAAAAGTTAAGTCTTTGGCTTGTTCTTGAGCTGCAGCCACGTCAATCTTCCCCCCTTCTCCGGCTACTGCTCTAAGTTTTCTTTTGATTGTGAAATGGGGTTCATCCTCTCTTAGAATAGTGGGACAATTACAGAATAGTTTCTTTCCTTCTAGTTGCTGATGGATCTCAATACCACATTTCAATCCAAGTTTAGACCATTCTTCTGGAGTCATGATCAAGAGAATACTTAAATGGTTTAAAAAGATTTGTGTTAACGTAACAAATATAAACCTAAAAGAAATTGTAACCTCATGAATAAGATTTGGGTGTTTCTCATCTGCGTTTTGATTCCTTTAGCTATTGGTTGGATCAGCTCTGCTTTCACTAGAAGTTCAGTTAGCACTTGGTATACAGAGATAAACAAGGCTTCTTTCAATCCACCGGGGTGGGTCTTCGGACCGGCCTGGACCATTCTTTACGTATTGATGGGAATATCCTTGTATTTAGTATGGACTACTTCCGGAAGTTCTTTATGGAAATGGGGGATTGGTATTTTTATCGTACAATTGATCTTGAACTTTTTATGGAGTATCTTCTTCTTTGGGATGCATGCCCCAATTCTGGCTTTCATGGATATAATTTTGTTGTGGATAGCTATTCTGGCCAATATTATTCTCTTCTGGCAGATCAATCCCACTGCTGCTTATTTATTGATCCCTTATATCTTGTGGGTAAGTTTTGCTTCAGTGTTGAATCTGTTCATTGTACTCCTTAATTAGAGATAATTTTTTATAGGCCAGGAGCTTACTATTGATTATGAACGAAGAGAAGTTGTATTTCCAGAACCAAGATGGATTGAAACTATGTGGAATATTGAATACTCCTAGTGTTAAAACAGATAAATGTATTATTCTTTGTCACGGGATTACTATGGATAAAGATGAAGATGGCATATTTACTGAACTTGCATCTCGACTGTCTGAATCTGGTTTTGTGGTGTTTAGATTTGACTTCCGTGCGCATGGTGAAAGTGAAGGAAACTCTGTTGAGATGACTATTACTGGAGAAACTCTAGATTTAGATGCAGCGGTTAAACTTATGCAAAGTAAAGGATATTCTCTATTTGGTCTTTTGGGAGCAAGTTTTGGTGGTGGGATAGTCTCTTTATTCACTGGAGAACATCAGGAACTGGTTAAAGCCTTAGTATTATGGAATCCAGTGATAGATTATCGCTGTTTGCTTGAACCCGAGCTACCTTGGCCATTAAAGTATTTTGGAGAAGAGGCTATGGAAAGAATTGATCAACAAGGATTTACTGAGGTTGGCAGTTATAGAATAGGTAAACCTTTGATTGAAGAGATGAAACAGATTAAACCCTGGCAGACTTTAGAGAATGCTGATTTCCCTATATTGTTTGTGCACGGAGATAAAGATTCTTACATTCCTTATGATGATTCCTTGAAATATTCTAATGTTTTTCCTAATGCGGAGCTGGTTACTATCGAGGATGGAGAGCATGGGTTTCAGGAAAATCCGGAGCAAATGGGAGAAGCTTTGAAAGTAACTGTAGAGTTCTTTAAGGAGAATTTGTGAATATAGACATTACAGTACCATAATCATTAAAAGAATGGGTCTCACTTCTATTAAAATGGACAAATATACTCAATATTTCCCAAAAGGGGTTATTCTTACTGCAGAAGAAGAGAGTCATAACACCTTCGGCGGGGATGGAGATGATAATCTCTTCCCTAGTGCTAGTATTGAACTTAAAATTGAGAGATGGAAAAGTGCTCCAGAAACTCGATTAAGTATCGCTGCCGGTTATGGATGTCATGCAGAGTTTGAAAGAGTAGGTGAAAAAGGATACGATTTTTATCTCACTGAGTTGAAGATGCCTCTACCAAAATATTCCTTAGCTCAAATCTTAGATAATATTCGGGATGGAAAAGCTATCCCCGAGAAGGATGTTCCCCTTGGAAGACATTTTTATGTCTGTGTTATCGGTCAAAATTTTCCGTTTCATGCTCGAGTAGATAATGTGCTTTGTTCTCCAGAATTCTCTCCAGAAAAGATTATTCAAACTGTTGGTGATCATTATCGTTTTATGGGAGGATGGGGGAGACACTTTCATTCTGATGTAGCTAATTGGACCCTTCATAGAGAGAGATTAAGTTCAGAATTACTTAAGTTATGTAAGAGTTATGGGATGAGAGATGAGTATGCTGCTAAAAGAGAAGAAGTAACGTTGGCTACTCCTACACTTTAAACTAATTTATCTTTATCTCAGAATCTTTGTTTAACTTCTTTACGTACACTGCAAAGGTGGTCTTTCCCACTAGAAATGGTCTTAAGGGGAGAAGTGCTTCGTCCACGTCATTAATGGTTATTTCTTTATCTAATTTAGGTATTCTTTGTTTTAGTTGTTTCTTGAAATAGTTTAATGGTCCTAATGCCCACATTTGATTAGACTTGAAAACGTCATCGGAGAGCCTTAACTTAATCTGAACTAGATCTGTTCTTAATGAGAATAATTTTTGTTTTAATCTTGGAGTTTTGATTAAATTGATTAGGTGTTCTAGGTTGAGGATAAATTGTTTATTGTTTGGATCGGACTTAAACTCAATACCTTGATTGAACATAGAGTTAACTTGTCCGATCTCTTTCCAGATGGTTTCCTGATCTTTTTTAGTAAGCATTCCTTTAGGATAGGATTTAGGGAGATAAGTGTAAACATAAGCTCCATCAATATAATACTTCCAGAAATTATCAATGTACTTCTTTACTTCTTTCTTCATGTTAAAATACTTGTTTAGGGGCACACCCGCAATCGAAACAATATAATCCTACTGGTTTAACCCAGAAAGCTTCTCGGGACTGCGACCCTCTGAACATGGAACTGCAAGATTAAGGCTGCTTCCTTCCGGACCTGACCTGATTCTCCAACAACCCATCCCAAAGGACAGACCGTCGTCGAAGGTATTCTGGACCAATAAAATCATACTGGCCCTCAATTGGGTTTCGGCTCCGTGTGAAGTCCGTTCACGGTAACAACGCAGGACTAGCGCGCCAGCCTAGCTCTCCCTACAAGGTTATTAATGTAAAAGAGCCTATTTTATATAAAGATTTTGGAAGTAATCCTATCTTGTAAAGTAATCAATCAGTCCTGCATAAAGGGTAATCTTTCCCACTTCAGCCAAAACTCCGTTAATTAGATGTTGATAATCTCTACCTCCATAATTTTTGGAAAGAAGAAATCGGCCTTTTCTATCCTCCTTAGAAAGATGTAGATAACAAGAATCTCGTAAACCAAGGTATTTAATGCGGGTGTACCTTTCTAACACTAAACTTCCTCCAGGAAGAGTTAACATTACTGCTTGATTTAATCTGGATTTATGCGTCCAAGCGATTATTCGATCTTCTAATTTCATTCTTCTTCTCCATTAAATCCTAATTCCCAAAGGAATCTCTTTACCCGCAAAACCTAGGTCTCTTTGCCAAGTTGCGTATAATGCAGGTAGATTAGTAAAATAATCTCTTCTGAAGGAAGGATTAAATTTGAAGAGATCAAACTCGGCATAATTAGAAGCTGATTGATAAAAAGAATCTAATGTTTCAAATGACTTTTCAACCAGTTCACTTGTGGTTTGCCAATAATTCGTATCAACGTTTTTTCTTCCGTAAGTGTTGCCTTCCTCATCTAAAGTACTGCTTACATTCAAAACTAAACTGTGGATTCCTTCCTCATTAACTGATTTGCAGAACTGGCGAACTTTGTTTTTTGCTTTAGTAAATGATTGCCAGTACGGAACTTGAAAAACATCGCTAATGGAGCCGATATTGCAGATAGTGAGGGGAACGTTAGCCTTTCTTACTCTATCAATCAATGGTTCAGCTAGATGTGAGAAGGTAAGATAATTACTTGTTAACACTTCATCATCAATCCCATCTCCATCATGATCAATCTGTGGTTTACCTTGCGGTTCAAATTTATCTATTCCAATCGCATGCATGTAAACTATTCCAGAGACATCTCTAACATCTAGATTACTTACAAATTGATATGCTGCGTTTACATCCATCAAATCAAGTTGTTCTCCAGCAGACCCAGTTCTATTTATTCCAATTACAGAAACATCTTCCTGTCGATAACGATCAGCAAAAGCTTTTCCTATTCCTCGACTGGCTCCAGCGATAATTACTAACTCTTTTTTAGTCATTTAATCCTCCTTTAACTACCTAGAATCACCAATACACTTCTACCAAAAGTAAGGATTAATATTCTCTTGGTTCAACATAAATTAAACCAAAAGGTTTAAATATATAATTGAACTTTAAGGTTTAAATGGTCGTCCGATTCACTTTACCCAATAAAGAAAACAATGATGTGAAAGATTTAGTTTTTACTATCTTAACTGAAGAATATCCTCTTAAAATAATTGAATTAACAAATTTCATCAAGAAGCGTTATGGTAAATCTGTAACTTTCCAAGGTGTTAGAAAAGCCTTGATGCAATTACAGAAAGAAGGAATTGTTCTCAAAGAAGGAACGGAATTCTCTCTCAATAAACAATGGGTGCAAGAAAGCAAATCTTTCTTAGATAAGTTATATTTACGCTTAGTTGAGGGAAAGGAAAAATCAAAGAAGTTTGATTCTATCGGGGGAGAAGTCTCTGTTTTTACTTTTGATTCTGTTAGTGAGATGATGCGAGCTTGGGAAGATATCAGCGAGAAATGGTACAGCGGTTTCAAGAAAGGAGAATATAACCTCAATTGTTATCAAGCAGCGCATAGTTGGGAAATATTAATTTATCCTAATATAGAAGTAAAACTGATGAGTTTAACTAAATCTCAAGGTATTAAGGCTTACATTTTGTGTACTGAAAATAATCCTTTGGATAGAAGTATCGTTAAGTTCCATGCTAAATTTGGGGTAAAGATGGTCATTGTTCCCTCTTCTTCCAACTTTGACAAGAGTCATTATATCGGAACCTATGGGGATTTAATTCTACAAGCTAAATATCCCGATGAGATTGTTAAGAAACTGGATTTATTTTTCAAAAAGAATACCTCAATTGAGGATTTAGATCTAGCTGAGCTTTCTAAGATTGTTAATACTAAGACTAAAGTCAAGATGACCGTTATCAAAAACCTAGAGATGGCTAAACAGATCAACGCTTCTATTCTGGCTCAGATTGAGTAATTTCTGGTAAAGGTTTTTAAATATCGATTGATAATTGAATTTATCAAACAGGGGGGTAATTAAAATGGATATTGAGTTTATTGTTGGAACGCTTCCAATCGATTCAGAATCAAAACGGGTTTATGAAGTTAAATCCTCACCTAGATTAGAACATCAACCAGATCCGACTAAGGAAAGGGGTAGAATCTATACTAGGCTTTCTAGTTTAGTGTTTGATGTTATCACAGATATGCCTGAAATGGCTTCCGGAGAGAACGTAGCTTTAAAATTGACAGGTCAATTCTGGGGTGAAGAGAAAGTAACCATTCAAAAAGGATTTGATCTTTATTCAGAAGCAAGAGGAATAGGTTATCACTTCAATTTTTAATCTTTTCTTATTTTATAACTCTTCAAGTTAACTAATGATGTTCCCAGCAGTCACAATGTCCCAATCCACAACTGTCTAAAGAAGATGCCATGACCCTTTCTAACAGATCATCTGGATTAAGAAGTTTTTCTCTAAGCCCTGGAATCAGGTTATGGTCTCGATACAAACCAGGATAAGTTTCGGCAGTCTCACCATGAGCATAATGTAACGCTTGCATTTGTTTAGGGGTAATTGCTCCTTGATCAAAAGCAAAAACTAAGGTTTCTGGAGAAATAGCGTGGTCGGCGTAACGATGAAATGTTCTTTTGACTGGTTTTAAATACCATCCTCCCCAAATTCTGTCTATAGCCGGAATTCTTATGTGGCTAATTGCGGTGTAATCTCTAGTAAGATAGTCATAATCCATTTTTCCCCAACCAATTGCTGCTTTAGTCAAGGCTGCATCAATACCTTCATTGGTGATTATTCCTTCTTCCAGCATCTGTTTTAGTTCATTTGATACTTTTCTGGCAGATAAGGCTAGGTCTGTTAATATGTTCATCTCTTCAATAAACCGATAAGTTCCTTCTCTTAAAACATCTCTGGGATTCATGTGTATCACCTACCCAAAATAATTATCTCTATTTGGCTTTTCTTTAATCTGTTTAGCTCTGGCAGCACTGAAATAGTTCTCTAACTGTTTGTAAGCAGTTTCTACTTCCTTATCTACGGAAGCTTTTACTACATCCAACGCCTTTTCTAAATGTTCACGGCGTATTCCTTTAACTGTAAAGCTTTCACGTAAAGCAATCATGGCTGCTTCTCGGCATACTCCTTCAATGTCCGAGCCAACGTAACCTTCAGTCTTTTCGGCCATCTCTTGGGCTAATTTAGATACTTCTTCCTGACGACCTTTAGGCATTTCTTCTAACAAGGTTTCTTCCTTTTTCTTTTTACCTTTATTCACTTTAATTTTCGTTTCTTTCTTCTCTTCCATATCAATGGCCATTTTACCCAAATGGACTTCAAAGATTTTCTTACGACTTTCCACGCTAGGGACAGAAGTATAAATTATCCGATCAAATCTTCCCTGACGTAATAATCCCGGATCAATAATGTCTGGACGATTAGTGGCAGCGATAACTAACACATCATTTAAAGCTTCTAGTCCATCAATCTCCGTAAGCATCTGATTGACAATCTTGTCATTAACTTTACTTCCTTCACCGTCTCCCATTCCTCTTTTAGGAACTAAGGCATCAATCTCATCAAAAAATAAGATGGTGGGAGCAGTTTGTCGAGCTTTACGGAATATCTCTCGGACTGCTTTCTCAGATTCTCCTACCCATTTGCTTAACAAGCTGGGACCATTGATTAAGATAAAGTTTGCTTCAGATTCTTTGGCTACTGCTTTAGCCAACATAGTTTTACCCGTACCGGGTGGACCATATAATAAAATACCGCGAGGTGGTCTAATTCCCATTCGCTTAAACATCTCGGGGTTCTTTAAAGGCCATTCTACTGCTTCTTTTAATTTGTTTTTAACATCCTCTAGTCCGCCAATATCTTTCCAGTTAACATCCGGTTTGTCTACCAGAACTTCACGCATAGCGCTAGGACGGACTGAACGAAGTGCTTCAATAAAATGTTCTTTCTCGATATGTAAACTCTCTAAGAATTCCTTAGGGAGGGGTTGATCTGCTTCTTTTCCTTTACCTAATAATTTTAATTCCGGTAACTTTCTTCTTAATTCGATCATAGCTGCTTCTTTAGCTAAGGCGCTTAAATCTGCTCCTACAAAACCATGAGTGATACGAGCAATCTCTTCCATATCTTTCCTTAAACCTTTCTGCTTAGCTTTATCCATAATCACTTGATCTACTTCTAAAGCATGTAATAAATCTAGACTCTTACTATGTTTAAACTCTTTCTTCTCTACTTTAACTGACCAAGTTTCATATTTGTTAATCAATTCCTGAGCTAGTTCAAAACGTTTATTATCACTATTGACCATCAATTCTTTTAATTCTGAACATTGAGAGATGCTCTCTTTTCTAGAATTAATATCTTTAGTGATCTTATTAACTTGTTCTTCCCACTCATTTAAGGTTTTATTTTTATTGATTAAATCTAAATTAAGTTTAGCTAATTCTTGGTTAGCTTGATCGAATTTCTTAACTTCATCAGGAGTTTTATCTTGAAGAAGTTCTAACTCACTTACTTTAATCTGGAGAGGTTGAATTAATGCTTTCTTATTTTCAATCTCTGCTTTTCCCTTACTGATATTCTCAATTAAAGGGCTTACCAGATTTTCCTTAAATTGTTTTTCACCGTTAAGAGTAGTTATCTTATGTTCAATACTTTCAATAATCTCTTCTCCGATTAGTTCGGGGGTGATACTCCCTTCAATGGGCATGTTTCTGGTATGAATCTTAAGAATCTCTAATCTTCCTTCCTTACTGGGAACACCAATTTCAATCTCTCTATCGAATCTTCCCGGTCTTCTCAAAGCAGGATCAAGAAGATTGGGCATATTAGTAGCAGCAATAACGATAACTTTACCTCGACTTTTCAACCCATCCATTAATCCTAATAATTGGGCTACAACTCTCTTTTCTACATCTCCTTTAGTCTCTTCTCTTTTAGTAGCGATAGCGTCAATCTCATCAAAGAAGATAATGGAAGGAGCGTTCTGTTCTGCTTCTTCAAACTTCTTTCTTAAGTTTTCTTCAGATTGGCCATAAAATTTTGAGATGATCTCTGGGCCGTTGATTAAGATAAAATGAGCATTGGTTTCAGACGCTACTGCTTTAGCTAATAGAGTCTTTCCTGTCCCAGGTGGACCGTGCAATAATAATCCTTTAGGTGCTTCTATCCCTAATTTTTCGAAGATTTCTGGATGTCTTAAAGGAAGTTCTACCATTTCTTGAACTTTACGGATCTCTTCTCTTAATCCTCCAATATCTTCATAATTGATCCCTAAACTGGTAGCTGATTCTTCCTCTTTAATCTCTTCAGCATTAGGATTAAGTTCAATCTCCGTTTCTTCAGTAATGACTACAATCTCTTTCTTAGGTAGAGTATCTACTACAAAGAACTTTAGATCTCCAAACCCGAATCCGGGAAATTGGTTCTCTAACATGGAAAATAAATCGTCCACTCTGCCCGGGCCGTTCATAACTCTAAATGTACGACGTGCTTTTCTTAAAGCTACTAAATCTCCTTTAACTAGGGCTTTTCCTAATAATCCTTGTTTGAAAAAGATAGGGGGAGCATTAACTACAATCCCTTTGTTAGCAGGAGCAATTACTACTTTCTTAGCAGGTTTAACTTCTGCTTTTTTAACATAAACGATTTCTCCGATAGAAGTCTTAGCGTTTCTTCTGGTATTTCCGTCCATACGAATGATATTTAATCCGATATCACCAGGATAGGCGCGATCAACCACTGCTGCAGTGATCCTTTCACCTTTAATTTCTACTACATCTCCAGGGTTAACGCCCAGTTGGCGCATGAAGCTAGTGTCTACTTTAAC
The DNA here is from genome assembly GCA_041665465.1 of Candidatus Woesearchaeota archaeon. GTDB lineage: Archaea > Nanobdellota > Nanobdellia > Woesearchaeales > GW2011-AR9 > JACRPH01. The sequence continues at coordinate 24,068 of JBAYIU010000001.1, forward strand.
TACACCTTTATTTACGTCGTCTTGTACAGACTCCATAACTTTAAGCTTGATTTCTTTTGCTTCATCCATAAAAATCCACCCCAATGATTAGATGTTGGAGAGAAGAGGGTTATATAAATATTATGGTGTTCTAAGGCAAACTGAGACGTTATGGTCAAAAATAAATAAAGAATAAAAAAGAATTATTTTTTAGCTTTTACATCAGGAACTTCTTGAGTCTTAACCTTAGGTAAAGGTAAAGGACTAGGTAAGTTCACTTCTTCACTGATCTTAATAGCTTGGATATTTCCTTTATGTAAAGCAGCATTTACTACTTGTTCCATCACATCATTAGGAATTCTTCTACCTTTATCCCATCCTTCTTTAACTTCTTTAATCTTAGCAGCAGTATCTACAAAGAGAATTTGTCCTTCTACCTCAATCTTTCCTAAATCTGGCTCGTAACTGCAATGGAAAGAGAAAGTGAATTTTAAGCCTTTCTTACCTTCAACATCGAAAGAAAGATCTTCCACTTTAGTAATGGAGACGTTATTATTAATCTTAATCTGGCCACCAGCTGATTCTAGATTTCTGTCTGCCACAACTTTATGAATATTTATCTTAACGATTGTCATGTTTAACCACCTTTTTCTTATTTTAAGGTCATATTTGGATTAAGGTTTATAAACTTTATTCAGTGATTTTCTTTTCTAATATTCTTTTATTCCCCATTTAACCGCTTTAAAGCCATCAATTTATATGCCAATTTAGCTAAAGCATAAGCTTCCGATCTATAATTCTCAGTAGGAGCAAATTCTACTATGTCTGCTCCGATTACTTCTTTATTGGAGAAGATTAAAGTTAATAATTCCATCATTTGATCCCAATTTAATCCACTAGGTTCAGGAGTCCCAGTATTGCGAATAAAGGATGGATCAAACACATCAACATCTATAGAAAGGTATACTTTATCTTTAAGTTTAGGTAATATCTCTTTAATCTTCTCTAGAGAATATTCGTGAGCTTTTAGTAAAGAGACGGAATCATTTTCGGAGATTCCTTTCATCTCATCGATATCCATAGAACGTACTCCGGCAATCAAAAGGGAATGATTCTTAGATAATTGTTTGGAAACGCAGGCATGGTTCAAAAAAGATCCGTTCCAGAAATCCTTAAAATCACTGTGAGCATCCAATACTATAACTGAGAAATCAGAATGAAGAGATTCCATTCCTTTAACTAATCCTAAAGTTACGGCATGATCTCCACCTAGGCCGATAAGGAACTGTTTTGAATCAATCTTTTTTATTTCTGTAGATACTTGATCAATCATTTCTTCCGGAGTATCGTTCTCTAAAGTAGGTAATAATCTTATTCCGGAGATGAACGGTTCTAAGTTAAATTGCTCATCATAATATTCTAATTGATATGAAGCATCAATTATCTCTATACTTCCAAGAGATGCCCCTTTGCCATAAGTAACTTGATGTTCATACTTCACGGGTAGAATTACAAATTTGGAATTCTCGGTACAATACTCTTCCGGTAAATTCATCCAGTTCATTCTATTACCTCGGTAGGAATTTCTTCTAGATCACAAAAGTTAGTACAAAAGTTGTATGCTCCAGCATTTAAGAAGACAATTTGATCTCCTTCTTTAGGATTATCTAGATATACCCGATATCGGAATAAGTCCATCGAACAGGGAGTAATCCCTTTGACCACATAAGGCTTTCCTTGATTTGCTGGAAGTTCATTTTCTACTTTTAATTTCACCGGCACAATCAAGGCGTCCATATCACTATTGTACACAGAAGCATCGATAATGAGGTTATTATCATAGATTCTAAGGATATTTGTAACTAACTTTATTGCCGGAGCAGCGATAAATCTTCCCGGTTCTACCATTAGTTTGATGTTATGCTCATTGAGATAGGTTTTGAATTGAGAAATCTTGTTAAGGATAGAGTGAAAAACTTTTTCATTAGTGTTAGCATACTCTGCCGGAAGTCCACCTCCGATATTTACCCAGTTAATGCAATTTAAATTTTCCTCTTCCAGAATATCTTTAAAATCTTCTAGTAATTCCCATTCGCTTAAATTTTGGCTCTTACGATGAAAATGAACTCCTACTTGGTCAATCTTTGGATTAGTTCGAATTTCTTTAACCATTCGATTTAAATCAATTGAGTTGATCCCAAAAGCAAAATAACGTTCAGTGTTAATGGTGTTTTCTTTAAGTTTAGCTCTTAATAATAAATTTATTTTTCCATTATAATTATTTAAACGATCTAATAATATCTGAAGATCCGGTAAATTGTCCACTACAAAAAATTTAATCCCTTCAGTTAACAAGAAATCTATTTGTTGTGAAGTCCATCCTTGAGCTAGAAATATGATTCTAGACTTGTCCTTAACGTTCTTAAGTTCGTTTAAGAGATGAATACTGAACAAGCAGTCAGTTTCTTTCTCAAGAATAGGGGTTATCTGGGGATTAGTTTTAGAACTGTACGAGACTTTATCTGAGATAGAAGTAAGTTTATGATACTGTTCTAACATTATGCTCTTATGAAGGATAAATTTGGCCATCTTAAAGTAACCCTTCATCACTTAATTTTTCTAAAGCGTTAATCATGGCTAGAGGGAAGAGAATAGTTGCGTCTCCGATTACTGTAACAGCATCACTATCATCTTTTATTTTACCCCAAGATTTAGCTTCTTCAGTGGTCGCTCCGCTCATACTGCCCGAAGTTTTATGCGCAGTAGTAATGTATACTGCATAATCTGCCCCTCCGTTAAGAAGAGTACACAGGATAGCGTGATGTTTAGAGATACTTCCACCTAAGGCAATGATACCTTTTTTATCGTCATGACTAGTTGTGAAAAGAATATTCCCAAAGTCTTGAACTACGTCGATCACAAAATCTTTATGCTTCTGTTGGAATAAGTATAAATGAAATCCAAATGCTCCATCGGTAATAGCTGGACAGAAAATAGGAACATTATTCTTTGCTGCCTGATATAAGATGGAATTTTCATCTTTCAGGATTAAACCAATCTCTTTCAACATTTCTGAAACAGCCCAACGAGGTTTAATCTCATACAGATGCTGTAAAATAGGAGTGAGATAGTCTTCAAAATTCATGTAGCTTTCATTATTAATGTAAATGTTTCCTACTCGGTTAACCCCTCTTTCATGCAACTCTACATCATCGGCATTGAACTTTCCGATAGAGAAACTTTCTCCTTGAGCTTTCATGATATCTTCCTCAATTCCACCTACGGTGGTTACAATTACGTCTGCTAAATGTAATTGGATCAATTGAGCAAAAAAACCTCTCAGTCCAGAAGTAACCATATTAGAAGTGAAGGTTAGAAAGATCTTAGAAGAGTCTTTCTTCATCTTTACGATCACTTCACTGGCTCTGGCTAATTCCACGCTTTGATACCCTACGGAATGAAAGGAATTTAATAATTCCTTAACTTTAATATCTTTTTTCCACTTAAAATCTTGTACTTTCATTATTTATCTCCACAGATGATTTAATTGAATTATTATCAAATGATTATCAGATCATTTTCGTATATTATTTAACAGAAATAGAACTAACCCTTAACTTCCAGATACTCTAACTGAATCTTGGTAATTCATGTTTATTGTAAAATATAGCTTGATTTATATAAATTTCCCTAATTATTCCCTTGAATGTCATCTAGATCCATTAGCAACTGTTCTTTAGCATCTTTATATTTGTCATAATGGTCATGACAAACTTTTTTTCCGCCCCATTCATGAGTTGCTTCGTTTGTACATCCTGTTTCTTCGCATTCCATTATCCTTAATAAGGGGCCTTTCAATTTAAACTTTGCGAACATTTTTAAAAATACTTAATTTCTTACCTAAAATGAACCTCGTAGACGTACATTGTCATTTGAACCATGAACTATACAAGAAAGAATTAGATGCAGTTCTGGAAAGAGCAAGAAAAGTTGGAGTTAAAGCTATTGTTTGTTCTGGAGTTAACCCTCCGGCTAATCGTGAAGTATTAGAATTAGCGAGAAAATATCCGGATATTGTTAAAGCTTGTTTAGGAATATTTCCTATTGATGCTATCGGATTATCTGAAGGAGAGACCGGATTGCCTAAACATGAAGGGATAATCAACTTAGAAGAAGAATTTGCTTTTATTCGAGCCCATAAAGATGAAATTGTTGGTATTGGAGAAATTGGAATGGATTTTAACTGGGATAACGATCATCATCCTCAACAGGAAGAAAATTTTAGAAGAATTATTCGTTTTGCTCTTGAACTTAAAAAGCCAGTAGTTATTCATTCTCGTAAAGCGGAGAAAGAATGTATTGATATTCTAGAACAAGAGATTAAAAATAAGGAAATCAACGTAGTAATGCATTGTTTTTCTGGGAATAAAAAACTAATCAAACGAGCCGCTGATTTGGGACATTATTTTTCTATTCCTGCTAATATTAACAAATTACAACATTTTCAAACTTTAGTTGGAATGGTAGATATCAAACAATTATTGACGGAAACGGATGGACCTTGGCTCTGTCCCTATTCTCAAGGTCACAGTGAATCTGCTTTTGTATTGGAAGGAATAAAGAAGATTGCTGAGATAAAGAACGTTTCTATGGAAGAGGCTGCAGAGCAAGTATGGAATAATTATCAGAACGTGTTTGAGGATTAAAATGAAGCTTTGCAGTGCTTGTTTATTAGGATTAAAGTGCCGATATGATGGAAAGACAAAAACAAATCCAAAATTAATGGAATTAGCTAAGACAGAAACATTAATCCCTATCTGCCCAGAACAATTGGGAGGACAACCAACTCCACGTTCAAATGCAGAGATTAATGGTGGAGACGGTATGAATGTTCTTCAGGGTAAAGCTAAAGTGGTTGAACCAGATGGAACTGACGTAACCTCATATTTTATTTGTGGAGCAGAAGAAGTTCTTAAGATCGCTAAATTATTTGATATAAAAGAAGCAATTCTTAAACAGCGTAGTCCCAGTTGTGGTTCTGGACAAGTTTACGACGGCAGTTTTACCGGCCAAATAACTAAAGGCGATGGCGTAACAACTGCCTTGTTAAAGAAGAATGGAATCAAAGTAATTTCTGAAGAAGAACTATAAAGATAAAAAAATTAAACTCTTTGAAATATTAAACTTACTTTTTCATCAGGAGCAATAGCACCATATCTCTCTTGAAAAACAGCCAATCTACCACTTAGAGACATTGGATTGTGAAACTGCCTATTATCCGGAAACTCAGGGATTGCTTTTCCTAAAGATAATTGATGTATACCTAACGATGATTCAGGAGGACCAAAGATTCCTAAATTCAAGATGCCGTGATCTATTAAATAAGAAACAGGTTGACCTTCTTCGGTTCTCTGTAATAAACATCTATATTCTCTAATACCTCGACTACTAGATATTCTCTCTCCATTAACCAATCCTTCAATAGGGAGATAATCAGTACAACCTTCTGGTTTTACTTCAAGGTGAGTTATATCAAAAGAATAGCCTTCAACAGGGAGATAATGTTGATCTCTAAATCTTATCGCTCCAGTTATAGCAAAACTGTTACTATCAGCAACAATTGTTTCAATATCAACGGGTTGTTTTAATCTTTGCATTTTTATTCCTCCTCTTTAACTTAAATATAAAGGGTATTTATAAATCTTATTGTTATCCCAGAGTAGTCACAACTGGCAAAATTTATAAAGAAAGGGGTTATTTTAAGAGTAGATTAAAATGGATCCTTACGCTACTCTTGAAATCCCTCGAAATGCAACCCCTGAAGAGATTAAAAAAGCCTATAGAAGATTAGCGTTTCAATATCATCCAGATAGACATCCTGGTGATAAAGAAGCAGAAGAGATGTTTAAAAAAGCAGCGGATGCTTACGAAGAATTAACTAATCCTACTTCCCCCACAGAGCCAATCGAAGTCAAAGGACCAAGTTTTGGTGCTTTAGTTACTTCTTCTGCTAAAAGAGTTGATGATCGTCTTAGAGAGGACGAGGAAGTTCGTGAAAGAGCTTATGCTCGGTTTAGAAAAACAATAGATAAACAAGCAGAAGACAGAACTGGATCTGTTAGAACTACTCCTCCCAGAGCTAAACCCGCTCCTTCTAAACCTCTTGATCTAGAAGGATTTCTTATTCAAAGATATTTTGAATTAAAAGAGAATTTTCACCTAGATGTCCCTCAACCTTCAGGAACTATGGGTCTTTCTGATCTTAGTTATCTAATTGAAAGAGGAGGAACATCTGCTTTCCTTGATCAGGAAAATATCTCCAGCTTAGAAATATTGATTTATGTCGATCGTGATTTATTCTCTCAACATTATGACCTTCAATCTCCTGAAGTTGTTTCTACCACTCATCTCTTGCAAAAAGCGAGTACGATGGAACAATTGGTTTTTGGGATTATAGCTGCAGAAGGAGTTCTTAGAGAGTGTGGAACAGTTTTTACTCCCGAATCTGGAGATAGATTTCAACACTTATTTAAACAATTGTATAACTCTTTCTGGCCAAAAGGATCTAATCCTGATGCCGGTTTAAAAGAAACGGCTAATCTTATAAAACACCTTCAAAGGTATACTCAAAACACTCTTCTAGAGCAAAGAACAAAAGAAATGGTTGAATTGGCAGTAGTAGCTTTAGATCCTCAAGAAGATCTTTCTTTAGCAGAAATAACCGAAAAATTACTCCAAATCTATCAATGTTTAAGAAGTGTTCATGCTAAAGGGGAAGTCCCTAGAAATAAGGTTGGGGAGAGATATAGAGATTATCTTAATGTTGAACATGATTTAAGAGATCGAGGATATTCTAAGTCAGAACTTCAAAATTTGAGAGATATGATGTGGAGAATTCAAGGATACAATAAAAACAAATTAGTTTTGTCTTTAAAGGGAGTAGCCAACTTTTTAGGATTACTGGCTGAATCAATCCCAAAAGAACTTTTACCACTAGCTTCAGCCATGGTTGAACCTCTTAAAGTGGGTGCAAGTAGTTACGAAAATTATCATCTTGGAGATACTCAACAAGAATGGGTGAGGGTATTTAGAGAATATCTTCCTTTTTACTCTCGATTAGAACATAACGGAATTTCTCTTTATAATCAAGTTATGACCCGATTAGAATCTGCTTCTAAACCTTTAATGAGGGATATGGCTCCTCCATTACCCGATTATGCTAGTGGATATCATATTACTTTAGAAGCTGCTGCTTATGCTGGACAAAAGATGACTGAAGAAGCTTTAACTTCCCCGAAGCCACAGAAATTTTTAGAAGAGTTTGGATTCTTTCTAAAGGGTTATAGACAAAGTGAGTTTTACAAGGGAAACAGAACTGAACAAAAGAGAGAAAGAGCCAGAGTGTTTCCACTTACTCCAAAAATGACTCAAGCGTACAGTTTAATGTATAAGACACATCAGACCTGTCCAGGGGGATTAAGTATTAAGAAAGATTTAATGCAAGAATTGATAAACATTTATCTAAGTCCGGGGAGATAAGTTTAATTCGCTGGAAGAGCTTTTCTTTCTTTAACTGGTTCTAAAACTGAATAACGTCTAGACATTAATTCCTCTAGACGTTGATCTAATGAAGTTATATCTACTCCTGTTCCTTCCAGAAGAGCTTTGGCTCGAGAAATTCTACCCACTTCCATCAAACCCTCATCTGCTCCGGTAAGAGCACTAGCTAAAACGTCAGCTGCTCGAACCAATTCTTCTACTGCACCTTCTCTTTCTGTAGGGGTCATAGCTAGACTAGCTTCGACAATAGAATCACCACTAGTCCTATCTGGAGAAGGTAAAGCTGGTCTTTTATCAACCTCTTCTCGGATCAATTGGGCCAGATTTCTATCATAACCTAATCTTTTGCGTTCTCCAACAGTTTCTAAAGCGTTAGCTACATTTTTTAATTCTTGATTAAGATCATACCTAAATCGTAAAGCTAAAGCTTGAATAAAGGGCGCAGTGTTTTTGTTAGTTTTAAGAATATTCTCTCCAACAGAAGTTCCGTCGATAATCTCATAAGGAACTCTTCTGGTTCTGATAGACATTGCTTCTTCTAATGAGGTATACAATATTCTACTCTCATCTCTTCCTATCTTCACTTCAGTTCCTGGCTCTAATCGAGCAATCTGATCCAAAAAAGCAACAATTTCAGGGACCATATTTTTGAATTTTTGATCTTTAATCACTGAACGATATCCCAAATCAACACTGGAGACCCAATATGAATCAATAGCTGTAGCTCCGAAATCAGCTCTCAAATCCGCTTCAATTCTAGATCGAGTAACGTGCTTATTATGGTGATGAGCCTCTAATTTTTGAGAAGCGGTCGCTACATAATGACCATCACTTCTTCTTTGTCCTTGAAGTAGAACCAGAGCCCCACCATGGGTGGGATTATAAGATTCAATTATTTCTGTAAAAGTTTCTTCCCATTCTGATCGATAATCAGAGTTAGCTCTAAACCTATGAATCAAATCTTTCATCTCATCAACACGAAGCATATCTTTTGCTAAATTTAAAGTTACACCCAGAACAATCTCTCTAACCTGAGTCTGAACTCTTCCTCCCATTATATCTCCAAAATGTTCATTTAATTCTTGAGCATCCATCTTAGCGAAGTATAAATAAAGAGCAGCAAAAGGCATTTCAGCATAATGCATATCTCTAGGGACTAAAATATCTTCTGATTCGGTAAACCCAATTCTATCGTCATGTCCATAATCTCTCACCAAACTTAACGGGGCAACTACCCATTGGACTGTTTTTTCTTCAGGAGTATTAGGAAAGAAGATATGTGATAATTTATAATTACGAGAGTAATACTCTTTAGGTCCACCAAAAGATAAAGTATCCAATAAACGTAAACTTAAGTCCATTATTCCCAGAAAAGGTTGAAGATTTATAAATGTTTTGTGCTTATCGCTATTTAATAGTGATTACAGCGATAAAATTTATAAATCTCCTCGTTAATGAACGAATATGACTTATCTAGATACTCCTGTTTATCTTAATTTATTTGAATTAACTCAAGGAGACCATCATCTTGGAAGATTGGAGTTATCTTTAGATCAATGGTATCAAATTCCCACCACTTATGATACTAACCAACGAGGTGGAAGACTATTTCTACCACATGTCCCTGGAAAAAATGTTAGAATCGATTTAGAATATGGGGCTAAGATTAAAACCATAAATGAATTTAATGACGGATCTTCCGTGGTTTCGTATCCTCTTCAAAATCCCCTGTTTCATAAGAGATTATTACATTATTCTGATGAAAGCCATTATACGTTTCAAACAGCTTATCCACCAAGGGACTTTCGTCCAGGTAGTCTATCTAAAGCAGTTAAATTAACTCGATCTAATGCTAGTATTAAGAAGCGTCAGAAAGAAGTTGATCCAGAATTCGTTCAAGAAATAATTGCAGGGAGTGACGATTTAGAATTGATTCTAAGCAATTTATTTAAATTTGTTTCAGAAAGATCAAATCAACAGGTAAATAAAAATAATGATTATTCTGACTTTTTAGTGAGATATCGCGAGATAGAGACTGAGGGTAGTTTTAAGGGAAGTTGTAAAGAGATATCCACTATCACTGCTGGCCTAGTTAATGCTCTTGGGTTAAGATCCAGAAGATTAAGTGGCTCTGTACATGTAATTACTGATAAAGAAGATGATCCTTCTGTTTCTGGACATAGTTTTGCTGAAGTATATGTTCCTTTAGATAGAAAGCATGGTTTCTGGCTTTTAGTTGATCCTGCCATGGACAATTTATATAATTCTAGACGTTTCTTACATGAAAAAGATGTTTATACTCTTGATGCTGCTTTACCATTATTTTCAGATACTACCAAAAGTGCGAGAATAAAAGTTAGGTATGTGTAATTATTCTTATGTTTTCTATCCAAAATTAGTGTTTTGATTATCCCCTAATTCTTCTGTGGTGTCCTTCTGTTCTTCTTCAGCAGCAATCTCTATCTTGGGTTCATTATTAACTACTACTTCAAATTGTTGGAACATATATCTAGGAAGATAAGTTCGTTCATAATATTGATAGAACTCAATCATGTTAAAGTACTCAATCAAGTCTTTAAATTCTTCTCTTAACTGACTGATTAAATGTTTAATTCTGGTCTTATCAGTAGATTCAATATCTACTTCCATGTTCCAGTCACCGATAGTCTTGTTTACTTGAACTACTTCTCTAACTCGTAAAAAGTGGTCTAACATCTGGATTTCACGTTCTTGACTGATGTTATGCAGAGTTAAGAATAGTCTAAACTTGTAGATCCCTAATTTATTGGTATCAATAAGATACTTAATTCCCTTAATGACTTTTCTGCGTTTAAGGTTCTTTAATACTACTGCTGCAGTTTTGATATTTATCCCCGACAATTTTGCTAGGTGACTAACTCTTAATAAAGGATTATCTAACAAGTTTTTCATCACTCGCATTTCATTTCCAGTAAACACTTCCACTTCTCTATCTCCGCCAATAATAATCTCTGGCTCAAAACTATTTACTAAAATGGGACTTTTAAGTAAGTAAGAACGAGGATAAATATGGGTAACTAGATTAAGAATCATCTTAAAGTTGTTTAAAGAAGGGATCAGACTACACACTTTTCTTAATTCTTTATTAAATCGGGAAGGATTAGGCGATTCAATGTCCATACATAAGTCAAATTCCCCATTTAATTCATACATAGCTACAATATAGTTATTTTCACTTAATTTCTTGATAATTTCAATCTTATCCTTTTCACTGATATATCCCCCTTTGAAGTAAACCCTAAACATGATTAGGCCAAAATAGGAGTAATCAAAAATACAGTACGGATTATACAAGATTCCTTCCCTTTGCAGGCTCTTAAGAGTATACTTTATACGCTGAGGGCTTTTCTTAAGAACTTGAGCCATTTCTTTGATTTTTCCTCTTCCATTTTCTGCTATCAGATAGAGTAAATCACTATTAATTTTAACCATTTGGAGTAAAAGTTTTTATTTACTTATAAATATTCCTATTTAAATGGATAAAAAGCAAAATAGCATAACCATAATGTTTAAATATAGGGATTAGTATACTAGTTGCTATGGTGATGGAACTTACTAAAAAAGGTATTTTTGATGCGGCAGTTCTATATTTAAGCAGTTTTGCATCAAATCCTCAAAAAGAAGAGCCATTAAAAGAAGGAGTTTCTGAACGTCACCCAGGTAAGTTAAGTACGGGTACAATCTGGGTTTATGATGGCCGTACAGTTCTAGAACGAGCCATAAATCAAGAAGTTATCGTAAAGCGTCAAGGAATAAGAGACCCAATTAATGTTCCAAATTTGGAAGATTTAGCTGGATTGGTGCGTGCTACTCCCGATGCAGATATCACTTATTTTGTTAATACCGAGAATAAGACCGTAACTCCAGTTAAAGGACAGTTACGTAATTATGATCGAAATGAGGATTTATATGCGATGGGTCAAAGATTACCTGATGACTTCTTATCTTATGATGGCAGTGTTCCTAAAGAGAATGTGGGTGGAAGAACAGATACAGCCATGTTAGCTGCTAAAGTAATGAATGCTGCTCCGGTTAGCGATGGTTCAGAAGTTAGAGTGATTATCGCTAAAGAAACACCTTATGCTAATACTGAATATGGAAAGATTGCAGAATTTGGTCCAGAAGGATTATTATACAAAGAATTCTTCTTAAAGAGAGACCCTACTCATACTGGTCCTTTTGTAGATGAAACTCAAAAGTTAGTAGGGGTATTGAGAGAATATAAACCAAGTGTAAGTGGTCCAGTAGAGTTGGTTCAAGAAAGTTATGTTTCTTTAGAATCTGGAAATGTAAATTATACTCCGGTTAGAGCTTTAGAAAGAGCAGCATAAATATTTTTACTTTTTATCCAGGGCCTATTTTTAGATGTTTTTATTTGTTGAGAATACCCTGTCTCTTAGGGTGATTTGGATTTTTATTTCTTTAGATAATAGGTAGAAGAATTACCCCGTACTCTTCCCCGTTGATGATTAATATTACTGAAGTCATTAGCAGCAACTTCATCCAAAGAAAGAAGTAAAATGGTTTTGACGATAGAATCCGATCCTCTAAGCTTAGGTAATCTATGATATAAAGTAGAAAATTCTCCCCATCCTCCTCTCCCTGCTCCCTGGTCTAAATAACTATGGATACTCTTTGCTTGACGAATTCCCTCATGCTCAGGAGAAATCTCTTCTTTTTTCATTGCTTTAGTTCTCATCTCAACAAACTCATCAAAAGAATGATAAATAAATAATGAGGGCACATCATAATTTGTTTCTTCAGCACAGAACAAATGATCCACTAATCCATTAGTGGTTCTCATGCCCCCTGGGGTTCTCCAAGGGATGTCCGTTTCTAAAACAGTTTTACCAACGGTATCTTGGTGAGAAAATGATTTAATAACCTCAAATAAATCAGAGACATTAGTAGTGATATCCTCAACCACTTCGCTTGCTGAATTAAGTAATGGATCATAAATGACAATATTACAACTAAGCCCTAAAGCTAAAGAATTCCTGACTCTTTGAATAGAATTATAAGTCGGATTTCTTACTAGTTCAGGTAAACTAAAATTGGAGGGATTCTCTCCGGTCTCAAGGATCAGTTTTCTGAATTCTTCTCTATTTAAGGCCATAATCTTAGGAAAATACTTTAATTTATAAAGTTTTTGAGAGATATTACTTAAGAGTAGTCATAACTCTTTTTACCTACAACCACATAAGAATCTTCTGTCTTTCTATCGATTACTTTAAATCCTGCTTTTTCCATTCTAGCGATGGCTTCTCCACCAAAATCTCTCCCTTTAGTAATTTGATGTTTTGGCAAGTAATGATATAACTTTCCTCTTTCTTTTAACACTCGATGGGCTTGCTGGTAATTTTTTAAAGAAAAGAAATCATCTGAACTTCTAGGTGTTCCGGCATCAAAGATGAGAAAGTCAAACTCTCCCTCTTTAAATTTGGTTATCTTTTGGACAATATTGCCCCTTACTCGTTTAATCTTCTTATTCTCGAATAACTCTTGGGAATAAGGATTATATTTAGCGATCTCCGTGACGTTTTTATCAATTTCAATAGTAATAATCTCTTCAGCAGTTTTAGCAGCAATTATGGCCGTGTATCCTAATCCTGTTCCGGAATCTAAAACTTTACCTTGCAGTTTATCTTGTTCAACTCTTTCTACAAATTCTTTTTTGTGCATTGAGGTTCCCGATACTTGAAGAATGGGACGATAAGAAGTAGGAACTAATTTGTATAAAGAGTTGGTTTCTGGAGAAAAGAATTGTACTTTTTCTAACTGACTCTTAATTAAGACATAACAACTATGATCATTATCACGAATTTTTGGAAGAAGGATGTCCTGTTTATTGAACAAAAACCCTTTTGCGCTTAGTTTAATACTGGTTTGAGTAATCCCTAGATCTAAACTTACTTCAATCTCAGAAGATTTACATTTTATTGCTTGAGAAATTCTTTGTAAGTCTTTTGAACTAAGTATGGGTAACATATTTAAGAGGATTACTTTTTCTTTTAAAAACATTACTAATCTATATCCAGAAATATCATTAGTATACTTTATTGTTGGTACCCAAAGGGATTTTGTATGCCTTTAACTGCAGCTAAAGTATGATAGTTTTTTCTTTCAAACATAACTCTTAAGGTCTCCATCTGTTCTGGAGTTAATGTTTTTAACTCTCTTCCACAAACTCCATTTCTCGCCTCTATTCTTCCAGGATCTTTTGAAAGTAAAACCTTCTTTCCCTCTAATAAATCTCTTTTTAGGTATTCCAATGCAGATTCTAAGCTCATAAACCCGGTTAATGCACTTGAATTATAATGACAGAAGGTTTCACTTCCGGTATCACATCTATCTCTTCCAATAAATACTTGACATCCATAGTCGTTAAGTCCTTTTTCTCCTTGACCAAAATTAATTAGTGATCTTTCATATCTTTGTTTAAGTTCTTGACGATATTTTGCTGTGGCCCAACCACTTTCCATTCGAAGAATGGCCTCTGCTAATTGTTCTGAAGTAAATATACCTCGAGAGATTGCCAGGTCTAACAACTTAGAATTGTGCTCGTAATCATCAGGAATCATAGTTGGATGTAACTTCCCAGCATTTATTGCAGCCCAATAGGTTCTTAATGATCCCTCAGACTTAGCTAAATCATTAACTCGATCGTAATCAATTATACTTCCTCCACAAACGATGATTTGATCTGCCGCCGATTCTAGACTCATCGGGAAAGCATGTGAGGTATCTGCTTCAGTAAGAGAAGTGAGAATGGGAAGTGCTCGACGAGGATGAAATATAGCATCTTCCGCAAGACGTGAAATAACTCCAATCACATTTGACTCATCGTGAGCAGCTGGTCCTAAAGATTGACGAAACATTTCTTGATCAAATCCGAAATAACGTAAAATTGAGGGTTTAATTTCTTCTAAATCAGAATATCCTCTGGATACTAAAGACCAAAATTGTTGTTCGGTGTTCATCTTTATTTTTTAAAGAGGGATTATTTATAAATGTTTCCATTATAACTACTGTCTAGAGATTACATTTTAATCCCCTTTGTAAAAGATACGATTCTTATAACTTTTACTAATATTTATAAATTCGAAGAAAGTTCTTATCTTGGTGATAATATGGGGATACATCATGAATTTAAAGAATTTTTAGAACACTATAAAGTAATCGGATTAGCAATTGCATTTATCATGGGCGCTGCTGCCACTGCTTTAGTTCAATCTTTAGTTAAGGATATTATCATGCCTATCATTACTCCTTTTATTCCTGGAGGAGGTTGGCAAACGGCTACTTTTAGTATGGGTCCGATAGTGATTAGTTGGGGAGCTTTCTTAGCTGCTTTGATTAACTTTGTTATCTTAGCTTTGGTAGTATTTGCTGTAGCTAAGTGGGTATTGAAAGAAGAGAAAGTTGAGAAGAAGTAATTAGAAACGTTTATATTCTTTTATTTTATTCTGATTATTATGAAACTTCATATCTATCTCTTCCGACATGCTCAAACCTATTATAATCGGGATCATAAATTTACCGGTTGGAAAGATTCTAAATTAACTCCCTTAGGAATAAAACAGGCTCGACTAATTGCTAACAAATTAAAGAAAAAGAAAATTGATGTGGCTTTCTCAAGTCATTTATCTCGTTCTAAAGATACATTAAAAGCAATTTTAAAGTATCATCCGGAATGTAAAAAGAAAATTGTTGACGATAGAATGATTGAACGTTCTTACGGAAAGTTGCAAGGAACTTCACATACTCAATTTGTGCACTTAATGGGTGAGCAGGATTATAAGATGATGTTGCATTGGCATAAAATAGATCATCTTCATGGAAAAGAGAGAACAAATTTCATTCGCAAGCATGGAGAAACAGATTTACAAGTCGTACGCAGAAGTTATGCTCATGTTCCTCCTAAGGGCGAAAGTGTGCAAATGGTGGAGAAGAGAGTAAATTACTTCATCCAAGATCTATTAGAGTTCATGGCCTTTAATAAAGTGAACGTAGCTATTTCTGCTCATGGTAATTCTATGCGTCCTTTTCGTCGCTATTTTGAGCACTTAACTGTTCATGAGATGATGGAATTAGAAAACCCCTGGGACGATTATTTTGAGTATACCTTAGAAATCTAATTATTGATAGTAGTCTGCAATTTTCTTTTTGGTTTATCCCCAGAAGCAAAATATTTTTCGATATCTTTAAATTGGTGCAATTCTATCTCTATTTTACCCAACTCCTTCAGACCTTTGGGAGTAAAAAAAATCACGTGATCATCATATTTAATCAGTTTTTGGTCCTCTAAACTCTCTAGATTCTTATACAAAGCACGTTCTTGTTTAGTTACAATTCCCGAGTATAAGATCCAATCGATAAACGTTATCTTTGAGGTCCTTAAAGTAAGAGGTTTCTCTACTAATGGCTGATTGATCACTTTGTAAAACTGCCCTAAGGAATACAGAATAAGTTTTTCTACTTGAGTTAGAGCCATATTATACCTTAAAGTAATTGAAATATAAAAACATTTGCTGAGAAAAGACTAACGTCTTCTGAACGGCTTTCGTGGACCGCCTTGACCAGGTCTTCGAGGACCACTATGGTGACTAAATCTTCCTCTAGATCTATCTACTAACGAGGTTGCTGCAGCACCAAAAGCATTCTTAGCCTGTTCAGAATGATATTTGTGTTCTATTATAGGGATAGTCATTCGAGTAAGTTTTTCAATATCTCGAAGGAAGTTACGTTCATCTGCAGCACAAAATGAGTATGCTGTTCCATCTGCTCCTGCTCGAGCTGTACGTCCGATTCGATGTACATAACTCTCTGGCTCGTTAGGCAAGTCAAAATTTATTACATGGGAGATTTGTTCGATATCGATGCCCCTAGCGGCAATATCCGTTGCTACTAATACTCTTGAATGACCAGATTTAAAATTTTGTAACGCTTTAGTTCTTTGAACTTGAGACTTATTGCCATGAATAGCATCTGCAACGATATGATTTCTTTCAAGCATTCTAGCAACTTTATTGGCTCGACTTTTAGTTCTAGTAAAAACTAAGACACATTTAAGATGATCATGCTTCAACAGTTCTAACAACAACAAGTCTTTATTATTTTGATCAACAAAAAATACTCGTTGTTCTACTTTCTCTACGGTAGTGGCTTGAGGAGCTACTTCTACCTTAATTGGATTAGTTAATAATCGGGCGGCAAGGTCAGCTATCTTTCCAGACCAGGTGGCTGAGAAAAATAAAGATTGACGTTGTTGAGGTAAAGCTAAAGTAACTTTACGTACGTCATTGATGAACCCCATATCTAACATTCTATCTGCTTCATCTAAAACAAAAAATTCAACTGTTTTAAGTTTGATATATCCTTGGTTCATTAAATCTAGTAATCTACCAGGAGTAGCTATTAAGATGTCCACTCCTCGAGAAAGAGCTTTAACTTGCGGTTGTTGGCCTACTCCTCCAAATATTACTGTGTGTCTAAACCCTAAGAATTGTCCATAAACTGAAAAACTTTGATCAATCTGTGCTGCTAATTCTCGGGTAGGAGCAAGAACTAAAACTCTGATCCCACCATTAGGTTTTCGATCTAAAGACATTCGTTGAAGTATTGGAACAACAAATGCAGCAGTCTTACCCGTTCCGGTTTGAGCGATACCCACCAAATCTTTACCTTCTAATAATGGCGGAATAGCTTGAGCTTGAATAGGAGTAGGAACAGTATATCCTTCTTTAGCTAACGCTTTTTGGATTGGTTCAATCAATTTTAAATCTTTAAAAGTCATATTTTAGGAGAAAAGAGGTGTCCTTTTATAAAATATAGTTTTGAATATGGGAATTCTAGTTTGATTTAACGAAAATAAGTTTCAAGGACGAGGAGAATTCATCTGTTCAAGGAACTCACCATGGACATATTTTAAAATACTTAATCTGAGAGAACATAGGGCAGAATAATTTATTCCTTCTTGCTCATCTGCAGAGTGAAAGCGAACTAGAGGTTGTGCCGAAATAGACCTTGTAGCGTCTCTTAATCTAGTGTATAAATTTTGATGATTACCAAATATGTGATTCCATCCACTACCACACACTATTCTTCCATCTAATCCCTTAATTAATTCAGCCGTTGCTTGATCTCGCTCGTTCATTTGATAAAAATCATGTGTTTCCTTATCTTCCTTATCGGGTGGCAAAAGGTAAGTGCAATCCAGACATTCTTGAAAAAAAAGGATGTCTTCAGGGGAACCATTTTTTAGAATATCATAAACTCCTTCAAATGCCCAATTCCCCAATTCTTTTTTTACTGCTTCATAACTACGTTTTAAGCCTATACCACAAATCATCAAATAGTCATGAAGAGAAGCATCTTTGAATGTATCACTTGTAAATCTCTTTCTTTCTTCGGGTTCGTTTCTTGTCCTTCTATTTTGTTCATCAAGATTTTCTAAAACCTTATCTACTCCTTCATCAAGAAAATGAAGTTCCACTCCCGAAACTTCTGCTTGATAAGTTTTAGCTGCTAAATATCCCCCACACACTAATTCTCTTAGTTTTAATCTTCTTTCTAGAGGAAATAATGATTCAAGTTTCTTTAAGTTTTCTTGAACGATATGAAAATGATCTAATGTTCCTTCTAAGACAATGTGATCTGGACGAGCTCGACGGAAAAGGTTCAGATAACGCCCGGATTTACATAAATCAAGATGATGTTCTCCAACAAGATCAATTGAAGTAAGCATTTTTAACTTAAATAGGCTTTAATTTATAAATGTTTCTTATTATACTCACTATGCAGTGATAACTAGTCTCCATTGTTCAAAACCAGAAAGATATTTAAACCAGATAAATCTACCACAATCATTCAAAATAAAAAGGTGATGATGATGAAATTAATTCTTAAAAAGAAGCCTAAGGGCGTAACTATCATTGAAGGATTTCCTGGATTTGGATTAATTGGTACGATTGCTTCAGAATATTTAATGGATCATTTGAAGATGGAGAAGATTGGCATTGTAGAAATGGATGAAATTCCTGCTATGGTAGCTGTACATCAAAATCGGGTGATAGAACCGATGTCTATTCATTACAATAAAGAATATAATATTGTTATCGTGCATGCAATTAACATCGGAAAGGATTTGGGTTGGAAACTAGCAGATTTAATTTTAGAATTAGCTGATGTCTTACAAGCTAAAGAGATTATCTGTTTAGAAGGAGTTGGATCACCTAATCCTGATGCAGGTAGAGTATTTTATTACACTAATGGAATGAGAACTGTGGGTAAGGAATTAGGAGGATACGCAAAACCTTTAATGGAAGGTATTGTGGTCGGAGCAACAGGAGCTTTACTGGCTAAAGACGTTAAAATGTCGTTAGTGGCCTTCTTTGCAGAGGCTCATAGCAATATGCCTGATAGCAAAGCTGCTGCTGAAATCATTAAAGCTTTAGATGCTTACACCGGTTTAAATGTTGATCCTAAACCTTTATTAAAACAGGCACAGGAATTTGAAGAAAAGTTAAAAGGCTTGTTAAATAAAGGTCAAAAGGCTGAAGAGATTCAACAGAAAAAAATGTTGAATTATGTGGGATAGTCTAGAAAACGATTTAAATGACTTATTTTTAATTATTATTTAGGTGATATAAAATGGAAGCAAGAATTAGAAATGATGATTTAGAAGGAACTTATCGAGTTTTAATGCACGGAATGGTGGAATTGCAAGCATTGACTAAAACCAAACCCAAAAAAGAGTGGGAGTTAATGGCAAAGAAATTGCAGAGCGAACTTACCCTTTTATTACGTCGTATACAAACTACTCGACCCGGAACATCTGCAGAAAGATTGTTTGTTACTGATGCTAATGGGAAAGTTCTAAGCGCCTTGAGTAGTCTTCAATTAATGCTTAGATAATTCTTACTTAATTATTTTAGTTCTAAAATCTTTAGGCATTAATCAAATAATTAGGGAGAGAATTTATTCTTCAAGGTTTGAGTTTTGCTTAAAACATTTAGATGTCTCTTACCGAAAGAATTAATCTTTAATTAATTCTTTCATTCTATAACCTTCTTATCTAAAACTAGAACCTATAAGCAGATAGTTAAGGATAATTCTTACTGGGGAGTGCTATTTTTAGAAACTATCAAACCGCCCATATAAGTTTGTTCGTAAACTTTAATTCTACGATGAAAGATAGATTCTCTGCCATTAAAAAGAGTAATATCTCCTTGAATAAAACTTCTGTAAACCCAGTTACCTTCCTCAAAATGAGCTGGTCCTCGGTAGGGTTTTGATTCTTCCACCTTAGAAAGAGCTAATTTAAGAAATTGATAAGTTCGACTTGCAAAAGCAATTTCTGATCTAAATTCAGGTATCATGCCCCCATTGTAAGACATTGCCCAAATCGGTTCTCCGCGAAATCTTACAATCTCTTGGCCAGGAGCACTGAAAAAACCACAATAACTATCTCGATACTCAAAATCCCCTTCAAAGTATTCTAGCTCCTTAAAACCAGGTCTTTGCGGAGAAACTTCTTTACCTTCTCCAGCGTAAGTTTGAATTTTAGCTTTGACTAAAAATTTTGCCAATTCTTCATTTGTGAAATTCATATATTCATTTTTGGGGAAGCTTATAAAAATCTTTCTTGCAAAATAGTAAAATATTTGTGAATTACCGTTTTCGAAAACTTTTTTGACAATTTTGACGCACTTTTCTTTCAAAAAACTCTTTCTGAAACTTTTAAGCGATACTTACAAATTTAATCCTTAAATTGTACCCTTATTTTTCTGCCTGGGCCAGCCAAAACAGACTAAACTCCCTTATCTCTCAAGAATGTCACATTTTGTGTAAAGTGTGTCTTTTAATGTCATAAAACATGTCAAAAACGAAACATTTAAATAAAACGTTACATTTTCAAGAAGATATGGTCCAACCAATTAGAAAAGGGTACTCGCGAAGCCAGTATCATCTAACTGAAGACCAAATAAAACAAATAATCAAAGTTACAGATAGTCTTCGTGACAAATTAATTATTAAATTGTTAGCTTACTGTGGGTTGCGTCGGTTTGAGTTAGCTAAAATAAAAATTGAAGATATCGATGTCGAACATGCCAAGATTGTGATTTTAGGTAAGAAAAATATTCAACGCCAGGCGACCATTTTTTCAGACCAACTATTAGAAGATTTAAAGTTATATCATCGATATGTATTAGAAGATAAATCAAAAGGATACTTATTTCCTGCGGTTTCCTCGCTAAATCAGGAAGGACATATCTCTTCAACAGAAATAAATAGAATTGTAGCTAAAGCTGGCCAAAGGGCTAATATCACTAATCCTAACCCCGACCTAAAGAATATTAACCCCCACTTATTTCGTCACAGTTGTGCTCGTATATTGAAAGATAGAGGGTTAACTTTAGAAGTTGTTCAGAGGGTCTTAGGTCATTTAGATTATCGCATTACTATGAATCTGTACGGAACTAAAAGTATAAGCGAAATGGACGATGAGCTCAAAGAAAAAATGGGAAATTTGTTTGGATAGGGTGTAACTTAGAGATAGTATTTAACCGATAATCCTCACTTAAAGATTTTAAATAATAATCAAAAATAAGGGGTCTCAAACATTTAATAATTAATCAAAATGTTTAGATGTCTTCACCTAAAAGATATAATCCTAAATTATTAGTTATGCGCTCCATTTTATTTTAAACTATTTAGTCAAAGATTAAATATTTTATTGCGACTTCCAGATAATTTTGAACGAAGTATTTATTAACCATTAATGAGATTTAAAGAAATAAAATGATCTCTCTTCATCCTAAAAAAGAACAGTTTGACATTATTATTATTTCCGGAGAATATTACGATGATCATCCTCTTTCTCCGGCAGGAATTATTGCTAGAGTTCTAGATGCTAAAGGTTATTCTGTCGGTGTGATTGAAAAACCTAAGACTAAAGAGGATTTTACAAAATTAGGTCAACCAAAATTATTCTTTGGAGTTACTTCTGGAACTGTTGATAGTATGTTATATAATTATTCTCCACTAAAACGTCGAAGGATGGATGACCCCCATCTTTTTATTACAGAGATACCAGAAAGAGCAGTAACTTTCTATTGTAATAAATTAAGAGAATATTTCAAAGGTTGTACCATGGTCATTGGAGGAGTAGAAGCTTCTTTACGCCGTTTTGCTCATTATGATTATTGGGATAATAAGATTCGGAAGAGTATCTTAATGGATTCTCGTGCTAATATTTTGGTTTACGGAAGTGGAGAAAAGCAAGTAATCGAGATTGCTCAGCGCTTAAAAGAGGGTAAAGACTTACGAGGAGTAGAAGGAACTTGTATCTTAAGCAAAGAACTTGATCAGGATAAGAAGATAGAATTATTGCCTAGTTTTAAAGAGGTAAAAGAAGAAGATCCAAAATCTAAAAGTAAATTCTGCGAAATGCAAGTTAAATTTTCTAACACTAAGAATCTAGCACAAGAATATGACAATAATTACATTATCCAGTATAAATTTCCCAATTACACCTCTGAAGATCTAGATTGGATCTATTCCTTACCTTACACGAGAAAACTACATCCAGAGTCTCTTTTAGGGATGGCTAAATTTTCAGTTGTGACTCATCGCGGTTGTATTGGCCGATGTAATTTCTGCTCCATTACTTTACATCAAGGAGACAAGATTGTTTCGCGTTCTGAAAAAAATATACTTCAAGAGATAGAAAGATTGACTAAACATCCTGAATTTCAAGGGAATATCGATGATCTAGGTGGACCTTCTGCCAATATGTATGGAATGGATTGTGCCACTAAATGCGGAAGAAATTGTATCTCTTGCGGTAAGCTCAATAGAACTCATGCTCGCATCATTGACTTAATGAAGAGAGCTAGAGAAATTAAAGGGATTAAAAAAATATTTATTCGTAGCGGAATTCGTTACGATCTTGCCTTGGAATCAAAAGAATACATCAAAGAAGTTTCTGAACATCATATTTCCGGCTGCTTAAAAATTGCTCCGGAACATTTTTCTCCCAAAGTGTTAGATCTGATGGGCAAGAAGAATGATCGCTTTGAAGAATTTTATGGCTACTTTATGGAGCTGAATAAAAGTAAAGGTCAAGATTTAAGATATTATTTCATGATTGGTCATCCCGGTGATGATGAAAAAGAAGTAGCTCTACTAGTAAAGAAATTACAAAAATTACAAAATATTGAGCAGTTTCAATTATTTACTCCTACTCCGATGACAGATTCTACTTGTATGTATTGGACTGGAATGAATCCTTACACTCTAGAGAAAGTTAAGGTAGTGTATGATTTTATTGGTAAGAAAAGGATGAGAGACCAGATGTTAGAATTAGTCAAAGAAAAAGAAGATTATAATTAATGCACCTTATATTCATAATCCACTTCTCCCGCTTTCAAAACTCTAGCTAATTCTCCAAACAAGGATTTGTTAAGTTGAGTCATTCTCTGAACGTAGCGGTTGGATTGATGCCTAGCTCCGAATAATTCTCTTCCTGAAGCATCTTGATATTTAAAATGTGTTTCTAGCTCGCGATAATATTCAACTCTTCTTTCAAGGGTATCTAACCAGTTTTTAATTACTTCTTCAGCATTAGGTTGATCAATATACATTCTTGCAGTAATCTCACGAGTATAACTAGAAGCAGCGAAGTTAAAACCAGTTTTTATTCTACTATCCGGAAAAGGCAAATCCTCTCGATATTGATTCTCAACTTGCATAATAGGTGATCCTTCAGCAGCTTTATTTCTAAGCTCGAACAATCCACCTACCGCGGGAAAGGTAGCTTTTATTTTCTGCTGACCATCTCTGGATTTTAAGTTAACGGTGATTTGATGTTTTTCATCATCGTGGACACAATCTCCCCCATATAAAAATTCTGGAGGAATCTTTACCCCATAAGCGGCTTCAACTTTAGAACCAAAACCTGGAAGGAAATGATGATGATGAACATTTCCAGACCAGGTCCAACCATGTCTTGAATTTACCATCGACCCATTACTAGATGCACCATAAGAAGTACTGGTTGTCTTGGTTAACAAAGCGCCCTCATCAGTTGTTCTTCTAGCTAGAATAAGATCCTGCAATTGATGATCAATAGTCATAATTACTTTCCTTTTACTTTCTAAGTCTATATTTTAAGTCTGCTTGCTTCATTACATCGGCTAATTCTGTAAAAGTAGCTTTATGTAACTTATTTCTT
This sequence comes from Candidatus Woesearchaeota archaeon, assembly GCA_041665465.1. Lineage (GTDB taxonomy): Archaea > Nanobdellota > Nanobdellia > Woesearchaeales > GW2011-AR9 > JACRPH01. Next base: position 47,883 of record JBAYIU010000001.1, read on the forward strand.
TCTTTATTATATTTACGTGGTTGAAGACCTACAATTTCATCTAAATCTCTACCAGAAGCATCTTTTTCTTGGAAATGGGGTTCAAGTCCACGATAATCATCAAATCTTCGATCGACTGTTTCTAACCATTTTTGGATTACTTCTTCAGCACCAGGATGATCAATATCCATAATTCCTACCAGTTCAGTACGAGTAGCACAAGTAGCATGGAAATGATAATTAGTGTTGATTTGACTTTCTTCAATAGGAAGCATAGCTCGATATTTATCATCTACGGCTAGAATTGATGATAGTCTACCTTCAAGAGCTAGATTTCTTAATTGGAATAAATCAGTTAAATGACGAAAAGCAATTTCTATATTTTGAGAAGTACCTCCTTTTAGAAAGGTTCTAATTTTATCTCTTTCGTGATAAATAGTTCCCCCAATCAAATCACCTGGAACATCTAACCAATAACTTGTTCCCAAACTGTATTCGAAATTAGGGAGAAAAGAATGTTGGTCACTGTTTCTTCCAGTAAGATTATAACTTGCAGAAAAAGTTAGTGGATTAATTCCCGCTGTTCCTGCAGTGGCACTAGCACGTTTCTTAAGTAAAGGAAAATCGTTGGCTAAGTGTTTTGCAACAATAGCTCTTTGTAATTCAAGGGTTGAAGTATCCATTTAGAGGTAAAAAGAATAATTATTTATAAATATTTGTGTGCAGTTTACTACTCCAGAGGAGACACCAATGCTTCTAATCCTTCTTGAATATTTAGTGGAACACCTTTGGAACTTAATCTTACGACACTTTCATATCCCTCAAGATTATCTTCCTTCTGGAGAGCAGCAACGCCAATCTTTCTAGCACCGGCATTCTTAAGAGAACTGATCCTTCCAGGAGTTGCATCTTTCACTAAAGAGTATTCAAATAACACTCCTTTATATTCAGGATGTTTACCTAAAAATTCTTCAAGATTTGGAAGAGAAGTATCAGCAATTGTAGGATGAAATCCATCTGAAACAGCCGTAACAGTTCTGTCTAGTACTGCTTGCGAATAAAAGAATAACTCAAAAGGATTTCCAGGAATTCTGGTTGATGCTCTCGATAACTGCTCGTAAAGCTTACCACTCCCAACGTATAAAATCTTATGTTCAAAAGCCATTTTAAAGAATAAATAAAATAATTTATCCGCGCCAGCGTCTTAAAGTTGGAATCAACAATTGTGCTTGTCTTTGTGATTCTTCTTTAGAAACTTTCATCCGAGCGTAAATAAATCCTGCACATCTTCTGGTCATCTGTTCTTGAGTTACTTGTTTCTGAGTAAACTCGCCACGTTGATAACAATACTTGCAGTAATCCTTACTCTTGGCACGATCAATCTCGGTTCCGTAATCATTAGGACCGTAAACTAAAGTTCCACAAGATTGACAATAAATTTCTTTAACTGCTTCTTTCGGTTTTAAAAGACTTTCAGCATTAATTAATCTCATACTTCCACCCCATTTTTTACTTTTATAAATGTAATTTTAGTGATTAGTGCATCTTCTATTTTATAAATGTTTGTCTACTGGAAGAGATATTTTAGAAGGAGTATGTTTATTAAACATCTTAACATTATGGTCCTATTTAAGAGTAGTAAATGTCAAAAGGTTTATAAATAAAACTCCGTTCTATTAACAACATGAGACTCGAAAACTTATTGGATATTGACCCAAGATTGTATTTAGAATCCGTTGGTAGAACTGCTGCTGATTACACCTTTAAAGGAGTGCGTGTTTCTGTGGTAGGAGTTGTTGAACAGGGTATAGGATCACGTGGTCAAACACATGGTACTCCTCGTCAATTTCTTAAAGAAGTTCCTGCAGATGCTGAAGTGGTAGTAAATTACAAAGAAACATATCTTGTCGCTCAAGGTCTGCAACCTGGTAGTTTTGGAGTTAATCCTCATACTCCATATCAAGGCGTTATTACTGGACTTGCATTAATCCCAAGATTTAAGTAAGCTATCTTTAATTCTATTTTTTCTTCACCAGTTCTACTACCGTTTCCAGATGAGCTGTTTGAGGAAATAAATCAAACACTGCTACACTTTTAATCTCATAACTACTAAATTTAAGCACATCCTTCGCTAGTTGCTGATGATTACAAGAAACGTAAACTATCACTTCAGGCTTTAATTCTTTCAACTGCTGGATAGTCTTTTCGTCCATGCCCACTCGAGGCGGATCAGTGATTACATACAAAGGAGAGTTTAATTTGATTTTACGTAGATGTTTGGCATCTAACACTACTGCTTGAGCATTTTTAACTTCATTTTGTTCTAGATTTAAGTTAGCAGTATCAATACAAGGAGCAAAACTTTCCACAATTGTTACTTCTTTAAATAAATCAGCATTAATTATACCAAAAGTTCCTACTCCGGCATATAAATCAAGGAGAGAACTAGATTTAGTATTGTATTTTTGCAACAATTGGTGTACATACTCTTGCATCTTTACTGCTAACAAAGTATTATTTTGAAAGAATCCCTGCACTGAATAAGAAAATTTCTTTCCCAGATATTCTTCTTGCAACTGATCACTTCCTTTAACTGCAAAGAATTCTTCCGAGACAGATTCATCCTGTTCAGGGGTAGTATAAGTAATCAGCACATTCTTCGCAGTAGTAGTTGCAGAGAACTCTCGAATTATATCTTGTGCTTCTTTAATCTTGCTGGAGTCCTCGTTAAGAACAAAAGAGATGGAAGAATCACCTAAAGAAGTGGTTCTGATTACAATATAATAAACAATATTTTGTCTTAACAATTCTTTCTTCTTAAAGAATTCACGTACTTCTGTTAACATCTCATTGATCCTTTCTTCAGCAATGGGGCAATTATCAATATCGACCACTTCTGAACTGTTATCTCTACTTCTTAATCCAATCTTGCCATTCTTAACCACAAAATCCATTCGATTACGGTAATGATATTCTTTATCAGAAAAAACTTGGACTTCGGAACAAGTTTGAGAATGAGATAAAGCTAATTCTTTAATTACCCATTGTTTCTTGTTGTTAAGTTGTTGTTTATATTCAACGTTCTGAGCAGTACACCCGTTGCAGCGATTGAAGTAAGGACAAAGTGGAGATACCATTTTTAATTAACCAATAACCTTCCTTCTCATCAAAGTATAACGTTTGACTCTATCTTCAACCACTGCAGGATGATTAGCAAGATAATCATATACTCTACCAAGTTTAGTATCTAACCAAGAACTTAGAGGAAGTCTTTTTTGTTCTCTTTCAGTCGCATCCCGTTGAAGTTTCTCGGATAATTTTCGATGTTCTTCATTAGTTTGTGATATGAACTTAAGATAAAAAGCAGGTATTTGGGTTAAAACATATATTCCCAACCCTAGTCCAACGTTCCCTAAGTTTACTTCAAGACCAGATTCAGAATTCCAGTTTTGAATAATGGTAAGAACAATTCCTTTAAAACCAGTATAATAGATTAATCCCGCTTCTCCGGCAAAATGTAAGATCGCTCCAGTATTATAAAGTTCTCTTCTAGACCGATCTAATTCCAACTCAGAAAAATTCACTCGAGAATCTAAATTATCTGATTTCATAAATCAAGTAAACCAGAAGCATTTTATAAATTTATGGAGAAGAATAACATAAAAGAAAAATTATACTTTACGAACACCTTCACGAGCTAAAACCACTTCCAAAGAAGTGCTTAACGCTTTCATATTGACAAAGGTAGGGATAAATAATCCACACAATGAATCAATACGAGAATATTGGGTTCCGATCTCAGTTAAGAAACTGTTAACCACCCTTTCTGCTTTCTCTTCAGGAACTTTACTTAATGGATCTAGAAGATATTTTCGAGAATATTGCTGCTCTCTTTCTGTTCCTTCAATCCCAAAATAGAGAGTTAAATGTGCTCCTGAAGGTTTAACCAACTCCGGATGATTACAAAAAGCACGATCTTGACAACAATATTTCAACGCTTCAAAGAGGTCTCTAAAATCTGGACACCACACTTGAGTTCTTCCAACTTTAATGGTTAATCCATCTTGTTCGAAAGTTACTCTCGAGATTCTAGGAGGAAGAGCTAAATCCATCCATACATCAGTTTTAAATTCAAAATAACGTGAATTTAATCCAGCATTTGAATATCCCTCTACCCGATATCCTAGATAAATTCCTTCAGAAGCATCTCCTTTCAAGGGATAAGAGTGAACAATTAATGAAGACGGCCTGGTAGAATATTGCAATTCAATAATATCCTTAGCATCATGAACCATAATCAGTAAAGAAGAAATCTTAAATATATTAAGCTATTGTCATTCCCAATTGGAAGAGAAATGGAGATAAAAAAATATATTGAAAATGGGACCTTATCTGTTCATGTAGTACCCCATTCCTCACGCCAAGAATTAATTGAGGAAGAAGGAAAACTAAAACTTTACTTACAAGCAGTTCCAGATAAGAATAAAGCGAATTTAGAATTGATTAAATTCTTCAAGAAGGAATGGGGATTAAAAGTAGAGATTAAATCGGGAATGAAAAGCAGAGATAAAATATTAAGAGTTCTTAATAACGAGACCATTTCTTAACTCTAATTGGATCAGCAACTCTTGGGAAAGGAATTTCTCCACGAATCATATCTTTGGAGATATAACTAAAACGGACCGTTCCAATTCCGGGGTTGCTTTCGACAATAGCGTTTTTATGTCCGAGAATATCACCCAACATCTTTAGTCCAGTATACCCATTTACGGGAGGAGCAACCCTTAATTCTAGATCAGCCCCTCTAGAACCACCCTGACTAAAGAATGTACCATAATAACAGACATGTTTACCTTGTCGTAAAGGACCGGCCAAAACAGAAGGATCAGGATTATAACTGCTTGAGCTGGGAGACAAGTCTAAGATCTGTTGTAATCCTTCAGCGGTTGGGACTTCTGTAACTACAAAGTGTCCTATACTCCAAGGAGTTAAATGTCCTCTAAAGGTATAAGTTGTGTCTACCATGGTTTTGTCTTTACTTTTAAGTTAATACTAGAATTGGCCCGGGGGTTATTTATAAAGCTTTCGGAAAAGTATATACATTATATGTGTTTTGATCGAAAAAAGATTACTGAAGAACTCTGAGCTTAACTCCCGCTTCCTTCAACAAAGCGGTTCCGACGTCGTCAGGATACATTATTTTAGCGACTACTTCCACGATTCCAGCATTGATGATCATCCTAGCACAAGTGCTGCAAGGAGTAAAAGTAGTATACATTATAGCACCGTTAGTAGAAATACCATGATGTGCAGCCTGTACAATAGCATTTTCTTCTGCATGGCAACAAGTGCAGGTTAATGAATAATCTCCAGATTTTATCTTTCCCAGATGTCGAGCGGTGCAGCGTTCACATCCACCATTTGTACAATGTTCAATTCCACGAGCAGTTCCATTATAACCTGTAGAAACAATTTGTTTATTCTTGACAATCATCGCCCCTTTCTTCGGTCCCATGCAAGTCGCTCGCATCTTTATCGCTTCAGCAATGTCCATAAAATAATGATCCCAATCTGGTCGTTTAGGTTGCAACTCAAACAGATGATCTTCTACTAACCTTTGCACTTTCTTCTTAAGTGTCTCTAGATCAGAATCATTGTTAAGGGTTACCTTAGCCATACTGGCCACCTTCAGCAATTGTTGAGAAGCAGGATTAGAGGTATTTTCTCGAGAATATATCTTTCTTAATTCTTCCAAGGTTTTTGGATCATTCTCACGATTTCTCGCCACCAAACGTTTCAAACAGACTTTCTCTGGAGCAATCACCTTAATCAATAAGAAATCTTCTCTTTTCTGCAACAATTCAACTTCTGCCGGATTACGTACTGAAGTAAAAACATAATTCTCGCCGTCTTTGACCTTCTCTAAAGCTCTTTTAGCCAGAATCTCAGCTCCATACCTGACACGTAATTCATTTCCCAGATCAATGAGTTTATCCCTTACTAGTTCAATCTTTCTTTTCTTGGCTTCTTCTCGGATCAGATCTGATAAAGAAACATGATAGAAATTCATCTTCTGCAGAATTTCTGCAACTGCATCTTTCCCTGCTCCGTAACTGCCAGTAATACCGATAATCATAGTAAAAAGGTTTTCATCCTGGTTTAAATATATAGTTATAAAGGAATAGTTATGATTAAACAGATAAAGACTTATAAAAAAGAAGTTTAGATTGTTTATTGGTGATCAAAATGGATTATAACCCCCCTTGTCTTAATGTTGATTTATCTAGACATAATGTTCAAATTTATTCTTTAGGAGATATCGTAAAGATCTTTCAGCCGGATAAATTAGGAAAGGGAATTAAACCTTATGTTAAAAAATATGATCGATTGGTTGAATTCTTATCTTCATTAGAACAGATAGAAGGAAATTGGGGTTTTCATCCACACACTAATCTATTTCATCCTTCTCAGGATCAAGTTACCAAACCAGCAGAGTGGAGAACTACCTCTTTAACTTATGGTTTAGTTAGAGACGTAAAAACTGGAGAAGTGAAGGTTACAAAAGATACTTTTGAGGGAACGGGTCCAAAGTATGATTATCTGCAAACGGAAGTACAAATAGTATACTTAGATAGCCGTGAAGGAATGATTACAGAAGCACTGGAAGGAGCAACCGACCCCTATCTTACAGAGAGACACTTAATTCCGCTGGGGATTGAATTAAGAGTGGCTTTAGGTTTAGCCGGAATACAAGAAGGAGTGAAGAAAAGTGATTTCACTTTAGGTGATAATTTCTTAGGAAATCATCGCGGAGGAAGTTACGTTAAAGTCTTAGGTGATCTAAGAAAGAAATTAACCGGTTTAGAAGAACCAGTATTATTTGGGAATGTTGGGCCAAAAGCATATCGCTACTTTGAGAAAGATACTCTCAATTTAAGGATCACTAATGTAGAGAATTATCGCTGGATGTTAGACCATGCCCATAATGCACTTTTAGAGATGGAAAGCACTCCAGAATTTCAACAGGCATATCAGTTGATAGTTGATCTTAAAGGTATTGATAAGAACCAATCGGGTAGATCTAGCCTTCTGGGTTGTGACGATCTTCATGCTTTAAGAGAAGCACTAGTTAGTGGAAAGTATAAACTTCCTTCAGAGACATTAGAAGAGATGATGACTGAATTAGAGTTAGCAGAAAGAGCAAATAGTTTAGCCAACAGACTTTTTCAAAGAGCTAAAGGCATGCCCAAACGAGATTATGATAAAGCTATTGAAGCATTGGCTGAATCTCAAAAAGGAAACGTAAAGTTGGCTAAAGTGTTGCAAAACATTTAATCAACAATCTACTTTTTGCTTTATTTTTTATTCTGTTTTTTAACTCTAGGAAGGAGGTTACAAAGGTTTTAAAACAGGAGCCGTTTGGAATTTATTTTGGAGTGGGATAATGGTTAGAGATATACATCAAGAATTAAGAGAAGTCGCTGCTAAGTTAAGGATTGATCCAGATCAGTATTCTACGGGAACATTAACTTCTTTAATTAGAACTGCTTACCGGGCAGAAGAGTACGCTCCAGATGAAGCAACCTTTTTATCACACTTCTTTACTAATTTAGATAGAAATGTTTACGCAGTCAATCCTGGACGAATTCCGGATGAACTTCTAGCTTTGAACATAGGAAGTTTTAGCCGTTCTGAACTTTCAGGAAGAGATCGTCTTCTAGCCGTATTTGGAGAGATGGAAGAAAGAAAAAGAAAACTGGAAGGAGAAGGTAGAACTTTTGAAGGATATGTTCCCTTAGCAGAAGTTGCCAGAGAAATAAGAGCTAATCCTGGGATTAGTTTAGAATTCTTTTTAGATAAGGCCAGAGCATTCCACGAAAGGTATGTTATCGGATATGGTCATGCTTCTATTGCCGAAGGAGATATGATCAGGATTTATACAGAGGGAGTCTCACAACTAGCTACTAAGTTCTTAGAATCAGCAGTGTTAGGAGCATACCAAGAGAAATCTACTCGCTACGTTTCTTTTGAGAAAAATGCTCTAGTGGTTCCTCCCACCTTAAGATATTCAGAGGAATTTTCTAGAAGAATAGATACATTCCATCAGAAAATTATGGAAGATTATGCTGCTTCCAATGTTGAAGTAAGATCCTTCCTGGAAGAAAAAGTGTTCAAAAGAGAGAACTTTGAAAAGAAAGCAGTTTATGAATCAACTGTAAGAGCGAAAATGTTAGATATAACCCGTTATTTTTTACCTTTATCAGTACAAACTAGTTTAGGCATGACCATGAGCGCCAGAACATTAAGAGACCACATTAGTTTCTTACTCTCTCAACCATTAGAAGAAGTGCAATTAATCGGGTATAATATGTTAGTTGAGGGATTAATGGTGTCTCCTTCCTTATTAAGTCACATTGATGTTAATCAACATACCGTTAAAAGAGATATTCGTATGCAGGATTTAGCACAAGAGTTAGGATTTCAGAGTGAACAAAGTCCGGTTGCTGGAAGAGAGAAGAATGCTGTACATCTAATTTCTCCGGTTGAATTCCCAGAAAACTATTTAGCAGCAGCTTTCTTAGCAGAATATTCCAATCAGCGTTTTAGTGAAATTCTGAGTCGAGTTCGAACCTTGCCTCCTACAGCTAAAGAACATATCTTTGATGCTTACTTAAAGGATCGTGGAGCTCATGATGCTATGGGAAAAGCTGCGGAGTTAGGCTTACTAGTGTTTGATTTAGTGTTAGATAACGGTGCTTTCCGCGATTTAGCCAGACATCGTAAAGGAACCATCTTAAGACAACGTTTCAGTCCAGAACATGGATTCGAATTGCCAGAGTTTATAGAAGAGCCAGAATTAAGTTTCGTTAAAGAACGATATGAACGTGCAATGGAGTACAGTTATTCTATCTGGAAAGATGTAGCCTTCCAGATGCCAGAACAAGCTCAATATCTTGCTTTGATGGGACATAAGGTTCAATACACTTATGCTGCTGATCCGCGACAGATGGCTTACCTGATTCCTTTAAGAACTCAAGAAGGAGGACACCATTCTTATCGCACTTTAACTCAAGAAATGTTTAGAGAAATGCAAAGAGTCCTGCCTACTTTTGCTAAACATGTAAGGGCTAATATGGAATCAGGAACAAGCAGACAGAAAGCTGAAGAAAGAGCTGCGGTTAAAAGAGAGATAGTTTAGGAATAATTTTGTTCTAGAGAATATTTAAAGAAAAAAATAAAAACGAAAGAAGACCTACTCTTCCTCTATCTCTTCAATTTTCTTCTTGCCAAAAAAAGATTCTAACTTCTGGCAACTAGTTTGCGCTTTATAAGATATTTTAGTCACACCTACCACCCCTCTTTCCTAAACATCTATCAAGAAAAATGAAAATCTACTGGTATATAAATTCTACTTTTTTGTGGTATATATAACTTAAAGTCACACATGATAAAAGTTATATGGAGAAAGAGATAATGATTAAGATAAGATTAAAAACTAAAAAGTAAAAGATTGAAATGATTTACCTATTCATGAGAGCAGTTCTTTCTCTCTTTAATACTGTTTCCAAATCTTCCAGAATCGTTGGAGATAATCCCGGAGCCAGGAGGATAGTCTTACTCTGACGATCAAACAATCTTTCTATTAAGATATCAGGAGTGATTTCAAGAACAACTAAATCATCTCTGCCTTGATGAGTCTGAGGAAGATAAATAATGGTTCTTTCAGGGGTATATCCTCCACTACCATCAGAAAGATGCGCAGGATTAGAATGAAACACTTTAGCATTTAGATCAGGATCATCATGATCAGAATATCCTAACATAGAAACAATACCCACCCCTATTTCTAAAACGCGATATTTGTCTAATCCAACTGCGTGAGCAGTATAATCCTTAAAAGGGTCAGAATCTGTCATGGGAAAAGTGAAGAGAGTTAGATATATATAGATTATGGTGAAGAATTAGTTAGGTTTCTTACCTAATTGTTTCTCCACAAAATTAATCAAGTTGTGTTCCAAAATCTTACCATTTCCCGCATCTATCTTCAAGTTAGCAAACTTTAAAGAATGGGTGATAAAAGTAATGTTCCAGATCAACTGATGATTAAACTGTTGAAGAATAATAAATCCGTTGCCAAAGATTTCTTTAGGAAACAACTCAACCTTGTTATCTTGAAAGGTTTTATCTGCTTGATCTAAAGTAACTTTAACTTTATTCAAATCTAATTCTTCCACTTTAGCATCATCTCGTTTAAATACGTCATCGGCAGGCTTGATCTCAAACCCAGTTTGTAAGTGAGTAAAGATTGTAATCTTACCATCATTAGGATCATACCAACCCAAATCCCAAGGGGTTAGTAAGATAAAATCTGAATTAATCGAACAGAAAAAGTGGGAAAGATAACTTTTAGAATGAAGTTTCTTCCACTGAGTATAAATCTCATCACTTTGAAGTTCTTTAAGTAAATCAGAAGGAGAAAAAGCCATTAAGAGTTTTCTCTCCAAGTATGTTTACACTTAGTACATTTAAAGAACCTTGTTTCTGGCTCATCTGCTCCTCTGGTCTGTTGAGTCCAATAATAAGCGATAGAATTTCCACACTTATCACAAGTCATCTTGATCTTAGGATGAACTTCAATCTCTTCCATCACTTCAATTTTTTTTCCAGCATTTTCGGATTTCTCATGAATCTCGCCAGATTCTCCTTCCATTCCTTTAGTAAACCCACAGCTACAATAAAGAATTTTCTTTCCACCCTTATCTTTAGGCCTTAACAATGATCCACATTTTGGACAAAACATATTACACCACCCTTTTATATTCGAATTTAACTAGAATTAAGCCAGGGATTTATATAATTTATCTATTTAGAGTGGTTAGGTTATCCGCTGATCTGAATTCCAACCATTCCAGCCAAATCTACTACCAGAATCTTTACCCACCCCAGATAAGGTATTCTTAACAATCCTTTTCCATAAGTTCTATTAATACCAATATTAGTTTCTCCAGATGGACCGGTAATACTTCCAGAATTATGGTCCCCTTTAGTCTGGTAATAATAAGAGCCATCTTCTTGCCAAATCTTAACTACCCGATGAATTATCGGTTGAGGTTTTCCTCCCTGGAACACTAAAACGTCTCCGAGATGAATATTATGAGAATTAGCTCTCCATAAAATGATCACGTCACCTTTATCAAACCCATTACGTAAGGGAAACTGTTTAAACTGTTCTTTAGTTATCCCATTTTGTTCATACCAATTGCCACAGGTAGCCCAATAATTATCAAACGATTCTGGGAATTGATCAAACACTTGGCCACAGAGAATATCATCGTGCAAACCATGTTCCATACTTTCACTTACTACTGCCACTAACGGGAATCCCGTACCTAAAACTAATCCCAATAAGGGATAAACCACAAACTTAATGATAATAAACGCCACTAAGATATTTGCTAACCAGCTCCATACTGAATCTTCTTCCCAGAAGAAGTGCCAAGCTCGTTTAGTAGATTTACGGATAAGTTCCCAAGTATCAGACATAACTATAACGATTGTTCTGCGCTTTAAAAAGCTTTTTATACTCTCCCCAATTTATCCCTTAAGATGGTTCGTTATCATTATACTAAGGAAGAAAAAGCAAAAGATTGGGATTTCATCTTTAAATCAGGGTTAGTGTTTACTTTAGTTCTCTCAGCATTATTATTTATCTTAAATTATTCTTTAAACTTTACTAAATATCCAATAATCTTATTCTTCTCTTTACCGGTTGCTTGGAGTATTATCGGATTGATCCTAAGCAGAAAGTACAGTTCTGCAGAACAAAGAGACATGCATAAAGTTTCTGATTTTATAGTCTTATCCTTATGCGGTTTTTTTGGAGCTTTCTTTCTAACGTTATATGCATTAAAGACCAAAGATTGGTGGAACTTATACTTAGCAGTATTAGTGTTTCTAGGATTTCATTATTATAGTTTAGTATCACTGCAAAAATATTTGGAACAGAAGAATATTCAGTTTAACTGGAACAAAGTATGGTTAATTAGTATCATGTTAATTGTTTTAGCAGTAGTGATAGCCATACTTCAGCAGTATTGGACCACATTAGGGGCAATAATCCTCCTTATTGCAGGAATAATTTATATTTTTACTCAATATTGGACCAATCTTACTAGACAATTCTGGTACGCACAAAGATATCGGGTTTTTTTAGTGATGGGCTTTGCTTTTAGTTTCTTATCTTTAGTATTATGGGCTTTTGTGTTTATTGTGGTGGGATTCTTGCTCTACTATGAATAGTATCTTTCTAGTACATGAATATTTATAAAATCTATAATTTGGTTACTGTCTTATGAATAGAATTGATCAGGCTTATGCTTTAATTAAAGAATTTGAAGAAGTTGCTCAAGGTTTAAGATTAAACGGACCTAACTTAAATGCATTGACAGAAATGATGGCCAGTCCAGATGAAGGAGCCTTAAGATTGTTTGCTTTAACCGGACATGAAAAGTCTCCTACCGCTCAATGGATGGCTAACTATGAATATGATCATCGACCCCCACATAGTCGTTATAAAAATGATTGTTTCTGTATCGCTCATCTTTTTGATTTAGATCCTGCTAAGAAAAAGGAATCGGGCTTGTGGGTCATTGAAAATAGTATGGGAGGATATTACGACTCCATTACTCAAGGAGGGTTTGATTTAACCGGTTTACTTTGTAAAATGGGAGCGATGGATGATCCGGTGAGAAGCCCTGAAGGACATAACGTTGCACTTGCTTTTCATAGGATTACAAAAATGGTTGAATCCTTTAAGATTACTAAAAGAGAACTCGCTGACGCTGCGGAAAATGTGATAAAAGGATGTTTAAATCAGGGATACGGTATAAAGGAAATAGAGTCAACTTATTGGGTAGGTGGATCTTTAGTTTTTGAGCAACTCCAACAATTACGCGATGGATATCTTCCGGCAAGTAGAAGAGATGCATTAGAACCTTATTTTACTCAAGCAAGAGCAAACTTCGAAGGAAAAGGAACCGCTCGGGTTCATAGAGTGGAAATAAGCGATCGCGTTTAATTCTTTTAAAAGATAAATTTATTAGTACTTAGATAAATGTTATACCTGAATGGATAAACTTATTGAAGAGATTAAACGAAAAAAGGAATTAAACGGAATTAGTGATAATATTGTATTAGAGCAAGTAAAGAAATACCTATCTCAAAATAAAAAAATAAATCTAGAAAATAAACGTTCTTCAGATTATAAACAACTGATTAAAGAAGTCCGTGCAAAGTTAAGAAGAAGTTATGGGTTATTTAGAGTAGAAAACATTAAGATCAATGAAGGGGATGATTCTGAATCAATTCTAGCTGCTCATTCCTCCACCAAAGAAAGAAGTTATTTTTATCCAGAATTATATAAAAAAATCTTTACTATTACTGGAAAGCCCAAAATAATTCTAGATTTAGGCTGTGGAGTTAATCCTTTATCTTATTCCTTTATGAACTTAAAAAAGGTGGAATATCATGCTTATGATATTAACGAGAAAGAAATCGCTTTAATTAATAATTATTTTAGACGAGAGAAGATTTTGGGGGAGGCAGCAGTTTTAGATGTTTCTAAGGGAGAAGAAGTTAAAAAGTTGCCTTCGGCAGATCTAGCTTTTCTGTTTAAAATAACAGATATCTTAGACCGAGGGAAAGGTCATAAGAAAACTGAAGAAGTGTTAGTAGCTATTCCAGTTAAGTGGGTTGTAATTAGTTTTCCAACTTTAACTATGAGCGGTAAGCCTATGAATGCTCCTAGAAGAAGGTGGATGGAATGGTTGTGTGGAAGGTTAGGTTATCCTTACACAGTTCTAGAGTTTAGTAATGAGATATTTTATGTGATTAAGAAGAAGGATTAGTCATATATACTCTCTAATTGCTAAACATATTTAAAGGAGTAAATCTTTCTGTTAAGAATGCTAACAGCTTGGACACATCAAGACGACGAAAGAGAATTGTGTTACAAGTTAGGGATAGAAGATATTTCTCAAGTCAAAGAGGAAAGGATTATTCCTGCTAGTCAGTTGGAAAAAGCGCTTAATGAGTTTAGGGCAGGTGAAACGAATTATGATGCCATCCTCCTTGATCATTCAGGAAAACTAACTTACACTCAATTTTTTAATCATTATCATTATCGGTTTGATTCAGTGAAGATCACTAGACCTGAAGATAGACCAAATTGGATAAGATATGAATTAGCTCAGCAAAATGATGGAAAAACGGACATTACCGTATTTTCTCCTCATTTCTCCCTAAAGAAAGGAATTATTCCCGTGACCTTTTCTCCCGAAGCAAGAGAAAGATTAGGAGTGCAAGCAGCAAGAATATTAAACAGAAACGAAACTTCTGTCACTCTTACCGGATCCAGATGGTTCCTGGGGTATAAAGTAGAGTTAAAAATGAGATCATCTCTTGACTTAGAAGACTATTTCTTTAGGGGTTATGCATTAAACAATAATAGCTAAAGCTACGGATGCTCCTTCTGAGAGTTAATATTTCTTCTATTTTAAAACAATAACCTTTTGACATCAATCTCAAATGGGAAAATAATTGATATCAATACGATCATAAATGCTTCTACTGGTAAAATGACCTGCTCTTGTTTCTGGATCAATAGTCATTAATTCTTGCCATCTTTTTCTGCTTAGGTAGACATCATATTGGGTTTTTATCTCATGACCCCCAAATTCTGGTTGAGAAACAATATTAAATCCGGAATTACATAAAGGACCAGGCTTAACTTTTTCTTGAACAGATAAGATAACCTTAGCATTTTTATCTCCAACCAGAGTATATTCAATTCTTCCTTCTAGTTCTACCTGTTGCTTATCTTGATTATTTAGGGAGATATAAAGTCCTTCTCCACCGTGGGTTACGAACATTTTACAAACGCAACCTTTTTAACTATTCACCTAATTTAAATATTTAATGGGGCTGTAGTCTAGCTTGGTAGGATTGGCGGTTCGGGTGATGAAGCCTGAAGTCTTCAACCTTTGGACTTCGTCCAAAAGGCCGCCAGGCCGGGGTTCAAAAGCAAGCAAGAAACGCTGCATGAAAGTCCTCGCAGCCCCATTCATATTTCTAATCATTTAAAACATAAGAAAATTAAAAACGAAAAGATTACTTTCTATAGACTAAATACTTCTCTCTTACCGGTTGAAGTACTTTCATCCCAATAACCTGTTTCTTCTTAGCCACAGCAACTTTTTGATGATCAACTTGCATAGAAGTTACTTTCTGTTCAAATTGATGTTCATGACCCACGAACTCTAACTTATCTCCTTGTTTAATCTCATTCATCACTTCAATCACAGCTACGCTGATATGATCATAAAAGTGAGTAACCACTCCCGCTAAGGTTTTTTTAGGAATAACTGGTTTAGCAACAGTTTTTTTGACAACTTTTTTCACTGCGAGCTTCCGTTTAGGAGCTATTTTTCTAATAGGTTTAATCTTTTTGGCAGTGAGTCGTTTTGAAACGGGTTTAATCCTCTTTTTAATTATTTTTTTTGCCATAATCAAGAGATAATTATCTAGTTTAAATGGTTTGCGAAAATGAGAAGTTTAGATTTAAAAAAAAAAGATAAAAAAATAAAACTTACTTCTTCTTATGACGTAAGATAGCAGCAGTTACAGCAGCACCGATAGCTACTCCTACACCGGCAGCGATTAAAGCAGCTTTCTCGGGGTTCTTCTTCATAGCGCCATGTACTTTGCGTTCAGCTTCTCTTAACCTTGCCTTAACCTTCTTTAAGTGCCCTTGCACTGATTTCTGAAACTTACCAACTTTCTTTTTTACTACTTTTTTAACCATTTTAAGTACCTCTTTTTTAGTCTACTTTCGCTAACCATTTAAAGATTAGAGAAATGAGTATCAATCCTGCTCCAGAGATTAAAAATCCCCACGCAAAATTTAATTTTAAATAATATTCTATGAAGAACACTAAGGAAATAAATATAAAAATCATTCCTAACAAAAAGAAGATAAAAGCAGCTAAGTTACGGAATATCTTCTTTTCGATCTTCTTGATCTTCTCTTTAAGATTATCTTTAATATTTCCAACTACGTTGCTGACTAAAGTATCTTTTAAATTTCTCAAAAAACTGGAGAAAGATGATTCTTCTACAGGACTATCTTTTTTTTGGACCATGATTTACCTCTTTTTAGTATATAGAATCTTTATGAGGTATATAAATATTTTGTTAATGAGAAAATATCTAAGAGAAAAGAAAGTAAGTTAAGATAGATTAGAGAAAGAAGAAAAAGAAACAAAAAAATAAAATTAATAATTGACTAACACTTCTGCATCTCGGCCAAAAATGTTCTTGATGTCATCAAAGATAGGCTCTTTAATGAAAGCTCGTTGAGGCATAGTAGTGCTAGAAAGAGCTTTCTCATATTCTTCCAAGCTACTTTCTTCTCTGTTCCCCAAACTACCATCAGGATTAATCTTAGCTTTCTCGATCTTATGAGATTCACGAGCATCAATGTCATGGATAATGTAAGCAACCTTATCCAATAACACAATCTCGGAATATTTGTTTCCGCGTTTAATCCTTATCTTAGCTCTTTCAAACTCTCTGCCACGCTTGCGTTGCAAGTATTCAATCAAGAATTGGATCAAACCTGTGCTTCCTTTACGAGCATTTTCTACATCGATCTTAGTCAATTTACCGGCATCATACTTTTTCTTAGATTCAATAATCTCGTTAAGATCACGTAAGAATCTAGCTGGAACTTTTCCAGTACTGATCAACTCTCTTTCAAAGATGTTAACTAGATCCACATCTCCAGCACGTTCGATCCCTTCTTGTTTAAGTACATCACGAATAATGGTAACTACTTCCTCATATAACATGACAGTAGTCTTGCGGTCGTGCATCTCTTCAATATCCTTAAACAGTTTCTTGATACGTTCTAAGAATCGTTCTGAATCTTTGATCAACTGATCTAACTCAGTACCGCTAAGTTCAGTCTTAGTACCATGTTCAATATCTTTTCTGACTTTAACATTATTTCTCAAGATGTCTACGTATTCTTTCTCCAACAATTTTTCTTTCTTAACCAAAACTTCTTCTAATACATCAGGAGTTTCTCTAGGTGTAGGTGGAGGTAATCCATACAACATCAAAGCAGCTTGACTGGGAGTTAAGATGGCATAATAAGTATCTTCCATAGCCATATCTTTCAGTCTTAACTTTACCCTACTGATAGTTTGCTCACCAGTACTCATGAACAAGTCAATAGCTTCTCGGCTAGGCTTAATTCTACCCATTCTTAACAACTGTTTCCAAGGCATGAAAATTCCTCGGTCATAAAAGGGAACTCCATCTCTTAACAAAGTGAAAATTATGGGGTTAGCCTCTTTCAAAGATTCCCAGAAATCGGTTAAGATGTACACTTGGATGTTTAATTTATTCTGAATTCCAGTCATCTGGCCCGCTTCTACTCCCATACCAATAATTATCGCTCGAAGTTTATCCTTCAACTCTAACCGAGTCATCTTTTTTACATCGGTATCATCAATAACTATCCATACGTCGATATCAGACTGAGCAGTAGCTCTTCCTTGAGTTAAAGATCCAGCTAAAACGTAACTTAAAATATACTTATCAAATTTCTTGATAACCATAGATTTATGGATTTCAGCGATCTTGATTGCTGCCAACATTCCGGTATCATGGATAGGTGCACTCATAGAGATAAGTTTGTTCAATTCATACTTAGCATCGTAAGAATTCTGCCATAGATCAGTTAAAAGAACACTCTGAGGAACAATATTCTTGTCCACTTCTTCTGCAATCTTCTGGATAATGGTAGAAAACTTTTGATAAAGTTCATCTTTAGTCATCTTTTGACTAGTGGTATCGTCAACTAAAACTAAAACGTGAATTTTATTCTCATCAATCTTCTTCTCTTCTTTAGAAGGTTCTTCCGGTTGTCCTTCCGGTTTAGGCATGGCTTTCTCTGGGGGTAAAAGTGCTATCCCGGTAATATAGTCACCAAATTTCTCTAAAACTTTAGATTTGAAACTATCTAATTTACCTTTTAATGCTTCCAACTTCTTCTCCACTTCAGGAGGTAATTTAGGAAGGGTTGAAGGCATCGCACCAGTTAAAGAAGTATCTTTAGGTGCATTAGAAGCAACGACGGGTTTAATATTTTTAGGTTGTACAGACTTATTTTCTTTTTTAGCCATATTGTTCATCTCCTCGGTTGTGACAATTAAATCTTATTCTTCATTATATGTTTTGCATACTTATATGAGTTTAGGGGAGTGGTGAGACATTTTGGTCACAAGGAAAATACCTTACAGAAATGAATGGAGTTTAGAAAAAAGAAATTATTGTTATATTATCAAACATTGTAAGATTACAGTTTGACAAGATATTTTCTAAGATTGATGTTCTCATAAGCTACTTTAGGACCATCAACCGAAACCATTCCCACCATTAAGCGATCCATACAAGATGCATTATAAAAGAGAGTTGGAACAAATAGTCCTGCTTCAACAGCTTTACATTCTAAATCATGGGCTCTTCCAGCAGATTCGTGAAAGTGGCCAGTAATGTTTTTAGTAACTCCTAACCGCTCAAAAAGGGATTTTAAGAGTGGATTGCCACGATTTTCTTTCTTTAAGGTTATCGGCGCACCTTGCCTGACAAGTTCATAACCAACTGGTCCAGGAAAGATACTTCCGACTTCACAAACTTGATCCCCTAATTGAAACTGCCTTCTAGTCTCCCAGAACTCGGCCATATCTACACCGGTCTCAACACAACTAAATTTTCCCGGAATATGACTAAAGACAATAGTCTTATCGGGAGCAGAGAGAAGTTTTTGGAGATCTACCATGTTAAAGATTCTAATATATCCTTCCTGATTAGCATAAACTCCAGTGGGATTCTGATCTTCAAGAGCGTAACCATGTTGAACTGCATCTCCAGCTCTCCAGTCAGAACCAGGTAGAAAAACTAAATGATGATCCTCTTGTTCTACTTTAGGATGAGCTAAGGTGTTAACTAAGTTACCATATTTTCCGACAAAGTGGTCTAAGACTGGCTCAAAAATCTTAACTTCTTCATGACTTCCAGGAAGAACATAAGTTTCTAAACCAGATTGGCCAGCAAGATCAAGAAGAGTTGCAAAGTAATCTTGAGAATTATACCCCGATCGTTCTCCGAAGAGATCACCATTCAAGACTAAAGCATCTACTTCTTCGTCTTTTAAAATTTGAATTATTGCGGGAACAGCACGAATATCGATGTCGTGCATGTCTGAAATAATACCATATGTTTTTGTCATAACTATTGGGATAGCCAGTTATTTATAAAGGTTTTGTTAGTTACCCCCATTAAGTAATAACTTAACCAAAAGATTTATATATTAGAACGATTATATAGTAGTATCAACAATTATTTAACCAACAAAAGAGGTAAATACACAAAATGGCCACAATTGGAGATTATCAAGCTGCACAGAAACAAGCACGAATGAGTATCGAAACTGTTAACCGTCGAATCAGGCAAGCTTACGATCTTGCTCAAGCTACTACTAATGACGGGACTTATGATGACTTAGAAAAATTAGTAGATGACAGTGCCAGACAAACTTTTGTGGATACTTTAGTGGATAATTTATCTTCTTGCTTAAATGCAACTATTGAAGGTACTCCAGAAACTCGCATCATCGCTGAAGCATTAGCTATGGACGGATTTTATGGATTCACTAGGGAAAATGTAACTGCTTTCGTAAGTTCTGCTAAAGGAAATACTAATTTTGACGGATTTATGAAATATCTTAATAATCAGGATTATACCCATTACCAAGATAAAATAGAACTAAGAGCTAGAGCTCATATCTCAATCTTAGACGGAATAAGTACCAGGGACGTTTTAAGTTATGTCGGAATTACCGATACTAGCCATATTGTTATGGACAGAGTAGATTTAAGAGCCAAAGCAGAATTAATGGGAACCTTCGAACAGTATGGGGCAATTCCTAAAAAATGGTTAGAAAGCAAGCCTTACTGGAGCACTTTAGTACTTCCAGGGGGAATTGTTACCCCACGTTAAGCTCAATTTAATCTTTTTTCTTTAGTTTTTGTTTAGATTTTAGTTATTAATATCCTCAAGCAACGAAAGGTTTATATTCATAAATTTTTTAATTCCTAATTATGGCAGATAAAAAGGATGAACTTCCAGAGCATATTGCTAAATTTCAAAAGCTTTCTAAGGCAGCTAAAAAGATGCTTTCTACCATGGAACGTAATCACCGTGGTGCTTATGATGCCGCGGTCGATAAGCATTTAATGAAAGATGGTCAAGTAGACACAGATTTGTTAGATGAGGATAGCGTTCAAGAAAGATTTGCTAATGAGATGGCAGATCATTACATTTCTAAAGCGAAACAGGTCTTTAAGGTTAAGGAAGGAGATAAAGAGAAACTAGGAGATATGGAGAAAGAGTTGTTGATGAATGCCTATGCTGGAACTACTAAAGCTCAACTACTTCAACATATAAGACAATATGGAAAAAGATTTACATTTGACCATTTCTACGGAGAATTAAGACCGGGTATGACAGAACAAATACAAAATAATTTAAATGCAGCTTCTGCTTCCCATTTCAAGAAAGAACATATCGGGGATATTGTTAAATATACAGGAGTAAGCAAATTTGTTGATAAAGACAAAATGAGGATAGATGATGCAGTAGGATTACTACGTGCTTATGAAGAACAAGGAGTTGTTGCAGAAAAAGCACTTAAGAAAGCTCTTTATTATAAGAAGCCTGCCCAATAGCAATACTTTTATGTCTCACTTCTTTCCATAATACTTTTATTCTAGTTTGTCTTAAGAGTATCCATGATTACATCTCTGTCTCACTATAGTACTATTGATGATTCTTTAGATTATTTGGGGGATGCTTCTTTGGGAGAGGATAACCTTCTCCAACTTCAACTCTATTCTATGGGGGGAGCAGTTATCGGAAATGATGGCAAAATGTATGTCCACCCGCAAAGTGATAGAAAGGAAGCACATCAACAAGAAGCTCGAGTAATGAAAAAAGTAGTCAATAATTATTTAGATTCTAAAGTAGGAAAAGCATTTACTAATTATGTTAAACAACAAGGTAAGAAATTTACTCCCATTGTAGGTATTGGAACAGAAGATCTAGGAGAAAATACTGTTGCGGCATTAAGAACTAACGATTTAGAAGCAGTATTGTTAAGTAATTATGATGGAAAAGGGATAGAGAAAAGAGCTTTAGAAATGGCTCAAGCATATGGAATCCTGGATACTCAAATGATGTTAGATTATGTAATCACTCATGAACTAGCTCATGCTGCGGGATATAAATCAGAAGCAGATACAGAAAGATTTGTGGGCCAGTTTTATACTAATCTGGCTCAAAGATCTACTGGAAAAGAACAAGAGAAATATTTAGTTCTAGCAGCAGTAGCAGGAATGAGAGCGGAAGAAGCGGGTAAGAAAGAGAATAACTAGATTCTTACTAAAGATTTTAATATAAAACCTTCTTCTAAGTAAGAATGGAAATAATAGATGAAAAGCATATTGTATTAAAACGAGATTTAAATGAATTAGATCTATTTGTTCTTAAGTTCATCAGAGCTATTGAGAAATACACTCCTTATGTTATTATTTCCGGATATGTAGCACTATTATTTGGTCGTTCTAGAGGAACGGAAGATGTAGATGTGTTCATCACTCCCTTAGATAAAGAAAAATTCCATCTAATCTATTCTGAATTAATACAAATGGGATTTTGGGCGATTAATACCGATAACGAAGAGGAGTTATATTCCATGTTGAAAAGTGGGTTAGCCATTCGTTTTGCCGAAAAAGGGAAAGTCATCCCAAATATGGAAGTAAAATTTACTAAAGATATTATCGATTACATAACTTTAGAAGAAAAGATTTCTGTACAGACCAAACAAGGTGAACTTTTAATCTCCAACCTTGCTTTTCAGGTAGCATATAAAAGATTTATTCTGACTAGTCCAAAAGACTTAGAAGATGCCCTATTCTTACAAAGATTATTCAACATTAATGACGAAAGAATTAATAAGTATAAACATATTCTAAAAGAACATGGCAGACTCTAAACAAAATCAAAAGCAGAGAGAAGAGTTTGTTATCTTTTGGGCAGATTTTGTAAGAACTCATCCTGATGAGGAATGGAGTGCTCAACAGAATGTATTAATTAATTCTCAGCTTAAATCAGCACATCAGTTCACTCGTGAAGAATATCTTAAGTTTAAAGGGGAAGATTAAGCAACAATATCTCTTAGCCTATTCAAACAATTCTACTTCTACTTCTAACTGATCAGCAGTAGGATATTCTGTAACGATAGCTGGAATCAGTTTTAATCTCTTAAACAAAGCACGATTTTGTTTAATCTTAGATTTGGATAATAAGATACGAGGTTTCTTTTCATCTAAATATAAGTCAAGTTCTGTTAATCTTAACTCTTTCTTCACCCTTTCCAGCAACGGCTTTAATACCGCTACAAACTTACTCATATCCATACTTTTTAACTTCTGACGATATTCAAATCCAGGAACAAGCTCAGGCAAATATAATGCGCCCCGAGTTAACATCCCTTCCTCATCCACCAGATCAAACGGAAGTTTAGCTCCTTCTGCTTCTCTTTTAAGACGATTAGCTAATTGCACTGAATCTTTAAGTTTAGCAGTACAAGTATGAATAGGAAGTTCTAACTCTTTCTTATCTGCATATTCTAAGATCTTTAATCCTAATTCTAAAGATCCGGCAATAGCATAACTTTGTTCGTCTTTAACACAGAAACCCATATCAGAAAGTTTAGATTGGGCATTATCAGCAATTTCTAACTCATTCAGGTTGAGAAAGTCAATCTTATCTTTAACAAACTCTAATACTTCAAACGTCTCTTTCTCTTTAGTAGGGATTAAAGGAATCTCTACCCCCACTTTCCAGGAAAATTCTCTGGCTAAGGAAAGTTTATTCCATAGAAGCTTTGATTCAAGATCTAGATGAAAGCGAATTTCATCCAATCCTGCTTCAAACAGTTGCTTTAGTATTTCCTCTGTAACCAGATTCAAAGAGGTATACAAATGGATATGAAACTCTTTCCCAAAATGTTGTTTTAATAGTTGAATATATTCCACTACTCGATCAATCTTAGTTAAAGGATCTCCCCCAGTGATACCTGCTCCTTTCGCGCGCATCAATTCTGCTTCTTTGATAATATCTTGGGAAGAAGTAACTTCTCTTTCGTTAGCAAAGATCAAATCTTTCTGAGATTTATGATCTGAAACGGGACAGAAATAACAATGACGAGGACATATTCCGGTAACGAACAAGACCAATTTCTCTCCTTTAACACAATAACGACAACCTAAAGGCAATTCTTTACGATGATAAGAATGATAACGATTTTCAGTGACCATGGGTTAGAATAATAAAAGACGCTTTTAAATTTATGGGAGGGATAATGCAGAAGATGCTAAGAAAGAATCATACACTGCAGCAGCAGTATCGTTAGGATTTCTTATCCTGCTTAAACAAGAGGGGTCTAGATTTACTGCTTTAAGGGTTGTCAAAACTTGACCGAGGGTAGCAAAATAATCTCGAACTCCTTCAGGATGAGTACATAAACGCGTTAAAGGACTGATGTCTTCTACCACCTTAAACAGTTCCTCAGTGTACTTTCTTTTACAATCAAGCATTTGTGTAGGAGTGTATCCTACTAATCCATCAACCAATTGTTGTAAATGATCAGGAGTATAACGCCTAAGAGTAGCATCTAGATGAACTCCTTCTTCAATAGCGCTAGCAAAAAAACCAAACACAAAGTCAGCATACGCTCTTTGGTCTTCTATAGCCTTAATCTGTTCTAAGTAAGAACAATTTAATCGACTAAGATCTCCACTACTCATTATTCCGTCAAGATCATCACATAATTGTTGTGAACCGGTCTGGAAAGCATGTTTATAGGCTAAAAACAAAGCAATAAATTGAGGAAGCTCTTTTCCCTCGGGAACAGAAATATTATCGATACCACCCATAAAGAAAGTGCTTAAGTCCCTAGTCCAAGAACCATAACCAAAATCTTCCAAATCTACAACTTTATTTCCAAACATATGGGCCACATTATAATCACCATGTTGTAACCAAGCACGTTCGTTTAATGCTGTTTTCAAAACAAAAATATTTCTTACTGCTTCCTCTAAATCAATTTGTCCTGTTTCTCTTAATTGAGAGATAATCTTAGAACTTCTATATGGTTCTCCTAAAGTCAAACTTGGGTCTAAAGCATAACAAATTCGAGTTAAGTACGTTTTAAAGAGATCTTCTGCTTCTGTTTCTCTTCCACTTCTACGAGCATCAAAGTCAGCTTTATAGTTTCCTAAACGGTTTAAGGTGTCCTCTTCAGCATTACATTCTCCTACAAAACGAGCCAGATTCTTTATCCCCCCCATTAGCAATTGTCTCTTCTGGATTGCAACCTCAGCAGAAAAACCAGAACCTCTTTGAACATTTGCAACGGCGATTAGAGAGGAAGAGAGAGAATTTTCTTTAAGATACTCCATAAATATAACTTTTTGTGCGTCATGCGCCCCATAAAATTGAGGAACTAAGTCTTGAGAAACAAATTGAGAAATAAGGTCCAAGTTGGTTTTTTCTGAGTGATATAATCTTGCTGAATCATGTTGATATCTATAAGCAAGTTCATCATCGCTTGGCGCCCCAGTAAATCTCTTAACAGTTACTTGTTTGCTTTGAGGTTTACTATGTTC
Organism: Candidatus Woesearchaeota archaeon; assembly: GCA_041665465.1. Taxonomy (GTDB): domain Archaea; phylum Nanobdellota; class Nanobdellia; order Woesearchaeales; family GW2011-AR9; genus JACRPH01. The sequence continues at coordinate 72,716 of JBAYIU010000001.1, forward strand.
AAGCCTTAATCGGAGAAACCGAGCATGATGACTTTCCCAACGATCCCTTACTCGAACATTACTAATCGTACGATAGGGAGACCGAAGCGAAGCTTTGAGCTCTCTAAAAGTAAGGGGGAGATCATCCGCGATAAGCGTATCTGCTCTAGTTGCCATCTCGTGGTTAAAAACAAACCCCATTTATAAATATTATGGGGAATTTACTATTCCGGGATAGTAATGCCTTGGTAGACCATTCTTCCTAAACTATGAACATAACTTAACATCCGACGCATTCGAGAGACCATAATCATAAAATTAAATTCAACATTGTTCTTTTCCAAGAGATCTAAATCACTATTGATACTTTCTCTTATACAAGACAATCTCAATGAACCATGATAATCTCTTTCATAAATAGCCCGCATAGTGTCCAAGTAGTACTGTTCAATCTTGCCATAAAAAGTCATTAAGTTATTTTTCTCTTTAGAACTTAACTTTAAGTTACGGGAATGGCGAGCAATACGTCGAGCTTCATCAGCAACCCCCTCAATGTAAAATCCGATGAATTGATGATTTAAAAGATCCATAGGGGTCATTTTTAGTCGTTTAAGAGCAGCAGAAAGGTGTTCCATATTATACAATACTGCTCGATACAATAAGAAATATAGACGATTGACATCTTTATCTCGATCATTAATATTCTCATAATTATCTCGAAGCACATTCTGTACACTTTCTTTAAGCATAGTACGAGCGATAATATCCATCTTTCTAATCACTTCATCGATGGAAACCTGTTCCATGTTCAAAAAATCTTTAGCGACGATACTGTTAGATGTTTGTTCCATCACTTCTAAAGCGATAAGGTTCTGAAGAATAGTCTGAATTTCTTTAATTCTATCTTTAATCTCTTTTCCCTTAAGGATAATCGTTCGATAATTCAGGATATAAGAGGAATTCACTTCACGAGCGATGAGACGAATATCTTTGCCATCAATGTTTATGGTTCTTATTTTATCTACTACGGCATCCTTATTCTCGTTTTTAGAAAGAATCATATTTTGGCCGTTCTCTTCCAGATAAATCAAATCACCTTTTTTCAACTTATTCTGGTTAACCCAGGATTTAGGCAAAGAAACTACAAAACTACTTTTACCAAAAGAGATCAATTTACGATATTCCATTTTACCCCCCGAAACATATTTCCCTATAAAGTATAGGTATACTATATAGTATTTAGAAAAGGTATTTATATTTAAATGTTTTGTAACAATGAATAGGGCAATTATTTCGAACGGGGGTGAGAAATATGTTACCTAAACCGAAGGCCGGTGTTGAAGAAGAAGAAGAGCAGTTTTACTCTCGACATGTCCGCGCCTATTTAATAGATGAAGATGAGTTAAGCAATGAGGAAGAAGGGTTTATGGAAGGTTATGATTCCGAGACTCTTGATGAGGATACTTATTGCAAGCTGGATTTAGAAGGGAACAGAGAAAAGAAGTAAGATTTATACTCCGTGTAAAAAAAGAGGTGAGCTATTTCTTATAGAGAAAAGTCTATAAAGACAAATATTCTTCTAAGAACTATGCAATTAAAGAGAGTATTACTTGAATCTTGGAAGAAAGTTACAGAACATAAAGGGTTGTTTCTGTTGGTTGTATTGTTACAATTGGGCGTAATTCTACTAATGGGATATTTGCTGCTTACTTATCCAATCAAGATCTTAGAGAATGTTCAAGGGATAATTGCACCGTTAGAACAAGCTAATTATAATGCTACTTTGATTGAAGCAGGAATACCTTTTAGCACTGAACTATTAAGTGTATCACAAAGTTATACCTTGCTGCAAAAGAATATGTCTGAACTATTCTTAGCTCTAATGGGCATATTCCTAGTTTTACAAGGATGGATCTGGATCTTGAGTGTAAGAATGGTAGAGGGACAGAAACGGAAGTTCGGAGAGGAGATTTATTCTTTTTTTAGTTCTTGGAGCAAGTACGTGTTCTTTGCCTTGGTTCTGAACGGGATTTCTACATTAATAGGATTCCTGATCTTAACAACTTGGTTTGACGTCAATAACTTAACTATATCTACCTGGGCACTTGCAGGAGTCGCATTGGTGGGAGTAATAGGTTATTATTTACAATTAGTAGGATTCGGACTATCTGCCCACCCTCGAAAAGGGTTAATCGGAAAATGGATTAAATTTAGTTTCAAAGATATCAGGCAGAATATAGTTGTATTAGGATTGAACTTAATAGTATTAGCAGGAATAATAGGATTAATTTATCTTACCATGCTCAAAGAGTCATTATTTATCTTAACTCTATTATTGGGGATAATATTTATTTTAATGTGGGTCTTCACCAGAGTCGTTTGGGTGGTTAGTCTTAACCAGGAGAAGTTCTGATGAAGAAGATTATTGTTGATACCAATGTATGGATGAATATAGGAGAGATGAAGATAGATTTGTTTTCTGAACTGCAAAGAGTATGCGATTTTCCGGTACAGGTAGCAGTGTTAGAAGGAACCTTACGCGAGTTAAATAAGATCCAAGAGGAACAGAGAGGGAAGTTTAAACGTCTAGCTAAACTGGCTACGGATCTGATCAGAGTTAAGAAGGTAGAAATATTTCCTCATTCTGTAGGAGATGTGGACGAGTTATTAGTGGATTATTCTCACGGCGGTTTTTTAGTTCTTACTCAGGATATTGCTTTAAAGAAGAGATTAAAACGACCTTACTTGACCATTAAGCAAGGTAGATTGATTATTATGATTCAATAAAAGTTTTATTCTCGTGAGGGTGGTTCAGAGATTAATGCAGAATAATATAAAATTAATTGCTCAATTATATTTCGGTCTTTTGAAGGTACAGGACGAAACATATCTCGATTCATATGATCTTTTCCATCTTTTGTAGATTCGTACCCTTCAACACAATTTTTCCACATATCTTTTCCACATCTTAAACCTAAAGTAACTAGCCCAGAATCCTCAATATCAGATGGAACCCAACACCTACTGGTCAATTCACGCGCATAATCATATTCAAACGTGAAAGGCAATTTAGCATTATAATCTCTAGAAAAAAGATAGATTCTAGGGTTTTCTTTTTGTTGAGGTATAAAGACACCATCTCTTCTTATCCCTTCTATGCCGACAGATAAAAGAGAATCATCATAATTCAGATCATATTTACTCATAAAATCTTCTCGCGAGATGGCCCCATTAAAAATTTCTCTCGCTTTACCCATCAGATAAGCATGGACAATTGAGTCTGTTCCATACCATAATATTTCATGAACGTAAGCATAACACTTCAAAACATCACTTTCTTCGGGCAAATTATCTAATGCAATTTTTACAGATTCATCAAGAGTTGCAAAAGCCATAATATTGATTAAGGTTAAGAGATTATAAATTCTTTTGTGCTTTATTACAAAAAAGAAATAAAAAACAAAAAACTAATTCTTCAAAGCAGCATGTGCAGCAGCTAATCTAGCTATAGGCACACGATAAGGACTGCAAGAAACATAATTCAATCCCATTCTGTGACAGAAGTCAATCGAACTGGGTTCTCCACCATGTTCTCCACAGATCCCTACTTTAAGTTTAGGAGAGACACTTCTACCTTTCTCTACTGCCATCTTGATCAACTGTCCTACCCCGGTTTGGTCCAACACGGCAAAAGGGTCTTTCTCCAAGATGTTTTTTCTTAGATAGTCAGGCAAGAATTTGCTGACGTCATCTCTACTAAAACCTAGAGTCATCTGAGTTAGATCATTAGTACCAAAGCTGAAAAATTCTGCTTCAGTAGCGATAATGTCTGCAGTTAAAGCTGCTCGAGGAACTTCAATCATTGTCCCAACTTTATACTTAACTTGAACATCAAATTTCTTAATGGTCTCTTCAGCGATACGGCAGATAATCTCTTTTTGATTTCTGAATTCGGTAATATTACCCACAATTGGAACCATAATCTCTGGTTCTACTGGTTGTCCTTCTTTGACCAACTCACAAGCAGCTTCCATGATAGCTTGAGTTTGCATCTCAGTAATCTCAGGATAAGTTATACCTAACCGACATCCGCGATGACCCAGCATGGGGTTAACTTCGTGCAAGTTTTCTGAGATTCGGATAATGTCTTCTGCACTAGTTTTAAGTTCGTGAGCCAGTTCATCAATTTCTTTCTTCTCTTTAGGTAAGAATTCATGTAATGGTGGATCGAGTAATCTAATCGTTACCGGCAAACCGGCCATCTCTTTAAACAAGCCCTTGAAATCTGATTTCTGGAAGGGTAGCAGTTTAGCCAGTGCTTTACGCCTTTCTTCTTCGGTACTAGACAAGATCATCTCACGCATGGCTTTGATTCTTTCTCCTTCAAAAAACATATGTTCTGTTCTGCACAGTCCGATCCCTTCAGCTCCGAACTGGCGAGCCACTTTAGCGTCTCGAGGAATATCGGCATTAGTGCGAATGCACAATTTTCTGAACTCATCTGCCCATTCCATTAAAGTAGCAAAATTCCCAGACATACTTGGTTCGATCAAACTTAAAGATCCTGAAAATACTTCTCCAGTTGAACCATCTAAAGTTAGAAAGTCTCCTTCTTTTAGAGTAAGTCCATCTTTTGCTTTGAGAACCTTATTCTTTTCATCTACGATAAGGTCATGGCAGCCAGAGACACAGCATTTACCCATTCCTCTAGCAACTACCGCAGCATGAGAAGTCATTCCTCCTCTAGCAGTTAAGATTCCTTGAGAAACATTCATTCCAATCAGATCTTCAGGAGAAGTTTCTGTTCTAACGAGGATTAATTTTTCTTTATTGTGGGATAACTCTTCTGCTCTTTCTGCAGTAAAGACAATCTTTCCCACAGCGGCACCAGGAGATGCAGGTAATCCTTTAGCGATGACTTTGGCGGAGATTTTAGCTTTAGGATCAATCTGTTTATGCAACAGTTGATCTAGCTGATTAGGATCAACCCTCAACAGAGCTTTCTTCTTATCGATCAATTTTTCATTGACCATCTCTACCGCGATTCTTACTGCAGCGGTAGCAGTACGCTTTCCGTTACGAGTTTGTAAGATGTATAACTTACCTTCTTGAATAGTAAACTCCATATCTTGCATGTCTTTGAAATGTTGTTCCAGCTTATCCTTAATAACCACTAACTCTTTATACACTGGAGCGTTTTGGGTTTCTAATTCTTGAATAGGATTAGGAGTTCTTATCCCCGCAACCACATCTTCACCCTGAGCATTCATCAAATATTCCCCATAGAACTTATTCTCACCAGTACTGGGATTTCTAGAGAAACATACTCCGGTTCCGGAAGTGTTCCCCATATTCCCAAACACCATGGCTTGAATATTAACAGCAGTTCCTTTCAGCCCTTTAATGTCGTTTAATCTTCTATAAGCGATAGCACGGTTATTGTTCCAAGAACCGAACACTGCTTCAATAGCCATCTCTAACTGAGTGTGTGGGTCGTCAGGGAAACTCTTACCAGTAGTTTTGTGCACCAACTCTTTATAATTATGCACTAACTGCTTTAGATCTTGAGCGTCTAACTCCAAATCAAACTTAACTTTTTTCTTATCTTTCAGAGATTGAATCTCATGCTCGAAGTCATGATGAGGAACGTTCATTACTACGTCACCGAACATCTGGATGAACCTTCGATAAGTATCCCAAGCAAATCTTTCATTACCGGATTTCTTGATTAAGGCTTGAACCACAGTATCGTTAATACCAAGGTTTAGAATCGTATCCATCATTCCGGGCATGGAAGAAGCTGCGCCGGAACGTACAGAAACTAATAAAGGATTTATAGGGTCGTTAAACTTAGCGTTCATTTCTGCTTCTAGTCTGGTTACGGAAGTATTTATCTGAGCTTTTAATCCTACCGGGAATTGTTTATTGGATTGATAATATAAGTCACAAGTTTCAGTAGTGATAGTAAACCCTGCTGGAACGGGAATGTTTAAAGAAGTCATCTCCGCTAAATTGGCTCCTTTGCCACCTAGAAGTTCTTTCATCTCTTTATTTCCTTCATTGAAGAAATAAACCATTTTTAATTCGTTGCTCATTAGATTAACACCTCAACTGTTTTAATTTCTCAGAAAGGGAGTGGTTTATAAGGCTTTTGATGTTTGGTAGTTACCATTACGAAATGACTAAAAGAGGAAAGATTTAAATACTCTAAGGAGGGTTTACTCTCATCATATGGATTACACAAAGTTTTTAACCGAAGATAGAATAGACCTACTTATAGGAGGAAGCTGGGAAGCAGTTTTATACAATCCTCTGAGAATGGTTAGGGTTTCTATGAATGATGGCAAATATTCTAAAGAAGCATTAACCACCGGAAGCTTAAATGGATGCTTAGCATTAATCTCCAGAACTAAAAATGGTAAGTTGTTGCATGGAATAATGACCCACTATGATCCAAGAAGTACTGATCTACACACACATAAGATTGATCAACTATTAACACAATATTCAGAGGATTTAATAAACGGAGATACAAAAGCAGCATTGTTCTATCCAAAGATGGGAGCGAGTATAGACAAATTAGCGCAAAGAGTAGTGGAAGGATTTGAGAGAGTATCTCAAAGAGAGGGAATAGTAAAGATGATTCCTTATCCAATTGAAACAGAATTGGTCTTATTTACTGGAACAGAGGGAATTCTTAATTTTGACGTCGTTACCGGTCAATATGATTTCCAACCACATACTGCTAGAGAAGGTTACAATCCTAATTTTCACGATTTTTTATAAATTAAATTCTTATATTTTTACTCTGAAGGTTTCATATAGTGTTGCTCTTGGTTCGGCAACAAAAAGATAATATAATTTAGATCCATTCGGATTATCAATCTCATCTTTATCCTTTATTAAACATCAGAATCAGCCTATTTAGATCTTAAAAGGGATTTATTTTATAAATTTATGTGTAGCGTCTGCGCAAACTATTTGAACACTTTTTCTTGGCAGGATTAAAATCTAACCACTTCTTAAATCACCATTAACTCCGATTCAAAGATAGTTACTGCAAAATAGCAACATGGAAGAAACATTTATAAATGAGTATCTTTTCTAAATATTAAAATGGAATTAACCTACGAATCTGCCACCATTAATCATTCTGGATCAATTGTAGGTGGGTTTAAAGAAGAACCTGCATTCATAGTAGGAAGTGCAGTTAGATTTACTAGAAACGGATGTTATGTAAGCGCACAAGTGCCAACAGGAATTTGGGATAAACCAAGAATTAAAGATCAATATGCCCTACCTTTGGTTGAACTTGTTTCAAGAGATTTAGCAACCATAGATGATTTATTTCCTATTTTGAAAGAACTAGCAGTAGAAAAAAAAGCCCCTGATATTTTAATGTATTCTAGAGAACCAGAAGCAGGAGCAGGGTTCAAGATTTATGATAACCATAGCATTCCTCCCGGACCAGTTTTTCCAACATTATTGGGAATTAAAAGAACAGATTTAAGATTTTTAAATCCAGAATATAACGATCTTCTCACACTAGGAGAAGGAGTTGATCAAGAAAAAAATAATTTAGTCCATGTTAAAGGAGACACTCTAAGATCTGCTCTTGAAAGAGCTATAGCTATTTACCGTTTCGCTGAACGTCTGAGAAAGATTTAATATTTTTAGTCTTATTATAGGAGATTAAAAGGTAATAATCTATGCAACCACTTGATACCTTAGTTGACCAATATGATAAAGGAGTAAGATTCACCTTCTACTTTATTAGAAGACCAACCGCTGATGACCTTAAATCCTTGTGGTTACCAGAAGGAACCATCTTTCATGGCCTCATTGATGCAAACTATATTGATACCAAGGGAACAGTGTTAATACCATTTAGTCTGAAAGAAGTGGGAGCCTCTCCAACAGACCAGGGAATTTTTAAAGTAGTTTTTGATTATTATCAAAAGACTAATTAATCCTTAAGTTTTATAAATAATTAAATCTTTTTTAATCACATGAAACCAATTGAAGGAAGACTACAATCAGCAGAACATATTCTGGCTAAGATACTAGAAGATAAACTTGAGGGGATTACTGTTTCTATCTCCAGGTTTAAAGAAGAATCAGGAACATTAGAAGTTAATTCTAGTACAGATTTAAGAGGGATGAATTTAAGCGAGATTCAAGAGGAAGTCAATCAGGTCATCAATAGAGAAATATTGGTACAGAAATCATTGATGAAACGAGAAGAGGCAGAGAAGGAATTCGATCTGAGAAGAGTTCCTCCTTCAGTAACCGAACTTACTATTGTTGATTTTGTAGGTTTTGATAAAAGACCTTGTAGAGATCCTCATGTTAGCAATACTAAAGAAATCGGACATTTTACAATTTTAAGTTTTGAAAAAGCAGGTAAGGATAGATTTAGGTTTACTTTCAAGGTTGAATAATTAGTAGACTATTCTACTTCACTCATAACTCCATATATTCTGTGTTTCAATGATCCCCATTGTTCTAATCCTGGAGTTAACCTGAAGTTAGAAGGCAGATGTATTTCTTTATATTCCAAAGTTCTTCCGTCCAGAAGGCTCCGATATAAAAACGATCGAGGATCTTCAAGAGTATATTGAATAGTTTTCATATACCCAGCTTCACCTACAGATAGGTCCTTAAAGATAAGAAAATCAGAATCTCCTCTTTGAGGCAGATAAGAAAATTCTCCTCTTCCCAAGGGTTCTAATTTTGGTGGGAACCATACACTTCTGGGGAGATATTTCCTTTCCAAGATTTTACCGGTTTCATCTTTGGAATAAACTCTCCATCCATCGTGATCACGAAATACTTGATCAACGGAAGTTGTTTCAACGTTATAACCTACTTGAAAAATCTCACTTTCTGTAGAACGTGCCGCTTGATTACATTGATTAGCTGCTCCAAACATGCCAGAAAATAGTACGCCTGCACCAACAATAGTGGTTATAGTTTTATTCATTTTAAATTTCATTTTGATTCCTCATAATTTGTTATTTGTAAGTAGATAATGGAGAATATATAAATATGAGGTGTCCAACTATTGGACTACCAAAAGAAAGGTTTAAATATTCGTTAACAATATTATCATTATGGATGCAAAAGTACTTGAAAAGATTGGTATGAGTAAAGCAGAAATTAAAGTTTACTTAGCCCTATTGGAATTAGGTTCTGTTCCTTCCGGGAAGATTGTTCATGAGACTAATTTTAGAAAATCTACTGTTTATGAAAGCATAAAAAGATTACAAAATAAAGGACTGGTTTCTTATATCATTAAAGATGGAATGAAACACTTTGAAGCAGCCAATCCCGAAAGAGTAATAGACTTTATTGAAGAGGAAAAACGAAAACTGGATGAAACCAAAAATGAAGCCGAGAAGTTTGTTTTGCAGTTAAAAAAAGGATTAACTGGAGTAAAACCGAGTGCAGAAGCGCAGGTCTTAGAAGGAATTGAGGGTTTTAAAACCATGAGAAGAGATGTTCTAAGAAATGCTCGAAAAGAACATTTACTGATTGGAGCAATTTCTAGAGAGGATGAAATTATGCCCGGTTTCTTTGAGGAGTGGAACAAAGCCAGGCAAAAAAAGAAGATTATGTTAAGAATATTGCATAAGGAGAGTGCCAGAACGAAAGCCATGGCCAAAAAAGAGTTTATGGGTAAATGCTTTGAAACAAAATTTCTTTCAGAAGAATTAGAAAGCCCAGCTGTAATAAACATTTATGGAGACAGGGTGGTCAATGTGATATGGAAAGGAGATTATCCATTATGTTTTATGTTGATAAACAAAGAGATCGCCGATTCGTATCGGAAGTATTTTGAATATTTGTGGAAAAGTGCTAATCCTTAGAAGAAACAAGGATAATAACTAATCAACACTTTTATAAACTTTAGTTTGTAACCTAAACTCATGAATAAATTCAAAGGAGTAATTATTGAAGAAAGTTTGGAGAATAAAGATATTCTGAAGAAAGTTAAAATTCTTCAAACTAAAGTTGAACCAGTTACTGAAGAACATAAAACTCCTTGGATTACCCAATGGACTTTACACACGGTTGAGATTCTAGAAGATCAAGCTGAAATGGTTGCAAAAGAATTGAGCAAATCGTTAGATTCTAAACATAATTGGTATGCTGATTTCAAAAATGATAAGGTCCATTACATTATCTTCCGCAATAAGGTTTTCAAAGTGGACAGATCAAAGAAAGAACAATATGATGCAGTTACAAAGTATGGGATTTCTTTAGGTATTCCAGAATATCAAGTGGACTTCTCACCGCATATTAAGGTATGGGAAAGATAAGGAGGAATTTTTGTTTAAAATCAAGAAAATAAGCTTCTCAACATTTCATAACAATAAAAAAAGAAAGAATAGAATTAACTAATTCTAACAGAAGACTCATACCTTAAATTGACTTTGTCTTCTAGACCAAGCTTTCTTATTCTTGGTTCAACATCATCAATTACTGCTTTAACTTGAGTCAAATCCCAATTATAACAGGACACCAAACTTCCATGGGATGTTCCGCTTTGAGCTAATATTCTTCCAATCACAATTTGATCGTGCCAAGAAGTCCACACATCTAGACCTTGTCTCTTTCGAGAACTAAGATCTCCAAGTTCTTTATCACTACTTACACCAAAAGCGGTGTAGGCTCTATCCTTAGGTACCATAACCCCAACATATAATATATCTTCAGTTGCCATTTTAATCTCCTCATTTGTAAACTATCTAACATTAAAAATAATCATTAATTTATAAACCGTTTGGTTAATTACTACTCCAGAGGGATTACTACTTTAGGTCCTTGCGTAACTTGCTCACTACGCTCGCACAGGCACATAAAGTCCAGGGTAGATAACACCAATTATTCTTTATTCTTGAGTAATTTATGTAAGTACATTATCAGTCAGAAATTTGCATCCAAAAATTTAATAATTAGAACTGTTTTCTCTAAATTATGATTACCAAAGAACAAGCCCTAGACCTTCTCAAGTCCATGCCTCAAGAAGATAGTGATATGAATCATTATTTAGAAACAGAAGCAATTATGCGAGCCTTGGCCAGACATTTCGGGGAAGATGAAGAATATTGGGGCATGCTAGGATTATTACATGATGTGGATTGGTCTTTAACCAAAAATAATTGGAGTGAGCACACCATTAAAGCTGAAAGCATCTTAAAAGAGAATGGTTTTAATGAAGAATTTATCCAGATAGTTCAATCTCACGGATATGGATATGATGAAATTCCAACCTTTAAAGATAAGAAAAGAACCAGAAAAGTGGAGTATGCCTTAATCTCTTCTGAAACATTGACCGGAATAATTTATGCTTACGCTTTAATCAGAGGAAAGAAAGTTAGTGATATGGAAGTAAGCGGTCTTAAGAAAAGATTTAAAGAAAAAGCCTTCGCTGCCAACTGCAATAGGGAATTGATTAAAGAGATCGAATTAACCGGATTAGGATTAGACGAATTCTTTAAAATAGCTATCGAGGCAGTTAAGGGAATCGCAGACCAGATTGGATTGAGTTAAGTAATATTATCCTAAGATACTTTCTGAGTCATATCTGCTGGCATTATCATACGCAATAATGAGCATCGTTTTCCCCACAACGGACTTAGCAAGTTCTAAGCAAGCAGCGATGCCCGCTCGGGTTGATCTGCCCACGTCTTCATGACCAGCAAATATCTGATCCCAATGAGGAAGTGAAGTGAAATCATTCCTACCCGTCACAGCATGATAGTATTCGTCTTGCCAGCGATCGCTGATTAAAAGAACATCATCAATTACAGCTTGTTCAACAGCATGTTTTATGTGAGGGAAATCAATCCCTTGATAACTTGTCCCACGCAGTCTATGTCTGGGCAATGATCCGGGTTTAATACCAAAGCGTGTTTCGTATCGGTTAGGATAAAGTTGATTGTAAGCAACCGCTGCTTGCACTGACTCAAAAGCAACAATTTGTGTACCCTGTTGAACAAAGACACGACCGGGACCAAGCACAGTTGATCCATTTCCTACAGCAGGAAGATAAATATCAACCGCTGTTTCTCTTAACACTTCTTCTGCAATGGATTCAAACGCTTTCAAGGTTATCTCATTGTTACTAAATCCTGCACCGGAACGCGTTCCCATGGAATGATTAAAAAAGTAAAGAAGGGGATGTTGAGGTAAAAAGTTTCGAAGGAAGTCAGGAAAACCATTGACATAATCTTTCTCAGGCGTACGATATAATGTTGCTCCTTGTTCTTTAATCACTCTTATGATCGCTTCATCAACACCTTCAGGAACTGCTACGTGACATTCGTAACCGAGCATTCTTCCAATCCCGGTAAATGAAGCACCTGCCGTACCAGAAGTTGTTTCAAGGACATTCATCCCTGGCTTTAATCCTTTTTGTTCTTCAAAGTATTTGAAGAGAGCTAGATATACACGATCATAATGGCTACCAAAGAGGTTGTCACATTCTCTCTTGATCCAAATAGTATTACGATTAGGAATTTCTCCCAAATATTGTACTAAAGGAGTGTTCCCGATTTTGGATTCTAATTCTTGGTAGCGGTCCATTTTTCTAACTAAATTTGGTAATCGGCAATCTTAGCATAACTGTATCTGAATCTGTCCACTATAGATTCGTAAGATTCTCCTCCAAGAACAGCTTTAGCAATCTCTCCCATAGTCTTAGTTGCTTGGCTATCGGTGCTTAACCCTGCAAGAAAGGGTAATCCTAAAGATTTAGCTGCTTCCATTTTTCTTTCCGTTACACAACAACCGCAGGAGACCAAAGCAATCTTTATTCCTCTAGTCTGATAATCTTCTCCCAAGTAGTATTGTAAATGTCGCTCTAATTCTACTTCCTGAGTTTCTCCAAAATCAGATAATGCCCCATAATACACAAAGGCTTGATCCACTCTTTCCAACAGCCCATAAGAGAATTTTCTTGGGAAGTGATCTCCTTTCTCTCTTAAATCTTTTGCTATTAATAATTCCCGACCACCTTTTATCCCATATACTCCAGGGAAGAAATCATCTACTCCACGATACGTTAAAATCGTAGTTACTGGTCTACTCACTTCTGTTTTTAATACCTTTTTCTCTAATATTTCTTCAGTCATCTTTTATCCCCCATTTTTGTTTTTTAACTTGTTTGTTATACTGGAGTAGTAACATAATTAGTATTTATAGTTATGTTGTCTTAAAATAAAACGACAAGTTTAAAAAGATAAGAATTCTCCTAAGCTTATGCTTAAAGAACAGGTTTTGCAAGGATTTGGCTTGACAGAAGCAGAAGTTAAGTTATATTTAGAACTACTTAGGGTTCCTGAAGCTACTGCTAGTGATCTGGCTAAGAGAACCAACACTAATCGTACGTTTACTTACGATCGGATCAAGAAATTATTAGAATCGGGATTAATTAGTTATGTAGTCAAGGATAATAAAAAATATTTCAAAGCAGCAGAGCCAAGTCAATTATTAGCCATACTTAAAGAGAAACAAGAACAAGTAAATTCTATTCTTCCTGAATTAGAAAAACTAAAGATTAGTCTTCCCGTTGGTCCAGATGTTAAGATATTTTCTTCAAAGCAAGGAGTAAGAACGGCATTAAACTTAATCCTCAAAGAAAAAGAAGGTACTTATGTGCACGGATCCATGATTCGTTTTAAGGAAGTGATGGATTCTTTTTATGAAATATGGAATGCTAGGAGAGTCAAAGAAGGGATTCACTTACGAATTCTTTCTAACGAAGAGATAAAGTTAGATTTAGCTCAAGTAGATCTGCTTCCAGAGGAAGATACCTCTTCTTTAACCACCTTTACTTTTGGAGATAAAATTGTTATTGTTATCTGGGGAGATATTCCCATCGCTATTTATGTAGAAAGTAAAGAATTTGCTCGTGATAATATTAATTTCTTTAACACTATCTGGAATAGAGAGATAAAGATTTATTCGGGAGTGGATGGAATTGTCAAGGCGTTTTTTGAATTAGTAGAAGAAAAGGATAGTATCTATCTGGGAATAGGTTATTCTTTAGATCTAGCTCAAGTATATGGGAAAAAGATGAGTGATGATTGGCATAAGTTACGTTTGAAAAATAATATTTCTTCTAGGATTATCTCTTGTGATGATACTCGTTCTCAAGCTTACTTTAAAGGAAGGATGAAGGAGTGGAAGAATTTTCAAGTACGATTCTTAAACAAGGATATTTGTGGCCCGGCATGTGTTACTTTATCTGACCACATGATCGCTACGTTTATTTACACCCAAAAGTCCTTTAAGGTTATCGTTAATAGAAACAAAGAAACGATCGCTGCTTATAAGAAACATTTTGAGAATCTTTGGAAGAAAGCAGAGGGATAATTACTTCCTTAACATCTTCTTGATTTCATTCAATTCTTCATGCAATACCCGAATCTCTCTTTCTGCTTTACGATTAACCATATAATCATAATGAGCATGAATTCTATCTCTTTCACTTTCTCGGTTCTGTGACATCAAAATTACTGGAGCTTGAAGTGCAGCTAAACAAGATAACCCCAAATTCAACAGAATGAAGGGGAAAGGATCAAACGGACCACTAATCAAGAACCAAGCATTCAAGAGAATCCAAACCAGTATGATCGTTAGAAATATCCCGATAAAGATCCAACTACCACCAAACTTAGCGATTCTATCAGCTGTCCTTTGTCCTAAGGTTAATCTTTGACGAAAAATAGGATGAGTACTTTCCTTATGAATCAAATCTTCATCTCTTTTCTGCATGGTATAAGTAAATTTTTAGGGTTTATATAACTTACTAGGAAGATCACCCTTAATTACACCACTTAACCCCCATAAAAGAGAGATACATTTATAAGGAAAAATCTTATTCTAAGAGCTATGGATACCCTGCTACTATTGATTTTACTGATCATAGGTAATCTTAGTTTATATTGGATCTTGTTCGGAAAGAAAAGGTTTGAACAGAAATACATGCAAAAGAATGAAGAGGAACCGTCCAATGTCGGAAAGACATCTAGTAATTGATCATTTAAAATTTAGTTATGAAGGACTGTTTAACGCCGGAGAATTATACAGTTTAATCTCTTCTTTCTTCTTTGAAAAAGGGTATGATTGGTATGAGAAAGTTAACGAAGAACAGATTACTCCCAATGGTAAACAGATTCATCTAATTCTTTCTCCGTGGAAAAACGTAAGTGATTATTACAAAATAAATATAGTTATAAAGCTTAATGTTACTGACTTAAAAGAAGTAGAAATAGAACAAGACGGACAAACTTTAAAGATGGGCCAAGGAGCGGTAAAAATAACCTTTGACGCTTACGTTTTTAGTGATCGTAAAGAGAAATGGAGCGGAAGCACCTTAAAATGGTTTTTCATGATTGTTGCAGAAAAGTATTTCTTCCGTAACCACTTAGAAAAATTTGAAACTTGGGTCAAGAGTGACGTAGAAGATCTTCAACATAAAATTAAGACTTATTTAAACACTACCAAATATACTTACACTAGCTAAAATGAATACTGCCATCGACTCGGAACATTACCTGGAAAAAGCCCTAATTATCAATGGCAGAGAAATTAAATATAAAGGGATTTACCGAGCAGACGAATTATTTACTGCGATAAACCAAGCTTTAGAACAACACGGATACGAGAAAAGAGAAAAGAAGAGTGAAGAAACGGTAAGTGATAGTGGAAGAAGAACTTACGTTGAATTAAGACCTTACAAAAATGTTTCCAACTATGTACGCTTGATGATTAAGATTAAGATTATGTTAGATAATACCACTGAAACTGCAGAAGTTATCAATGGTGAAAAGAGGTTATACCAGAATGGGGATGTTATCATCACTTTTGACGCTTGGTCACTTACCGATTATGCCAATCGATGGAGCATGAAACCATGGGCTTTCTTTATGAAAGGGATCATTCATAAGTTTGTGAAGAAGTTTCCGTTAGAATCAGGATTTACGGGAGAATTAGTAAAAGATACTGCCCATATTTACGCTAAAGTTAAATTCTTACTAAATTCTTACAAAGTAGAAACAGGCAAGCTAACTACTGAAGATGATATTAAGAAACAGGTAGAGATGCAGTTAATGAGCGAGTTAGATGATAACATCAAAGAGATGTAAAAAGTTTATTTTTCTACAAACACTAATCCTCTTAGATCAAAAGAAGTAGCTTTTTCAATCTTAACTCGTAACGCTTGGCCTAACTTAAATTGTCCTTCCACTAATACGGGTTTATACGCTTCATTTCTTCCGATCCATTGATTAGACTCTTTACCTTTCTCAGTAATAATAATGGTTCCTTCCCATCCAATCCAACGTTCATTCTGCATCCTGCCCATGTTATGATAAATATCAGTTAATATCCTAGAACGATGTTTAACCACTTCTCCTGGCAATGGAACTAATTTGGCAGCAGGAGTCTTAGGTCGGGGCCAGAATCGAGAGATGTTGATCACATCCGGCATAACTTTACGAACCATATTTTGGGTTTCCCAATACTGTTCATCAGTTTCTCCAGGATAACCCACGATAATATCGGTAGCGATAGTCATATGCGGGAATAAGACCCTGATTTCTTCACCTAAACGACGAAACTCTTCTGCGCTATATTGGCGGTTCATCTTTTTAAGAATTTCAGTGCTTCCAGATTGTAAAGGGATATGAATAAATTGGAAAATCTTAGGATTCTTATACGCGTCAAATAGTTCTCCTTTGAATTTTAAGAGGTGGTTAGGGTTCATCATCCCCACCCTGATCTTGAAATTCCCGATAATTGTTACTAGTTCTTTTAACAATTTAGCCAGATTGGTATCAATATCAAAACCATAACACCCGGTATCTTGAGAAGTTAACCAGATTTCTTTCACTCCTTCTTTCACTGCTTGTTCTGCTTCTTTACGGATATCAGCAATAGGGTATGAACGTAGATTGCCTCGTGCAGCTTTAGTTTTACAGAAAGTACACGCTCCTAAACAGCCTCGAGAGATAGGAATGATAGAGACAAAAGGATTTCTTCTTACTCGAGGAAGATTTAATGGAGGAAGTTCAGTAGATTCAGTTATTCTAACCTTATTTTCATGTAAAGCTTCTTCTACCACTTCTACCACTTTATGGATCTGGTTAGTTCCGATGATAGAATACCCTTTAAGCTTTTCCGGGTCAGCTTGAGCAATACATCCGGCAATAATTACGATCTTATTAGGATACTTTTCTCTAATACTTTCTAGATGACGAAAGAATACTGTTTCGGTGGGCCCTTTAACAGTACAAGTGTTAAGAATAATTACATAAGCGTCTTCTTCTTTATCAACTAGATCAAACTTAGCTTGTTGAAGCAGCCCAGCCATCTGTTCTGAATCGGCAAAATTATGAGCACAGCCAGTGGTATGAATGTACACGTTAGTCATAGTGGTTTAGGGGTTAAAGAGGTTTATAAAAGTTGTGGAGATGTAGAAGTGGTTTTTGAGCATAAGATTTATATCTTTTGAAGAAAAATAGCTTAAAGTTAGATGTTCTGGAGGGGTAAATATGCCAAAGAAAGTATTAATTGCAGGAGAACCTTGTTATGAAGGACTAGCAGAAGCTTTAAACAGCCCGGAGATGGAAGTTAAGTACGTCTCAACCATAGGAGAAGTTCTAACCGAAAGAGAGAAAGGACCGATAGATACTTATGTTATTAATACTACCATCAATCCAAACGGATCAACCTTGGTTCATCCGGACTACCGAGATAGAAATTTGAACGCGCTTTACCGAGCATTACCTTTAGTTGAACTTCTGGGAAAAGATTCACCTCGTCCAAGAATTATCGTCACAGAGTTATACACCAGAGAAGATCTGACTATAAGGATGGAAGAGGTATATAAAAAAGCAGGAGCAGACATGTACCTCGCTGAAGTTCTTTTCGCAAAGACATTAAGAGAACTTATTTAATTTTCTTTTATTCTTATTCCTCCTTAAACTTTATAAACCGATAATTTATCCTTAAAGCATGATCTGCTTTATTGCTCTAATCATCTTTGGCATCTTAGGCATCTTCTCTGCCAGTCATAGAAAGATTGCTAAAGAAGCTTTTGACTGTGTGTTCAGAAAAATAACCTTAAGGAAATGTCATACAGGATTAGATGTGAGATTGAAAAGTAATATCACTTCAAAATTCTTAGAAAAAACCCCTCGTTTGGGTAAAATGATTTACACCCATTTTGAAATTCTTTCTTTTATGTTTACTATCCTAATGATTGGCAGTTTAGTTTGGAGCGGGATATCCGTTTACAATTATGTAGAGTATGGAAATTGTAACGGTCCCAGTGTAAAAGATCAGCAAGGATTATGTTTGTTTGACCCCACTAAAGAGAATGCTCAGATTACCATTTGTGAAGATACGGGGTTAACTGTAGCCAACCCCACTTTAGAACCCACAGTGGATAAAGTCAATACTTCCTTGTTCCCCCATTATGTAGGTAAGGAAGTTAAAGATACTTTAGTATATGTGGGCTGTTATGCCTGTCCTAACACCAAAAAAGTTAATCCCATAATTAACCAATTAGTTACAGAAAATAAAGATACTCTTAACTTTGTCTTTGTTCATTTACCCTTACATCAAGAATATACTTACGTCAGCAAGATAGAAAATTGTTTATTTGAAACAAGTCCAACTGCATATTGGGACTTTCATAATGCTTTGATGCAGATGCCCATCGACCAGATAAAAATTAAAGAAAATGTGGTTGAAACCTTAACCCAAATTAAAGGGGTTAACTCTAACGATATTTTCTCTTGTTCTGAGAGTGAACCGGCAGAAATCTTGTTCCAAGCACAGCTAAAAGAGATCAATAAGATGAACGTGGAAGGAACCCCCACCATCTTTATTAACCATCAAGTGTTTATCGGACCTAAACCATTAAGAGTGTATGAACGACAATTGTCAACCTCGACAGATTGGTTTGGGTTAGGATTGATAGGGGTAGGAGCTTTAATATTAATCATTATATTATATTTCATCATCTTTAAAAGAGAGAAGAGAACATCAAAAGAAGAGAAAGCACCCCCAGAAAAGGAGAAAGAGATCTCATCTAAAGAAGAAGAGGAAGATAACCGTGCTTAACCTGTTCAAAAAAGAAGTAGACTTAAACTTGTTCAGAGAAGATTTCTTAGTATTACAACGGCAGATTAAGAACAAGCCCATCATTTACTTTGATAATGCTTGTATGTCTCTCCGACCTAAGCAAGTAATTGAAAAGAGTAATGAATATTATTATAATTTCCCAGGATGCGCTGGAAGAAGTAATCATATTATTGCTCAAGAGGTAGACAAAGCAGTAGAAGAAGCTAGAGAAACAATCGCTAAGTTTTTTCAAACAGATTCACCGAAAAGTGTCGTGTTCACTAAGAACTGTACTGAAGCAATTAATTTAGTAGCTCAGGGATTTCGCTTTCAGAAAGGAGATATAGTTCTTACCAGCGATAAAGAGCATAACTCTAATTTCGTCCCATGGTTAAAATTACAGAATTCTGGAATGATTAAACAGGACGATATAGAATCAAACCAAGAAGGAGAGTTTTCTATAGAGAATTTAAAACTTAAATTAAAAGAGTATCCAGGAAGAGTCAAACTGGTAAGTATAGTTTACACTTCAAATTTAGATGGAACTACTAATCCGGTAAAAGAAATTATAGAATTAGCACATAAAGCCGGAGCTAAAGTGTTGTTAGACTGTGCTCAAGCGGCTCAACATCAAGAGATCAATATGAAAAAGTTAGGAGTAGACTTTATCACCGTCTCTTCACATAAATTGTGCGGACCTAATGGAGTAGGAGCGTTAATATCTACTCAAAGAAACTTAGAATTATTAGGACAGTTTATAGTGGGTGGAGAGACAGTTAAGGATTCAAATCTTAACGGCCAGTATACTCCGGAAGAAATCCCGGAAAGGTTTGAAGCAGGATTGCAGAACTATCCCGGGATTATCGGCTTTGCAGAAGGGTTAAGGTATTTAGAAAAAGTAGGAATAAAAAACATCCATAATCATCTGATTAAACTTAATGAACATGCCACGATAGGGTTATCTGCGATAGAAAAAGTAAGTATTCTCGGTCCGCAATTAGCTACCAAAAGAAATGGGATAATCTCTTTTGTGGTCGATGGAAAAAGGGTGCATGAAGTTTCTTTATTGTTGAATAACCTACACAATATTATGGTCAGAAGCGGAGCACATTGTGTTCATTCTTGGTTCAATCAACATCAGGATTCTAAATTTAAAGACGGGACCGTAAGAGCTAGTTTTGGGTTTTATAACACTTTAGAAGAAGTAGATCTGTTTGTTAAAGCAGTTAAAGAGATTAGTGAATTGTAATTTTTCGTGATAAGTTTTTAAAAAGCGACCCTCTGAGAGAGCGGATGTCAGAACAAGACCTAGTTTATGCAACTTCTAGTTTCAAACAGTACTGTAAAGAGGCAGGAAGGCATCGTCTAATTACTAAAGAGGAATTTAATCAAGGCGCAGAAAGGATGTACTATGCGCATCAACAATTATTAGAGCTTTTACTTCAACAAGAAGACGGCAGAAGTTATCTAAAACGAGACTTATCACACCGTCATAGACATGAGAAATATGCTGCCCATTCTACTCCACCAATCTCTTTGGGCGAGATCATTAGAAAGAGTAATACTCACACCCTCACTTCCGAATTGATGAGAGAAATCTTTGACCAAGGAAGTTGTTATTGGTTAAGAACTGCTGCGATGAGTTATTTAGGGGATCATCCTCAAGTAAATGGAACCTCTCGGCCTTTAGAAGTAACCCTAAATCACACTCTTAATGAGTATTATCACTTAGTAAATTCAAATTTACGTTTGGTGATTTCTATAGCTAAAACAAAATACCGTTCCCTCACTAAGAAGAATAAACCGTCTCTGATGAACCTGATCCAAGAAGGAAATATTGGATTGATGCGAGCGGTAGATAAGTTTGATTATCGTAGAGGTTTCACTATTGCTACTTATGCTACTTGGTGGATTCGCCAAGAGATTAATCGTAGTATTCCTCAAGATCAACTTATCCCTCTGACCGAAAAAGTACCTCGCGATCTTGAAACAATTCATAAAACCCAGGAAAGATTAGCAAATGAAGGTAAAGATCCTTATGATTATCAATTACTGGCAGCAGAAACCGGAATTCCACCAAGAAGATTGAAAAGGATGCTGAATAATGAGAAAGCCTATTTAGCACCATTATCATTAGATTATGTTGCTGATTATGAAGATAAGAAAAATAGACCCCTTTCGGAAGATCTACTTAGTGAATTGCCCGACCCAGAAGAAGTAGAACTTAATTCCGATCTAAGAAGAGGGTTAGACTTAGCTATGGGCAATCTTTCTGAAAGAGAAAAGAAAATCTTGATGATGAGGTTTGGATATTATGGAGGAGCACCAACCTTGGAAGAAGTAGGTCAAGAGTTTGACCTCACCAGAGAAAGGATTAGACAGATAGAGAAAAAGGCGCTGGAAAAGATGGGGATGAATAAAACCTTACAAAGGTTATGGGAACAATAGAAAATCCCAATCGCAGCAAGTGGGGAGGTATTCAATTACTCGGGATTTTCTAACCTCAAATGAGGAATAAATATTTATATCCTTCTTCCTTTTATTCCAGTTAATGTCAGATTATAAAAGAGTATTCTCAATCTTAGAACGATCTCACCAGCTTACCATGTTAGAACAACTTTCGAGGTATACTCATTTCCAAAGATTGATCGCTACTGTGCTCAGTGCCAGAACTAAAGATATTACTGTGATTCCGATCGTTAAGGAATTATTTAAAATATATCCTGGAGCGAAAGAGTTAACTCATATTCCGATTAAAGAATTAGAACATAGATTGTATCGAATCGGCTTCTATCGAGTTAAAGCCAGGAATATTAAGAAACTTAGTGCGATGATTCTTAAGGAGTTTCAAGGGAAGGTTCCTTCAACTTTAGAAGAAATGATTACCCTTCCAGGCGTGGGCAGAAAAACAGCTAATTGTATGTTAAACTATTCTTTTAACAAACCGGCTATCGCCGTAGACGTGCACGTGCATCGTATCTCTAACCGCTTAGGCTGGACGAAAACTAAAACCCCGGAAGAAACCGAACAAGAATTAATGAGAATACTGCCTAAAGAGCTTTGGAACAAAGTTAACATGCTATTAGTAGATTATGGACAGAGAGTATGCCTACCATTAAGACCCAGATGTGGAGAATGTAAAGTAAGAAAGTATTGTGAGTATGGGAAGGAGCAGTAATCCCCCGAGAGTAGTTATTTAAGTAACTTTTATATAAGGGGGGCTATTTTCATTAAATTATGGCTCTTATCGAATTACCTCTTTCCTCAAATGGAAGAAGATATGAAGTAGAAGAAAGAATCGGATCAGGAAGGTATGCAACAGTATATCGAGCTAGAGATGAGCAAGGAAAAACTGTTGCCATTAAATATCCCCATGAATGTTCTGCAAATGCAAGAGCAAAATTAAGATTAGAAACGGCCATTCTTGAAAGAACAGATAGTCCTTATTTTATTAAACATGTTGATCATAACTTAAAAACACCATACTTGGTAATGGAATATGTTCCCGCTACTCTTCAAACCCTTATTGCCACACAAGCAGTAGACCAAGAGATGATTCGAGCATATATCTCTCAGATCCCAGAAGTATTACGATTTCTGATAGAGTATAAGATATCTCATTGCGATTTAAAACCGGACAATATCGGATATTCAGAAGGGCAGATCAAAGTATTAGATTTTGGATTAGCTATTCCCTTTGAGCGTTCAACTTTACGCAAAATCACTGGGAACAATACTTATGGACCCCCAGAATTCAAGAATGGGATGGTTCTTCCCTCTTCAGATACTTATTCTGCCGGTAAGACCTTAGAAACACTGTTAGTTGGACATCACAGCGATAGTGTACCAGAAACTTTGACTACAATTGAGCTTTATCATAATTTAGAACAATTGCCAAAGGAGATAAGAGATTTAATTTCCGGAATGATCAGTCCAAAACATACCCGACGCAAAAATCCGGAACAATTGGCGGTCTTAGCACAAAAGGTTGCTACTCTCTTACAACAGAAAAAACTGTTTAATTTTGAAGGATTCGGCGTATTAAAATTTCCGGAAATGTGAATAGATTATCTTCTTCTTTCCCATAATTCTAAAGTCTTAATAACTGCAGCTACCAGCCAGACGGAATTAAGAATTAGAAAAGGCCACCCGCGCAGACCATAAGCGTAAATGATTAACATTCCTGAACCCAAAATGTTCAACAAGTTAAATTTGTAAGTGTTAGGATTAAACTTTTTCCAAAATTCTTCCATAATAAAAGAGACCAGAATAAGGAACATCCCGATTAGTCCGATAATGAAATTAATTTCTACCATTTTAATGGTGCATATTCTTATGAGCTTGAAGTTCATCAGCGATAGTCACAAAATGATGGCTCAAATCTCGAACAATCTTTTCATGATGATCAGCGATCTTAAGCAAGTTAGTAAGATATTTCTTATGGGGCAGACTCATATAAAATACTGCTTCTTCTAAAGACAACTTCTTTTCTAATAATT
The DNA here is from genome assembly GCA_041665465.1 of Candidatus Woesearchaeota archaeon. Taxonomy (GTDB): domain Archaea; phylum Nanobdellota; class Nanobdellia; order Woesearchaeales; family GW2011-AR9; genus JACRPH01. Next base: position 96,334 of record JBAYIU010000001.1, read on the forward strand.
GACTAACTTCTTCATAATGATGAGCTAAAGCCAGAGTACTACTCTTAAAACGCTGAATATGGTTTACGGTACGATGGATAGAAGTATCATCTTTAGAAAGATCATTAGTTAACATCTTAGATTTCTTTCTATCTCCATTAAAGGAAGTAAGCTTAAGTTCAACCAACTGATGGGCATGCCGATGTAACCGATCATTGATCTGGTCAGAAAGTTGAATCTGTTGCAGATGATCCTGAACCGAGAGTAATACCTGATTTAGTTCTTGTTTAGTCCCCGGATCTAGACCTTTAATAAACGGCAGGTGCAGATTATTCTGACTTAAGGGTTTAAACCAACTGTCCTGGAATCTCTGCAGATTATCTTGAATACTGGGCAGAGCTAAGATCTCTTTTTTGATCTCTTTCAATTCTATGTGATTTATTTTAGTCATGGTGAAATAAGCTTTTGAGGTAATAATAACGCATCCAGCTGAAGAACAGCAACGAGACACTTGCTCCTAGAAGGCTATAAGCAGTTTCTCCGATACTAGTAGCAAGAGTGATAAGATAAATCAAAATATTTAGTAGAATAAAAGTAAATACGGAGAAGAGATAAACTTTCCATAGTTTCGTCCATTCTTTCTTAACCAAAGAAAATCCTTCTCCAACTGAATGCCATACTCGATAAGTATGATTGAATGAATAACTAGCTAAGAAACAGTAAGAAACAAAAGCTAGAATTACAAGTATTCCTATTAGACGGACAAAGAGTAAGAAGAAATAATTATCTGAAGAGAAGATGAGCCCAATTAATAGATTAAACCCGGCATAGAATAAAGCCACCAAGAGGGAGAATAAGGACATCATTAAAGTTAACCCATTCCAACGCCAATATTTAGTTTGCTTCTTTAGTAAGAAGTTCCATTCTAATCTTGAGGATAAAGAGTAAATGAATAAACTAGCTAGGATGAAAAGTAGTCCTCCTCCAAAGAAGATCAAACCGATCACTTGGATCTTAGCCAAGAATTGTTGATTATACTCTTCTGAACCGGAAAGTAACATCGCTTTAACTTCATCCACACTCTTACCACCAGTAATAGCATCAGACCGAGATTGAAGAAAAGTCCCATAACCAATTAATAATAGAACAATTAAAGTAATGGCGATTACATCAAGTAAAAAAGGGTAAAACAGTTCTTTCTTAGGTTTGAATGAGTTTAAGTAATTTTTAATCATATGTTCATCTCCACTTCTGCTGAAGAACTAACGGTTGAAGTAGCAGAAGCACTATTGGCACTATATTCTACCGTTCCCTGACTGGTAGGAATAAAATTAGCACAAATACTATCTACATAATCTCCTTCATCATCTTTAACTCGATAACCTGAAGCAAAAAGGATGCAGACTCGAGAATAGTCAGCCTCTAAATTTTTAATAATAGTGCCTCCATCGTTAGCTCCGTTTCTTAATTCTAACACTAATTCAGGGCTAGTCCCCTCCTTTTTAAAGATCCATTTAGTATCGGTTCCTTCAAGATGAAGATTAAACTTAATCGCTATTCCGTCTTCATCCACATAAGGAGTATAAGCTAAATCTTGCGGAGCGGTTACTCCCCAAGTTATTTTGTAGAGATAACCTTCAATTGGTTTTTGAATATCTGGATCCACCTCATCTACAGTTGACCCTGAATAACACAAAGAATTAACACACACACTTCCTTTAGGACAAGTCCATTCTTCAGTAACATTCTCAGCAGTATTCTTCTCACACATAATGGGAGTAGTGTAAGTTAATTTCTCTGCTTGCAATGATCCTACAAACTGGTACGCCCCAGTAGAAGTATGAATAAACGCGACAGATTTTCCTGGAATCTCTGAACGCTTTTTCTGATCGTATTCACATATTTCTCGAGAGACTCTTCCGGTAATATCGGACCATCCGTTAAGGAACTCATTATCAGCAAATTTCTGCCAAGCTTTAGTTGTTTCGGGGAATAATAAATTAGATAGACCAGGATATTTACCGAACTTGGATAACTGGCTAGCAAACTGGCCGATAGATCCTCCAACAGCTTGAGTAACTTCCCAAGCGTATTGGGTGTTAGCTTCATCGAGTGCTTTTTGATCTGCTGGAGTGGGGCAAATAGGATCACATCTTGCTTTAAGATCATCAATATAAGTGGAATAACCTTGAGCAGCACAGATATGTTCTCCCTGACATTTAGCATCAATGTCTTCCCTAGCGATGGGAGTAGGAGTGGTTCTAGCTTTAGGATCATCTGCATTATTAACTACTTCTCTAGCGGTAACTGGATCTACTTTCACTTTCTTCTCAGCACATTTCTCTTTACAATTAGGATCTGCTTTTACAATCTTGAATACTTCAGGTTTACCATTTTCATAACTGGTTACGTACTTCTCTCCATCGCTAGTGAACGGGCCAGCAAATGGAGTTCTCTCATCAGCAACAGCAGGAGCATCTGCAGGTGCTCTGGCACTAGCATCGGGTAGAGTAAGAGTTCCTCCTCCATCTGGAGCTGCAGGTTGAGCAGCAGCTTTTTTCTCTTCTTTCTGAGCTAACCCTTTCCAGTCAGTAGAAGTTGCCGCTCCGTCGGACGTTTCTCCATATTTTCCATCTAATTGGCTTCCAGTCAATCCAATAAGTTTTTGGAACTTAGCAATCTCTTCCGGATCACCTGCTTTTAACTTATTAACATCAATATTATTTGCGGTAAGAACAGTGACAGCATCTGCATTACTATCTAATAAACTTTTTAATGTTGATAACTTAGAAGAACTTCCCTGATTATAAGTTTGTGCACTAGCTACCTGTGTTGGAGAAAGAAGAACAGTTGATGTAGGAGTTACAGTAGTAGCAGGAACGGTAACTTTCTTTGTAATTATTTCTGGTTGAGCTGGTTTGGGTATTGATTCTCCCAACTTCACAATAGCCACATCTGTTTTGGAAGTGGGAAGAGAATACTGTCCTTCCCTATCCAAAGCAACTTGAGTATTATCGGAGCTAGTGATGTAAACGTTTCCATCTACTCCATGAGAGAAAGTAAGAGTGGTTCCACTTATTGTTTTGGTCAAAGTTCCATCTCTCTCTAAAGAAGCTGAATCTTGAGCAGTTAGAACAATACTCATATCACCATCATTCACGACAAATCCGGATCCCATTAATTTGGCTTTTTGAGAATCTGACAAACTAGGATTCGAGTGATAATATTCTACTTTACCACTTTGAGTTAATAGAGAAAAACTTTGACCAATACCTCCATCATCTACAGCAATTCCTTTTTCTGTAGCAGAAATAGTAATACCAGAAGAAGTAACAACCTTTCCGGTAGACCTAAGAGTTTTAATCTCAGCATCAGAGAGAGGGGTGAGTAACTCATTATTCAAAGCAGCTTCTTGAGCTTTACTCACAGAATACTCTGTAATAGTTTGGGTTATAGTTTGAGTAGGAGTTGCTTTAGGAGCAGTAATCACACTTTGGTAAATTGTCTGTTTAGTTCCTGCAGTAGGATGCAGATTCTGATCTTCGCCCCTTACAACTTCAGTAGAATACACTTGACCAGTAGCAGGATCATATCCAACAATCGTCGCTTGATTTTGTTCACTATCCTTGTACACCGCACATTTTTGACCTGAACAAGCAAGATTACTTTCAGAAGCACCAAGTTCTTTTAATTTACTTAAAATTGCTTGCTGAGCACCTGCAGGAATACTCTGATCTTTAGTTATAGCATCAATGCTTCCAGAAACCAACATTCCAGTTCGAGGGTTGGTAACTAATCTATTCCCAGTGGGTAAATCACTAAATGTACCATCAGCAGGGACTTCAGCAACAGGAACAATCTCGACGGCAGAGATCTTCGCTAGATTACCTTCAGGAGCAACTTTAATTTGTGAGATTAAATTCTGAGGAACTTCAGCTCCAAGAATACCAACTCCTTGACTAGAATCAATATAACGATATTTACCCTCAAAAAGACCTACTGGTTTACCGTTAAGAGAATATTCATACTTTACTCCATCAACTCCACGATAACTTTGATCAACCTTATTTACAATACTAAACGTTTCAATCATCTTAGCTTCTTCTGGATTTTGGGAATCTAATTCAGAATTAAAGAACCAGAAACCATCCTTAACCCAAGCGTCAGTTACCGGATCATAATAATATTCTGTTCCGTCTTTACTAGTTACCCTTACTTCACCATTAACTTGCTTCATAGTATAACCTTGATCTTCAAAATTCTCGATAGCTACTTGAACCTGTCCCGGAACAATACTCTGAACTTCTAGCTCCTTAGCGGTTTCTAGAGACATTCCAAAATTACCATAATAATTTGTAGCTAATTCAGCATTAGCCTGTTCGGTAGTTAACCCCGAAGAAGCTTCATAACCTTTTGTGATAAGATCTGCTCTCCACTTGGTTTTGATGTCATCAGGAAGATTAGACCAAGAGATGGGTAGATCATTTGCATCAGTATAACTACAAGAAGTTCCGTCACATGAGTAATGATAAGGAGTTCCAGTACTATCTGCAAGTTCCACTTCACCAACGATATCTCCTTTTTTAGGAACATCTTGGACTGCTTGAGGTAAAGCAGTTGCTTGATCTCCTTGCACTGCAAGATCTCCGGAGGGAGTTTGAGGAACAACAGTTTGTTTCAAAGTAACAGTAATCTTAGTATCTTGAGTCATCTTAATTCTATTAGCATCAGTAAATTGGGTTGTTCCTACAGGATAATATTGTCCATTTTTCAAAACTGCTTTCTGACCACCAATAGTTACTTCATATTTATTAGGATTATTAACAGCATCTGGAACTACCGAACCAACTGCTTCAGAAGCTTTCAGAGAAGGATTTAAGGAATGAGTATAAGTTAGATCGAGAGAAGTATCTTCTGGATTCCCATCAATACTAGTAATACTACTCTCAGTAGTACGATATATATAAGCTCCTGGAGTTCTTTCCGATAAGGGTATCCCCGATAATCCCGTTGCAATTGTAGGTTCTGTAGGATAAGAAGCCGCTTGTTGTAAAGCAGCATTACTTCCAGAAGTATCAGTTCCTGCAGAAGCAGAACCAGCAATCGATCTGGAAGCAGCAAACGCTGATCCTATTCCGGGTGCATCCGCTTCATTCTCTGGAGTAATTAATATTGGATTTTCAACCAAAGGAACAAGACCTGAGTCAGATTGGGAGAACTTTTGAAAACTAACCACCTTATTGGTTTTTGGATCAATGTGAACTTGTAAAACCTCTTGAAAAACATCTCCTCCAGATTGATAAATTAAATTACCATCATCATCTGTTTTTACAAAAGTATAACTAGAAGAATCGGTATGATCTCCACGATCTGCAACATGGGTAAATCCAGTAGGTATCTCAGTGGTAGTTATAGGGACAGCTTTAGGAACATCTGCTTCTAAAGGAGTGGTACTTAAAGCATTAATCTGTCTGACATCAAGATTCTCAGGATTAGTTATTCTTATTCTTAATTGATCTTTGGTCCCAACCTGGATTAACTGCTGATTATCATCATAACGATAAACGATATTGTCTTTAACGAAAAAGAGGTTACCATCACTGGAGACTCTCTCGTAACCATCTTCAGTATTACCTTGAACAGCAGTAATAAACAAGGAAGTTCCTGCAGGCACAGCAGCTTTAGCAGCTTGAACATACTTTTGTTTGGCATCGGTATTCGTTTTAACCTTTTCATTAAAGTTCTGATTCAAAGAACCATCTACGTCAGTATTCCAATACCAGTTTTCCTGCTCCCAGACACCATTGGTTAATACATATCTATCTCCATTCTCATCAGTGATAGTATCATCATCAACAATCTCATATTCTAAACCTGTATTTACATCAACAAATCTCTTGCTGGTTTCTACATCTCTTTGAGCGGAAACAAGTTGATCTTTAAGAGAGGGGAGGGGAGCAATGTAATCTACTGTCTTGGAAGGAATGATAGTGGTTCCATCTACTAAAATTGTAATAACCTCTCCCTTGTCTACTTGAGCCGGTTTTGGTTTAGCCTTCTGAGAACAACCTTCACCCTTACAATACTCCTTAGTTCCGCCGGTTTGTTCATTCACAAAAGATTCATAAACAACATCTCCAATCTGAACCTTGTCTGGAAGGCCAGACTTAGGATTATACTGACCACTATTTCTAATCTGCTCAGCAACTGAAACATAAGATGAAGCTTGTCCCCCATTAGCATACTCAAGATAAGTACCCATCTGAGAACCGTCTCCTACTAACTGGCGAAGATCTTCAGAAGTTAAATCCTTAACCAAAACAGCAGTAGTAATATCACCTTTACCTTGGGTAGAAGCACTTACAACTTCAGTTCCAGGGGGTAAACTTCCCACTTCTCCTGCAGTAACGGTCTCTACAACATGTTGATACTTCTTCTGTCCAGAAGCATCAGCTTTCCATTCAATGTAAAATCCACCATTATCATCGGGGATTAATCTTTCAAAAGGGGAATTGAGATCAGAGTTCATATCGTAAATATTTCCTTTACTGAGAGTATCTAACGCTTCTTGATTAAGAGTTCCTGAAACGTATTTTTCATATCCTTCTTTAACACTCGTGGAAATAGGGATTGTTCCAACGATATTAACCGAGAGTCTCTCCGTAGCCAATAGATCAGATTGGGGTCTGTCAGGAGCAACTTGCGATTCTTTCTGCTTGGCTAATAATAAATCTTGATACTCAGTATCAGCTTTGTCACGAGCATACTTCAAAGAAGTGAGTTCTTTAATTTTATCTGGATCAGTAATTTTAGAATTCCACCACCCAAACAATCCGCCGTCTTTCTCTTTCCAAGCGTTGGAAGTACTATCCCAAATATAAGTAACATCTTCTCCACCGGTTTTGTCTACTATTGTGTCTCCTTGAACCACATAATTTATTTCCCCAGTAAACTCATCCTTAACAATGGCAGAATCTTGAGATTTCTGTTTAGCTATAGCAATATCTTGCTCAGTAGGAGCAGGAACTGAAGAAGTAAGAGAAACAATTTGCTGATTCATCTGAATAACAATATCACTCACATAAACAGTTCCAGATTTAACCGAAGGATCATTTGTAAGAACAGAGATCTCATCTCCAGCAGTACTAACTGCTAATACTACTTGATTTTGATTATCTTGTGGAGTGGTGGTATCTAAAGTACAACTTAAGGTAACGGGATCACAACTAGTTACAGTATACCCTTGTCGTTTAATCTCATCAATCTTTGAAGTTAAAGCAGCAAGAGTTGCCGTACCTGTTGCACTGTCTATCCCATCAGGATTTCTCTCACTTTTGATTAGTTGGGAGATCTTTGTTTGTTCAGCAGTTGTTATGTCAAAATTTAACGCCCATTGGGGCATAACCATAAACGCAGCAGGTTGATCATAAGCATCTTCATGGGGTTCATACTCGGAAATTGGAACTATTGGAATTGCTACAGGCACATCAGAAGAAGAATCAATCATATACCCATCTGCAGCAACCCATTCGTTTGTTCTTGGATCATATAATATCCCCTCAACCTTTTTGCCATTTAGATATACACTATAAATACCATCATCCAACTGATCTTTCTCAGTATAATAATATTCAGTTTCAGAAGGAGCAGTAGAAGGATCAGATAACTTTAGTGGAGAGGAAGTGGCATGTATTCGAGATTCTTTTGGCCCAATAGCACCACTAACACTGGCCGAGAAAGAAAGTTGATCTACCTTACCTAAACTCTGTACTTGCGTAGGTTCAGAGGTACGATAATATAACAACTCCCCATATTCATCTGTAGTAAAAGTGAAATCACTTTCAGCATTAGGATTATCTACAACTTTCTGCAATGCTGCAGCAATATCTGGATTGGATGTTTTTAATTCATTAACTTTTTTCTGCAAAGCATCTTTGCTAACGGTTACGGGCTTACCAGCAGTAGTAGTCATGGTAACAGTAGATTGGCTAACAACAGTCGGAATCGGTAATCCCGCTTGCACAATGGTAACTTGACTTCGAGTAGAACCTTTACTTGCATCAAACCAATCAGTACTGGGTTCTCCATCTTCAGTAAAAGCGTCGGAAGAAGTCATTTTTCCAGATCCATCTACATTTACATTAGCCCAGTAATTATCTACGGTATGATAATATAACCTATTATCCTTACCATAACATAATTGATATTGAGGCATAGTAGAATCACAAGAATCATAAATTTTTACTTTCGCTACTGCTCCTTCTTGGTTCCAAGGGATATTGTATGCAGGAGGAGCTAAATAATCATCCTTAGTATATTTGGGGGTAGGCAAAACTTGAGCCGCAACTTCTTGATCCTTCTTAGCATCAATTTCAGCTTGAACATTTTCTAATTGTGAAGGATATCCCCAACCAGTGTATTCTTTACCGGTACCAACAAAATAACCATTTGTATCTACCTCTAACTTTTCCCACTTGATACTATCACCACTCTGACTAACACTTACTACTCGATAATATTTACCCCCGCTTTTAATCACAGAGTTAGGAGGATATTTGCTCAAGCCACCTTGAGGTATAGCATCAATATTAAGAGGATCCTGGTCATTAACATTTCCATAAGTAGTAATAGGAGTTTCTACTTTTGGTTGAGCTAACACTGCATATTTATTATTATACTCATTAACAGTTACAGTAGTTGGTGTAGCAGCATCATAATATTTGAATCCTTTCTCTTTATCATAACCAATCGTTCCCTTAGCAGAGTCATAACCAGTAATGGGATAATAAGAAGTTGTACCCGCATCATACCAATAGACATTAGTATTAGAGTGAACGCAAGGACCACTACCTTTAGTTAAAGTAGTGTATTCCATACAACCGGGAATCGTTCCGGCCATTCCCACCACATTACTGCCATCCCACCAAGCTTCTCCACCGATAGCTGCTCGCTTAGTGGCATCACCAAAGATAAAACATTTCAGACTACCAAACACCCCAGTACAACTATCACTAGGGGTAACGCTCTCAGCAGAAGCAAACATACTTAAAACTAATAAACTCACCAGTACAAACGAAATCACCGCTTTTTTCATTTTAATAACTTAAATAATAGAGTTACAATCTCATCAAAGCTTTTATAGTTTTCTCTAAAGTAAGTATAATCAACTCTTTCCCCATAATATTCTAAACGATTACGTAGAAAACTCATCTGAGAAATGGTATTTACCTCAGACTCATAATTGGGAAAATCTTTTGCAAAAAAGGCAAATAGACACTGATGATTTCCTGAACGCATCCCTCTTTTAAGCATCAAAGCAACCAACAACTCTTTAATAACCTCATAATACTCATCAAAAATAAAACTGACATTTTTCTCAGTAAGAGAAATACTTCTCGCAAAATCCCATCTCTCTTTGGCCAAGTCTAAAATAGAGTTAATTCTAGCTGGATCGGGATAAACATTTCTAATAAACTTACTCGTACATTCTTCCCAGGGCATAAGATCGGTCATTTTAAAGTAAAATATCCTTTGATTTTTATTCCATTAACAACATTGTTTAACAAGTGTTTTGGAAGGAGATTAATATTGGGTTGAGTAAATAGTTGTATTTTATGACCTAGTTTTTTCTCAAAACGAGCCAAATCAACTTTTTTATTCTTTCCGCATTCGACAAAGAAGTCAATATCACTTTCTTGATTAGATTCTCCTTTCCTAAAACTACCAAAAAGGAGAATACAAGAGGCAGCTAGCTCTTGATCTAAATAATCTATCAAACCAGATTTAGAGAATTTTTCCGCATAGTAATTTGATTTTATTAAGCGATTATACCAATTATCAATCCATTGATTATCCTTAGAGAGGAACCCTTCTTTTCTTAATCTCAATAAATAAATGTGAAGCGTTGAAGGACTAAGTTTAAGTTTTTTTCCTAATTCCCTTACTGTAAGCTTAACTGAAGGATTCTCAAAGAAAAATTCCATTATCTTCTGTTCAGAAGTATTGGACAGATGTTCGGGTTTGTTGGACAACTGTTTCTTCATATGGTCGCCTCGGCTACTGGAGCAGCACTAGTTAATGGAGCGGAAGTCGTTTCGGGTTTACTGGTTTCCTGTTCAACCTGTTGAGTTAACTCTTCTACACTAGGAGTAGCAGTTTGTCCGTACTGACTTCCTCCAGTAAGTTTATTTCTATCAATACCTTTAGCCATGTCACAATAAGGAGTAGCAGTAACTGTTGGGGGTTGTTTAATTACACCGATTACTGATTCAATGATATCTAATAATTTAGTTAGGGCTCTGGCCCAGTTACACGCTTCTAATAAACCCTGACTGAATTTAACAAAACAGAATGTCCCACATAAGGCCATTTCTACGATATTAATCAGCCCCACCGGAGAAGTGAAGATAGATTTTACCAACTTACCGATCTGCTGGACTGCTCCAAGAAGAGGGACGAATTCAAAAGCTGGACCCCATACATATTCACACATCTGTAAGTCAAACAGATCATTACAAGATTCAACTGTAGCCACCCCTTTAGGAACTTCAGTACCGTAACAGACAATCTTTCGGCAATGAATCTCTCTAGCCTTTTCTAAATTATAAACTACGCCAGGAACACATAATCCAATAATGGAAAGATAGAGATTATCATACAAGGAAGTAGCAGGAACTCCTAACAAAGTTCTTCCGGTATAAAGATTATACGTATCTAATACCCCTGCCTGATACTTACCATACCATCCTAAAGATTCAGAATATCCTCCTTCGCCTCTAGGAGCACAAGAAAGAATGGCTAACGGAACTTGGATATATTGAGCAAAGGTAGTAACCGTAGTTGCCCCGGTTTTTATAACTCCACAACTCCCTCTAAAGAAACCGCCTGCTCCAGCAGTAAAAGCATTAGATTCAACAGAGTCGGCACTAGAAGTAAGTATTGCTTGAATTGTATTAAACAATGATACTACAGTAAATATAATATTTATAGCCCCTAAAATATACTTAATCCAAGTGATGGCTAGATTGACATAATGCAAAGCATTAGCAAACTTCATGAAATCGGTGTTCCAAGCATCGTCAACCAACTTAGCTAAGTTCTCATCCACTGCACCCATCTGACTAAATCCGAAAGGAACACTTACAGTAACTTCTTGAGTTTCAGCAGAAGCTAAAGCGTTCTTGCCAACTTTAGAATAAATTTGTACTTGACAAGTATACTCAGCAGGATTTCCACCAGCAGCAAATAAAGTACGGCCATCAAAAGGAGCAAACTCTAACATCAAAGTTAAAGAAACTGGAGAATCCTGTCCTTCGGGGAAACTTCCACCGTAACTTATACTTCTAGAAATCTTAGGAGCATTACTTCCTTCTTTTGGCATACAACTGTCTTTCAGTAGTTGTATTGATAAGACTCGGGCTTGAGAATTATCGCTGCTAAGCTTAACCGTCATAGGCATACGAGTATAAGCAACAGGAGTGGTATCTAAATCAACAAACTCTATCCCTGGAGTGGGTTGACCATACATCTCCCAATAATCAGGTTTTTCTTCAGAATCTAATCCCAATAAATCAAAAGAATAAGTTCCGTCATCTCTAATCTTCTCGACATTCTTTGCTTCTGGCCAGACTTTGGCATTATTCCCGGCAGTATCGGTAATCATTACCTGAACTCTTTGATTAGACTGAGGCCCGCTCTTAAGTAAATCTGTTTCAATAACACAGATCCATTTCTGTTCTTTTTGCTGACAATTTTCTTCAGTAAATTGTTGCCACCCAGTATTTGGATCTAAACCCATGGTCTTATCCGTTTCAATAAACTTACTTTCTGCATCGTTAACTAAATCGTTCAAGTTAACCAAGAAGTTCAATCCAGAAGATTCTGAAACAGTAGCTTTAATCTTTATCCGATCATTACTTTGGAAATAATTATGATCTCCAGAATCAGAAGTGCCAAAGAATTCTAACTTTTCAATCAATGGAGCACCATTATCGACAATCAATTCAGTAGCCGGACTTATACCTTTGTTCCCGGCTTTATCTTCCAATTTAAATAGAGTGATAGAAATGGTATTGGAAGAAGTAAGCTTAGCGTCAACGTCCCAATAACAGTTAGTAATTCCTTCATCAGCAATTTTAGTACAGTTCTCTGGAGCGATCGGAGCAGTATTCCCAGTAATTCCACCAAAGTTGGCAGAAATAGTATTTTCATCTACTCCTGAACCTTGTTCTTTAATCTTCAGATAGATTCTTTGCATCCCATCAGCGATATAAATTCCACCATTATATTGTCGGTCTGGACCGAAGAAAGTAGCTTCAGGAGGAGTGATATCTTCTACATAAGATTTAGTGATTTTACTTTCAACTGTATTTCCATTTTGATCTTTAGCTACAATTTTAAATTCAATACTGCTAGGAGAAGTACCTTTGATCAATACGGACTCCCAACTGCAATGCCACAAAGCTGCTTCTTCCCCGTCTTCAACACAGTTAGCTTCATTTCCGTCTAAACTGGTTTGATCAGCATAAGCATAAACTAAAGGAGTAGATGTTTCTCTCACATCTACTAACATTCTAGTAGTTTGATCTAAAGAACCTTTGAATTTATCTAAAGCAGTAAGGTTTAAACTGTCTGCAACAATAACCGGATCAACAAAATCTCCTTGGAAAGAGACTTGGGGAGGGTTAAGGGTTTTATGTCCAAAGTAATCTTCCGCCATGACTTTGACATGTTTAGTCCCTTCGCCACTAAGCGAAGTTTCTAAAATCCCGTTAGTGCCACGATCACGAGCATAACTATAACTTTCTTTTCCGATAGAAAGGTTTTCAATGTGGTCTAATACTTGACCAGACTCACCGTCCAAAACTTCAATGGATTTAATCCCGATAAAGGGTTTACCTTCATACTTATCACTTACTTGAAAATCAAGACGTACTTTTCCTTCAGCGTCTTGTGAAGCTGTTAACCCAGTAATTTTAGGAGCAGAACCATCAGCATTAATATCATCTGAATCAGAAGCAGTTTTGTTTATGCCCAAATTGCTAGGATAAGTATATTCTACTGTAAACTTATAACTAGTTTCTTTCACCCCTTCACTGAGAGGACTAATATATTTACACAATACTCCTAAAGCATCATCACTACAAGAATTAAATGAACGTTCATTATCATTAATGTTAATCTTAACCTCTTCAGGTGTAATGGTAGTATTCTCGCCACCTTCTAACCCAGAGATCAATGCTTCTACGGTCCAGGTGTCTCCTTTAGCATCGATGAATTTTTCTACTTCTCCAGCTCCAGAATTATGAGTTATCTGTAAAGAAGTAGCTAGAACATCAGCAGAATAAAAGGGGATACTTATAACTAAAGCAATAATGAACATTCCAATGAAACTCCACAGTCGTTGTTGGTTAACCATAGTTGATTATGTTAATTTATTTATTGAAACTCCGGCAATATTGCCTGATATATTTCTTCAGTATTATTTACTAAATCACTTATCTTGTTCCCAATAGTCTGAGATTCCATCACTCGACCATTAATTGAATGCTCGCCTTCTAAGAGATAAGCAGGAGTAGAAAGAAGATCCGCAGATAAGACATAAAACGTAATATTCTGTGACCCGTACAATTGTTCGGGAGTAATAGTTAAATATTGTTCTGGACGATTTAAATCGTACATCCCAGCTAAGAACTTACTAGTCCGGGTTTCGGTCATGGAAAAACAACTGTCAGAATCGGTCCAATCACCACAACGGCGTTCTTCCGGAATGTATAATTCTTTATTCTTAATCACGTTAGCCATCACTTTATAGATTCCAGGGACAAGGGGCACTTCAGTAGTTCCATTCCCGGTTATTTGAACCGTAGCAGAAAAAGGAGCGTTCCTAATCTTATCTTGGAACCCTGAAACTCGCTCTAAAGTGATTAGCACTTGTTCATCTTTTTCTAAAGGTTTAGGTACGTCCATAAAATAATAATTGTGAACGTGGCTTCTACTAGAGTTAATCACTTCAGTGTAAACGGGAGTTTTAGGTTTAAATAAAAGGTCTCCCTGATTGAAGAAACATATCTCTTTACTAGGATCAGAACAACTACTAGCTTGTTCAGACCCAGCAGTAAAAGTACAAGGAAGCAAGGAAATACATTCTTTCAGTTCTTTCTTTTTAACCACAACATTAACATTCTTGATACGGTCCATAGTAAAGGCTTTTTGAGTAACTCCTTGAACCGCATATCCAATAATAGCAGACTTGTTCTGATATTTGTAAGTATTGATAGGATAAAAATTAGTAAGATAATCTGGATTCATGAAAGCTAGGCTTCCACCGTAAACTGCTGGATATTTGCTTGTAAGTTCACCATTTAAGTCAGTTCCCCCGATATCACAATCTTCTTGGTTAGGAACAGAGAAAGTTACTTTAACCCCTTCAATCGGTTCTTTAGTATAACTATCAACCACGGTAGATTTAATTTCTCCTGCAGTCCACATATCTTCTTGACAAGTTAAAGAATATACAGGACGAGCAACATCTGCTTTCCAAGCTTCATTAGCAACAGCAGGTTTATTGTTACGAATATTAGACTCTAAAGCGAATACTAACTGATAACCTTCACCATCAAAAGCATTAGCATCTCTTACTGTAACCAATACCGGATAAGAAACATCATAATGAGTATCGTAACGCTGTTGAGTATAATCAAACACCGACCAGAAAGTGATATGAGTATCTTCCGGTTTGACTTTTCCGGCATAACTATTTACTTTAAGATAAGGTTCCCAACCAAGGTAATCAAACCCGACTTCTAAATCTTCACCCCCATTTAAGGTTAAGACCATATTATCCAAGATCTGTTGAGATAATTCATGATTCTCTGGATAAGTTGCTCGATAGAAATTACTGCTACCCAAAAAGCGAAGCATGGGCACATAGGAGGTAAGCATACCTCGAATTTTTTTCTGCAAATCTGTCACTTCCCAACTTAAAGTAGAAATGCGATCAAACGAAACATCAGATACGGGAGCGAGAAGTTCTGATTTTTTTTGTCCATAGATGGAGATTAATTCCATCCCTTGACGTTCCAAAAAACTGTAATTCTGTTGAGCAAAAGTGATTTGACTTGCCACATCATAATAATGTTTCAAATGTAAAGGCACTTTTACGCTGAACTGATCCAATTCTCCTTGCGATGGACCTTGAGTAGCTTTAATATTCATAGTTAAAGTAAAAATCACTCCCGTCTCACCAACTCGAGCAGTAACTTTCTTCTGTCCACCATCAGGAAATTCTATCTGCATGGTGGTTAAAGAACTATAATTTAACAAACAAGTATCTAATTGTTCTTTAACAAAACGAGCCAATTGTGCTTCTATGCTCAGAACAGGATCTTCATCAAGGTACAGTTTTGGTCTTAAAGAAGAATACATCACTTTACTAGCAGTATTTGGTTCTGAATTGTAATACCAATAAGGAACTTGACTTTGTTCAATCAGAATACCTTCAGCTTCGGTAGGATCTTGATCAGAATATTTTCCCGCTAAATCAGGATAAATATATCCGCCATGTTGACCCAAAACTAACAACCCGCGTTTGCCCACGTCAGATAAACAATTTTCAGTAAATTTTTGGATCGGCTGAAATTCTGCAGGTGCAGTAACCAATAAAGGCTCTTCGGCAGATTCAATAGATTGGGTAGTGTTAGATTTAGTCATATAAAGAATTCCAGCAAAGGCAAATACTAACACAATACCGATGATAATAAAGAGAGTGACTTGACCTCGATTATTCCAATCCCAATTAGAAATAAGTCTAGAAGTACACCTATTAACCATCCTCTTTTTCTGCTTCATAATAATAGGCAGAAGTAAAGAATCAAGGTATATAAAGGTTATTGTTTTTTAAGAGAGAGGTTAAGGAGAGAAATAAGAGAAAAAAAACAAGAGAGAAATAAGAATTATCTTACTTTAGCTCCGTCCTTCAGAGCAACCTGCATTTCTTCTACTTTGCTCTTGAGCTTTTTGCCATCACAAACCACTTTTCCGGATTGAATTTCTATCTTTAACTTAGCAAATTCGTCAAAAGTGATCTCTGAAGTGGAATTCTCTGTACCTTCAAAGAAAAACTCTTCTCCCGGTTCGGTTTTATGTGCAAAAAGAGGCTTAACTATCTTATCATCTTCATCTGCAGCCAAGATCATCCCTTCACTCATCTCTCCTCGAAGTTTAGCTGACTTTAGGTTGAAAACAAAAACAGACTTCTGATTAAGTAATTCTTCCGGTTGAAGATATTTCTTTAATCCGGCAACAATCTGTCTTTTTCCTAAATCTCCAAAATCTACTTGCATCTTGTATAAACTATCGGCATTAGGATGATTCTCTAATTGAACAATCTTTCCTACAACCATTCGCAGAGGAAATTTAGCTGTGCTAGGCAGAGTTTCAATCTTCTGCACCAGCATTTGTATCGGGTATAGTTTACCTTTCCAAATGAAGTTAAGATCTTTCCAAGTTAATTCTTTTTCTCCGAACGCAGCAGAAACTTTCTTAGCAAACTCGGGCAGGATGGGACTTACCAGTATAGCCAGATCTCTAGCCAGATTAACACATAAAGCAACTTTTGCTTGGGCTGCATCTTTATTCTTCCAAGGTTCAGCTTGTTGGAAATAAATATTTCCAATATCAGAGATCTTTAGAATATTCTTTACAGCATTCTTATAATCTAACTCAGAATAATTCTTCTTGACTTCTTCAAACAGTTGTTCCGTCTCTTTGATTAAATCCGATTCTGGAGCTACTTCTTTAATCTCCCTGTAATTCTTCTCTGCAAAAGTTAACACTCGATAACAAAAGTTTCCCAAGTTTCCAACTAAAACGGTGTTGATGTTAGACTGAAAATCTTCAAAACTTAAATCCACATCAACCAGTTTACGATCGAGATGACTAGCGTAATAGAAACGCAACGATTCTGGAGAGTACAATTTAAGGAAATCTTTAGCAGTAAAGAAGGTCCCTCTACTTTTAGACATTTTTTCTCCATTAACAGTAATGAATCCGTGCACGCTAAGTTTTGGTAAAGGTATTCCTACTGCAATCAACATCGCTGGCCAGAACAAGAAATGGAAGTAAGCGATATCTTTCCCGATAAAATGATGCACTTGTCCTTCTTTCCAATATGACTCCCAAGTTTGTCCACGAGCATCAGTATAATTCTTAGTGGAAGAGATATACCCAATGGGCGCATCTAACCAGACGTAGAAATACTTCTTCTGTCCGGTTTCTTTCTCGGCATCAGGAATCTCAAACCCAAAATAAGGAGCATCTCTGGAAACGCACCAATCATCTAATCCTTTATTCAACCATTCGTTCAACCAGTTCTTAACTTCTGGCTGAATTCCTGAATTAGGATCGTTAAACCAAGTTTTCAGTTGATCAGAGAATTCTCCTAACTTAAAAAAGTAATGTTCGCTCTCTTTCTCTACTGGAGTTTTACTGCAGATAGAACATCTCGGATTGATTAGATCTGTTCCTTTCAAAGCCTTGTTACATTTCTCACAGATATCTCCATACTGATCTGGAGCATCACAATGAGGACAAGTTCCTTTCACGTAACGATCGGGTAAGAAACGTTTACAATTTTCACAGAATATAGCTTCTATTTTCTTTCGATAGATGTATCCTTTTTCTTTTAAGGTTTTATAAAAATATTCAGCAATCTCTTTATTCTCAGGAGAATGGGTTTTGTAATAGTTGTCAAACTGGATCAAGTAATTTTTAAAATCTTCTTGGTGCTCTTTCCAGTATTCTAAAGCAAACTGTTCGGGAGCTTTTCCCGCCTTACCCGCATTTACTTCTATCGGAGTACCGTGCATGTCTGAAGCACAAATGTACAAAGCAGGGGTACCAATTAGTTTAAGAAACCGACTATAAATGTCTGCTTGAATGTATTCTAATAAATGTCCAATATGGATTGGACCGTTAGCATAAGGTAAAGCAGCGGTGATTAAAGTTCTTCCCATCATCATGCTGCTTTTAGATTTAGCAGCAGTCAAATTCTTGCTCGGTTTAGGAGCAGATTCCGTTTTGGGAAGTTTAGTTGTCATTTTAGAATAAGAGTTATAATGGTATTTAAATACCTTTCAGTAAAATTTTGGAGGGACATTAGGGGTATATAACTACTAACCAGTGATTAAGAAGCAAAAGATTTAAATATAATGGCCATTTTTAGAATTTAAAAGAGTCAATTTAACAGTAAAATAAAAAATGAAGGGGTAATTAAAATGAGTCTAGAACACTTTAAAAATTTATACCACATCGCAAAAGAAGAAGGAATTAAGTCAGCTTTAGAAAGAGATTTTATGGAAACTGTAAGAAGACATCCTGCCTTACTAACTGGTTTAATCCTTGGTAAAAGTGCTTATTTTGGAAAAATTGCTCCTGAGAGAGTAGAATATAAACCAATCTGTCAACCACTCAATCAATCAGCAGGAGAAGGTCGCAACCCCAGAGAAATTGCTTTAGATTATATCACTCATGGAAATTCAAATTAGATCTAATTCTTAGTAACTGGACTAACTAGCAAAAAGTATGCTCTTAAGACAAACTCTTATGCTGCTTTTCTTCCGATTCTACGACTGCGAGAGTAATGCAATTGGAACATACTTTTCCTAGCCGGTACTCGACGCATTACTAACGTTGGTGCTTTACCGTTCGTCATAAACGAACAGTAACGATATTCTAGCCCAGTCTTACTGATAAACCAACTTGCCGTGTTTTTTACGTTTATATTCATATTCCCTTTCCCCTCTTTTTTGTGCTGTCCTGCTTTTTAGCGATATTTTCCAATTCCCCCATTAATTCCTCTTGGCTTGGAGTAGTGATTTTCTTCAGAATGATGGCTTCTCCACTGTGAACTACAGCAAAAATGGTTCCTTCAATAGCACTTAAAGCGTCACGAATACCTTGTGGAATGACAATTTGTCCCTTAGAAGACATTTTGATAGTTTCAATGGCCATGGTCTTAATATCCAACTATCTTACAGTAAGATTATCTTACTTATAAATGTTGCGGTTTTGAGAAGGAATCTTTAAAAATAAAGGACACAAAAAGAGATTATGGTTACGATGAGAGAATATCAAGAACGTGAACAAATTATGATTCCCGCTTATAGATTATATCACCAACTATTAGTTGACCCAGATAGAAGCAGAGAAAGAATTGTCACGGAGGAAACAGGGATTAAACTAGACCAACTCCGGAATTTTCTAGATGAAAGAGGATTCGAAGGGATCCATGGTTATCCTCTTGAACGTCCAAATGTTCCCCACATGTTTATGATTTCTCTAGAATATTTAGCAAAAGATTTTAGAGGAACTTATTATGATGCTTGGCACATGAGATCAGCATCAGAAGTAATGGAATCAACCGGTGGATTAGTTCCAGACTTAAAAACATGGGGAATGGATGCCGTGGCCGGATTTATCGAGCTTCAAATGATAGGAGTCATTGAGACTTTAGGTAAAGAGGGGTTTTATCCCTGTCCAGCAGGACAACGGATCAAGTTATACACCCGAGACGAACCACTACTAGAAATTGCTACTTACCTTGGTTCCTTATGGAATAAAAGATAAATTTTAAACTAACTAACATTCCTCCACAAAGTTCTTAAATCATCGTCGCTATCAATAGTCATGTTAAAATTCCTGTCCAAACTGTTCAGATCTCAAGAAGAGATAATAATAGAACTAAATCTATCTACTTTCCCCGTCTGGTTTGAAGAACAAGTTATTCAATCGAATTTTGTGAAGTATCTTCCCAATTATTTTCAACAACTACCCCTTTTACGTCAAGAATTATTAGACAAAGCTAAGACACTGAGAGAGAAAGAGATTCCAGAAGAGCATCAGAAGATGGACCATCGAGTTAAAACCATCGTTTTAGGGAACAAAGAACATTATCTGCAAGCAGTAGATAGTTTTGCAGAAAAGATGATCATTCCAACAGAATTATCGTTTACCTCCTTAGAAGATCTTCAGAAAGCGAGAGAATTCAACCAAGAGTTGAATCAAAGATTAGACCAATTCTCACATTTTACCGAGAAGAGTTATCATGCTGCTAAGCACCTGTTCTACGAAGAAGTAGATGACCTAGCTAAGGTGTTTAAAGAGATAAATGCTTTGTCGCGAGGATTTGAGCAGAAGTCCGAGGATCTGGTTATAATGGAGAAGATTAAACTAGATTTCTCAAAGTTGACGCAAGAGAGGGAGATAAAAGAAACTTTAGAGAAAGAGATCAAGGAGATTCAAGAACAGTTGCAAAAACTTTCTACACAAGAAAAGACCACTCAACAAAAAGAGGAAAGCTTACTAAAAAGTCAAGAATACCAAGAGTATCTTAACCTTAAAGATAAAGAGCAACAATTACAAACTAAAATTGAAGAGTTAGAACGAGAAATTCACACCTTCCTCTTTAAACTTAGCAAACCATTACGAAAATTTCAATATTCTGCTAATGACCCAATCATTGAGGCATATCTTACCGATAGCGTTAAAGCCTTTGAAGAGGATGAAGAGTTAAAGATTATTTTGATCCTAGAAACTTTGAAAGAATCATTGGAGTTAGGAAGAATAAGTTTTGAAGACAAATTGCAGAATAATTATTTAGAACAGATTCGGGAGAAAGAGCGACTGAAAGAATTAAAAACAAGAAGTAAAGAATTAAAGCAGGAGAAAGAACAATTATTCCAGAAGATAACCTTTCATCCTGCTGCTCGAGAATTACAAGAGACCGTATCTAAACGTCAACAATTAAAAGAGGAAATCTTCTTAAAAGATAAAGAATTGCTAGAATTACAGCAGAAATTGCAGAAGATTAATTTGAAGGAGTTACAAGAAAATATCTTTATAGGAACAGATAAAGTATTCAAGAAGAAGATTAAAATAATAATTTAAGAAGGAATAATCAGAAAGAAACAAGATAAAGAGGATTAAACCTTAAACTTAATCTTATAATCCTTGACCACTTTGCCATCAACAGTAATCTTACGAGAGATTTCTCCTTCTCGAGTAGCTTGTTTTCTGGCTAAAGCAGCATCTTTCATCAACAATTTCTCGTCCAGATTAATATTTTCCACATGATAATGATTGTTGATGGTTAAAGCAGTAAAATCTTTAGCCTCAACATCAAATAGATAATCAGATTTCAATGCTGGCATTAAACTATGGGGCAAATTTACTGTGACAAAATTGTCAGTAGGAGAACCTAACTTAGGGGTGTTCTGTTTCTTTACTTTTAATTTTCCACCTTCAAAATTGACGTTGAACAATAAATATTCTCCAAACAGTTCTTCCACTAATTTCTTATAAGTGTCCGCAGAAACTTTAGCTGTAAACATATATTTCTTACCGGATTTACCAAATCGACTCTTGTCTTCAAAATCTATTTTATACTTATTTAGAACGGGAGAGATATCCCTTACAGACTCAATACTCCCGTCAATCTCCACTTCCCCTTTTAAATTCTCGGTCAAGAAGCGATGTAAAAAGTTTAGATATTCAAATCCGGTTTGAACCTTAACATCTTTCTTACCAACTTTAATCTCAACTGGCTCTTTCTCGAATTCTCCTAGAGAATAACGAGTAAAAGCATTATGTACTTCTTCGGTAATTTGTTTGTCAAAGATCTTTTTGATAAAATTGGTTGTAGTCATTTTAAGATACCTCTAAATTTAATAAAGGAAATAAAGAATCGATTATTTATAACTCTTTCTTTTTTAGATTAAACGCCCAAGGCCTTTCTCAAAGCAAGTTGATCGTAAAGAGTATGCGGTTCGTACTCAGTTTGAAATTGAGTTAAAGATTGTTCTGCTTTGCTTCTCGTTTCTTTCTTCTCAACTTCTAGAGCGTTAATTTTACGAAGAGCGTAATTAACCCCACCTACTGCACCAACAGCTAATCCAACTACGCCGGCTAAAGCTGCCCACCAAGGACTGTCTGGAGAGGAATAAAGTACAGCACCCACACCAGTAGCACCACCAAGAAGAGCAGCGCCGATAAAAGGGATAAAACCATTATAATCATCTCTAGCCTTAGCTGCGCGTTTAGAAATAGCAAAATATCTTTCTACTACTCCACCCTCAAGGAGAGCCGATTCTCCCTTACATCCATCAGTTCTATTAGCAATATTAATTAAAGTATATTGATGAGTTCCTTTCATATTAGGATTACCACGAACATCAATAAAAAGATCTCCTTCTAATAATACTTCATAACCAGTAACATCCTTTCCAGAAGTAACTTCTCTTACCCCATCTATACCCGCAGAACAGAATATATGTTCAAATCCTCTTTCTTCTAATAAATCAGATAATTCTTTTTTAGCATCTGCAGACAGATCTAAGGCCATCCCAGAAAGATGGTCTCGACTAAAATCCTGAGCTCTATTGATATATGACACCATTTATTCCACCCCTAATGCTTTTCTTAATGCTTGCTGATCAAAAGTAGCTTTGGAGTAATATTCTGCAATATAACCGGACCAAGCTGACGTAAATTGAGCGCTGTGAGATCTTATGTTTTCCT
Source organism: Candidatus Woesearchaeota archaeon (assembly GCA_041665465.1). Taxonomy (GTDB): domain Archaea; phylum Nanobdellota; class Nanobdellia; order Woesearchaeales; family GW2011-AR9; genus JACRPH01. Next base: position 118,888 of record JBAYIU010000001.1, read on the forward strand.
CTGCCTTACCCCGATTTAAAGTTTTTTGATGACTGAAGAGAAGTTTAACTACTCCGGCAAATATTGCTGTTCCAAAAAATACTTCCGCCCCAGTTTCCACACTCTTAGTTCCAGTATAAGTAACCACTCCAGCTAATCCCCCCAACATCAGTGCAACAAGTGTATCGTATAAATTATCTCTTAAACTACTTGGATCATTTTTCTTATATTCATACTGAGCCATCTTTAAGCTTCTTAAATGACCATTAAACGTTGTTGCTCTATCTAAAAAGGAAGTATAAGCATCTTCGCCATTAACAGAAAATAAAGTATAAACGTGATCTTTCTCTCTTTCGGTGTAATTATCAAGAGAAGGATTAGCAAACAGATCTTTGGGAACCAACCAATCAAAACCAACACAAACATTTTCCTTGTATCTTAACCGTTTAAATTCAGGATTAGCAGAATCTGGATCAACATCAAAGGTGTCTTCTCTTAATTCATATCCTACTTCTAATAACAAACTAGTAAGTTCACACTTTGTTCCTTGATCTAGAACTAGGGCCTCATTAGATAGACGTCTTTCGACAAAATCTTGTGCTCTTACTTGATAATCTAAAGTCATTTTAATTCACACCTAAAGCGCTTTTTAACGCTCTTTGATCATAAACGGTTCTGGTAGCAAGATAATCTTCATTAAACTTTTGCCAGTTTTTATTAAACTCTCTTTCTGCAGTGGCCCGAATTTCATTTAGATGCTTTCGACGATGTTTAGCATACTGTGCTCCACCCGCCACTCCAGCAACAACTGCAGCTAATAAACCCAAAGGGATTAACATATCATTCAAATGAGGAATATCTGCTCCCATCCCCTTAGAAAGAATAAAATGATAAGCGGGCAAAAAAGCAGCTAATCCTGCTCCAAGTCCACCAACGACAACAGCAGGCATATTACTATATTCAATCAGATTATTATTAGAATGATTAAATCTCTTTACACTAAGTAATAATCCTTCTAAATCACTATCAAAACGAGATTTCCCATAATCTCCGCTTACGGAAACTAAAGAATATTGATGTTTAGAAGTATCACCAATAAATAGAGAATCAATAGGGCTTCTAGATAAATCTCCGTTAATTAATAAATCGTACCCTTGAATGACACCTTTGTCTTTCCTAGCTCTAGATTGATATAACTCAGGAGTCATTCTACTTTTTACAAAGCCATTTTCCGCTAAAAGACAATTTAAAGTTTCGGTAGCGCCTTGAGATAATCCTAATTCCCATCCGTTACCGGATAAGTATTTTGCTGCAAATTCTTGTGCTCGAGTTTGATAATCTAAAGTCATTTTAATTTACCCCCAAAGCAGCCTTTAACGCTCTTTGATCATAAACAGTCCGGGTAGCAAGATAATCTTCATTAAACTTTTCCCAGTTCTGATTAAATTCTCTCTCTGCGGTTTCATGAACCTCATTTAGATGCTTTCGATGAAGTTTAGCATACTGCGCTCCACCACCAACACCAGCAGCAACTGCAACTAATAGCCACAAAGGGACTAAAACATCCTTAAGATGAGGGATATCTGCCCCCATCCCCTTAGAAAGAATAAAATGATAAACAGAGAGGAAAGTGGCCATTCCTGTTCCAACTCCCCCAACAACAACAGCAGGGATATTACTATATTCAATCACCTTGTTAGTAGAATTAGTGAAAGAGGTTGCACTTTTTAGTAATTTCTCTAGATCACTATCAAAACGAGATTTTCCATCTTCTCCATCTACTGAAACTAAGGAATAGAAATGTTCTGGAGCATCACTCCTAAAAATGGAAGCAGTCGGATTTTTAGATAAATCTTGCTCTAGCAAGAGATCATACCCCTTAACTACATTCCGCCCTTGTCTAGCCCGGTATAAATAACGCTTAGGAGAAGTTTTATCTTTCTCAAAACCGTTCCAGAATAGAAGTTCAAATAAGGGAGCATACACGGTGAGAGGCAATCCTAATTCCCACCCGTTACCAGATAAATGCTTTGCGGCAAAGTCCTGAGCTTCAACGAAGTATTCAACGTCCATGAGTCACTATTTTAGAGGAGTACTTTATAAAGATTATTATGATAAAATAGAAAAAGAAAGAAATTAAAAACGGAAGAGTAGATATCCACCGTAGTTAGCTCCGTCAAAAGCAGTTCCAGTTTCAGACATATTTACAGCTGCACCAGCTTCTACTTTCTTGTCTAGAGCAACTCCTACTCTAACCTTCTGAGCACTGAAATCATGTCCTTTCTTACTGAAATCAGTAACATCCTCAACATTCACTACTCCATCTAATCTTTCCGTCAAGGCTGGTTGATATCTTAGGTTAGCCACAACTTCTCCGTACATTGGCTCTTTAAGACTAGTAGTAGCTAAAGCATACACACTAAAGTCACCAAACTGACCAAAGTATTGTACTCCTGCTCGGGGCATGAACCCCATTCCGGGACTATATTGCCCTTCAGCCACAACATCAACTCCATCCACAACATTGTAAGTTAGATCAACTAAACCAAAGGGACTAACTTGATTCTTATAATCAATTCCAGTAGTCTGTCTAGCAAAGATACCTAATCCAGGAGCAACGCTTCCGCTAACCTTCAAATCAGCAGCACAAGTTTGATCTCCACACATTACTTCTAATGAACCTTCTGCGGCTTTAGCTGAAGTAGCTACTCCTAAAGCGAGTAATCCTGCACAAATTAAAGTTTTTATCGATTTCATTTTTTATTCCCCCTTTTGATATTAACTATTTACAAGTAGTTACTATATGGGGAACTATATAAAGATTATCTCCCCCAGAAGGGGCGAAAAATAGCAAGATTTATATTCTACTTCAGATTAAGCATAAATATGAACACAGAACTGCTGAAAGAGATCGGATTAAGTGAGGGAGAAATCAAAGTTTACTTAGCTTTGTTCAAGATAGGTTCTAGTTCTACTGGAGCAATAATTAAGGAAGCTGGAGTGCATGCTTCTAAAGTATATCCTATCTTAGACAGATTGATTGAGAAAGGATTAGTTTCATTTATCAAAGAAGGGAAGAAGACCATTTATACTGCTAATCCAGCCACAACCATTATTTCTTATTTAGAGAAATTACAGAACAACATCAATGAACAAAAGACTTCTGCTAACAAGTTGATTCATGATCTGGAACAACTTAAGAAATTAGGAGGCAAGGAAACTGAAGCTACTATCTTTAAAGGGATTAAGGGTTTGAAGAATGCTTATCAGATTATCGCTTCGGAATTAAAAGGAGGCGAAGAATGTTATGCTATGTTCTTGCCACCAGTAGAGAATGAGGTTCTCCTATTTTTTAATAAGTTTAATCGGGATTTATCTAATAAGAAAACAGAACAACACTTTTTCTTTAATGAGTATAGCCAAGAGATAGAAGGAATAAAACATCTTCCCCGAGTGCATATCAAGATTGGAGTGAGTAAAGGGAATAACGCTCCGGCAGAGATGTGTGTTTACGGAGATTACACCATCATTTCTACCTCAGGAGGAGATGAATACCTCACCGTTCTCGTTAAAAATGAGGTTATTGCTGAATCCTTCCGAAAGCAGTTCAGAATCATCTGGCACCAGCAAGCCAGCAATTATAGCGGGATAGAAGGAGCTAAAGCTGTATTTAATGAAGCTCTGAGTTATAAAGAGATCCGTTTTATCGGAGGTAACTGGGGACCAATAAAGTATTTTCCGGAGTTCTTTAAATCGTGGAATGAAGAAAGAGAAAAGAGAAAGATTCAATGGTATGATTTGTTAGATGTTAATCTGTTAATAAAAACTGAGGAACAACCCCCGTCATTAAAATATTATCAAGCTAGAATCTTGCCGGAACAAGTTACCAATCCTTCGGTAATTTTTATGTATGGAGATAAAGTAGTCAATATTATCTGGAAAGAAAATCCTTTAATCACCGTCATTGAGAATAAAGAGATTAAAGAACATTACTTAAGATATTTTGAATACCTTTGGAAACAAGAAGTTCTAGTTTCTCATGGAATGAAAGCCTTGATGAGAGCGCACGAGAAAACTTATCAGAAATTAAAGAAGGGAGAAGAGTATTTGTATTTAGGAGTTCCGAAGTATCAACCGGAAGAACAACATGAATACTGGAAATTAGATCATGAACATAGGATTAAAGCAGGAATAAATACCAGAATCTTGTTTAATCAAGATACATCTAAAGAAGTACTAAGGAACAGAAATAGTTATTCTGGATGCGATGCTCGTTACATGCCTACGGAGATTAAAACTCCAAGTTATATGGGTATTTTTAAAGATACAGTGATGATCGCTATCCCTAAAAAAGAACCGATAGTGATTGAGATAGAAAATCAAGAGATTGCCAATTCTTTCAAAGCGTACTTTGAAGATTTCTGGAGGAAATCTAAGAAGTTCTCTTAGGTAGAGTTAGAGCTTGTTCTAAAGCTTGCTTGCCGTAGATCATATGATCAAGATGATCTTTCTTGAAGCTAAGACTGCGAGAAAGAAAATCTTTTTCTATCTTGGAATAGACCGCAGTAGTTCTTTTAGTCTCTTCTCTCAAACGAGTTCTTTTTGTATTAGAACTATAAAAATATCCCAATCCAGAAACCACCGCTAACCCAGCTAAAATGGAGGGTATAACAACTAAGGGGTTTTGAGTAACTTCTTCGAGAGTATTATAAATATTCTCGTGGAGTAGGATAATACTTCCGACTATATACGCCCCACCAACACCCAAAGCTAATCTCCAAGGACTACCAGAAACCTCTTCAGCGATAAGTTTAGCATCCTCTTTTTTCAGATGGGCTAACCCACCATATCGAGATTTAGAAAGATCCCATTCATGATAATCGGTAAAGAATTTTTCTACAGCATCATCATCAGGCAATGTAAGGTAGGTAAAACCATGTTGATTAACATCTTTGATATCAGTTTCAATCAAAAGATCAAGAGAAGCATCAGGTCTTATTCTAGTATGAGCATTGCGACCATTAATATCGCTCTCATAATTATTAAAACCAGCATCCATCAACAGAGTTTGAAGTTCCAGATAAGAACGGCGATTTTGAAATAACCCCTCAAGGTCTTCTTTTCCTGCAGAGAAATGTTTTGCAAATAACCCCCTCTTGCGAAGAGTAAACAGAAAATCAATAGGTTGTGCTTCAGTCATATCTAATTACACGGAAGGAGTTCTTTTAAAAAGATTGTGGTATAGGAGAAGTATTAAGTAAGTTGTTTAACTTCAATAGAAATCGCGGGTTGATTTAAGCGTATATATCTAGGACATTCGGTATATGGCAATTGGTTCTGTTTACAATAAGAAACAATCTTGTCTTTTTTTTCATCTTTTTTGTACTTAACCACCACCACAAATCCTAAATCCTTAGAGTGAACTACCTCAAAGTCTTTTAAATCAGAAATGATCTTCTTTCTCTTCTCAGAAAGAAACTTAATTCGCCTAGGTAGTTTATTTAAGTGTTCTAGAATAGTTTTAAGTTGAGAAGCATCATTTAATGGTTGTAATTCTAATCTATCAAGGATACTTTTATCCTGACAAGAGATAAAACCCCCACCTTTGGCTTCCACCAATTTCCATTCTCCAAAACTGCCAATCATAACATCAGCGTATTTTCCATCACAAAGTGAAGTGCCGATCGAACCAGAAACATCTAGAATAACTAAACAACCATTCTTCTTACATAACTCATAGATCTCTCTCATTGGTTGTTCCGCAAAATAACCTCCGGGATTTTGGTATAAGAAAGCACCACAATCATTTTGAGACAATTTATCTTTCAAATCTTCCAGATCAATCTTAGCATCAACACATTTCACTTCTAAATGTTTCAACTCTAACTTTTTAGGAGCTTTTTGATAATGAATCCAACCTCCTTCCTCAGGAATAAGCACAATCTGATTCTTAGATAATAAATTTAGAGCAGAATCAATCGCAGAATTACCACGTAGAACTACTTCTACTAGTTTATGCCCGGTTAACTTTTGCAACTGTTTAATGATCTCTTCTTTACTCATGAGAAGCTTCTTTCTTAGCGGTTTTATTAACTTTACTTACAGATTTTACGCCATACTTCAACCCCCAGATCAAGCGATGCATTAAAACAGTCCTAGTAAGGTAACCAACCACTTTAGATTTAGAATATACTGGAAGAACCTCTTGTCCTTCTTCAGTAAAACGTTTAAAAGCAGTGTAAGCGGTGTCTGTTTTCTGTAATCCACGTACTAGGTTGAGAGGTAAAGATAATTGCTGCAAAGTTATTCGTTCCTGCACTTCAGGAGAAGTCTTTTGAATTCTGCGCATATCGAGGATACCACAGAAGGTTTTATCTTTAACGATAAACACTTCCTGTTCAGAGTTAGAGTATCTCTGGGTAAAGTCAGAAAACTTCATCTCTGGTTTTAAAGTAATGAACTTCTTGCTCATCAATTCTTGAACATAAACCTTATTCAGGATTTCTCGGTATAATACTTGTTCATACCCTGCTCCGGCGATGATATAGATGAACCCCCCCAATAACAATAACCATAATCCTGATCCAGATTGAGAGATCAATTGGATTATGCCGAATAAGACTAGAACTACTGCAAATATCTTTCCTCCCCATACGGCGATCCAAGTAGAACGTTTAAGGTCTTTAGAATACCAATATAATAAAGCGCGGAAAGCTCTGCCCCCATCTAAAGGAAATCCAGGGATTAGATTAAACAAAGCCAGAACTAAATTAACTTGATAGAGATAGAAAGTAGTAGCGATTAAAGTAACATTAGTACTAAAGGTGGTTAATAAGAAGAATACTCCGGCTAAGATTAAAGAAAACAAAGGACCGGCAATAGCCATCAGAAACTCAGAAGAAGGAGGAATATCTTCATCATTTATTCCAGCAACTCCCCCAAAGAAAAATAAGGTTATACTTTCTACAGGAATATTTCTAAGCTTGGCTACCAAAGAATGGCTTAACTCGTGTAAGATTACGGAAACGAATAATAGAATAGTAGCGATAATTCCCATCAATACATATTCTTTTACAGCATATCCCGGAAAGAATTCGGGGAAGAAGTTAGTTGAAAGAGACCAGATCATAATAATAAATACAAACCACCAAGTAAGATGAAGTTTGATATCTATCCCAAAGATCCGGAACAGTTTCCAGGAGCTATTCATAGATTAGAAGGATTATTTTCGGGTATATAAATGTAGATGGTTGGCATTGAGCGGAAAGTAATATAAATCCCTCACTGATTAAACAAGATATGTTCTGTAAAACCTGTGGTACTTTACTTGTTCCTGAAAAGAATGAATATGGCAAATGGATGAAGTGTCCCAATGGACATGCTCAACCAGAACTGCAAACCAGCTCTGAAACGATTAGTGTAAAGAATCTTCATCCGGGAAGAAGAATTGAGGTGATGGATGAAAAGAATATTCTAGCGGTACATGATTTCATCTGTCCAAAATGTGGATACGACAAAGCTGAACTGATAGAGATGAGTTGCAATTATTCTGATGAAGATAACATCTTCCTGATGAAATGTGGAAAGTGTAAACATGTAGAAATGCAGGAAGGAAAAGTAAAATAGATCATTTTCTAGTATAATCTACCACTTTTGGACCAAACCAAAAATTGTTTCGATAAGTTAAAGTTTCAAACCGTTCTCCCTTACTTAAATCATCATCATTATCCACCCGTAACCAGTCATCATATTTATCTAATTTTATCTCGTTAGTATAAAAATCAATCCCGGTCTCATAATCTCTGGACCAAAGAGTATCCTCGGCAGTAATGGTTACATCTTCTAAAGTGGTTTTTCTAACACACCCTTGATAGAACAGTGCTCCGCTCCCCATTATCATCCCTAATGTGACCACATATCCCATTAACGCTTCTAACCCTTCTTTAATTTTAGCATTCATTTTTACCTCTTATATCCTACTATCTCTTCATACGGTTTAAGTAAGCTAGGAGTGTATTTCACAGCTTTAAGTTTCTCTCCCACTTTCAATTCTAAGAAATCATGATCTTTGCTGTAAAAACATTGATACGGTTCTTTGACACAAACTAACACTTCTGGAATGAAAGTTTCATCACATCCATAATCGTCGCAAAAATTAGCGTAATGATCATTATTTTTAACTGATTCAATCACTACATTCTCTAACTTACGAGGATAGTTACAATAAGCAACCAATGCAGCTATTCCCGTCCAAGCAATTAAGCTAGGAATATCTCCACGATCAAATGCCATTAAGGTCACCTTTTTTGATATTTGAATTAACTAGATCTTCCTGGTGATACTTCTGCATCAGTACATAAAGAGAATCAGTCAGAGTTCTCGCTTCTGATAAGTTATGATGAATAATAGTAGCAGTAGGACTCTTTTTAGAATTATCCACCACTACATGAAAATAGATCTCGTGAGGAAAAAGCTGTACCTCGTTAGATTTAGATAAATCAATCGCTATTTTTCTTTCTAAAGAGATATCACACTTATAATAAGGGTCAACCTTATCCACACAAAGATAACTGGTACTTTTATGAGCACATTCTTCAGAAGGTAAGTATACAACGTATCTGGCTGATTCACAATCTTCAATCATACAAGTGAGGTTAGATCCATCCCGTTCATAATCACTGCAATAACCCATCATGATCCGATCAACGTTTCTCTCCGCTTGAGCAAAAGTAAGTTCTGGAACATCCTTTTGCGGGTCATGAACATTACAAGCCAGGACTAAAGAAGCTATGCCCATCCATTTACTAAATTGTTTAATTACCATTTGTTTTCTTTTCCTTTGAAGTATAACCATCAATCTCATTACATTTCCACCAGGGAAAATGGGGAGAATAAGTTAACTGTGAAAAGGATTGACCCTCCTTTAATGGAAATAATCTCGGATCTTCACTTTGAAAACATTTCTCTATTCCTCTAAGTTTAAGCACCACATTACTTTTGGGATAAATATCACATTCTTCATCACAAGGGACGTCGGGATGAGAAGTATAAATTGCACTTTCAACGGTTACATCCTTCATTTCTCGAGGGAAATGATAATATCCCACCCCCAGTAGAGATAAGAATAGAACACTATACCCTACAAATCTGTCAGAAAGATGATACCCATATTTAGGAGGTACAGGAGTGTTAATTCCACCAATGTTCTTTTCTTTCATTTATTTTCCTCAATTAAGAATATTTCTACGCTTCGTTCATTTAATCTAGTGCTATTTGGGTAAACATTAACAGTTAGATGTCCTTGCTTTATCTGCTCCTGAAAAGTGCTTTCTAGATAAATTGCCGAAGCATTAGCCCTATCAAAAGATAGTTGAAAATTATTGTATTCTACATTTTTTGGAGAGCATCTTTCTGCGGAGAGAACAGTTGCATTTCCACAGGCAAGAATAACTTTTTCTTGGAGAGGTAACAAAGCCCTAATTTTCCGATTTAGTTCTTCCAGTCCAGTTGTACTTTCCTCAGGAACATATTTACAATTCTCAAAAGTAAGGGTAGCAAGTAAAGTTACTTTCTTTTCAGGAAGATTTCCCTCTTTACAGATATACTGTTGTTCTGTTTTAGTTAGATACGGGTGCAAAGGAGATTCTTTTTCGGAATTTTCTGGAGCAGTTTCACTTACAGCATCTTTCTTATTTTCTTCTTCTATCTTTTCCCTACGATAATATCGAGAAAGGTTACATAAAGCTTCTGCTGCCCCTTTCCACTCTTCCTTAGCTTCCAAAACAAAATAACTTCTCTTAAATGCCGGAAGATTATCCCCTATTGGTTCACTATAAGAGAACCATACTTGAGAACTGAGATCTCCATTCTCATTTTTTAGGAGCATTCCTCTAACTTCGTCTATGTTGATAACGTAAGCTTTTTCCAAAAGTTTTCCAAGGTCATAAAATATTAAGCTAGGTTGTTGAAAACCTTTCTCTTCTTCCATCTTAAGAGTAACTTTGGCAGAAAGAGAGGGAGTAGGTAAGATTTCACCATTTTTCCCACGATTTATTTTAGTATACCCTTCAGCTAATTGTTGTTCTAATTGACTTAAGGATAAATCGCTAACCTCTCCATTACATTGAGGGAGATAAACTTCCATTACCTTCCGATCTTCCTCTAAGGAAGCACAATTTCCTACAGTAGATAAGAGAGCATTTCCTGCAAAACATAATGAAAATAAAAAAGTTTTTGAAGAGGAGATTATTTTTTCTAACATTTTTAGCACCAAAATTTAGTAAGGACAGATTAACTACCTAACATGATTAAACTTCTTACCAGGTTGATTAGTTGGACCGTGCTTTTTCATTAGTTTCATCCAGGTACTATCATCACAATTGGTGTTCATCTGAGCTCTCAATCCCATGAAGGCATTAAGTTTATCGGAAACATTGTGATTCATTCTATAGGGGACAACACTTCCATCTGCCATTTCTAAGTATATGTCTTTCCCTACAAGGACTTCCCATGCCCACCTTCCTTGATTGTAGGCATTACATACATTAGGAATATTTACACCCCATACTGGCCGATATACATTTCCACTCTCATTATAACCCCTAATGACCAAGTCCCACCTTTCACAATCTTTGTTTTCATTTTCTTTCCCACAGGACTCAAAACATTTAAAGTCATCAAATTCATTGTTTAATAATTTCCCCAGATCTCGACAAGTTGACTCATTGTCCCCGAAAATACTACCGGGCTCATAGATAATAGATTTCTCACTAACTCCCCCGGGTTGCCCACGATAACCACCAGTAATAGTACTTACACAACCATTACTCAAAAAAGACATTAACCCCGCAGCTGCTACCAACAAATATTTTGTTTTTGACATTTTTTACCCTCACTTATGATTTAATTTTATCAAACGTAGATTTTCTGAGTCCTCTGTTCCCTTTTGAGGTGCCTGATGTTGAAGATTCCCTTTAGGGAAAGATCGGGGCATTTCTGACTCAGGTTTATACTTCATTCTCTCTTCTGGAGAAAGACTTAAATCAAGATATTCTTTGATATCACGATATATTTGTGCGGATGATTTGTCCCAAAAACGATGCGAAGAGACGCTTCCGTCTTTATGATATAGGATTACATCATCACCAACTAACCATTCAAAAGAATACCAATGAAGATTTTCTTTAAGAGAGACATCATAAATACTATCCAAATTTATTCTATCCTTTTCTTTACCTTCCTTTTCATAACAGACAAGAATATTCTGAGTTTGGTATTTAGATGAGACACCAACTAACTCGACATCATCACATTCCCCAGAATCTAAAAAATCCTGTTTCAATCTTTGGACTAAAGAAAGGGGAGGACTAGCATGTTCGATATATTCAGTACTGTATCCATATTCTCCAATTCTTTCCTTTACAGTGTCATACCTCACTCTAGAATCATTACGGTGAGTACCACAACAGTTTTTTCTCATTCTGTCAAGGTCATCTTTAGAAAGTTCCTTTACAGAAGAAGAATTATCTTTCTCTGAAGGTAATGATGATTCTGAAGCTACCCCTTCTCTTATAGGAAGATTATCCTCTGCTCTTAGTGTTCCTTGATAACCAGCTAAACTAAATGCCGTTGCTGTTAACAAGATAGTTAAATATTTATTTTTCATTTTTACCTCTGAATATTCATCATTCCTCTATCTAAAACACCTATCATCCCCACAGATAATTAATAAATAAAAAACTAAAAAAAATTAATCTGGACACCAGCAGCAAGTTTCACTTTGTGGATAACATCCTTCTCTACACCCATCATCTTTCAATCCTAGCACCATTTTACCATACTCACTATTAGCATCTTCTTTAGATATTGATTCTCCACTTCCCATCAAAGCAAGAGTGGACTGACTGTAGTTACTAGCTGCATAGTTAGCACAAGAATCACTACCTCCACAACCTGTTGCTCCGATACCCACATAAGCTATTAAAGCTAAACCAACCAATCTTTTTGGTCCCAATATTCTTTCTAACATTTTATTTACCTCCAACTATTATTCAATGCGCTCCTCTTGGCTCGCAATGTCCAGAACGATCACTAGAATGACCACCACTATTTCCTCGATCTCCTCGATCATAACCACCATGATCATGATCTGAACCAGAACTAGATGAACTACTACTTGAAGGAGTATAACTTCCAGTAGATCCACAACCATAAGTTAAGGTTACTCCACTTAAAGCAAGTGCCCCATATACTATTCCTACTACAATCTTATTCCTAATTCCATTTAGCTTTTCTTCTATCATTTTATTTTCCTCCAACTATTATTCAATGTGCCCCTCTAGATTCACAATGGCCACTTCGATCACTAGAATGACCGCCACTATCTCCTCGATCTCGATCATAACCACCATGATCATGGTCCCCACTAGAACTGGATGAAGTACTGGGAGAAGGAACAGAATAACAATGACACTTCACTTGCCAAGCACCATTCTCCCACTTCTCGGTTTCATTAGTACAACCATCATAACCACTACAATTTAGTTGAGAACAACAGTCTACTCCCGTATTAACAATCGTTCCCCCACTAGGTACTCTGGATACAACTTGTAAAGTTGGTGCACAACCAGAAAAGTAAACCGATCCAACCATAGCCATTCCAACCAATATTTTATTTAGTTTGTCTTCTAACATTTTACTCACCTAAAACCTGAACTCCAATCCGCTCATACCACTTATACCACCAAAAGGGTTGTAGTTTACAACCGGTTTGAAATTAACTTTAATTTTCTCTCCGTGGTAAAGAGGGATATTCAATCCCCCAGAAACGCTGGGAGCAAGTTTGGAATGTGCCATCCCAGAATCAGCCCAGGTTTCGGGGGCTTGCGGAGATTGTGGAACTTCTACAACACCTCCTTTAACAAAAGCAGCAATGCCTTCGTAGAGCTTGACTTCCAAACCTGCTCCTGCTCCCACATATCTGAAATTATTGAAATCATTACCAATATATCCCAAACTAGGATTCTGAGCTTGACTAAAAGGATGATCAAGAGTATTATTCTGGTTGATATACCTAACCACTTCAGCATAAAACAATAAAGAAACATTATCATCTAGTCCTACTTTGGCGGTTCTCTCTTCTGAAGGCAAAGATCCACCACGCAAAGCGTATGTTCCCGGAGTAACTGTTACCTCTACTCCTTTAGGTTCAGCATAAGCTTCTTTTCCAACCAATCCAGACATCACTACTGCCCCCACCAAAAGTGTTTTCTTAATCCCATTTTTCCATTCGTTCCACATCTAAACCACCTCTCCGCAATTTTTATGAATTTAACAACATCAGAATTTGTAATAAAACTTCTTTCAGGAATTTCACCGAAAAGACACAATATTTAAATAAAACCTTCATTTTCGTAGATAATATGAGGATAAACCATTATATAGGCCAACATGATTGGAAAGCTATGCCTCAGAAGATAGATGTTATCGACAAGAAAATTGCCTTTTTATTATGCAAAAATTCTAGACTATCCAATACGGCTATCGCTAAAGCCCTTAAGATCAAAAGAGAAGTGGTCTCTTACAGGATTAAGAAAATGGTGGAAAGAGATTTCTTATATGGATTCATTACTAGAATAAATCCACGTAAACTGGGATTTATGATTCATTTTGTATACCTTAAATTGAAAACACCTTCTAACGAGAAAGAATTGATGAATGAATTAGTTGAACACCCAGAAATTACTAATTTAAAGAATGTGGGAGGAAGGTTCGATATTTATATGGAGATTACCACTAAAAATGTGGAAGAATTTGATCATTTTTTACGTAAGATTCTAGATAAACATGGAGAAATGGTCCATGATTATTCTATTTTACAGTCAGTAAGTGAAAAACCGATGGATTTAGATTTATTATTAGAAGAGAATAATAAAGAACTGAATCGACTTAAGACCTTAACAGAGAGTAAAGGTTCTTCTTTTCATAAAGAATTAGAAACTCAATCTAAAGACAATCACCCCGTTGAGTTAGAGACATTAGATAAACAGATATTAAATATTATCAAATTGAATTGTCGCTCTAACTTAAAAGATATTGCCAAAGAAGTCCACAGTAATTATCCTTTAGTTCATCGTAAGATAAAGAAGATGATAGAAAATGGAGTGATTACCACCTTTACTATCTTTTTCTCTTTAGCTCATTTGGGATTACAGATGTATCCAGTATTGTTTAATTTACGCAATTTAGACGAGAATAAATTTCTTACTTACTTAGACAGTCATCCTTATGTACTCTGGAGCCATAAATTAGTGGGGAATTGGAATTATCAAGTAAACATCTTCGCTCGTAATAATGCCCATTTTCATGATATACTTAATGATATCAGAGAAAACTTTTCTGAGAACATTGTCTCCTTTGATACTATGATGGTTTTCAGCTCGTTAAAGGCAGTACAAAGAGTAGATTAATTTCTGAAGCAACCTTTTTAAAGTTTGACTTCTATCCAGTAAGAATGGGGGGTTAAAATGGCAGAATATTCTTTTTTAAAGAAATGGGGAGCTTATCTAGCTCTAACAGCAAGCGTCTTAACTTATGCTCCGAATATTGCAGAAGGACAGGTTTGTAGGACAAATAATAATGGAGAAGTTATCTGTGTTGGTTTAGAAAATATAGTTCAATCTCCAGCATGTGCTTTTGCAGGAGGATGTGTACAACAACCAGCTACCTCTGTCTCGGATGAACAATTCATTCCTCCTTCTGATTATCAACAATCAGTTCTTCCTTATTCAACATCGTTACAAACTCCTATTTCTACACCGAGGGTAAGATAAAAAATGATACAAAACTATTTAAGAAAAGCAGCAGCATACCTAACTATTATTGGAACAGTTTTAAGTTATGCCCCGAGGATAGGAGAAGGACAAGTTACTTGGACTCCACCAATACAAGTAATTACCCCACCACCACAAACTCAGACACTTCCTTCAGTAATACCTTTCTACGTTCCAGAAGAAATCTTTGTTCAATCTACGCCCACTTATGACACTACGGCAAGCTATTTTGTCGATACTGGAGCTGCCCCCACCCCAACAGCTAGACGTCTTGGACATCGTTCTCCACAATATTTAGGCACCATTACCAGAGAACCAGAAAATCCTGCTTCGGTGATTGGATTGGAGAATATTATTCTATCAAATGAACGAAGTAAACAAAATTTAGTGAACAGATTAAGAAAAGCCCATATTCCTCCAATTTACTTACCAAGCGCTAGACCACAAGAAGAACAACCGGATTTTAATATTAATCGGTTTTTAGAAAGTTTAGAACCGTTAATTAAAAAATGACTTATTACCGCATTAAGAAGATAGCAGCTTACGTTGGATTGGCGGGATTACTACTAGGAGCATATCCTAAACAAAGTGAAGCAGAAGTAATTAGAAGTCCCACCGAGATAAGAGATATACTGAGAAGAGCAGGAAAAGATACTCGTTACACGGATATCCAAGAATTTATGGAGATCTTTAGAAGAAATCCAGATGCATTTAAAGATCTTGAACCATTAGATACTTCCCGCTTTGACTCAACTTTCACCACAATCTTAGAAGTAGAACCGTTCCAACCTAGACTGCCTTTTGATATCGGACTTCCGGCAATTCTTAATAATGAGTATAAAAGACCACGAAAATTGCTCTGGGAAGAACCTCCCGCTACTGAAGAAGTACAATATGCTGATCCGTTTTTAAAAATATTAGAATTTAGAATGAGAGAAGAAGAATCTAAGAATGATCCCAAAAAACCAGAAAAAAAGATACTTCCTTATCCTCGAATGGGAGATGTCTCATTAGAAGTAAGAACAGAAGAAACAGGGAATGTTCTAATTCTGCAAGGGAATAAACAATCTTACACCCCCGATAAAGCCTTAGAAATGATTCTAGACTGGGATATTGAGAGAGTAAATTCTCTTTTGGAACAAACTATATATCAACCACCTTCAAAAAAAGATGATGAACCGCTAACTTTTGGGGGAGTTGAAATAGATAATTCATTAACTCCAAGAACCAAAAGCAGAATTGGAGGGTTTATAGAGGTAACTGAACCGGTTAGCCCAAGTAATTCTGTTGAAGAAGAGGGTATAATGGATGATTATATCCCTAATTCTGAGGATCTTATTCAGCAGATACCTTATGGCAATCTTATCTTTCAAAATCATCCCCCAACTATAATCACATCTCCAGTAATGCTGGTGCGTTAGATCAAGATGAGATACCTCACTAAGCTTTCTCTGGCTTTAACCTTTGTAGCTAGTGTTTATTCATCTACTGCTCTTTCTCAAGTTAAGTGGGACAAGGAGAGCATTGTAGGGTTAGAGAGAATTGTTCATGAAGTTAATCCAGTAACCAAGGCAGCAGAATGGGTAGCTTTGGTAAAAGGGCCAGGAGATTTCTATGGCGCAGATTATTGTGATGTTCCGAAAGTGGGATTACAGATGCAGTTAGAGCAAGACTTGCAGAGAGTTAATGATCTTGTTGAGGAGAGTGAACAAATGGCTTCTCCGGTGTTAGAATTAATGGAAGGGAAATTTCCTAATGTTGATCTAATTGTAGAAGCATATGCCAAGGATAGAAGAAGCACTTATGAGGCAGGAAGATTACTTAAGGAGGCGCTTTCTCTTCAGAATAGAGGAGCGAGTTATTATCAGGTAGAAGAAATCATTCGAGGAACTCCGAGATATTCTCTAGAAGGATTAGAGGGGTTAGGATTTACGAAAGAGAGAGGAAGAGAACTGGAGGAGATGAATCGAGAAAGAGATAGAACTCTAGAAGAGATAGAACGTGTAAGAAGTAAAGTTGAAGGAAGATTTAGAGGTAAGGTTAAGTGAGCTACTTTCAAAACCGCCCGAGTAATTAAAAAATTATTCAATAAATATTTCTCTTAACTGTTCATAAGGAACTATCTTTCCGTGAGCTAAACTTTCACAACCATTAACCCAAGTGTTAGGATTCCTAGGATCAGCCCAAGTATGAGCCATCAATTCTAATCTTCCAGCTGAATCAAACAAGTTAGAAGGGAGAGCTACCCCTACCTCGGTTAATTTCTTAAGTAAAAGAGAATTATCTTTTCTTAGATAAACAGTTTCTGCGCCTCGAGGTGCAGAGATGGCTAACTTCTTATCGCTCCCACGAGGATCTTTCATCATTTCATGTTGGTCAGAAAGTCCAGAGAATAGTCTAGGAAGATAATATAAAAAATCATGTGGGCCATATTCTTCCATTCCAGTAATCTCGGTCATATTGATAAACAAGCTGCGATTCATCTGATAAGCACATTGAGCAGAATAATATAAAATCAAATCTAAGGAAGGAGAACGTTGGTATAAGTCATTCGGATTAAAGATTCTAAATTTTTGATCTCCTAAAAAATCTAAATCAAAAAAATCTTGATTAGCGACAACCCCTTCCAAAACAAGATAAGGTTTATTCTCAGAATCTTCTGCTTCGAACATGATTACTGCTGCTTGAGCTTCAGAGGTATTGGAAGTTAAGAAAAGCTGATGAGTAGTGGGATCTAAAGAATAAAGTAAAGAATAACAAGCATGTTTTCCTTTCTTAAATTCGGTTCCCCCTTTATTCTTAAAATTATAGATACAACAAGGAGTAATCTGATTAACAGAATTGTCTTTCCAATGAGAATTAAATCCCACAGTTAGATTACGAGCGTAAAGGTGTTGCTCTTGAAGAGTTATTTCTTGTTCTATTCGAGTAGTAAGAGGAGAAGAAGTTTCATAATCGGAAGCAACATCAATTAATATCTGAGAAGCTACAGCTATTCTCTCTAAGATGTATCTTAAATGTTCAGAAGAAAGAGGATTAATAGCAGTTGAAGTACGACGAGGAATTAAAGTATTAAATTCATCAATCAGGATATTATAAACATTATAACAATTTAATTGCTTAAATCTTTCTCCTCTCTTTATCCCTCTATGACTAAATTGTTCAGTTATAGCGAATTCATCAAACCGGTAACTTAACTTAACCAACTGAAGTGCCACTTGTTCCGGATCATAACCACGGATAATTGGTAGCCCATTTGTTTCAACTAAATGGGATACAAGTTCAGTTAATCCCCCCAGATTGGGACTATTGGGGTCATCAAAAGAAGGAACAAATCTTCCATAATCTCTCAGATCGTAAAGAGTATCTTTGTTTAAAGGATAAGAAAGTTCTTCTGCAGGGATACCCTTTACTTTTCCTAGCCATTCATCACATTTCTTACTCATATCCCCAATTCTCTTCTTATAGAGATGATTAAAAACTAAACCCAAACCCAGAAAGAATCTAACTGCAGCAGAATGCTTGGTCCTTCCTTCTTCTAATTGAAGAGAAGATAATTCTACGGGTAATCCGGTGATAACTTTAGGTTGATATAAAGAAGGTTCTTCTTCTAAGAGAGCAGTAAGATTCTGTTCTAAACCCAAAGATTCCTCTAGAGTGAGAGACATTTCTACCTCTAGAGAAGAGGAAGTTTATAAGAGTTGCTATAGTGTACCCCTGAAGAATAGAAACAGTTTATCCCTTAACATTTCCGATGGGTTTCAAAGCCACTACTCTTCTAGTAATTCCGGTTCTTTCCAAAGTTTCAACTACCTGATTAATGTCCTTGTAAGCAGCACCTGCTTCTTCAGCTAATCCAGCCATAGTAGATCCGTGAACATAAATACCTCTTTTTTCAAGGTCTTTCTGTAAAGAATCACCACGATACTGTCTTTTAGCTGCTTCTCTAGACATAACTCGACCTGCACCGTGAGCAGTAGAAGCAAAAGTTTCCATATCAGCATGATCAGTTCCGACTAAAAGATAAGACCCAGTTTCCATTGATCCACCAATGATTATTGGTTGACCAATTTTAGCATACTTCTTAGGCAAGTCAGCAGCACGAGAAGGACCGAAAGCACGAGTGGCACCTTTTCTGTGCACCAGTAATTCTTTCTCTACCCCATCAACTTTATGCTTCTCTAATTTGGCAATATTGTGCGCTACATCGTAGACTAATTTAATTTCCATCTCTTCTGCAGTCTTATTGAAGATCTTGCTGAACACTTCTCTTACTCTATGTAAGATAACTTGACGATTAGCAAAAGCCATATTTGCTGCACCGGCCATACAAGCATAGTAAGCTTGTCCCTCAGGAGAATTGAAAGGAGCACAAGCCAATTCTCGGTCTAAGACTTTAAGCCCATACTTAGGCATAACTTCTAAGAAACTTCTTAAATAATCAGTTCCTACTTGATGTCCAAATCCTCTACTTCCACAATGGACCATAATGACAATCTGACCGGGTTTATTGATACCCATAACTTTAGCCGTCTCCCAATCGAAAACATTCTCTTCTTCAACCACTTGAATCTCGAGATAATGATTACCACTGCCTAAAGTACCTAACTGATCCAGACCACGTTTAACTGCTTCGGGAGAAACTTTACTAGGATCAGCTCCTTTAATGCAACCATGCTCTTCTATAAACTCTAAATCTTCTTTCCAAGCGAAATTATTATTTACACACCATTGAGCTCCGTTAACCAGAATATCATTAAATTGTTCTTTAGAAAGTCTTACTGTTCCTTTACAACCGACACCGGCAGGTACAGCTTTATACAGAGCATCAACTAACTCTTTAATTTTTGGTTTGACTTCGTCTACAGTTAAGTTTGTAGTGATGAGACGCATCCCACAATTAATATCAAATCCGATTCCACCGGGAGAGATGATTCCACCTTCTTTTGGATCAAAAGCAGCTACTCCTCCGATAGGAAATCCGTACCCCCAGTGGCCGTCAGGCATACAAAAAGCAGTTTTTTGAATTCCGGGCAGAGAAGCTACGTTAGTTACTTGTTCGAACACTCCTGCATCCATAGATTTGATTAAGGTCTCATTAGCATAGATTCTAGCTGGAACACGCATTCCTTCCTTGTAAGAAATAGGGATTTCCCAAATACAATCAGAGATTTTAATAGCACAAGGGGGTGGTCCCAATTTAGGTTCATGAGTCATATAAAATATAGTTTGGAGTGGTTTTTTTAAAGCTTTCTTAAGTATTTGAAGGTTTTGGAGTTTGAGGTTGTTCTTCTTCAGGGTGTTCATATCTCCAAAGCGGTTTGTAGATTATATCCTGACAAAAATGATTCTGATCGAGAATCTCTCTTAAAGTAATGAATGGAAAAATCATCTCTTTCTTACAAACACCTTTAGCTAGTTCTGCTACAAAAGGAACTCTTGCTTCTGGAACATAAACAGTGAGATGATCTAACCCAACAGGTTCTTTAATCCCATAATCATACATTGCAGATTTAACTTCCACTACTGTTCCTTTATATTCAATGCCGTAGATTACCGGGAAAGGAGAACTGATTAATTGCCTTTCTAACAGAGAGAGGTGTTCCCAATTTCTTTTACGAATTTCTTCTATCTTAATCCTCATTTCTTCTATCTCAATTGTAAGTTTAACATGTTCTTTCAAATATTTTGCTCGATACTTCTTCTGAGATTCTTCTGCTATCCTTCTATTACTTGCCTCAACTGCTTTTTCGCTTTCTTCAGGAGTCCAAACATGTAAATCGTAATTAAGAGCATAATCTATTACATCTCTTATACACCCAAGTTTTGAGACAGAAAGAGAATCCTGATTAATTCCTTTCTTAGATATTCCCACCCCTAATTCACCAGAGTAAGGAGCTATTCCTTGTGACAATAACTGTCCGGTAGACATTAATCCTTGAGATCCTTCTCTTAGAACGTAAACTAAACTAGCTGAGGAAGAACCGTGAAAATAATCGGGAAATTTCATTCTAAACCCAACTCAGGAATTTCTATTAATCCACTTCTGAAAGAGGGATCGTCTTTGATTTGGTTCATGATTAGTAAATTATTAGTAAGAGGTTTATAAAGTTTACTCCTTAAGGGTAGAAACAATAGGTAGATTTAAATATTACCCCTTTCTCAAAGAAAAAGAGGTAAATAAAATGCAATTAATATCACCATTAGAAAATTTGGTTAGATCTGACGTTAATCTGGGATTGCTTGGAAATACAGAGACAAAATTCCTTAAGGTTGCTCAAGGCCCAATCGGAAAGAGTCCCAGTCTAGGATATCATATTGGACCGGATCAAGGAACTTTAAATTTTGATTATAATCCAACAGGGGTAGATTCTACAGAACCTCACCTAACGGCTATGATGACCTTTCATGAATTAGGTTATACCATGATTAAACTTTCCAGCGGAGAAACGTTTATAGTTCATTCTAAGAACGAGACTTTACCTAAAGAACTTCCTTACCAAGATGTTTCCAGCAGTAGTTATGTAGCCCGAGGAATGGAATTAAGCTACAGATTACCATAAGATTAGAACTATTGAAATAACAGAAATGATTACTTGAATACCCACTCCAAAGAAATAATTCTTGCTGTTATTATGATACTTGTCTAAAATTGCAATAATACTTTTAACTGAAAAAGTTCTTAATAAAAATTCGAGAATATCCGGAAGGATGGCAAAAAAAGCACCAACTATAATCCAAGTAGATTTATCCGGATTAATACCAGCTAAAACGATAACTAAAAAAATTCCAAAAATTGGTTCTAAGGAACAAAGGATCAAATCTTTGATGTTTTCTCGAGTAATACCTTTTTCAGAATAATTCTTTATTTCTGTATCTGAATGAGGAATTGCGTCAAGGATAAAATGAGAGATAAACGCTATTGGAATTACCAACCAAGGTACACCTATCACCTTACCAATCAAGGCACCAGTTAACATATGCACTATTCCTAACATTCTTTGCCGAAGATTAAATAAGGTATATAAACCTTATTGAGAGGGAGAATAAATTGCTTATATTCCTGGATTAATCACCACTTTATTACCCATAATTTCTCCTCTTTGACCGGTTTGTAAATCTAATCCTAAGAGATGGAAAGCTTGCCCATATTCTTCCAAAGAAAAAGTGTGCGTGATAATTTTCTTAAACTCTTTATGCTGCTTAAGCATCTTAATAGCCGGAGCAAAGGTTAAATTGGAATCGATCGATCCGATGATACGAATTCCATTATCAGTAAGATAAGAAGGACTTATTTTGGCTTGGAAAGTATAATCTAATCCAGCAACGAGAATATCTCCTCCTCGATCGATCACTTTGATCAACAGTTCTAAGGATTTTCCACTAGTGTCAATGATTAGATCAAAACGTCTTTCAGAATTTAAGGATAATAAATCACTTTTACTATAATCCTGCACTTCAGGAAATAACTCTTGAGCCTGTTGGATTCGATAAGAAGAAACATCTCCGATAGTAACTTCACAGCCCATGAACTTTGTGGCTAGACCAAACAGCAAACCAAGAGGACCTGCTCCCACCACCAATACTCTAAATTCAGGTCTAATTCTAGTTTGACGCAAAGCATTCAAGACACAAGCCAGAGGTTCAGTCAAAGTGCCTTCCTCAAAGGACATCTCTTCTGGAAGGCGATGCAGAAAAGAAGCATCTACTACATGATATTCAGCAAAAGTGCCATCATGAGATACTCCGGTTTCAGTGTGATGTTTCTCGACACAATAGTTAGGCAGATCATTTTGACAATAGAAACAGATACCACAATGATAAGTTGGATCGAGAATAACTCTGTCCCCTAATTTTACGTTGGTTACACTAGAGCCAACTTCTTCCACTATCCCAGAAGATTCATGACCAAGAATAATCCCGGACTTAGCAGGATAATCTTTTTTAAGGATATGGATATCGGTACCACAGATACCGGTAGCTTTTACTTTTATGAGAACATCGTTATTTTTCTTAATCTCGGGTTTAGGAACATCTTTCATCTGAAGTAATTGATGTTCATCAAAAATTAACGCTTTCATGTGGTCCTCCATCTCACCAATTAAGTTTGTTCATAATATTTGTATGAAGTTCGGGATTAGAAGCAGCAATGATAGAACATTGCCCGGAAATACTCTTATCCGTCTTTAAAGAAAGATTAGCTAAAGAATTTCCATAAGCGTCGGTTACCACACCACCTGCTTTCTTAAGAATAAAAGCAGCCGCAGCGATGTCGTAAGGAAAAAGAGTCACAAACTTTCCTCGACCAACTTTCAAGAAATCTTTTTCCGTTTCAGGATAGTCCTGAAGAATCCTATGTCCAACATCCACATGAGCGTCAAGCTGACCAGTAACTATCCTAGTTAAAGAATAGGATGAACTGGTAAACACAAAAATCGCTCCCAAGGTAACAGAACCATCAATTAAATCTCCACACACACGAGCGAGATGTTTAATAGGATGAGCAGTCAGTTCAGTACTCCAGAACATTCTTTCCGGATCAGTCTTCTTAGTGAGAAAGGAAGAAGTGAGAGAGAAAGAAGGTAATGAGGCAAGAATACGAGGATGAGAATTATCAGCATAAAAATAATTTCCACTTTTTAATTCTAATACTAAAGCATGAGAAATCTCACCAAATTTAGGATTAGAAGAGTATGGTGCTACGGCAGCAGAAAAGCAACAACTTTCAAAGTTAGCTATCGCCGGTCTGGTTCCATCAATAGGATCAATGATCAGGATCCATTGTGGATTTTTATGATAAAGGATTAAACCACGATCTTCAGAAAACAGGGCAACAGGAATGGTCCAAGTTTTCAATACTCTTTCTACGGTCTGTTCTGCTAACTCGTCCACCATAAAATGGGGATCACCACCATCTTCCCTACGGAGAATCTGTTGTGGGTCATAGTTCAATCTGGGCAATACTGCTTCTCGGACTTTATTAGCTAGATTTAGCAATTCTCGTTTCATCTCTAAATCAGAATTAACACTCTCATTATTCATCTTTCATCACCAGAAAAGTTATTTATTTCACTTAAAACTTGGTCAAATACTTCAAAAGCATAATCCAGTTGATCAGGAGTGATAATTAGAGGGGGTTGTAACATTAAAGTATTTCCTAAATGATTATAACGAGAATTAGCGATCAAAACACCACGTTCAGAGAGTTTATCCACAATCAAATCGGCCAGTTTAGGATCAGGATTTCCTTCTTTATCAACCACATCAATCGCTCCTTTAAGTCCTAAACATCTTGCTTTACGTAAACAAGGATACTTACTTTCTAGGTCCAGCAAAGAAGAATGAATCAGAGGACTTAATTCACCAACGTTTGGTAATAGGGGTTTTAATTCTTGTAGATAAGCTAACCCCGCAGCCATACTTACCGGATTATGGCCGAAGGTGAAAGAATGGTCTCCCGATTGAAAAGAAAAATGGTCTTTATAGATGGTTCCAGCTAAGGGAAATCCGCCACCGAGAGCTTTTCCGAACACCAAGATATCTGGAACAACCCCATAATCTTCACATAAAAACATCTTTCCCATACATCCAAAAGCAGTCTGTACCTCGTCAATAATCATTATTATCTTATATTTATCACACAAAGTTCTTATTCCTTGCACCAATCCCTCATCCAAGATATTATTTCCAGAGTTTCCTTGGACCAACTCTAAAATGATAGCAGCAGGATGTTCAAGTTTCATCTTCTCTTCTATATCTTTCAGATTTTTCTTAACTTCTATCCCATTAGAAAAGTAAGGCTGATACTTATGGTTGGGGGTTTTCCAACTGATGCCCATAGTAGCAAAACTTCTTCCATGAAAACCATCTTCAAGGTATAATATTTTATATCGATCTTCATAATGATTTATAGCTAACTTCATCGCTCCTTCCACGGCCAAACTGCCGTGCAATACAAAATTTACTTTACTCAATCCGGGGGGACAGAAACGAAGTATCTCCTGAATTAACTTTGATTTCTCATCAGTAGAATAAGCGGTTCTTAAGTGAGTGATCCGAGTCAATTGCTGAGTTACAGCCTGAATAATGTTTTTATTACAGTGCCCCAAGGGCATGGACCAAGTTTGAGAAAATAAATCAAGATAACGTTTACCTTGAATATCCCATAAATAAATCCCTTCTGCTCTCTGGATATTAATATTCTCAGAACTAATAGTACTCCCTTCATTATGAGAAGAGATTAATCTTGAATTATAATTAGGGCATTCAAGAGACGTGCCTTCATTGAGACTAGTTGCAGCAAAATTCTCTTCCTGAGATAAACCTTGATGCTCTGAAAAAGTTGAAACCATACCGATATCCTCCAAAAGTTTATTCTTTTCCGGAGTGAGAGAGATATAATATTTTACAATAAGAAAGATAGCCTAGGATAAATAGGATAGAGTGACCTGAAGATATATACCACTATATTTCTACACTATTCACTATTGTGAAAAGGTTTATATATATTTGAAAGATTAGAGATATATTGGGACCAGATTAAAAAAGGCCATTGAGATAATAATTTTGGAGGGATTACCATTAAACGCAAAGTCATTAAACAAGGACACAATACTCTAACCATAACCTTACCTAAAGAATGGAGTGGGAAACATCACGTTCAAGCGGGAGAAGAATTAGAATTAGCCGAAGAAGGAGATTTACTAACTATTTATCCTCAACGTAAGATTAAACTGGCAGAGAAGGTTATTGATGTAAGAGGACTTTCACCGACAGTAATTTGGAGATATGTTTCTTCAGTGTATCGTTCTGGTTGCGATGAGTTCAAGATTATCTTTGACAATAGTCCAGAAAAGAAAAGATATTCTGCTTTTTCATACAATACGGTAAACCTATTGCACACCCAAGAAGGAAGTAATGATATTGTCTTAAGTCCGATTGAAGTGGTCCAGGCCATGATCAATCGCTGCATCGGAGTAGAAATCATCGACCAAAGAGAGAACTGGTGTATCGTCAAAGAATTAGGAGAAACTACCTATAAGGAATTTGATAATGCTTTACGTCGAGTATTCTTATTATTAATATCTATGGCGGAAGAGATCAATAAGACCATCAAGCCCCATGCAGATAAAGAAAGTTTGAAAAGCGCCCATATCATCGACACAAATATTGATCGCTTTACCGATTTCTGTTTTCGAGTATTGAGCAAGAAAGGATATCAAGAATATCGTAAGACTCCTACTATGCATTCCATCTTATTTGTATTAGAAATGATGGGAGACGAGTTTAAGAAAGTAGCTATCCATTTACTAGAAGCTAAAAGTATCAGCCAAAAGATGGAATCGTTATTTAAGATCCAATCTGATCAATTGCGAAGATATTATACCTTGTTTTATGGTTTTAACCGAGAAAGATGTTTAGAAATCTATGAACAGGACCAGAAAGGACACAAATACAACTTAGGAGTATATGAATCCTTAAACACTGCTGAGAAAGAGATTTTGCATCATCTAAAGAAAATTGGAATTTATATCTTAAGCCTGACAGAGTTAAGAATTGATTTAGAGTATTAATGAGAGGGAGAATTAATATATACTAGTGCGTCTCTCTACAGATCATGAGAACATTATCCAAGTATCCCTGGCAAGCACCAGTATTTGCAGTAGTGACTTTATACGGGATATATCAGTATGGATGGTCAGACTGGCGAGTTATCACTATGTATGTAATCACCGCAGTGTTTGTATATTTTAACTTCTTACAACGCAGAAAGAAAAGATTAAACTGAATCAATCTTCTTTATCAAATCTTTTAACGGTAAATAAAGCTCCTTGGAACAAACCTTTAGGTAAAAGTTCAACCCAATGTTCTCTTTTAGCAGTAAAGTAATCACGATCTTGAACTCGATCATCTAAGAACCATAAACTAGGAGAATCAACGTTAAGAAACGTTCCTCGCGGGTTTAATAGATCTAGGATACGTTTAAACTGAACTTCTTCAGTTATCCTCGCTCCGTTATTAACGATAACATCATAACCCCTCCCTGGATTCATATGTTCAATTCTTCCTCGAATAAAAACTTGATTCCTGAAACGATATTCATCCAGACCGCTAATAGAGTAACTGAAAGGGACCTCTTCAACCTCTCTCCCACCAGAATAATCGTAATGAGGACCGATAGCATGATATTCTCGACATACACTCATTAAAGTAGGGTCAGAATATTCGCCCACCCCCAACTCTAACACTTTCTTCCCTTGAAATAAAAGAAGATGGTCCTGAACAAAATGATTAAAAGCAGAGGTAGGAGTAACCATACAATCTCCGACAAGGAACTTTAAAGAGTCACGGAAAGTGGGTTGATATTGCTTATGCATCCTACTATCCGGAGAAGCATGCATATATTGAGTTAATTCTGCTAGATGAGGATCAATCTCACCATAATACTGAGTGTATAATTCTAAAAAATCGTTAGTCGAAGTAGCAATCATTTCTTATTCGAGAAGGAAAGCTATTTATAAATATTGCTACTTTGACATAGCAACTAGGGATATAGTGAGAATAACTAGATTTTTCTTTTTAATAACTTCTGTTGCAAGGCTTTGTTAATAGAAGAACTCATCTCACTTACGTTAGGAAGTTGGAAAGAAACTTTTTTCTGGAGATAAGGTTCTAAATTGGAGATATATTTTCCTTTGGCTTTAATATGCTCAATCAATTTCTTATAATAAATGGGTTTAACCTGATCATCATACAAGTCATGATATGATTCATAAGAAGAAAGGGTTTCTTCATTTCCGATAACGATCAATTCATACTGAAAACGAGTAATAGCCACATTGAACCTTCTTTCATCTACTAAGAACCCTAAACGTTGAGTAGCTTCTCCCCCCGAATTAGACCTTACCAAAGATAAGAAAATAATCTTCTTTTCTTGACCTTGGAAATTATCGATAGTTTTAGCTACCACTTTTAACGGTTCTAACACTTTATTTAATTCTCTGATCTGGGCTTTATAAGGAGAGAGAACCCCAATATCGAAAGGAGAGATTCCCGAATGCAGATATTTCTTGACCAACTTCTCCACTAAACATACCTCTTCCGGGTTATGATATTCCGCTTTAGAGGGAGAGAATTCTTCTGAAACATAACTCTTTACCTCTTCTCCAGAATGAGAGATAAAGACTAAAGAGCGATCGAACAAAGAATCATTAAATCGATAATTATCTACCAACGCATCACATACTAATGGGGTCTGAGCATAGATGGTTTGGTTAAGGAACTCTACCAATAATGGATGCATACGATATTGTCGGTCTAAGTATAGAGAGTTTATTGTTCCATACAAACGTTCAAAGATAGATTTAGACAGAATTTGATAAGATTGGATCCGGATCTTTTCTGCTACTGGATCTACCTCTTCATCATAATTTTTATTCTTTAAGAAAACAGTGGGAGGAAGTTGATGATGATCGCCAGCCATGATAATCTTCTTAGTTTGGTTTAAAGGGATCAACACTGAAGGCTCAGTGCTTTGAGTAACTTCATCTACAACCAGAAGATCAAACTCTAACTTAAATTTAGGTAACACCCCGCTATGATTATTAGTGCAGAAGACAAACAGAGGAAGAGTGCTTAAGAAACCGCGTTTAAGTTCTTCTCGATTATAGGACAAACGTTCTTTAAGCTCTTTCTCTTTCTTATCTCCTTCATCGACTGCGAATCTTAACTTAATCAGTTCGCGGATAAGCGCATCTTTATCTTTCCTCAGCTGATCAAGAAGGTCCAGAGAAGTACCGTCAGTAAGATGTTCATTAAGAGAAGCTTCTTGGTGAAGAAGCTGGTGCATCTCCTGCTCCTTTTCTTTTCTTTTTTCTCGAAGTTCATTAGTCTGAGTAGAACAAGAACTTAACTCTTGAAGCAAATTAGCAATCTTTTCAGTATATTCGGGAGAAGTTTTAACTCGTTGATTTAAAGAAGAAGCTCCGTCAGCACCTAAACGAAGAATAAGAGAATGTAAGGAAGAAGGTAAAACTTTCTTGAAAGCATTCATCAGATTATCAGTAGCTTCATCAGAAGCGCTAGAAACGAGCACTCTAACTTTAGGATTAAGAAGAAGTGATTGAGCGAGGATTTCTGCACACACTCTGGTTTTCCCCGTGCCGGGCGGACCATGAATACAAAATAGATGTTTAGCATTTATGGCTTTTTCTACTGCTTTTCTCTGAGTTTCATTAAGATCATTTCCAAAGAATTCTTTAATCTCCAATTGACTTTCTTGTTCAGAATAGAATTTTGAAACGATCAAGTTAACTAATTCCTGATTAGGATGAAACTTAAATTGGGTCAAAGCTTCTTTCTCTCGAGAGAAAGTGACGTAGTCTGGTCTTAACACCAAAGCGAAGTTAGGCTTTTCTGTAAATTTCTGACCTTGAACTCGGACCAAGATAAATCCATTCTCTTCATCCACCTGGATAATCTTGCCTTTGAAATTGGATCGAGCCGGATTGAACAAATCTAACTCTTTTTGATAAGCATAGATGTACACACAAGGATTATCTTTAAACAAAGGATAAAGATAAAGAGGGTCATGAGTTTGGGGAACCAGTTTAACTACCCAAGAGATGGTTTCTTCCTCTTCATCGAAAACCTCTTCTTCTTGTCTAGAACGACAGGTTAAGTTTAGTATAGCTGTATGCTCTTGTTGTAATTCCCTAAACTCTTTATATTTCATGTTTTGGAAAAAGCGGTTCTTGACTTTACTCTCTTCATATAGAGCGTTCTCAAAACGGTAAATATAATGGTCAACTGGATTGTCAGTTGTCGGGGGTAAAGGTTTATCTGGATCAACATGAATCCGGAGATGATCAAGAATCTTAGAACGGATCGCTCCCGAGTTTTTTACACCATGAATGAATACTTTTTCTTGGCTTTGAGAAAAGTCAACTTTTTGGACTTGATTATAATGGGGAAAGGTATCAGAGAAGACAGTATAATATTCTGAAAGGTCTTTAAGCCAGATCTTACTATAGACGTTAAGGTCAAAGATATACCGAATAGTTTGTTGTAAGACTATGTTTGATCCGAAATATGATCTTAACCCTTCGGGATAACGCTGATACTCTGGTTGTCTTAAAGGCATGAAAATCTCAATCAGGATATCATGCAAAATTTCTACATACTCATTTTTAGCTTCAGTATCTTTAGACTGTAATAAGTAATCATGCAACCAACATAACGGTTCGAATAAAGCGTTAGTGCTGACTTGGTATCGGTACTGTAACAGCCTAGATTTCAGTTCTCTAAACTTCTCACTGATTAAAAGGTCCATCTAGGGTGCCCATGAGCTTCTCGTATATAAAAGAATCGGTTTATGAGAGAAAAAAAGAATTTATCTCGGTCCACGATGACGATAAGTGCCTGCCCCACCAGCTGGATTGGCGTAACCTTGGTGCGGAACATATCCACTCCTACTGGGAAAATGATGAGCACTGGCTACTCCTCCCGGAGAAGCTACTTTAGAAGCAAGACCTTCCTCTTGAAGTTCAGGGACAGAGAAATCTGTTTCTCCAACCTCTAACCCGTATCTTCCAGGATTTCGATGTTGGTCGTCGATCAAAGCAATTAAATCAGCGCCGCTATAAACGCTAAATGCAATATCCAAATTAGGATCTGTATATATCCAATGTTTACTTCTTGTCATAAAAATCTAGGGTAAAGAGAGACTTTTTAAGTATTTCTATCCTATGCTATCAATAAGAAACAGAAGCAACTAATTCTCGAGCAGGAATAGAACGGTCACAAAAATAACTTCCGTACCTCTCAAACCAAGCTCCCGTTCTTAGTAGACGAGTTAGTCCGAACTCGTCACCGATTAGACATTCAGCAGTTACTGGTTTATGTCCGTAACCATAACCACTATAAGCGGTTATTACTAAACAAGCACTAGCATTTACTCCCATCAATAAAACAGGTTGATCTTTAGTTCCTTTCATCCATCTTCTAAACTGATCATCAGAAAACCCATCATCATGCACCTTAATGAAATAACGAGAAGAATGGATCTTATTTACCGCTCTTTTCAAAGAAGAAAGGGTTGTTCCTAAACGATCATACTCTAATACCCCTACAGAAAGAGAGGCATCTCTGCAACGATCTAATACTCTTAGCTGGTTATCCACCATCCGTTCAACATCTTCAGAAGAAAGGTTGCTTAGAAATTCATCTTGCATATCTACGATAGTAACAATTGGTCTTTCCCGGAGTAAGAAAGCATCTAAAGTACGAGGATAACTAAAATTTTGGAGCATCCTTATTCCAGACTGAGAGTTATTTAAAAAGATTACTTACTAGAACAAGAAAAATGAAAAACATTTTTCAATAGTAAATAAAGGGAAGATACTTTATTTACAAGAACGATTCTTCTTTTTCTTTCTGACTAAAGCCAGGATTCCACCAATTCCAAACAATATTAAAGAAGGAAGATAAATAAAATTTAGACAGAGAAACCCACCAATACCAGCAAGAATCATTAAGATTCCGGCAGTTCGGGGAAGGAATATGGTAAGAATCGAAGCGATTATACCAATGATGGAAGTAAGAATTACTCCTAAGGCCAGATATGCCAAAAAAGGATTGTTAAAAATAGCTCCAAAAATTCCCCCCACTAATAACACATATAATCCAAGAATTAAACCGATAATTCCGGCAAGGATTCCAAGGATGAGGGTTACAGTTCTGGACATTACGGTTAGAAGAGGGATAGAAGTATTTAAATCTTAACCCTTATCGATAATTTTATAAGAAAGAAGAATATCCTTTGATAAGGTGATAAGTATGAGCGAAAGAAAAGAAGCGTGGATGAGAATTATCGTAGGGATTATTTCCGGAACAATATTATGGGTATGGACTTATCTGACCGGATTATTAATACTAGTAAATTGGCTGATCACGATTTTTTCCGGGAAAAGAAGCAAAAGCATAGCAGAGTTTTGTGAAATCTGGAACACCCAGATGTACTCTTACTCAAAATATATAGCTTTTGTCAGTAATGAAAGACCGTTTCCGTTTAAGGAATTAAAGAAAAACATCAGTAAGTTTGAGAAGTAAAGATTATCTTAACTTTTCGGTTAGGGTCCGTAATCTTTCTCCTAAATCGTCTAAACTGACTTGTAAACTTCCTTTTTTAGTTTCAGAAAGTAAACCTTCAACAGCACCTAAGGCATAAAGAGCATAAGCTTCACGAGCAACATGTTTCGCATCAGGCTGATGAAGTGAAGGAGAATATATCCTTACTCCAGCAGATTCTTTAATTAAATAATCTTTATCTGGATCAACAGAAAAAGAGGCACTAGTAAAAGTAGCAGAATCAACAATCACCACATCTGCATTCATCTTCTCTCCCAGAACTTCTTGGTCCAAAGAACGATAAACTGCATCTGCCAATCCTTCCAGGGAAACTTCAGAATAGAAATCTCCACAATTCTCATGGATTAATCCAGGGTTAAAATCAACTAATCCTTGATATACAGGAGTGCGAATAATATTTATTCCCGGAGCATCTCCTTCAAGGATAATTAAATTATAACGTTCCATATGGAGGAGGGTTTGAGAGGTATTTTATAAATGTTTTGGAGTGAAACTACTCTAAAGGGAATAAATTTATAAATAAATAAAGGTATGGTATAAAACATGCCCAGAATAATTGATGAATATTATATTATTGACGATTCCTTAAGTAAAAATGAAAGTGTAGTTAATCTGCTTAGATTGATGGAAGTTTCTTACAGCATCAAAACAGGAGAAGCAAGAGATTGCGAAAGTTTGACTCCTCAAGAACCACAACAGATCTATGTTGCTGAAGTGAATAGAGTATGGTTAGGTTTGTGGCCTACTCAAGGCCCAGTAGAACAGGTATACTTTAGTCCTGCTTTAGAAAAAATGCTAAGAAAAGGAACATTAACCTTATCAAGCTCATATGATCATGATAGAAATGGAAGTCCGATGGTGCGCCTAAGATTAACGCAAAATAGAAAAGAATTAAAGAGATTAGGGTTGGAACAATTGTTGCCAAGTCATGCCATCAGCCTTTATCTACAACCAAAATAGTTTATTCTGGATTAAGTAATAAAAAATTAAGAAAGATAATTGGTAAGACTAGCAATAGTATCAACACTATTACCCACGGCTACGCTAGCAGCATTGACAATATCAGTCAAACCATTACCGGTTTGGTCCATGATCATCCCTAACTTATCTTGATGTCGAGAGTAAGAAGAGAGAGCTTGTCTGATCGGAACCACTATCCCTAACCCAAATCCTCTAAACAAATGGATTCCTCCTCCAATAGCCCAGTCAGGATTACTGCCAATCATCGGCCCGGTAGTAAGATACACTCCGGCCTTTCTACCAAAACCTAATACTCCCCCGATGTATAACCATACTTCATGACCCCATAAAGAGAATAGACCTTGATACCCTTCATCTTTACCTTTAGTCAAATCCTTTGAGCCACCTTTACCGTCATCGCCAGCAGAAGGAGAAGAAGGAACGTCATCACCAGCTCCGCCACCTACAACTACTCCTACCGAAACCCCATACCACATAAATGAATCTTTGTCCATTTGATTTATTTCACCAGTTATCTTGAAGAAAATCCTGCTTAAAGAATCGACTTTTTAAATTTAATTCAAAATAAGAAAAGGGAGTGAAGAGATCAGGGGTTAGTGTAATAACTAAGAAGTGGTGATTTTAACACAAGATTTATAAATTAAGCTCACTTTTGAGATAAAATGGATGCTGATGAACTAGAAAGATTACTAAAAGACTGGTCTTTAGATAAAATTCCCAGGAAAGAACTTCGACCAACCTTTCTTGAAGAACCATTAGCAGATTTCACTCGTTTTCGTTTACCTTTTTATTCTGAACCAAAACCAGTTGATCCACGTTTTGCTCAATTTAAAGAATATTTTATTGAAAAGACTGAACGTTCTAAATTCCAACCCCAACCATATCAAATCTATCATGGAACTAGTTTAGAAGCATTAGATAGAATCTTAGAAACTCAGGTAATAAGAACCGGGATGGATCTAGCTCGAAGGGGAGAATTAGTGTGGGGAGAGCTGTTACATACTTTAGGTAAAGATTACAAAGCAGCTGGTCCAAAATATATGCATCCCGATGCAATGGAAGCAATGGGAATTACATTAAGTGAATCTGACAGAAGAATATTTGGTCATGCTTTTGCAGTGTTTTTTTCTCCTCATCCAATGGGATGTACGGGTTATGCTCCAGAAGATAAGAATCAAAGAGCAATATTGGCATTAAACAAGAATGCTTTAGATGCTCGTGGATATCAAATAGTTGACTGTAAAGGAGAAGGAGTAAAGATCGAAAGCAATATTCAGATTGATTTTGGGTTTCAAGCCTTACTGGTTCCAGATCATTTAGTAGAAACTTATCAGAAGAAAATGCAAGGAAACTTGATGGCTTCAGTTCATCCCTTAAGTGATTTAGATTAAAATGACCCTTAGACAAAAAATATTCATTGGCCTGTTCTGTGCTGCTGCTTTAGTAAATCCATTTACGATTAAGTGTGCAAGAGCACCTAATTTACAAACTAAGCTCAGCCAAGCAGAAGCAGAGAAAGTATTAGAAGAAGAAAAGAATAATCTCGGAATTACCACACCCATAGAATATCAATGGGGAAAACTACCTGAAAAATACGGAGGAGCTATTGGTAAACACCCAGACAAAGATGAGATGATAATTGTTGCTGATCCAGACAAAGTAAATCGATCTCTCATCAGGCACGAATTGTATCATTTGTTTAAGAAAGATAAGGGAATAAATTCTTGTGCCATAGCAGGTAGAACTTTTGAAGAATCATTACAAAACATGGATAGAGCAGTAAGAGATGCAAGTTATTTTTCCATTGCTGCATATCTTCTCTATCCAGAGCCAGCTGCAGACTTATACTCAATCACGGGAATTAGGTTGTAAAAATATGACCCTCACCAGCAAAATTGCCGAATGGATGATAAGAGCAGTTCTAATAATTAATCCCCTCACCATTCAATGTTCTGCTAAAGCAGTAGATTATTTCTCTCCCATAATTACTCAAATTGAAGCTGAACATGTCTTAACAGAAGAGAAAGAAAAATTAGGAATGAAATTACCAGTAGTATTTCAATTGGGAGAATTGCCGGAAGGATATCGAGCATTCTGTGGAATACATCCAGATAAAGAAGAAGGAATTATTGTTGCTAACCCCACAGACATTAGCAGAATCCTGATTAGACATGAACTTTATCATCTAGCTGAGAAACATTATCAACCAGGAAAAGCGGGAAAAGTCGGAAGAAACATTGAAGATACCTTAGGATTGTTTAAGAAAGGAGGATATCTTCCCAATCCAGATTGGACACAAAAACTTATTCTCTATTACGAACCAGCTGCTTATTTATACTCAATCACAGGGATTAGACTTTAAAATCATTCCTCATGTGTCTCATGGGGTTCTAACTCAGAAAGAGGATTAACCCGATAAGCAACTCCAGTAATACGTTGATAACGCCCTTCATCCATCTTTAAGGGAAGTAATTCTACCTTGACGGAATACGGGAATATTCCTAAAGTTAATACTGCTATATTCTGTTCTCGGTCTCGATAATTAGGAGAAGGAGTACACTCCACTCTAAACGAAGGTGATTTTGTAATTAATTCTCCCACCTCAGTATTTCCTCCAAAAGGAAGATAACGAGTTAGAAAAGTATGGGGATCAGAAGGAGAATGTTTAAGCTGATAAGTAAAATCTATCCCCGAAAAATGGATATCTGTTCTCATTCGAGGATTCCCGATATGGATATATCCTTCTTGCATAAAAAGAAGATGGTTATAAGAACTCTCACCAGAAGACATGGATTTAAGGAAAGAACGCAATCTATCCGGATTGAAGTGAGCTACTGAGATTACCTGATCGGGATGTTCTGCGTTTAATAAGTCGTAAATATGTTGTTCTAATCTCATAAAAGAGATTTTAGTGAAGGATATATTTAATAGTTATGAATGATAAAACTAAAACCTATAACCTAACTGGATCATTTCTTGTCTAGAATAAAGTCTATCCGGATCGAGTTCTGCTTCGTCCATAGGATAGGCCATTACTTCTCCACCGGGATTAATCCCCAGATCATGAGTTTTACGTAAGGCTTTTTCTAATCCGCCAATAACAGCAACATTACAACAGCCGAGATTTTTATTTGCAACAGGATCTCGGAAAGAGAGAAAGTACCAGGTTGTTTGTTCAGGAGCAGCCATTTTATCTTCTACTGGGCACTTTGAACTCAGTACCTCTTGCGACTCTTAACGATAAAGAATAGTCCTGAACTTGGTGATAACCATGAACATTTCCAAATACTTCAACAGCACCACTTCTCCTCTCAATGGTATGAACGGCATTCTCATCGATTCCGGGATGTGTCGTTCCATCTCTCTTAATCGCTCTACGATAGATATTAACCCAATCATCAGAGGGATAACATTCAGTTACCTCTTGTGATGCAGCTAATCTAAGCATTACTTCGTTTCTGTCCCCGGCTTCTACTTTAGTAAAATTCTCAAGCACAGTTTGCACAATACCCACCGGAAGACGATATCCTTCAATAAATACTCCTTTTCTTTTTAGTTGGCGCCAATCCCCCCGATTGTAACCAAAGGGATTAATATGAATCGTTGGACCAGAAAAATGCTTGTCACGATAAATCCCACTAATTACACCGATACTTGCACTTGCTTCCATATCTCCTACAAAAACAACTGGACCACGATGCTTTCCATTTTCAGTGATAGCGAGAGTTTTACAAGCACTATATGGAGATAAAACTGACAACCTTGCGTTAGGGATTGCTTCTGCTTGAGTTAAGATAATCTGATTAATCATACCCACCAAGTCCGGGACTTGAGGATCAGTAATATATCGTTCAAAGTATTCTAAATCTGCCTGAACCCTTCTAAATGTTTCTGAATCAGTAACTGCATTTCTTCCCCGTGGGGGTAAGAATTGTTCTAAGGTTGTAAAAATCTTCGATGTCATGAATTTTTCCTCTTCGTAGTTATTATACCCTATAAAGGGGGATATTATTTAAATCTTTTGGGATAGTTGTTTCTTTAAAGGAGTTACACCAAGAAAGTTTATAAATCAGAGAGTGTTTTCAAGGATAAAATGCATACCGTTAAATCAAGAACCGATCAGAAGGTAAGATATTTCTTTGAATCATGGGGTTATCTTAAACCGGAACATTTACGTGAGGGTTTATTTGTGGGAGTTCCTTGCGAATTAGAAAGTACCTTAACCATCTCTGCTGCAGTTCCAATTGATGAGAAAGAAGCAACTGGTTTGAGAAGAATTATAGAAGACAGTGGAAGCCCAGAATTAAGAGTTTGTCTTGAAACGGGTTTTGAAGCAGTATCAAGATATCTTAAAGCTTGCGGAGTATTTGAAGCACCGTACAGAGTTCATACGGTAAGAATTCTTAAATAATCGACCCATCTACAGAATATTCTAAAGAAGCTTGACTCCTTCTAAACTTTCTCAAATATAAATATCTTAATCCAGTATGAAGTAAAGCACCAACCACTCCTGCAGGAATATCTTTCAAGTCAGGGACATTTCTGATCCCGGTTGTTTCAAAAAACCCTATTGCTAATGAAGAGATAACCCCGGAAGCAACATTAATCCTATTTTGATCTTGTCTTAAGTAATCTATTGATCTTGATAACCAACTTTCTTCTCCTAATCGTTTAACAGATAAATCATATATCCGATCTATGGTTTTAGTTAGAATGTAATTAGCAGTTAGAGCATAACCATAACCATTAAATAAATTACCACTATTGAAAACAAAATAATCTTCCAATGAACCTGGTTCTGGAGGTGGCAGTTCATGGTGGTTTATTCTATAAGCTAAATCCGTAACATACATATCCTCAATAGCCAACCCCCCAGCAAGAACTAATTCCAGATTTCCACGTGACTTTTCAGTTGCAACGTCACTATTCATAGTAGAATTAAACTAATTCTCTTTTTAATAATTTATGAGCAAGATTGATCTCTTTAAACAATTCAGCGTCGCCGTTAGCATCAGGATGATGAGTTCTAGCT
Source organism: Candidatus Woesearchaeota archaeon (assembly GCA_041665465.1). Taxonomy (GTDB): domain Archaea; phylum Nanobdellota; class Nanobdellia; order Woesearchaeales; family GW2011-AR9; genus JACRPH01. The sequence continues at coordinate 156,859 of JBAYIU010000001.1, forward strand.
AAGTTTTTATACGCAGTGTCAATAACTTTGAAATCTTCTTCATCTTCACCCACACCCAAAAGAGCACGGGCTTTTTTACGTTGATCCTTAACATCATGGTCTTCAGAGAACTCAGCCATGAAATCAGCTAGAGTGATATGTTCTTCCAATAAAGCTTTAATCTTTAGATCGATCACTTTGAACACAACAAATAAGTTTTCCACATATCTGTCTCTAGTGTTATGACTAAAGAATAAATGTCTTCCTTGGATATAGAAAGAAACATTTGCGGGTGCTTTTCTGATCGCATTTGCAGGAAGGTCTAAATAAACATCATCTTCAGTAGACCCAACCTTTCTTAAGATCTCAATAATATTATTCTTATATTGTTGTGCTCTTCGATTGAATGAGTCTCTAATAGTAAGCGCTTCGAATTCTAGTCCTTTAACGATTATTTTTGCCATAGTAAAGTTCACGAAAAACCACTAATATTAAGTTAATTATTGAGCTGTTTTATAAAGATTTGTGAAAATTCAATTCAAATGATCTTCTATCCATTTTTGATGACGACCTTTGATCTGATCTCGAACTTGGGGAATAGTTAATCCTTCCTTCTTGCTCAATATCTTCAACAAATCAAAATCGGTTGCAGTGAATAAATAAGTATTTAAACACCATTTTATATGAGAATAATAATCCTTCAATATTTCTTCCGGAAGACTTAACGGACGCACTACAGATAAAGCAAACTCCCAAGCCACATACTCTTGGCCCATATAATCCATTGCATCTTGTAAAGTTACCTTGGATTCAAACCTTTCACGTACTCTGTATCGAATATTCTCAATTTGGTTAGAAGTCATGCCCCCTTTCATTAATCCATCATAATCTCGAGCATGTCCAATTTCATGTAGAGCGTACATTAAGAAATTTTCGTCGTGAGGATGACCTAAATCAACAGTTTTAATATCTGGATTGCACCCATACTGTCTGTCAGAAAGGTGATATGTACTTAATCCATAAGTATTCCACCCTTCAGGAACATAACCAAGCAAGTCTATCACTCCCACCTTAGAATCAAGTTTTAATCCAACCACCCGATCTAAATCTTGAAGAGTGGGAGATCTATAAGTTTGATCACTACATTTAAAAGTTAAGTTACCAACAGAAGGTATTTCTTGAGTGATAATCATCAATATCATTATAAGAATAGGTATATTTAAATCTTTTGGTTATTTGTCACTTAGAAGGGATAAATATTCCAAAGATTTATAAATTAGGCTAATTTCTATCAACTAAATGATATTTGACCAAATACTTGAGGGGAAGATAGACTCTGATTTTTTTAGACTGGTGAGACAAGCAGAAGAAGTAAAATATCTCTCCTATGGAATTAGCCAGAGCCCTACTTTTTCTACAGGATATCTAAACTGTGTTGGTGTAGTTCTACTAGGAGAAACATTAACTGCTCTTTCGCATTATGATTTAATTGGAGAAGAAATACACCCCGATAAGGTTTGGCCGAAGTTAATTGATCAATTGAAAGAGAGAGAACTTGCCTCCCATTGACAATTATGATTTTTGTTATGGAAACACAGATCCCAAAGAAAGATTTTGGAGAGTATTAGTGGAGTAAGAAGGAGGCTTATTTCCACCTTCCCCCCTTCTCGAAAGATATATAAGTATCATTAAATTGATTGAGTGTATGAAAATTAACTGGGCTGGATTTTTAGGGTTCCTAGGTTTCTTAGGATTCTTAGGAATATATAATTCATGGCTGTATTTATTGTTCTTGGACTTCTTCCACTTCTTATTGTTTATCCCCAAGAAGAAGAAGTAAACTAAAACGTTTATTAAATATCAACCAATCTTTATACTAAATTGAGAGTCGAAAATAAATCCTCTATATTGTAATGAAATAATCTTTATATAGATCATCTTCCATTAAGCGAGAAAGGTGTTGAAAATGGTCATGGAAGATATAATTAGAAAGAACTTAGATTTCTATATTAGAGTAGTTGATTTAACCAGAGAAGCTAAGATTAATTCTGAAGTAATTACTGACGATGAATATCTGGGTGGTCCTGCAGACGATGTGGTCATAGAAAAGGTTGAATATCGAGATATTTCCGGTCAACTGGATTTAATCCTAGCTGAAATGAAAGATGATGATCTTATTCCTTATACTAGAGATAAATGTTTAGGGGAAGTAGAAAAATATATTGCAGTGGTATTAGATTTTAGGATTAAAACAGAAGAAGAATTAAAGGGATATTCTAGACAAGAAACCCCCACTCTTTGTCCTGCTAGCAGTTTTGAGGACTATCAGCGAAAGATCAAAACTCTCGATGAGAAAGTCAAACAACTCAGAAACTGCTGATGAACTTGCTCGTTGACTTTTTTTGTTCTTTTTGGAGAACATCCGAATAAGAGGGTTTATTGTTCTTGGACTTTTTCCACTTCTTATTGTTTATACTGAAGGGGAAGTAGTAGGGTTACACCAGTCGCAGGTTTCTGTTGGACAATCGCTGTTTAGAAGCTTAATTACTTACTTTAAGCATTTTTTAACTCCTTAGATTTTAAATAAAAAGAGAATATTACATAAGCGATTATTCCTACGGAAATCAGAGAGACCAGATTATTTTTATCATAAGCAGGAAGCAAATTGTCAGATATCATCCTTATTGCAACTGCGCCGAAAGTAAAACCAACTCCCCAAATCACCGTTCTTCCTGGCTGATCTAAGATTCTTGTTAAACCCTTAAGACAAGCAAAAACATAACCCGCCAGAGTTAAAAGACCAAAAGAAGAAAATAAATATTCACCCATAGCATAAGCAATATATCCTGAAAAAATAAGAATAAGGAGATTCTGGTAAGGATTCTTAATTATTTTCTTGGTTACTTCTATAAACCAATCAAGGATTATTTGTCTCATTAATTTTTGTCTTATTAGAAGATAACACTCATCCTAATGCCCAACCCCATACTTTTGGAGCAGCCCAGATGATTGCCATTACGATTACAAACAAGATGAATAAAGCAAGTGCAACAATAGCAACTCTTTTCGTCTGCCTAACTACAAATTCTAAAAATGATCCACTTCTACTCATGTGATGATGTCTTTTCATAATTACACCTCTTCTGTAAGAAAGTATATTTTTAGGATATTTAAATGTTATTAAAAGAAGAGAGATTTAATCTTATGAATTAAGGGCAAGAATGTTTTAAATAATAGTTTTCCAAATATGAACCAACCAGGAATTATTAAATTTATAGTAATACATATAACTACTAGTATTATACTTATTGCGGGATCTATTAATCTTGGATACATAATAAAAAACAATGAAAACACCATGAAACCAAGATTAACCATAATTTTCTTATGATAAGTTTCAATCTCTTTAGTGTTAAGAAATTTGTGATTTAGATACAAAAAGATGTAAGACAATACTAAGAAAACAATAGTTATTCCATACCAGTTGGCGACATGCTGTGGAAACCCTTCTAAGAAAATGGACTTGTCCATAAAAAATGTTATAGCAGTGGAAAGTAATATACTAATGGTTATAGTTATGTTAATACTATCGTTAATATTATTTACGGACATTAAATCAATAATAGATTAATCGGTTTTTAATCTTTGTGAAAATATCTTTCAAACAACATACCTCTCTCTATCAAACAAATTCTAAAAAGAAAATAAGAACTCGGGGTTTGACCCCCAAGTAATTTGCACAATTAAGTGCACAGTAAACTCTTTCGAGTTTAAAGTAATGAAAGCCATATGTAGATCAACAAAGATGTGAACGTTAGTAAGTGCGTGCTGAACACGTCGTTGCCTTCGTGCTTACACACCACTTCTATCAAACGGCTGTTATGGCCGTGTTCTAAGGTGTCTCTTTTCTAGGGGCACTTCACACTTAGATGCTTTCAGTGTTTATCGCCTATTGCGTAGCTGCCCGGCTTGCCTTGTCAGACAACCGGTAGACCAGAGGCAACGGACACTTCGTTCCTCTCGTACTAAAAGATCCTTCCTATCAGACACCCAACAATCCCAGCAGATATCAAACCAACTGCCTCACAGCGTTGTGAACCCAGCTCACGATCCCTTTTAACGGGTGAACACCCCCACCCTTGGCGGCTTCTGCACCACCAGGATAGGAAGAGCCGACATCGAAGTAGCAAACCGCGCCGTCGATATGAACTCTCGGGCGCGACAACCCAATTATCCCCGGAGTAACTTTTCAGTCATCTCTAGCCCTCATTAAGAAGGCATAGAGGTTCGCTAGACCAGACTTTCGTCTTTGGATCCGTTTATGGTTCGGATCCAATCAGGCTGGCATATGCTCTTACGCTCCACTCCGGATTTCTAAACCGGATGAGCCAACCTTTGGGCACCATTGATACATTTTCAACGGTGTGCCACCCCAGCCAAACTGCCCGCCAATCGTTGTCCTCACAAGGAGTGAGTGATACAATTCTAGTTAAGTAGTTTTACATTGACGTCTATTACACATCCGAAAACATGCACTTAGCGACTCCTACTTACGCTATGTAACAAGGATCGTATCACAGCGACAGGTTGCAGTAAAGTTTCACGGGGTCTTCGCTTCCCACTGGAATTCCCTGGCATTTACACCAGGACTGAGGATTCAGGAGACTCTAGGTCGGGACAGTGACCATCTAGTTGTACCATTCATGCAAGTCGCCAATCAAGCGACAAGGTATTACGCTACCTTAAGAGAGTTATAGTTACTCCCGCCGTTTACCAGCTCTTCACTCCGTTGAAACGAAGCTTAAAGTACTGGCACTGGGCAGATATCAGGTTCTATACACAGCCTCACGGCTTCGCAGAACCTTATGTTTTTGTTAAACAGTCCGATGATCCTAGTCACTGAGCCCTGAGATCGCACTCATACGAATACAACCACAGGGATCCCTTATACCGAAGATACAGGACTAATTTGCCGAGTTCCCTGACCTAGTTTTTTCTCACACATCTTAGGCTTCTCACCTAGGGGCACCTGTGCCGGTTCTGGGTACGAATATTCTAGATTTATATTCATTCCTTTTTCAAGGACTCGAGATATCAACTGAACAGACCATAGGCCTGCTCGTCTCAACTTTAATCTGGTTCTCATCGTTATGATACTCCCCAGATTTATGTTGATTAAATCACCAGACGAGGTGACTCAGTCTATTCCCAAGTGTCAGAAATGAATCTTGTGTTGCCACGTATACTAAAACAGTAGCGGAATATTAACCGCTTTCCCTTTCCCTTTACTCAGTTAAGAATAAGGTTAGGATCGACTAACCCTTGGCTGATAGGCATTGCCAAGGAACCCTTGCCCTTACGATGACATGGGTTTTCACCATGCTAAGATCCTACTATCGCCAGGATCTTTGTTTCTGCGCGGTCCACGTCCTCTTATGAAGGCGCTTCTGCCCACGCAGAACACCTGTCTACCCCCGCTTTCGCGGTCTACGGTATCGGCAATCTGCTTAGACCCGTCCATTTTCAGGGCTCACGGCCTCAACGAGTAAGCTGTTACGCACTTTTTAAAGGGTGGCTGCTTCTAAGCCAACCTCCTCGCTGTCTGAGACCACGAACACCTTTTACCCTTTATCACTCAGCAGATATTTAGGGGCCTTAACCGTAGTCTGGGTTGTTCCCCTCACGGAAGTCAAGTTTACCCCAAGACTCCCTGTTTCCCGATGTCTATGATTTTGGCACATTCGGAGTTGAACAAAGAACCGACAAGTTTCCTCGCCTAAATCCTTGATTCGTATCTCTACAGCACCAAACATCTCGATCGAGACTTGACTAAGGTCAATTTCGACAGGAACCTGATATGACCGTGTTCGATTGGCTTATTACCCCTATTCCCAGGTCAGAAGAACACTTGCACGTAGAACCTCTGCAGGCCTCCACGAGGTATTACCCTCGTTTCACCTTGCCCAGGAATAGATCACACGGTTTCAGATCGTGACCAAGTGACTGAAGGCACTTTCATACCCTCGCCCTCGTAAACTGCGGCGTTTTGCTTTCGCTGTGGATGCCCCTTTGCAGGTTATCCTCGCCACTTAGCCACACTCCCTGGCACGTTATGCGAAACGGACGATAGAACTCCTTAGAGCCCTATCCTACTATAACTGTTAGATTTCAGGTACTTTTAACTCTCGGTCAAGAGTTCTTTTCAACTTTCCCTCGCGGTACTCGTGTGCTATCGGACTCGAAACGTATTTAGTTTTGGAGGTTAATGCCCCCCAACTTCCCGCCCCATTTCCGAGGGACAGTACTCGGGATACCTTCAAAGCTCTCTACTCTACCCTTACGGGACTTTCACCCTGTGTCGTATTCCATTCCAGAAAACTTCAGGTCGAATAGAAGGCTGAAAAGAAGGTCCATCACACCACATCTCTTACATTTTACAATGAAAGATTCAGTTTGAACTATGTCGCTTTCAGTCGCTCTTACTAACGACATCCCAATTGGTTTTTTTTCCTGCAGGTACTAAGACGCTTCAATTCCCTGCGTTCCCTGACATAAAAATGTCCTATAGTGAAGTCACATTCAGACATCTCCGGTTCAATATCTACATGCAATTCGCCGGAGCATTTCGTAGCTTGTCACGTCCTTCATCGGCGTTTCGAACCAAGTCATCCATCTAACAGCGTACCAAATTTAGTTTGCAATAGCCTTGCGACTATTACTACCTAAGATGTTGATCTACATATGGCTCATTAATATGAATGAATAACGGTTGATTAAACCTCTTCATACTTCCAACCAATCACCGCCAAGAGTGGCGCTCTTGAAGATGTTACTCTGCCCTAAAAACTCAACGGAGATTCTAGGAACATATTCCATAACGGAAATGGACCCGTCGGGATTCGAACCCGAAATCTCTTCCTTGCAAGGGAAGCGCTCTTTTACGCTTTGCGTAAACCTTTGCTTATGCAAAGTACCGTTGGGCTACGGGCCCAGATTTTCTTCGGGATGAATATAAGATTGATAATAAAAAAATAACACGCATTGCTGCGTGATATTCTTTTTAACACGTTATATTTTATTTTCTTGTTAAAAAAAATAAAAGGAGGTGATCCATCCGTAGGTTCCCCTACGGATACCTTGTGACGACTTAACCCACCTCACCAAATCCGGATTCGATGCAACTGAAAGCTACATCTCACCCGAACCCAATTCGGTTGGTTTGACGGGCGGTGTGTGCAAAGAGCAGGGACATATTCACCGGGCCGTGATAAAGCCCGATTACTAGGGATTCCGTTGTCATGAGGGTGAGTTACAACCCTCAATCTAAACTAGGGCGAAGTTTGGAGGTTTAGCGTCACCTTTCGGTGTAGCATCCCATTGTCTTCGTCATTGTTGCGCGCGTGTAGCCCAGCAGATTCGGAGCATACAGACCTACCGTAGCCCACACCTTCCTCTGTGTTTCCACAGCAGTCCCCATAATGTGCTCAGTCATACTAAAGTACCCGTTAGCAATTATGGGTATGGGTCTCGCTCGTTACCTCACTTAAGAGGACACCTCACGGCACGAGCTGACGACGGCCATGCACTACCTCTCGGCTCGTTAGGTAAGACATTCAACCTGACCTTCATCCTGCCGTCGCTGCTGGTGAGATTCTCTGCGTAGAGTTAGATTAAACCGCACGCCGCACCCCTTGTAGTGCTCTCCCGCCAATTCCTTTAAGTTTCAGCCTTGCGACCGTACTTCCCAGGCGGTGAATTTAATGTCTTCGCTCCGACACTGCGTATTCACGAAGAATACGCAACATCTAATTCACAGAGTTTACAGCTAGGACTACTGGGGTATCTAATCCCTTTTGCTCCCCTAGCTTTCGTTCCTCACCGTCGGACCCGTTCTGGTTAGGCGCCTTCGCCACAGGTAGTCCTCTGGAGATTATAGCATTTTACCGCTCCCTCCAGAATACTCCTAACCCCTCCCGGTCCCAAGATTAGTAGTTTCTCAGGCACGTCGTTTTGTTAAGCGCAACGATTTCACCCAAGACTTACTTATCCGGCTACGAACGCTTTAGGCCCAATAAATGTGAATCCCACTTGTGGCGCAGGTGTTACCGCGGCGGCTGGCACCCGTCTTACCCACCACTTATTCGCCAAGCTCCTTACACTTGGCAAAAGCCCAAGCATTGCTTGAGCACTTGGAGTTCCCTTATCGCACTTGCGTACAGTGTAAAGTTTTCGCGCCTGCTGCACCCCGTAGGGCTGGGGTCCGTGTCTAAGTACCCCTCTCCGGGCTCCCACTCTCATGGCCCGTACTGATCAATGGTTTGGTGGTCCGTTACACCGCCAACAGCCTAATCAGCCGCCAACTCACCCTTAGGCGTTGCCTTTAAGTAAGAAAACATTCCAGTTTTTCTTACATATACGGTCTTAACCTCAATTTCTCAAGGGTATCCCATACCTAAGGACAGATTATTGACGTGTTACTGAGCATTCAGCCTGTGCCTTGCGGCCCTCTGACTTGCATGGCTTAATCGAACTCCAATAGCAGCACTCCCCCGCAGGATCAACGGGAACTACTATTGTAAATTTCTAAAAATTTACTATCCTGATAAGAACCTAATTTCCTTTCGTACGATCACAATACTTGACTTAAAAGTCATCTTAAAGTTATTTGGATCAACCTTATATCATACTCAAGATTAGTTGAGTATACACGTGTAAGCCTTTTAGGAAAGAGGGTTATTTATAAAGGTTTCGGTCTTGAACGGGAAAGAAGCGTTTTTCATTTATAAACCCGGCCTGCTTTAAAGACGCTAAAAATGGTTTTTATTTAATGTATATGCTTTATCATCTAAATGAATATAAATTAACTTGATCCCTCCTTGAGTAGATTAAACTAAAAGAGGGAAAAAAGATGTGTGGTATTATTGGTATCGTCGGGAGTAAGGACCTTTCAGAGGAATTATTTCGAGCAAATATCTCTTTGCAACATCGAGGACAAGACGCTTCAGGAATGTTTTCTTATGACGAGACCACCAGAGAAGCATGTCGAATAAAAGAGTTAGGATTATCAGAAAAACTCTGGTCACAATTGAAAAAGATTCGTGGAGATGTCGGCATCGGACATGTACGTTATCCCACGGCAGGAACGGGAAATATCAATGATGCTCAACCGATCTACGCTACTTCTCCCAATGGAATCATGGCTATTGTACAAAATGGAAATGTAGTCAATTATCCCTCATTAAGATTAGAATTAGAAAGAGAATGTTCCGACGCAGGGACTCATAGTGATGGAGAAGCCATTCTCAATATTATGAACAAACCTTATGACCCTCAAAAAAATTTAGAAGAAAATATTCTTCATTCTGTAAGTGAGGTTTATCGTCGAGCGATTGGATCATATTCTATGATTTGTTTTAATCGACAATTAGGAGGACTAATTGCTTTCCGCGACCCCAGAGGGATAAAACCATTAATTATGGGAGAAAGAAAAATTGAGGGACAGAATTCTTACGGCTTTGCTTCGGAAGATGAAATATTACATGCATTAGGGTTTAATAACGTTCATTCTTTAGAACCAGGTGTAGTGGCCATGGTTGGAAGGGATAGAAGATTACAGTTACATCAATTAGAGAATCAAACTCACGCTCATTGCATGTTCGAATATTTTTATTTTGCCGGCCCAGAATCATGCTTAGAGGAAATTAACGTGATGGAAGCACGAAAACGTGCAGGTATTGCTTTAGCAAAAAAAGTAGAAGCTGCAGGAATACATTTAGATATGGTTGTTCCCGTTCCAGATACAGGAAGAACCGCAGCAATAGCTGCATCGAGATACTTAGGTATTCCTTTCGAAGAAGGATTGATTAAGAACAGATATGTGGGAAGATCTTTCATCGACCCAGACCAAGAAAGTAGGATCAGAACCGTGGGGATAAAATTTAAACCAGTAAGATGGATATTACAAGGAAAAGATGCATTTTATATCGACGATAGTATTGTAAGGGGCACTACTTCCAGGAAATTAGTGCGTATGCTCCGTTCAGCAGGAGCAAGAAAAGTGTATTTTGGATCTACTCTACCGATAGTAAGCCATCCCTGTTATTATGGAATTGATTTTCAACAGGGAAAAGAGTTGATTGGGTCAAAGACAGATTTAGAAGGGATACGCCGAGAGATCGAAGCAGACGGATTATTTTTTAACTTAAATTCAGAACTACGTGAAATTGTAGGATTAGAAGATATTTGTGACGCTTGTTGCACGGGAAGATATCCCACGGACATTTCTGAAGCGGCTCAATTAGGAGCATTAAGAGAAGAAGCACAACGAAAACATTAAATTTATTTTACTAAACTTCCCAACTTCTGGGCAGCAGCGATAATCTCTTCATCATAATGAATAGCATCTTGAAGTATGGCTTGAAGTCGGGCTTTTTTCTGTTCTGGAGTAAGTGTAGCACTGATTGGAGTATTTGCAATAACCTCAAACTTACCATGTTTCGCCATTAAGAATAACAACTGTTCCTGGTTTTTGCCAATCTCTAATAACAATTCTTCAATCTTTCCTTTCAAGGAAGGCTCTTTTCCAGCTAATTTTTTACCTTCTATTTCTAAAGCTTTAATTCTTTTTTGCATCTTTGATTCTAACTTTTCTTCTTTTCTTAGAGCTTTTAATTTCTTTCCGGCCTTACCACCATAAAAATCTACATCTTTATCAGGGTTAATATTATCTAATTCTGTTTTTAATTCTTTAAGAAGAGAAAATTCATCAACGGCAAAGTTAAACACTTTCTTATCTTTCTTCCGAGTCTTATCTTCTTCTTTAACTTCTTTTTCTGCTGCAGGTTCAGATTCTCCCCCTTTAACCATCTTCTCTTCAATCTTTTTAGCAGCTCCTTCTTTTTTACGTAAACTAAACGCCCGAGCAATTTCTACCAATAACAAAATCACTACCCCTACGATTACTAACCAGAAATATTGGTTTAGAGTAGATAGCAGTAATGCACTTTCTGGACTAGAAGTGCTTAAAGAACCAAGCCAGGATTTAAACATAGATAGTAATACCCAAGTTAGAATAATTAAAGCGATACGTAACCCTCTCCAGGCTAAACTTGTCCCTGGAATTACAGCATAAACCAAGAACATCAATGCAGCAATAGGAAGAAGAATCAAAATCACAGAAATAACTACCGCGTAGGTTGAAGCAACTGCAGCTAGAACTCCACCAGGGATAAACACTGCACTTATTGCAGCAATCAAGAAAGCGATTCCTCCTGCAGCTCCTTGAGATAATCCTAACTTAGAGATTCCTTCATACAACAAAAGGGCCACGATAGACAAGATAGCTAAACGAATCACCAGAATAAGTAAAGGTTCAGTTATCCCAATATCGTTTTTAAAAGTCTCAACATCATCGATAAATGAAGCAGAAGCAAAAGAAACTAATAGTAATGTTAACAATAAATATATCCCAATCCTCTTTTGCATTATGAGAAGTAAAGCTTAAGGGTATTTAAAGTTTATTTGTTTGTAGCAGTGGTTTATACAGAAATGGTTATAAATAATCATCATTCTGAAAAGGGTATGGGACTAATAGACAAGGTAGAAGACGCTTATGTGTTCTTGGTCGGAAATCGTATCACTGCGGCGGCGAGAATGACTTTCCTGTTATGCACGGGCAAATTACTCTTTCAAGAGATTGACTTTTCTATAGCAGACTATCTCTCAATGGGAGGCATGGTCTTAGGAGCTTCACTTTCTGATCTAGGAAAATATACTTCAGAACATTACCATAGAACTCTCCAAGAAGTGCAGAATAAAGGTATGGCAGGAGTGGATTTTTTCAAAGAAAGTATCTTAAGGGGTGAAAATGAAAAATTCTTTGGCTACTGTAATTTGCAAGGACTGTATTTAGGAGCAAAGAAAACCAGGCAGTTAGCAAACTTTTATCAAGCAAGAAGAGATTATTCTAAATGCGTGATCCCAAACTTCTAAATTTTAGGAAGAGATTTTATAAATCAGCTTTATTCAAAAATGTTCATGGAACTTAAAGATAAGGTAGAAAGTGCTTATGTGGCCTTAGCAGGAAATAGAGTAACAGCTATAGCGGGAGCAGCATTTGCTTATTTATCCTGGAAAATCTTTTCACATAGCGATGATCTTTCAACTAGCCAGATATTTACTTATACCCTGGCCCATTCTGCGACAGGGTTTGTTTTATGGGTTACACAAGTAGGAGGTTCTACTTGGAGACATTACAAAAGAACACTTAGAGAAGTTGAAGACTATGGACGGGCAGATCCAGAATTTTTTAGAGAAAGAATTGAAATGACCGAGAATGGACGGTTTATGGGGTATTGCCAGTTGCAAGGATTATATTTAGGGGCAAAGAAAAGCGGGCAGTTAGCAAACTTTGAAAGAGCAAGGAGAGACTATTCTGAATGTATAATTCCAAATTTCTAATATTCTTTAAAAAATCTTATAAATATGCTTTATTAAAAAAGAGTTATGGAATTGAGTGATAAAGTAGAAAGTTTATCAGTAGCTATAATTGGAAATAGAGCAACTGCTATAGCAGGAACAGTGTTATTATATTGTGCAGGGAAGTTGTTATTTGATGGATCAGAAATGTCTGCTGAGGAGATAAAAATGTGTTATTGGGGATTATTTGATGGGGCGATGTATTCAGCAATAACCAAATTAGGAATCTCTACTTGGAGACATTACAAGAGAACTTTATTGGAAGTAAAGGAAAAAGGTTCCGCAGATGTTCAATTTTTTAAAGAGAGAATGGTAAGAGCGGAACATTGTCGAACCATAGGATACTGCCAAATACAGGGGTTGTATTTAGGAGCAAGACAATCGAGACAGCTAGATAATTTCTACCAAGCCAAGAGAGAATCATCTCGACTTCTTATTCCTAACTTTTAATATTCTTCAAAAAATCTTATAAATAGTCGTTCTTCTGAAATAAATATGTCCAATCTCTTCATTGATTTAAGTACTAAAGTAGCAGAAACAGTGTTTAGATTAAAGGATGTTTCTCCTTACACCGATCTAAGATATTCGGTTAATTATAATCCTTCAACTACTCCCTATTGGGAAAAACAAAATATTCTCGTGAGAGCAGAGAGTGATGGAGGAAGTACCTTATGGTACCAATGTTATTATATTCCGAAACCAGAAAGAATCTTCTCCGTGAATAACTTAGGGGAAGCATTAGATAATCCCAGTATTTCTCTAACTATTGATCAAGTCGTAGCTGAGATTGAAGAGAAGTTTGGACCCAAAACGGAGAGTTAGTTTTATAAATAAGCGTTAGTTCTTAATATCAACACACGAGAGATAGGCCGGTATAATCGCTTGCCTATGCTGGAGAAAAGAATACTATTTCTCTGAAAATCTCAAACATTAGAGGTAACTCAAAATGGGTAGAATGCACTCTGGTGGCAAAGGAAAGTCTGGCAGTAAAAAGCCGATCAAGAAAATTCCTTCCTGGGCACCGTATAAAGAAAGTGAAGTAGAAAAGTTAGTTATTAAGTACGCTAAAGCTGGTAAGACCTCTTCCGAAATTGGATTGGTTTTAAGAGACGCGTATGGGATTAATAGTGTTAAAGCTCTAACTGGAAAGAAAGTTTCTGGAGTATTAGAAGAGAATAACTTAACTAAGAAAATACCAGACGATGTTATGTCATTGATTAAAAAGCTTATTTCTATCAGACAACACGTAGAAAAGAATAAGCATGATGAAACTGCTAATCGTGGTGTAATTCTAACTATAGCTAAAATCAATCGCTTATTGAAATATTATAAGAGAACTGGAAAAGTAGCTAAAGACTGGAAGTTAGACTTAGACAGATTAAAGATGTATGTAGAATAAACTTCTTTTTTTTATTTTATTTTTTTATTATGAGGGATTCTTGTTTGTAAATAAGATGGACGAACAAATTGCAAGAGTAATGTATGATAAGGTAGCTGATGAGGTTGTAAGCTATGCTAAAACGCCCACATCTCTGGAAGGGTTAATCCGAGCGATTAGAGGAAAACTTAGTTTTCCAGGAAATATGTCCATCAGTGAAAAACCAGACCATACTTCTATCACTGCGAAAGTATCACTTTACTTAGATGATTCAAAAAAGGATGAAGTTCGAGTAAATGTTCTTTGTGAGAGAAAGACAGAAGGAGTTATTGCTCAGGGAAGTGTAGGAGCAGGACCTAACTTTTATGCTTGTCGACCATACCTTTACGATTAGATAGAGTTATTAAAAGAATAACTTATTATGCTGAAAATTTTTTACCTAATGCTTGTAAAGTGTCTTCAAACTCATCTGCTTTACTTTTTGCATCTTCTAAAAGATATCTCTGAGCTAAAGCAGGGAAGAGAGCAGAAGCAGTTTCATTGTGACTATAACTTCCTAAAGTAGAGAAATGTCCTCGAGGCACTAAGGGTGATTCATTATCACTAGAGATAGAATGACGCATATCCCCTAACTGATATTGATAAGCAGTAAGACCCTGATCACCCCTTCTTTGGGCTTCAAACAGTTGTTCACCACCTACACCCATTATTTCGTGCAAAACTTGTTCTAGATTACCTTCACCAGAGATGGCAGCAAGAACTTTTCCGTGATTATCTTCCTCTACAGTCACATAATCAGAAACAGTATATCCTCTTTCTGCAAGAGGGATTTTAACGTATTGATCAAATCCTGCTATGGATAAACTCTGTCCTACTAAGAAATTTCCTGAAACCATTATATTAATGATAAAAAGAGTAAAATATAAAGACTTGTAAGATTAGAAATATATATCACAGTGATGATTACTTTTTCTTGGCAATCTTCTTAACTACTTTTGCTTTAACCGGTTTAGCTGCTTTAGGTTCTGCAACAGGATTAGATTCGCCAGGGATATTAATAGTTATGATAGGCTTTTCAGGAGTAGCTTCACCAGGAGCAGGAGGTGCATCTGGAGCAATCTTCTCCACATGTTTACATTTAGGATAACCAGAACAGCCTAAGAATCGACCGTACATAGAACTTCTAACGATTAAATTTGAACCACACTTAGGACAATTTCGATCTGATTTATTCTGCTCGATCTTCTTGATCTCTTTCATCTCTGCACTAGAGGTCTTAGTAGGGCAATTAGGATTGATGCACATTTCTTTTTTCATTCGGTGCATTAGTACTGAGATCATCGGATATTGACAACTTTCACATAATTTTTCTGAACGTTTTACAATTCCATGAGTGGGTAATTTGAAAGTAGCTTCACATTTTGGATATTCATTACAAGCGATAAATGCACCAAACTTACCTCGACGCATCATCAACTTCCCGTTCTCACAGCGAGGGCATTTACCAACATAATTAGTTTGATCTTGAGTATTACGTACAGATTGAATGATATCTTTCCCGATCTGTTTTTCTTTCTTCTTGAAATCAGTTAATAATTTTATCAGTAATTCTTTAGCTCGTTCCAACACTTTTTCAGGCTTTTCTTTTCCTTCTCTGATTTTATCCATCTCAGTTTCAAAATCAGCAGTAAGTTGATCATCAACTATAGTAGGAGCATACTTTTCTAGAATTTCCGTGGTTTGAATTCCGATCTGAGTAACGGTTATCTGTACTCCTTCCAGATATCCGCGTTGAAATAATCTATCTAAGATATCTGCTCGAGTAGCTTTCGTTCCCAAGTTACGTTTTTCTAATTCTTTAATTATAGAAGACTGGTTATAACGTTTAGGGGGTTGAGTTTCTTTATCTAATTTTTTAATCTCTGTAATCTTAATCTTGTCTGCTTCTTTCATCTCGGGCAAGGTAACTTCTTCTAATTTTACGTACGGTTTATAGAACAAGTGCCAGTTTTCCTCAACAGTACGAGTGCCTTTAGTCTCAAACAATTCCTGTTTGACGTCTAAGATTACTTCCATCGTTTCACGGATAGCCGCTTTAGCAAACGTAGCCATAAATCGTTTTACCACTAAATCATAAATTTTTCTTTCGTTAGGTTTTAAACTGGCGGGAGCTACCCCTGTAGGATAGATAGCAGGATGCGCAGGATCAGTTTTCTCACCGTTGTTAGGTTTTAAGGAAGACAGTTTTAATAGTTCATGACACATATTTTCATATTCTGCTTGCTTGCTAAGACTCTGAAGAATATTTTTGAACCCTAACTTCGGGTCTAACTGTTGTGAACTGGTTCTGGGGTAAGAAGTTACTCCCATTAAATATAAACTCTGAGCAATCTCTAAGGTTTCTTTAGGAGTGATCCTGAAAAGATTATATGATTCTGTTTGCAAGGTAGTTAGGTCAAAAGGGTGAGGAGGTGCTTGTTCTCTTTTAGTCCGTCTAACTTGAGTGACTTTTGCTTCTTTCTCGTTTTGAATCTTGCTTAAGATAGTTTTAACTTCTTTCTCATCAGTAAACTTATCATGACTATGCCATGCTTCAATCGGAGCTGCTTTAACTTGCCCCCATAAACCGATCATCCAGTAAGGTTCAGGTTTGAAAGCCATGATCTCTTTCTCGCGATCAACCAAAATTTTTAGTGCCGGACCTTGTACTCGACCTGCACTCATTACCTTAAATGATCCAGCAGCTTTAACTGAACTGGTAAGTGCTCTAGAAAGATTAATACCATAATACCAATCTAATTTATGTCGAGCTTCTCCCGCTTGCGCTTGACCCCAATCCAGATGAGGCATCTTTTCATCATAAGCAGCGATTAAATCGGGTTTAGTTAAGGTGGAGAATTTCATTCTGTTTGCGTCTTTTCTCTTGCACACAAAACGCACAATGTTTAAACCGATAACTTCTCCTTCTACATCATAATCGCAAGCTACAGTAATCTGATCAGCCTTCTTGGATAGACTAGAAATAGTATCAATATAATCTTTAACATAAGCTAATCCCTTCCCCATTTTATAAGAAGGTTCCCACTTGATATCAAAGATTGGATAGGTGTAAGAACGACCTTTTTCTTCCATCAAACCAAACAAATGGCCTACGGCAGAAGTTACAAGGATATCATTCTTACCATGAGAAAGTTCATAATATTGTGACTGACCACTCTTTTTCATGATAGGTTTACCGTCGGCAAGAGCTTCAGCTACTTTTTTGGCTGAAGAAGGCTTTTCGGTAACGATCAATTCTACCATGGGCAAGAGAATCTCTATGGTTCTTTAAAAAGTTTTGCTAAAAGAGGTTCTGGAATGTGTAGGTTAGAGAAATATTAAATAAAAGAAAAATAATCGAAAGATTATCCTCTTTTATACTGAGGATTGCAATAAGCATGAAGCATATCTTCTACTTTAGCAATAGAAGCTTCATCTATACCAGAAAAGATAATAGTGCCTACTGGACCAATCTCTTCTGGAGACGCTTTTGCAAGAATATCTTGTGCAACATCTTCTAAAGAACCTCCTTGTGGAGAAGTAGGTCTTCCAGTAAGTAGAGCTTCACGGTCTGCAACCCTTCTAGCTCCTTCTCTTAATGTAGTAACTGCCTTAGCAACAACTGATCTTCTGAATTGATACTCAATCGTTACTCCATTCAAAAAGAAAGCAGCATCATATTCTTGCATTAAGTCAGGAAGAGGTGCAGTAATAACCACCCCATGATGTTCATTAACTAACTCTTCTACCTTATAAGGAGAATAGTCAGCAGTTCCTGGTCCTTTAGATAAAGCAATTCCTTGATAAATTTGTTTTTGAATCATTTTAGGACTATGATAAAGTAGTAATTTATAAATATTGTGATACTTCTCGACACAGCAACCTTTTTAATCCGGAAAGATTTACTTCCCCTATATGTATGACCAACTGCAGGTGTTAGGATTAACCAAAACTGAAGCTAAATTGTATCTGGCGTTAGTAGAATTAGGTCGATCACAAGCAGGAATTCTTTCCAGAAAAACAGGTATTCATCGTAGAAGTGTTTATGATGCTTTAGAAAGATTAATTGAAAAAGGATTAGTGAGTTATATTCGAGAGAATGATAAACGTTTCTACCTAGCTGAAGATCCAAAAAGGTTAGAAGAATTAGCACAATTACAAAAGAAAGCTATTGATGAAGTAGTTCCAGATCTAGCCAAGATCTTTTTGGAACATAAAGAAAAGCAAGAAACGAAGTTCTATCGCGGAATTGAAGGGTTGAAAAACATTTTTGAAGATCAGATTACGGAAGGAAAACCAGTATATATTATAGGAGCTTCCAGAAAAGCCAGTGAAATCTTAAAATACTATCTTCCACATTACACTTCTAAACGAGTAAAGAATAAACTAAAGATGTTTTTAATCTATGCTGGAGAGAAGAGAGACTTTGCCGTTCCATACGGAGAAACTCGTTACTTACCTGAATCGTATGACAGCCCAGTTAGTACTAATATTTATGGAGAGAAAGTTGCCATCATTGTCTGGGGTCCAGAACCAGTAGCCATCTTGATTAAGAATACTGATATCGCTAAGACTTACATGCATTATTTCAATCTTCTTTGGAGCACAGCTCAGAAAAGAAAAGAAGGTCCAGCTCAGATGCCTAAAATGATGGAAGAGTAAAGAATTAATTGGGTTTTTCTAGAGCATCATAAGATCTGATTAAAGAATAATGAGGTTGAGAGAATTCTTGACCATGTCTTGCTCTAAGAATATTTGCTGCATCCCAGAGATGTCTTAAGTAAGTGTCATTTATCGTACCTAAACCATCCTTCATTTCTAACAAGTTATCCCGGGCATCATATTTGTTAATCCCATCACCATCGCGATCGATCACATTAAAGGGGTTTCTCTTCTGTGCATCCCAAGGAGGAACATATCTAAACACAAAGGATTGATCATTCCCTAAAGCTTGGGTACGAAGACCATAATACCCATTGTTTAATTTATAATTAGGATCAGCTTGAGAAGCAGCAAGTTCTTTTGGATCAAGAACGATATATAAGGTCCCTTGACCACTGGTTTGAGAATAATTGTGATAAAAAGTAACCAACTCGTCAACTGCACAACTAATATCTCCTTCAGAAGCTTGTTTTCTCGCAGTCATTTCAACTCGAGCAGCTTCTGCTTTCTTAGTACTTGAATCATACAACAAATAAACACTTGTACTGGCAACGGCAACCATTCCTAAGAAGATTAATCTTTCAGTCCAACTTCTTGATTTTTTAGGAGGCACGTCAGTCATAATTTGAGAATAAAATAATATTTGCTTTATATTAATTGTGGTAATAAAGAAGAATAAGAAATGAATCTTGATTATGGTAATGATGCCATTTCTATGACCATTCCAGAATTCTTCTAGAACGGATTAGAAAGATTTATCGACAATTATCACAAAGTTGATTTCTAAGAATATAAGAAGGAAAAATTCAGGGGATTATTCTACATCTCTTCTGAGCATAGAATCAAACACTTTTGAATAATCAATTCTAACCAGTTTACCAGAGATCTTTGGTGGGAAAAATAAACTAAACACAAAATTTACTGAATGAAGACCCCAATTTCTCGACTCGAGATACTTATCAAACATTTGTAAATAAGTATTTGAATAACTAGCTGAGGAGATAGGAAATTCCAAATCAACTTTTGATCGTTCTTCAGGAGTATTTACAATTAATCTATAAGGTTTAAAAAGAACTCCTGAAAAAGTCGCAGGACCAATTTCTTGAATATTACCAATGCTAAGCGATTTATTATACGTTTTTTCAACTTGAGAGATTAGTGCTCCAAGACCGTCCAAGGTAACTCTCTTCAACGTTGGCCCAATATACATTCCACAATTCTCTTCCATGAAATCTTCAAAACACAACTTTAATTATAAATCTTACTAGCGGGGATTTTATTCTAATAAATTCCAAGTGCTCCACCTAAAAAAAAAGGATACTTTACACACAACAAAAAAAATAAAAGATTATAATCCATAGAACTGAGACACATCCATATCCACATGATGAAACAACACTGCTTCTGGACAATGTTTGATTACTTTATCTTTGTAATCTTCCCAAGATCGATCATAAGGGCCCATATGCCATCTGATGATACACATTTCTTGTTCAGTTAAGTCCATCCGTTGCTGAATTAGCATAATGGACTTCTCTCCATGGCCTACTGGAAAAGTATCTTCCACTTTATAGGGTTTAGCATCAGAAGCTTTACCTCCTTTCAACACGTTAGGAACGTAAAAGTCAATCTTGCAGGCATCATGTAACAGTCCGCAAAATCTTCGACTTTCCTCTGGCACATTCAAGCCGTAATGCTGAACCTGTCGAGCAAATCCTTCATACACTTTCAAACTATGTGCAGCTAGCCCCCCCTCAAAGTTTCCATGATAACTGGTACTAGCTGGAGCAGTGAAATAATCACTTCTCTCTAACCAGTTCATGATCCTAGTGGTTCCTGCTCGTTCACTCTTAGCCAACAATTCTAAAATGGACTCTTTATTTCTTTGAATTTCATCTTTAGTTAACATTTTAATTTTTCCTCCTTAATTTTTATTCTTTACCCTGCTGATACAATTTCTTAACCAAGTCTAAAGTACTGGCTTGACTTACTGGCTTGTCGTAACGGATATCTTTCAACCAGCCGATGCGTAGAGAGTAAGCATTCTTTCCGTCATACCCACAAGAATGCCAATTCTTTCCTCGCTGAATGTTCATCGCTGCCACTTCTACCACTAAACTTTTTCCAGGTTCGATCCAATAATCAGGACCAGGATTCTCGTTAGCAGTGTCAAGAACAGGATTGATGTCAATATTTCCAGGACAAGGTATAACATAATGCATCCTTAACAAGTCATCAATAGGTTGATTCATTCCTTCTCTCTTAGCGTTAACTTTAGCCAGAGTTTCATAATGACCGGTTTCGGGATTGAAGGTTCCGCAAAGAATTTGGGAAATTTCTTTCTGATTCTTACTGTCAAGATAGACTCCAAGAACAACTAAATCTAAAGTCTCAGCTCTTTTAACTTTTATCCATTCAGAATCTCTTGCTCCCGGACAATATAAGGAATTAGGATTCTTGCACACTAATCCTTCATAGTTCTTTCCTACCAATTTATGGAACCATTTATCTAACTGTTCCGCTTCAAAAATCTCTCTTTGTTCACTAGGTTTAATCTTTTTTTCTAAAATATCTTCAGTAATTCTTCTTCTTTGCCATAATGGTTGGTCTACTAAAACTTCATTTTCCCAGTATAAAGTGTCAAACACTCTAAGTGCTACCGGAACATCTTTAGTCAATCCAGAACTAAGATATTGTTCTACTCCTTTCTCTCCGATTCTAGCTCGGAAACGTTTCTTGACCATAGCAAACCCTTCATGACCAATTTTTCCATCACCGATCAGTTCTGCATCAAGAATACAGTCAGGAAGATGTTGTAAAGAAGTTTGCAACTCAGGAAACAATTCTAACAGATAATTGTTCATCTGTCGAGTAAATGCTTTTACTTCTCCGTCTTTCTTATGGATCTGCATCCGATATCCATCTTCTTTTATTTCCGCCAAAGTTTTTCCTTGATGCTCTCTTAAGATGCTTTCAAAGAGATCATCGCCAGGATTTCCCAGATATACTGGATTTCTAGATTCCACCGGGGTGAAGATCTCAATTTTGGTATTCATGTTTTTCCTCCATGTTTTGTTAATGAGGATTAAAAGAAGCAAGAAGTATATCAAGAAGAGGGGTGACGTACATCACCTCAATTTAAGGGAGAGTTAAGAAGGAGAATAAAGAACTAAGAAAAAGAGAGTTAATAGTTAAGATAAAGTCCACTTATTTAGGGACAGAATAAAGAAATCTTCCGGCAAGAATATTAGTTATAGCTTGTTGGGGATCATAACTCAGAGGAATAGCTGAAGCAGTTATCCCGGCAATAATTCCCCCATAATCAGTTTTACGATCTTCTCTTACCGCAACAACCAGTTGAGATAGATTAGAAAGCAATTCTGCTCTGTCTCCTTCTGCTCGATGCTCGTAAAAATCTTCCAAAGCACCTAATGAATCAGGTTCATCTGAGAAAGGAGGTAACGTTCTTAAGACCTTATTTCGCATGGCCATAAATCTCTGATCAACGATCTGAGAATTTCTCTCTGCTAATTCTTCAGAATAAGGAATACTCTCTCTCAATCCTTCTACTGCATCCTTAATTCTATGGAGATTATCATAAATTTTAATAGGATCATTGCCGTTAATTTTTAAGATATATCTTTCTTCACCAATCTCGCTATCACTTTCTATCAATGGCATAGAAAAACCCCTGTCAAGAATCAAAAGCAATATATCATCACTAATAATTCTGATATCCCGAGAAGGTTGTGTGAACATATATTCTCCTACAACATAATTATTTCCAACGTAAAAATTAAATCCACCATTTTTCCAAAGCTGAGTGCTTCCTGCAACAGCATGATAAGTTACTCTGTGTTGCCCTGCTTCAAAACCAAGATCTTCCAACGCCTTAATTCTTTCTTCTCTGTAAGCAGTAGTTATAGATAATTCTTCTGTCCTAGATACATTAATCTTACCTTCTTTAATTCTCAACTCATAAGTCCCATCATAGTCTTTACAGAAACTTCGACAGAAATCAGCAACTTGACTTAAACCAACTTGTTGATATAACTCAGCCATTGCATAAAAATCTTGAGTATACCTCACCAAATCTGTAGGAGTATAATTCTTAAGTGCTAATCTATCAGCAGTAAACAACAAATCAACCAATAAAACTTTCTCTGCTGAAGAAGAAGCTGGATCGATTGGTTCATCTTCACTCAATGTGGATTTTACTAATGAACCATCCTTAAGCAGATCACATATTTTATCCTCTAAGGAGATGTAAAAACTAGAGTAATCTAACACTAACTCCTTTAGAGGAAGATATGCCTCAGGATCTTCGTCTAAGTGTCTTAAGAAACCAGAAGATTCATGTTTCAGCCAATTAAGGTTTACTCCCACCGGAGGATTCTCAGCATAATCAATTATTGATCCTAATAGTTCGCTTCTTAGATTTGCAGGCTGATAAGGCCCATAAATATGACTAAACAACTTAATTGCCCTTAGATAAGACTCTTGTGCAGATTCGTGATTTCCCGCTTCTCTAAATTGATTTCCATCACTAAAAGCAGCTTGACCGAACATATTAAGGACAAATGCCTTATGTTCAGTATCAAAAGAATTTAAAGAGATATCGTGAGAGAAGAGATCATTGCCAATTGCAGAGATCATCTTATGAATTATTCTTTCCAGCCGTTCTCTTCCTGTCAGAAATACATTGCTCATACCTTTCAGAAACAGTCCCTTTTTTATAAAGGTTTGTGTAGTTATCCTTCGGAAGTAGTAAATAAGGAAAAGATTTATAAATAATTAAAGGAATTTTAAGACAAAATGTCTACTATTACCGCTTTAGAAAAAATATCTTTTGATCAATTAACTTCTTGGAATGTTAAACCTCCTTTAGATCTAGATCAATTACTGGGGAAAATGATCCGGCATTCAGATGCATCTTCTCCATATGATTTTAGTGGAGGCTTCAGAGGTCTGCGCGGAGGAGGAGAATCAAAAAGTTTTGGTATGCCAACTTTAGGGGGATCTCGAGGAGGATTTGATTTTGATTATCCAACTACTCCCGCTCCCAAAAAAGTAGAAACCACTAAACCAGAGGTAGTTCCAATATTAGAAGCAATTCTTTCTGAAGCATACGGCAGACCCGTAAGTGTTACGGGTATCAAAGACCTTCCTTCTACACATAAACAAGTTAAAGAAATTTATATTCACGTTGATGATAAATTATCCAGAATATGGATCTTCAAAGCCGATCCTAAAAAAACTGCTAGAGAATTAGCGGCTTATAATTTGATTTATCAAAAAGGAATTCCGACCGGAAGACCAATTGGATATTCTCCAAGTAATTCCTTAGATGATTATCCATTTGACGTAGCCATCTTGGGAGGAATCGTAGAACATGCCGGAGATCCTTACAAACAGATGCTAAAAAACCTGGGGTTCAAACCAAATTTGATTAATCAAACGGCAGAAGTAATTGTAAGAATGATTGCTGATTATCAATTAAAACTTACTTTAGCTCAACCGGAATTAAGAGAATTAGGGATTGATTTATCCAGAGCAAGCCCCAGAAAAGAGATTAAAGACCAATTCTTGGCCGCTATTGGAAAAGATGAAACTCAAGGAGAAGGGTTGATCAGAGCCTGTGAAGAATTATATTCTGTACAAGAGGGGACCTTATTAGTATCTCATGGAGATCTTCATCTGGGAAATATTGTAACTATTAAAGAAGGAGAGGCATCCTTAACCAGTAAATTTGGAATCATCGATTGGGAATCACTTTGTTTAGACCACCAATATGGAGATGTACAATGTTTCTTAGCACATCATCAACGAGAAGCTAAAAAGGCTTGCATCTTAGGATATTCTTTTACTAATGATCCTTTAACAGCAATGTATTCTGAAACCTTAGCACAGCTAGATTTAGGACATCAATTAACCTCTTCAAGTAATTCAAACCGTGATGCTGTAGTCCAATCAACCTTATGGCACATATATGAAATTTTTGATCCTACCAGAACCAATAGGAAAGATGCTCAAGAAAAAGCAGTATATCATGTAGAAGCCACGATAGAAAGTTTAAGAGCATTAATTAAGATAGGACTAGAGCCACAAGCTCAAGCTATTTGGAAAGAATTGAAACCATTGTTAGCAGGATCACCTATATTACAAGACTAAAGCGAAGTATCCACCCACACCATCGTAAGTCTTTTCTACAATTTTAATACAATGATGTAATAAGAGAATATTAATCCCTTTTTCTTTCTGCATCTGAGCTAAATATTTTTCCATTAAAGGTTTACGATCCAAGTAGACCTTCTTTTTCAGTTCTGGATCTCCTTTATAGAACAGATTATAGAAATCTAGATAGTAATCAACTGCTTGCTTTAAATTAAGAAGAAGTTCTTTTTTCAGTTTTTCTTTATGACCAGAAAAGAGGTCACACAAATATTTGAACTCATCAGCAATCCTTTCAATATTCTTAACGATCTCATACATCTGCATGGTCCGTTGAGGAACTTTGTACCCTTTCTTGTTAAGTAATCTTAAACAAACATCCGTAAATTTATTGTTAAGAGATTCAAGATTCCTTATTTCCATTAATTTAGAATATTCTCCCTTTTCTAAAGCTTCCAACAAACTTTTCGCCATCTCGTTAGTGATCATAAAAGATTTTCTTAACAAGGTATCGAATTCTGTTTCTAATGTGTTAGCGATACTTTTGATATAAAGGGTATGATCCTTCTGGTCAATGATCTCAAATCCAATACAGTTAGATATCCTTTCTTTAATCTCGTCTAAGATCTTGGGATTGTCGAACTTTACTTCTATTTCGTTATATCCTAATTGATACAGATGAGAAAGATTATTTTTGGTAAAAATACCTTCTTGTGCAGTGGAAATAACCTTCTTAGGTGAAGCAATCTCTTGAAAAGTCGTAATGGATAAAGTAGGTCCGGCTTCTTCCACATTCACTTCATCACCTTTTTTTATCTTATACTTGTCAACCCAGTCTACGGGGAGAGTAACCGTGAGAGAACTAGAACCATGTTGAACGATTTTACGCTTCATATCTCCTTAAAATCTGCTTAAATATATAAATATTTCTAAAATAAACAATTAATAGTAAAATACACAATTGTGTACCGAGGTGGACAATACAAGGGTTAGGTATATACTAAACCCTGCTTCTTAACCAGATATTAAACCAATATGGAGGAATTAAAAATGAATACAGGATCAAGAAGCACCATTGAAGTAGGTGGATTAGAGGTTACATTTCAACGTACAGTAAGAGTTCCAGCAGGAAAGAGAAATTCTTTACCTGCAGGGTTAGGAAGTTTTCCCATGTATAGAGTAAGTGATTATAAATCTGGTTGTCCAGACAATTGGAGACCAGACGGATTTTTCTTTCCTATATATAGACAAGAAGCGATGTGGATCAATTTTGGAAGAACCACTGGAAATGAACCCAGAGCACTTATTGTCGGAGCGGGAAACATTAATGCTATTTCGGGTAAACCTTTCGACCCTTCTAAGAATAAGTTAGAAGGAACTGCCAGAGAAGATGGAGCTTTGGGACAAGTTTCAAGTTTAGATGTACGATTAGATGATAAACAGAATTATATTGCCGTTCCGCCGCAAAGATGGATCGATGGTTGGAAAGGTCCGGATGGAAAAGTGTACCAGTTTGTGGCTGCAGAAATGGGTTCTGGAGAAACGGTAGAAGCCCAGATTACAGGAGAAGAAACCGTTGGTGGAATACAACTAATTGTCTATACTCCAAAAGCTGGACAACATTTAATCCCAGTATCTCGTCCTCGCCCTTTTATTGAGAGTAGCGGGTTTGAAGGATATCTAAATTTAGGAAGTTTAGGTTATGGGGGTTTCCATGATGGAGGAGCTATGCGCAGTTTAGGTGGAAGTGTCATGCGAGGCGGAGATTCCTTCAGTCTTGGTCTCAAGAGTTTCAGTGCTTCCCCGGCCAGATCAATGGGGTTGGGAATGGGCGGAGAGATCGACCAGAAAATATACCCTGATCCGTACGGATTAACCGTTTGGAATGACGCTCCTGAAGCAGTAGATCTAGTGTATATGGTCTCTAGTCAAGACTTCCAACAGATTACTGGACAAGCTGCTCCACCTACTCCGGTTACTTATGCCAGATGTCAAGAATTAGGACTACCCTGGTTTGAAGTACATGATGGAAAGTTGGGAGATGCACCTGGATCAAAGGTCTTTGTAGACTTGAAACCTGTAGGAGAAGGTAAAGGTCCGGTGTTAGACAAACTTAAACCTTACGATCCTCATCCCGTCAAGAAGGGGGAATAATTTTATTTTTTATTTATGATTAAAGCCATCGTGTTTGACCTCTGGAAAACTCTTGCCACTAAAAGTAGTGTTACCTCTGCTTTAAAAAATCGTTTTCAATTAGAATCAGGACCTGATTTCACCAGAGTATATGAAGAAGCTGTACAACGACAATACTGGAGAAATCTGGAAGGACTAGCCAGTCATGTTCTAGATCGTTATGGAGTAGACAACTCTGCGGACAATCGCAGTTTTGTTGCAAGTACTTTTGGTTCAGCTACAGAGCAAGCTCAACTTTATCCAGGTACCAAAGAGATGTTGCACCAGTTGTACCCTTATTATAAATTAGGTTTACTTTCTAATACCACCCCAGCAGAAGTGTTGCGTCCAGAATGGGATATTGAAAGATATTTTTCAGCTATTGTTTATTCTTATCAGCACGGGGATTTAAAACCATCCATAGAAAGTTTTGCTCGAGTTTGTGGACAGTTAGAAGTACCCTTCTCAGAATGTTTATTTATTGATGATACTCTCAAGAATGTACAAGCAGCAAAAAGATATGGATTAGAAGCAATCCAATTTGTAGGAATGCCCGAGTTAAAAGTAGAAATGCAAAAGTATGGAGTTTATGTAGATTAATACTTTCCCACAATCTGGAGTTTATGTAGATTAATACTTTCCCACAATCTTTAGTGGTTTTTCAGAAACTCTGAATTTCAACATATCACCTTCCTTAACCTCATACCGATTAATCGAATCGATAGATAATTCTGAAGGATGAACTGACCAATATCTTAAAGATAATTCTTCTCCCTCGCTCACTTTAAGATTTAGCCAACGATAATGAGAGAGATCTGCCTTAAATGGTTCTCTAGTTACAGTTCTAAATTCAGGAGCAATGTGTGAAAAAGAGGTTAGGGGCTGATATGGACCGGGAATTATGGAAGTGGCAACTTTGGTTTCTGGATCTCTGAGTATAGTTGCTCCCACCATCGGAAGGTATAATCCGGCATTTCTATACCAAGCACCTAATCCTGAACCCGCTCCCGTAGCCAGTAGTAATCCAGTAGACTTTTGCTCTTCGCTCTCATCTCCTTTTCTCAATTGATAACGACTGATCATGTCCGTAGCTTTGATAGAGAGAGATAAAGTACAAGTCGTGTCTTCAATCTTGTGCCCATTAAAGGAGGTAGAGATTCTGCTCCAATATTCGGCATTAAAGTCCCCTTTAAGGATTCTATCAAGATTAGCATGAACAGAATCATAATCAAAATTTAAGATGGCCCCAAAACTCGTTCTAACATCAGAGTTAACTCCTACTAAATAAGAATCTGCAAATTGATGAGTACAGCGTTGAAAAAAGTTATCTCCTCCAATAGCAAAGAGTAAATCTACATTCGGGTTGATTCTACCTCTTTCCACATCTAGTAGATCAATTATTTCTGCTTCAGAAATATCACCCATTAATAGTTCAATATTTCTTCTCTGTCGATCATGACTAGCAATAATCCTATCTACATCAAGATCTTCTTCTCGATAGTGCTCGAGCATCTCTGCTTGAGAAAGTCCCTTTTCGAACATATCCCATTCTAGTTTAGAACGTTTCCAAGTTACTCCTATTCTTTCGATACGATTCATGTATGAACACCCACATCTGAAGTATAAAATTTACCTTGAATATTACAAACGGGAGGTGACTTTAATTTATGTGGAGCTAGAGCATGCATCCGTAATACTTCTTCTACCACTAAACGGTCTTTCTTCTTTTCGTTTCGGCAATAACCAAAGTCACATATTTCAATCAATTGGGCAGCATAAAATCCTTTATCTTTTCCTTCTGCCACAATTTCAGCTTCGATGTAAGAGAATCCTAATTCTGATTCGTCTGTTTGGTGAGCCCATAATCCGGCAGTAGAGGTCCTCATCACTAAATCTTGTGCTAACTTCTTGTAATCGGCAATCTGCCGAACATGACGTTTAGCTAAATCAGCTAGTGGACTTAAGTCTACAGCACCATCTCCACGCTTAGTAAAATAACCTAAATGATAATCTTCATCTCTGTTGCCCGTACCAATAATAAGTCCATTATAATGAGCAGCAATTCTCGACAGGATTCCGGCACGAATTTCACTATAATTATTTCCCCGATCGAAATCATTGTCTATCATATCACCGATTGTATCTTGATAAGCCTGAGCAATACGATCAATGGAACGTTTGATTGGCACTATGCCGAGAAATTCAGCTACTCTTTCTCCATCGGTAGTGTCGTTTAAAGCATTGGCACTAGAAGGAAGAATGGCCCCATAAAGAGTAAGTTGTTCACTCTGTGGTCGGCCAAAGTTATAAATATCAAATTCATCTTTGGCTAAACAAGCCACGGTGCTAGAATCAACTCCTCCACTTAATCCAACTACCCCACTTTTCTTTCCTGCCCCTACGATTTGTTCCACAATCCATCTTTGGATAATTCTACTAGTTAGCTCTGGATCGATCATAGGCAGAGGAATCTTTTTCATAATCTGTTCTAAATTAGGAATATCCCGATCCGCAAAAGGGAGTAACATCTTAAAGTGGGCCCCCAGTGGGTAAATAAATTTTATCTTTGTAAGCAGCAATGACCTTATCTTGAAGATCTTTACTGGATTCCATTTCTGACAATAATCCCATTAGCGGTTCAATATACTCACCAATACTAGCATTCAATGGGCGAAAGTGATCAGCATACATCTGACGCGCAGATACAAATGCTTCATAGGAGCGATTATCTTGAAGATATAATCCACGTTTATCAACAAACTCACTAATACCTACTGCTTCAAGATGATGAACTTCTTCCCCCCGAGATCTTTTAGCCCGAATTAAGGATGAACTTACCTCTTCAATGGGAATCTCTAATTCAGGATATTCTTGATCTAAAGTGATAGGAATAATTCTACTGGCGTAAGGCTGAAGCAAAGGATTCTCTTCTAACAAGAGTTGTGCAGTTAAAATACGCGGTGGTCGATCCTTATAAGTAACTTCACGTTCTGAAACAATAAAGTATTGTCTAAACAATTGAGATAAGATCTGAGCAGTATCTTTACCTCGTTTCTCATTCTCTGGAACGCTGACAATCTTCTCCAGAACATCAGCTCCAACTACAAAATAAACCGAAGCGTTAGGATAACTTTGTTCTACAGCAGGAAGTAAGTCCACAAACATAGGGTAATTAAAAAAAGCTAAAGACACTTTTCCGGTACAAGAAGCGAAACCTTCCTGAGCATGGATACGATCATAGATGGCGGAATTCTTTTGCAGATCAACTCCTTTCTCAAAATGGTGAGTGGTAGTTACAATCAATAATTCGTCTAAACCAGATTGAAAAGGAATACTTTTTTTTGAAGCTTGTAAGCCGTGCAGAAACAAAGCTTCATGCGCCACAGAAAGAGGATCATAAGAACCAAAAGCAACTACTATTCGACGTACATCTTCTCTCTTTCTAATAAAAGGCTCACGAGTAAATTCTAATATAGGGTTTCCTTTCTTAGCTTCCTCTTGTAGTTGTATCCCTAAGTTGTACAACTCAATAGAACGTGCTACTTCTCCTACATTTAAGTTAAAGTTCATCTTTTATCTTGATACATTCCCCTTAAAGTAAGGAACATTAATTCTCTTACTTTGGAATCGAACTCTTCTCTAAAAGGAGTGTCGATGATGTAATGATCGACAACTGTAGTCATCTTATTCTCCCAAGGAAGAGCGTCAATATGAGCAATATACACTTCAGGTTTTCTACCAGATTTAGGAACAGTGCTACGAGGAGCAGCAGAACTTTCTACTAATACTCGTACTTCCCTTTGTTCTTCAGGAGGAACATCTTTATTCAGCGCTTTACTGAATATACGATAAGTATTGCGAGCACTTTCTCTGACTGCATCTTCAGAAATGAAATGAGCTCTTCCTTTATGCTTTTCTCCGAGAACTGTTCTTGCTTCTCGAGCATAAGGAACTATGGTTGCACATAAGTAACTAGATGCACCTGGGAAAGTTAATACCGGTGCTAGTCGAGAAGAGGTTTCTACTAAAGCAAGAAGATATCCTTCTCTTCCACCTTCAATTAAAGAACCTTCTTTACCAGAAAAGTAATGGGATAATCCACTCCACTGCAAAGCACTCGCCACTGCACCCTGATGCAAAACGTTTAACAACATTAATTCTCGACCATATTCTTTTTGATACTCGTTAGCACAATCACGGGCAACATTAGCTCTAACCCATTCTTCAGGAGTGTAAGCTAGAGTCTGGCCAGGTTTTAAAGACCAGGAAGAGATCTCTCTTGCTGCATCGTCTATATATTTACTCCACGTAGACGCATTAGACGTCATTCTACTTAAGGCCTGTTCAGTTTCCCATCTAACATAACCATTAGCTTTTTGGAAAAGAAAGGAAGAGATAGATTCTCCATTAGCGACTAATTTTTCCCCCATTCCCTCCATATCGAATCCTAAATCTTTAATCAATTTCTCGGATATTGCCATTTTATTTTACCCCCAATTATGATTGTTATATTCCTCTAGGAGAATAAATCCCCTTAGCTGCAGCAATCAAGCGATCTTTTCCCTGTAGAACATCTATCCACTCTGGTGGGAATATCATCCCGTTCTTGGCTCCACACAAAGCTCCGTACATGGCTCCGGTAGTGTCACAATCCCCACCATAATTCACGGTTTCAATTAATCCATTGATTGGATCATCCCAATACTTCTGGAACATGAACAAGGCGAAAGGATAAGAAGCGTACACTTCACTCTTACTGGTTAAATGCTGATGCGCTTCTTCAGCGGACTTATCCTTATGATCTTTGATCCATTCTAAGCGTGAAGTTAAATTCCCCTCTTCCCACTTTAAATATCTTTGGTCTAATTTTTGTTCTCTCTCTTTACAAACCCCAACACAAGAATCGATCCATTCATCACGAGAGAGGTCACGTAAAGCCATGTACACAGCGTGAGCTTGGACTACTCCACCAACTACTGAACGTGGATCAAGATGGGTCATCCTTCCGATCTGTTCTGCAAACTGTAATCCTTCATGATACTTTCCGCTATTGTTCATCCATAATCCTAGGGGAAACATTTTTGTAACTAGAGCATTCCCCGGTTTTCCGAGAACACCTGATTCATAAACAGATACTCCTTGTTGTAGACGTTTAAAAGCTGATACAGTCGTAGTCATTTCACCAAAAACACAAGGAGAGGGACCTCCAGGAAGTTGTCTAATCTCATACTCATGAACTTGTCGTCTAGCCATGTCTTCTAAATCAATCTTACCACAAGCAGCAATAGATTCAGCTAAAGCAACAGGAATAATGGTATCGTCAGTATATTCACCTTTCTTTAACCCGTGATTATAATATTTTAATTTTCCCCACTCATCTTCAAGAATTTCTTTTCCAGAATCATCTCTTACAATTACTGGATCGATAGGAGCAATGATTTTTCCAACATATTTGTTAATCTGCTCTTTGACCCAACCTTCTACAGACATACCTAAAGTATCTCCACTAGCACATCCAACAAAAGCTCCAATGTGTTGATCTAATAATGAAACCGTCATTTTCTTTTAACCTCTCCGTTATTTTTTAAATGTTTATACTCCGCAATAGCAGGATCTATTTCTTCACTAAATTCACCTTCTTCTCAGCGGAAGTTATAGTTACAACACTTCCGGCGTTAAATTCTAAGTAATCAGATTCAATTCCATCACTAAAGATAACTCCGTTTTCGTACATATTGGAACTAATTTTTAGCGGAGAAGTGGAATCAATTCTTCCAGAGACTAATCTTGTTCCGGTAATCTTTGAAGGGAATGGTTCTCTAACTACATAGCGAAGATAATCAGCATCTCTCTTGAAAGAGAAATCCATTCCCGGAGTTCCAACCAAAGCATAAGCTCCTTTCATTACTGCGGTATACCACCCTGTCGATCCAGAACCTGTAGAAATTATTACACCGCTAGATGATTGTCTTTCTTCTCTGTTCTGAAAGTTCAGAGAATAGCGAGCAGAAACATGACTCTTATTGCCAATGAACAAATCATTTAATGCATACAACACCTGACCATCGTTAAGTTTAGCCTCGGCCATAGTTAATGCCTCTAATGCACATTTGTCATCTAACACTTTTTTAATAATCGAAGAGATAGCTCCGGGTTCGCAGGTGGTAAACACATCATCATAACGTTTTGAGTCTGGATTTACACAGATTACTGACTGTGCTCCGACGTATTTAGCCACATTTACAAACAATCCTGAATCTCCCACTACCACCACCAAATCTTTCTCACTAAATAGAAAAGTACTCAAATGATCCTTATCAACCACTTGAGTTCTTAGCGAGGAAGGTATTCCTTGTTTAGTCTGTTGCAACCCTTTCTGGTAATCATCGTGAGAAGCACGATAAAAATCGTAACTCTCCCCACGAGATTCCAGATGAAACTTCACTTGAGAAGGAGTAGCATGTCTTCGCAACAACCCTTCCAGTGGAGTTTCTTTCTTGATCAGCACAACTTTATCGTAAGTCATGTTCATCCCTCAGTTTGGTGCCATGGAACGCATCGCTCCCAACATCTCGGGGGTAACGCTGAAGTTCTGAATATTGGCAGCATTTCTTCCGAAGAGCAATAAGGCGTGTGCTCTTAGCAAGTCAGCAGACATACCATCATAAGCACCAAGTCGAGCTCTTTCTGCAGAAGCTTCATGAGTAGCTCTCTCTACCACATTCTGACCCTCTAAGGCCAACACCCCTTTCTCTTTCTCTGCAAGATATGCTCTATTGTTAAGTTCAGTTTCTTTGATGGTTTTATCGTTAGTGATCCCATTAGTTCGACGAATAAAAGCAGCATTGTCTGCAGTTTGAAGCACAGCTTCTCGATATGTAGCTCCTAATGCTTTAGCAATCTGTTCCGAAGGAGTAATCGCTGAAAGATAGAATGAAGTTACTTCAATTCCCAGAGTAGTTAATTTACCAGAACTAGCAACTTCTTCAAACACAGCAATAGACAAAGGATCAACTGCAGTAAGTAACTCTTCTAACTTTCGAGGTTGAACATACCTTCTTACTCCTGTTCGAGCGATTCCCTGGATGAAATCTTGTAATTTTGTTGGATCTTCCACAAGATAATTTCTGGTTTTAGGGTTAATTGCATGGTTATAGATAGATAATATCTTAGCTGGATCAGTAACCCGATAGAGTAATCCTCCCTGCAGATTAACCTCTTGGTTATCGGAACTTACTTCTCTAAAATCAAATAATTTATCAACAACGGTCGTCCCAACTAGTTCAATACTAGCATGATGTTGAAGAAAGTATCCAGCAATGCCTTGACCTTCTGCTTTTACTTTTCCACCAACAGTAATACGTGCGTATTCTGTCGGTTCCGCTTTAAAATATCCTATTCCTAACATGTTCCATCTCTCCGCGTTTTAAGTCCGCCGACTAGATTATAGCTAACGCTAATTTTATTGATTTCTGGGTTCAATGAACCGTTACTTCCCTCGCTGATAACCTATGCTATTCAAGTAAAGCTCTACCGCTCTACGATGATGAATGGGAAAGGCCCATCTCTTCTCATCTAGCAGTAAATCTGAAAGTTCATCCAGAGTAAATACCCCTGCCCATTTGGCATCCTCATCCTCTCGGGGTTTTAGTGTTCCATAACCCTGGCCAGTGTACACTGCTGTAGCGATAAATGCACGAGGGTCTTGATTAGGATCAGAGAGAACGCATAAAGGGTGCGACGGATTATCCAAGACTACGTCCAGTCCTGTTTCTTCCTTACCTTCTTTGATAGCATTCTGAGACAAAGAGATATGTTCGGCTTTTCCTCCCGGCAAAGCTAAACCGTAAGGAGCAAACTTTCTTTCAATCAAGACAATCCCTTCCTTTCCACTTCCACCCACATCATGATAACGAATAATAATATCCGTAGCCATGTACGGCCCAGTATAAGTGGCTTGAAGGTATTCTTGAAAGGAAGGATAGATCTTTTCCATGTTTTCCCTCCTTAGTATTTATAGTCGCTAAGACTTCTTCCGTGCTTACGCATTGTCTCATCTTGAATTCTCAAGATTTCCGGACTCCAATTTTCCTGATAATGACTAGCCTTATCGAAACCATGGATGACTCTTTCTCTTAGAGTATCGAAAGCCTCTAAGCAAGGATCTTTGAATTTAGTCATGCCTGAAGCACTTCCATCGTAGAATGTGACTAAGGCATTTTGTCCTGCATGTCCTGTCTCGTACTGCATCACTACCGAAGGTTCATCCGGAGATTGTCCTCTTAATACATACACCGGACCGGAAGGACTAATTTTTATTCTAGTGTCAGCCAGTTTATTCACAGGTTCAAGCTCTTCTCCTTTAGCAGATAATTTGTAAGCTACACTAAGAGTATCTCTAGTAACTGTATTTCTTAACCATCCGCCAATTCCGACGATCCCACAGTTCATAGGAGAATAATTATGCTCTTTCAAGGTATCCATAATAGTCCTTAACTTATGCCAGTTTACTGAATCCCCTTGAATGAAACGACTGTTGGTCATAGCTAGTCGACCATTCTTTTGTGTGGTGTACAAACCAGCTTTGGCAGCAGTATCAACCACAAACAAAACATTTTCTAGATAATCTCCAGAATCGGGGCGATCAACGATAATCCCCCCATCAGTTCTGCTAGCTTCCAACGCCATTTCTAATAATGGTCCGCTTACTGCAGCATGGAAGTCATAACAGTCAGCAACATAAGAACCAATTCCTCCTTTACCTGCAGCAGTTCTTAGTTTAGAGTAGGAATTATTTTCAACTTTATGTCCTTGAACAATTCTGTGTGCTAAAGCAAGGATTGAACTTCCTACTCTTTTCTCTCCATTCTGGACCCAAGCTTGATAAGCAGCATTGAAAGTATCTGTTCCGCCAAATGAAAGCAGATGTGCTTTTCCTAACACTTCTGATTCTTCACTAGCAGAACTGGCTCTCATTCCAAAATCATGAATCATCAATTGAGACCTGAACAGAATGTCCGCTTCAGAAGCTTCTGGATCATCTTCACGTGCATATTCTTTCATCCTCTCCAGAAGATGACGTTCCATCGTGGCTCGAGTAGAAGCGATAGAGACCATTCCAACTAAGTGTGCTTCAACTAAAGCTGCCACTTCTCCAAATCCCTTATCCAAGCTAGTAACTTGCACCGGGATTTCATTAGGATAGAAAGTTGATCCTTCCGGAAGAGCTTCAATCTTAATTGGTAAGTAACCATCGTATTCATTGATGACTCGATCCCAAACGGTGCGATCAAAGTTTAAAGCACCGCCAAAAGCATGTGCAGTAGACATAAATCGTTCTGCAGCGTCAACTTCTTCTTTAGTGATAGGCCGAGTAAGATTGTTTCTGATGTAATCAGTTAATCCGAACAGAACCATTCGATCATCATGACAGAAATCTTTCAAGTCCTTAGCATTCTGAGGAGAGACTCTGAAAGCTAATCCATACACTGATTTTTCTCTGGCTTCATCAGAAGCAAGAGCTTCTCCTGCTACAGTATAAGCATCTCCGTCCAAACATTTGGGTACGGGAATTCTTCCTTTTACGAAATCTTCTAGGGTTGTCATTTTTATTTTCCTCCGTTTAAAGTGTAAAGCTATGGATACATTCTGCTCTTCTTCTTCGAGCGTACTCGCGATAAGCTGGGTCGTAATTGAATCCAGAATGGGGGTTCAAACGATAGACATCCATACTCCCAACACAATGAATCCCATAATTTCTTAGAAAGATTCCAATAGTCTCGTTTCCAGGGAGTATTTTTGCGGTAAAATTGTTTCTATCTACTTGAATGGATTGAACGTAATCCCAAGTGTCCCTAAGTTCGATTTTTTCACCAAGTGTCAATTGGTCATCAAATATACTTTCTAAGATACCATAAAGGTGAGAAAGACGTTCTTGTTTGGTGGGCGCGTTCATTTTTATTTACCTCGTGTTTTATTTACACTTACTATGGAAACAAAAAACTTCTTGTTGACGGATTAACCGCCAAGCCAGGAAGCCCGTTTGTCTCATTTGATGGTGTAAATAGTACACTTATATATAAAGATTTCTATGATTTTCTGCAACAATGATAAAAAAGTCTCAGTTTCCAGCGAGAATCTTGAGTTTTGAGCACAAATTAGAAAACTTACTTTCCATTAGCTCGATCAACCACAGTAATATTTTCAAGATTTGCGTAGTAAAGAGGTCTTAATCTTCCCAACATTTGAGCTAAACGATTAGCAAGACCAGAGTCTAGGTTTGGAGCGAGAGTTAAAAATCCACCATTAACCTCAGTAACGTATCCTTCCGAGACATGGATACGATTACCAACTTCGTGCTCAACAATAACTCTGTCCCCATGACCCAACTTCTTAACTGTCTCTTCCAAACGAGGATTCAACATAGAATAATGCTGCGAGGTATAAAGCCCAACCATATTTAACCGCGAAAGAAGTTGGTTTATAAACATTTATAATCATTAAGAGATAGAGAAATTACTGAATTTGATTCAAGAAGTGTCTTTCTTTCATCTTATCGTAAGCAAAGTCCATCAGAAATTTAAGATTTTCAATATCGGCTTGATTGTACTTTAATAATAAACGTAAGGCTTCTTCATCACCATGTTTATACTTATGCCACAATCTTACTGCTTCCCAGCCATCCACTTCTTGCAGTTCTTCATCACGATTTACTCCCAATTCTTTCTCAATTCTTTTCAAGCCGCCAGAATAACCTAATTCTTTTAACACATAACGTAAATCTACGTGAAGCTTATCAAAATTAACCCCAGGAAACTTGGCTTTAAGAAACGGAACATCAAAACATTTGCCATTGAAAGTTATGATCAAACCATACTTCTCCATCTCTTGAGGAAAATCTTGCAAATTCTGTCCTTGCACAAATAATTTACTTTCTTTACCGTCATAAACACCAATAACCGTAACATCGTTATACACTCTACTTAATCCAGTAGTCTCAATATCTAAAAAACAGCAAGGAAATTCCTTGTAAGCACGCCAATGCTGATTCTTAGGTAAAGATTCTAGAAAGAATTGATGATTCTGTTGAAGTAAAGCTTGTTTAGAAGAAAGAATTTGTGAATGTAAAGGATGATCTTCTTTAATCTCATCCCAGTTTAAGAGGTTGGTTCTCCATAACTCTGCTTCCTTATTCTCCGAGACAATATGACAAAAAGTATTTTTTAACATCTATCCACCTAAAAGACAAATTAACGAACAGTATAAAAAGATTGTTGATTTATACTTTTACTTTATACCTAATAATAGATCATCCAAGGAAATCTCTCCCTGAACCATTCTATATGCTCGCGAAATTAGCCTTTCATCCTCAGGATGAAGTTCAAGGAAGATATCTGATCCCAAGACATAATGCTTACCCTTCCATTCTCTTCGATCGTAATGTTCAGCCGTTTTTGTAACAATTATTTCTTCCCCCTCGCTTTTCTGAGTGGAACAAGTTTCTATTCCTTCTTGGATATAGGCAGCAAGCCCCATAGTATCATAATAACCAATCTTTATATCATGAATTGTTTGTGCAACTTCTTCTATTCTTTGCTCCAATCTAAACTTCATTCCACCAAAAGTTGCCCAGTAAGCCGTCTCAATCAAGTATGGAACTTTAGCTCTGATGAAATCTAAAGTTTTAACGTGTTTCAATTCCGACATAAATTCTGAGCTGACCATAACTTTCTCTTTAAAAGAGGGATTATTAAACATTTATATTCTAAAGAATACATTTTTAATTAGAGGTAGATTCTTATCTAAAATGAAACTGTTATTAGTATATCCTCCCTTCTGTACCCCCGCTTCTCCCCCGTACTCCTTAACTAACTTAACCGCCAAAATCAAGAAAGAACATCGAGTTAAAATCCTAGATTTAAATGTAAAGTTTCATAACCTTAAGTTTCCAGAATTTAAATCATATTATCAACAAGGTAAGTTTAACTTTAGAGAATACTCTCAAACTACTAAAAAGTATGAACATCTTACTTCTTTATGCTATTCTTATAATAATAAGAGAGTATTACAAGGAGAAGCACCAGAACTTCTTTCTGAACTGCTAGAAGAAATACTTAAACAAAAACCAGAAGTAGTTGCGTTTAGTATTGTTTATTCCAGCCAAGCTTTTTACGCTTCCGCTTTGATCCAAGAATTGAAGAAAAAAGGAGTTAGGTGTTTTGTGGGAGGTCCAGCCGTAACACATCAGATGTTAGACTTAGCTGAAACTGATTTTAGAGAATTTCTTTCTGATAAGACTGAGACCCTAGACTTCTCGGTTTACAATAATAAGGATTACTTTACTCCAGAATTAGTTCTGCCATTAAAGACCTGCAGTGCTTGTTTCTATCAACAATGTGCTTTCTGTACCCATCATCAACATTCTAAGTATCAAGAGTTTGATTTAGAACAAATTGGAGAGACAATTAAGAAATCCAAAGCAAAAAAAGTGTTCTTCATCGATGATATGATCACTAAAAATAGATTGTTAGAATTGGCAGAGAGGATTAAACCGTTAAAGATCAATTGGATGTGCCAGTTGCGTCCGACTAAAGATTTAGATCTGAAGACATTACAACAATTATATGATTCTGGATTGCGAGTAGTGTTATGGGGAGTAGAATCAGGTTCAGAAAGAATTCTCCAGCTGATGAAGAAAGGAACTAACCAAAAAGACAATGAAATCACCTTAAAGAACGCTCATGACTTAGGAATAAAGAATGTTTTGTATGTGATGTTTGGTTTTCCTACTGAAACGGAATCTGAGTTTATGGACACGATTAACTTCTTGCAAAAAAATGAAGAGAATATTGATTTACTATCCATCTCTACTTTTGGTTTACAACCAGGAACTCCTATCTTTGCACATCCTAAACAGTTTGGAGTGAAGAAAGTTAATGTCCAAGAAAGAAAATTACTGGACGCTAAAGTTACTTTTGAAACAGAGAAAGGATTAACTTCTGAAGAACTGCTGAAGTTGCGTAAGACCTATCGACATACTTTAGACAAGATAAATAAATATCCGCAAGGGATGAATTTCTTTAGAGAACATCTGCTAGTAATCAGCGAAAATCTTTAAAATTAGACTCGTTCTAGAGAATATATGTTAAATCTAGATCAATTAGCATCGAGCTTAGGATACTCTAAAGCGGAACCATTGGTAGCTGATTGTCATCATGTTTGTGAGCTTGCCTTATTAGAGGGGAAAGTAATTGCAAAATATGCATCAAGCCACAATTATCATGGTTCCTGTCGCCATTTAATGAATGAACAGCAAGCTATGCGGGCCTTATCTGGACATCCCAACTATCCAAGATTTATTGATTTCTTGGAAGATACTCCAGCCAGACTTAATGGTAATCCGGTTCCGGTGTTACTGCGAGAGTTTATAGTGGGAGAAATCTCAGAGGCAGAGGAGATTAGAGCATCTCCAGAGTTATACGAACAAATACTTACAGCAATTAGAGATGCTCATAGTGCTGGTTATTCTAACTTAGATATTAAAGGGACTAACATTATTATTACTCCCACCGGAAAACCAGTCCTCATTGATTTAGGTACGGCCTATTGGAGAAAAAGAGAAAGCCCAGACCATTTTTTTAATGGATGCAGAAGAGATTTTTGGGATTTAGATAAAGTATTTGAAGATTAATTATCTCTTTCTAACAAAACTATACAACTCTGCAGGACGATGAGCTCCGTCCAATTGTTTCTTATGCAAAGGCTTTACCAACTTTAACTCAAAGATCTTCTTACGAAAATTTCTCTTATCCAACCTTTCATCCAGAATTATTTCATAAGCTTTTTGCAGTTCAGTTAGAGTAAACTCTTCTGGCATCAGTTGGAAAGCGAAATCGCTGTTGATCACTTTACTACGTAATCTCTCTAAAGCATAATCAATCAAAGATTTATGATCAAAAGCTAGAAGAGGTAAATTGTAAACTGAACGCCAATGAAACTTCTGTCCGGGCTGAAAATCAATCTTATTGGAATCAACCAACCCATAATAAACAACAGAAATGGTTCTGATACGATCATCCCGATTTAAATCCTGACCAAAAGTGTACAACTGTTCCAAGAACACAACTTGAGGATTAATGTTAGCTTTTAGTTTCAAAGCTTGTTTTGCAGTCTCTTCAATTGGTTCGTCGTAACGGACAAATCTTCCCGGCAAAGCAAATTTTCCCAGAAAAGGTTCTTCTTCTCTCTCAATTACTCCTACCTTAAGATCATCGTCCTTAATAGTAAACACTACTACGTCTACCGCTATCGCCGGTCGCTTAAACTGAGAGAGGTCTTCATTAGCCATAGTGTAATTTCAACTAGAAGTAAACTTAGGGGGTATATAAATTTAAGCAAAACCAGTAAGTAGGTGTTACCCCAAAATCTAATACCCCCACCTAGTTTAGTTGCTTCGAGAGGAATTTCAATCATGATAAGAATTACTTCTCCCTAAAGACCACTTCGAAGGAGTAAAGAAGGAAAACATTTATAAATAAGGTACTACTTTTTAGAGGTATCTAGGAGTGATAGATTGTATATAGAGAGAACTATCATGCTAGACACACAAACAATTCGAGAACATTTTCCGTATCTGCAGAACGTAATCGATCTTAGAGTAGAACGTTCAGAGCCGAGACAAAGAGTATTTGTAGACAATACAGCTTCAACTCAACTACCTTTAGAAGTTCTGGATACTTTGGCCAGAAGCTTATTCAATTATGCTAATGTTCATCGGGGAGAGTATGAAGCTTCTCAGATTACAACTGAAGAGTTTGAAAGAGCTTACAACATTGCTGCAAATTTAGTTAATGCTGATTCTTGGCGCGAGATCATCTTAGGAAGGAACACTACTGAAATGATCAATTTAGTGATGCGAGCCATGGAGTATGATTTCAGAGATGGAGACAATGTTGTTCTAACAAACTTAGAACATAATTCTAATTACGTTCCATGGTATGGCCTACAAAAAAGGTTAGCACGAATCGGAAAAAAAATAGACATTCGTTTAGCTGAATTTGATCACGAGAACGGAGAACTAAATCTTGATCATCTGGCTAGTTTAGTCGATGATAAAACCAAAATTGTTTCCGTGACTGGAGCATCAAATTTTATGGGAACTAAACCATACTTGCCCCATATATCAGAAATTGCTCATAGTAGTGGATATTCTCAACCTAACGCGCCTCACGGATCTTATTTCCTAGTTGATGGAGCACAGTTAGTTCCGGGAACTCCCGTAGATGTTCAACAAATAGGATGCGATTTCTTAGCTTGGTCATTCCATAAAATGGCTCTTCCTTTAGGAGTTGGAGGTCTTTATGCTCGTAAAGAAGTAATTGAACCCCTTGAACCTTTCTTGTATGGTGGAGATATGATCAAGGACGTTAAGCCAGGAGTAGTTGAGTACAAAGATTTACCTTGGCGTTATACTGCCGGAACTCCTAACATTTTAGGAACTCTTGCTACTGGGTACGGGATACAATTCTTGATGAATTTAGGATTAGGAAATTTATCTCTAACTGACGGAGTAGAAAGAGTAGGTAACCGGGTCCTTACTGAAATTTTGATGAATACTCCCAGAGGAGATTTTGAAGGTAAGTATCAAGTTTCTGAACAAGATGAAGAGGTATTCTCTGAATTTCTTGAACATCATCCTAATCTGATAGGAATGCTTAGAGATCCACAACAAAGACTGGATCGAGCCAGGAGTATGGTAAGAACAGCCATGACTAATATCATGCAACATGAACAAGAATTAACTCAACCGGCCTTAGATCGCTTGAGCAAAAATGATAAGATCACTATTTACGGACCATTAGATGCCCGAAAGAGAACTCCCTTAGTAGCTTTCAATATGCAAGGCTGGAAACCGGGAAATGTTGCTGCAGAACTGAATAAGTTAGGAATAGAAGTAAGAAACGGAACTCATTGTGCATCTTTAGCTCATCATGAAATGGGATTAGAGGGAACAGTAAGGATGAGTTTTTACGTCTATAATAATCATGAGGATGTTGATGCAGCAGTAGAGGCAGTAGAACGAGTAGCCAGAGATTTGTAGGATAATGATCATCAACAATAATATTACAACAATATTAACAAAAATAATTAGGTTAAGGTGAGGTAAAATAATGACACAAGATTTAATCGATAGAATTATGGCAGAAGGGTTAGTTGAAGATCGCCATTTTGCTGAACAGTTGTTACGCTCTTTTAGTTGGGATTTACAAAATCCACATAATACTCCAGACGTACAACGAGGGTATGAGAAAGCAGCTGCCGTAATCGGTAAGTTAAAAGCGGGGATGAAAAATCCAAAAGAAGTGTTATACGTTACCCCCTTCTCTCATGCTTATTTAGGAGATCATTTTGAGTTATTATTAGATACTATCTTAGAACGAGCTAAAGCTCATCCCGGTGAAGAAGAGATGTTACATCAAGTTCTTACCGGAGCAGCTTTAGTTAGACCAGAGTTAAGAGACAGATTTGTGGAAACTATTATTGGTACTCCCAGATTAGATTTACCTTTGTATATGGACTTAATTATTAGTGGGACCGATCC
Source organism: Candidatus Woesearchaeota archaeon (assembly GCA_041665465.1). GTDB lineage: Archaea > Nanobdellota > Nanobdellia > Woesearchaeales > GW2011-AR9 > JACRPH01. Next base: position 200,337 of record JBAYIU010000001.1, read on the forward strand.
AGAAGCATCTTTTAGCGGTCCTGATGAATTCCCGTCTCAGTTCCATACTTCAGAGGTAGGATTAGCTACTGACCTTTTAGGAGTCTTCTTAGAAAGAGATTTGTTCCATCCTACTACTGGGTTTAGTGCAAAGTACAATAAAGTTCTTGCTTCCATGGGAAGTTTAGATTATATGCTTAGAACTCCTTCCAACACCACTTTAGTGATATCTTCTGAAGAAAGAACAGTAGAAACGGTCAAAGGAGCATTAGGAAGACTTCGTCGAGAAAGACAAATTGAAGTTACTCCTAGCATAGAAGCTCGTCCACAAAATAACGGAGAGAATCCGTCATTAGTAATAGTTAACGGAGCCGTTCCTGCAGCAGAAGTGGCTCAATGGTACCGACAATCTACCTTATTATATTACGCCAGTTCTCAAAGACAAGCGGACCAGATCAAGAAAGTATTGGGAGGAACCGCAGACCAAGAATTATTGTTTGATGGATCTACTGCTACTAATCCAGAACGGCTTAAGAAACTAGTAATGTTTGCTCTGGATAAAAGAGAAAAAGGTATGGTTAGTTTAACTGAGATGTTAACTGCAGAAGTAGGTAACGCTAGAACCCTGATCACTGAAGGAAATGAACATTTCTATGTAGTTAGAGATGAAATGGAAGAGATGGGTAAGAGACATCTGGTTGATGAGATGGTCCGTGTAGAGAAACATACTCTTCCTTTAAGAACAAACGATTCTTTAGTGTTATTATTAATGCCAGAAGATCTGAAAACTCCAGCAGAGTATTTGGGAGTGGGTATTACACATCAGGGAGATAAGAAATTAGAAAGTTATACCAGTCTAGCTCAATCACCAGGACCGGCAGAGACAGGATTGCCTTTCTTGATCGTTTCAGGATTACCTCTAGCGAGAACCGAGATCCAAGCAAAATATCCTTCTGCGACAGTATTATATTTAGCTCAAGATGAAAAAACTGCGCAAGCAATGAATGATGCTAACCCTGATGGTAAAGCCGTAGTTATTCCTGCCTCTTCTTTGGACGATGGAAGAAATATAGATATCCGAAAAGGGTACGACCGAGTAGGAGCTCATTTAGTCGAGATTTTCTTTAGAAAGATTTCCAAATCTAAAGGCAAGGGGATCAAAGATATGCATGATATCGTGATGAGTATCGCTACTGAAGTAAGTGATGCCAGAAATAAAATCCTTTTCTCTTCCTCTTTAAGAGATTATTATTCCACTGCCAGTACTTATTATACTCTTCAAGAGACTTATAGAGGATTACCGTTACTGCTTCAGATGGATAATCCGGTAATGATGGAAACCTGTCCCACCGGCGGATGTTTTGATCTGAGAAGACCAGACCAAGGAGGATGTTGTGGCGGTGGAAATCTACCCGGAGTGTTGATCGATTTTGCTATCGCTTATCGAAGACAGGTAGGAGAACAACCTTTCTTGAATGAGTTGAAAGCACATAATCAAGGAACCGCAGTAGAGCCGTGGTATCTTCAGGATAGAGATTACAGAAGAGCATTCGTTGGGTTGCCCACTGAAGATGGGACGAAGAAGAAGAAAGGGTGGGTATTTTAATCCCTTTCAAGACAGATAATAAACAACATAAAAACAAAAATAAAAAAAACAAATTCATATGAAATCGGAGGAAAATTAAAATGAATAGAAAAGAACGAAAAGAAGAAAAAAGAAGAGAAGCAGCAGCCAGAGAAGCCGAAGCTACAAAAGCCACTAAAGCAGCTCCTCAAGCAGAAGCACCTAAAGCAGCAGCTGAAGCACGAAGAGAAGGTTGTACCAGACCAACCGATAAAAAAAGAGAAGAAAAACAAACTAAGAAAACTTGGGACATTGCAAAACTTCCCGCAGACAGATCTGTTTCATTAGTAGTATACCCTGGTTGCGTAGAAAACGATAGAGTCACTGTTACCGTTAACGGAGATGCAAGAAACGTTTTCCTTTACGGAACCGCAGCTCAAGTTGCTAGTTATATCGTTGGAGATAGAGTACAGATCGGGAAGATTGAGTACGCTGCAAGAAATGTTGGTAAATCTCAGGTTGAAGCTGTAGCCAGAGTTAAAGATGAGATGAAAGGAACTGGTAAAGCCGCAGAAGATATTAAGAAAAAGAAAGGTCAATTTGGTGGATATGCTATCACCGCTAATGGTAAGAGAGTTACCGACGATTCTGTACTTAACCCGTATTTCAAAGAAATGGTCTTTGTAAATACCGGAAAAGACAAGCCTGAAGCTTTGGCATATGAGACTTATCTAAAAGACCAAGCAACCTATGCTGGAAAAGCTATTGCTGCTCCGGGAAAGACTGAACCAATTGTCTTCTTGGGAGGAGTAGAGATGATCGTCTCAGCAGTTATCGTTCCAGGTAGTGAGACTTACAGAAGATCAGACGACCTTAGTAACTTATTGAAATAAGTAGGACCAGGTTGAAATGAGTCGAATAAGTTGTTTTTTAGAAAGACTGGCCGAAAGGCAGTCTACTTTTGTATTATTCGGAGATAGGCCCTATGGGTTCACTCCTAGCTCAAGCCGTGCTTATCCAGACCAGTTTGAAATGGGAGCCTTAGTTCAGTATTTAGTTCCATCTATGTCCTTTAGAGAGTATGAAGCGTTAGATCAAAGAACACAACAAGCACAGATTGGAAGAGATACTCAAGAGTATGTACATCATGTAGTTAGTAAAGTGATAGATATGGAAAGATCTAATGGTGGTGAAGAGAACAGATTAAAAACTTTAGGAGCGATCATGTACGAGTTCTTACCTTTCTTTGTAAGACAAACCCAAAAAGATGATCGAGATCTATTAGTAGCATTAGGGATAGAACAAGAAACAGATGATACTAATCCTTTGGACCGAGCTCGAGCAGAGATCAATGCTTATTTAGTAGAAAGATTTGGAGCTCCTTCTCAAAAGAAGAAAGTAGAAGAAGAGGATCCAACAGATAAAATCAAAACCCAGATTGTAGAAGCAGAACGTGATAAGTTAAGGAAAGAAAGAATTCTTCGTCCTTGGCTATACTTAGAACAGATGGGATTGAAAGAAGAACAGATAGCTTCTTCCAGATTAGGAGAATTAACTTCTCATCAACCGTTATATATATTAGATGGAAAAATATTCGCTTTAAATTTACATACTTCTCCGGTTCCGGAAGGAATGATGCAATTTAAATTAGGAGGGAAAGTTTACCTTCCGGGAGAAGAATTATTTTCTTTAGAGCATTTAACTTCAGAATTAACTAACCGAGAGAGGGCTTCATACCGATTTCAAGCTATAGAGAGAGCATCCGAGGAGTATGGACGTATCGCTGAAGCAAGAAAAAGTTCAGGATTGGTAGAATCACACTTAATAGAATTATCTAAGTTAACTGAATTCGATTACAAAGGTAGCGGATTTATACTTAAAAATGGAGAGTATTATCTTTACGCCACCATCCCTAAATTTGCCACTCAAGATGGCCGAAATCCAGAACGATTCTGGCCCTATGATGATACCCGAGTAGCCATAAAAGTGAAATGGGAAGAAGGAGGGATTAGAAGTTGGGACAAACCCGTAGTAGTAGAAAGAAGAGAATTTCATCCTTGTTTATCTGATCGTTCCAGAGAAGGAGGATTCTGTGGAATTTGTAATCTAAGCAGAGATCCCAGTGATTACAAGAATACTTTGTTAGACATAGTAAGAAAAATTGGAGATGCTGCAAACACAATCACTACTCCTTTATCTCCAGAAAGTTTAGAACGCCATTCCGGAGAAAGTTATTTTGGAGATACTTTAACCAACATCTTAAAACAGGGTTCTCTGACCAGAGAACAAGCTTTAGAACAAGGATATCGAGTAGTAGAAGTGATGGAAACTAAAGTAGATAAAGATGGAGTAGAGCATAAAGAAGAGAAAGCAAAAGAAGAATAAAATCCACGACAAGAAACCACGAGAAGATTACAATTACATGAGGAATAAAAAATGAATGACGATAACAGACCACCAACACTTCCCCCCGTGCTCCCTTTAGCAAGCGGAGCCCCAGAAAGTAGTATTGGGAATGGAGTAGTAAGTACTCCAGCGACAGATTGCCAAAACGGTAGTTGTTATCTCGGACCAGTTGCTGGTGGACTTAGACCGCTAGATTATGATGATGATGGGGATATATTCGCTTCAGTAATGGGAGCAACAGCAGCTCAAGCCGCACCTCAAAATAAAATTACTTTCCCACCGGCTAAAGAAGTTGTCCCTCAAACCATATACCTCAGTGAAAGATGTTTAGAACTGGGATGGTTAATGGGTCCATTAGCTTACGAAATGGACAAACGCAAATTAGAAGTGGGCGGTTTTTATCTAATAAATAAAGGGGACCCAAACTTTAGTGCAGTAGATTTTATCGTTCCCAAGAACTTGCCTGTAACTGAAGGAAATATCTACATTGCAGAACATTATCCTCAAGCAGGAGACGAAGTCAGAGACAGAAACCAAGCAAATGGAACAAATCATCGTATGGGGTACATGTTCCATGTTCATCCTTTTGGCGGACCAGGACAAGGATTATACCATTCCCCCGCGGATGATAATGTTTTAGTCAGTTTAGTAAACAAGATGGCTAAGACTACTAGAATCACCAGTTCTGTCCCTTACCAATTGATTCAAGGGATGATTACCAGAGAAAGAGGAGAAGAGGCTACTATCCTACGAGGAGATGAACTAAGTGATGTAGTACTTAAGTTTGTTTATCCGAATGATGAAGCGTTCTTTGCCCTACTGAAAGAATTTGGATTAACTCCTGACCCTAATGACTTTAAGAAAAAAGAGATGTTAGCCAGATTGCTAGAACAAATTGAGGTTCAACCTGAAGAACCAAGAACAATCTGTTTCGCCATAAGTATGGTCTACAATAATCATCGGGACATACCTTATGTCAAGATGGGAATTGAAGAGAAGTTCATTCTTTCCGGAAAGAAAGAGTATACTACTGTTGACCGAATTCCGATTGAAATAATCAACCGAGGAGTAAATATTCCTACTGAAGATGAAGTAAGAGCATTGATCAAAGAAAGAATTAAATTCCCTCCAACCTTTGTACAACAAGCAGTTGGTGCAGTTACGGGAGCAGCAACGGCATGGAAAGATAGAAGAAGTGGTAAGGGGAAAGGAAAAGGAACAACCACGGTTCAAGGAGGATATACAACTAGCACTACTTACACTACTGGAACTTCTTACGGCACTCCAGTTTACGTCACAAAAAAGAAGAAAGGATATGACGAAACCGAGATTGCTCGAGTGTTCGCTTTATCAGCCTACTCTTACATGGCTCAGTATCAACAATCTAGATGTAGGTACTCAGAATATATGGGCGATTTACTAGACAGACTTAATTCTCCCACAGTGGGTAAATATGAGACCTCTGGACATCGAGTGTATCGAAGCGTAGGATTAAGAGAAGCAGTATTAGAATTAGGAAAACTTCCCAAAGATGCAGAAGATGATCCTAAAGCAACTAGGACTCCTTTATTCCAAACTTACAAGATTGGAGATATTGCTCGGATTTTAGATAACATGTTAGGGATTAGCAAAGATACTGACCAGTTAGAACTTCAGTTCATGCTGAAGTTTATCGGTTCTAACCTTGAACAGAAGAATAAGGTCATTGAAGATTTTATACTTAGCGTGATCGAGGAAGAGGAAAAAAGAATGTTAGCTGACCCAAAAGCAGTAACTACTGCCCCTTCTACCGCTTCAGCACCACCCAGAGATGATGGAGATCTATTTGAGTCAGTATTAGGAGGGCAAGTACCAGCAGTAGGCAGTAACGATCCCGATAACGTTCTGAATGATAGATCAGATGATCCGGCAACAGATTAAATTCCTATTAAAGAAGATAAACTAAAGAAAATAAACTCAAAAAGACCAACTAACAGAAAAGACAGACATACTAAAAAACAACTCAAAAACAAAAATGGCCACTCAAGAAGTAACCGGAATGAACGAAGCAGAGCGATATAATCGTCAGACTTTGTTATGGGGAGATGAAGGACAACAGAAACTAGCTCAAGCTCGAGTTTCAGTAATAGGATTAAACCCACAAGGATTGTACACTGCTTTATGTTTAACTTCTTTAGGTATCGGAAACGTAGTTCTTATTGATGGGAACCAAACTCAAGAAGGAGAAATGTTCTTAGATCGGCCTTTAGGAACCAATCCTCGGGCTACAGAATACGCTCCGATGATTAATCTAATCAATCCGTCCATCTCGGTAGAAGGATACTCTACTAATTTAGAATCAAGAATGGATCAAGAAGCGTTATTCTCTAGCACTGTAATTGTTGATGCCACCAATTCCATCCGGTCAAAACAGTTAGCTTTACAGTACGGAAAAGAAAAAGGAATTCCAGTATTAAGCACTTCTTCTCGCTGGGGGTACACCAAAACCATGTACTGCGATCCTGCTAAGAATGATCCTGCCTATCTGATGCCCATGTTCGAAGGACAAGAACAAGATGTCTTGATGGGACTGTTAAGTTGTGGAGTGGTAACGGAAGAAGTTAGAAAACTTCTCTTTAAAGAGACAGATGATTTCCTTAAAGAACCGGTAAGATACCGTCTAGGACAGAGTTATCATTTTGGTTTCCCCAGAAAAGGAGAAGAGATTCCTCGACCAGACCCCGAAATTTATCGCTTACTTCGTTTAGCTTTCCTAGGGGGAGGAGCTCTAGGATGTTGGGGAGCCATCGCTGCGGCTCAAATGGGTTTCGGAAGAGTAGATCAAGTAGATTACGATAGTTTTGATTCTACTAATATTAATCGTCAGATTTTAGGATATGATGGTGTGGGAGAATTAAAAGCGATCCATGTGGCTAAAAAGATTGAAGCCATGAGTAGAGGAAGAACTGCTTCCACTGGACATAATGTGATGATTTTACCAGGAGTAGAAATCCCTGGCGAATATGATTTAATGTTTGATTTTGTAGATAACCTATACACTCGTGCGGTTAATACTGCTTACGCCATTAATCATAATGTCCCCATGATCAGTGCCGGAGCTTATCCCTTCAGTGCCAGAATCATTTCACAAGTGCGAGGAAAAACTCGTTGTTTAGATCATTTGTACCAAGTTTATGCTCGAGGTAAAGAGGAAGAGATGATCAGAAGAGCAAGTTGTGCTGCTAATCCTAATCCTTCCGTAGTAATGAGTAATGCTGTTGCTGCAGCCATGGCCATGCTAGAAGTATATTCTATCTTTGAACCGGAAAAATTTGGTGAACCGTTTAATGGAGAACAGACTTATCGAGCCAATCTAAGAAAAAGATTTGGAACTAATCCTTTAACTGATCCATGTGACTGTTATGAACATACTCCTCCTACATTAGAGATATCTGATGATGATGTGAAACGATTTGCAGAAGCTAACCCCCAGGCCCTACTTGGAACCAAGAAGGAGGAAGTCTAACATGGTCACTGATCCAATAACTGAAACCCAAGTTGAACCCTTAACCACAGAAATAGTTGAATCCCCAGAAGAGATGGACTTCTTATCAAGCTTATTTGAGGGAGCAGATCAACAAAGAGCAGCAGAAGCAGTAGAACCAATAGAACTTCCCCCCGCTATTCCAGAACCTTCACCGTTATATCCTCTAGCCAGATTACTAGACGCTAGAGAAAAACCAGTTAGAATGGACCACATCAGTGGAGTTTCTCCTCAACAAAGTATTCTGTTAACTTATCTGGGGAACAGTTATTTAGGAGAAGGACGAGAAGCAATGCGTCTGTTAGAGGGGATCAATGAAAGGATGGACAGAACCGGAAGAACTGAAACTAAGAAGGCTGCTTTTCTTCTAGATTTAATTCTCGCCCCTAGAGTTGGACCAATGATCGGAGAAACCTTATCACTTAACGTCCCTGAAACAGCTCCAGAATATCTTAACCGATTAGCGGGACAATTTGCAGATAGGATTGGTCAATTAAGAGAGATCACTCTTACTCCTGAAGATTTAGCCACTTTGGTTCCAGTCGATACAGAAGGGACCAGAAAAGCAGTAAAAGTCAGAAGAAAAGGAAGAAGAGAAGAAAGAGAAGATGGAGAATACAAAGAACCTTCCCTTTCAGGATTGATCGCTGCTCAGTCCTTGTTACCTGTACTAGAAACTTATCCTGCTTACGCTGAAAGAATTCCCACCATCACTGATCCAGAAGCGATATTAGATTTCGCTTCTTTAACTCTACTGACTTCCGGATTAGCTCAACAAGAACCATTGATGAGTCAAGCACTTTCAGGAGAGTTGAGCAATGACAGATTAGTCCGTCTAGCTTTATTTCAACGAGCCCAGCTTCAAGGAAAATTAGTTGGATTAGATCCGATAACAGAACTTGCTCGTCAAGAACAAGTACTCAGATCAGTATCCGGATATGCACGATATTTGTCTCAATCATTAACTGCTTTACCTCCAATAGTGGAAGAGAAAAAGTATGCTCTTCAAGGAGAAGCAATCGTTAAAGCGTTAGAACAAAGATTCAATGTTGTAGTAAGATCTCCTGAAATCGGAGGAGATTATGATTTACGTCAATTTGAACGGGATCTTCGAGAAGGAAACAGAATTTATGAACTAGTGGTGGGAGAAGAAGAACAGTACGCTATGAGAATAGCAGAATTTCCTCAACAGTTGAAAGAATTAGAAGATCAATGGCCGGTGTTATGGGAAAAATATAAAGAACGAATTCAGGTCCCTATCTATTTAGGATCAGTATTAGGATGGATTAGAGAAAAGACAGGGATAGAAGTAACTTTAGATCGTGACAAAATGAAAATGGGACCTGAAGCATCTAGGTCTTTAATGGAAGAGATCTTGGCTAGAGAGATAGAAGCAGATATGGCCAAGGATGGTGAAGAAGGTAAAAAGACTAATAAAAAACAACTTAGAGTAGGAGATAAAATAGTTATCGTTAAAGCAGGAGGAAGAGGAGGTTACGCCCACGGAGGAACCACCAACACTGTTCCGATTGGAACAAGAGGGAAAGTTACAGAAATAAGAGATTGGGACAACAGTTGTGTTTGTGCGTTAGAGAACAGAGAACGGTGGCAGGTAGATAGAGAAGAAATCGCCTTAATCGGATCAAGATGGAAAGAAGAACTGGCTGAAAAAGGTCAGGATGTTAAAACTTATGTTACCTTAACCTTAGAAGAAAGTTTAGCTGAAGCAAGAAAAGCCTGCCTAGTTGGATATACTAGTGAAGGAGATAGACACGCACATAAAATTACTCATTTAAAAAATCAAGCAGAACAAGCAGAAAGAGAAAGATACGGTTATGATGATCTGGTTCAGATAGTTAAAACCGATAAAAGTAAGCCGGGAGAATATCTTACTGGTGAGAAGACGGAAACATTCCCTCCGGGATGTTTAGCAGCAATGAGAGAATATGGAGGAGAGAATGTCTGGGGAGTAAGAAAGTTGCACGGTGATTATGGTAAATTTCATGCCAGCGAGATGATAAAGCTTAAAGAGATTGAGCGAGGAAGAAGAAGAGAGATCGCTCCTCAGATTGCCGAGATCATAGAAGGAGTTAAAACTCAATATGAACTAGACCAACAGAGAAAGACGGATTTAGTCACTCAAGGAGTAGACCGATTGAGAAAGATGGGTGTTGAGGATGTAGTTATCCGCCTATTCATGGAACATCATTTAACTGAAGAGGAGTTTGATCATTATGCTATTAATGAGGATATCATCCCCAATGAAAAAGGACTTTATGATGATCTAGAACCACTTCTTCCCAATGATAAGTCCTTAGGATTATTTGAACCGTTCAGAAAATTATTAGCGGAAAGAGAAGGTATTTACTTATATGTCCATGATCCTCGAGACCAAGATGAACTACACTGGGCCCGTTTCAAAGATCAAGCAGTAGAAGAAGTGCTCTTCTATGGTATGGTTAAGAAAGGAACTAAAGGATTATTTACCAGAAAGAAAGTATCTAAAGGAGATAAAGCAGTACTTACTGCAGAACAGGGAAGGTATCCAATTGGAACATTAGGAGAATGTCTTGGAGAGGACGACACAAATAGATATTTCTTCCCCACAACAGAAAGAGAGTATATCTTGATTCAAAGAGATGCTGCAGCAATCTTGGTTCAATTTGTAGAAGCCACAGAACAATATGCCCAGTATGTACCCGGAGTGAAGGTAAGGATCAGAGCAGATAGTAATTATGTAGATCAAGGAAGAAGACATGGAATAGGAACTTTACAAGAAAGATTAGGCAATGGAGGATGGGGTAATTCTGCTCTGGTAACATATGAAGATGGTTCTCGATATAACTATCGTAAGAGGGATTTAGAACTGGTTCTTCCATTAGAATATCTTGCCGGAGATGAAAGAGAAAAGTATCTGGCCAAGACCGCAGAACAAAGAGCTAGAATTCAACCAGTAGTGGCAGAGATATTAGCAACAGTAGAAACAGGAAAAGTAGATGCCCGCAGTCAGTACCATGCTCGAGTGAGTTCAATCATCTCCTCATTAACCAAACTGGGAGTAGACGAGAGAGGAGTAGCTAAAGTGTTCGCTAGAGAATTAGATGACTATAATCATATTCTTGCTGACCTTCAAAGAGATGGAATGATAAAAAGGATAGAAGAAGAAATAGAGGAATAAAAAATGACCGTCACAACAGATCATGAAATTGCCGCAGGAGTAACTCCAGAAGTAGCTCCAGCAGAAGTACATTTACCCACAGTTAAAGAAGATCCCTTTACTTCAGTATTAACTACCTTTTACCGCTTTTCTGCTCAAGACAGATTAGAGGAAAGATTAGCTCCGATCCGGACCAGTAAACTATATTTAGGATTACTAGCAAGAGTTAATGAGATCAACTCTGCAACTGATTACACTCAATTCTTTGAAACTCTTCCTTCATTAGATGAACTAGCTACTGTCGCTAAACAAGAGATTGGAATAGCTTACGCCAATTTAGGTAATGCTTTAGGTTTGAATGAGAAAAAGAGAACCGCAAAATTAGAAGCAATAAGAATCGTTCCAGAACAATATCAACATGAATTAATTAAGGTAATTGAACAGAAATTAGATATCACTCTTCCAACCCAAGCTAGAGCAGGTAGAACAGACAGAAGAGCTACTGCTCAACCATCTTTAGAAGCAACTATCGTTGAGGCAGTGAAAGAGAAACTAGAAGGACCATTAACTAACGGTTGCCGAGTAGGAGACCTGTTAGAAGTAACTAATTTAGCAGGATTCAATCTAGACGATGAGGGATCTCCCATTACAACTTATTTCCATGGTGGAGATCAAACTGATTTACCACTAGGTACATCAGGAGAATTGGTAAGTATTGCTCCAGATCAATTCCAGGTAAGGGTTCTTCTTGGCGAGGAACAGAGAATTTTCTCACTTCATCCTACAGAAATAAGAAATACTGGAGAGAACACTTATCGAAGATATATGCAACAGTTTGGACAAGACCCAGTAGCATTAAGTAAAGCGGTCCATGATGAAGCAGAAACTGCCATTAAAGCAAGATACTTAGCTAACGCTAGAGAAAAAATTAACCTAGATTTTGATCAGAAGACAGAAACCATCTTAACTTCCTTAGTCAACACTTTCAATCTTAATCCAGAACAGTTAACTCAAATTAGAGCTGGACAAGCATTTGAATATCAAATTCCGGTAGTTGAAGAAACTACTGCCAGATTACCGTTCAGAGAATTAGCGGTGTTGATGCTTAAGATGATGGAATATCATCAAGAAGTAAAAGTAGATCTGCCCAAAGAATTAAAACATCTGGACGGAAAACCCTTAACCGAAGCACAATTTAAAAATCTCGTGCTTAAATCTGCAGCTAAAATCAAGAAACCGTTAGAAGAACTGGTTCAAAACACTTCTAGAAGTACTGCCGACTTATTAAGTAAACAACATTACTTGAAAGGAAGAGAGTTCAGAATAAGAGATGAACGAAAAGATACCCTTAACGGAGTGTTTGAATATTTATTAGGAAGTGAGGGAGAAGCCCCAACTTGGTTAAGAAGATTGATGCTTTACAACGATCGACCTATTTTCCAAGGAGGCGATCCGTTCGCACCGCCTTCAGAAGAGTTAGTGAGAGTAGTTAAATTAGAAACTGGCGGAGGATGCAATTATGCTAAATGTACTTTCTGTACCGAGTATGCTAAAGCAGAATTCTTTTTCAGGGATCCTAAGAGTTTCCAAGAACATGCTCAGGAAGTAAGAAGAAAATTAGGAGCAGATCTAGCTTACATCCAAAGAGTGTTCTTGTCGGGAGGAGATACTTTTTCCTTACCCACAGAAACTTTACTAGCTTACTTAAAGACAGTAGAAAGACTTTTCAATCATCAAAGAGTAAAATCTCCAGATCATGGTGAAGTTGTTCGCACCGCTATCAGAAGAGTAGAAGCATTTACTCGAACCGAAGGAATCTTAACTAAATCAGAAGAAGAATTAGATCAGTTAAGACAGAATAATCTAACCTTATTATATTGGGGAGCAGAAACCGGATCAGATGCAGTGTTACAATATGTTAACAAAGGTATCACCAGAGCAGAGATGGATAAAGCCGTAAACAAAATTAAAGATAGTGGAATTAATGTTTCAGTGATGATCATGCCCGGACTGGGTGGAATCGCCCATTACGATGACCATGTAATAAGAACGAGAGAAGTGTTGAACAGATTACATCCAAGGTATACCACTTTCCATACGGTTACACCTAAACCACATACTGTTTACGCTAGAAAGATGGCCGGAGAGATGCAACAAGGAACCAATCGACCATTAACTGATGAAGAAGTAGTAGAACAGATGCACGATATTGTAAGTGGAATGCGTGATGGATACACTTCTTTAGTAGCTACCTATTATCCTCCGTCAGCTAAGATTGCTATCAATCCAGTAAGTTTCAGAGGATATCTACACCGTGGTGGAAAAGAGGGTATTCTTGACACCTTAAGAAACTATTTTACTGAAGAAGGTCACACCCCCAGTGCGGCTTTAGAACAAAGAGATTTCAATAAAAATAGTCGAATCAGAAGATTGGTTCAATAAATCAAGACAACATAAATAAACAAAACCTAAACCGAAAATGACTACCACTGAACAAGCAACTACAGGACTAACAGTCACTGAACCAGTAACCGCAGAACAAGTATTTACCCGATTTAACCAAGCCATCTATCAAAGAATTGCTAGAGATAGATTAAGTGTTATCTTTAAAGGATTGGGACAGACTGGTTTAATTGCAAATTATGAAGGTGCTTTACTTGATGTAAAAGACCAAGCTTCTTATGAAGCATTCATTGCTACTATTCCTACTGAGAAAGATATCGCCGCTAAAGTTAAAGCAGAGATCAGAACCGAATATGTAGGGATAGAAGCAGCAGTGAGTGAAGTGGAGAAAAGAAGAGCAACAGCGTTAGTTAATCCGCAATTAGATACTACTAACTATCATACTGACTTAATGGCCGAAGTAGGTGAGAAGTTAAAGATTGAAGTTAAGATCACTGAAGGAAGAAAGGCAGTATTGGAAGAAAGAGTACTAACTCAGATAGTGGCTAGAGCAGTAAAAGAAAAGTTAGCCTCTCCCTTAGTGGAAGGATGTCGTGTTGGTGATCTAGTTCAAGTGATTCAGATGACCGGAATGAACCTGGATGATAACGGTTCACCGATGACTACCTATTTCCACGGAGGAGATACTGCAGATATTTCTTTACAAAGTATTGGAGAATTAGTTACCATTAACGCAGGAGATTATTTTATGGTGAGATTCCCTAAGAAGGGAAAAGATAAAACAGAAGTGGAATGGGCCCTCCATCCTCAAGAAGTAAGACCAACTGGAGTAAATGTATATCAACAACATTTAGATCAGTTAGGAGGAGACGTAACTGAAGTAGCTAAACTCGTGATCCAAGAAGCAAGTACCAGATTAATGCCACGATATTTACAAGCAGCTAAAGAAAGAATAAACAAAGTATTTGATACGGAAAGAGATCAAGTAGGACATTCTCTAAAAAGAAAGTATCGCTTGAATGATACTCAGATGGCTGCATTAGTGGCAGGAAAAGATTTTGAGTATGAAGTAGGAACAGTGAGAGAAACGGTTAATGTAGGATCATTATTTGCTTCATTTGTAGATTTGGCTCAGAGAGCATTACAAGAACAAAATTTTGGAAGAGCGGTACCTGCTCCGCCCAGAGAAGTAAGAAATTCAGAACAATTAGAAAGATATGTAATGCAAGCTGCCCAAGAGACCTTTAAGAAAGATGCACCTCATGTAGCTAAGAAAGTGATGGACGGACTAGCCCAGATTATCAGTAAAGAATATGACTTAGTGTTTAAGCGCCCAGACAAATTTAACACTGAGGGTGGAGCTTTAAGAGGAGCGTTAAACTTAATTTTAGATGGAAACTTTGGGGTTAAACTAAGAAGAATGTTTGTTTATCACGATTCAGATTTATATTCTTCAGAACCGTTCTCTCCTCCTTCAGAAGAGTTAGCCAGAGTAATAAAGATAGAAGTAGGTAACGGATGTAATTGGGGAAAGTGCACTTACTGTACCGCTTATGCCAATGAAAGATTCTTTGTCAGAGAGTTTGACGATTTCAAAAAACATGCATTAGAAGTAAGAAAACGGTTAGGACCAGACTTAGCTTACGTTCAAAGAGTATTCTTAGCAGGAGGAAACATCTTCATGCTTTCTGCAGATAAACTGATCAAATACTTAGACATCGTCAATGAAGTATTCCATAACCAAAGAGTAGAAAATGGACATTATTATCATGGTGGAACAGGTCGTACAGAAATACGTAGAATTGCTGCTTTTGGTCGTACGGAAGGAGTAGTTAGAAAAACTCAACAAGATTTGAGAAATCTATATAGTCATGGCCTTAAGATGATCTATTGGGGGATGGAAACCGGATCAGACGCAGTGTTAAAGTATGTTAATAAAGGAACTACTACTGAGCAGATGATGGAAGCAGGAGAAAAACTGGCCAGATCAGATATCTGGACTTCAGTGATGATCATGCCCGGATTAGGCGGATTAAAATATTACGAGGATCACGTCAAAGAAACAGCAAGAGTGTTAAACACCTTAAAACCGAGGTTTATCACTTTCTTAACTCTTACTGAAGACCCCGTCTCTAATTATGCTAGAATTATGGCAGAAGAAAAACAGCGGGGAGATAACATGCCCCTTACTGATGAGATGGTAGTGGAACAGATGTATGACATCGTAGGATTACTTGAACAGGGACATAAATCCTTAGTAGCTGCTTATCTTCCTCCCAGAGAAAGAGTAGCGGTTAACCCGATTGAATTTTTAGGAAGAATGGAATACAATGAACGAGGAGATATATTAAGAACCTTACATAGATATTTCAGGGAAGATCGCCTGCCCAGCCCATTAATTCCGGTAACTGCTTTCAACAAAAGAAGTCCGTTAAGAGAGATGGCTAAGAAAGCAGCATAATTTTTTATTAATTTCTGGTTAAATTGGGGATTATATTTTTATTATATTCTTCATTAAATTTATGTTAAATCATCCTTCCGATCTGTTGGAACATAAATCTTTCAAACTCGCCAGGAGAACTTTGTTCCATCTCTTTTATTCTTGATTGAGCTTCAGCATATTTAGCAGACTCAGGGTTCAAATGAGCTAAAGAGAAGAAATAACCATCAGTACGACGTAAATATCGGAACACTTTTCTTTGGGCTTCCGGTAAAGAGAGATATTCATCGATCACTTCCAACATCCATCCCTGATCTTTAGGGATATTTCCGGTAACTTCTGGCAACAAGTTGGTGAAATGATCATCAGTGATAAAAGCAGATTGGATGCCGCTTAGATATGATAACAATAATCTTTCTTCTCTAACCACTTCATCATCGTTCATCGGTTCAAAGTAAGTCTCTGCTCCCGAATCTAGTTGAGTGAATAATTCCTTTCTAGAACCTAACCCTAAAGTACGTAAGCGTACAAAGTCTGGATTGATAGCATTAATTACTCGAGCAGTTTCAGTAGCATGCTCTTCCCAATATTTCTTTCCCCCTAAACCCAGAATAACGTACAAAGATAAACCAATCCCAGCTTGTTTAATCTTCTCTCCAGCAGAGATGATTTCTTCAGCAGTAGTCCCTTTATGGATATATTGAAGAATAGTATTACTTCCCGATTCTAAGCCCATATGGACTCGAGTTAATCCGGCTTGATTTAAACGTTGGAATTCTTCCACGGTCTTCTTAGCTGCAGAATGGGCTCGAGCATAAGCAGTAACTCGATCGAGGCCAGGGAAAGTACTTTTTAAAGTTAATAATATGGTCTCTAAAGAAGAAGTGGGAACGATGGTAGCATCACCATCTTGTAAGAAAGCATGATGCTTTTCAGTTCCGATCCAGCGTAAAAGGTCAAGATAACTGTTACGGGTCTTATCATCCATCTCTTCCGGAACCATGCTGTTCCATACTTCTTTAATTGTAACTTCACGTCCTAACTCTCCTTTCAATTTAACTCCCACTTCTCCCAGATGATCTACTAACTTTTTCATAACTTGAATATCTCCGATCACTTCAGAAGTAGGACGAATAGAAAACCTTTCTCTCTCTCCTTGAGGATTTTTATAGACACTGCAGAAAGCACACCTATTCCAAGGACAGTTTCTAGTAATTCTAACGAACAAACTATCGTATTCATTAGGGGGTCTGATTGGACCTACTTCGTACAGAAATTCATCCTTTTGATGCATGCTGTTATTTTAGTGAGTTTATTATTAAACTTTTCTCTTGTTTTTTAGAGATAGAAACAATAGAACCACTTAAGAGTAGTTAAGAGGAGAAGGTTTATAAATAAGGATGATTCTAAGAATAAAACTATGCAAGAAGCAGAATTTAGTAGGTACAAATCCAAATTGAAAGTTACATCGCAAGGATTGTACAACCCAGGTAACCCTTTTTCCGACAGAAGAGGAATTGTCAAGTTAGACAAGGGTATAGAAGAGTTAGTTCTAGACATTAATCGTCTTCCTTTTGCATTTACTGCATCAACCTGCCAAGGACATTTTGAGTTATATTTCATTCCTGAAAGAGGAATCGAAGAAAAAATTGATTTTAATTCGGAAGGGATTCCCTTCTTAGCAGATTACTTTAAAGAAGAAACTCTGCAAGAATATCTCCAGTGGAGAAGACAGGAAGAATTTTTATTTGGGTACCATAAATTTCATAATCTTTCTTTATGGATAAATGAAGAACATCAAGGAGGAGAAGAGTTACGCCAGGAAGTGTTAGCGTGGGTAAAATCAAGAGAAGGAAAAGCTTTCTTAAGTGGGAAAGAGGACCAGATCATAGTGATGGTTCCACAAGAGGTCTACGAACATTCGGAAAAGAGGTACACTTTAGAGGAAGCGAGAGAGATTAACCGAATGAGATTAGAAGGTATTTCCGGTTTATATCAAGTAATAAAACGTTTACTAGAAAAATATCCTCCAGAGGAAGAAGTAATACCAGAAGCCGATCCGAGGTATAAAACAGAAAACTTAGTCTTACAAAGACAAGGCAGAATCCCTAAAGGAATGACTTTGGAGAATGACCCGAGAAATTATGAAGATAAAACTCAACCCATACCCTTAGACGTTGCTATCACTCCTTTACATAACGGAAAGATGATTGTACATATTCCTGGTTTTTATGAGACTGCTAATGGATATTGGGATAAATATCAAACCTTAGCTCATTTATTACAACAAAAAGGTCTTGCTGCGATGGTCCGAATGGATAATCGAGAACGGGATTATCATCGTTTAGAAGAAACCCTTTTTGACGACCTTAGATTTGTAATCAATTATGCTTTAACGCATGCTAAAGAAATATGTGGAACAGATTCTCCTGAACTATATCTAATGAGTTTCTCTGGAGGAGCAAATGCGTTAGGAGTTCTTGCACCAGAGTATCCTCAAGTTAGAAAAATGTTGATGATGGGCCCAGCTATTGAATGTGATTCTCCTATTCAAGAGAGGTTCTCTCAATATACCGGAGAATTATATATTGTCCAAGGAGAAGATGATGATGTATTAGATGGGCAAGGAGGTAAGACCTTTATGAGTCTTGCTTCTAGAGCTACCCGAAAAGAATTAGTAATCATTCCTGATTGTGATCACTGCTTTAAACATAAAGATGAAATTTATAGTAAAGCCCCATTTTGGGCTTTTGCAGGAGATACCACCTTCCCTAACCCGGAAGGAGGAATAAAATTGGTTAGCAAGTAATAAGAGAACAATTAAGAAATCATAAGAGGATAGTGATAAGATAATTAGTTAATGGTTAATGAAAAATGATCGATCCCTTACAAATACTTCAAGAAAGAGCGTTAAGGGATCAGATTCTTAATAGAGAAATATCCTGGGTTAAAGAACGTTTAAGTGAACTTCCGAGTACTGAACTTCTTCAGACATATCGACCAAGAGAAGAATGGTTTTATCGTAGAAATCAAGACCACGGGATTCTTCATGAAACCAGAGTTTTAGTTCTAGCAGAGTTGATGGGAAGAGTGACTCAAACCACCGCAGAAGGGAAAGACCTAGACTTAGAAGCGATTCGCTGGGCAGCCATAACTCACGATACTAAACGGTCCAGAGATGGACATGAGTTTGAACATGGAACCAGAGCAGCACAATGGATCAGAACTGAACTGAAAGAAAGTGGAATAGCTGAACAGGTAGACTTAGAAAAAGTAGCTTACTTAAATCACTGGCATGTGCCACCAGATGCACTAGCACCACGGATGACCTTAGAATTAGCATTGTTTAAAGACGCTGACGGATTAGATCGACAAAGAGTTAACGAATTTAATCCAAGATATCTAAGAACAGAACCATCAAGAAACTTAATTCGTGCTGCACACTATTTAATTTTTCTTAGTGAAGCGTTGCATCGTCAAGGTAAAGATGAATTTCAAGCAGGGATTGAAGCAGCAGAATTATTGGGGATTGTGAGCCCAGCCGAAGGAAAAAGAACCGGAACTAAGAGAGTTATCAAAGACCGGATGGAGGATGACCCAATCGCTGCTGAACCTACCCCTGCTGACCTCACCACTAGAGAAACAACTCTCCTCGAACCGACATTAAGAATGGAAACAACCATTTATACCAACTCACCGGTTCTTACTCATTTACAGAAAGTTGCCCTTCAAGCAGGAGAAGTAATGTTAAAAGGAAGAAGAGATGGTTTTGAAAGGTATAACAAAGGAGGATCGGTAGTTACTAGTGTAGATCTAGCCATTACAGATCTAGTCAGAGATTATCTTTCTAAACAACTTCCGAGTATAGTTCTCCTTACAGAAGAGAGTGAAGATAATTTAGATCGACTTCAGGAAAAAGAGATTATTATTATTGATGAGATGGATGGGAGTGGAAGTTTCGCTAGAGGAGGAGATGATTTCTCGTTTATGGGAGCTCAGGTAGTTAATGGAAGAGTGGTTTCGGGAGTAATTTATGAGCCGCATCGAGATAGAATGTTCTTTGCTCAAGCTGGAAAAGGTGCCTATCTCACTCAGAAAGGATTAACCACGAGATTAACTCTTGCCCCCAGCACAACTTTTGGATTTAAAGTAAGTCATTCAGCTAATCATTATAATGGAATTGGAGAGATCTTCAAAGCTTTAGATATTGGAAGAAGGAGAGTGATTGAATCTGAAAGTATGGGTACCATGATGACTAAACTAGCCTTACAACAAGCCCAATTATTATTAGTATATTCTAGTAATCTTAAACAATGGGACGTAGCTGCCGGAGATATCCTCTTGAGAGAGATGGGATATGATCTGATGAACACTCAAGGTGGAGAGTTAAGATACAATCAGAAAAGTAGAAGAATGAAAGAAGGCATAGTGATGGTCCATCCAGACATTCGTTCTTATGTGTTGAAACATCTGCCCGAAGATTAAGTTAGAATAATAAATTAAAGGGAATAAAAGTTGATAAAAAGTTAATAATAAGAAATCAATAATAATAATACTAAGTTAACCTTAAGTGCAAAAATTCAATTATGTTCTTCTTTTAGCATAATCAATTCCTGGATCATCAGTAGATCCAGAAGGAGTGGCAACACTTTGAGCTAAATACGGTTCTTGACGAGCACCAGTTACATTAAACCCCACAGTTTTAGCGGGACGATGAGCTCCATTGATACTATCCAAAATGTGCCGAGCATCGGCATAAACTCTTTGAGCAGTACTAATCTGTTCTTTAATCACAGGATCACTAATTTTCTCTCTGACTTTTGCTTCAACCCAATCGGGATCAACGGTAAGATATTGGCCTAAGGTTCTCTTTAATTCCGGTTTATCCACTTCGCCATCTTTAGCAGTCATACGAAGAACTCTTCTATTAAGAGAACGAGCTAAACGAGAATTATCATGAAGGAATTTACGCATATACTCATAATGGATATCGTCAGCAACCTTACCGATAACGTCACCGGTAGCACCGTCTAATAATTCTCCCCAGTGTTGGTAATGAGCACCAGTAAATCCATGAGAAAGAGGTAAACCAGCAGTAAGGAAATGTTTTAACAAATCACTACGTTCAACAGGTTCTAACTCACCGACGATATCGACATACTTGAATCTTCGATAAATGGAAAGAGGAATTTTAGCAGGTTCGTTAGTCAATCCTAACGTGATAATTCCTTCATAATCAACTACACCATCAAGTTTCATCTGCAATGCTTTCTGAACTCGAGCATAAGTAGTATCAACCCAATGTCCTTCAGAGTTGCTGAAGAAAGAATCAAATTCGTCCATCAATAAGAACACTAATTTAGTATCTCCGCTAGCTCGACGTAATTGTCTGGCTCCGTCCCATACTCGATCAACATTAGCTTCAAACTCACCGAACCATTTAGTAACTAGATCAGTAATGGCAACTTCTGCACCGATAAACTTAGGATCTCCGCCTACTGCTCGAGCCATCTCAGTTTTACCACATCCATAAGGACCGATAGCGATCATGTTACTTCTAATCCTACCACGAGGAGCAGTAGCAGCGTACAGGGCAAGATATCGAGAATAATCAGCCAGATCAGCCATATGTTCTTTCATCCGATCAAACGTTTTACCATAAACATCTTTCATCCTGATCTTAGGAGCAGGTTCTCTTTCAAAAGCAAAAGTCCCATCAGTTGAAGTTCCCACATAGAACTCATTTTTACCTTTAAGATCTTGTTTTAGATCAGTACTATGACGAGTTTCTTGAGCTAGACGAGCTTTCTCTCTCAACTCTACTGCTTTAGGGATAGCTTGTTTAGCTAACTCATACTTCTGTCCCGGATTAGGTTCAGCCACAATGGTTTTAACGGTTTGGTTCAAGAACTGTAACAGTTTTTCCCTAGCAGAAGAGTAGCGAGCTTCTAGATCATTAGAAGGACGAACTTCTTCCGGTCGAGGAAGGACACTTTTAAAATCAATAGATCTAAGACGAGAAGTTAAAGCAGTAGGAGCAACCATTCTTTTCTCATAACGATCCGGATCGAGACGCAACTGAACAAGAACACCCTCTCGGTCTTCTTCACACACTGATCTGAGCTTTTCTTCTAAGGCAGACATCTCATCATAATAGGTGTTTATACCTTCACTGATTCTGGTTAAGAAAGAATGAGGTTCTCGTAAATATCCCTGATAGGTAGGATCAGATAATTCAACTAAAACTCTAGCAAAACGATCTACATCAAAAGCATCTAAAAATTTTACATCTTGCAATTTTCGTTTACCTTTGACTTTCTGAGGCCGAGTTCTTTGACGGGGTAAATTAGAAGAAACATCTAGTAAAAAGTCGGTTAATAAAGGATTATCCTCAATGGGAGCAATCTTAACATATTGAACTTTTTTTAGATCAAATCCGGAAGGATCATCTGGCTGTCTTTCCCAAGGGGCCTTGTATGTTCTTCCCCCATCATCTCCTCCGATATTGAGAAATCTTTTTTGAAGATAACGATATTGATCCATCACTCTTCTATAAGCTATTTGAACGTTCGGCTCAAAATTGAGTACACCTTCTAATAAACTTTTCATACAAGAAGATTCTACGGTTGAGACTGCCTCTAATTTTCCTTTAAGTTCATTAATCCGAGCAAATTGATCTTCCTGATCATCAGGAACATAACGAGAACGTCGTTCACGAGCATATCTATCTTCTTCAGTAGCTTTAGTATCTTTAGTAAGCAATCCCCCTTCTTCTACTATTCCTTGAACCGAAAGAAGAGCATCCAAAGTTGGCACTAATCGGGATTTCTGATGATGAGCAACACTATAAAAGAAGTCTAAAGAAGTATATCCTTCAAAATTACCCACTTCTAGAAAACCACCTCTCTCTTGAGGTTCAAGAGTTCGATGCAACTTTTCTCTTAATAATCCCAGATCTTCAGTTACGGGAAGTAACGCTTGGTACAAAGCAGCAATATTAGCTTCTCGCTTTCTTATCCTAGCTTCATCAACTGGAGAAAAGCCGAAGGTAACTCCCCCTCTGCCCCCTATACCGGAGAGCAGCTGTTGTAATAATTGTGAGGGGTCAAGAGCCATATCTCTCTTAAAAATATTACTTATTTATAAAGGTTACGGAGATAGAATTACTATAAAGTAGTACCATGGTTTAGAAGTCAATTTTGAGCAATCTTCCACATACTTTCAAAGAAAGAATCAAATGATTTGGCAATGGCGGGAGAAACGATATGGATACAAGTAAATTCCGGATCGTAAGATAAGAGAAAACAATGTTCATCGATGATCATAATCGCAGAAGGACTGAGAGAAGTGATACTTCTTATCTCAGTTAATCTCAATCCTTTAAAGAAATTCCAGTAAGGCGTCCCTTGATCAGCAAATAAAAGTTTAGCTTTTTTATGAAGTTTAACTCGTTCATGATGCCAATGAGTCCAGAAAGTGTTGTAAACCTTATTCTTAGAAGATCTTACTCCCATGATCTTAATTTCGTTTCTGGCTTTAGAAAGAACTTCATAAACTAAAGGTTTAATCCCTCGAACCCCTTTAATTAAGAAAACTCCTTCTGCTGATGATTCCATCTGTCTGATCTTTTGCAATTCAGGAAGAATCATTTCTAATTTATTCGTCTGCAAGTCAATCTTTTCTTTTCTTTCCTGCATGTACATTAATAACGATTTGGGATTAGTGGCTTGAAACTGCTTTACTCCGTTTTCCACCGTGACTTCAACCAAGCCCTTATCTAACAACTTGTTAAGAGTTTCATAGATCTTACCGCTAGATATCTTTGACTCTTGCACCAATATACCACTTTGTGATTTTCCTTTTTTTAGAAGAGAGAGATATACCTTAATCTCGTTTTGAGTCAATCCCGATTCTAACAGTAGTTCTTCATACATGATACTACCCACATAGGTGGAGGTAATACTTATATCTATCTGACCATTATAGAGTAGTAATAATCACAAGTGATTAAACAAACACAAAAACAAAAGAGGTAATGAAAAATGAAATATATTACAAAAATTATTATGGTTGCTGGAATGTTAGGGATGTTAAACGGCTGCGGGAAGGATGTTCCCAGACCAGAGTATGATGTCTCTAACTCTTCATATAAACTGGTGATCTCTAGTCCAGAAGAGATGGAAGAGAAAGTTCGCGGTTTTAACCAACTTAAAAATGATTATTGTAATGATGTAACTAATTGTCTTGGAGCGTATCATGACGAAGATAGAGATCAAGTTGAGGACCTATATTTTATGGCAGGCAGTTTTAATCAGAAAGATGGTTTCTGCTTGGGAAGTTATTCTTTAAGATCTTCAGAATTAAGGGGAACAGCTCGAGAAACTTATGTAAGTCAGTTGGAGCAATTATCCCAAGCTAAAGGAGGAGAAGCGGAGAGGGAAGTATTGTCTAAGATGTATCATTCTTTATCTTATCCTGTAACTATGCATAAAGTATTGAACTGTTCATCTGGAGCATTTTAAGATGACCGAGAAGAAAAGTTTAGACTATGGAAAAACTATTGATGAAGTTGTTACTAGTGGTATTGAGGGATATTTTTCAAGTTGGTTTAATCCTCTGCACTTAGTTACCAAGACAAAACAAATACATCATGGAAAAGCAGCTAATCTTAATGGGTATGTCGGTGTGACTGCATCTCTTGCAGCGTATGGTTATGGATGGTGCCAGACGATCGAAAGAATCGCGGAAGATTCGAGTAATCCGATAAGGTATCTCCCTTTAGCGTTTAATGCCGTTTCTGCTGGAATTCAGTTAGGATGGTACTTACACAAGAGATTTCAAATCGAACAAAAATGAGGTAATGAAAAATGAGATACATAACAAAAATGATGATGGTTGCAGGAATGTTAGGGATGTTGGGAGGATGTACTAAAGAAACTCCCAGAATGGAATGTGACGTAGCCAAGTCTCCGTACGAATTAATGGTAACTAGTCCCAGAGATATGGAGGACAAGATTCATTGTTTCAGTAATCTGTGTGAAAGTCATTTGAGCAAAGATTACTGTAATCCAGAACTATATCTAAGAATTGATGATGATACTGATGAGGACGGATTAAATGATCTAGCTTTTACAGCAGATAATGATAGCAAACCAAATGGATATTGTACTGGCCTTTATGTCCTCCGATCTTCCAGCTTATCTGGAGAATCACGCAGAAAATATTCTGAGGAGCTAGATAGATATAACGAGACATCAGATTGGGACGATCAAAAAAAGTCCTTAATTGAGATGTACACTTCTCTACCTTATCCTTTGATCTTAAGAAAAGCATGGAACTGTTCGTATTGAACCAAAAATTAAATAAACTCTTTACTTTTTCTTTTAGTTATGGATAACTGTGTTTTTTGTAAGATTGCTAAGAAAGAAATTCCTTCACATATCGTATATGAAGATGAACATTGCTTCGCTTTCTTAGATATCCAACCTCATGCTAAAGGTCACACCGTAGTTATTCCAAAGAAACACGGAACTTTAATCTTTGACTTTACGGATAAGGATTTTGAACAACTAATGCACGGAGTTAAAAAAGTAGTAGAGAAACTTAACAAGAAACTCAATCCTGATGGATTTAACGTCGGCTGGAATTCTGGTTCAATTGCTGGACAGATTGTTCCTCATCTACATATCCATGTTTTTCCTCGTTATGCTAGCGACAATGGAGGAAGTATGCATTCTATCGTTAAGAATCCGGGAGATATGAAAGTAGATGAAGTAGCAAAGTTACTCAGATAAGTTTTCTTGCACAACCTTTTTAAATAGGGTTGCTTCGTAAAAGTAGTAAAATGGTTAATGATACTCCTCCACCCATACCTCCAAGAGTAGGTATTCCTGCAGGTGTCCCCGCAGATATTGATCTTGAAGAAATAGATCTAGGTCCAAATTACCATCCCAATGCTGTAGTAGATAAGAGAGAAGTAAGTCATTTATCCTCTTTAATTAAGGATTCTAGAGCACTTGACGTTGAAAGAAAGGGAAGTAAAACTAAAAAGTCCAAAGCTCCGGACTTAGAAGCAATGTTTGGTGAAGAAGAAAACGATTTCCATCAGCCCAAACATAGACGTTGGGGATGGAGAAGAAAGAAAGAAGAATTACCCGACGACTTAGGAGAGGTTTCTGATGCACAAGCGATAAGATATTTTCACCAACGTCCCATTTTCAGATATTTAGCTATAGGAGTAGTGGGAGTGGTTGCATCGGTTGCAGCAGCAATAGAATTAACCAAAAAAAGTCCCCAACTTCCCGAAGGCGATCCTCAGATTTTAAGTCAATTATTAGAAGCAACCTTACCAACGACGGAGTACCAAAGTGTTGGAAGTATCACTCCGATTTCAACATATAACTTACCGAAGAAAAAGCCAGATCTTCAATCTTCATTAGAACCAACTGCACAAGAAACAAGATCTACAATCAAAGCACCTCCAGAAACCGTAGTAGTAACTGAATATGTAGCTGTTCCTTGCGACGACGACCCAGAATGTTTTGGCTTGAAGTTAAGAGTTAGCGAATTAGAAGCACAATTAAGTTCACCAGCACCCGCAGAAAAGGTTTTCGTTCCCATCTACGAAAAAGTAGAAGTTTCTTGTGATGATGATCCAGAATGTTTTGCTCAAATGCTAAGAGCAAATGAGTTAGAAGCAAGATTAACTAAAGAAGAAGTATCACCTTCACCAAGAAAAGTTTCTGCACCAGTCAACTCTGAGAAGGTTACAATTGAAACAAGTTACGTTCCAGCTAATGTTCCTTTCACCCCTAAAAGTTGGTATGAACGATTCCAGACTTTTAATAAACAAGAATTTCGTGCTGCTTTCTTCGAGTACGTAACCTATTTAGGGAAAGACCAAGCAGTCCAAGAGATAAATAGAGAAACATTATTCTTCTCTTTTGCCAAAGATAAATTAAATACTCCTGAATATGACCTACAAAAACGTTTATTTAGCGAACGTTTGTTCCAATACGTTGGCACTAACCCAAAAGAAGTTGTAGCTTGTGTAACTCACCCGAAATCCTGCCAGTAATTCTATCCAAAAGCATGCAAGGGCAAAGAAGCTAAAATTGGAACATGAAGATAAACATAAAAAGTTACTGCTCCCCTAACCGAAGGATAAGACACAGATAAGTTAGAAACCTTAATGAAAAGGTTGCCAAGGTCACTTTTAAGATTTGATGTTATTCTAGTATGATTCATTTTTAATTTAAACCCATAGTTCTAGCTGAGCAGAAACAAAAAAAGAAAATCTTGGGGCTCCTTATTCGAGGGGGGTGAGGGTAGTAGAAATGGGGAGCCCCATTATCATGAAATTGGGCAAGATAACATCCCAACATTACCCTTCGGCAGGGTTGGGTGCTATCACCTCTTTTTCCCAATGTTTGTTAGTAAAACAGTATTAATATATAAATGTTACGTTTTTGTATACTGGTGAGCTTAAAGAGTACATCTGTTACCCGATTTGAACAGAAGTTAAGCACAAAGTTCGCTGCTTAAACAGCAGATTTACTCCTTAATTAGCCGTTTCAACGCTTCTAGGGCCCGAGCAGAATCTTCCTCTCTAACGATGAAAGTCATCTCCGTATGAGTAGAAATGATATCAATAATGTTCACATTTTCCCAATTTAAGGCCCGAGTAGAAATATAGAATAAGCCAAAAGTATTAGTAGTAAGAGTGGGAATGTTCACAGTAATACTAGATAGATTCTTCATAGAATGTTTAATAATCTCTTTCGGTAACATCTTCTTAATCTTCTCAAAATAACGATCATTGGTAATGATCATCAATTCATGCATTCCTTGAGTAATACTTAGAAAATCGCCTTTTTTAAGGTCTACCAAAGCGTACAATTGTTGAATAATGGCATTACTATCAATATGATGAAAAAGGGTAATTTCAGCTAAATCTGTTCGAAGGGAAATGTCGGTAAATTCATCAAAGCTTATGTCCGCCATTACTGTCTTGTGCATCTTCTCACTTAATCTACGAATAGCCATATTTACCGCAGAAAACTTCACTTTATGCCTTAACTCTTTTTCAATTTGAGGAGTCAATTCTTCTGCTAAGGCAGCATGATTAATTATACCTCGAGATAGACCTTCTTGGATAAACGGTTTCTCAGCGATGATCTTCTCTACAAGGTCAGTAATATTTACCATTTCAGAAAGTATATTATTTCACTCTTTTTAAATATTTTGTAAAATAGTTTACATAATGTTAATATAAGAAGTATGTTCTTCAATATATATGAAACTAGCAACGATATTATTGATTGCCGGATTATGTGTAACCAGCGGAGATATAGTTCTAGCACTATGGGCCAAACAAAGTAAAGCCTATTTGTTTTTGATAGGAATGTTACTTAACGTTGCCGGAATTATCGTGTATGCTCAGAGTTTGCGTTTAGAAAGTGTAGGAATCGCTACAGCTATGTTCTTAGGAATAAACATCTTAGCAGTAACCATCATGGGAATGTTTGTATTCAAAGAAATGTTGAACTTAAAACAGGCATTAGGATTAGCAGGAATGGTCTTAGCGATGGTAGTGTTAGAAGTTTAGAATAAAATATAGGGGTTATAGAAAGATTAGATTAATTTTTTTAACGCCTCATATGCCTTAGAAGTATCTTTTTCTCGTACAATAAAGGTCATCTCAGTATAAGTAGAAACAACATCAATAATATTTACATTATCCCAGTTTAAAGCCCGAGTAGCAATATAAAACAACCCCATCGTTTCGATTGATTCAGGAGTAAGATTGAGGGTTAAAGAACTTAAACCAGTAACGGTTTTTTTGATAAGATCAGAAGGAATAATCCTCAGAATTCTAGAAAGTTTTTTCTTACTGGTTATAATCATAACTTCATGCAACCCTTTAGTGATAGTCAATAGATCTCCCTCCTTTAGATCTTCCACATCATAAATTTTCTTAATAATGGTTTGTAGAATCGGACTGATGTAGATGGTTACTTCAGCCAAATCAGATCGAACAGTAATGTCAGAAGATTCTTTATCAAATTTGGCCTGCGTCACAATATTCTGGTTAAGCTTTTCGCTTAATCTTCTTATCGCCAAATTTACTGCAGAAAATTTAATCTTCTGGTTCAACTCTTTTTCTATAGAAGGGATTAGTTCTTCTGCTAAAGCAGCATTATTGATTATCCCCCGGATAAGAGCTTCTTGAATAAAGGGCCTCTGTTCAATTAATTTTTCGACAATATGGGCAATCGTTGCCATTTTACCAAAAGGGAGGTTTACATTTTATAAGCTTTTTGTAATATAATTTACATTAAGTATATTTACTAGCTTTATTCTTAAGATTGAGGAGGGAAAAATGACCAAACCGGATTTTTTATATGGACATATTATGGACTTAGGACAGATGAAGGGAGAGATTTTGTATATAGGAGATCAAGAAAATGTTGCAACCGTGTTAAAAGCTCTAAATAAGTTAACTCCAAAATTTAATCTAGTACATCGAGGAACGATTGACCAAAGGGTTGAAGGAACTAGAGGAAGTGATCGACATAGGGGAGGATATTCTGACGGATCATTTTATCTTTCCATGGAAGGAAGAGTAGTAAGAAAGAATACTGACGAAAAGTATTCGACGATATTGTTAGATCAAGAAAATAGGGATTAATATACTCTGTCGAAGAAAATTATTTTTTATCTTTATTGAAAAAGTTAGTAAGTAATCTAACATAATCCTTACTAAGCAAGTTAGCCTATGCGAACTAGGTTCGGGGAACATGCGCAAAGCTTAGTTTCCCATATTAAAGAAATTAGTTAATAATCTTTGATAATCTTTACTAACTATCAACCCCTCTTTAGGGAAACAGACAAAATAATTCTGCCAAGTAAATCTTTCATCTAAGAAGATTATTACTCCCCGATCAGTCTCAGAACGAATACATCTTCCTGCAGACTGAAAACATTTGTTCATAGCCGGGAAGATATACCCATAATCCCAACCCTTATGAAACTTCTGATCATGATAATTGATGATCTCCTTAGTAACTAAATCAGGTTTAGCTAAAGGTAATCCTACTACTACCACCCCATTCAATAAATCTCCCGGCAAGTCAATTCCTTCTGCAAAATTTGCTCCAGCGACCCCTAATAAAACTGCACCGCGATCTTTTTCTGCTTTGAACTCTTCTAATAGTAAATCTTTTTCCTCTTTATTCATTTCAGATTTTTCCCAAAACAGTTTCTTTCTAGAGATAAGATGTTTACAAATAGTGTCTCGCAGATCATAAGAAGGAAAGAATAAAGCCACATTTCCCGGAACTAGTTTACAGATGTTAGAACAATATTCAGCAATCTTCTGGTACATCAACTCGTTTCGAGCAGTATATTTAGTGGTAGTCTCAGGAATGATTAAAGATAATTTATTTTCAGAAGGAAAGGGAGAGAAATATTCTTTCATCACTGCTCTTTCCCCGATACCCAAAACGTCCTTATACATAAAAGCAGGTTTTAAAGTTCCGGACATTACAACTGCAGCATGAACTCGTTTGAAAATAGTAGAAGTTACTAAACTGGGATCGAGACAAGAGTAGTGCAAACTGGTTATTTCTCCATAACGTGAGTTTCTTAATGAAACATATCTAAGATAACCTTCATCTTCACCACGCCAGTTTTCTAAAAATCCCACGATTCCACCCAGATAACTCTTTCTCTGTTTTCTTCTAATTTCATCAGCTGCAAACTCTAATTCTTCATGCAACTGATCCCATTCTACTACCTTAGTAAGTTCAAGCCAGAAATCATTCTTAGTCACTTTTTTCTCTTTGTCACGATCTTGTGGATCAAATTGTCCTAACTTTAGAAGGATACGATTAATTTCTTGTAGCCAAGAAATCACTCCACCGTAACCATACTTTTTAGCTTCATAAATACCATTCTTTAACATGTTAGTGTTAAGAACAGAACTCATCATCTCTGTAACTCTACCGGGAAGATTGTGTCCTTCATCCAATACCAGAATAATATCTTCCATCTCCACCCCTAACTTAGTAAGGATAGTTTTACTTACAAAAGAATTAAACAGATAATTATAATCTCCAATCAACACTTTAGCTTCCTTAGCCAAGAAGAGAGCCATTTCATAACTGCACAGATTTCTGTCTTTACAAAATTGCGTTAATTCTTCATTATGGATCGGTCCTTTTAACTTTAGTTCTTTCAAAGCTAGTTTAGCTTCAACAGTTAGTTCTTTAGTTTCTTTCCCGGTTCTTACATTATTATAAAACTCACATTCACCTTTCTCTACCACTGCTTTACAGAATTCAGTAAACTCTACTCCAAACAAAGCAGCTACATCTTGATTACACATATGTTTCTTTCCGATTAAGTCAATGCAAGGAATATCTTTCTTGTAACGTTTCTGCATCAGTTTTAAGGTGTGAATAGCAATCTGATGTTGAGTATGTCGGTTAGTTAAGAAGAACACCTTTTTCTTCTCTTTGAAAGCATGTTTTAAAGCTACACTTAAAGCAGAAGCAGTTTTACCTAACCCAGTAGGAGCATGAGCGAGAAGAACTTTCTTTTCTGAGAAGACTTGATCGATATCCTTAACCAGCTCATCTTGTCCTTTACGAATAACTTCATGAGGGAAGAGGTCTTCAATAGAAACATCTACACTCTTACCATGTTTTAACTCTTCTAATTGTTTAGTAAGAGAAATATCTGCTTTAGTTTGTTCTTCCTCTTTTATTTCTGGAACGTATTCATCGGCCATTAAATATTCTGAAAAGTAGGTTAGTTAAAAAGGTATTGGAAGATATTCTCCTCTCTGATAACGTAAAGTCAATAACCCTAACTGTTCTAAGAACGCAAAATCGGTAGGAGTATGATCTCCAGGAACTTCTCTAAGCTCAACATTTAAAGGGGCATAAACTCTCTCTCTAAGTTGAGCTGACACTCGAAATGATTTCAGAGTGCGAGGCACATCATAAAACGCACTACATAATGCCAAACCAGTAGCATGTTCTGAACATGTAGGAACAAAAGAATCTAATCTGGCCCTAGTTTCTGGAGGGAAATAAAGTTGATCAAAAACAAGGATAGCAGCTTCTAGGGGAGTTAGTTTAATCATTCTTTAATCTCTCTTCCTACTTAATAATCTGAGGAACCCCCCAGAATCAGGAATAGCTGAAACAACTTTCTCTTGAAAACGTTGATAATATTCATCCGCAAAAGGAGGCTGCATCTCCCATGCTAAATCTGAACGAAGTTCTGAAGAAGCAGACAAGTACATCTGCACAAAAGGATTTCTTAACTGTTTTTTAAAATTCTTCACAAAAGGGGCATCATCGTTACGATCCCATTTGACTAGAGCAAAAACACCTTCTCGCACTAAAGGATAAAAATCTTCACCGATATTTCCTTTAAGATAAGCTCTTTCTAAGAAAGAGAAGTATTCAGCTAAAACACCATCCCCCAATAATTCAAGACGCAGATTAGAGATAGGCCTATCTTCGTTGCTAGCTTTCATCAATCTAAGCCCATAAGGAATAAAGTCTAAACTTAATCCCCCTTCATTAAGACTATCTCTTACTATTCCTAAGAACAATCCGGAATGAGCTTGAGGGAGACATTCCCAGAACCGTCCATTGTTTAATCGTTCTTTTAACTCTGGAGTAAGAGCTTCTTTAAATTGCGAATCGGGATTGAAAACAAGATGATCATAAATATGAGCGTGACCGAGAGTAGTCCCGGGCTTACAAGTCTTAATTGGTTGTAATAACGCTTGATTCACCGCCACATTAAGTAACTTCTCTAAATCATAAGGAGCAAAAATTGTTGTAGCCCATTTCTGAGCTTCGACACGTGCAGGTTTAAGTCTTTCAAAATCAGCAGCACCATAATATTGGTAGAATCCATCTTGAGAAGGTCCATCTAATGCACCTAGAGTTCCCCAATAACGAGCAGAAAGTAAGTCATTTACTAAATTTAATCCTTTGTTTCTGTCAGCGGAAGGATCTATCAATAAACGATGAATTATGTTATGAGAAACTTCTCCTGCTTGAGCTATCACTTGATACTTTGATTCGGGGGTATCGGGTAAAACGGTTATAGTGTAAGTCATAAGTAACCACATAAAATAGTAATTTAAAAAGGATTATGGTGATGGAACCTATATCTTCTATTCTCGTGCCGTTTTCCACAAATATTCAAAATAACTTCGATAAGAATCAGCTACACTCTTGTGCTCGATCAAAACTCCTAAAGGCATCTCCACCCACATAATCAGAGCAACTTTATCCTCAAAGATATAAGTAGAGACAGAAGAGTTGAATTCTTCAGGCACATATTTAATCTTAGTTAAAGGAATAGTAGTAGGTTTAATCTTAAAATTAGCCACGATACGCATCTGAATCCTCCGAAGAACTCTTTCTTTATCCCATTTAGGATAATCGTAAGGCAAGTATTCTTTGATTTTATATTCTGCACCAAAGTCTAAAATCTCAGATTTAGACTTAAGCATCTCTTGCAGAATGGTTTTTATCCCTGCAAGTCCCTTAAAACTATGGATCTCTTGCTTCTGTTTAGCCAGATTAAAATCCAGAAGTAATTCTGGAACAATCTTTCTAGCTTCCAGGAGTTCAGATTCTTTTTGAGAGATCATTTCACTAATCTTCTCAGGATTTCCTGCTTCAAACAAAAGCTTGTTTGATTTTGAGATTTGGCTGATCAACCCTTTTTCATGCAGTCCACGTAAAGCATCATAAACAGAAACACGATGAATTCCACTTTTACGAGAAATCTCATTGGCAGAAGAAGAACCAATCTTCAATAGAGTAAGATAACACTTAGTTTCGTTAGGACTTAGACCGATTTTTTCTAACTGATCCTGCTTCATGGGGTTCATGAAGACTCTTTTCTATTTAAACTTTTCTGAAATGTTGTAACCTACCTTACTACACTTCCTTAAATATGTTTCTTTTGCTCCAGAAAAGTGATGATTACAGAACAAAAGTTACAACAAACAGATAGTTTAGAAGAGACTATTTTTGAGTTATATGGAATAAATATAGAGAGAAGAACTTCCCTGTTTGAAAAGGAAGAAATGTCCGGAGAAGTGGCCAAACAATATTTTCAATTAGGTCGAGACTCTCGTAGTTTAACCTATCAACGAATTGTTCAGGATTTCAAAGCAAGAACTGGATGCTACGCCTGTAATCATCCAAATTATCAAATGGGAGAAATCCTAGATGTGGGTTGCGGCCCAGGATTATTAAATATAGAACTAGCCGAACATACAGGAGCAAGAATCATTGGACTAGATCCATCATCAGATATGCTCGACTTGGCGAGAGAATATCTAATGGAGAGGAGTAATCAGAAAGAGCAAAGGATTAAAGATTTCCAACAGAAATATGGGATTGAGACAAAGGACAGATCAAGTTTATACTCTGTTGAATTTGTTCAAGGAGATGTTTATAATCTTTCTAAGATTGTTCAACCAGTGGATTACATCGTTTGCAGAAATGTTCTTCATCGTTGTAGGGATGTTAAGAAAGCGATCAAAGAGATGTATAAGGTTCTTCTTCCTGGAGGAAAGATCTATCTGCGAGATTTACGTCGTGATGCAGAGTGGAAAGTGATTGTTGAAAGAATAGGAAAACGTTGGAAGAACCCAGGATTAGTAGAGGATTATCTCAAAGCTATGGCTGGAATGTTAACAACTGACGAAGTTGTTGAAATTCTTGGTTCTCTTAGGATTAGGGATTATACCATTACTAACGGAGGCTACCTCACAGATAACAAAGTAGAAGACCCAAACAACTTAAAAGAGTTCGCTTCTGAAGTAGAATGGGTAAGTGTGATTGAGAAAAGTAGTAAGCTTTAAATATAAACAACTTTCTTTTAGCTTCAACGCCCCTATGGCTTAGCAGCTATAGCGCGTCCTTGGTAAGGACGAGGTCGGGAGTGCAAATGTAAAATCGTGTTTTACACAAAAGAAAATCCGGTTTTCTGCATGTCTCCCTAGGGGCTGTTTTACTTTTAATAAAGAGGTTCTAGATGTTTTAAGATAGAAAAGAATATAAGAATAATTATAACCACTAAGTAAAATG
Organism: Candidatus Woesearchaeota archaeon; assembly: GCA_041665465.1. Taxonomy (GTDB): domain Archaea; phylum Nanobdellota; class Nanobdellia; order Woesearchaeales; family GW2011-AR9; genus JACRPH01. The sequence goes on from JBAYIU010000001.1 coordinate 234,942, forward strand.
ACTCTTACCCCCAACCCAGATGATCCTAATATAGTTCCTGCTCCAAGAAGACAAACTCTAGTTTTCCAAGCAACCAACGGAGGATTAATTGTTCGTCCTCAATTAGGTATTGCAGATAAAAGTGCTTACAGGATTGTTGTTCTTGATCCAAATCAGAAAGATAATGAAAGAATAACTACTAGTCTCCAAAAAGAGGGATACGTTAGGACCTATCCGGCCAGTTCAATTCCAGAGTTAGAGGATATTCTTCAAAAGACCGAACCACAGTTGATTCTTACGGAATTAGATTTAGGTAGCGGTGATTTCCATGAAGGATTAGAATTAATGCATCGAATTGACGAAGAAAGAAGATTTGCAGTTAATTATATGGTAATTACTTCTTGTCCAAATCAAGATTTAATACTAGATGCGCTTAGAAATCATGCCATGGATTTTATGCAAAAACCAGTGGATTGTAAATATTTAACTGCCAAAGTAGAAAAAGCTTTGATAGATTTAGAAATGAGAAGAATGGCTTTAACCGATCCGATGACTCGGTTAGCTAACAAAGGCACCCTTTACGATTATATGCATGGCCAACTAGCTACATTAACTAGATCTTATAAGAAAGGAGAAAATCGCCATCTTTCTCTAGCAATAATGGACATTGACGATTTTAAAGCATGGAATACCGCTTATGGCCACTTACAAGGAGACTATCTTTTAACAGAATCATCAAATTATTTCTCTACTAGATTAAGAGGTGCTGATTTAATGGCCCGTTATGGGGGAGAAGAGTTTGTTATCATTATGCCAGAAACTGATTTCAATCAAACTTTTAGAGCTTATCATCGATTAATGATTGCTTTCAAAACATGGCAGAGAGAAAAACCAGATAAATTTAAGAGATTTGTTACTTTTAGTGCCGGCGTTTCTACATTGGATTTAGAAACATATACTCGGATTTATCGGGGTCAGGGAGTAGACTTATCTAATCCACTAGCAGCTAGAGCCTTAACCAACATTATGATCGGATGTGCAGATGAAGGATTAGCTAAAGTGAAAGTAAGCGGAAAAGATAACTGCTACCCAGACAATTGTTTATTAGAATTTTATGATAAAGTGGTCAAAGCAGATCCACAGTAAAACCAAGATACCCCCCTCTAACCAATTTGTTATTTTAACTAGAAGCTCTAGAGGTTTCTTGTGTTACTCCCCTCTAGAGACAAAATACCCAAACATTTATATAGGAGTAATAATTCTTATTAGGTAGGGATAACAAAAGGAGGGATTAAAATGAAATCAAGAACTTTGGTCGTTAGTTTGGGAATAGCTGCTTTGTGTTCAGCATTAGCCTTAGCTAAACCCCAGATGGAAGAATTACCACGTCAGGCTAAACAAGAGTTTGGATGGTGTGATTGGTATAAAGGTTTACAAGAAGAAGACTGTCGTCCTCAGAGTTCAGATTATGCTGCCTGCCTAAAACAAGTAGAAGAAGATTACGGAGCTTGCGTCAAGAAGTATGGCAAATAAGCAGGTTTTTACTTGTTCCTTGGACGAGAGAACCGTACAGAAGATTAGAGAAGCTGCTCGAGAAAGAACCTTCCGAAACAAGTCTCATCTAGTCGAAGAAGCTATCCTTAAGTTCTTGGAGGATAAAGAATGAGCACTTACTTAGACGAATTCCAGATTGATCCGCAAGACCACTCTTATCAACTTCATCCAGATAGTACCCTAGATCACCAAGGAGGAAGAGAAGATACGGGGAGAAGAGATTTAGATGAGACCATTCCTTGCAAAGTAGAAGAGGGAGCAGGAACATTAGGCGGCCTTGGTTTCCATGCTTGGGTATACACCACCGCTGACGGAAGAGTGGAGAGAGACCTATATCCATTAGGAAGAAGATTTGGTTCCGATAATGGAGAAGAATCTTTTCTGGAGAGACTAATAGTCAGATTACCAGAACCAGAAGAAGAAGTATTATTCTTAACTTCTGAAGAATTAGAAAGATATCCTGCAAATGGTTACAAATGGATGCATGCTAATCCCGAGATTAAAAGAAGATTTGATGGAACCATCTTAGATCGTAAAGTTCTTAACCGCTTTGTCAGTTATGAAGGATTAGAAATAACCGTCGCAGAGGGAGAGGTAGGCATCCACATTGATACTACAGTAGTTCCAAAAGTTCACGGAGATAACTCACAAATAGATAGTTTAGACTTGATTGTTTATGAAACAGAGAATGCACGTTTAGTTAGTTATGGAACCGCAGTTAAGATCGAATTAAAAATAAACCCAAAAAATAGGGTTAGTCGATTAAAAACTAGCAATCCCGGAGAATACCTAAATTGGGAAGGAAATTTAAATTTACATACCATTACTCAAAGAGTCTGGGAAGCGCAAAAAGATGGTTGTGATTTAACCTCTGCAGAAAAAGAAGAGTTTGATAGAAAATTATTAGAATATGTTACCCATGTAAATATTCCCTTCTTAGCAAAGTTGCCAGATCCGGTTCTTAAAAGAATGTTTAAAAGAAAAGAAGCAGAACTAGATTCATTAGTAGACCAACTAGTTAAAGGGGGAATCCCTGAAGAGGTCATTGAAGCAAACAAAGAATTATCAGATTATATTATTCAGGTAGAAAGGAACGAAGTTGTTAGTGCCAACAGAACCTTTTATGTAACTGACAAGGATGGACAAAAGTGGCTTTTGAAAACTACACAAAATGAAAGAAAAGCCAGAATGGAAGCTGCCGCCAATTATTATCTTAGTCAACAGTTTGATTTTATTGTACCCGGAAAACAACCAGAACCATTACAAGCTAATGGTGTTTACATGAACTTACAGAGAGATGTGTCCAATCAACCCAAGATTGATCAACCATTGGAATATTGGATTGCTTGTTTAGCTCTTTTCCATCGTGAAGCCGAATCTATTATGGCCCAATATATGGCTATAGTTCCAGTAAAACAACTGCGTGGGATTGATGCTTTAGCTGAAGATTACGCTCAAGCTAAAAAGACGGTTAGTATTAAATTCGATCGAGTAGCTATGGCTGAAGCGATTGATTATCTTGTTGCTTCCCAGGATTTGGTTTTTGGTCACGGGGATAATAAGAAAGGAAATCGCTTAGGAAAATATTTAGTTGATTTAGAAGGATGTGGAAAAGTTCATCCTGGAATTGACTTATCCTTATTGTTAATGGAATATAATGTTCCAAAAGATCAATGGAGTCAACATTTAAGTAAATATTTAGAATTGCGTGGCTACAGTGGAAGTAGAGAAGAAGAGTTAAAATCTCTGGAACAAGGAACTGTTTTCGCTGCTCGTTATACTGCCGTTAAAGAAGTGTTAGGTTCATCCTTAAGAAATAGCCAGGAAACGGCGGGAGAGAACCAACTCTTACGGCATCAACTTAGCTGTTTAAACTAATTATACGAGAAGAAAGGTGGCGGATCAGGTTTATCAAGTAATAACGATGTTCTGCTAATTCAAATTTGAGGTCTTTATTTTTTTCTTTGCCTACCCTTAACCAGAAATCATCGGCACTAGAAAATTCTTTTTTGAGATAAGTATGATAAGATTCTTCTATTAAATCTAAGAGGGGAACTATTTTCTTTAAAGAGGATTTATCTTTGCCTTTATTTAACTCTGTACCCAACAAGTAAAGCTCTGCCCCTATTTTCTCCAAGATGGTAATAAGGTCATAATAATCATAGCTTTTTTCTCCACCATAACGATGGACAGAAATAGCTCTTAAGAGGTGATCTCTTAATTTACGTAAATTTACCTGAACAAGATTTTCCATCTCATTTTGATTAAATGAAGAAGACTTAATGTTTTGGACGATTAGATTAATGATCTGGAACAACTTAACTATTAATTTCTCAATCTCTTCTTCTGTCGTAGAAAAGAATGATTTAATGATAATCTGTTTTTGAGAACTAGAGACCACTTCTAACCCCGTGAAGGTATTTACAATGGAATTAATCTCGGAAAGGGAAATCTCTACTTTGGTAACAATTCTGATTTCGTCATAACCGTTTTTATAAGCAGAAGCAATAGCACTACGCAAGAGATTCTTAGGAGCCTCATGGAAATTTAATTCTTTAATCTTACCAGTTCCCTTATTCTTACTACCAATTAAGAGTTTGTCTTCTACCTCTTCTATCTCAACTTCACTTCCAGCTTTAAGTCCTTTAGAACGGACCCATTTGATAGGCAGACAGAGGGTTACTTGATTTATGCCTTGCTTGACCAATTTTCTTTGCATGTGGGGTTAAAATGAGGCGGACTATTTAAACTTTTCTTATCTAAATATTTAAAATATTTTAAATATTGATTAAGATTAAATAAACGAATGGTGTTCACTGATAAGTAACAAACACAAAAATGAGGGATTACAAAAATGACTACAGATAACTTATACCAAATTGAGGATTACAGAAGAAGAGAAGAAAATAGCCTTCTAGAAAAAGTAGCAGATAAGGCAGTTTATATTTCAAACATTACCCCATTTATCCTGATTCCAGGAGCAGCAGGAATGATTTATAATGGAATAAGAAAATTATTAGACTCACCACAAGCAGCAGAAACAGCAAATTCTCTTAGTTCAAATTTCTATTCTAGTGGAGCATATGATTTTGTTGCAGCAGGTATTGTTATTAGTGCAACTGTAGCAATAATTAAACTTAAAGATAAAATAAAGGTTGAAAAAAGAATTTCTGATGCGAAGATAAGAACCATTGATCGCACTTTAGAAGAGGAGGACAATTAAGATGATCTCTTACAAAACTTTAATGATTGCTGCTCTTGGTTCCCTAGTAGCAGCCTGTGGATCAGTACAACCAACCCAGATGTACCAAGCTCCAGTTTATACTACTCCAAAGCAAGTTGAGAAAGAATGTGGCTGGAAAGAGAATAGAACTAATGATGGTTATTGTGTGGGTGCTGAAGCTGCTTTTTTTATTGATGCGATTGGAGCATTAAATTATGGTTCTGCCACCGTCACTGATGAAGGAAATTTTCAACAGATTACAGGATTTGCCTGCGGAATGGATAGTGGTAGGGATAGTCGTTCTCAAAGATCTTGCAGTTGGGCTAGAAATGAATCCGACCCTAACCGCGACAAGACTGTCACTTCTCAAGAAGCTAAAAGAAAATTAAGTGACCTTATCGCAGAGATGACTCCCAGCAAACCTTTCTATTTTGAAGAGGAACAAATTATGCAAGATGAAGTATATTCTGAAAGGACAACCAGAATTAGTGAGGATAAAGTCAGAAAAGCCATTGGTGAATACAAGAATACTGCTAAAGCGGCCCTCTCTGCCTGTAATACCCTAGTAAGAGATTTACCCGACAGCAGATGTATTTGTCCAATTTCCTTGGAAAATTGTAACCTTTTCTCAAAGGGAAAAGAAGCATTAGCTGCAGAATATAGTCAAATTCCTACCGGAAGAAGGAATGAAGTGAGAGAGTTACATGATAAATTAGAACCTCTTCTTGATCGAGCAGAATCACTCTTAGAAAGAGATCTAAAACTTAAATGCGGATATGAACTAGATTGCGGAGACTTACAATGAGAAATTACAAAACAATTGGATTAGCATTATTAACATTAGGATTAGCTGGATGCGGAGCAAGTATTCAGAATACTGAAACAGACATCACTAGAATGTATCGTGGCCAAAATAGATCTGGCTGTGTAACTATCAGTTCAACTGCTGCTTACAACCAAGGACTAGAAGCTTTTGCCAATAGTGAGTGGGGAAAGAACATTGGTACTGTGTGTAAGGCAGACAGCGGTGATGGAGTCGACCGAGATACTAAAGCATATGATGTCTTTGATAAAGATGCTAATTTTGTTGGCAGAGTAAGTGATCATAATAGAGCACAGAGATTATTGCTTAAGGCGGCTGAGAAAAAGAACTTTGATTACAATCAGCAATGTGGCTTAGTTTATTCCACTGCATCATATAACCCAAAAAATGGAATGATTGATGGTGAAACTCCTTTAGGAGAACAAATTGGATTAGTTTGTAACCCTTCTCGAGAGTTTATTCCTCAAAGAGATTTATGCATACTTCAAAAAAATCCAAGGGGAATAGATTTTGAGGTTTATAGCTTTGAACCCACTATTACTCTTGGTCCAAATGATGTTGAACCAAATCTTACCTTTATCCCAATTAGAGTTGAAGTATCAAACCCTCAACCTTACAAATGGGTAGGAGAAGCAAGCAGTTGTAAAGAAGCTCAAGCCATTTTGAATGGGCTAAAAGGAGACAGAGAAGAATGAGAACCCTACTTGGAACTTTAGCTGTTGCTGCTTACTTAGGATTAACTGCTCCTGCTTATGCTCAACAGAATGAATGGCAGATTGGAACTGCTCCGGTTGTAAATCCTGCTCCCGTTACAGAAGAAAAAGCTGCACTTCATTTTCAAGGAGTAGACCAATTCTTGGATTACACTACTTTCTTAGCCGAAAGGATTCAGGAAGTTAGAGAGATTAACAAGAGTTATACTTCTGACCCGATAGTTAATCAGATTATTGGGTTAGAGAGAGATATCGCTAACATTAGAAGTGCTACTAAAACCCTTAAAGGATTAAAATGGAGTTTTGAGGTCGATGAGACTGATCAGCTGGACAAATTTTTAGGAAAGTATCGAGAAAGAAGGGATGCTGCCGAGGATCAGAAAAGAGAAGCGAGAAGAGTAAAAAGTCCAGTTAAAGTAAATCACACTCTTCTTACTTGTGAAGACAGTCAAGATTATTCTGAAAGACTAGATCAAGTTAATCAGGAGTACAACTCGGCTAGAATCCAAGCTATTCGCACTGATGTTGAGATAACTAAGAATGGCACGGTCATCGAATTAGAGGATCAATTATCAAACCTGTTGAGAACAACCCGAGCTCAAGCACAAAAATTCAATTTAGAACACAAGTGTGGAGGAATCTAAAATGTCAGTCAGAAATACTTTATTCGGAATCGCTGCTCTTTATTCAGGACTAGCTTTTGCTCAACCTAAAGAGGCAATTGTAGAATACAAAGCTCAAGCACAACAAGCTACTTCCGCAGCGGAAGCCTTAGTTAAAAAATATCAGGAGAAAGACTTCAAGCTAGGATGTGTTGATACTATTGACCTTTTTGACGCTTTTGATCAAGGAGCAAATGAACTAAAAGAGTTGTACGCTAAGATTCCTGAAGAACAAAGAAATACTCCCGAAGTAGTTGAAGCAACTGCTCGATTAAATGCTGCATTAAAAGGAGCTAATCAAAAATTAAAAGAAGATTATAACCAGAGATGCGGATTTTGTAACGGCTTAGAAAGAGACCAATGTGAATCACTAGATGATTACTTGACTTTAATTCAAGAAGGAATCTCTCAAGCTGATCGAATCATAGAAGGAGCTAACAAACTTGGTTGTAATAAGACCGATCAAGCTTATGATTTAGTTCAAAAATATATTCAAGGAGCTAAGGAGTTAGAAGAACATTCTCAAGATTATATTGGACTGTTAGACTTGGTCAAGAAAAAAGGATTATCTGAAACACGTCAGACTTTCTGGCAGAAATATCGGGAGTTAGAAAGAACGTTAGAAAGCAATAGGTGTAGGTAGAGAGATGAAAGGCTCAACTAAACTGGGATTTGCAGTTGGATTAACCTGCTTAGGTTTATCCTTACCTCATGCTATTGGATATGTTAGTGTAATTAATAATCGCCCGATAGTTGACACTACTCCTGCTTTCATGAGAAGACCAGAAAACCCGTATGTTAAACCAAGAGATGAGTCTATGCGTAAATGTACCCAAGGAGTTTACGACCGACATCTTAACTGCGTAGGAAATGGAATTAATGATAGTAGAGATCTATCTGATCTTCTAGATAGTGCTCTTCAATCTAGTATCGAACATACTTGTGCTAGAATCCATAATCGAGAAATGTTTGGATGTCTTTCTAGTGATGAAGCGAGATATTGGGACAACCGAGTAAGAGATTTTGAAAATGACCTCGAGAGGTATGAAAGATGAGTCTCAAAGGAATCATCGGAACTGCACTTCTGGGACTAGGATTAAACTATTGTGCCAGTATGCCTTTGAACTATCAAGGACAACCATTAACTCAAACTGAACAACAGAGATTTGTAGATCTTAAAGATAAAGTTGATTATTTGAAATCAGTTAGTAAAAAAGAATATGATAAAGCAGGTCAAGACTCCTTAGATGCAAGAACAGTAGACCAATATTATGATGCTCAAGCAAGATATACTTTATTTTGGGGAATGCAGATAAGCGATAAAGATCCGAATCTTAATCAGCGAGTCCAGCGAATTCTGGTAGGATACTCTCAAGAACTAGAAAATCCCACTGGAGTTGAAAGATGGGTTAATCAACCACACCAATCAGGAAGAAGGATGGTTTCTTCTCAAGGATTTGGAGATACTTGTCTTGCAGTTAAAAGAATTGATCCTCTTCTACAAAAAGAAGGAATTAAATTAGAGAATTATAGTTCCTCTTTCCCAATAAGAGAAGCGTCTCAATTTCTAGGGGAATTATGGGGAGAGAAGTATCGTTGTGAACATCAGTGAGGTAAATGCAAAATGACAAACCACAAAACATTAATTTTAGCTGGATTGACGGCTTTAGGAATAGCTGCTTGTGGATCAACTCCACAAACTTATCGACCAACTTCTTCTTTTCAGGAGAGAGAAATCACTCCTTGTGAATCTGCTTCCCCTAATGATTCCTCTTATGCGTTTGGATTTAGAGTTGTCGGAGATGATCAACAGAAATTATTTTACTCAAAAGCTGTAGGCATAAAAACCGGAATGATAAAAGTTACTGCTTTTAGTGATGATCAAGGAACAAGTTATCGTGCCGAAGGCACTACCCCGAATGATAAAGTTCATTCAGATAGCTTAAGCAACCGTTACTATCGAGATATGGCCGTTGGCTTTCTAGAAGAAGCAGATCTAATTGATGGAAAGAAGGACAAGTGTGTCTTGCCCAAGAGCATTGATACTCTGATGGATCGTTTATATCGGGAGAATGCAACTTACGATTTTGTTGGAGAACCTTCAACCATCAGTATTGATTCAGAAAGTTACTATTTATCCACTCAAGACGGAACCGGACATTATCAAAGAACAGAGACTACTGAAAATGGAGAGACCCAAGTCAGAGAAGATCTTAGCGGAAATCTTTCTAAAGAAGAGATCGTTGGCGGAGAAGGAGTTTCTGGAAAATGTGGATGGAATTATAATCGCGATATCGGAGATTGTGATTGGTCCATGAGAAGAGAAAAAGGAGATTGCGACTGGGATTTTAGAACAGATGGAAAATCACAAAGATGGCTAACGAATTGTCTTTCAGATGCAGATTACCATTACAATGCTTGTGCAGGACTTGCTGAAAGTAAGTTGAGTGGTTGTAGAGAGAGATAGAAATGACACGCTTCGGAAGATTCCCAGTAACTGGACATGAACCTGCTCGTTATGCAACTCAAGCATATCTAGCTTGTTCAGAAGAACCTTTTAGTATTGATGGAGTAATCAGAACCGAAGAAGCTGATGGTCGTTACAAGTTAGAAGGAGAAATGCAGATTTATTGGAACGGGGGATTAACCTCTAAAGTTAGAACTGCTCAAATTCCTTTAGAAGTAGAACTTCGAGGAGGAACCCCCACTACTAGAAAAAGATTTGGTAAAGTGATGAAAGGATACGTAAATCCCGATTTAAGAGTTACTTTAGATTACGCCTCTTTAGCAGAAGGCATTTCTGAACCAGGAAGAGTTGCGTTAGAAGAGTTAGCAGATCGCATTAGTGAATGGCAAACATCTCATCAAGAATCTAGAGGACAAGTTTCTAAGATGTATCAAGCTTGTTTACCTAATTCCTTACTTCAGCGAGTAATGGATCTATCTGTTGAAGATCGCACTAAAGTAAATTCCTTGTTAGTTGTTACAGCGATTGCTGAGAAGTTGACTTGGTCAGGATTCACATTGAAAGAATATGATGCTGAGAAGAAATTGTGCGTAAGTGAAGATCTTAAGGATAAGATTACTGAACAAGGAAGATATTATGCTCTTAATCATGAGATTAAAGTTGTCGATAAGATTGCCGATGTAACTTATGAATCTATGGCTCGCGCTAGAGGCAAGAATAAAGCTAGAGGTAAGATCGAAATGCCTTACTTGCATAATGCTACTTGGAGAGAAAGAAGACCAGGCAGGGTAACGATTATTTCTGGAGGAAACTAAAATGACTACCGCTGATGAAGCTAGAAGAAAGTTATTAGAAGTTAAATATCATCTTGAAGGAGAAGGTTTTCCCTGGATTAGTACTCAAGCGAATAAAGAGATATTTAGAGATTATTTAGAGAGAATTAAGGAAGAACAGTTTGGAAAAGATTTTTATGGGAATAATGGTGAAAGAGAACTACTTTTAAAATTAGCTGCAGGTGAACTGTTAAGAGAAGCAGGATTCTCTTTTGTACCACTAGGATATGCTACTCCTTTGGGAAATAAATTTTTTCCTCAAAAACAAGGAAATGGATGGGAACAATATTATGGGGGAATCGGAGGAGTTCCAATTAATCCATTAGATCCAGCTATTACTTATCGTGACAGTTCTCAAGGAACATGGAACGAACGCCAGAAGGAACCACAAACTATTGATGTTCTGATTGGCCACGATTTGAGAACCATGAGTCTTGGAAATATTGGAGAGATCAGTAAAGGACATTCTTTAGTTGTGATTTCTTTCTCTCCTTCAGAACATGCAAAAGCCAGAGATAAACTAGACCAACTAACTACTCTTTATGCTAAGGAATTGCTTTTTCATCAGAATTACTTTACTGGAATAATAAAAAAATCAACTAGATTATACTTTCATCCATTTCAGATGCAGAATCACGAAGCTTTGGGATCATTTATTTGTGATTGTAAATGTTATTACGGCAAAGATGCTTTGATGAAAGCGGTTTATGATGTTGAACCCGTGGATAAAGTAGAACTATTAAGGGTTAAACCCAGAGAAAAGATACAGAAAGTTAGATTTTCGAACCAAGGAGAGGGGATTTAAGATGTCTTATAAAAAGATTATCCCTTATATCTTATCTGCTGGACTAGCCTTAGGACTAGGCGTACAAGCATATCATCACGAGATTGAATCTCAAAAGTTAGAACTAAAATTAAAACAAGAAACTGGCCGCCGTATTAGAGAAACAGTTGATCTGGAAGTTGCTTTAAAAATTGTTTCAGAAAAGGGTGGAAATCCCAAAAAACTAGAATGTATCGCTAATGGTTGGAGAAGATTCATCAAAGAAGAAAATGATTGTTATGATTTAGAGAAATATCCAACCGGAGAAGAAGAAATTGGATTATTCCTAAATTTTGGAACTTGGTTGAATCATTATGAACATCAAGATAACTGTTTAGCCATGGCTCACTTCACATTTGATCAACACTATCAGAGATGTATGACGGATAATTATGGAGAAGACATTCTAGAAAAAAAGGAAACTCAATAGGTAAATAAAATGATATACAAACCAATAATTAATTATGTATTAGCAGCAGGAATCGCTTTAGGAGCTGCTTTAACACCAAGTACTACTTATGCTCATCCTCCATTAGGTAGAGCAGAGACAAGAATCACTAAATCCGATTGTCAAGCTCTTAGAAATAGCCAGAAAGAAAGATGTGATCAAGAATATGAAACTTCTAAACCTTATCTTACTTTGCATCAATGTGGTGTTAATTGGATAGATGGAAATGGTCCTCATTCTTATGAAGATAAAAAGTGTATTGACAAAAGAACCAGAAACTATAATGTCGTATTAGCAGAAATCAAAACTGATCTAAAGGAATGCAGAACAGAAGCTGATCGTGATTATCAAACTTGTCTTAAAGATAATGGTTTTGCTGAAAAGAAACATTATACTGCAGCAGATTTTATCTTTCCTTCTGTTTCAATTTCATATGATTCCCAAAGAAAATCTAAAGAAAAAGAGAAAAAAGGTTCTCAAGGGGATAATGTTAAGTGTACTTCCAATGAAGGGAATGAAAGATTGTGTTCTTGTCAACCTGCAGATAAACCTGTAGCAAAACCAACACCTAAAGCAGTTAAGAAGAAGAAATTAACTATCGAAGAGATCTGTGCTCAACAGAAAGCAGATGCGCAGGGGAGATGTTCTTATGATAGAGATCAGAATCTAGCCAGAACCAGAGAAGAGTTATGGGAAGAAGCCACTAGAACCGGGAATTATGAAGACTTTGGAAGAATGGTTGCTTTAGAAGAAGTTAATGCTCAAAACAAATACTCCTTGTGTGGAATAGAAGCAAGGTTAGGAGAATTTGAATGTACTAAGTCAGCTAAAGAAGAACAAGCTAGACAAGCTCAAGCTAAGAAAGATGCTGCTGCTAATCGGATAAAGGCTTATGAACTATGTGTGAAAGGATGTGGAAAAGCAGTTGGAGATTGTCATGCTGCAAAAAAGAAAAGAGCCAAAGAAATAAACTCCACTTACAGACACGGTGATTCTCGGGGAAAAAATATGGCCTTTAGAGAAAATGGTCGAGATTTTTTTGCTTGTTTCACAGAAGCAGAGAAACTAAGAGAGAAATGTTTACCTAAATGCGGGAAGAATCCTCATCCAGAACCAGAGTGGCAACGAGGAAGAATTCAAGGTTTAGATAAGATTGATACTGGATTCAGATAAAATTTATCCTTTTCTAGTTTCATTCATTTTTATCTTCCTTAAAGCAAACAAGAACCCCTTATACAGATCCGTCTGATGTAAGTCCCTGCTTTCAAAGACTAGCTGTTCTATTCTAGAAGTGATCAAAGGAACAACTTTAGAAGCGTTCTTGTACGGTTTACCCATCGAAGTGATAGTAGAGTCTTTACGTAAGATTCTGTCTTCAGACCAAGAAAAATCTGAATCAGTGAAATCACCATTACAATAATCATAACCTTTTAACGTTCCAGTACGACAATCAAAGAAATATGCCCAAGATCTTTGTTGGTCAGGAACATATAATCCCTTTTTAGTACGGAAGACGATTGGATAATCTTGTTGTTCACTAACAGTAATTTTATGATAAGAAATATCACTATGATAAACAGAAAGATGTAAAGGGTTACGCCGTTGATATTCATGAAGAATTTCAATATTAAACACCACCGGGATACCTTCTACCCCAGAATTGGGATTTACTATTTGATCATCTAACCTAAGATAATCACCGATATCTTTTTTCCAATCCAACATCACATCTGGACAAGAGAATCAGTTTAATAAGGATTGTGATACTTAAGGATAATAATACTTAAATATCAACTTGGGTCAGAAGAATTCTATGGGAGAATATTGGGACAAGATTAACCATCTGAATGGAGAACTTTCTTCTTGTGAGATGTTAGATCTGCTTCTCTTGATTAAGGGAGTAAAAAGTGTTTCTTCAAGCAAGTTTTTAAGATTGAATAACGAAGAAGGGCATAGATTTCTGGAAGGATTGGAGATAGGAAGTTGGTTTAAAAATGATCACGCTCATCTTTGGCGAATGGATAGAGTGAATAGTTATGATGACTTTCGCCTTCTGGAGATTCCCCCCATGAAAGAATTGATGTCTATGAGTGTAAGTGAAGGAGAAGAGTTCATCGCCAGATTTGATGAAAGAGAAGACCTTTATTTTAGATTATTGGGGATTCCAACCTGTTGTTCTACAGAATATTCTAAATCACCAACGTCATTTAATCGAGAATATTTGTCCTTACTCCACGCAGTACATCAGAAAGGAGGAGATGGAGTACTTTATTCTCAAGTAGGTTTATTCTATGCTCCCTGCAACTTAGATTGTCAAGCTACTAAAGACTTAGATTTAAGTAATTGGCTTAAAGCAGAAGCTCCAGAGTTATGGCAGAGAGAGTTTGAAGAGTTGAAAAGTCATATTTATAACCCATACTTAACTAAACCGCTTACTCGAGAAGAGCTCCTAACTATGTTAAGAAGTAGAAGAGAAACTACTTCTCCAACACTGCCTTAATCCTTCTTACTCCCGCAGCTACTGACTCTTCTTTCTGAATCTTGAACTTGCCTAACTCAGAAGTGTTCTGTACATGTGGACCCATACAAATCTCTTTAGAATATTTACCGATAGTATACACAGAAACTTTCTCTGGATACTTAGCGCCAAATTCTCCGTGTGCACCTTGAGCAAAAGCATCCTTAACCGGCATTTCTTCCCTAACTACAGGAGTATGAGTTTGAATCATGTGATTGACTTCTGCTTCCACTTTCTTGATCTCTTCCTCAGTTAGTTTTCTGTCAAAGTTAAAATCAAACCTTAATCTTTCTGGAGTGATGTTAGATCCTTTCTGTTTTACTTCAAGAGAAACAACTTTACGTAAAGCTTCATTTAAAAGATGAGTTGCCGTATGCAATTTAGTAGTGTCTTCATTAGCTTCAGATAATCCACCTTTAAACTTCTTTTCTGCTCCCACTCGAGACAGTTCTTGATGATGTTCAAATTCTTGTTTAAACCCCACAGCATCAACTTTAATCTTGTTTTCTGCAGCTAATTCTTGAGTCATCTCTAAGGGGAATCCGTAAGACTGAAACAATAAGAAAGCTTCCTTACCTGGAATTTCTTTATACTTAGCCGCCATCTTCTCAAACTCTTTCAGTCCCTGTTCTAAGGTTAAATTAAATTTGTGTTCTTCTTTCTCTAGCTCAGACAATACTTTTCCGTTATTTTGTAAAAGTTCAGGGTAAGATTCTTTGTAAGTATCAATAATTATTTTAGCAATCTCTACTGCAAAACATCCACCAATACCAATCAGACGACCAAGGCAGACAGCTTTACGGATTAATCTACGTAAAATGTAACCTTGATCAACATTAGAAGGAACAATACCATTTTGGTCTCCTAACAAGAAAACTGCTGCGCGAAGATGATCAGCAATGATGCGCATATATTTCTTTTCCGCAACATACTCTTTTTTACTTAACCTTTCAATCTCTTTAATGATAGGCAAGAATAATTCGGTCTCGTAAGAACTTTCTTTTCCAGATAATACCGCTAAAGTTCTTTCATAACCCATTCCGGTATCCACATTTTTCTTTTGAAGTTCTTCTAAAATTCCGCCTTCTTTACGATTATAAGTCATAAAGACATTATTCCAAATTTCTACCCAAAGATTATCGGTTGGATCAAATACCTTAGGGGCGGGACCAGCACCTTTCCAATAGAAGATTTCCGTGGAAGGGCCGCAAGGACCGACATCTCCGGCACTCCAGAAATTGTCTTTACCAAGATAAGCAATTCTTTCTTTAGGAACACCCAAACCACTCCAAAATTTAGCCGATTCTTCATCACGAGGGACAACTTTGTCTCCTTCATAAACAGTAAAAGCCAAGTTGCTTAAAGGAAGTCCTAACCATTTTCTATCGGTTAAGAATTCAAAACTCCAAGCGATGGATTCTTTCTTGAAATAATCTCCTAAACTCCAATTTCCTAACATCTGGAAAAAAGTATGATGAGTATTATCCCCAATATTTTCAAAATCTACGGTACGAATACACTTCTGAATATTAGCTAAACGTTTACCCAAAGGATGAGTTTGTCCTAATAAGAAAGGGATTAAGGGTTGCATTCCGGCAGTATTAAATAAAACGCTGGGATCGTTTACCGGGATTAAAGATGCAGAAGGAATAATCACGTGTTCCTTGCTCTTAAAAAAGTCCAAATATTTCTGTTTTAGTTCAAATGCTTTCATAAAGGGAAGAGTAAAAGCGGGATTTATATATTTTTATGTTAGAAATGCCCTGTCTGGAGAATACCAAGGATATACACAAGGGAGTTTAACAAACTTTAGCACTCAACAAAGATTTATATAACTAAAAGATTTCCTTAGTTTAATGAAGACAATCGGTATCCTAGCTGGAATGGGACCAAAGTCTACTGCTCCGTTTATTGATTTAGTGGTAAATCAATGTCAAAAACAATACGGAGCAAAGTATGATGAAGATTTCCCCCACCTCATTATTTATTCATTACCAACACCTTTCTTTATTGACAAACCGATAGATCATGAAAAGATGAAAAAGGTTGTGCTTGAAGGTCTTAAAAGATTAGAATCATTTGATGTTGATTTTATAGCTATACCTTGTAACACAGTTCATACTTATTTTGATTATTTCAAAAAATCAATCAAGACCCTTTTACTTAACATCGTTGAAGAGACATTAAAGAATCTTGATCAAAAAAAACATAAGATAGCCGTATTAGCAACAGTGCCCACCGTAGAATCCAAGGTATATCAGAAAGGAATAGATAAGTCTGGTTCAAAGTATATCTCTAAACCAGAATGGCAAACTTCAGTTAATGATATTATTAAATCAGTAAAAGCTGGAGAAATTAAAAAGGCGAATTTATTATGGAAGAAGTTATTACAACTAATAACCAAAGAGAGTGTTGATACAATTATTATTGGTTGCACTGATCTTAACGTTCTTGACAAACCAAGAAATATTACATTTATTGATTCTACTGACAGTTTAGCCAAAGCAGTGGTTAAGAAATATTTAACACTTAGAGGTTAGAATAATGAAAAAAATTGCTCCAAATATTACCAGACAACGTTTGCTGATAGAAGGTTATTTTGATAGGGATGTTGTAGAAAAAGATATTGTTTCTTTTTTCAATGGCATCACTAAAGAACTAGAACTAAAAGTTTATGGGAAACCAACCATTCATTCTACTGGAAACCAGGGAAAGAAGATTAATCAAGGCTTTGATGCTTTCATACCCTTAATTGATTCTGGGATTGCCTTATATGTTTGGGGTAATGCTAAATTCTTTTCCACGGTGATTTACACTTGTAAGAGCTTTGACGTAAAGAAAGCGGTTAAGTTTACAAGAACATTTTTTAACAGCAAGAAATCTACTTATCGAAGCTTCTAAATGTTTATTTATTCTCTGAAGATATAATCCCCTTTTTCTTCATAAACAATGGCTCCTTTAAACGTGTCACCCTCATTGTAAAGAGGTGATTGGTATGCTTGATTAAGAATAGCTGCAACTTCATTAGCAGTATCTTCATGGGTACCACCAGAATATGTTGCTTGTAGCAGGTAATTTATGCCCCCTTCTTTAGCTTCTTGAGCAATCTTAGATAATCGAGGATCAATTTTTCTTAATGCTCCCTTTGGTCCGATTAATTCATCCATCCCTTCTACTAAAGAGAGTTCTAATTGTGAAGGAGTATTAACCATATCACGAATTGTAGGTAATTCTGTTTCAATCTGCTGTCTTGTAGCATGACAGTAAAAGAACCCATATGCTTTTCCGATAGCCATAATTTTTTAAGGATTAGCAAGTATATAAGGCTTTCCCCATTTAACTACTTAGTGATAGAGACAAAGAGAGTTAGCACAAGAGGGTTTAACAAACTCTAAATTGTGTTTATTGATATAAAGAGTAATATCCTATTTTTATTCGAGAACAAAAAGTTTATAACTTCTTAATATCTTATTAAAAACATGCGGATTAGAAGACTAAGGAAAGAGGATGCAACAGAAGTTTCTAATATTATTAGAAGATGTCTTAGAGAAGTAAACAGCAAAGACTACCCTAAAAAAGTTATTACAAGTTTATATGATTTTTTTACTCCAGATTTAATTATTAAAAATATGAGCGACCGGACGATTTATGTTGCAGTTGAAAAGGATAAAATTATTGGAACGGCAAGTTTGAAAGAAGATACTGTATTCACAGTTTTTGTTAATCCAGACCTCCATGGAAAAGGCATTGGATCAAAATTAATGGACAAAGTAGAAGAACTAGCAAAAAAAGAAGGGTATCAAGTACTAAAAGTTCCTTCTGGTCTTTCGTCTGTTGAATTTTATAAACATAGGGGATACAAAGAAGTTAAGAGAGTTCATTCAGTAGATCACGGAGACACTATCGAGATGGAAAAAAGGTTATAAATTTAAATTGATAATGAAAATGATTATCTTAAAAGGAAAAGTCCATACAGGCATAGGTGATTTCTCAAAAAAGATGGAACAAATTCCCGGACTCTTAGAGGCATATCTTAAAAAAAACAGGAATGAGGTTTTTCCCAGGAACATTAAATCTTGAATTAAAAGAAGAATGGGAAAATCCGAAAAAAAATAATTCGATTAGAAAAAGAGGAATATGGAGGAATAGTATCAGTAAGCATTATTCCTTGCAAGATTTTTGGAAGAACTGCTTTCATACTAAGACCGGATTACAGAAAAGAAGCAATTATTAAGAAACCAAAAACAATTATTGAGATTGCTTGTGATGTTCATTTAAGAAAAACATTTAATATCAAAGATGGAGATGAAGTAACTGTTGAGATATAAGAGGTTGTAATCTCTTATTCAAGAGGAGATTATTTCAAGGGATTCAATTATCTCATCAGTGCCTTTAAATATCATCAAAAAAGAACAGTTTAGAAGTAATACTTAACGGACCAAGCAGCATTATAGCCATAAGAGATCCCTTTGGAAACATCTCCACCAACACCCAGTTCTAAATCCTTATAATTCACTCCAAAACGGAATTGATTAACGCTTAATCTCTCTCTCCCAAAAGAATCTAGGCGGTTTAAATCTAAGTTCACTCCATACTTTTTATCAAATCGGTGACTGAACCGAGCACTAGTTAACAATTCTTGTCGATACTTATCTTGTAGATCAACTACTCCTTGCACGTATAGCCTTACAAAGTCCGTTTTTAAGTAATATCTCACTCCGGTTCGAGGAACAATTTTTCTTCCAGAGATCATTTGGGTATCTAACATCACTTCTAGTCCTCCCAACAAAGGGAAGGTGGTATCAGTCAAAGTAGAATGACTTAATTCTCTCTTAACTTCAGTAGAAGCTCGACATCCTTCTAAAAAGTCAAATAATTGTCTTATAGGCTCTTTCTTCTTTACTTTAACCACCGGAGCAGGATGAGATAGAGAATGACTCAGATCAGAAGAATATCGTGGTTCTGCTTGTAAAGGTTGAGCTAGAGCTAAATAAGAAGCGAGTGCTAAAGCTGATAGTTTTCTTAACATAATAATTGAAGTTAGGGTTCTATTTAAAAAGTTAATGAAAGAAAAATAATAAAATAATATTAATACAACATATTAGAATTAAACCTAGGAATAGGTCCGTCACAGTAAGGACAAGCTTTAGGCATATTCTTTACCGGATCATACTTGAACACATACTTACAAGCAGCACATCTGCATTGTACTTGAGAACTTCCAGCAACCGGTTTAAACCAAGATTTTTGCTCTTCTCTTTTATGTTTAGCTGCCCGTTCTAAGAATTCATCCTCTTTATCCCAACCTGGAGCTTTAGGTACTAAAGGTTCTTCTTTAGGAACAGCAGTATTCTGAACTTTAATCTTTTCTTTAGTCCCTCTAAAACATTCGGGACAGACCATCATCTTATAGTCATAATGCATTCGGAAATCACTAGCGGCAGCTTCATTACCGCATTTTCGACATTTGGCTTTAACGCCCTGATTAAAAAGTACCATATTTCAAGTGGAGTTAGAAGTGATATTTATACTTTATTCTTTTTTGATGTACTTGTGAGTAGTTAATTAGCTTTAAAAATGCGGAGAATATAACAATAGAATGCACCCGTTTTTTAAGAAAGTCGAAAAGATTAATCATCATTTGATTTTCCCAGCGATTTTAGTCCTATTAGTGATTATTGTATTAGAATTATTCTTTCATGTAGAAAACGAAACTGCTATTTTAGTAATAGAAATTGCGGATTATTTAGTTCTGGTCGTGTTTGTAATAGATTTAGGTTTCTTAGCCATCCATGCTAAAAGTACCAAATTCTTTTTCAAGAATTATTGGTTGGATATTTTAGCAGTGTTTCCATTTAGCATAGCTTTTGGGTTTATGGGAGGGATTTATAGGTTGCTTTCTGTTTCTGAAGAAACGGTAGTGATGGGACAAGTACTGTTTCATGAAGGGTTAGAAGTAGAAAAAGCTGCGGCTAAAACAGAAAAGTTTGCTAAGATTGGAAGAGAATTTAAGGTAGGAGCAAGAGTAGTGAGAATATTTACTAAGACCAGATTTTTCAGTAGATTTCATCGAAAGAAGAAGGAACATCTAAGGGTTTAATACGCAGTGGTTATGGTTCTGTGATGAATTTCATCATTAGGATAATTCTCTCTTCGATACAACCAAACATAATCATTAACTTGCATTGAAGTAACTGAAGGGAAATGCTCTCTAACAAACTCAGTTATTTTATTGATAACATAAATAGTACTAGCTCTAATCTCTACCTCTTCTTCACTTCCAGCAGTGATCTCAGTGGGGGATAAGATCTTCTGTTCTAATAGCGGAGAATATTCAAATATTCCTTGCCGATAGAATACTTGAGGTAAACGATAATCAGCACAAGCACTTAATTCTTCCATTCCAGAAAGAGAATGATAACAGTTATGAACATCTGAAGCTAACAACTGAGCACGTTTATTAAACTTAATTAGTCTTCCTTTATAGAAAGACTCATCACGGAAGAAAGGAAACTCTTTCACCAATATATTTACTAGATTCGAAGTATCATAGTTTGATACTTTAATCAAATTTACAAAATCACTTCCAAATCCATTACAAGTTATCTCTCCCAGACTTCTAAGTATCTCTAGTCTTTGGTCCAATAAAGGAATCTCCACATTACCTCGGAGAATCTGTTCTAATTCCGGTCTACTTAGTTCTTTCAAGTAAGTTGGATCGTAGATAGGATATCCTTCTTCAATTGCTCTGCCCAGAGAGACAATCAAAGCTAATGCTCCTTCAGATCGCTGATTATTATGAGAAACACCCCATTTTGGATCTCCCCAATAACAGAAACTTATTGCATCCTGTACAAACATCCTCCCTAAAAGAACATCTTTAGGGTTAAGTTGAGGATATATCTCTAACCAATGGTGTAAAGAATCAATCTGAATCGAATCAGCAAACCTCTTAATCTTATCAGCACTAATCTTTACTTGAGTTGCATTGTTGATTACAAAATTAATATTCTCAAGTTCAAGGGAAGGGGTCATCATTGTAGAAGGATTAAATTAATAGATATAAGATTATTTGATTATTATTTTACAATAATAAAGTTTATATAGAAATATTATTTATATAAGTAAAATGGACAAATTAGATCAGAAATTACTACTAGAATTGATAAGAAATTCCCGTACTCCTTTAACTCAACTAGCCAAGAAAATTAAAGCATCTAGAGAAGTGTTGAATTATCGTATTAATAAGCTGGTTAAAGATAAAGTAATTCTGGAATTCACTACAGAGATAAACTTAGATAAATTAGGATATATCGGTGCAGCAGTATTTATTAAAGTAAAGAATAGCGGAGAGAAAGAAGTTAGAGAAGTTATTAAGACCTGTCCGTTTGTCTCTTGGGTAGCAGAACATTCAGGAGTGTGGAATTTTATATTCTCAATCTATGGAAAAGATAACGACCAGTTAGATCGAAGATTTTTACAGTTATACCACCAACTGAAAGAACAGATATTAGAACATCGATTTGTATTACATCGCAAAACGGAATTTTTTTATGAAAAGTATGTAACCCTGCCCGAGATTAAGATAGAGAAGAAAGAAAAAGACGTTCCAGTTAAAATAGACCCTGTAGATTTGAAGATCCTTGCATCTTTGTCAAGTAATTCTAGAAGAGATTGTGTTTCCTTATCTCAATCTTTAAAGATCACTCCTCCGGCTATTGCTCAACGGATAAGAAAATTAGATAAAAGTGGAGTGATTGAAAAATATTCTTTATTTGTTGATGTTTCTAAATTAGGATTATATCAATATAGTGTTATCCTTACCAATAAGAATGTTAATGATAAAGAAAGATTAATTAGATATTGTTCTCAACATCCGAAAGTATCTTTCATTGCCGAATATGTGGGAGACCCATTCTTTGAGTTGGGGATTATAGTGGATGACCCATACAGATTACGTTCAATATTACAAGAGATAGAAAGTGCTTTTCCAGAGAATAGAATTATGGAAGTATCTTTGTTTCAGAAAGAGTTTATCTCTATCGGACCGCCAAAGTGTGTTTTTGAGAAATAGAAGATATAAATCTTTAAATACTTCTGGGAATTACCACCGAACTAATTGTTTTTCTCCATCATTTACGTAAAAAGCAAAAATCCCTTCCTTCTTAATAACTAAAGCGGCAGGTTGATTTGCTCCATAATTGGGAGTCATTCCCACATCAAGATCAAAAGCTCTTCCAAAATAAGAGGTGATCTTTTTATGAGGAGTATGACCAGTAACTAAATAATCTACTTTTAATCTCTGAACTAATTCTTCTATCTCTGGTTGAGTACTTTGATCAAACCTTCTTTCCCAGAAAATACTTTTGGCACCAGGATCAAACTTTCTGGCGGTTCCACCCATATTAAATGAATCTGTGCCCATTCTTCTACGATGGTCTTGAGTGTAAACTCTGATACTTCCATGATCTCCAGATTGAACAGGAATATCTGCATGAGAGAAAAGGATTTTTTTACCACTAAAGTTAGCTTGGAAGCAAGGTTCTAAACCACGTAACCATTTTCCAATATCCCCATCATGAGACATTCTTTGTACATAATTTGAGAGGGCAGTTTTGGGATCAGGTCCAAACTCTTTAATGAATTCCATTCCCCCATTATATGCGTGCATACTTCCTTTTCCAAATACTAGTGTCAATCTTACTTCCTCCCAATCGGCAGTAGGACTTAAGGAAGCATTTACCTCTCGAACTAAATCTAAATCCGCTAATGCTAGTAATTCGTGATTCCCAGGCAAAAGGTGTACTCTTTGAGGATTGTTACACTCTAGCTGTTGATAAGTATCAATTATCTCTAAAGCATGATCTCCTCGATCGATTGAATCTCCGGTCGACGCTAAATCTACCCAAGATTGAAGAAGAAGTCTTTGTCGGTCTAAGAAAATACCATAAGTTTGATCTAAGCCAGTAAGAAGAGCATCTAAAGCAGGATAGTGTCCGTGAAGATCTCCGATAGCAATCAAGTATCTTCCACTCATCGGATAACTTATTGTTCTAGCAAGATCTTTCATTTATAATCTAGAAGAGAAGGATTATTTAAATGTTTTGTTACTTTGAAGTAACGTTAAAATAAAAAGATGGACCGAAGGGGATTCGAACCCCCGATCTTCGCCGTATTCAATACATTTACAAACGTTTCAAATCAGTGAGCGCAAGCTCGCTCTCTTTTGATCAAACTTTTTGTAAAAGTTTGTGAAGGCGACGTCATAGCCGCTGGACTATCGGTCCGATAAATTAGAACTGATGGAGGTATTTAATAAGATTTTCTATTGAAAATTATCTTACCCAGGGACCACATAACTACACCACTAAATAGTAGTATAATTTCCATAATATTTATAAATAAAGCTCACTTCTAGCAAGTATGAGTCAAAGACTTGATGTAATCTCATTACAACGAGCTTTTGAGACAGTTTGCTCCTCTTTAAATGATTCATTTTCTTTTCAACGAGAAGATATGTCTAGAGAACTCTTCCTAGACCAGAATAGATTCTATTTATCCTTCTTAGAACAAAAACTTAAAGCAACTGGAATCCCGCAGTCAGAACTTACTGTTTACGATGTAGGGTGTGGAGACGGAAGACTGTTTTTAGGGTTAGCAGGATTAGGATATGATTGTGTCGGAGTAGATCGGTCTCTCTGGACAGTGATCAAATTACATGGAACCATAGAATCAAAAGGATTACAATCTACTGCTCAAGCAACCAGACAAGACTTATCTGAAGAGAGATTAGTCCCGATAGAAAAATCAGCGGTCTTATCTTTACATTGTTGTGGCTCATTAGCAGATTATGTTATCAGAGATTGCAGAAAAGGAAACCAACCAGAAGTGGTAAGTATCGTTCCGTGTTGTTACAACCTTACCAACCCAATAGAGATGTTAAAAAACTTAAAACCATTGTTTAGAGAATATACTCCTCAATTATTATATGATGCAATTAATTTTGCTTGGTTAGTTAGTTGTATACATCTAAATGCTCTTCCAACTAAAGAAATTAAATCTACCACCCATGCAGAAAGAGTGATCTTAGCAGGCAACTTAGGCAGAGCAGCAGAATTTATGGATAATGTTCGCGCTTTAGCTCTAACTAAGATGGGATATGATGTAACCATCGCTAAAGTCTGGGACGCTCAGTCCCATTGCTTGATTTACGGAAGAAGAAGAATAGTCTGATTAGTTCTTTAATTCAATCATCGTCATCTTCTTCATCTTCACCAGAAGAACCAGAAACCGTCTTAGCAGCGACACTTTTATTTTGTAGTTCTGAAGAACCAATCACCTGGTTTAGATTCCCAAGATAATAACTATCCAACTGGTTCTTAGCACCGCTAGAATGTGATCCTTGGCCGCCTTTAGTAGCAAAACTTTGAGTTCCGTCTTTACCACAATCTCTCAGAATAGCTGAAGCTCCACCGGAATGAGAAGAAGTTAGAGAAGTGAAATCGTAAACCTTATTGTTAATAATCATCCAACAATCAGCAGCAAGGTTGTGTTTAGCTACTTCGGAAGTACTTAACATTAAAGGAGAGTTGACTGAAGTGCGGATATTCGCTTGAACAGGGACATCTTGCAGACCCAACATCCAAATCATAGTTAAAGATACTAAAAATACAAATCCGATTAAGATTGAGATTCCAAAAATAAGTTTACTGATTTTCATAGTAATTCAAATTCCTCCATATGAACGTGCTGTTTATTGAGTGATGAAGATAAAGAGTGTATCATAGTTATCGGCCCGCAGATGAATATTTCCTTACCGTTTAATCCCTTACTTTCTTTCTCAAGAAAAGAAACATCAATCCTTCCTTGAGTAGAACTGCAGAAAGGAATTACTCTAAAATTATGGTGAATCTTAGCCAAGTGATGAAGTTCTTCTACAAAAACGGCTTCAGACTGCTCTTTGAAACAATAATACAAATCAATCTGAGGCTCAGAACCAGTTAAACTCCTCGCCATACTTAAGAAAGGAGTAATTCCTATACCCCCAGCGATCCATATTTGAGCTTTGTCCTGGAGAGGATTAGAAAACTTACCAAAAGGACCTTCAATCTCTGCTTCAGTTCCCACTTTTAATTCTTTAATCTTAGAAGTAAAGTCTCCAAGGTTCTTAATAGTTAAACGAAGATGGTTTTCTGAGGGAGAAGAAGAAATGGTAAACGGATGTAATTCCTTAGGAATTTCCTTAGATTTAAAACTGATGAAGAGATATTGACCAGGGATAAAAGATAATTTCTCTTTTTTAGGAGTAAGAGTGATCTCGGTAATCATCTTGTTTAATGGTTTAACTTCACTTACAGTATATTTATACTTCTTAACTAGATATTTAGGGAATAAAGTTCTGTAAATAAAAGCTAAAGTTCCTAAAGTGATTAAGATCAGGAAATAGATCTTAAGGGAGAGATGATTGGACACGTCGCTAGGGATTAATAAAACATGAATACTAGCGATAATAAAAGCTACCCCCAAGAACTTATGGGTAAACTTCCAGTGATGATATTTTATTTTTACTAAGAAAGTTAGGATCAGAAATACTTCCATTAATACTAACGCAATTATTCCAAAATTAATTGCTGCATAAGATCCTGGAAGGAGGAATTTTAGAGCAGCTAAAGCAGAGGTAGTTAACAGCCTAGTTGCTAAGAATAAAGGATGAAACAATAATAATACAAAGGAAGTAGTTCCGATCCAATGATGAGCTTGATATACTCGGTCTAAAGCATAAAACCATCGTTCTAAGAACTTAAACCGAGTGCTTAAGATCATGGAAATGGAGAATAATACCATTCCCAAAATTCCAGTTATTCTACCTAGGTTAGTCATGGAGGAAGAAAAGTCTGTAAATCTAGTAGAAAGAGGTTGAATAGCGATCCACATTAAGAAAGGGATGAGAATTAAGATTGCTACTAATAACCACCCAATATTCTTCTTAAGATAGTCCATGATTAATTAAGGCTAGATACCCCTATATAAAATTATTGGAGGAGTACTCTACCTGAACATTAATTTATGAGTATTACCTTTTTTAGATATTGCGATAATTATTAAGTAAAATTTATAAATAATATCTAATTTAAGTAATATAATGATTATTTATAATCCCCATAACGAACAACTATTTAAAGCACGTATTAAAGAAGCTGAAAGAATATTAACTCAAATTCCGGCAAAATACTGTTTTATTACTGGCTCTTTCCTTTACAAAGAATATTATAAAGATATTGATATTTTTGTTCTAACTAGATCAAAAAAAAGATTGGCCCTAAAAAATAAGAAAGCTAAGGTAACGGTTATAGATTTCAATGATCTTTCTTCTCTCTTTTATCATTCCATCTCTAAAAGTTGCCTAGCAAAAGATATTCTTCCCAGCAAACCATTAAAAGTTACTTTTTCAGATTATTGGCAAGTGATTAATGAGGCTATCCCAAATCTGCTTAATCAAAAGGGAAATTTTCAGAAAACGATTCGTTTTCTGGTCCTTTATACGGAATATTTTAGAACCGGCGAAATATTGGATACAGTTCAGCTTAATCAAAAGATAAATTCTTTTAAGAAGTATCTTGATGTAATTGAGTATATTAAACGAGAGTTGCCAAGTATAGTACGAAGAGAAGCCAAACCATCTTATATTAAACGATTCTTTTACACCCAAGCAGGCTATTACAGAGATCTACAAGAATATGAAGCACAAAGATATTTATATCAATTAACTCATGAAGTAACGAGAGGTATTGCTCATGGTTAACTCAAAAGAGTTCAAAGATAAAATAGAAACAAGTATCTCACAAGAATATAAAGTAGAGTTTTTAGGAAATAATTTTGACCAGATAGTTAATCTCCTTACGGAAAGTAAAGCAGAAAAGATCTACCAATGGATTAAAGATATTGTAGATAGAAAAATCCAACCCATTACTATCGGCTCGAAAAAGCCGTACAAAGAGTGGGCCATAAATGAACTTTTAACCTTTCGTTATCCATTCAGTATTGAAAATACGGAATACAGGGTCCTGTTTGTCAAAGTGAAGAATTCTGTGTACATAGAGTTTCATTTAGGTGACCATAAGTATTATGATAAAGTTAGAAAAGAGTTGGATCTGAAGAAAAGCAATTATTAAAAAAAAGATTATTCAATCAGGCGTTCTCGTAATTCTCGTAGGGCTCTTTTGGCACGATCTGGAGAAGAGAATATTCCTTCATTAGACATGTTAACTTCAGTTCCTTCTCTCCTTAAAACGTCGGCTTGCAAAACAGGAACATCATGAGCGAGATCAGCAAAAAAACAAAATCTTTCAAGAGTTTCACCGTCCATAGGATGAGTTAAAAGATATCTTAAATTAGCCTGATCTTGTTTACCAATGGCTAGACTAACATAAATTAACCATTCAGTCATTTCTTTTACTTCTTCCCGAGCAAAACCAGTTAGGTAATCTTTAAGTAACTGGTCAGTTGAAGCTTCTAAAGTATCATACCACAAAGGCACCCTTACTTTAACCTCATCAAGAGTAGCAAAGCCAAGGATTACTTTCGGATTATATAACTCTTCAACAACTTTAATCCCAGAAAAAGGATCTTCTTTAGAAGCTTCACGTAGTTTGTCGGCTAATTCTTTTTTCATATAAAACCCAAATGCCCCAGGGAATAATGCTAACGGGTCTTTTGCCCAGAACCAACTCTCTGGACTTCGCTCAATAATCTCACTTAAAACTACACCTGCTTGTGCCTCATGAGCCGTTCCCCAGACATCAGTTTTACTTTTAACTTCAAATCCAGTAGCAGTTTTTTCCCAACTGATAGAATGATAACCATTATTTCCTCTTCCTTTATCCCAA
Organism: Candidatus Woesearchaeota archaeon; assembly: GCA_041665465.1. Taxonomy (GTDB): domain Archaea; phylum Nanobdellota; class Nanobdellia; order Woesearchaeales; family GW2011-AR9; genus JACRPH01. Next base: position 262,871 of record JBAYIU010000001.1, read on the forward strand.
TAAAGGGGAGGCAATCCATAACCAAAAGGTAAATCAGATCTTTGAACTCCTAGAATCAATGTTTCTTCAGTCATTAAATACTAAGAACTTAACGGATATTTAAAGATTATGGGGATAAAGAATAATGTTCAAGTAATCAATAAAATTAGAAGATATGGACCTTAAATAGGTTTATCTGTAGCAACGTAAGCATATTTAATATCCCTTCGTTCAAAAAATGTTTTAATGGAAGTAGCAATCTCTCCTCCCCTGCTTTGGTAAGTTCCACTGGCATTTATAAGAGCTTGATAGCTTCCTTCTCTTAGAGTAGAATTAACCTTAAGAGCACTCTTACTACCACCAAGATCAAGAGCTAATTGAAAACCTAACAACACTTTCTTCCCAAAGTATAAAGATAAAAACCCACCCCTTAATCCCCCCCCGGTAAGAGTTTGGATATATCGAGTTCGATAATCGGTAAAGCTTTCTTCATCTTTAGGGACAAGGTAGGCTTTTAAGATACGATCTTCCAGTTCGACAAAGTCTTGATCAAGGAATTCTTGAGATTGAGTACGTTCTATCACAGTCTTGGATACTTGAGTTACCTCTGCAACCTGGGCCCAAGTACACTCAGCAATTATTTTATATTCTGTCCCAATTGACTTTCTGGCCATATCTTTATGATAAGATAAAGAATTTATAAATATTAGTGAATTAGAATAGTTATACTCTAGAAAGAGTATTTCTAAAAGGGGAACACTTAAAATGTTTGTTTAACTTCCAAACGAGACAATTCTCGAACGACTTCAATTCCCCTATACGTTTGAATATTTGATTGAAGATGTTTTCCATGCTTAACCAGAGCGTATGCTACCACCACTTGCCTCTCTTCTTCCCTAAATGCTCGAGGGATTGAGAATTTATTAAACTTATATAATACGGGATCTTCCTCTTTAACTTCTAGGGCAGCATAACCCGAGAAAGAAGTGGGATTTGCTGAAAGAATTCTCCAATAATCCTCAAATAAGCCAGTGGAATGTTCTGGAACCATTACATTCCTTAAGGTAGCGGAAATCTCTTCTCTCCATTTTTTAGGGAGGTTACTTCCGGCATTAGGGGTAGAGAAATTAAACCCTCGATACCAGAGATAATGACTTACTGAAGAGGAAGATGTTTTTAAGGTATATTTATCTCTTCCTGGTCTGTCAACCACACTAGTAAACTTATCATTCGGAACTTGTGCTAATTTAACAGATTTGATTTCATCCAGAAAGAGATGAATACTTTGCTGCATAAAACCTTGGTCGGCTACATCAATCATCAAATAAGCGGGAACATCGTTGTCTTCTAAGCCAGTTTCTACCAGGAGATTAGGGCAAGAACATCCCATAGCGGCTCTTTCTCCACTACCGTGAGTTCCGGTGGTAAAGAAGTAAGGTAAATGTTTAACAAATTCAAATTCTACCGTATCGTGTAATTCTTTTGTACCAAGAGCAGCAGACAAGAACATTTCCAATTTATATCTTCCTGAGAAGATAGTATGGGCATAAGGTAATCCTTTCTCTTCTCTTTTTGGAGAAATGATGGTGGATATCTGTACTGCGTTAGCTTCCGTTGGATGGTTTAATATTACTTCGTATAATAAGTCATTTATCTCTTGAGCGAGACCACCAAGAAGTTTTGGATCAATAGTTCGTTTAAGATTACTAAGCTTTTCCTCTAAAGTGGAATTGGTTCTTTCAATATAATCATTTGGGCTAGACATTGAGTTAACTCCGTTCAATAACATCTAAAAATAATCTTTTTCTTTGCTAATGAGGGGATATTTAAAAAACTTTCTTCAGTGGAGGTTATACTTTAATGTATCCTACACCATTACCTGCGAAGAAAGTGATATGCTTGCCTTGTTTTAATCTCCGATTGGTGATTGTTCCTCTCGTATTGAAGAGGACCAACGGAATATTACTGCAATTATCCATTCCACCATGATTACAATAGGACGGGAAAGTTGAAGCTACTGCTGCTTCGATATTTGGGATATAAGTTCCTAAGTAAACATCACCTGTACATAACCAATATCCAAAACCGTGTGGGTGATCCTTGCTTATTCTTTCATGCTCTTTATACTTTTCACTAAATGGTTGATTCCCATAAACAGGTTCAATTCTAAATAATGGTAAGGTAATTCCTTCAGCAGGAGTTGAACCAAAAGCAAAGTTAGTTTTGATTACTCCTTTTTCTTTTTTCCAACTGCATTCGGTTTTGGTTCTGTCCTTTTTTCTAAATACTCTTGTTTGCAGGACGCAGTTTGGTTGAGCAGTAAATTCCATGGCATGAACACCATCATCCTTTGCATATTTTTCTAAAGACATCACTCTTCGATATAAGTCAACGATTTCGTAAATGGTGTCTTGTTGGATATCTGCAAATCCCATTAACTGTTCCATACTAAACTTACTTTCACTTGCTATTTGAACATCAATTAATCTCTTCCCTGTGGGAAGAACATCCACTACAAATCCGATGCTCTTGGGTTGAAAGTATAAGAAGTATCTATGCTCCTTGTTAGGATGTTCAGCAATCAATCCAGAATATTTTGATTCAACTTTCTTTTGGGGAAGTATTTGGAGTTCAGATAAGACCTCTTCAGGATCAAGAGCCTTTGCATCACAATATTCTCTGAAGAAGGTGGTTCTTCTAGCTAAGAATTGGTCTAGCTCTGAATTTCCAGTTGGTTGTAATCTGATAAAATTAATTGCTTCTTCAACAGAATTGATGGTGTATGAGCCAAGGATCAAAGAGTGATTCTCTCCCAGCTCAACACTCTCAAAAACTCCTTCGAATCCGTCTATTTCTCTCCAATGATTACTTCTGACTATCACTCCTTCACGAATGTGTTCCTCTCCCACATTTTCTGGAACAGGAATAGAGGGATCTTGAGAAGCAATATATTCTAAGGTTAATCGTTTTGCTCCTTTTTCTCTAAGTTCTGCTTTAGTGAACATGTTGGGTCAAAAGAGAGGGTAATTTATTAAACTTATTAAGTAAATTAATACATATAAGAAACCTTATTCCGCTCAGGATAAATCTGTTCTGGAGAGAGATTTAAATATCTTCTAAATTGATCAAACCCGGCAACGGTTTCTAAAAGAGATAAATCTTCGCGTTTAAGTTTAGTTTGTAATCGAGAAGCTTATCCGGGGTTCTATTTTCCGATAATCGATGGACTTCTTCTTCATAATGATTTAACCAAGAATACTTTTAAGGGCTTGTTCAAGAGAAGGATAAGTTAAATCTGCTACAGGACATTCTCCTTTATAGGGAGCTTCTTTAACTACTCTAAAATTTTCAGTCATGTTTCTCCCATTTCTCATCCCCATCATAAACATTAAACCGAAGATTCCAGAAATGAATCCCTCGTCAATACCCTGGTTATCTAATTCTGTCCCATTCACAATTAGATATTCTATTCCAGCTTGAACTAATGGAAGGATGAGAGGAGCAAGTTCTCTGACCCCATATTCCGCACTAAGAGTAAAATAAGCAATGTCTTTATGACCTTTAACAGTTTCAATCTTTAGATGTTCTAATCTTGGTCCAATTTGAGCTAATTCTAATTCGTAAGTCATGTTATCCTCCTTGATAGATAAGACCTAAATCAGGAGTTAATTTATAAATGTTTCGGACTTATTACCCCTGCCCAGTAATTATTTCCCGGGTGTTCCATCCTCCTCCCCGAGTAGTCACGCTTCCAAAAGGTTAAAATTTATAAAATACCCGTCGTTTTGAAAAACTAATGCCAGAACTACAACAATACCTTCTTGTCAAAAATGGACTATATCTTAGAGAGGATCATAAAGCCTTAGTAGCTATTTCTCCAGAAGAAACTAAATTAGGAATCTTGATGATCTGTCCAGAATCTAAAAAGAAGTTTAAAGGTAGAGGAATAGTTATAGAACAAGATAGAAAAATAGTTACTCATAATGTCCGAGGGAGAAGAGACGTTTTTACATTAAAAACTAATCCTTACACCAAAGTTTTTTCAGATTTAGAATCTACCGCTTTAATGTTACAAACAGAACAAGTGAACCGATTCTTAGATCACAATCCTAAACCTAACTCTGAAATGGATAAATATTTACAATCATTTGCAGAGATCCCTTGTGAAGATCATGCCGCAGAGACCTTTCATAATCAGTGGAAAAGTGGTCTAGCTACTTGTGGAGTGAGATATAATCCTTGGAATACCCGATTTAAAGAGGGTAAAGAACAGATTGAGAAACTTATTCCTCCTTTTGTAGAATTGATTTATTACCAGATTGGAAGGATGTCCACCGATGAAATGGCTTTAGGAAGACCAGTACGTGAAATTAGGAATCTGCCTAGAGCAGGGATTGAAGCGATAGTAAGAGAGGGATTAAATCGTTCCAAAGTTAGAGTCAAGATCAAAGAAGGAAGTTATCATTTAGATTTACAGATGATGACTTACAGATTTGCTCAAGGAAGAATGGTAGGAAAAGTAGACTATTCCAGCGAATCAAATCACCCCTTCAGCTCTGATTATTTATATTTAGACTGGAAATGGCGTTAAGAAAAATAAATGCATGAAGTTAATCCTTATATAGAAAAAAGATAAAGACCTATCAAAAAGGATTCATCTTATCTCATAAATAACCTCACAGGGTTTTGGAGACAAAGGGAATTGCGGACATCGATTCATTTCAAAGCAACCCACCTCGGAAATAATATCCTCTCCAAGATTATCAAAAGCTTTTACTTGTGAGGGATACGACTGAATGCCTTCTAAGTGTGAATTAAATCCTTGCGGAGAGATAAATATCTCTCTTTTAGTGAGATGTAATCCTTGATAATGGTCTGTAAGTAGTTTATCCAAAGTGATTTCTTCTTCAGCAAACTTCTTATGAGTGTAAGGTAGATCTTCATAAAAATAAAAGGTAGCATTAGCATAACAGGCAGTGGTTAGAACTTGGACAAAGGCTTGAGAAACTAAAAGATGATCCGGATGAGTAAATCCCTCACCAAAATATGAAGGACCGATAATAGTTACTTGAGCACCATTGGTCGATTCAATTATCTTCTCTATATCTTTAACTATTGCTTCAACAATGGTTGAATTATCTAAAGGAGATCGTAATTCATACTGATTATCAACGTAATCCATATTGATAACCTTTGCTCCAAGCCAGTGTGCAGCATTAACGTTTTCCTGAGTACGAATTTCTCTTGCATCAACACTAGCGGTAAACCCACACATTTCATCCCAATGAGTAAGATATTGTGGAGTGATCGTGGGAGTAGAAAAGAAAGTAAGGAGATATTTTGGCCCATGATGTTCTGAGATAATACTCCCAACGGATAATACTGCATCATCAAAATGGGGAGACAATATTATCAGCTTATCTGGAGAAGGATCTTTTTTTGAGGATAATGCGCTTGATTCAAAGTAAGAGGGATTTTCTCCATTCTGTTGATAATTATCAGTGACTTTCTGTCCAAGAGTGGGATTTCCACCGAATGCTAGAAGTAATCCACCAATTAATAGACTCTTAGTTCTGGTTTTTATCATCTGTCTCTCATACAAACCTTTCCTTAAAGGTTTCAAAGTAAGTTATAAGTAAAGGTAATAATATCGGACCAACAAATATTCCAACTACTCCAAACAAGGCAGCTCCCCCGATAACTCCAACAATTACGGTTATTTGACTTACTTTAACTTTCGCATGGACTATCTTCGCAAGTAGAATATTATCAATAGTACTGATGATCAAAAGACCATATAAGAATAAACCAATTCCCATACTTAAGGTCCAGTAGTTGTGAGAAAAAGATCCGCTTAAGATTAGGAATAGCGAAGCTGGCCCCCAAACTAACGCGGTACCGATAGTGGGAATCAAAGCACAGAAAGCCATTACTACTCCCAAGACAATAGGGAAAGGAATACCAAACAAATAAAATCCTATCATGCCAACAACTCCTTGAACCACTGCAACAAACAATTGAGCATAAATGACAGTATGAGCGATATTCTTAAATTCTAAAGTAAGCCTTTGAACGGTTTTTTTTCTCAGGGGGAGTAGATCAACTATCTTTGCAAGTATATTCTCTCCATCTGTTATGATAAAAAAAGAGAGAACTAAAGCTAAGAAAATTTCTGCGATTATAAGGGGTATACCCAAGATCAATTGAGTTATTTTCTCTTCTATGATGGGTAGAAGTTTCTGTAATTGCTTATCAAAACCAAATGCTGACAATCGTTCTGAGCTGAACGCTTCAGCTCGGTTAATCAGCGAACATATTTTTGAATCTGCGCTAGTACATCCAAAACCAAACAATGCACCTTTGGCGATGTGACTTGAGACGGAACTATAAAAGTAATATCCTTGTTGAGTAACCTCAAATACTAAAAAAGAAACAGGAATGAGTATAATTATTACCACAATAAATAAGGCTAGTATTATTGAAACAGACTTATGAGGTATCTTCTTAAATATCTTTTTATACAAAGGGAAAGCAATGTAAGCCAGAAGCACGCTGCCTAAAATGATAGTTATCATCGGCTGGATGAGTTTAAATAATAGAAGTAAAGCTAGTGCAAATATGATAAACGGAACTATTCTTTGATATTGATTTGAGGTTGCCATGAGTATGTTTTTAGGGATATTTATTTTATTATTTCTAATTGGTCTTGACACCCCACTACCTGATCTAAACTAAATATTTAAATAAAAAAAATAAAAATTTATTCTGCTGATTCAGTAGAGATAATTGCCCACCAGGGTCTATGCACTCTAGTATTCCCCGTTTCTGCATCAACATCTACACTTAGATGCATTTGTTTCTGGAATAATCCCATAACTCGAGAAGGCCTTTCTAATTGCATTTCATATTGAATTTTTTCAGTGTTTCCACTTCCAACATCCTTTAATTGAATGGTGCAATTATTATCCAAGGAACAAACTTTAAGTCCCAATCTTTCCAATGCTCTTTCTGAAACAGTGTTAGGCATGATTTTTATTTCTACTTCTGACCCGTTATTTAGCTTTGTAGTCAGCTTAGTCTTTCCTTCCGAATCAGTCGCAGCAATTATTTTCAGATTTGTCTGTGCTGAAACATTGTTAACTCTTAATTCTCTCAAATCCGAGCTTAATTCTCTTACATTTAAGAATTGACCCAGAGGAAGACCATACTCACCAAACTTAATCTCTTCTTTTCTCTCGGATATCTGTTGATTAAGTTCTAGACCTATCCCCTGATTTGGTTGATCTTTCTCAACAGAAGAATCGTTATCAACTGAATCTTTTTTATTATTAATCTCATTTATTTCTTCAACGATACTTACTGGAGTTGGCACTTTCTGTCTATAAGTGATAATTCCCTCATCAGAAGAGGTAACCTCAACAGGCTCAGAAGTTGCAATAGTTGATATTTTTATGGAATTAGCGTCTAAAGTAACTGCTGTTTGTGCTAATGCTCTTCCGTTCAAGGTTGCCCCAGTATTAACCGCAATAGCGGTTTGACATAATATAATCCCCTTCATGCTAGAAGTAGTTCCAAGTGTGGTTTTACCCCCAACTTGCCAGAAGATATTCTTGACTTGTGCTCCATCACTTAAGATAACTTGTGTAGAAGAACTTACTTCAAGATCTTGTGCTACTTGAAAGATCCATACATCAGTTGAACTTCCACTAAGAGTAACATCGGTTGGAATTATCAAACCAGTACTCCATTTGTATATTCCAGGAGAAAGGGTCATTCCACCAATATTCCCCGCCCCAAGTTCAGTTACATCAGGTGCTCGACCAGCAGCATCAGTGTATGCTAATTCCATATCACTTACTGCAGTAGTCATAGTAGTTGAAGTAGGTTCAGTATAATCAGCAGCATATATTTTCCCCGTAACTAAAGAGGATGTTGCAAATTGATTAGAAGAATCCATTATTAATCCAAATCCGGTAATGCCAGTACTACCTATTGGACTAGCACCAATATTTCCTGTAATTGAGGTAACTCCAGTAGTTGAAATTCCCGATTTTGCTAAAATAACAAAATTTTCTGCAGTACCTAACTCTACAGCTGAAGGGGTAGCATAAACACTACAGATCATCAGTGCAAAAATCATCATACTTACAAATATACCATATAATATTCTTGTTTTTTTCATTTTTTATTTCTCCATGAATAACATGACTCAGAGCAGAGGTTTATTCTGCTCAAAGTTTAGTTATTATTGTTTAATTGAATACACCAAGGTCATATCTGCAGAGACGGTTACGTCACTGGGCATAACCTTTGCACTTTCTTGGACTGCGGATAATCCCATATTATTTGCCATGGTATACTTATAAGACACATAACCATAATTTGATTCTGAGGCACTAACAATCTTGTCTAACTTTACACCTAAATTGTCTGCCATGGTCTGTGCCTTTTTCTTTGCATTTTGAGTTGCTGTAGCTAGCACCAATTGTTTTGACTCATCATCTTTAGAGGTACTTAGATAGAATTCAATAGAATTAATCTTATTACCTCTGCTCTGTACAATTACATCGACAATATCGCCAACTTTAGTCAGATCATTAGTCTTTATCTTAAGGGTTTGCGTAGCTCTCCATCCCATACTCACCTGTAATCCTTTTTGGCTCCATTCCTTCTCTTCATACAAATTTAAGGTTTCAGTTTCAATATCTCTTTCAGAAATACCTTTATATCTTAATCCGTCGATAATCGTACTAACTATCCTATCTGCTTCTGTTTGAGCCTCTACAGCGGTTGGTTTCAAAATAGATATTCCGGCGTAAACCTTTGCCAAATCCGGAGCGACAGTCATATCTGCATGTCCTGCAACATTTATAGTATCAGTGTTTTTTGTAAAGGTCTGGCAACCAACCCCAAGAACTAATAATGCCATTAAACTCAATATAAATAAACCATTAATTATTTTCATTTTATTTTTCTCCTTATTATTTAAATTATCCATTTAGATAGGACTTACTCACTCGAATTTACTAGCTTTCGTTTCTCCCGGAGATGCGGAATGAGTATCTTTCTTATTCTCTTTATCCCCTTCAGCAAACCTATAATGTCTAGTAATCTTAATATGGGCAGTATCTTCAACCACATCCCCGGTTTTGTCAGGGAGTAATCTCATATTATGGATATCTATCCCTTGGATCTCTATCTCCACCTTTCTAATACTGGAATGGTTTGGAGCAAGTACAATAGTCTTATGATCCGGCCCCCATTTTTTCTCAAATGTTCCCGAGGTATAATTAAAATTAGATAACGCAATTTTGGGAAGAAGAGAACTTTCTGATTTCAGATAGATGATATGTTCTCCATAAGTCATTATTGGTAAAGTGCCTTTTCCTTCAATTTTACTTTCTGTTTCAAAAGCTTCTGCTTCTTCTTTAGGGATACAGTACAAACTATCTTCCTGACTGATACATCTCCTTATTTCCTTTAATTTATCTTCTTTTGATAAGTTATTTCCCATTTTTTTAAACCCCGAAATTTTATTGTTTTTACCTGATCTCTGGCAACGATTTAACATCTACATCTCTTCTTTTGGGATTACAGGAGTTATGATTTAAATCTGCGAAATTTAAAAATACCTGTAAATCAATATTACAATAACGATTACTACTACCACCATCCCAATAATTGAAAGTAGTCCTGCTTTTTTATCAATTCGAGTTTTCATATTTTCCCCCCTGAGCTTTGTGTTCTAACTTTTAGCACCCGAAATTTTATCGGGAAGACTTATTTTTCTTACTAAACAAATCATTTTGTCCATTTCTACCCACTAGGAAATAGATTATTGCAGTGACGATGCTAAACAGTATCGCAAGTACTACCCACAACACTTTCATGCCGTCAGATAACCTCTTATTATTAGTAATTACATCATATATTACCCATATAGCAGCAAGAACCGCTATGACCCATAATAATCTAGTATAAAACATGTTAATATCCTCTCAATTTGTTTATAGTGTAATGCTAATAATGAAAACAAATACTTAATCAGGAAGAAATAATTCCTCCTGATCGAGACATCTTAAGTTTTCATAATGTTTTTCCCGGCAGGTCTATTTTTTACTAATCCCTTACCACCGGGCATCTTTGCAGCTCTTTTCTTTGCTGCAGTCATTCTTCCGCCTCTGCTTGATTTCATGTTATTCCCTCCGATTTTAATCTAATTATAAGATAATTATAAAAAATAAAAAATTAAGCTTCTTTAATTACATGGGCTACTACTGAGATTAGGAATAATATTACAAAGATTATCGCTAACCATTTGGCAAGTGTAAATGAGACTCCCGAAATAAGTCCAAATCCAAATATTCCCGCAATTATAGCTACCAGTAAGAATATTATTGCCCACAGTAACCAACCTGAAAATCCTTTCTTGTTCATTTGTTTACCTCGTTATTGTTATTTATCATTATTTATTGTCCTGGCATTCATTTCGATCAAAGGTACACTTTTCCTTACAAATGCCGCTTAAGATTCCTTCACCACAGTCATGCACACAATTGGTGTAATTACGCTCGCATGGATCGATTACGGTACAACCGCTGGTTAGAACAATTGCTAAGGATAAAATGGCCAAAACCAAAATTATCATCATTTTTAGATATTTCATCTTTTAATTCCTCCCACCGCTTATGCGGTTTGTCCACCATAACCATGGAATTTATGATCACGTGCTCGATTTATCCAATGCTCAACAGTAGCATGACCCGGAGAATTTCCCTGGATATTTACTTTAAGAGAGGCCATTTTCTTACGTATCAACTTAAGAAGCTTATTTGGATCGTAGTTCTTGAGCTGAGTTATACTATGAACACCAGAGCGTTCAAGAAGTTCTGCATACTGTGGACCAATATCTTTAACACTAGCCAATTCTGCCATTTGCTGCCAGCTCTTAACTGAACTTAACGGAGCACTTGTTTCGTGCGCTACTTCAACTGCATCTGCATTCCATAATTGTTGAGTATTACTTATTCCCATTTCGTTAAGTCTACTCTTATACTCAGGACCGATTCCCTCAATATCCATCACTGGATGCACATCACCAAAGGGATTAGGACGTTCTGTATTGGTGTTAACAGGTGTTTTGAGATCTTTCTTAGTGTCTTTATCACGGACAGGTAAAGCAAGAGCAATAATTACTGCAATCAAGATAACTCCCAAGATCCCGCCAATAACCCAAATCCAAGGGAAATTATTTGCTGTTGAAGACTGAGTGCCTGTTACCGGAGCAACTACTGGTATTTGTGTGTTGGTTCCGCTGATAGGAGCGGCACTCTGACCTAGTTGCGAAGTAGTAGCACCAGTATTAAACAAATCTTGACCGGTGGTAAAACTCCAGAAATAATCTTGAGAAAGAGAGTTTCCTGCAAGATCTTGTGCTCCAGTGGTAATCATAACTGTAAATACATTACCATAATGCTGGTTTGGTGTGAACAACTCAGTTGAGGTAAATGTTGCGGTGCGATCAGTATAGGTTACAGATCCATCAATTGCAAGAGACTTATATCCTCCAGATTCAGGAGTCGTTCTTTGCATCATAATAATCGTATCTCTATTGAGCGTTGAAGGATCCATCTCTTCACTGAACAGTATCGAGATTTGTTCATTTCGGGTAAGACCCATCTCATTATTCATCGGAGACACAGAAAGTATGGTCGGACGCGTTGTATCAACTAATGCACTTGCGGACATAGCGAAAAATGCCGTAAATACCATCATAACCAGTGCAGCAATTAAAAACACTGGACCTCGTTTACTAAATATTTTATTCTTAATCATTTTATTTCCCCCATTAATAATATAACCCAGAGCAGAGATTTATTCTGCTCAAAGGACACATAATAATATTGATTATTGATTCATCTTACGTTCACGGATTAAACTGACCATTGAGCGGTTTTTTACAATATGGACATACTGGAGATAGCCCCACTAAACCAGAGGTGATTATCTCTTTATGACAAAATCTACAGATGATCATATCCGAATTTTTTGACATTTTTTTTGTTTTTATCATTTTGATTGCTCTGTTATGTTTATACCTCTTGTTGTTGTAAAAGACGCAAATGTTCAAGTATCTGTTTTACGTCTACTAGTTCAGATTGCTCCTTTAACATATGTCTTTCAAGCTTTTCTAAGACCTGTTGCCAATATCCAATCCGTTTTTCAACGTCAAACCTGTTGATCCGTTTTATCGCAAAAACGTCCCCTTTTGATTGGTAGTGAAAGAGTTTCCTAAAGTTAATACCCCTCATATGCTTCCGGCCATGCGATCATCATAATTATTTAAAGGAGTATAATCCTCCGAATCGGAATCATAATCTTCCAACACGTTATATACATGAAGTTCAATATCGTCTATCTCCAAAAGAGATAAATTCCCTACTTCTTCTGAGGTTAATATATTCCCCACACCGTCTTCAAAAAACATTTTTCCAACCCCCGCACTTTTTTAATTTGCACTTCCCCCTATACTAAACTTAACAGATAAGTAAAATTGGAGAAGTTCTAATACCTTGAGTAGTTAGTTTAAACAAATTAATAGAATTTGGTTGTTAATTATATCAGATAATTGAAATAAACCCATAGATTAAGAAGAGTGATCCAAAAATAAATCCGAAGGAGAAAATTCTTTTTTATCGACTATTTCTTGTAATAAACCTAATGGGCTCTGTGAGATAATCTTATCTACTGAAAAAGTATAGATTGATTTAATTTGGATTTCATCTGCAAATTTAGTTTGGATCTGTGCAACATATTGTTCCTTCTGATAAGTATCTCTAAAACCAAGTACGATAATATGTGAAGCTTGTTCATCGGAGACACGATACGCTTCAATAACGTTAGGTGTTTTAAAAATTCTGTTTGATATCTGATCGTCAGAAAACTGACTCCATAATTTAGAAGTAAGACGGATAACAAGTATAACCATAACGTTAATCCCTATCTTCTTAAAATCAATAATGGGCATATATCCTTTGATAATACCACAACTCTCTAATTTAGTTCTTATCTTGAATATTGCTTGCGGAGAAAGTTTCATGGATTTAGCAATATCACTATCAGGAATTCTTTTTATGTTAAGTATTTCTTTGAGAACTATCTTATCATTTTCAGTAAGTTTGGGGAGAGAGAGGTTCCGCTTATCCATATAATACACTAAAAGGGAGTGAAGTATATAAGGGTATCTTAGTTTAGTAGAGATTAAGTTGTTAGCTTAGATTTAATATCTAAAGTATACTGAAGGAATAACTTATCGTTTAAGAGAAACTAATCCCTGTTGAGGATCGTAAACAATTAATTCCCCATATCCGGGAATAGCTAGAACCATCCCACCGTCGGTTGGCTCTTGAGGGAGGACAATTCTTTGTCTTGCTACCTGACAGGGTTGTAAAGCAAGAAATCGGCCCTCTCCCCGAATATAAGTTCCTAATACTGGAACCTTCTCTTTAATAAGACAACTAACTACTTGATCAAGGTGAGCTTCATTCCCGCCAATGACGAAAGAGTAAAGATCTTGCTCTCTCCCCATAGAATTTAACATCCGAGGAACATATTCAGTAGGAGGAACACGTTTGGCCTCAAAAAGTTTAAGAGTCTCATAAAGGTCCTTAGCGGTTTCTAAGCTTTTACCCGTATACCTTTTCTCTATTTCTTTAAGATCTCCCCAAGGCGAAGAAAGAAGAGGAGAATTCTCTTCCCTAGAATCATAATGCGATACTCCCACCATATCTTCACCAAAGATGATCGTAGCAACACAAGTAGTAAACCCCTTAGAGAAATGAGGAACATTCCCCACATGAGAAGTTAAATAGTCCACTTCGTAAGTAGAAAGGCCTTTAGTTATAGGTAGAAATCTCTTCGCTATTTGATCCTCAGGAAGGTCATTAAAGCGTATCCACTGGTTTAAAGAGGTCATGTTAGTTAAATAGAGAAGTGCTTTATAAACTTTTTGTTTATTTACTACCAAATAGTAATAAAAGGTAGAAAGATTTAAAAATATACTTCCAAACAATAGAAGCATGGATGATGAGGAATTGAGGAAAATACTGCATAATAGAGAGATGATCAGAGAAAGAACCCTCTCTAGCTATGAAGAATTACTTGGAATAGATATCACTGCCATGGCCGAAGAAAGGGTCAGAAATCAAGGGAAATTTGTATGGTATGATTTATGTTGTGGATGTTTTGACGCAGGAGCTAACTTAAAATACCGTCTTGATAGTCGTGGCCAGGGAGACCTTAATTCTGGAATTGTTATAGTTGGAATTGACGCGGATACTTATTCTGAACAGGATGAAGTAAAGGGGTATAAAACGATTCTCAGAAGAGGAAATGTGGTAAACTATCCTTTCCCTCTCGATGTAGATTTAATTACTTGTCTGCGTGGATTAAGATATGTAGAACAATATTTAGGTCAAGGAACTCAAGCAGTTCAACATTGGTATAATTCTGTTCCGGTTGGAGCAGTAATTGCGTTTGATTATAATGGAGATAATAGTTTTCTCGCTGAACGAGGAGATATTTATATCAAAGTTCAAGGAGTACCTCTTTGGCAAGCACTACAAAATCAATTAGGAGATGCAGTTAAGACCAGTAAAAACAGTAATCTTAAGGAAAGTGCTTTTGCCGTGACTATTACTAAAAGAGATCCTCGAGAATTAAGATTATAAAAATGGCGCCCTCGCAGGGATTTGAACCCCGGTCCCAAGCTGATTGCAGAGACTTCCGCAAGCTCGTGTTCTATATGCTTTAACCCAATCCCCTCGTTCTGAGGGAACTGCGGGTATCCAAGCTATACTACGAGGGCACGAATAATCAATAAAACCCCACTTACTTTAAAAAACTTTACTTCTCCGCACTCTTCCACATAAAATTAAAGTAGTCTCGATAAGCTTCTGCAGCTTTCTGGTTTTCAATTAAAATTGCTTCAGGAATCTCGCTCCAGATCACGATAGCAATCTTCCCACCATAAATGTTAGTTACAACTGGACTTTCAGTAGTAGAAGGAATATGTCTCAACACTTTAGTATCGGCAGGATCAGAACGAGAACTTCTTACTAAACTCTTAACTTTAATTCCTCTTTTCTTCATCTGCTGCATAAAGCGCTGAGCGAAAGCAGGCATAGTTTTAGAAAATTGCCCTTCTGAACCAAAGATTAAATTCTCTGAAGCATGATGTAAGATATCTTCAAACACGGTTTGTACTCCTTTTGTTCCTTTAAACAGTCTGACATTCTCTTTCAATTTAGTTTCTCTACGGATACTCTCTAATTCAGGTAAAACTTCCTTAGCCAGATCTACCTTACGATTCAAGTAACTTAAAATGTTGTTAGGGTTAGAAGATTGAAACCATTTAGTCTTTCCGATAACGACGTATGAAGCCAACCCTTTCTTTAATAACAAGTTTAAAGAATTGTAAGTAGAACTTCGATCTAATCCGGCATACTTAGCAAGAGCTCCTGCTTTAGAAGAACCAATCTTAATCAAAGCTAAATATACTTTTGATTCGTTAGAACTAAAACCAAGCTTCTCAAATTTTATTAATATTTCTGCTGAGGAGTTCATCATCTAAGATAAATCACGCTTATTTATTAAATTAACTGTTGTAGAAGCTTCTTCAACAAATCTATTAATAATTTTGTGAAACTGAAGTGATGGAGGTAAATAAATATGATAGACTTAACACAACTAAAGTCAACCAAAGATCGCTTCAGTACCATAACAACTGCTGAAGCCAAATTAGTAGATGAGATTAATGACTCTTTGATGTGGGGGGCCAGAACCTACTTCAAAGAGAAGGGATTCTTATGGGTAGAAGTGCCCACTCTAACTAAGATTACTGGTGCTTGCGAGAATGTAGATACATTGTATGCAGTAAACCATTTCGGTCAGGAGGCTTATCTAGCTCAGACCGGACAACTATACTTAGAAGCCAAGATACCTTTGCATGAAAAAGTGTGGACCATCATCACCAGTTCTAGAGCAGAAGCAGAGGCGGACAAAAGACATCTTAACCAGTTCAGCTTGGTAGAAATGGAACATCAAGGTGACTTTGAAACCATGATACCAAATATAGAAGGAGCGATAAAAACTATGCTCTCCGAAACCTTACATCAAAGAGCAGCTCATCTAGAAGAGATGGGAAGAGCAGCCGAAGTATACCGATGGAGTCAAGCCCCTTTCGCCAGGATAACTTACACCGAAGGGATAAAAATGCTTCAAGATAAAGGATATCCTATACAGTGGGGAGAAGACTTAAGCAGTAAAGAAGAAGCCCAACTGGTTAAGCTTTGTGGGGATAAACCAACCTTTATCACTCACTTCCCTAAAGCCATAAAATTCTTCAACATGAAAATGAATGATAAAGATGAGACAGTCGTCAACAGTACAGACTTAATCATGCCTTATTCGGGAGAAAGCGTAGGTGCAGCAGAAAGGGAAAATGATGTTACTCGGCTGACAGATAGACTGCTGGATAGCAAGATGTACAAGATCTTAGCTGCGAGAGGAAAAAATATGGAAGACTTCCATGATTATCTAAAGATGGTGGAAAAATATCCCTTGCTACACTCCGGATGTGGAATAGGGTTCAACCGAATAAGTCAAAGTGTACTGGGAGTAGATGATATTCGCGCTTCGACCAACTTCCCGATACAGAGTGATAGGTTGTACTAAAGAAAATGTATCAACTGGTCTCAGCTCTAGATTATAGACTGAGACCTTATTTTTCTTCTTTATCCCCAGAACAGGTTGTTAAAACCTATTCCCTTGCTCGAGAATGGTATCTTGACTTGCTGCATTCTACTACTCCTTTAGCTAGAATTCCTTTAAGAGTGATTGAAGTAAATGGATTAACTTTTAGAAGCGACTTAGGTAATGCTGCTGGATTTGATAAGAACGGTGAAATGTTAAGGTTCAATTATTTTCTAGGGGCAGGATTTGGATTAGTGGGAACGGTTTTAGAACAGGAGAATAAAGGCAATCTGATTAATGCTTATGGTCATAAAGTAAACCCTTGGACCCCTCTACCAAACTCTCATTCGGCGATTAATTCTCTAGGTTTGCCCAGTAAAGGAATAGATTATGTGGTTGAGAGAGTGAGAGAATTCAAAGAGAAGTATTCTCCAGAAGATTTCCCGATTGGATTAAGTTTATCTACTTCGGGTTCGAAGGATTATTTTAAGAAAGCCCTTTCTGTGGCAGATTTTATTGAACTGAATCCTAGCTGTCCAAATGTCTGTCATCAAGAAGTTGATTTAAATGAGTTGGTGGGAAGATTAAAAGAGATTAGAGATGTTCCGTTGTTTGTTAAACTCCGTTCTTTTGATGATAAGTACCTTATTGATGGTGTTGATGGTTTGGTTTTGACCAATACACAGATTGATTATTCTAATTTGAGAAAGAATCTTTCTCCCAAAGATCATGCTCTGTTTGATTATTATACTCAAAAGTACAAAGGAGGAATAAGTGGAGAAGCGATTAAGGAAGTTTCTTTAAGGGAAATGAGGAAAGCAAGAGAGTATCTTGATGAACATAGTCTGAATTTAAACTTAATTCACGTGGGTGGAATTTCTGCTCCAGAAGATGTCCAAGAAAGCAGGAAGTATGCTAGGTTAAGGCAATGGTACACTGGATTGATGAACTCTCTAGCAACAATTCAAGTAGAAGAGATTTATGAAGGGATGTTAAGGCTTTGCTAAAGTACACATAAAGTTACACTCATTCTATGTCAACAGTTATTTTATACAAGACTTCATCCATTTTATACTGAATGAATAATCGATCCTGAAGCTTGTACATAAACAGGTCTCTCTCTCCTTCTGAGTTCTTAAATCCAACTCCATCATATTTCCAGAAGCATCTCCCTACTTTTGTAAGTTCACCTACAATCTTATCAAGGTGGGAAAAAAGTTTTCGACCTTCTTCTGCAGGTAGTTCTCTTCTATATTGTTTTGGTTCATTTGTTTTTACCATGGTTATCACTTATTTTATTTCTTAACACCGAGAGCTAGACTTACATAGCTTAAGTCTTCGGGAAAATTCAAAAGGCTTAAGGATAATCCTTTCAAACTTCTATCCCAAGGGCTAATGTGTCTGTCAAAATTTAGTTTGGCTGGTTTCTCAGCAGCGGCTACGATACTATAGATGTGATCCCCAGGATAAGTTAAGATATATTGAACCAGCTGCCAGATATCTGCGAGTTCGTAACCTTCATCCTTGACTGCTTCTAACAGTTCTTTAGGTTGAGGATATCCAACACCGGGGTGCTTTCCAAACAAAGTCACTTGAAAATCAATGGTACCGCCTCTCTGTCTCGGTGGGAAGTTAGACGAATTTATTCCTTCTTTAAGTTCGATTTTGAATGGCCCAGTCATCTCAGTCTTAAAATTCGGTGTTGAATACTTTCGAATACTATGACCTCTTCTGACACAATCCCAATTATCATTGTAGTGACGGTTACTTTCCCCACAAGATTCACAACGATATATATCAGTGCGAGAAGTTATGTGCTCCGTTGGAATCTTAATCTCTAATTTAGCAAATTCTTCTACAGGCAGATCATAATTTACATATATTTTTTCTGTTGGATGTTCAATCATTTTCTCTTATCCTTTATTTCTGATTAATCTTGTTATTTGATAGTAAGAACTTATCTCTTCTTATACATTTATCCTACGATACTGGAGGATAGTAGAAAGGCTTAAATACTAAAATAAATTTAAGTGATCAAATGGACACCCAAGCATTAGAAGATATTGGCTTAACTCAAGGAGAAATAAAAGTATACTTAGCTTTATTAGAGCTAGGACCGAGTTCTGCCGGAAGCATCTTAGAGAAAGCAGAGATACAAAACTCAGTGTTTCATTTTTGTGTCAATAGTCTGATTGAGAAAGGTTTAGTCAGTTATGTCAAGAAAAACAAGTTTAGAGTCTATTCTGCTGCTAATCCCGAAAATTTTTTAGTTTATGTGAAAGACAAACAAAAAGAGATAGAAAAACTCTTGCCAGAATTGAAAGCTAAACAAACTTTCGCTAAAGAAAAGCAAGAAGTAGAATTATTTGAAGGAATCAAAGGAATCATGACTCTGCTCAATATCTTAATCGAAGACACTAAGAAAGGGGATGAATTTTTGATGTTTACCGCAGAAGCAGAGACCCAAGAGAAGAGCGAGGAGATACAACAATTCTATCAAAGATATGATGCTAAAAGAAAAGAGAAAGGTTTAGTCATCAAGGGAATAGCTAGTTTTAAGTTAAAATCTCTGTTTGAGAAGAGAACCTCTCTAAAGATGAAATACACTAAATTACCTGTTCCTGCCAATACTGGAATCTGCAATAACAAAATGGTTTTAATTTCTTGGGGAGACAAGCCCACAGGAGTGTTAATTCAATCAAAAAATATCATTGAAAAACAGAGAAGATTCTTTCAAGCTTTCTGGGATTCTTTATAATTTATTAATTCCAACCAATGCTTTAAACCAATCATAATGGTCAGGAGTCTTGTCCCCAGTTTTATTATCACAATTGTAAAAAGTTAGATAAAAATCAATGTTATTTCCAATCTTTGTGATCAATTTTCTGGCTTTATCTTCAGCCTCAACCCAATTTCCTCTATTTCCAATCAGCCAGCGGCGATATGCACTATCATGAAGTTCAATAGTTTCTAAAACTCGAGGTGTCGAAACAAACTCTTGTATAAACCGTCTTGCAAGCATACCATGAGATTTATCTCCAGAAACAGTACTTTTCATATTTACTAAATATTTAAACGTGTCATGTACTAACCCAACTAATCTTAAATCAGACCTATCGATTGGTTGAGAATATTTATCAATATTATCTAACACTTCTCTAATATGAAAGATAGTTTTTCCTTCCGGGTGTCCTGGTCGAGACAGACCATATTCACAACCTAACTTAAATCGATCATCAGAAATAATTCTTTCTTCAACTTCATTTTCCGGTTTTAAAAAAGTGTAAAGGTCCATAGTAATAAAGTAGTCAGAACTAAGGTAATTAATAAATATTTAGTAGAAAAGAGAGTAGATAAACATATTTTTAGGTGTAACATTATCACAACAATACCTTAAGGTTTTGCTAAAGCCCACATGAATTTAAAGTATGTTTTGAATGAATCTGCCACCTTTTGATTTTTCACTCGGAAAGCAATTGGATTCTTAATCCACAAAGCAATAAAGACAACGTCTTTATAGATATTAATTGTAGCTGGGGTCTCTTGAGCTAAGAATCTATTCTCCGTGATTTTTGATTCTTGTTCGTACTTGAAAGTGTTTCGCGCACTTTCGTTATAGATGACTTTCCATTTCATCTTCTTCAACTCACATTTTAGAATTACTTTTTGAATAAAATTGTTGGTTCTTTCCTTATCTTCTCCTTCATACGCTCCTAAAACATACCATATATCTCCCTTCCCCATTTCTTTAATTCCTTCATTGAAAACAGTTTCTAGACCTTTCCACCCACGAAAAATCTCTGCTTCAGTATCATCTCCATCTAATGTTTGGGTCAACTTCAATTCTGGAAGATATTTTTTAATCTCTTCTTCTTGAAGTTCAATGTTCTTTTTTTTGTCTTCTAGAAAATCAATCAATCTATCTGGATCAACCGCCTTGAAGTGCTTAATATTTGCTATGATGATGTGAGTGACTAGTCCTTTGCTAGCTAGTCTTTCCAATCCATCATAAACTTTAGAGGTATGAATTCCAGTTTTCTTAATGATTGCTCCGGAACTACTCGAACCAAGTTTTAACAGAGAAAGATAAATCTTAATCTCGTTCTTAGTTAAACCGATTGATTCTAAGATAGTTTGGACATCCATTTTAGAAGAATAAACGTTCTGATATTTAAATTTTGCTACTCTTCCCCCTGCTGGGAGGAAGAGAGTTTAAATAGTTATTATGTTATCACTATTGAATAATAAAAGAGTTAAAATATAAAAAAGGTGAAATAAAATGACTGGAGACAAAAAATTATTAGTGATCGATGATCGAGTGGAATATCTAGATGCAGCTAAGAAAGCTTATGAGAGTTGTGGAAGTACATTTGGGTATGAAACCGCAACATTTTGTGATAGTTTTGAGAGAGGCATCGAAGAAGTAAGATCTGGAAGATATACCCATGTATTGACTGACTTGTTTGAAGGAGAAGAAACTCCAAAAGGACTTTTAGTCTTAATGGCTGCTAAGGAAGAAGGCCTTGCTGCTAGAATTGTGACTTATGGTACTAGACATAGTGGTAAGTTAGGAAGTATACGTGAGGGAGTTAGGGGTGGTGAATCCCGTTATTTTCCTGAGCTAGCTAGTGAAGGTAGAATCACCTTAGCAAAGATAGGACTAACATCAGAAGAAATCGTAGATAAAATTGGTTCGAGAGAGTTAGATAAATATTTGATACTAGGTGGAATGGCTGCTAAATCTACTGAAGATGATTGGAAGGTTATCTATAAGAGATTTGATCTTGATTTAGCTCATGAACATGATAAGATGGACATTTAAATTATACTTGGAGGGATAATAAAATGGAAACAAAAACATTAGATCAAGTAATTAAGACTAAGGAAGAATTTGATGCCCTAGCAGTAGATATCGATGCGTTTGCTGCTAAATATGAATTAGTAGAAAGATTAGTCGCAGACTTAATTGATGGGTTCACTGTTGACCTTAAACCTAGGATGAAACAAGCATTAGAAAAGTATGATCCGGCTATTGTAGGAGATAAGACCCGAGTTCCAATTTTCGGAACCTATGCTAGAGCCATGCCAAGGTATGATCGAGATGAACTGGTAAGTAGGGCATATAGTTGTGACCCCACCTATACTGTGAAAGGAGAGTTAAGAGGCTGGCTATTTCTTCCAGTAGGTATCATACCTGGCTTAGGAAGTCATGTAGATGGAAGCGGTACCTTCAGATTTGAAACGGCTTATGGTCATAAGGAGCACGATAGTATTGAAAGAATCCTAGCCTGTAAGGAATATCTCTTTAAAGGATTCAAAGAGCAAGAGTTATGTAAAGGAGTAACCCTCTTGCTTCCAACGGAAAAGAGTGTTCCAGGACTAATAGAGGAGTTAAAAGGTAGAATCTTTAGACCGTACTAGAATTATAATTTTTTACTTTTTATACCTTCCTCAGATACAACTCTACGGGTTTGCAACGTTTCTTCATCTCTTCAAACATCCCTCGATAAAGACTAACCGTTTCTTTATTCTGAATCTCTAACCCCGAACCAATGCCTGAATAAATATGAAACAACACTACCGTATTTTGATTGATAAATACTTGCATGGGTAGATATTCGTCGATGATATACATTCTGACGTCATGTTCTCGACATTTTTTCTTGAAATCTTCAATCACCATCTTCAAGAAATCTTTCCCAAGGTTTTTCCTAATTAAATCTAAATGCCATAAGAAAGTATCTTTATTACAAATGGCTTGAAAAGAATTACCTTTCTTTAAGGCATCTTGGTAAGCTTGATAGACCATAGTTGACTTAATCTCGGTGGTATGAGCAATAGTGGTTCGCTTCTTTTCAATCAGATCCCTTAATTTAAGAAAATCTTTCTTATTTGAAGGATAAAAGTTAAAAGGTAAGCTACCATAACGAGCGATAGTCAGAAAATCAGTCTTACAAGCCGAAAGGATTTTACATAAATAGAAAGTAAACTCTTCTTTGCTAGGTATCAACTCGATTTTTGGAGCAGTTTTCTCGTCAATCATGCTGAAGATTACTTCTTCATCATTGATAAAGTGATCAAACTTACTTTTAAGAAAAGCCAATACCCGTTCAGAAGATTGATCAAAAGAATATTTACACGGCTTTTTACCTTTTTTTTCAATTAAGCGTTGTTCAATCAAATAATTTAAAGGATCATAGATTCTTCCCAGAGGGATATCAGTTTTCTTAGAGATCTGTTGCGCAGTTAAATCCTGGTGAAGTAACTCTTGAAGAATTAAAAATTCTTTAGGAGAGAGATAATCTCTCTTCTTCAACTCCTCCAGAACCAGATGGAAGCCCATATCAACCATAAATTCACTATTGTATATATATCTTTCTCAGGATTAAACACATAAAAACGTTTTTTGGTTGGCAATGTTTTTAATCCATTTTTTCAGTAAGAGATTATCTTTAAGATGGAGGTCTTAAAAATGGATGACAATCGAAGAAAAGTATTAGTGGGGATAAATGGATTTGGAACAATTGGAAGATTAGTTTACCGCATGCTATCTCAATCAAGCGAAATTCAAGTAGCAGCGATTAATGATTTAGCACCCAGGGAAAGTTTAGAATATTTGTTAAGACATGATACTAATCACGGACAAAGAAGAGATCTAACTTTGAATGGAGTGAGAATAACGCAGAAGCCAGATGTCAAGGATCTTGATTGGAAGGGGATCGATATAGTAGTTGATTCTACACCACATTTGAGAACTTATGACCAGCTTAGCCAACACTTAGAACGAGGAGCTCGCACTGTGATTAGAAGTTCTCCTTTGAAAGGAGATAAAGAAAGAATGCAGACTTTAGTGTTAGGGGTTAACGGAGATCAGTTAGATGTTAATCGATATTCCGTCTTTGGGATGGCTTCTTGTACCACTAACTGTTTAGCTCCACTAGTTAAGGTAGTGAGAGATTATTGTCAAGGTACAGGTAATGAGATCATAGATTTAGATTTTGTAACAGTGCATGCTTATACTGCCGATCAAGCGGTAAAAGATGCCCCACATAAATCTGATCCCTTAAGAGGAAGAGATGTGCACAATATTATTGAAGCAGAAACTGGTGCTAGTTCGCAGATAGTAGTTATCTTCCCAGAACTGCAAGGAAAGATTTTTGGCACAGCTTATCGCGTTCCCGTATCAGACGGATCTTCTTTAGAATTAAGAGTAGAGACTTCTAAAGATCTTAACTTAGCAGAGTTAAATAGATACATTGCTCAGATGGCTAAATCTCCGGAGATGCAAGGGATATTAAGTTATGAAACTGAACCTCTGGTTTCGGGAGATTGTATTAATAACCCCCATACTGGTATTTACTTAGAGAAAGCCGGAGCACAAATACATTCCAGAAAGGTTAAACTGGGTGCTCTGTATGACAATGAGTATGGATATTCTAGCAAACTGGTAGATTTGATTAGACTGATTAAACAACAAAAGTTTGATCCGGAAATCCAGTTGTTCAGAGCCTATCAAGACAAGATGGACATCTCTTTGACCATCGGAACTTGCGAACAAGATCACGACGCAGATTGCGATTGTCATGAAACTCTACACGGAAATGAGATTAACGGAGTTCTAACCAGCGTAATGGGCAAGAATGGCTGGGTGATTGAAGAATCAGGAAATTATCGATACCAGATAAGGACTCCCACTGCAGAGTATAGGTTATGTTTAGATGCACCGGAAGATCGGTTTGTATTGTATGATGCTCACGGAGAGGTTCTAACTGATCTAGCTAAACATGAACCAGTAAGAAGTGCTATCCAAAGAGAAATAGTCACAGTTTTGGAAAGAAGAGGTTAATTTATTTTTTATTTTTCTTTTTTATTAAGGCCATTATGGTTTACTAGATTTCCATAACAGGTTGAATATTTGTCGATATGAATTAGCTACGTGCTCATTATTAATTATTGTAACTATAGGTTTTTCAGTCCATACTACAAAAGCTACTTTTGTTCCATAGATAGTAGTCTCTGTCAGGGGCTCAAATTCTTCATCGAAAAATCTTAATTCTATTATCTTCTTAGGAATCAATTCTGTCCAGTTACGCAATGATTTATGAAATATCATTTTAGCTTTTATCCCGTTTTCTTTTTGTTTAGCATGTAAGTTCTGCCAGTAATAACTTCCAATCACGGTACTTGATTCTTTTGGCCCTCCAAAAACAAGATAATCCAGCTTGTCACGAATAATTTCGGAGTATACTTGTTTCACTCCAGAGATTCCACGAAGAACTGCTGCCGTTTCAGGGATAAGAATATGCTTTTTTCGAAGTTCAATTTCTTTTGTCAATTGTATAGCGATATTCTCTTGTTCTTCAATTTCACTTTTCTTCTTTTGTATGAACTCAATTAAAGAATGGGGACCTTGCAACTGATATACTCTCTTTTTTCCTTCAATTATCTTTGAGAGTATGCCCTTTTCACATAAGCGTTCTAAAGCATCATAAGTATTAGCTTTATAGAACCCGGTCTGTTCGATTAATCTCTGGACATCAGAAGCACCTATCCTCAATAAAACCAAATACAAAGTTGCTTCTGTTTGTGACAATCCCAACTTCTTTAATTCGGTTATTTCCATAGTAGTACTATTATACTACTACCGGTATAAATATGTTTCTCTGATTGTACACTACTATCAAAAGGTAAAAATAAATGGGAAACTACAACAGGTTTGCGGAAGAATACGCCAGACAAACAGAAGAGATCGAACAAGAGACTAGAAAGCATTTCTATTCGCTAATCCCAAATTCATTAGAATCAAAGTTATTACTTGATGTAGGATGTGGCTCTGGACATGATGCAGAATATTACACCAGAAGAGGTGCAAAAGTAAGCGGGATAGATTTGTCGAAGAGAGAGATAGAAATGGCAAACAGAAGAGGTTGTGGCATATTTGTAGTAGGAAGTATGGATGATCTTCCCTATAACTCAAATAGTTTTGACATTGTTACAAGTGTGTATGCACTTCAAGCATCTAATGATGTTCCGAAAGCACTCGGAGAAATGGTAAGAGTTGCTAAGCCCGGTGCAGCTATACTTATAGTGACAAAACATCCATTCAGAAATTTAATTGAAGGCCATGTAAATGATCAGAATTCAGATTATTATGCCAAAAGAGAAGTAACCTCACGCATATTTAATCAAACCATTACGCTTTCTGAACCAGGACATACTATGATGGAATATTTTCATCCATCAATACTATCAAAAGCCACATTAGAATTATTTGAAGAACATACGGATTTCCCAGCAAGTGAACAAGTGATCTTAGGAATGAAATATCCAACATTTATGATCTTGAAATTCTTAAAGAAAAGTTTATTTAATAATCCTGCCAAAGCCAAGGGATATCTCTTCGACCTTCCATAAAAAGACGAAAGAATATTTCTCCTCGAGGATGAAGATGAGGATTAAATGAAGGATAATGATGGGTCTTGAAAGAAGGATTTGCCATATTGTGTGATAACAATTCAGTTAGATCCTCATCAACTAAAGTGGGAATCCCTCGTTCATAAGCTCTTTTAGCCATCTTTTCTACACAGTCCCAAATATGAAACCCCGCCACTCTTAATTCAGAAACAGAACCGAGTTGATCCAGAACTAAGTCTGGGTTAGGATAGAGTATTCTTTTTGCACCATATTGCACCACGTTTGGTCCCAATTCTAATTGAGATTGGGAAGTAGTGTGCATTTTAAAGTCAATATCTGCAAAGAGGATTCTATCTTCAGGGTTAACTTGCACAAGATCAGAAATACAATGATCCTTGAACAATAAGAAATTAACTTGATATCCCTGTTGACGATATCTTTGCTCGATACATTGGTTAAGAGTAGTTTGATACATTCCTCTAAATGAAGGTTGAAATGATTCAAACTCTCTACCTCTGTCTTCCACCATGCGTTCTTCTAGGGCCACAATCTCTTTTGCAGACATCCCGGAAGGATCATATTCTGGATAGGGATGAGTATGATTAAACCAGAGATGAGATCCATTTTCAATGACATCTTCAAAGTATTCAGAAATAGGATATAAGTACAGGAATACTTTCTTGGGGTTATCTATCATAGAACTATTCTTCCGAAGGAAAGCTTATTTTTAAATCTATTCACCATTGTTTTAGGAAAGAATCACACTTACGCTGATGTTTAGGATTACTAAACCCAATAATCTGCTCCCATTTCTTAAGTTGAATCTTACCATTCAATTGTATTCTAACCTTGCCTTTGCCGATAGGATGTGCCCCATAATTAAATTTAATTTTATCTAATATTTTGATAAATTGACCCTGCATTGGAGAAGGACTTACTTTCATCTCTAATCTTGGATATCTAATACCATTATTGTTTGTAATAACTACACAACCATCGGTATCAAAGCATCCTCTTAAAACAAAAGTATCAAGTTTATTTTGAAAAACCCAGTTAGGAATTCTAGCCCTTTCCCACTTTGGTGAAGGGATCAATCCAACAACATTAATAATAGTGCGGATTACTTCTCTCTCAAATAAATATAAATTTGAACAATTCTCATTTTTCCGATGTTCAACGATAACCTTACTATTAAATAATTCTTTCAATAAGCCATGAACATAAACAAGATACTCCCTATCAACTATAGAATTAAAAGCAATTTTAATTCGAGGACATTTAGGATAACTTATGTAACCATCGCCGAGCATTATCCCAACAAATTCGGCCATCTTTTTGTCAAGTATTACTTCTTTCATTGTAAAGTAATAAGAAGATGTTATTTATATACCTTAGCTGGAGTTGTCCAATCGGGAGTGGCTTTTAACAAAGCGAAGCTTTTTAAATAAGAGGGGGTTTCTTATAAAACATAGCGGGGTAGGGTAGCTAGGAGTGCCCGATGAATCAAGTTTTGTAAATTTGATGCGGAAGGCTCATATGGCACATATGCCCAAGACACCCATATCCGCAAAACGGAAGGGTAAAGGTCGGTGGTTCAAATCCACCCCCCGCTATTTTTATTTTAAATCACTATTCTATCCCATAAATCTTTAAAAATAGATTCTATTCCAAGTGATTCATGCATAAGAAAGCCAATTTAGGAATGATCTTAGTGATTGTAGTGTTAGGATTAGTAATATTATCTTTAGTCTTGATTGATTTCTCTAAAAGAGAATGCAACAAAAACAGTGAATGCTCACAAACTGCTTATTGTGGTGCTGATTATAAATGTCATGAATTCCCTAAAGAGATCGTCGTTAAGGAAAACAGTTATGTTACTGCAGCAATTATTCTGGGGATAGCTTTGATTGTGGCTGCATATATCTTCCGAGGAGGAAGAATAATAAGAGTGAAGAAATCGTGAATATGTTTTTCCTTTCACTTGGAAAGATTAAGGTAAATCCCTGTTACAACAACAAGAATAACAGCTAAAATGTCCTTTAATAAAATCGTTTATCTCTTCTCTCATTTGAGGAGACAACTTTCTTAATCCCATTTCTGCTTGTTCCAACTGGAACGCTCTTCCTTCAACTAGAACTTGCTTCTGAAAGAAATCTAAATTATCTGGAGGACGACCATACTTAGCTTGATGTGCCTCAGGAATTACCATCCAAGGGAATAAATAAACCTGTTTAGCGACATAACCAGAGAAGTCTACTACTAAAGATAAGAAATCATCTAAGTGAGGAGTATAATCCTCATAAAAAGTGAGAGGATGAACCACAACAGTAGATTTATGTCCTTGTAAACCTTCTACCGCTTCAGAGGGATGAAGAATAGTTATCGGAGACTCAGAATCAGAACGACGATACAATAAATGATTTAAGTACATACTTACACCACCAAGATCTACCTGTTTAAGAAAGGCTCTTCTTTCAGAAGGATGTTCTCGCGCTTGTTGATATAGTTGTTCTAAGTCAGTCATGAGGTTCATTTTCAGAGAGGGAGTATAAAACATTTTGTATTCTAGAGAAGATAGTTAATATCTCTTACAGTAACACAATCTTAATAAACATTAACTATATTTCTAATATCGTTATTTAAGGAGGCAGTCACATGAATAATAAATTAGGTTTAGCCGGTTTAGCGTTAATTGCCTGGTTAGGAGCACCAAGACCCGCGAACGCGGTATTAGGGAGTGAAGTAGAAATGTATAATGATGACTACACTCTCTCCTGTTTTTATGAAGGATTGAAACTAGAAATAGCCTGTAATTTCGATAGATGCCATGTGGATAAGGTATATCAGAGTGGAAAAGAAGTTAGTCCTTTATCCGTTGATTTACCGGATTGGTTACTTCTTCCAAAGGGATGCGAATATTGTAAAGCTAAACCAAAATATCAATAATATTCTTCTTTCTTTTATTTTTTAGAATTCACTTAACTTCTTCTGTATCTGTCGTTTAAGCAATTTACTTTCATTCAATAACAGATTAATATCAAACCCAAACTTTCTTTGTAATAATTCCTTAGCATAAGTAAACATCAATTCTTTAGACCCGAAGGAAATTGGTTTCTCTGCTAAACTCTTTCTAGCAGCTTCTCGGCACACCCATACTCCCAGAGGGATAGTATATTCAGGTGTGATAAAACGTAACACTAAAGCAGAATGTTGTCGTTTAAGATCTTTCATCTTCTCTAACAAAGAGAGTCGGGCTGCATAATATCCTCCAGCACATTCTTCAGCATATTGATGTCTGCCTGAAAAATCTTCCCAATCAGTAGAATAAAAGTTTCCTTCTTGACTCCAAGGATTAACTTTGTATTGAATATATGTTTCAAACAGTTCATAGCCCCAGATTTCCGGGAACATTAGAACTAGATAATAATTTCCCCATCCCCCACCAAAGAATACTTGATATTCTCCGAGAGAAAGATCTTTAACTTCTTGGATCAGTTGTTTCCCGATAGTATCATCAACTGCAGTGATACTCCATCTAGTCGGAACAAGTTTACGATTCCCTTTTAATCCGGTATTTCCGGAAGATAATAATTTAGTCAAGAAAGTTTCTTCAAACCCTTTACGATACAAATCAGTAACTGCATACACCGCCTTAAGATCTGTATCTGAAACAACTCTTTCTACTCTGGAATCAACTTTAGGATTAGAGGTTACTCTGGCTTTTTGAACCTCTCCTTGGGGACCGAAAGGAATGATCTCTGCTTCCGGTTTGAAGTTTAGATGAGGTTGATCTTTCAGATTAACTTCCAGCTCTACACTTTTATGAGACATCCCAATATCTCTACACATTTCTAAAAAATGGTTCTGGTTTCTTACTTCATGGATGTTCCAGTTAGCTCGAGAATTAACTAAACCATAACGCATACTCGCGATAGTTCCGATCTGAAACTTTCCTTTCGCCCATAATCTCGGAGAGTCGTAATGGGTTGTATCACCTCCGAATTGCGGGCTGAGAAAACCGACGTTAACGTTGGGATAGCCGTACTGGCCAATGAATAAGCTGGGAGAACTGCCTTGAAAATCTTTCTTGAAATCTTTTTTTATCTGGATCTGGGGAACTTGTTCAATATCCTTATATTTAACACGTTGAATGTTCACAAACTAGAAAAGATAGAAAGGATTAATAATTATTTAGGTTGGAAATCATGGGTTTCGAAAATCGAGTTTTTTAAGCGGTTTATGCTCTCTTCAGCTAAATGGAGATATAAGTTTACTGCCCGATCAAAGTTAGGAACGGCCACACCAACATCATAACGAGTAATAAACGCCTGATGAGATTTTGTACCACCCTCTTCAGTGATGATACCTTCATCAAGAACCATTCTACCTTTACCAGGCAGAGCATAATCTACCCCTACTCCTCTCCATTCAAAGGAAGGTTTTAATGTAGGAGGGAGAGGAGGATATAAACGTAAATCACGATCAATGACAATTACTTGAAAAGTATATTTCCGATTAGTTTCTTGATTAGCAGCATTTATTGCGCTACTTAAAGAATTCTCTAATCGAAATAAAAACTGCTCTGCGTTCAGATCCACGATTGGAGTTTCTTCACCATCGTTTTTGAATGGTCCCTTAAAAGAACTTTCAGTAACACGCGGTTCTAGAATATAATATAAGTCCGGAGAGTAGCCTCGATATCCCACAAATTTATCTTCTATCGTATTTGCATGTGACCTTTCAGAAACATCCACTCGAAAACCATAATGAGAAAGATAATTCAAGAATTTTAAAGTTTCTTCGTCTTTTCTGGAAAATAAATCTACTAAACGTGGTTTGTAAGAATATTTTTTTAGAAAATCAACTTGCTCCTTGATTTGGACTCTTTTAGCAGTAGTATCGATTCCACCAATCGCTCCGCTATCATCCCAGATATCCCAATGTCTAAGACTACGTTTCTTACTATCATTAACCATTTTGCTCTAGAGAAGAAGGAGCTTTATAAAACTTTCGCTAAGTAACTACTGGGGAGTAAACCTACAGAACACACTTCTGTCCTCTCTTACACATCTTACTACATTGGAATTCTCCCAACACATAATCATGATCATACAATAACCTACCGATAATGTTCATTAAAGTGCCAGCATCTTTATAATCGATAATCTTCTCAAATTGACTGGGACTGAGTTTTCTTCCCCAGAAGAACTTCTGTAAGAACTCTCTTTCTTCTCTACGCATCTGTTCAAACCGTTCTTTATCCCCATGAAGTCGAGCATCATACATTTCAGCAATCCCGTCAAAACATTTAATCAGTTGTGTCTCTTCGGGGTTGGGAGGAGTTATTCCTGCTAAACCATGAACACTATAATCATACTTATCAAAAGAAAGCCTTATTCTGGCTTTAATGTCTATTGGTAAGGTAGCCCCAGCTTCTTCATGAAGCTCCATCATCGCTAAATAGGTAGCCTTACCACATTTTCGAAAGATTTTTTCTGCAGATGTTTCGGGAGAAGGAACTACTGGATCTTTCCCGGTGATTTTTCCTCTATTCATCAGATAAGATTTAGCATTGTTTAAGATAAAGAGGTTCTTATAACACTGATACATTCTTTCTCTTTCATCAAAAGTACTAAGGGTACAAGCGGCATGAGCTCTATCAGCCAACTTGCACAATACTGCTGCTTCTTGAGTTTCTGGATCTCCAGTATAATTAAAGATAGCATTGATAGAACGATAATATCTTTCTCTCTTATGCCGAGTCAATAATCCTAGCGCTTCGATAAACTGAAGACCTAACCTTTGGTCTTGAGGTTTTAATAATTGTTGCACTTCTGATTCTAATCCTTCTCTAAGCCCAGTTTCATATCGGTCTAACACCGCTGCATCTTTGATTCCATGTTCCTCTTTGTACACATCTACACTTTCTTCAATGTAATCATGAGCGATACCTTCGCATCTAGCTAGATACCCTGCTTTAGCTTCTTTGAGAAAATAAGCTACATTAATAGGGTGAAGAAAAGGGTCAGTACCATCTCTTCTGGTAGGAAAACGATCATAAGCTTTCTCAGTTTTGTCATACAAAAAAGTAAACAGTCCGATCTCGTCAGGATGGTCTAATAATTCTTCTACGCTTAAGGCTTGATCGACAGGATGAGGAAAGTCAGTCATTACAAACATTAAATGTTCTGGACAAGTATCGTATCCTGCTGTTCTAAGTTGATGTGGCATAGAGAGAACTTTTACTTTCTTCCTTATATGAATTTTGTCAATAGGGAATATATATTCGGAAGAATTCCGGAAGTTATCTCAACCCAAACTATTAAATACCCCTTTTACTTTTCTAGATTTATGAACTGGACTAAACTACTCTACGTTTTAATCATAGTTTTAATCTATGTACCCATGGTTTTCTTGGGAGCTAACGTTTTCTTTCCAAAGTATACTGGAACAGATTCATATTATCAACCGAGCATAGATTGTTATTCTAAGTATCCTACTCCTGCTATGGATAAAGCAACGTCGGTTGAGATTGCTGCAGCTAATGATAAACAGCAAAAGTGTTACGAAGAGAATATCCAAAAACAAAAAGAGTTTGATCAAGCCAAGAATGCTTACGACGGATGGAAATATGTCTTCATCGCTTTGTTTAACTTAGTTATAATCTTATTCGCTCTGTTCGTGCCGATGCAAGATTCAATCATAATGGGATTATTCATGGGCAGTATCGTAGCTACTTTTGGTGCCACAATTGGATATTTCCAGACTAACAGCAAGATCGGCTTTGGGGTATTAGTAGTTACTTTCTTTGTAATGTTATTCTTCATCAACAGAAAGAAGGACAATTTTGTGAATTGGAAAGAGAAATAACCTTCTTTTTTCTTATTTTGAATTAAAATTCTCAAGTAAAGATATTATACCTCTCCCACAAAAGAATATAGAGAGGATAGATTGGAGAGAAAAATGAGTATAGGAGACAGATTAGAAAGAGCAGCATGGAAACTAGAGGATCATATCATGATGAGAGGTCTTGGTATAGGAACAGTAGTTGGAGCACTCTTACCTATTGCCTACTGGGGAAATGAGGTATACGCTTCACAAGTATTTGGTGGTGGCTGTTTGGGCTGCGTAGCGGGGTTTTTTGGATCCATCGCTTACACCGCAGCAAGAGATTATGCTAGAGAAGATAAACCGTAACGAACCTATTTCTTCTTTTCCATCCGCCACAACATTACATCAATGTACTTAACCGGCTTTTTATGGAACCAGAAAGTGGCTTTGATTGGAAAATCAAAATGCCATTCTTCAGTTATCCTGAAATCAAAATCGTCACAGATTGCTTCCACAAACTTCAAAGTAGAAGCTTTATGCATACTATATATAATAGGAGCAAGAGTAAATGCTTTTTCTAAGAAGCGTTTATCTGCATGTTCATCTTTAGTCCCAAAAGGAGGATTCTGAACCACAAAATCTACTTTATGAGTAAACAAAGAGATATCTTGACAAATAAATTCTGCTTTGCCGAGATTATATTTCTGTTTCAGCTGAAAATAATTTTCTGTAGCTAAATCAATCGCTCTAGAATCACTGTCCACAAAGAACACTTTCTTTGCCCCCATCAATAATAATCCTAACCCTAACATTCCCGTGCCGCAACCGGCATCAAGGATAGTTTTGCTGGCAACTTCACCTTTCAGGGCCATGCTCCACACCCATTCTGCAGCAATCTTATCCGGAGTAGGATATTGTTCTAACTTAAGTTTAGGATCGTCAAAGATCTTTATTGCGCTGAGCTCTATCTCTAACTCTTTTTGGGAACGAATGGACATGAGAAAAGGGAAAATCTAGAAGTTTATAAGACTTATCTATTGGGGGATAGAATGTATTCTTTAGTATCCAATTATTAATAAATCACTTCTCATTCTTGAATCAAGGTGATCATTTATGGATAATTTAGACCAATATGTTAAAAGGGAAAAAGAATTTGCAGAAAAGTTGTACTTAGCGACTAACCCAGATAATCCTCAACCATTAACCGATCTAGAAGGAGGGTTAACTTTATCGGGTTTATCAGAGTGGGGAATAAAATTAAATGTTCCTTTTAGCTTAGGATGTTACGAAGAGGATGTACCATATAATGTTAGACAATTGGGTCAAACCATGGGAACTATCGATAGAACCATGCGAGAATATTACGCTCGTCCAGAAGTTATTTTCACCGAACCATTCTGTGTTTATGGGGGAAGAGAACACGTTTCTCTGTTTGATTCTGCAGAAGGAATACGTTGGATGTACGAGATCTGTCAAGGCGGAGCATTAACCCTAAGGCCATTAAGAACACTCGAACCGGAACTGAAGAATGCATTAGAAGGAAGAGGAATCTCCTGGAAGAAGTATAATCCAGTTAGAACGTTATGCATTTTATTTAATAATCAAGTCTTACGCCCATTCTGGCAAGCAGGGAATTTGAAAGATGCGGGTGTCTTTGAGGATGTTAATGATGAGCCGGCATGGAACAGTTTCAAAGATAGCCACGGATCTTATCTTACCCCAACAACCATCTTACAATTTCTTGTCGCGAATAATGGAACAGGTGGACCAAGAGAGTTATTCTTTGATTATTCCGCTAGCGATTCTAAAGAAAGCCCAGTAAATCATTTCTTCAGTGTACAGCATTCTCCCACAGAAAAAAGATTAGAATTAAGTGGTTATTGGAAAGTGGGTGGAAAAGTAATGGACCGAAAAGTTATGGTTGAATCCCTAGCTTCCCTGTTATCCGGAAAGAAGATTTCGTGAGCTTAATTTAAGCTTATCTTTTGTTTTATCTATTCTAAACTAAGTCTTCCAACCATTCTGAAGTGACACAGAAAGCTATTTAAATCCTAAGAAAATATCTAAATGTCGGGGAGTGGATAGTAGAAACAGAGCAGAAAAAGTGATTCTGCTTTCTAATGCGTACCAAAAGGTAAAAATGAACGAAATAGATAAAGCTATAAACTCGGAACTGAAGAAAGTACGTCAGGCTCTTGATGAGCACTTAAATTCTATTAACGATAATACTCAGGAGATACAATCTTTATTTGATTATTTACAAGAGATTGAGGTCAAAGTAGAAAAGTTATCTCAAAGATTAGATCAAACTCAGTTAAACAATCAGAATTCTCCGGTCAAGCCTTGTGTTGCTCCTTTAAACCAAATGGAGCGAAAGATTTTCTTGACTCTTTATACGGCAGAGATGCCCCTTTCTTACCGAGAAATCTCGGAAAGAAGCCAGATTTCTCCTACTATTGTCCATGAATGCATTTCTTCTTTAACTTCTAAAGGAATTCCTTTGATAAGAACTTTCTGTAATGATCAAATGTTCTTTAAAATCGAGCCGGTATTTAAGGAAGTACAAGCCAAAGAAAACTTGATCAATCTTTCTCTGCAAAGTTTTATGGAATAATAAGAAAGCCGATGTTTTTAGGAAAAGTTTTGTTCTTGATTTTGAGCACTACTTCTAAGAAGCATTAAATTCTTCTAGAAATTCTAAAGAAACAGTGGACCCCGCAGAAACAAGAAGTTTTTTTGAATTTATAACTAGAACTTAATCCGACAGATTCGTTCCTTCCTCACCGTAACCTTTATAAACAAACCCCTGAATTAAAGATAAAACTAGTCCGAGTTAACGCGCTATAGGACTGAAATTTAAACTTCAGCAAGTGCTCATTTCTCGGAACAGAGTAATTGTGAAAAAAAAGATTACAATTACTATAAACTTAAACGATTAAATACAAAAATCGAGGACAAAGAAGCAAAAAATGGCGGAAACTAAACAACCAGACGCAAATTTTAAACATATTGTTAGAATTGCCAATGTGGATCTTCCGGGTAATAAACCG
Organism: Candidatus Woesearchaeota archaeon; assembly: GCA_041665465.1. Classification (GTDB taxonomy): domain Archaea; phylum Nanobdellota; class Nanobdellia; order Woesearchaeales; family GW2011-AR9; genus JACRPH01. Next base: position 298,897 of record JBAYIU010000001.1, read on the forward strand.
GTAAGAGTCGCCTTGAGAAATATCAAGGGTATTGGCCTGAACTTTGCCGACACCATGTGCAAATTAGCACATATAGATTTGAAAACACGTGCCGGTTATCTTACTAATGAACAGGTTGAACATCTTAACCGGATCATCGGAGCTCCAGATAAGAGCGGAATTCCGGAATGGATGTTTAATAGAAGAAGAGATATTGACACTAATGAAACTAAGCATGTTCTGACTGGAACTTTAACCTTCTTACAAGATAACGACTTAAAGAGACTTAAGAAAACTAAGACTCTAAAGGGTGTAAGACATCAAGCTGGATTACCGGTAAGAGGACAACGTACCAAAGCACATTTCAGAAAGCATAAAGGAAAAGTAGTAGGAGTTTCTAAGAAGAAAGATGCTCCCAAAGCTAAGAAATAGGTGAAATAACATGGGAGACCCAAAAAAACTCAAAAAGAAATACAATCCTTTAGCTCATCCTTGGATTAGAGCGAACATTGAAGAAGGAAAAATACTCAAGAAAGAGTATGGATTAACTAAATATAAAGAAGTCTTAATTGCTTCTTCATTCTTGAAGAAGTATAAAGATATCGCTAAGAGGTTAATCGTTAACAAGACTGCTCAAGGAGAGAAAGAAAAAAACCAGATGATGGACAAGCTCCAACGTTGTGGGTTAATCAAGTCCGGTGCAGGATTCGATGAAGTGTTAAGTATCCAACTAAAAGATGTCTTAGAGAGAAGATTACAGAGTTTAATCTGCCGAAAAGGTTTTGCTAGAACCATGAAACAAGCTCGACAGTTTATCACTCACAGACACGTAATGGTTGGAGAAAAAGAAATTACTTCTCCGGGATATTTAATGACCGTAACAGAAGAAAACGCTATTGTGTTTAAACCAACTTCTACTTTAGCTAGTGTTGATCATCCAGAAAGAACTCCTATTGTCAAAGCGGAGAAAACTCCTGAACAGATCAAGAAAGAAGAAGCTAAAAGAGAGGAACGGGAAAGAAGAAGCGATAGAAGACCGATTAAACGAAAAGGGAGACAACAAAGATGAGACCTAACACTATCACCAGAGTACCTCGTGAACACAGAAGTTATTCTGACTCCCCCCAACAACCACAGATGAAAATGCGTTGGGCAGTAGCACATATTTTGTCTACTTTTAACAATACCATAATTACCGTTACTGATGTAACTGAAACTGAAACATTAGCTAGAAGCAGTGGTGGACAGATGGTCACTTCTGATCGTTTAGAAAGTTCTCCCAGTGCAGCTTTAGGAGCAGCTAAAAAAGTTTCAGAGATATTACGTGAGAAAGGAGTTAACGGATTATATATTAAAGTTCGTGCTCGAGGCGGACATAATGGATCAAAAAGTATGGGTCCCGGTGCTCAAGCAGCAATCAGAGCTCTTTCTCGTGAAGGATTTAGGATCGGAAGAATTGAAGAAGTCACTCCTGAACCACATAACGGATGCAGAATGAAAGGCGGACGTCGTGGACGAAGAGTCTAGGTGAAAAAATGGCTATCAAACTAGAAAAAGTTAAGGACGAACGCAAGAAGAATAAAATTTCTTTCTTGATTAAAAACTCTGATGAAGTGTTTGCTAACACCATTAGAAGATTGATTATAGAAGAAGTTCCCACCTTAGCAGTAGAAGATTTAGAGATCAAAGATAATGGATCTGCTCTTTATGATGAGATGTTAGGATTAAGATTAGGATTAACTCCAATCAAGACTGACTTAAAAAGTTATGAACTTAAAGAGAAATGTAAATGTCAAGGCGCAGGATGTGCTAAGTGCGAGTTAAAGATAACCTTGAAAGCAAGCAAGAAAGGTTATGTTTATGCAGAAGAAGCACAAAGTGCTGACCCTGAATGTGTTTTTGTTTATCCAAAAATGCCTCTTGATAAACTGTTATCTAAACAGAAGATTGACATTGTCATGACCGCTATTCTTGGCCAAGGTAAAATGCATGCTAAATGGATTCCTGGATTACCGATGTATCGCCGTGAACCGGTAATTAAGATTAACGGAAAGATAAACGATCCTCAAAAGATTGTCAGTAGCTGTCCACAAGGAATCTTTGCGGTTAAAGGAAGTTCACTTGAAGTAATTAAAGACAAGATTTATGACTGCAGTGATTGTCAACAATGTGTAGATCTAGACAAGAACATCTCTTTAGAAGAAAGTGGAGAGATTCTGTTCACTTTAGAAAGTTGGGGACAACTTAGCTGTAAAGAGATATTAACTCAGAGCGCAGAAATCCTTGTTGAAAAGATTGAAGAAATGGAGAAGTTAATTTAAAATGGTTAAACGCACCGGTCCAACTAACTATCAACTGCAAACGTTGATCATAGAACTCCAACCTCACGTTCTAAAAAGTAAATTTTGGAAGAGAGTATTGGAGGAGGTTAACAAGCCTTCTCGACAGAGAAGAGAAGTTAATTTGTATAAAATCGACCAATTTGCTCAAGACGGCGAAACCATCTTAGTTCCTGGAAAGGTACTTAGTATGGGCGAACTTAAGAAAAAAGTAGACGTTGCCGCGATGAGTTTTTCCGCTGAAGCTAAACAAAAGATTGTTGAAGCTAAAGGTAAAGTATGGTCCATTTCAGAATTATTGCATAAAAACCCTGAAGGAAAGAAAGTGAGGATTTTAGGATGAAAATCTACAATGGAGAAGGACTTATCTTAGGACGTTTAGCAGGATTAGTAGCTAAAGATGTCTTGCAGGGAGAAGAAGTAGTAGTGGTCAACTGTGAAAAGACCGTGATTAGCGGAAAGAAGTCAAACGTAGTAGAGCATGAAAGTGCTAGAAGACTACGTAAAGGATACCCTTTAAAAGCTGCTAAATTCAGTCGATTACCTGATCGTGCTGCCAGACGTACCATCAGAGGGATGTTGCCTTGGAAAAGTGCAAGAGGTAGAGAAGCATTCAAGCATGTGATGTGTTATGTGGGAATACCTTCAGAATATCAGGGAAAAGATATGATTACTATAAAAGAAGCATCTTATAAAAAATTGCCCAACTTGAAATATATCTCACTAGGAGATGTATGTAAAAGCTTAGGCGGGAAGTTATAAAATGGAAAAGACTATCCTTACTCAAGGTAAAAGAAAACAAGCTATTGCTAAAGCTACTTTAAGACCCGGTAACGGGAAAGTGAAAGTTAATGGCCAATTGCTAAGCAACTTCAGCAACAAATATTTGCGACTTCGTGTGATGGAACCGTTAGTATTGGCTGGAGAACTAGCGAACAAAGTTAACTTTGATCTGATTGTTAACGGTGGCGGGATCAATGGACAAGCAGATGCTTGCAGATTAGCTATCGCCAGAGCCTTAGTTAAATACAATGCTGATTTAAAAAAGACTTTCGATGAGTATGACAGACTGTTATTAGTTGCAGATGTCAGACAAAACGAAACCTCTAAACCTAACGACTCTAAGCCAAGAGCTAAGAGACAGAAATCTTACAGGTGAACAGAAAATGATTATACCAATAAGATGTTTTTCGTGTGGAAAGCCCGTAGGTCATTTATGGGAAGAATTCCAAGAGAAAGTCCAGAAAGGAGAAGACGTCAAGAAGATTATGGACTCTTTAGGTTTAGAACGATACTGCTGCCGAGGAATATTCTTGGGACATGTTGAGTTAATTGACATTGCCGGAGAATTCAAACGCAGTTAGTTTTTTATATTCTTATTCTTTTTTATCTTTATTATGGATTATGAACAGTTTAAGATTGATTCAGGACAATATTGGGACATCTTCCTGCACACTAATCAAGAATTGCTAGGAAGAAGTTATTTCTGGTACAAGGGAGAAGAGGAAGACTTGATGGAAATTCCAGAAGTGGCTTCTTTAGAATTGATGGTTAATGGTAAGAGACTGCAAACAGCTTTAACAAAACTATTTCATCCGGATAAGTTTGATTACTTCTCTTTTAATTATCGAACCACCCACTTACATTTTCATGTTCTTCCCCGATATGAACACCCTAGACATTTTGCAGATAGAGAATTTATTGATCCAGAATTCGGAAGAACATATCACGGAAAACAGCAACAACTAATTCCTTTAGAAGTTCTCCTAGGAATTAAAGATAGAATAGCAGGAAGATATTTGATACAAGGAAGATAAAAATCTAACCACAAAGCTTTTATAGTTGCGTACGTTTAAATACTCATTAATACGCAATAGGTGAAACACTATGGAACTAAAACAAATCAGTTTAACTTTACCAAAATCTTTGTTTGAAGCATCTAAAGAGTATTCTGAAGAATACGGGTTTAGAACACTTCAAGAATTTATTTTAGATTTGCTTAGAAAAAAAGTTATTTTAGAGAATGCTGAACGTTATCGAGAGATAGAAGAAAGAATGAAAAAAGGAGTTGGCGTTAAGAAGCTCAGCCAGACTGAAGCACTTAAGTATCTAAAGGGAATATAAGTTGACTTATACCATCGAATTTAGTGATGAGTTTGATAAGTCTATTAAGAAACTAAAAAAGAAAGATAAAGTTCTTTTTGATCAAATACAGAAGAAGTTGATAGAAATAATTCAAGCCCCAGAACATTTTAAGCCTTTGCAGAATGTTCTTGCCGGATATAGAAGAATCCATTTTGGCAGTTTTGTATTGATTTATCAGATAGAAGGAGAAGTAGTAAGAATAATTTCCTTGGACCATCATGATCAAGCGTATTAAAATTATCTTTTTGGGATATAAAATTCTCCTTGTAAGAAGTTTTCCATCACTTCTGCACTACAGAAAAAGAGATTCTTTGGCAGTTGTTTAGGATCAAACCATTGCCATTCAGTTATCTCGTCAGGTTCTTTAACTTCTGCTTCTCCACTGAAATCTTCAGATATCATCGCTAAAGTAATAAAATGAGCATGTTCGTTCTTATCGTTATTCACACCAAGAACCTGTACTGAGTTAAGAACAATTCCGGTTTCTTCCATAACTTCTCGTTTAGCTCCTTCTTCAAATGATTCTCCGTAATGTAATTTTCCGCCGGGCATGGTCCAAGTACCTTCCCCTCTCAGAGCAGAATCAGCTTTAATGGGATCATCGTGTCTTTTACCAAGTAAGATCTTCCCGTTTCTAAGAAGAAGTACTCCCATCCCCACACCTACTTTCTGGTCTGCCATTAAAGAAGAATGATGTAAGAAGATATTAATAAGCTTTTGTGTTTTTGAGGACACTAGAGAATACTATAGGAAATCTTTAAAAATCCCCTATTTCTTTCAACCATAATGACAAAGAAAAAATCATTAGCCTGGTTAAAAGGAGCAATTATCGGTGCAATCTTTGGGTTGATTATAATCATAATCAACTACATCTACCTGAACTTTATCTCTTATCGTTCAGATCTGAAGTACGAATGGTTCTATTACATCTTTCATTATTCAGGTGCGGCTTATCTTGTTCCCATCACTATTTTCTTATGGGGAATTTTAGGATACATCTTGATTATAGTTGCTTACGCCTTGATTGGAACATTAATCGGGTACGGAATAGGTAAACTTCTTTCAAAAAAGTAAACCTTACCCTTATTTTCGTTTTTAAACCATAATCCTTTTAAATCCACTCTTACTCCTGCAGAATATGAAGTTCCATAATAACGGGTTTAAAGAATTAGAACCACAAATCTTAGAATATTGGAAAACTAAAAATATAGTTCAAGCTCTACGCGATCGTAACGCTAAAGGGCCAAAATTCTATTTTCTAGATGGACCACCGTACACTTCTGGGAAATTTCATCTAGCTCACGCTTGGAACTATTCCTTAAAAGATTTCATCTTAAGATATAAACGCAGTAATGGATATAATTTGTGGGACAGAAACGGGTTTGACATGCACGGCCTTCCTACTGAACATAAAGCCATGGAAAAGTTCGGTCTGAAAACCAAGAAAGAGATTATCACTTTTGGGATGGATAAGTTCATAGCAGAATGTGAAAAGTTTTCTCAAGATATGGCTAAACTTATGACTGAAGATTTAGTCAGGATGGGAGTAACCTTTAATGTTTCCAACCCGTACATGCCCATCAAGTCAGAGTTTATGGAAGGAGAATGGCAGCTGATCAAAAAGGCTTACGAGCAAGATTTACTTTATTTCGGAGAGAAAGTTATTACTTGGTGTGAATTCTGTGAAACCGCTTTAGCTAAACATGAATGTGAATATGAAAACCGATTAGAAGATTCTATCTTTGTCAGATTCCAAGTTAAAGGTAAGAAAAATGAATACTTAATTGCTTGGACCACCACTCCTTGGACAATTCCTTATAATTTAGCCATCATGGTTAATCCCAGTTTAGATTATGTTAAAGTAGAAACTACTGATCAGCAAGGCAAAAACAAAGAAGTATGGTATCTAGCTAAAGCCTTAGCTGGAGCAGTAGTTCAAGCGGTAGCTAACCGCAAGATGAAAATCTTAGAGGAGTTTAAAGGAGATAAATTAGAAGGATTAGAATATATTCATCCTTTTGAAAAACATCTGCCTCAGTATGTTGAACTGAAAAAGAAAAGTAAAAAGATCCATACTGTCATCCTGAGTGAAGAGTACGTTGACACAAGCGCAGGTACAGGATTAGTACATAACGCTCCCGGTTGTGGTCCTGAAGATCAAGAAGCATGTAAGCCGTATAAGATTGTCCCATTTAATAATCTCAAAGAGAACGGATATTTCCCCGAAGGGATGGGTAAATTCTCTGGGTGGAGAGCCAAAGTCGATGATGAACGGTTCATTGAAGCGCTTAAAGAGGAAGGTGCAATCATTAGTGTTACTGATGTGGAACATGAATATCCTCACTGCTGGCGCTGCCATAAACCGGTAGTGTTCAGAATGACCCAACAATGGTTTTTGAAAACAGAAGCCATTAAAGAAAAGATCATTAAAGGAAACCAGAAAGTGCATTGGGTACCCGATTCAGCAAATAACGCTTACCAGTCCTGGGTCAAAAATTTAAGAGACAATTCTGTTTCTCGACAAAGATTTTGGGGAACACCTATCCCTATTTGGACCTGTAAGAAATGTAAAGAAGTGAAAGTTATCGGTTCACGATTAGAGATTCAAAAGAATGGTGGAATTGTTCCTGAAAATCTGCACATCCCTTGGATTGATGCGGTTACTTTAAAATGTAAATGTGGTGAGATGATGCATCGTGACCCGGACATCATTGATGTATGGGTAGACGCAGGAACCACCAGTTGGAACTGCTTAAACAATGATCCCAAATTAATTAAAGAATGGTATCCAGCAGATGCAATTCTAGAAGCTAAAGAGCAAACTAAATTATGGTTCAGCATGTTATCTATATGTTCTCACATTTATTTAGGCAATAATGCTTTCAAGAACGTTTACGTCTATGGAATGTTAAATGATCTTGACGGGAAAAAGATGAGTAAAAGTTTAGGCAATATTGTTTCTCCATACGAATTCATTGACAAACATGGAGTAGACGTAATGCGTTATTATATGTGTCAGAATAATGCTGGAGAAGACATAAATTTCAGTTGGGAAGAAGCAGCAGTTAAAGGGAGATACTTACAAATATTATGGAACGTCCACAAACTATTGATTAATTTAGCTACTGAGAATAAAGCTAATCCCTTCCAATCTAAGAAAGAGATAATGTACAACTTAATGCAGGCAGAAGAGAAGTATATCATTTCTAGAATGAATTCTACTATCAAAAAAGTAACCGAACTATTTGAAGGGTACAGATTGGATGAGACCATTCAACCTCTTGAAGATTTATACTTAGAACTAAGCCGAACTTATATCCAGATGGTCAGAGAGAAGAGTGCTTTAGGTGAAGATCAAGAAAAAGAGGTAGTGATGTATACTATTTCAACCGTGTTGATTAATTTCTTGAAAATGTTCAATATCATTTGCCCGTTTATGTCAGAGGCTATCTACCTAAACTTAAAAGAAGAGTTTGGGTTAAAAGAAGAGAGCATTTCTCACTTCAGCTGGCCTAAAGCAGAAGAGAAGCATATTAATTTAAAACTAGAAGAGAGTATGGGTCTGGCCCAGAATGTGATTCAAGCTGCCTTGAATGCTCGTGAGAAAGCCAAAATGGGATTGAGATGGCCGGTGAAAGAGATTGTGATTGTAACTAACAAAGAAGAGATGAAAGAAGCCACTTCACAGATGAAAGAGATCTTAAAATCACAGATTAACACTAAGGAAGTTAAAGTAGCAGAAAAATTGCCCGGATTAAAGTTAAAAGTCCGTCCAGACGGGGGAAAAATCGGACCGGTGTATACAACCATTTCTGCTCAGATTATCACTAAATTAACTATCGACAGTCCTGAAACCATAATGAGCCATATTGAGAAAGAGAACGTTTATCGTTTCGATATTGATGGACAAGAAGTGAAGATCACTAAAGAGATGTTGATCATTGAACATGAGATCCCCAAGAATTATCAAGAAGTAGAGTTCAGTCAGGGATATGTGTATCTTAACTTGGATCGAACCCCGGAATTGGAAGCAGAAGGATATTCTAGAGAGATCATGCGAAATATACAGCAGTTACGTAAACAAGTAGGATTTGAAAAGTTGGACCGGATTAAGTTATACTTGAAATGTAGTCCCGAATTACAAACCCAGTTAACTCCTTTCATTAAGGACATTGAAGAAAAAGTGGGAGCAGAAAAATTGGAGTTCTTAGAGAAGCATCTCACTCACCACGGCAATTTCAAAGTTAAGAATGAACTGTTTGAAGTGTGGTTTGATAAGGTTTAATCGTAATCTTTATAATCCCTTAAGGTTTACTTATAACTATGGTAGGATATTCAGAAGCGTTGCCTGGAACAGGTAAAAAGATCATTCTCCGTTACAACGGCCTGTTTGATTTTGACGGAATGTACGCTGCGATTACTGATTGGGCCAAAAATTATGGATTTATGTGGCACGAGAAGGATTATAAGCATAAAGTTCCTTCTCCAAAAGGGGCAGAACAAGAGTTTACTTGGGTCCTAACTAAGAATGTTACTCAATATATAAGAAACGAGATTACTATCAAGTTGCATGCTTGGGAGTTATTAGAAGTAGAAGTAGATCAGGGAGGAAGGAAGATTCCTCTTTCTAATGCTAGATTATATTTGTGGATCGAGCCAAAAGTTACTTTTGATTGGCAAAGGAAATTTCAAGGATCAGGAAAGTTTGGAGAATGGTTAGGCAAATGGTACAATAAATTATTAGATAAGGATTTCTCTAATTACTTAGATGAATTATATTATCGTACTTGGGATTTGCATGCTATCATCAAAACTTATTTCGATGTACAGACCAGAAAGTATGCCTATAAAGGATACATGAAAGAGAATTAATTTTTTGATGAATTTTATTTTTACTAGTTAAAATATCTTTATTGTTTACCTTATCTTTAAGATCTCCCCCAATGCATATTCTGAGGGAAAAGCTAGTTCTATCAAGTATTTTCCTTTTTGGGTAGAATTCCAGAACATAAAAGGGTTAAATTTCTTCTTTATCTCTACGATCTTAAAATCTTTATCTACCAGCAGAACATCAATAGGATAGAATACAAAACAGTTGTGCAAACTTACTTTTCTTTCTTCAGGAAAGATCATAAGAAGGTTTTGTTTCCTTCTGAACATCAAACCGATACCTTGGGATAACAAAGAGGTACAGACTCTTTCTTTCTTAGAGATTACTTTCTGGTTGGTTTGGTTAAGGATCATTTTAGTTCAAACTTCCACAACTCATCCCCCACATAATGGATATTCTTAATCACTTTTCCGGAAATGGCTGCTTGCATCTCTGTTCCAGAAATTTGAGCCACCCCTACTGCTAAAGGCTTTCTATTGTTCTGATCCACAATCACAACAACCTCATCTTTCTCTAACCCTTCAGGAATCTCTTTAATCCCGGGACGCATTACATCTGCTCCAGAAATCATAAACTTCACTGCACCCATATCTACTACCACATTTTTTAGCAGTTCAGACCTAGTTTGAAGGAGCTTCAAGGAAGGAACTAATTTATCATTGTAATAAAAGAAAGAAGGTTGTTTGTTAACCAGAACCAACTTATAAACATCAGTTTCAACCAATTCTATCAAATCTTTCTTAGATACATCTACTGAATAACCGTTCTGTTCTAATTCTTTGCTAAACTCTTTACTACGTAAAGAAACCCTTTTCATAAGATAAAGAAAGAACTAAGAGATTATAAAATTAACTAAAAAAAAGAAAAAAAGATTAACGTTTCTTCCACAGCATAACTACTACTGCCAGGATGATCAACAGCAAGATCGCACCGAAAATCCACATCTTAGCATTGCTAGGACTAACCTCTACTGCAGATGCTTCTGTTGCTTCCTGGATTGGTTCTACTGCAGACACTTCTTTTGCCGGTTCAGTCACCAAAGGAGTAGCAGCTACACTAGCTTTCTGTCCGATGATGAAGTAACTGAATCCAGGAGTGATAGCAGAGTAATGGATATAAGTTCCATCATCTGTTCCAAGAGTAGTTTTCAGCTCGACCCATTTACTGTCTACGTAACGATACAAAGCAACGTTCTCCTTGCCTAACTTGTTATCCGTAAGCCAGGTTTTCTTAACCTTGAAATCAATCTGTGCATTTTTGAAATCACCCTCTTTAAAGGTTAGGGATTTAGTGATTTCAATGTATCGATACACTTTCTGATCGAAGTTCTTAACTTCACCAGGTAAGCTTTCAATCTTTGCTACTTTCATCCACACACCATAAAGAGTTTTACTTAACTCAAAAGATACTTCAGTTACTCCAATCTCTCCATTTGGTACGGGCACAGTAGCAGTTTCACCAGCATTAACCGAAGTCCAGGTTCTTTGTTCAAACTGACCTACAGCTCCATTAGAGATTCCACCGGTAGCACCGGTAGATCCTCCGCTGCTACTAGAACTACTAGACGAACTTGAACTGCTAGAACTGCTAGCAGCACTAGTAGTAAAGCTAGTGGTGTTACTTACTAAGTATCCAGTCAAGTCATAACAAGTTACGTTTACAGTATAAGCAGTATTGGCAGTTAAACTGCTTAAGGTCGCGGTGTATAATCCATCACTTAAAGTTAAGTTGCCACTTCCTGCATCGCTGTAATTACAGTTATTTATACCGGAATAAACATCACTGGCATTAACAGTTAGGGTTGCACCAGTAGTGATTATACTACTAACAGTTAAACTATTAATCACCGGTGTAGTCTGATCAACATAAAAGGTGAATGATGCATTGTTCGTATTGGTGGCGTTATCTCTTACGGTTAAGTTGACATAGTAAGTACCGTTAGCTGTAGCAGTATAACTTTCCACAGTAGACACATTGTTAGTTGTCTCAGTCCAGTTCTGCAACAATCCTGAAGTAGAATTGTACAACGACAAAGTCCAGTTAATGATGTAAGTGTCATTAGCAGTAAAGTTAATGGTTAAAGTAGCGTTGTTAGTACCATAACCCGTACTTACTCCATTGACATTATTAACTAAGGAAGTTGGAGATACTGCATCTACTAATACGGTTTGAGTAGTAGAATTACCGATATTATCACCTTGATCAGTACAATTAACATACCAACTATTACTTCCTTGACTTAAACTTGCATTTACAGTTATAACAGTATTAGTGTCGTTAGTTACGGAACTATTTGTTCCCATCGCTACTTCACCAACATACACAGTACAAGCCACAGTTGAAGCATCAGTGGAATTGAAAGTGAAGTTAGGTGTAGCACTAGTACTCCAAGTGTTTGTAGCGGGACTTACCAAACTTACTACCGGTTCAATTTTATCCACGTTAATCACTCGAGGAGTGGATGCCCCAACATTACTATACAGATCAGTACAATTTACATACCAGGTATATGCTCCATCTACCGCGCTGGTATTAGACATAATCAAGGTAGCGGTGTTATTGGTTGCACTCAAACTGTCGTTACGTGGTGCTCCATTGATAAACAAACTACAAGTAGCAGTAGCAGAGACTCCATCCACAAAAGTAAAGTTAAAGACAGACATTCCGTCTCCGGTCCAACTGTTGTTTGCAGTATTCAAAGTTACTGTAGGAGCAGTAGCATCTACAGTGGTTACCATGACGATGTTATCATCACTAGAGTTCAACACAACGGTAGCGTTATCATACAAAGTAGCTAGGACGTAAGTAGAGTAAACACCACTAGTTGTACTGTTTACGTCGACAATCACGTTAGCGTAAGTGGTCTCGTTAGTAATGTTTACCTGCATCAGGGTAGTCTGGTTAATCCTGCTAGACACCCCAGAAGTGGTGACCACAGTGAGATTATACACCCGAGTAACATTATTTTCATTACGAACACTAATGTTATAGGTAGCGTTAGCACCTGAAGCTACGGTACTGACTAAAGCGCTCTGGTTAGTAAAAGTCAAGTTGTAAACAGTAGTTGTATTATCTGCTTCGATTGAAGTATAAACAGAGAACCCTAAAGAAGTCGGTATTCTCCAAGTGGTGTTAGCATACCCAGTTCCACCAGCTACTTTATCAACTCCATCAGCATTAGTAACGTCGCTACAATCACTTAAATTATTCTCGTTACATTTTTGTAGGACATCTCCACCTTCAGGAATAACCAACAAGATTGCATCTGCACCTAACCCTTGAGCTATCTCGGTCCACTTTAAGTTTTGCATACCCATATAGGTTTTATTACCAAAGTCAGTAACATTAAAGGCATCAGATAAATTAAAGTTTGATGCTTGAGACATATCAATACCTTCTAAATCAATGCTCCAATTAGCTACAGGATTATCAAACTTTAAAGTAGCATTGTTCATATAGGAAGTATTCTGAGTTGTACCTTGAGTTACGTTAGTATAACTTGAACCGTTCCAAATCTTAAAGGTCATGTCACTTAATAAAGGATTGGCAGGAGGTACGAAATCAAACTTATACGATACGTTAGCTGCAGAAGCAGCAGTGGTAAAGTTTAAACATCCACTGTAAGCACAGTTTCCAGCACGGTCACAAGCAGTTAATTTATAGTAATAGATTTGACCACTGGCTAAAGTAACCGGTGCACCTAATGAATCAGTTCTACCACTCTTAATCGGCAAGTCGTGCCAAGGTCGATAATCGTCAGCAGTCATAGCCGGATTACCTAACTCATAGAAAGTATAAGTAGCGACATTACTTGCACAAGAACTGGCATGGAAGGTTATCGTTCCATTAGAAGGTTCGTTGGTTACCCAATGCATAACTGCAAAGTCGTTGAAAGTGTCTACTTTATTACTTTGAACGGTAGGAGCAGTTTTATCTCCAGTAGTATAATCAGTTCCACTACACCAAGGAGCCATACTACAATCAGAATCTGCACAGTTAGTTAAACCATCTAAATCTTCATCACCGCTGGAAGGGAAACAATCTTCAAAAGGCATGAATTTTCCGCCACCAATCATACTGAAAGCAGTTCCACAAGCCATAGGATTTTCAAAGCAGTTAGTTGGTTTGAAATCGACCGTTCCTGCAGTATAATAAATTCCTTGATTGCTAGGTCCTAAATTGGAATCATTAGCCTGATTTAAAGCAGTAACATTGTCTGCACTAGCAGCCATGAAACGAATTCCATTTTGAGGATTACCCATATCGGTTTTATCTACCGCCATGATAGCTACACTAGCTTGACAAGAAACCGGTAGATTACCAAAGTTTGCTTCGGCTGGAGCTCCAGCAAGTTTAGCTCCGTACAAAGAAAATGCTCCGTTAAAACAACGATATCCTCTACGGATTTCTGACGGTCCATCAGTGCCATTATTATTAATGATATATTCAAACTTATACTCAAATCCAGTATAATTTGTTCCGGAGATATTAACTGTACACCCAGTACTAGTGTTTGTATCACTATCTACAACAAAGAAATACTGACCAGAGTTAAGGCCACCACATAATAAAGATAGAGACATATTGCTTACATCTAAACCCATACCTAAAGAGGAACCCATGTCCTTAATACTAAACCCTAAAACATCAATGTCTCCCCTTAAACTAAGATTAGGAGCAGAAGCGCTTAACATTACCGGAGCACCAGGATCCATATCTTGGAACATGGACTTCTTCATTGCTTCATACGGATCAAGAGTACCAAATCCGCCAGTTAGAACATCAATGTCACCACCGCAAGCAGAATCTTTGGAACAATCGGAATCAACACAATCTATAGCACTATCTCCATCGTTATCAGTTCCATCATAACACAACTCTGCAGAAGCATTGTAACAATAATTAAAATTAGAACTCCAATTTCCAGTTACTGCTTCACAACCAGTTTGGTTAAGACATTTAGCAAAATTGTTAGCACTACAAGCAAAATCGTAATTGGTAGTACTTAAATCACACCAAGACTTACCAAACTGAGTGTCTGTTACCCATTTACACCCTGCTCCGCTACCCATCGCACTAGGATAAGAAGAATTTCCACAGGTTGAAGAACTGTAACAATTATGACAATCACTGTCACAAGAACCGCCACCCTGTACAAACTTACTCATATCTTCGACACACATCTTATTAGTTTCAAAAGGAGTAACCTCCGGAGGCATATTGGGAGGTGCAGTAACTACTTGACATTTACCTTTACCACCAGCAGTACAGGTAGCAGTGGTATTACAAGCACCACAGAAGTCTGAACAAGTCATTCCTGAACCACCCATCTGCATAAAGTTAGGATTACAACTGTTTTGGAAATTATCCCAACGGCAACTATACAAAGTACCGCTCACATTAGAGGAAGTAGTACAATTAACTTCGGCAGTAACGGTCCTACAAGGATGTTGACCTTGGAACATCATATCTTGAGATCCACCCATCATCATCTTACTATCTCCAGCATGACCTAAACTTTCCACTAAACCAGTATCAATAACATTAACTTCAAAGGCCATCCCCTGAAGGTTAGCAATAGCAGTTCTATTAACTGCAAATTTCATGATACCCGAACTACAATTTTTAAATGTAGAAACATTGATAGAAGAATTTATGGTGAAATTACCATTACTAGTGTTATAATATAAGAAGAAAGCTCCGCCAGAATTAAATAACAGTTTATAATCTGAACCGGGATAACCTTGACCTTCCTGTGCCCCGGTAGATTGGTTATTATCTGCATTGAATTCTAAGATCAACATGTTACCAACTGAACCAGTAGCATTACAGAACTGAGCATCAGCAAAATTTGGACCCATTAATTGCCAGCCGATATAACTAGAGGTCATATCTACCCATACTGCACCTAAATCATCAGCAACGGTGTTATTACTGGTACACCCTTGACCGGGAGTAGTATAGGAATTAGTTCCGGAACCCATACCGGGAGGATAACATCCCGGACCGTTAGAAGCATAAGGAGCAGTATTTCCAGAGAATCCAGTAAAGGTGTTCCAATTAATAGACGAAGTTACAGGAGGAGGAGTTCCTCCTCCAACAATTGAAGTGAAGTTTAAGTCATCCAGTTGTAGATTTAAAGAAGCATTAGCCACACGATTACCATACATGCTCACAAAATAAGTCCCGCTAGGAGAACTTTCATTAACACCCGAAACAGTCACACCATTATATTCGCAGTTAAAGGAATTATTATTATAACCTCTTAAAGTCAAAGTGGCATTCTCAATGTAAGTAACCGGAGAAAGTACTGGTGAACCCTGATTAGTAAAACCAAGATGAGTTCCATTATTTACTAGTTTACAAGTGTAGAATTCAGTAGAACTAGGCAGACTAGAATAGTTCCCCACAGATAATTCGAACGCAAATTGATCATTAGCCCCACCAAGAATACTATAAGTAGTATTATCAAGCTTACCCAACTTAACTGAGAGAGTAAAATTATTACTGAGATTGACTGAACGTTTGGTCCAGATAACTCCAGATCCACTAGTAGCTCCGGAACCATTCAGGATGATTCTACTATCTTGGGAGATGCTCATAGACCCAGAAACATTAAAGTTATACCTGCTATCGTTAATCGCAACTCCGGTAAAAGTGTCATAGAAAGGAGTAAGAGAAGTGGAAGGAGTCATAACTACTCCTCCAGTTACACTGTAATTGAAATAATCGAAAGTCACGCTGGCGTTGGCCGAATAAGTAGCATCACTGGATACACTGGACTTAAGCATAATCCCATACCCAACACCAATATTAGTAGAGGTCATATTTACTGAAGACCCGGCAAAAGTACAATTAAATTGGTTAGCAGAACTATTTGTATATCTCATCATTAAAGTTCCAGAGAGAGTACTAATAGGGGTGATAGCTGCAGGAACCCCAGAACCATTAGCTATCATTAAATAAAGACCAGAAGGAGTACCATAACGCAAAGTAAGACCACATTGAGTAAAAGGAGAAAGAGTCCCATTTATAACCATAATAGTAGCAGTAATACCACCATTACCGCCAATCATCTGATCAGAAGTATTAGTAAGATTGATATCTACAGAAAGACTAAAATTCATGATCCCACTAAAATTATTATTTGTTCTCAAATACCCTTCTGCTACCGAACCACCTTCTGCTACAGAAGTATTGAATAATACTGTATAATCGTAAGGCGCGATAAGAGTTACGCCGGCAGTAGTAACATTGTTGAATAAATTGCCTACCCCCGTATCAAAACCCTCGGTAAATGTAGTTAAGCCACCTGCAGCTAAACCACTGCTAGCTAAAGCCACTACTAAAACTAATAACAACAACAAGAATTTATTTACGTTTTGAACCATTTTGCCTAACACCCTCTTTTTTATCTAATTATGAATAGTACAACTTTTGGATTAAGTAAACATTAATGATATTTAAAGGTTTCTTTATCTAGAACATAGTTCTAGAGGGTATATTTCCAGTGGAAATCTCGGAAAATAAGTGCATTTAACTGGGAATTGCAGTTAACCGGACACAATTTTTATAAAGAAAAAGGTGTTTTCCATAACTAATGAAACGTTTCACTTTAGAGAACTATCCCTTAGAAAATAAGACTGTGTTGGTTAGAGTTGACTTCAATGTTCCCTTAAAAGAAGGTAGAGTTCTAGATAATTCTAAGATCCAAGCAAGTTTAACCACCCTAAAATTTCTCCTAGATAAGAATTGTAAAATTGTCTTAATGACACATCTAGGTGATCCTAAAGGTAAAGTAGTATTAAATCTGAAAACAGACCCTCTCGCCAAAGAGTTACAACAACTTCTTCCCAAAGCCAAAATTCAAAAGTTAGATGATTGTATCGGCAAAGAGATAAAAGAAGCGATTAAAAATGCTAAACCTAAACAAATATTTCTGTTAGAAAATCTACGCTTCTATAAAGAAGAGGAAGCTAATGATTTAATGTTTGCACAATCTTTAGCCAGTTTAGCAGAAGTTTATATCGATGATGCTTTTGCGGTATCGCATCGGAATCATGCTTCGGTAGCTAGCGTAGCTAAATTTCTTCCGGCAATCTCTGGACATTTGATGGAACAAGAGATATTTCACTTAAACCAAGCTTTTTCTAATTCTCATCCTAGTGTATGGATGATGGGAGGAGCTAAGTTAGATAAGATTGACTTAATCAAACAAGCTTTGAAACGAGCAGATAGACTATTAATTGGAGGAGCACTAGCGTTTACTTTCTTAAAATCGCGCGGGATTAACGTGGGAATGTCTAAAGTAGACACTAATGCTTTACCTTTAGCTAAAGATATTCTTAAGAAACATTGGAGAAAGATCGTTTTACCAGTAGATTTTGTAGTGACAGAGGAGTTTAAGATGCACGCTAAAACTTCGGTTGTTGGATATAATCAAATTAAAAATAATCAGATTGCTTTAGACATCGGTCCCAAAACTAGGGAAGGGTTTGAACATTATTTAAGTCAAGCCAAGATAATTGTTTGGAACGGACCTCTTGGATATATGGAATGGTCACAGTTTGCTCAAGGCACTAAAGAGATTGGTCGTTTCTTAGGGCAAGTGGATTGTGTTAAAATTGCGGGTGGTGGAGAAACTTCTGAAGCAATCCATAAATTTCATTTAGAACATAACTTCACTCATGTGTCTACCGGCGGAGGAGCTTCTTTAGATTTCTTATCTGGCAAGAAGATGCCTGGGATAGACGCTCTGCAAGAAAGTTATAGAAGATTAAAAGGAAAAGTAAAGTAAAAAAATTATGAAGGTCGATATCTAAGTTTAGTTCCCTTATCCTGAACATACTCTATGATTCCCCCTTCTGCATGAGATACTTCTTTGGCAACTTCAAAAGCGATTTTTTGATGATTGGTACTAATCTCTTGGTCCCCAGGATAAATTACCGGGAAGATAGCTCTAGCTAAGTTATCCAAAGGAATAAACTCATTAGAATGTTCTCTTAAAACGACATTAGCTCTTTCATAAGCAAGCGAACTTAAATCAGTTCTAGAAATAATTTCTCTTCCCATCTGAAGTCCGTACTCCTGGAACTGTGCTTTTCGAGTCTTAGCATTTTTCCTTCCGTCGTGGATACTTTTACCAACAGAATATAAATCTCCTACCACTTTAGAGACTACAGCTACAGTTAGAACATCTAACCAGTATAACCCCGTATTTTCAGTAAGCCCATAGAGGGTAGGAAGCTTCTCTGAAGAGAGAGAACCGAGTACTATTCCTCCATCCGGCCCACGAGTAGTAACTAAGTCACATCCTCTAAGGATACTAAATAATATTGGAAGACCCCAATCTTCTTTTAAACTTTGAACATACGCTCTACCTGCATCACTTAAGTAATGCGGTTCCCTTGGAAGGTCCCATCTTTCATCAGGAGTAGCCTGCTTAGTGTTAGACAATATCTTTACTCCATCCCAGAAATTAAGATTATTCCTTACCTCAGAGAGTAGATACACATTACTCTCTCTAGCAAGCTTAGACAAAGGCACTAATTTACTTAATCGTTCTTGACGTTGTTCAGGAAGATCCTCTGCAACTCCTTCTAAACCAGCCTTTATTGCTTCAGACAATTGTAAAGAAAGATTATCTCTTAATGAAACATATTCCCTAGAAAGAACATTTGGCCATTGAGCAATCTTGCTGTTATAAGCTACGAATTTTCTTTGCGGAGTATCAGAGAGATTAGTTAAAGCAGTAACTACCCCTTCTCCAAGAGAAAGTAGATTTACAATCTCGGATAAACTTTCTAAAGAGGGATTAGATGGAAAAGAAGCAACCTGATCTTTTAAGTAATCCAAATGAGATTCACGAAAAGTTTTTGTAATAAACTCACCTACACTAGAAGGATCATAATGAAGTTCTTCAGCGGTCTGTCCTACTGCTGCTCGACCTTGAAAACCATACTGCTCATAAATAGGTTCAGGAGCAACTCGAGCCACTACTCCATTATCTATCATGGTTTGAATTAATAATTCTAACTGTTCTTGAACTTCGGGATTAACTTTGTTATCTTTTGCCATTGTATTCCTCTAAAAATATATTTCTGAAATAGTCTCCTTAAACCCAAAACCCATTTATAAATATTACTATTCTAAAAGAGTAATAATTACAACAGGACTTCAACTTCTTTTTCCAGATGATTTCTAATCAAAGATTCAAATTTATCTTTAGCTTTCTTCTGTGAGACTTCTTCCAATTTGGTCTGTTCTTCAATCTCTTTTACTTGCTTCTTCAATTTCTTCACTTCTGCTTCAAAATGGTCAACTCGGTACTTAACATCTTCATAACGCATCGATAGAGCGCGGTTAACCGTCTTTTCAGCTTCAGCATACTTTCCTTTAACTTGAGTATACTCTTTATGTAATTCTCTCAACTTTCCAGAATTAGCTTGCTCGACTCGGTCCAAGATTAGAGATAAATCGTTAGGATCAATCTTTACTCGTTGATCTTCCATATACAATCTTAATTTACGAATAATAGGGATAATATTCAAATCATCATCTTCATAGAAAGCAGTAAGATAACTAGTAAGGTAATCATCAAGAATTCCGTTATCTTGATCAAATTCTTGTAACTGATGTAAGTAAGGTTTTAACGGGGAGAAGAAAACTAACACGGTTTGTTTAGCCTGCTCCATCTGTGGAGAAAGAACATCTTTTTGTTCCTCTCGATCTTCCAATTCTTCAAACCCTTCTTCATGACGCAGAATAGAGAATTCTCTCTGCTTTTCTTCTAAACTTTCTTGTGCTTGCAATAGATGTTGTTGGTTAGTCTTAAATCTTAGTTTAAGTTGTTGAACTCGTTGATTGGACTCAAGCAACATAGAATTTAATCTCTGTAACCAACTCCATGCTTGCCATTTGCTAGAATCACGCTTATGTTCAAATTCATCTTTAAGCAAACTAATCTTGTTCAATTCTAGCCATAAGGGATTATTCTGAGAAGGATTATCTACATCGGTGTTTAGACCCCATAAAGAAACTAACTCTTCTCCTAAACTTTGTGCTTCCATCTTTTCCATCAGTTTTCTGGCTCGATCTTGGATCGCTGCACTAAAACGAGTAATGTTCTCAGAAGTTAAGGGCTGTTTAGTATGGACTAATTTAACTAAGGCTTGAGCATCAGAAATCAGTAAGTTAATCTCTCCCACGGTAGTGTACCTTAACTTAGTTAAATCTAAATGGTCAATATATTGATCGATTAAGTGATTGATCTGTTGAGCGACGGTTTTGAGGTTGTTAAGATAATCTTGGATTTCTTCATCAACATTTCCAGAATCTAGGAAAGAAGTTTCTTGAGCCTTTAGCCAAGATTCTAGATTGTTTAACAGAATCTGTTCAGCGTTAGATTTAGCTGCTGGAACGGGTTGAGGTTCAGCAACAGCTTTTATCTCCGGTTCGGACTTAGTAAAGAATTTCTTAATAAAGCTGGGCATACCCAATTAAGGTCAAAGTGGGTATTTAATGATTTCTATACACCAAGACATAATATTCTTAAGAAGAGTAGTGAGAAATATATTCTACAAAACATATTCCAAACCCAACTAAAATTTCTTTACTGCTTCCAGAAGGTCTCGTGGCTCTTTAACAACATATTTGGATTGATACTTTGGAATATTCTTAGGATTATATCCCCAACCATATTCTACCAGAATCACACTATTTATTCCAGCGGCAGTTGCTCCATTAAAATCTACTTCTCTATCTCCAATCATTAAAGTTTGGTCAGGAGTAACCCCCATTTCAGTTAATAATAGAGGAATAACTTCTCTTTTTCTATATTTCTCTTCGGTTTTTTCTCTTCCCAGAACTTTTTCAAAATAACTAAAAAGACCAAAACTCTTTAACTTAGATTCAACTTCCTCTTTATACGAAGAAGAAATCAAAGCTAAACGATAATTATGACTTAATTCTTTAATCACACTTATAATCTCAGGGAATAGAAGGGAAGTGGTTTTCTTAATCTCCTCTCTGAATATTTCGTTACCTTTAATCATTTCATCTTCAGAGAAACCTAAATTATTATAACATTCATAAGAGGAATATCCATAAACATTACGGAAATATTCTAGATCTGTAGGACAAGTTCTTCCTAATTTCTTACAAAGGATTTGATAAACCTTATGGACATTAGCAAAAGAATCAACAATCACTCCATCATAATCAAAGATAATTAATTTAATCATTTACTTTCCTGCTACTATTTCCATCACATCTCTATTCTTTAAAGGATGTTCTTTTCCTACGGTTCTTTTAGTTTTAACATCCTTAGCACAGATGAAATTCTTACCAAAATCAGTATGCAGTTTAAATGCAAAGTCTAAAGCAGTAGTCTTAGGGGGCATTAAGAAACAATCCGGCAAGACCCGACCATCAGAATCTTCTAGTTTGTTAATTCCACCAGGATAGATAGCCATATAACCGAGTAAATCAAACACGGCAGCATCTAGAGTTTGCTGTACTCCAGTACTTCCTAGCTTATTCAAGATGTTCTCTTTAATGAACCCAAGAGCAAATTTTTGTTTATCATTAAGTTTATTCTCATCTACTAACTTAAACTCTTTATCTCCGGGGAGATATTCAATCAAGCCAGCTTTGGCTGCTTCTTTCAATGCTAGTTCAGATTCAGCAGAACAGCCCACAAACTTTCTGTCTGGGAACTGTTTAACCAATCGTTGAAAATTCTCTTGAGCCACCGGGATATCAATCTTGTTACAAGCGATAATCATGGGTTTAGTGATCTTTCTAAGTGCAACAGCTAATTTTAACAACTCTTCTTCACTCCATTTATCGGGATGTTCCTTATTCAACCCAATTTTTTCCATGGTTTCTTTAACTAAATCTTCTGTAACTTTCAGCCCAGATAACTGTTTGCCTAAAGCGATGTGGATTTCTTTCTTTTCTTGAACAATGGTACGAGCAAACTTATCCCATCCTTTTTGAAGAATACCTAAATACCATAAATCTAATTCCACTTCTAAGAACTTAACATCCTCAGCAGGATCGTAACTACCGGGAGCTTGAGGTTCTCCTTTTTCGTTAGTGGTACCGGCAGCATCAATCACGTGAATTAAAACATCAGCTTGACGTAAATCGTCCAGAAAAGCGTTACCCATCCCTTTACCCTCGTGTGCACCAGGGACTAAACCAGCAACATCAATCATCTGTACTGGAACGTAACGTTTACCTTTCATACAAAACCCAGTTCTGGGATTACATTGTCGGCCAAACTCTTTATCCACACATTCCACTCTCACAAAGCCCACTCCTTCGTTAGGTTTGATGGTGGCGAAAGGATAATTGGCGATAAGAACGTCTGCTAAAGTAGCTGCTTTAAAGAAAGTACTTTTTCCAACATTGGCCTTTCCGACAATTCCAACAATCATTTTAAGGTAAAGATTTGAAGGGGGTTTTTATGGTTTTTGCTTGATTTTTCAAAGAAATTTTTTAATTCTTCTAAAATAGGAGCATACCTTTATATAGGATCCATTCTCTAGTATATATATGCGAATTACCTATAAACAAAGATGTTCTCGTTGCAAGAAGAATTTTGTTCTAGTTACCTGGAAAAATAAATTTCCCACTTGTTACGAATGTCAGAAAAATGAACTTACTGGGGAAGTTAAAGATCCAAAGATGAAGAAGATGTTAAACATCCCAGAAGAATATTATAAGGAAAGTTCTTTCTTACGTTCAATCAAAATAAATTATTTAAAGTTCGGGGCTCTTTCTGAGAAACAGGTTGAATTCTTTCATAAAGCAGTAAAGAAGTTGAAAGAAGAGCATGACAATCCCACCGTGGAGAAGTTTCCGGAAGAAGTTCACTTTGATGTTAGTCTACGTGCAATCAGAAATGCTCAGAGAGAGAAAAAAGCCGCTGCTGCTAAGAAGAAAGTAGCAAAGTAAAATGAAAAACATACTATTCATACTACCAATAGTTCTAGTAGCTTTATTATTAGTTGGATGTTCTACTCTCACCATTAAAGAAGCTAAAACCGAACAATATATCGGCAAGACCGTTACTCTTAGCGGTAAAGTTGATAATTCTCTTAAACTAGGAAAACTTTCTGGGTACACCTTAAAAGATGATAAGGGAGAGAGTATTTCTGTGAAAAGCGATACTTTGCCCAAAGAAGGAACCGAAGTCACAGTTAAAGGAACGGTGATTAAAGACAGTTTATTTGGATATTATCTTCAAGCTCAAGAATAAAAATATTGTTCTTCTGCAATTAAGAAACCTCTTTCGAAATCAAAGTTGTAATTTTTTTGATGAAAGAGAATTGTTCTCTAAGATCATCTATTAACCGATAGAAATCATTGATATTCTGAACATCTATGGTTAACTCAAGATCATACTTTCCGATTTGCCTTACCAGGTAGTTTATCCCTTTTTTTTGTTGACAATAGGTGATAATCTTTCTTGATTCTTGCTCATTATATTTACTTAAACTAATCAGAGCAATACAAGGCTGAAAATTTAGAGAGGCAGTATTAATCTTGGTTTTGAACCCAGATATCACCTCTAATTTTTCTAATCTCTTTATCTTGGAAGAAACAATTCTAGCACTTAAGTTAACCTTCTTTGATATCTCTAATACTGTTTCTCTAGAGTTAAACTTGAGAAGATTAATGATCTTGATCTCTTCATCAGATAAATCTACCCTCTCGAGAAGATAGTTAAATATGGGAAAGAGTTTGTGAGCATGTTTCTCTTCAATAAAACTTTTACTAATCTCAAAAGCTTGCAACACAATAGAAACATCTTTTTCTTGAACATTATCGGCTAATTCTAAAAGCATTTTGTCCATATCGGATTTATCTTTCTCAGAGAATATCTTAAAACTAAGTAAAAGGTCATATTCTCCTTCACAGAATTTGTACCAAGCACAGGTTTTGTGTTTGGAGATGATTTCTTTAATCTCTCCTATAATCTTACGATCTAACCTTAAGAGTTTAAGATGTAGGGGATAAAGTTTATAACCAATTCTAGAATAATTTATTTTGGTGTGAAACTGAGTAATTATCTTTGCTTGTTCTAATCGTTTAATAATTTTTAAAACTCCTTCTGGAGAAAGTCTGGTTTTCTTAGCAATCTGGTTTGCAGGAAGTCGACAGTTTTCTTCAAGCAAAGTAAGCACTTTTCTTTCTGAAAGGTTTAATGGTCTCATTCTGATTAGTACTGATTACTAACTATTTATAATACTTTTGGTTACTTTATCAACTTTTTAAGGGTAAAGGTTAAAATAAGGGTTAGACAGATTTATCTCTATGGATGACACTTCCTTAGAAGAGATAAAGAGATTGCGAGAGAAAATGATAGAAGAAGCAAGAAGAGTCATCAAGGACAATGATCCCTCACATGATTTTGATCATGCTCTAAGAGTCTTAGGTAATGCGGAATATATTGCTAAAACTGAAGGGGGAGATTTAAGAATAATTATTCCGGCAGCATTATTCCATGATGTAGTTAATTATGCAAAGGATGATCCTAAATCAAAATATGCTCCAGAAGAAAGTGTTATAATTGCGAGAGAGATATTAAAGAAATACCCAGAATATAATGACGAGAAGATTGCTAAAGTGGAGAAAGCAATAATTGAACACTCTTATAGCAAGGGGATCAGACCAGAGAGCCAAGAATCAAGAATTGTGCAGGATGCAGATAGACTAGAAGTTACTGGAGCGATAGCTATTATGAGAACTTTTTGCTCTACCGGCCAGATGAGAAGAAGATTTTATCACTCAGAAGATCCTTTCTGCGAGAAGAGAGAACCCGACAGTCATATTTATGCTCTAGACCTGTTTTACAAAAGATTGTTGAAAGTAGGAGAAGTGATGAATACCGAAACAGCAAAGAGATTAGCTGAGAAGAGAACTAATTTTTTATATTATTTCTTAGAACAATTGAAAGAAGAGCTTGACTTTTTTGTAAGCTGTAAAGTAAGAGGGGTACACAAAATAAAAAAAATTAAACTGGATAAGGGCGGGAGGGATTAAAAATCTGTTGAATAAAACTAAAGTCCAAAATTAATTTGGGTAATTTTCTTGTTGTTGTAGGAGTCATTTCTACGATTTTCAAATTACTAAGTTTT
Organism: Candidatus Woesearchaeota archaeon; assembly: GCA_041665465.1. Classification (GTDB taxonomy): domain Archaea; phylum Nanobdellota; class Nanobdellia; order Woesearchaeales; family GW2011-AR9; genus JACRPH01. Next base: position 324,399 of record JBAYIU010000001.1, read on the forward strand.
TCAGCGTGACTTTTAACAGTAACCCAACTTAAATTTGCTTTCTTACTAACTTCGCTAATTGTTAATGGGATACCTTCATTATAAAGAACCCTAATTATTTCTTTATCTATAGCGTCTAAATATCTCATTTCTCAATTACCTCTGCTTTTATTTTTGGTGGATACTTTCTGTCTTTAGATACTTCTAAGTAAAACTTAACTTTGTGTTTCTCTGTACTTAATCCAACGGCATCAGCAAACTTTCTTGGGATTCTAGCCGAGTATTGTGTTCCATCAAAAACAATCGCTCTTTCGATTTCCTCTGGCTTTCCTTCATCTTCTGTTGGTTTTAATGTTCCTTTTATTTCAGATAGTAATTGCTCGTTGTTTATATTGTTTTTGTCACTATCGTCCTGTTTTTTATCCATTTTAAGTTTAAAAAGTACCATAACTATTTAAATCTTATGGAATAAACAATTAATACATTCATAAATGAACAAAAGTAGTGCTTTTATTCCATAAACCTTATAAACAAATGAAATAAATTAGTACTATTAAGCACAAAACAAAGTGCCCCACTAGTGCGCTAACACCAGTGAGGCGGAGGCTAAAATGGTTTCAGCATTTCAACCCCAAAGGGCTAAAAATGAAGGTAAGGATAAAAATGTTATGTGTCGATTTTGCAGAAGTGCAGATACCTCTAAGAAGGGTTATCGAAGTACTATGAACAGAGGAAAAATCCAAAGATTTACTTGTAGAAATTGCGGAAAGAGTTTTTGCCTAGATGAAGGATTCTTTCGCATGCGAAATAACGAGCTAAAGATAACTAAAGCAATAGACCTCTACTTTTCTAATCTCTCTAGTAGGAAAGTTAGGAACAACTATCGGCGACATGAAGAAACCAAAATATCTCACGTTTCTGTATTAGACTGGTGCAGAAAATATGCTACGAAAGTGTATCGATTCACAGAACAGTTTAAACCGACTTTAAAAGGGAGATACTATGCCGACGAAACCTTTGTAAAGTGTGAAGGTAGGAATGATAAATTTTGGGTATGTTTAGATTGGGATTCTCGATTTATTACTAATCTACATTATAGTTATAATCTTGATACCCGTAATGAAGCAATTAAATTTCTTCAAAAAATAAAGGATAAGAACATACCTAACTATATCCAAACCGATTGCGCTAACTTTTACATCCACTCTTTTCATCACGTCTTTAAAAATGATTATGTTGAACATAGAATTAATAATGTTTCTCAAACCGGAAAGCACAATGTCAGGATTGAAACAGTGTTTATGAAAATCAAGGATAGAATAAATGATTTTAGAGGATTCAAGGCAACGTGGTCTGCTCCAATACTTTTAGCAGGAGTAGTTTTACAACACAATTTTATCGAAGACCATACGACCACAGGAGTATTACCTAGTTATCTAGCTGGTATTGGTTTAAATTTGGGGGTAAATCGTTGGCTTGGTTTAATAAAATTATCTTCGGTGTCAGTAGCATAAAATATTTAAATAAGAGATAACATGAAAAATACTGAAAAAGAGGTGATAGATGGAGAGAGGTATCTCTACGCCTCTTTCCGTCTATTACTTCTAAATAATTACGCTCAAACATTAACGGATAAAGAAAAAGTTCCGGTATTAATGGTACCGGATGTACTGCGTTTGAGTAGGTTGTAACACCTATACTAATCAGCATTAGTGGTAGTGGTGTTCTCCTATAAATACTTTGCGTAGCAGTAGCTCTAAAGTGTGTTTGAGTAAGGAGGAACCTTAAAACGAAAGATATACTAACTGTAATAGGAATAGATGGATTTTTGGGGGGTTTAATTTATTTATATGACCCCTCATATCTAACTTGGGTAATTGTTGGCGGTATTATTTCTTTAGTAGGTTGGTTTTTACTAACTAAACAAGCAAGAATATCTGTCTACGGCACTCAATTGGTTATGGTTTTAATGTTACTGGTTCATTATACCCATTAGAACATAATCTGTTTTATGCTCGATTAGATTTTTTATCGAGCCTCAACGAAATCACCAATAAGGGGGTGAGAACATGGTAGACGCATACAATAATCCTTTAAGATGTACTAATTGTAACTTTATGGGAGAATATCAAATTCCAAAAGGAGTTACAATTGTGGATTTTATTTTAAATTCACACTGTCTTAACTGCGGATGTAAACTAGCCTAATTCTGCTACAACTAGGCTACATAATTCCCTCAAAAATTTTTTTATTTTTTTTCTTCTGTGCACCTTTAACTTAACAGCTTACTTTTTTGTCCCACTTTCCTCGGAAAGAGATATAAGCTAGTTTTCATTATATTCTACAGACAATACTTTATTGTCACAAAGATAAAATGGAAATGGAACCACCTCATCCGGCAATGGAAGCAGTTGAAAAAGGGTATATGACTGAGAAAGTCTCACTGCTTGGACAGTATTTTAGTAGTGGTAAGACTACAGGGTATTTAGGAGTAAAGACCCCAGATTACTTTGATCGCTTATCTTTTGGTAAAGGAAGTGGAAGTAGTCCGTTGATGAGATCTAATCCGGGAGAAATGTATCGTAGCCCTTCTAAGAATCTTTTTGATGATGAGGAAGATAAAAGAAGGAGAGGATACGAAACAAGAGGGAATAATTATTCTTTAATCTGAGGGAAAAGAATGTCGGGAGTTGGTCACGAAAAAGCAGTAGTTATGAAGTATATCTTTGACATCAAAAGAGATTACAGCGGAATAAAACATCAGCCAGATTATTTAAAAAGAGCACATGTTATACCTACGTTCACTCCACTACATTTGTCAGATACTTCTTCACGTACTATGGGATTATATCAATCCTTAGGAAATAGCCTTACAGTTCCTTACAAACCAATAGAAGTTTCTTCTGAAAGTTATCAACCCACTGCTAGAAATGGTTCTGGATATAAGGGAAATAACTCTGCATCATTTATGTATCAATCTTAAACAACCTTATGTGCAGCTTTTCTTAATCGATTCATAATTGCTCTACCAAGACCTTTCTCTTTGGATAAATTAATGAAGCAGTACTCTGACATTCCAGGGAGATTACTCTGAAATAAGAAATCGTCCAGATTACGGAGATTGGGATTTTTCCTTACCTACTTTCAGAACGCTTACGGATGTATCTTCTCGCACAAGGGGATTATATTAATCAACTATATGAATCAGTGGATAGTGGCGGAATAACTCTTCCATTGCAGTTACAATACCTGGCCCTCTTTCTCTTCGTGGAAATAATTGAGCATGTAAATGACTTACTAATTGTCCTGCATACTCACCAACATTTATCCCTACGTTATATGCACTGTCTGGCTTAACTCTTAAATTATGATCTTGCAACATTCTTACGGCCGCATCAACAGAAGAAAGAACTGGAGGATTTTCTCTTAGAGATTGATAAAATTGAACTATTCTTTCCGGATCAGAATCATAAATTCCTTGAACTGCTAATAGTGTAGCTGGAATTGCATCAACAAACCCCTCTAATGAATGTCCACGTAACTCTTCAAGACGTTCTACATGTTCCTTTGCTATCACTATGGAATGTCCGGGAGTTGCAGGTGTAACTGAGAATATAGAGTAAGCGTGATCGTTTTCAAAGAGAATCTTACCATCTCTTTTCCATACATCGTACAATTTACAAAATACGTCATTTGATTTCATATACAGATAGAATTGCGAGTTATTTATAAACTTTTTGGTTTTGTTGTTACGGGAGAGGGACTAATTTATTAAATATTTGAGTAGAGCCATCAATGAGACCCAAAAATCAAGAGGTTTCAATTGGGACTAATTCAAACTAAATGATTTAGGAAAAGAGATATTCCCTAGAAGAGAATATAAGGTTAATCGTACTTCTTTAGGTTATAATCTCGCTTTAAGATACAATGCTAGTTCTATTAAGGGATATCAATAAGAAACAAATTTCAATTCTTAAAGATTCTTACTGGCGGCTTTTCTAAGACGATTCATGATAGCTCTGCCAATACCTTCTTCTGAGACTTCTTGGATGACAATCAACCCATATTTCTTTTTATCCAAATCTCGGAGCAGAGAAAATATTTCATGAGCTAGCACATTTAAATCCTCATAGAAATAAACGTCGGCTTTTATGGAAGAGAAGTCTATTAAGTCTGATTTTGACAGAATCAAAGCAAGATTCTTTTTGGTGGTTAACAGAGCTATGATCTTCTTCTCAATATCTCCTTTAATTAAAACAACCGGAGTTTCAGGAGAATAATGTTGATATTTCATTCCCGGACTTTTAGGAGTATTAGATTCAGGATTAGCTACCTTTACCTCGCCCAATACTTTTCTTAATTGTTCTAAAGTTACTGCACCGGGCCTTAGTAAAATTGGAACCTTTCCGGTCAGATCAATTACCGTAGATTCTAAACCAACCTGACAATTTCCCCCGTCTATAATACCTTCCACTCTTCCTTTCATATCATCTATTACGTGTTTAGCAGAAGTTGGAGAAGGTCTTCCAGAAAGATTAGCGGAAGGAGCAGCGATAGATAACTTGCTCAGTTTAATTAGTTTATATGCTAAGGGATGATCAGGCATTCTAATTGCTACGGTTTTCCCACCCGCAGTTACAATGTCAGGAATAATTTCTTTCTTATTCAGAATAATTGTTAGTGGACCGGGCCAGAATTTCTTAATTAATTTTTTTGCTGAAGAAGGAACTATTTTAACTAACGCTGGAAGCATCTTTTTATCAGCAATATGTACAATTAAAGGATTATCTGCTGGACGTCCTTTGGCTACAAATATTTTTTTTACTGCTTTCTCATCCAGAGCATTGGCTCCTAAACCATAAACTGTTTCGGTTGGAAAAGCCACTAAACCACCTTGTTGAAGTATCTTAGCTGCTTTAGAAATTTGTGCGGGTTTAAGTAGGAGAGTTTTCATGATATATATTCTAGAAGATAATCGTTCTTATTTAAAAGATTAACTTAAAGAAAGAGCAAAGAAAGAAAAAGCAAAGATAAAACAAGAATAAAAACTTATCCCTAGATTACTTAGGTTTAGTAATATTCATCCCTTTAACTAAAACCGCAGGAGTAAAGGTAGGAATATCTGCTTCCCAACTCTTAATCTGATACTGCTTCTTACCCATCGCAGAAATATTTTTCAAGAACTCAGGTAAACTAGACTTAACTCTGATTTCTTTAATCGGACGAGTGATCTTCCCATTTTCAATCAAAAAAATTCCATCTCTAGGAATGGTAGAAAATTCTCCAGTAATATAATTCTGGAACCGAGTATACCAGATGTTAGTAATGTAAATTCCCTTCTTAACCTCTCGGAACAACTCTTCTTTATTATATGTTCCGGAATTAACATAAATGTTCCAAGGAGCAGGAGCAATTAATCCAGCGTTAGCCGTATTTTTAACCCCATAACGACGAGCAGTAGAAGTATTGTGTAGATACCCTTTAAATTGACCCTTATCTAAAATTACATTTCTTTGGGTGGAAACACCTTCACTATCAGCAGCAGTAGAATTATATCCATCAGCAATAGTAGCATCATCAGTTAAAGTAACATTAGAACTGCCATATTTCTCTCCAATCTTGTTTAAGAAAGAAAATCCTGCTTCTTTATCAAAAATAGAAGCTGCTCCGGCTACATAATTAAACAGATTCGCTAAAGGTAGAGGTTCAAAGACCACGTCATACTTTCCTTCAACACCGGGTTGAGGATTTCGAGCCATCTTGGCAATCTCTCCCGCAAATCCGGCAATCTCATTAATATCTAACGAATTTAACATTCTTCCACTGGAAGTCATATGTCCAGTAGCATAATGATCAATTAAAGCTCTTACAGAGCAATACCATTTAGTTCCTTTCTCTGAAAAATCAATCCCATGCGAAGTGGTAAGATGACGTTTGAAAGAGCAATATTCAAAATTCCCAGAAACTCGTTTAGCCCCTTTAGATAAAGCAGTGTTAATCCCTTCTTCTACTATTCCCACACCTTTTTCTCCTAGTTTTTCAACTTTAGGGTCATAAAGCTTAGCGATATTTTTGTACTTGAAAGGTCCTTCTGCCAAACCACGATATTGTTCATTGGGAGGAAGAAGTCTAACCATCTTCATGGTCTTTTGACAGAATTTCTTAATGTCTTCTTTATCTGTAGGCTGATAACTAGTAGAAAGTATTTTTTTATCTTTAACAATAAATAAACTAGAACCGATCATTCGTTCATTGCCTACTTTAGCAATTTTGTTATTAACAAACTTTAACTGGTTAGCTTCTTGTTCATAAGTGCTGATGACTACTTCATCTGCTCCGGCTTTGAGCAGTTCCTTTTTCAGTTGGTTGGAAATTTCTTCGATCATGTTTAGCTCAACCTTATTTTTCTTAACCTAAAACTTGGTCCACCGAACCATACTGGGATAGCTTGCATCGGCTCTCCCTTACCACAATTACCAGCATGAAACTCAGAGTTATTAGCCACAGCATCAGCTGAACCCCAAAGTTGTGGAGTAGTAATCTCGATTGCTGGTTTCTTAACCGGTTGGTCAGTTAATCGACCATTTTTAATTAAGTAAGCTTCACTGCCAACATATTTCTGATTAAGACGTTTATCATCGATGTTCCATTCCATGAAATTCTTAAAATAAACCCCTAATTTAATATCTTCAAACAGTTCTTCCTCAGTATGTTTTCCGGGAAGAAGAATAGTGTTAGACATCCTGACCATGGTTTCTTTATCATAATTGTTGGCTCTGGCTGAACCATTAGAAGGAAGACCCATCTTACTTGCTGTTTCTCGATCATGCAAAAATTCATTGATCTTTCCATTCTTAATGAGATATTTTCTTCTGGCTTTGACTCCTTCATCATCGTATAGATAATAACCGTACCCTTTAGCCATGTTAGGATCATCAACTACGGTAATACAAGGATTACCTATTTGCTGTCCGATCATCTTCTGGTTAATGAAAGATTCACCAGCTTGGGCTGCTTCTCTACCAAAGATACGGTCTGCTTCATACGGATGACCAGCAGACTCATGAACCATTATTCCAGTAACTTCTGGTGCTACTACTACATCAGCAATCTTCGGTGCGGTTATTCCTCGTTTAACATTCTCAGATAAAGCCTTCATCTCTTGAACTAAACGTTTATTAAGATTCCATTGATTAAATGATTCATAACCTGTTGCTGCCCCATATTCCCAAGATCTCTGGATAAACTGATTATTCTCTTTTAAAGTTAAAGAATAAAATAAAACCACTCGAGGAACCTTACTGACAATCTTGGCCCCTTCACTATTAATATAATATTTGCTAACAACATTATCACTCAAAGAAAGATATCGATTAGGTAGGCTAAGTTTAGTAGCCAACAGTGCTTTGTTTATCTCTGATAATAACCGGATTTTATCTTCTACCGGATGATCTAAAGGATTGATTTTAGCCTTAACAATATCTTTCCCTCGAACTACTTTCTCCGGAGAGAATTCTAATGGATCTTTAATCTTAGCCGCTTTAACCGTGATCTTAAGAGAATGGTCAATCATTCGTTTAATGGTATCTTTGTTGAAATCATTAATAGACAAAAATCCTAAAGTTTTATTTAAGACAAACCTTAACCCCATCCCTTGATATTGATCAGAACCAACCCCTTCTAATACACTATTCTTAAGAATAAGTCGATTAGCTTGATGTTCTTCTAATCTGGCTTCAGCATAGTCCACCCCTTTTTTCTGGAGATAAGCTAGGGAAAATTCAGCTAGTTCTTCATACATAAGATAAATACATTTCTGGAGGATTTAAATACCTTTCGATGATGCACTCTAACCTTCTCCAAAACCTATTTAAACCAAGCTTCTCTTATAAGATAGATGGGCAAGATTAAGACTATTCTGATCACATTATTAATAATTATAGGGGTAATTGTTGCAATTCTATTCTGGACCAGTTGTAGTTCAAATTCAACCAAAGTTTCACCAGTAATCACTTATGGTAATGTTTCAATTCAACCACTTCCCAAGAACTTAACCGTAATGACTTATAATGTGGGTTATGCTTCAGGATTAGACAATAATCTGGGTGATGTGATTAGCGAATCACAAGTATATCGCAATTTAGATTTAATTGCTCAAGCTATAGAAGAAAATCATCCCGACATCTTGGTAGTGCAAGAAATAGATTTTAATTCTAAGAGAAGCCATTACATCAATGAATTTGAGTATTTACAGAAGAAGTTAAACTTTAAGTATGCAACTTATATTGTTAATTGGGATAAACATTATGTTCCTTACCCGATTGGATTTGAAGTTTCTAAACACTTTGGAAAGATTCAGTCCGGTCAAGCAGTTTTCAGTCACTGGCCGATTCTAGAAAATAAAGCATTTATACTTTCTAAGCCAGAAAGTAATCCTTTCTGGTACAATCTATTTTACATAGACCGAGCGGTAGAGAAAGTAAAAGTAGAACTAGCTCCGGAAAAAGTAATTGAAGTTTATAATTTGCATCTAGAATCAGATGATGTAATCGCTAGAGAAGAGCAGGTTGGAGAAGTGCTAAAAATCAAACAGAACTTCACCCAAGGATTTATTCTAGGAGATTTTAATACCCTTCCAGTAGATGCCCCGCAAAAGAATAAATTTGTAGATGAACCATTAACTGATTTCACTCCAGATCAAAGTTATTCTATTTTAACGGAGAAGAGTGGACTATCCCCAGTAACGGTTTCACCGAATGAATTCTCATTCCCCTCTAACCAACCCACTAGAAGGCTGGACCATCTCTTCTACTCCTCTTCATTCAGATTGATAAACAGTTATGTTGACCAAAAGGCAGGATTAGGATCGGATCATCTGCCCTTAGTAGGAGTGTTTGAGATTTCTTAACTATCGATGTTCAATAGTCAAAGTAGGTTGATATCTCTGGCACTCTTCTGCCAATAATCTTCGATGACAATGTTCAGGAGTTTCTTCTATACAAAGTAAAGTGATATCTTCTAGTAAACTCCTTTGAGCCAGTTTCTGGACTTGATCTCGAATTTCTGACTGACGGATATGTTCTAAGTAACGCAGTTCAAACTCTTCCCAAGAAAGACCTCTTTTGTAGTAACTACCAATTAGCCGAAGAGGAGGCGCCAACTGCTGCAGATGCTCATGATAATGCACTTCAATCAGAGTAATCCCATTATTCTCAGTATGTCTGCTCATTACTGAAATCCTAGTTCCGTCTTCTGGTAAAGCTGGATGAAGAATGCATTTGGTATAGAGAGACATAATTATCACCAAAATAGTAAAAAGTAATAAAGGTTCTGCGACTACCTACTTGAGACTATAAATCTTTATATAATCCTAACTTGCATACTTATACTTTTGATGAAAGACGTAATTTCTATTCGGGACTTTACCAGAAGCGATTTAGATTCTTTAATCGAACAAGCTCTGGAATTAAAAAGGGAAGGACTAACTAATCCGCCAAAAGGATCAAATAAAAAAGTTGCCTCTCTCTTTTTCGAACCATCTACCAGAACTAGAGTTAGCTCAGAAACCGCTGCCGAACTAGATAATGATTATGTTAATGGTTTTGCTGGGATAGAAGGAACGTCAGTGAAGAAAGGTGAACCTCTGGCAGACACAGTTAGGATGTTTGAAGGATATACTTATGATGCTATGGTTATTCGTCATAGCTTAGAAGGAGCAGCGAGATTCTCTGCAGAATTAATAGACATTCCTTTAATTAACGGAGGAGATGGACCTAATGGTCATCCTACTCAGACCATGCTAGATCTGATGACCATCAAAGAGCGATATGGGAATATTGATGGATTAAAAGTAGCATTTATTGGAGATTTAAAAAACGGAAGGACAGTTCACTCTTTACTTCACGCCTTTGAACACTACAATGTAGAACCTTGGCTTATCTCCCCTTCTCAAGTTGCTCTACCAGAATGGCGAGTTAAAGAATATGAACAACGCACAGGTAGAAAGGTAGTTATTACTCCCGATTTAAGTCAAGCAATCAAAGAATGTGATGTAGCTTACATGACCAGAATTCAGAGAGAAAGATTCGCAGAAGGACATGATGGAGAGATAGAATATCAAAAAGTAAGTGGAATATACCGAATTACCGGAGATTCTCTTACTCATGCTAATCCAAATTTGATTATCTTACATCCTTTACCAAGATATAAGCGAAACTTAGAGATAACTATGGATGTGGATAGAACACCTCACGCTTGGTATTTTCGTCAAGCTCAAAATGGGATGTTTATGCGTTGGGCCATTTTAAGAAGAATCTTTGGCGAGGGATTTGAAGGTCGCCCGGAACTAGGAGAATTACCTGTTTCTGAGGAAATTCCCATTACTAATACCGGAGAAAAGAAAGAAAATCTGTTCCGTTTCCGTAACGGAACTTTTATTGATCATCTTGAACCGGGAGCAGGATATCAGATTAAACCTTTGTTGGGATTAATGGATTATCGAGAAACGCCAGTGTTAATTATAAACAACCTCCCCAGTACTCGTCATGGGTTGAAAGATATCTATGCTATCGCTGACAGAGAACTTTCTCCAGAACAACTTTGGAAACTAAGTTTAATATCAGAGAGAGCTACGGTAAATATAATCCAAAACGGAGTGATTGTCAGAAAATTTAGACCTTTACCAACCAGAGAATTAAACAATATTGTGGAATGCCAGAACCCCAATTGTATCTCTAGACCGGAACATTACGAGCATGTGGATAGCAGATTTACAGTAGAATCTCAAGAGCCGTTGAGGATACGCTGTCATTACTGTGAACGGCCGATGGAAAGAGGAGAAATTAAACTTATTTGATTTTTTTATTGTAAATAAAGTATCTAACCTTTATTTACAACTGAAAAATGTTTTTTATTTTTCTTGTTTATTTCCACATCTTTGATAGATGTTCCTCAAGTCTTCCATAATCTTATCCTCACTAACCCAATAATTTCCTAAGGCATCGCCGTCTAAGATTCTGACAGGAGCTTTTTTCTCGTCTATCCAATAATTACCCAGAGCATCTCCATCCCACATCTCAGGATACAAGATACCGAGAGCTCTATTCCGGAATTCATAATCTTTTTTGATTTCAGAGTAATTTCCAACCGGGGGTAGGTGCATTCCTTCCAGTTTCTTATCTAGATATTCTTTGAGATAAACACCGGCAGTTCCAAGAGCAACTAGCGCTCCTGCCATCATCCAAGGGACATATTTTTTATTCATTTTGATAATCTCTTTTATTTAATTATCTACTACTAGAGAGTATATCTTATCTTGTCCACCAAAATGGAAGACAAAACGAAAAGATTAAATAGAGAAAAGTAATTTATAGAAATATGAACACTAAAAGCGCCCTTCAAGAATATGGACTAAGCGATAAAGAAGCTAATGTTTATCTTACCTTACTCCCTCTAGGTTCAGTAAATCTGCAAGAAGTTGCTCGAAGAGTTAACTATCCGCGAACTACTGTTTATAACACTTTAAACTACCTTCTTTCTAAGGGATTAGTCTCAAAAATCATTAAGAAAGGGATCACTTTCTATTCTGCCGTTGACCCTGATAAGATTAAAGATAAATTGGAAGAAAAGAAGAAAGTGTTCGAGTCAGCTCTTCCTGAACTAAAATTGTTAGCTTCAGAGTTCAAACAATCTTCTAGTGTACAAATATATGAAGGATTTCGGGGGATATACACCTTGCTATGGGATGTGTTCAACAAAAAACAGATGACTTATTATTTTGGAGGATATACTAAATCTTTAGAAACACTTAAGCATCTTCCCGCTCAATCTAGGATGCTGAGATTAGAAAGAAAGATTCCTGCTAAGATTATAATCGACAAAGCGAATGAAGAGATATTTCATCGAGCAGATTATAAGAAAATCACTGAAATGAGAATACTTCCTTCATTAAAGGATTTTCCGTGTATGGTCTTTATTTACGGAGAGAAAGTAGCTATGTATACCGTAACCGGAGACCTCATTGGCATAATTATTCATAACAAACAATTTTCTCAAGCGATGAGAATAATCTTTGAGATGTACTGGAAGACCGCTAAATCATTAAGAAAATAGGTTTCGTACACACATCGTGGCATAACTTCCTTTGCCTAAAGTAAATGTAAGGGTTACTTTCTGTTTTCCAGAATTTAATTCATCTTGTTCTAACTTCCCAATCTTCAGATCTTTCACTTCCACAAATCCCGCTCTTTCTTCTCCTTCTAAAGTAAGTTCAGGAATCTGTTTGATAATGAAATCAGAATAAGTAATCTTTTCTTTTCTGAGAATCCCTTCAATAATTGATTTGCTTTCTTCATCTTTAATCAGATCATCTCCACCAAAGCCCACGATGGGAATCTTAAGATCCTTAAACTTATCTGCATCATCAACAAAGACTAATTTACCTTCAGAATAATCCACTTCATGTACCTTCTTGCAATTATGTTTAAGATATTCAACAAGAGTTTCGTTCCAGAGATAACTTTGATAGGCGTTAACATACATTCTCAACAATCTCATGGTAACTTTCTTTAACGCACCTACATAATCTTGAGGATGTTCTTGTAACCAATCTCGCCCATGGTAATCGTCAACCAACTCTGCTGCCTTCTTAAAGTCCTTTTTCACCAGACTTCTTCCGATTTCCACATTATGTTCAGAGAAACGTTGTTCGTCAAAATAGTTAGGACAATAGTGGAGAGAGGTTATTTTGGTTTTAGGTTCTAAGTTTCTAACCACAATAGTAAATTGGTTCCCTTCTAGATCACCTAGACAAATGGGCACATCCCCATAGCCTAAGAATTTTAAAGTTAAGGTATCTAGTTTAACTTGCAACAATCTTTCTTTAGTTGTGCCAAAGACAGAACAAATCTGTTCGGTTACTGCTTTCTTGTCTTTATTCCCAGCTACTCCAAAGTTCTTTTCTGGAAGACGTAAAGTTTGGCTTAGTTTTTTTATTGCTCCAAGAGTATTTTCTTCTCGTTTACTTAACTTGAAGTATAGATACTTACCATTATCCTTTACGGGTATATTACTAACTTCTTTAACCACAAAATCTTCAGGAAGTTGTTTGAGAGTATACATAATATTAGAAAATCCACTTCACTTAAAAAACTTAACTAAAATCTATATTCCATAAAGACCATCTTGGCATTATGTGGATCGTCAAAGAAAATCTCGCTCTGACAACGATCAAAGAATTCAAATGCAGCTCCTTCATTCTGTTTAATCTTCTTACGATAAACTAATTCTGCCGGAAATCCTCTCCCCAACTGTTCTATTCCCACAACAAAACCTTTCTCTCCCAGCCATAAGTGGAATTTATGTGGTGCTTTAAACTGAGAATAATTCAAGCAATTAGATCCAGCTTCATTCAAGAAGTAAGCCACTTCATCTTGATCGTTGTAACGTAACCAATTATATAAATCAACTTTCTGACTCAGTCGATGAGAATATTCTCCGTTAATCAAATCGACCACTTTCCACTTCGAATCTCCATACCGTTGAAGTATTTGAGAATGATCTTGTACTTCTACCTCTTGGTCATGAATGACAAATTCTTGATGATTACTCTTATATTTGATTCTATTCAGAGATTCGAGAAAAGTTCTTCTGAAATTAAGGACCATATTAGGGAGTAAATCGTTGAAAAATTTAAACTTACCGTAACATTTATAATAAATTTACGGTTTTAAGAGTGCAGTGGGCCGGTAGCTTAGCTTGGTACCTTTGCTCTAACCGGTGCAAGGCAAGAGATAGCGCGAGACTCTTAATCTTGAGGTCGGGGGTTCAAATCCCCTCCGGCCCGCTTTTTATTATTCTTAACTAACTAAATCGTTATAAACCTCTTCTTAATACCGTTAAAGTAAGGTGGTAAGTCGCAAAGAAAAGGTTCGAGCACTAGAATTCCTAGCGGGGATGTTAGAACGTTCTCAGAAGTATACTATCGGAGAACTAGATGCAGAACACATTCTAGCCACCACAGAAGCTCCAGAGAAAAAGCGATCAATTTCCGTAATTCTAGCTAATTACCAAGGAAGTAGTGCGGATTATATTCATCGAGTAGCTCAAAATGCACAACAAGGTATTTTTACTTGCCCAGTATTATACAAAGACGAAAAAACTGCTTTTGTGCGCATGGTGGACACTAATCTCTCTTGGAGAACAGACAGAAGTCTAAAACAGTATGCTCCACAAGAAGTTAATTCTATGGTTTCTCTACGTAGAATTGAGAAAGAGATATTGGAACAGCAAGGGAATAGAATTCTATCCTATTACCAACCCCCAAGGGAGAGATTAGAAGAAAACTTACGCATAATGATTATGAGAGAAGTTATGCTTGATTATAGCCATATTGGTCCTGGAGATCAAGGATATGGATTCGTTCATGATCGTCCTTCTATCGATTATAAAATCCCTCAAGAGATTATCTCTGGAAACAGTGCTGCGGAGTTTAAAGGAGAACCTGATCGAAGAGATCGTCGTATCGTCTCAATTGTACCCATCACCCTCTAAATAATTATTCAATCATAAACCCCTCTTTCTTAATCTCATCAATCAAATAATGAATTTGTTGTTCTTTGATAGGAAACCTTTGATTAAGTTTCTCTAAGAAATCATCCAAGTCCCGGATATTCTTATGCACAGTTTCAATCATAAAGTCCCAACCATTATTAATCTTATACATTGAATTTACTCCAGAATGCAAAGTAAGATGTTTCTTCAATTCATCTTTTGTAGAACTTTCTACCTTTAGAAAGACTTGAGCATGAACATGATATCCCAGTTTAGGAAAATTAAGCAGAGTAGTATTTTTAACGATAAAATTTACCTCAGCTTCTTTAAGCAGATCAAACAAAGTAGAAATAGGAATATGAGTACGCTTACTTATCTCGGTTAATTTCTGACGTGAATTTTCTCGTAAACTGTTCAACAGAGATATTATTTTTTGTTCCATATTACGTAATCCTTCTAAAATAACCGGAAGATTTTTAATTATTAAATACCTTTTACCAAAAAACAGAACAATATCAAATAAAGATGCCAAATAAATATAAAATAATCAGGGATAAGCTTGATTTGAAGATATTAGCAGAACTAGATAGAAATTCTCGAGAAAGTTATACTGAGATTGGAAAGAGAGTAAAACTTAGCAAACAAGCAGTGAAAATCCGAATGGACAAAATGGTAATGGATGGAGTAATTGACCACTTCATTACTTGCATTAACATTGCGGGTTTTGGATACGTTCCCTATACTATTTATTTATCACTTCACAACCTCTCTGAGGCAAAAAAGAAAGAGATGATTAATTATCTAATAGGAAAAGGCTACATTAACAAAGTATTGATCTTTGACGGACAATATGATATGGAGTTAGGCATTCCTGCTAGAAATCCTTATGAACTACAACAGAAACTTTCTGAGGTATACACTAACTTTTCTGAACAGATCAGAAGCAACAAACGCTTACTCTTGGTAGACACCCATTTCTATCCCCGTAGTTTCCTCTTAAATACTAAAAGACTGCCTCTGCCTTTAGACAAAGGATTTCATCGTCGTAATCTCCTTCCGCCAAGAATCAAAGAAACTGATCTTAAGATCTTAGAATTCCTAGACAAAGATCCCCGAATTCCAGCTACACAAATAGCCCAAAAACTCAAACTCCCCGTTCAGACCATTATTAACAGAATAAGGTTTATGGAAAATAACCAAGTAATCATGGGGTATACCATGATACTTAACGATACCAAATATTTTATGGGGCACACCATCTTGATAGAATTTAGTTCGATTCCAGAAGAATTGGAGCGAGAACTAGTGAGTTTCTTATCCTCCCACCCAAATATCGTCTTTGTAGCAAAGACTTTTGGGGAGTTTGATTACTTAATAAATATCGAATATCTTAATATCCAAGATTATCGAAATTTTGTAGAAGAGTTCAAGAGAAGGTTTTATCGCAACCTCAAATCATTTATTCCCCTCTTGATTAGTAATTTCCCGAAAATGACTTTCTTTCCACGTTAATTCAACTTACCTGAAATCCTTCTTTCTTAATTTCATCAATCAGATAATGAATTTGTTGTTCTTTGATAGGAAACCTTTGATTGAGTTTCTCTAAGAAATCATCCAATTCCCGGATATTCTTATGTACAGTTTCAATCATAAAGTCCCAACCATTATTGGTCTTGTAAAGAGAATTCACACAAGGGTTAAGAGTTAGATGTTTTCTTAATTCTTCTTTAGTTATCTGGTCCACCTTCAGAAACACCTGAGCATGAGCATGATAACCAAGATTAAAGAAGTTAAGCAGCACGGTGTTCTTAGTAACCAAGCTTCCTTGAACTTCTTTGAGCACATCGAACAGAGTAGAAATAGGGATATTGGTCTGTTTGCTGATTTCAGTCAGCTTTCTGCGAGAGTCCTCTCTTAACGCCGAAATCAGCTGAAGATGTCTAGATGTCATAATGGAAATTTTCCGTACCCCCCGATAGGTTTACGGCAGGGAGACACATATATATACTTTCGCCAATTATAATTATTATCCCTAATTATATCATTATATTTAGAAAAGTATTTATATTACCTAATATCTATATTAAAAATGAAACGAAAGATTAACCAAGTAGGCACAGGAACCCTTACAATTAGCTTACCGAGTAAATGGGTGGAAGAGTGTGAATTAAAGAAAGGGGATGAATTGGAAATTACCCAAGAAGGAAGGAAATTACTTCTTTCACCAGAGGAAGTAAGAAAAGAGGTTAAAACCATCTCTTTTGAGATTAAAGATAAACCGTGGCGTTGGGCTAGAAAATTTCTGTATAGCAGTTACAAGCAAGGATATGATGAAATAACCTTTCGGTTTAGTAAACCAGAAATGATTGACGACATCAGTAAAGAACTGAACAACCTGATTGGGATGGAAATTGTTTCGCACAAAATAAACTCTTGTGTAATCAAGAATGTAGCCTCCCCCTTAAAAGAATCTTTTAATGATTTAGTAAACAAGGCGTTTTTAGTTACTATTGCGATGGGAGAGGATATATTGAACTCTTTAAAGATTGGGAAGACTTCTTCTTTAAACCTAATCCGCAAGCAGGAAGAAACCCAGAATAAATTAACCCTCGCGGGAGTAAGATTGCTTCATGAATATAATTTCTCTTTAGTAAAAGATCCACAGATTACTTATATGGTGGTGTCGTTATTAGAAGCTATTGGTGACGACCTAAAATATATCTGTAATTTTTATCAAGACAAGATAATTAAACTTAGTCCGAGAGTAGAGACGTTATTCTCTAAGTTTATCGATTTATTAAAGAACAATTATTATCTTTATAACAAGTTTGATGTGGAAAAACACTTGCAGATAGCGGAAGAGAAATATGAACTTATCAACTTCTATGCAGGTAAATCTCAAGCAGGAGAATTATCAGCATTAATTGCGTATCTTCAAGGAGCAATGGTAAAGCTGTATGACATTGAAAGAGAATTATTCTACCGCGATATAGATCAATCACCAGGAGTAGGATTAGATTTAGATAAAGATGAAAAGAAAAGTTAATCGAGTGGGGACAGGAACCTTAACTATCAGTTTGCCTAGTAAATGGGCCGAACAAAACCATATAACTCTCGGATCGGAGTTAGAGGTAAAGGAAGAAGGAGCGCAAATCACATTTAGCACTACCGAGATAAAGAAAGATTCTAAACGAATTTCCTTTCATGTTGATCATCCGATTCATCGCGGAGCAAGAAAATATCTTTACTATGCATATAAGGAAGGATACGATGAGATTGAGATTACCATTGACAGCCCTGAAACATTAGCGAGGGTAATAAAAGAAGTTAATTCTCTGTTAGGTTTTGAGATCATTCGACAAACGGACAAATATTGTTTAATCAAAAACGTTGCTTCTCCCTTAGATAGTACTTTTCCCGATTTGATAAACAAGGCCTTTCAAATTACCCTTTCGATGAGCGAAGAGACATTACAAGCATTTAAGAATAAAGATTATTCATCCTTAGCAGAGATAAGTGAACAGGAATTTGTACAAAACAAACTAATCAACACCTCATTAAGGATGATCAATTCTAACCAATTTAAGATTAGAAACTGTGGATCATTGTACACCATGGTCTCTATATTAGAGGGGATTGCAGATAGAATGAAATATATCTGTCAACATTATAAGGACAAGAAAGTTCCGTTAGACAAAGAAACAGAAGATTATTTTGAATATTATCTTTCCTCACTTAAAGAGGCATATGAAGAATTTCATACCTTCGATGAAGAGAAGGCCCTAAGTAATGGAGTTAGAAAGAGCCATTTCTATAAAGAGTCTTGCCAAAACATCTTAATTAAATGTAAGAATGAACATAAGTTATTGGTGAACTTTCTTAACGCGGCAGGATTATATGTTTGCGACTTAAGAGATGAGATTTATCTACTTAACAAATCCCGTCCAAAAGGAACCAAAGGGATATTTGATTCGATCAATTTAACTTAACGGAATCGTTCTCGATCGATTATATTAATCACCTGATACTCCTTTAGTTCCAATACAGAAAACTTTTCTTTCAATTCTTCTAAGAACAGAGAATATTCTTTTACGTCTTTATGGACAGTTTCGAACATAAAGTCAAACCCCCCATCGATCTCATGCAGTGAATTGATAGAGGCATGGTTTTCTAAGAAAGAAGACAATCCCTTACGTTGAGCTTTATCCACTTTCAACGCAAGATGAGCATGATGGTGATATCCCAGCTTAGGAAAATCGATCAGAAGAGCATATTTATGGATAAGATTTTCTCGCTGCATTCGATTAATCTTATCATAAATGGTAGAGATGGGCATTCCCACCGATTGAGATATCGCAGATAAACTGGTGCGAGAATCCTTTCTTAGTTCAGAGATTATCTGTCGCTCTTTTTCATCCATATTACATCACCTATTTTAACGATTTAAGCACCCATATATTTTCCGGGCATTAGTTACTATATCAGACAAGGTCTTAGGAGTAACTTGTTGCGAAGCATCAGTTAAAGCAGCTTCAGGGTTAAGATGAGTCTCGATCATTAAACCATTAGCTCCAGCAGCAATTGCTGCGTTGCATAAAGCAGGGATGTACTCTCTAAACCCGGTTGAGTGTGAAACATCGTAAACTATCGGAAGGTGGGTTAATCTCTTCAATACAGGAATAGCATCGATATCTCCACTATACCTTCTGAAACCATTTTCGGGACTTTCATAAGACCTAATCCCCCTTAGACAAAGAATAACATCTAAACACCCTTCTAGAGCAATGTACTCTGCTGCTGCTAAGAATTCTTTAATAGTAGAACATTCTCCCCGTTTTAATAATACTGCTTTTCCATGTGTCTTTGCTTCACGACCAGCGCACCTCAATAATTCATAGGCCTTACTGTTTCTAGCCCCGATATGAACAATGGACATCTTTTCTGCAACCATAGACACATAACTTTCTCCAACTGCCTCAGAATCAGTAGGCATATCAGTTATTCTACCCGCTTCAGCTAGATATTCAAGAGCAACTTCACCCAATCCTTGGAAGGAATAGGGGCTACTTCTTGGTTTGAATGCTCCCCCTCGAAGAATATCTGCACCTGCTTCTTTAACGGCTATAGCTGTTTCGATAATCTGGTCTCTGCTTTCAATAGAACAAGGACCAGCGATGATTATGGGAGGATTATTCCCCCCTATAGTTACATTATCTAAAGTGATTACTGTATCTTGTGGATGATTTTCTCTTCCAACTAAGGGCCATTCTGTTTTATTATCTGTGCTCATTTTTTACCTCGTCATTTTTAAAAAATAATTCTACAAATTCTTTTAGTTCATGGATAACTTGCACATTTTTATCAAAATCAAACACATGCGTTAGTTTTTCTACTATCCTAGTGGTGTGTAAATAGTTCTCACTAACATTATAAGGATATTCAGATAGAGTTGAAGGATTAATCTTAGAATAACTATTTAAGATTAAAAGAAGATCCATCACACAATAAATAATAACCCGCGATTCTAGAGATTGATCAGAAGAGGGAGGGGTTTTCTTAATTATAAGTATCAGTTCAATCAACTCATAATATATCTCCTTCTTCCTAGTTGAGTTAATACATGAATATATCCCAGATAATGATGAACGACCAATCAACCTAGCTAAATCCTGAGCAACATCCCCCAGATGAAGTTCTGGATCAATAAAACATATCCCTTGATCAGCGAGAATAATATTCTCCGGCTTAACGTCGCCATAAACGATAAGCTCTTGAGAAGAAGACATATCTTTTATTTGAATATTAATCAGGGCAGATATCTTAGGGATTAAATCACGTAATTTTTCTTTCCCGGTCACATTTATGGAATCAATAACCAGTTTAGAACTTAATTCAGATAAACTTTTATTGTTAAAATTTTTAACAATGTCAGCATTACAATTATCAGAAGGGAAATCAGATAAAATCTTCGTGGGAAAATTGGAAGAGTGAATTTTTAACCAGAGCGAGATTAATTCTGAATATATCTTTTGATAAACACCTTTCAGACAGATTGATTCATTAAGAAAAGCATTTTGTAAAGTTTCCCCCCTAACTTTCTCGGTAAACAATACTCCTCGAGAATAATCAACAGTAGTGGGAACAGGAAAAAGTATCTGTTTTAGAAAATGTATCCTTTTCATTTCTAGAAAGAGAGTGTTTTTAGGAGAAGCAACATACTCTTGCTGCTTTTGAGATAGTTCAGAAATATCTAAGAGGGGAAATGACCTTAAAAGACTAACTTTAGATAATCCTAGAAAATTATATTTAGCGATATAGCGTTTGTCATTTACTTCAATCTCATAAACATAATTAGTGATGCTTGGAATTACACGCTTTGAAGTAATAGTTGTGGACCCAAAGACATCTTGTATTGCTCTTTGGATAGAAATATCAACTAACTTATTTAACTCTTCTTCAAAATTAACGAGAGTTAACTCTTTCATGTTAAATCTAACCTATGATAATTATCATTTACCTTCGCCCGGCTCTGTTCGAACAAGGATTGTTCTAGAGAACTCATCTGAGGAAATTCTACCCGCATATCACCATCACTAAACCTACAAGGCAATCCGATAAAACCCCCTTGGTAGAAAGAGGAAAGTTCTTCTATCCCATCTTCAGAACCTAAGATTTTACGAATAGACTTAATGATAACTCCCACCGGACCATATTTTGTTCTGCCAGTTGCTTTAGAGATAACTGAAGATCGAGTTTTAACTAATTGACCTATATCATCTCTGTTAATGGAAACTTGGTCTCCATTAAAGGTAGTTTCATCGTACAATATTACCATCGAGTCTCCATGTTCTCCGATAACTCTACCTTCAATCTGATTCATTGGAAAACCATACTTCTCAGAAAGAATTAATCTATATCTTAAGGAGTCTATATTAGATCCCACACCAGATATTTGCTGAGAAGATAACCCGGAATGTTCCATAAATACTTGACACATAACATCAACGGGATTAGTCACCATTAACACTTTTCCCTTATATCCCTGCAGAGAAAGAGCCATTTCTTTAATCATGGCTGCATTTGGAAAAAGTCCCCTGGAACGAATGTCTTTATTATTTTGGTTAGTGAACTCACTTCTAGCACAAATAACTACCAGATCACTTTCTAAGTTATCTTTAATCTCGGAGGTAGCAGTTATATTAACGGAACAATCAAGACTAGTACTTAGATCATCTAAATCTAATTTTAATCCAAGACAGGTCGAACTAAGTTTAGAATAGATCATCAGTTCAGAGACAGAATGAGTGAGGATTAAGGAAGAAGCTAGATTTGATCCAACATTACCCATTCCAATAATACTTACTTGAGTCATAGTCAAAACGTAAGCGAAGTGCCTAAAAATAGTTTTTACCAATCTTCCGGAAAGTTTGCGGAGAAAAAAAGTTTGTTTATAAACTTCCGGAAAGTTTACGGAATTATTGCGGGATTTCTGGGGAAAGAGTAATTTAAAGGGCCATCTTGAAAATTTTTAAAATCTAATGGAGGGATTATCACCATGTATGAAGAAAAAATCTCATTAAACCACGTCCGTTATCACTACTTTCTAGATCCTTGCGGAACAAACAGAGTCAGATTTGAGGAAGTAGTATATTACTTAACCAAGAGTTTACTAGATTGGTACTTGCCGGGGAATGAAGAAGTCCAGAAAGATCCATTTTTAGAAGTACTCAAAAAGAGTTCTAAAAGTGAGGAAGAATTATTAAAATTGTTTGAGGAACGAAAAAAGATTAGAGCCAAGAAGGCGATTCCAGATTCCCTTCAACCAGATGATTTCAAAACAAAATTCGCATTGGGATCTTTTCCTACTCAGGGATTACCCTTGGAAGAAGTTATTCTAGATCTTGATAAACATACCGATCCGAGTGTTCGGTTTAATCAATACTTCAATGGAGAAATGCACCCCCATGACAATATTCCCGCCTTCGCAGCAGGTTTCGTTAGTAAATTCTTAAATGCTAACGCCATCGCTCATTGTGTTTCTCCTTCTTTAAGTTACATGGAAACCTTGACTACTCGTTGGCTAGCCGAATTGGTGGGATATGATCATAGTGCTAGTGGATTGATTACTGAAGAACTAAATCCAGAACAATTAAAGAAATTAGAACTTATTCCTTCTGGGAACATTGTATGTGGAGGTACTGTCGCCAACCTTACTGCCCTGTTAGTGGCTAGGAATAAATTATTACGCGATAAGACCGGTTCGGTTAATGATATCGGAGTTGAAGAGAAAGGATTGTTAGAATATGGATTAGGCAATGATATCCCGGGAGTAGTTATGTTCTGCTCAGAGAATGCTCATTACTCCATCCAAAAATTAGCAGGTTACATTGGAATTGGTAGTCAGAACGTAATCCTTATCGGAGTAGATGAACAAGGGAGAATGCGCCCCGAACTATTACAAGCAGAGATAGAAAAGGCAAAAGCAAACAAGAAGAAAGTTTTAGCAGTAGTAGCCACCGCCGGAACTACTGGAAATGGGGCCATTGATCCTCTGGAAAAGATTGCTGATATTACTGAACGCGAACAGATTTACTTACATGTGGATGCCGCTCATGGAGGAGGGTTTCTCACTTCTGAGAAGATGAAACCAAAATTTAAAGGAATTGAGAGAGCTGACTCAGTTACTATTGATGGCCACAAGATGCTCTATACCAACTATCCCTGTGGAGGAATTGTCTTCAAAAACAAGTTAGATCCAGTAGAATCATTAAAACAAAGTGCGAAATATATTCTGGACAGAGCAAGCGAACACTATAATCTAGGTAAAAGCACAGTAGAAGGATCACGTAGTACCGATGGTACTCTACAACTTTATGCGTCAATCAGAGCTTTAGGAAAAGAAGGTTATGAATTAATCGTAGATCATACTGTAGCTATGACCAGATACTTGTATGAAGCAGTACAACAAAGTCCAGTACTTGAAGCATTCCACGAACCGGAAATGAACGTGTTGTGTCTTAGGTACATCCCTCAAGGATGGGACAGAAAGACAAAAGTTGAAGAAATAAATGAATTAAATGTTCGTTTGAATGAAAATATTTACCGAGACGGAGAATTCTATTTAGGAGAAACAGAGATGAAAAAAGAGGGACAGAACTGTAAAGTTCAGCGAGCCATTATCATGCACCCGTATGTAGAAACTTACGATTTAGATCGATTGGTAAGAAAAGTAGAAGAGATAGGTGGAAATATTGCGAAAAGAATGGGGGAAAGAGAATGACAAATTTAAATCATGAAGAGATAGAACGTAGAATTCATTATCTACAAAGAGGAGTAGACCAGATTATTGAAAGAGATGAGCTAGCATGGAAGATTGATAAGTCTCATCGAGAAGGAAGATCTCTTATAATTAAATTAGGTGTCGATCCTACTTCTCCAGATTTACATCTAGGACATACTGTGCCTTTAATGAAACTTAGGCACTTCCAGGATTTAGGATATTCTGTTGATTTTCTGATTGGAGATTTTACCGGAAGAATCGGCGATCCGAGTGGAAGGTCAGCAGCCAGAAAACCTATGACTGAAGAAGAAGTGTTACATAATGCTGAACAGTATAAAAGACAGATATTTAAGATTCTTGACCCAGATCTAACAAAAATTGTTTACAATAGTTCTTGGTTGAACGCACTTAAACCAGACGATTTCATTAGACTGATGGGGAAAGGTACAGTTAATGATCAGATTAAAAGAAAAGGTGTAGCTAATCGATTAGATGCAGGAAATCCTGTCTCGGTGGCAGAATTTGTCTACCCTTTCTTACAAGCATACGATTCAGTAGCGATGAGAGCAGACATAGAGATTGGTGGAGCAGACCAATATTTTAACTTTGTATTTACTCGTGATCTACAAAGGATATACGGACAAGAACCAGAAGTGGTGCTCACTCTCCCACTTCTTATTGGATTAGATGGAGAAGAAAAGATGAGTAAGACTTACAAGAATCATGTCGCTTTAGAAGATTCTCCTAAAGAGATGTTCGGTAAATTAATGTCTATTCCAGACACTTTAATCGAGACTTACTTTGACCTTTTAACAAAAGTACCGTATGAAGAAGTAACCAGCATCACTCAAGGATTGCTTAATGGAAGTATTCATCCTCGTGATGCTAAGATAAGATTGGCAAGCGAGATCGTTGGTTTATATCACGATTCGGACAAAGCCAGAACAGCTGCCGAAGAATTCGATCGAGTCCATAAGTATCGTGAAATGCCTCAAGAGATAGAACAAGTATATTTATCCAGTAGAGATCCACAGAATATTGGAGATTTGTTAATCAGCTTAGGAATGGCCAGCTCTAAAAGAAATGCCCGAGAAGTGGTTTCACATGGAGGAGTAAGGATCGATGGAGAGATAGTTAATGATCCGCATCAATCGATTGTTCCAGAAGAAGGGATGGTAATCAATGTGGGTAAAAGAACATTTAAGAAAATTGGTTATGAAAAATGAAAAGAAGATATAAACGGGATTTCAGCATTAAACAACTGAAAGCTTTGCTTAACAATGTGGGGATTAAAAAAAAGGAAGTGGATAAGAACCTTTCTTTTATCTCATTTGTAGAAGAAAATTTTGACCGGGATTATACGATGACCTATGATTTATGTTGTGGAAAAGGAGTGGTGGGAACTTATTTTTCATTGAACAGAAATCCAGTTACTGCTATTGATAATAATGGAAACAATAAAAGAAACCAGTTAATTAAACGTCTAGATGAAAGATTTTATAGTTTTTTAAATCAGGATATCTATTCATCCACTGATTTGCAAAGTAATTCTTTAGTTCTTTCTCTTCACGCATGTGGAAACTTAACAGACCGAGTGATAGAATTGGCTCTGAGATCAAATAGTGATTTTGCGGTAATGAGTTGTTGTCATGGAGATAGACAGTATTTTACCCCTGTTAATATGCCTGATGAAAGTTTAGTTGATAAATTAGGAAGAGATCATTATATGGACCTGGTGAGACTAAATTACATTGCAGAAAAAGGTTATAATACGGGAATATTTGAGGTTCCTGAAGAACTAACCCCCAAGAATAGGATCATTTGGGGAAAAAGAAATTAAGACAGACCGAGGTCTTTCTTAACTAAAGAAGTTATACTTTCTCCCAGGTATTGATGGAGTAAGTACAAACTGGCTTTAGCACTATGATATACGTTCCCAGTAGAAACAATTTTCCCTGACACAACCAATGGATCAACAACCCATTCTGTTCCAGAAAATAAGCCTTCTTTCTCTATCTGCTCAACCCTTTTATGATGAGAAGTAAGAGTATGGCCAACAATTAATTCTGGACAAGAAACACCAAGAATATAAGAACCGCCGCAGAGAGTGACCAAATAATCCAGTCCAGGGTAGATAGAAGAGATAAATTCTCTAAGGTTAGGACTTTTAATTGCCTCTTGATCATCTCCACCAGGAACAATCAAAACATTTAATTTAGGACACGCATCTAAAGGAGAACAAGCTTCATAAACATCTAATTTCTTACTAAAACGATAATTTGGAGGTGTAGCCGAAGTTAAAACATTTGATTTTTCGGCAAGATTAATTATTGAAAAGAACTCTTCTCCAACCAAGTGATTAGCTGCTAATAAAGGAGTACGAGCTAAAACGATATCGGGATGAAAACACCCTTCATACAACAAGAAACCAACTGTTTTCATTTATTCGCCTATTTGTCTTTCCAAGACCGAAAAAAAAGGGATTAAATCTGAATTTAACTCTTCAGCCATCATCTTAGCAATCTCGGTGTGAAGAAGATTCTTTCTTCTTTCCAGATGAGCCTTCAGATGAGAAGCGATTTTCTCGCTAGTCCAACCCATCTGGCTCCGTTTCCAAGTTTCTCTGATTATTCCTAAAGGACCCATCTTATCTAAAGTATCAGCATCATGAACAATCTTAGCTTCTATCGATAAAGCTGAACTGTGTCCATCATGTGCTTCAATACAATGCCTAATTAAAGAGATATCCTTCTCGTTAATGTCTATAGATTTAAGAAAAGAAGTTACTTCTTCAATATTACAAAGTGCATCCCCGGCAATATCTTTAGCTAATCCGCTATCGTGCAACCATGCTCCTGCTTCGATTATCGATGGATCAACCTCTTGGAGAAACTCTTCTTCCTCCAGAATCTTTTTCACTAGAGATACCACCCTAAACAGATGTTTGTTTCCTTTAGACTTTCCTCCAAAGGCCCGATTCCAATCTAGGTCTAAAGCAAATTCTTTTATTCTTTCTAACTGACTTGCATTAATCATCGTTTCACCTCATAAAAGTAAGGTACACCAAAGTGTCCTTCTATTTTGTTGGGAATATGTGCTACAGGAGGCATCGGTCCTTCTACCGCGACTAAGTATTCTCTATTTCTACGCACTCCTTCCATTATCTCATCTCTTTTACCCATTATCCCTTCTTGAGACAAGAAAGAAAACACTGCCACTTTCTTCTTGGTAAGAGTAAGATCAGTTAATTCTTCTACTGAATTAAGAGTTACTCTTTCATAAGAAGAAGTATCAATCTTATGTTTCAAGTCGGGCAGATGTTTAGGACGCATTTGGGTAAGGTATAATTGAGACCCATTAAGGATAAATTCTACGTCGATATCTCCAAACACTTCATGAAGTTTAGCTAGATCTGGAAAATAAGGTTGCATTTCTGGGTGTAACGCTTGTTCTAACCCGCTAAAGTCGTTTGCTTGATGATGGTCCCCCTCTCCCGCTACTGCTTTCTCACCATTAGAAGCGTAACTAATAGCAATCCCTTCTTTAGTAAGATTAATCACTCCTCCTTTACCTTCTAGTTTATTCTGAACTACTACACTTATTCCAGGAAGATGAGCTAATCCTAAATCTTGACGAGATTTTACTGCTTCATTACTAAAGTAACTACTTACCACTGTTCTCAATGCTTGATCCAGATTTTCGGGAGTGGAACAAACTGATTCATAAGTCCCAGAAAAATTGGATACTCCGTCTTCTCCATACATGCTAGAACGAACCACTAATTCTTGACCACAATTAGATCTTAACTGTTCAAATACTTGAGGCAGATGTTCTTCAAAAGAAATACTTTCTATTGAAGCAACAATCTTTCTTCTAATAGTCTCATCTAAGTTAAACTCTTGTCCCTTAATCAGCTCCAATATTCCTTGCCTGTCTAATACCCGATTTATAGCTAATGAAGAAACACAACTACCATTAGCAACTCTGTATTTCAGTTCAAGAGATTGTTGAGCATCATGAAGAAGTTTAAGTCCTTTCCATTTTCCTCCACAAAGAGGAGTATAAAATGCTGGAGACTCAAATCGAAATAAGAAGTAATCTGATTGATGTTTTTCTAATTCGTTTAGATGATCTTCTGATTCCAAAAAATCTAATTCTTTAGATACACCTTCTTTTCCAGACAATACTCCCTCATCTACTAAACGAGCAAGAGCTACTCCTTTAGGAGAAGTGGCTTCTCTTATAGTTTGAACTACTTCTTTGATCGTTCCAGGAGTTAGAGATAGAGCATTTTTAGCTGGTAAACAAACACTATCATAAGTATCCAAAGCTGAATCTCTAGATAAGAGATGTAGGGATAACCAATTATGAAATCGTATAATAGAATTAACAAATTTACCATGTTCAATGTTAGTCATAAGAGATTGTTGTGAAAGTCGTTCTACTGAAGCACAAAGATCATGAGCTTCTTGTTCCTGAATAGAAGAGTATCCATGAACGGTTTCTAAAGTTTTAACTGCGCACATAACTTCTAAGTAATCTCGTTCAATTAGAGAAGAGATTTGTAACACTAGTTTCTTCTGTTCATCAGTAGACAGAAACCTCATCATTGAAGGCAAATGCTCTTCTAAACAATCTAATGCTCCAGCATTCAGTGATCTCTCTCTTCCATTGACAACTAAAGGATTATCCTTACCTTCTCCGCCCACTAATCCTTCAATACAGTAAAAATCAGCTTGCTGGGTCCATCCAAAGATAAATCTAGCTATTCCTTGTTCAAAAGTTAATTCGAGAGGGATATCACTAGTTAAGATTTCATCTCTTACGTAAACTTGAGCCAGTAAAGTATCTAAAGCTTGACGACTGAAACAAGGAGAAGACCCCATCTTAGAGAAAACTTCTTGAACAACCATTTTTGCTTCAGGAGAAGATTCTAACTCTTGATTAAAAGAAGTCCCCCTTTCTTTACACCTAGTTAGAAGAGAACTATATAATTCAGTATTTCCTGTTATGGAAAAAGGTAAGCTTAGATATTCAAAGGTTTTGAATACTCCTTTCTCTTGACCATCCAAGGAGATAGAGAACTCATCATTGTTATCACTACCAAAAAAGTTACCTTTAGGCAAAAGTACATCGATACCGGCAATCACCGCTATGCTTCCTAGATTTCATTTCTATTCTTTCCTCCTGATTAAATATAAGTCCCTGCTCCCGGAAATTCGCAATCCTGCGAACGAGTGAACGAACGCAGTGACTTTCTCGAACCGGGGATCACTCGGTATCCTTGGCTGTTTGTTTTTCATCCGATTGTCACGGAGACAACTGTCAAACAACTGCTACAGCCGAGGGTTCTAGCCACTAAACTAAGCAG
The DNA here is from genome assembly GCA_041665465.1 of Candidatus Woesearchaeota archaeon. Lineage (GTDB taxonomy): Archaea > Nanobdellota > Nanobdellia > Woesearchaeales > GW2011-AR9 > JACRPH01. Next base: position 353,579 of record JBAYIU010000001.1, read on the forward strand.
GGATGATAGCGCTATAACTTCATTTTTGTTGCGAGAATTCCTAAAAACTAAAGGAACTCTCTTAGCAATAATAGTAATAGAAGTTATAGCTAGCACTAGACTGAACAATTGTTTTTTGTAAGTTTAGTTTAGTACTCATAGTTAAGCTGGGAAGAGAGCTAGTTTATATATTTTTCGTTTTAACGTCGGAAAATTTCCGGAAAGGAAAATTATCCCAGCTTATCCAACACCCACTCTTTCAACTCTTCTGGCCAGTCTTCTTCAATATTCTTCTTATGTTTCTTCAACTCAGATAGCACATCTTCTCTGATTTTTCCCCCAGAAAGCCATTTTACCAACTCTTCTTTGGCATAAATGGGAACATGCTTAATCCCCCACACTTGGATTTTAAGTTTCTCCTGTTTGGAATCTTTATCTTCAAGTTGTTGATGATGCATCTGTTCCCAAAGTTCAGCATAAGAAAAATTTTCTCGCTCTTGTTCTTTCTCTTTAAGTTTATTCTTACCCTGCTTTAAAGAAATCTTTGCCATGACGATCTCGTGCATCCTTCTAAGAAATTCTTGTTTGTCCTCGATCTTGATTACATCACTATATCCTTCAATAATCAATCCGAAAGCAAAAGGACTGGGCAAGGGATTAGGAACTTCTTCCACTTTAATCTCTTGAGCGATAATTTTTTGAATCAGCCATTGAGTATGTTCAGCGTCCATCATATCTTCCAACACTTCTCGACGAGCTTCTTTTAATACGGGAAAATTTTCACTTATTTGTTTTACAGCATTAAACAAAATTTTACTATTAATCTGCATCCTGCCTACATTTTTCTTTCGCCCCATATATTCTCTTAAGATCATTAAAGAACGAGCAGCACAATGGCGGAACCTGCGCTGTAAGATCTCGCTGCGTTCGATAGATTGTTCCATGATCTCTCGAAAATTTTCTGTTTTTAGTAACTCAAACGCTCTGGAAGCATTAAATTTATGTTCAGAAGAAAGATAAAAACCATTATCGGTAATCCCAATCTCTACGTCACGATGTTGAGATTTCCCGATCACATAGGCAAGGGAACGAGAAAGACAGTCGTTAACTCTTCTTCCAAACAAACAATGAAAAATAACATAATTCCTTCCTCGATCAGTATAATTCTCAATCACGATTCTTTTATCAGTAGGAATTTTACTGAAATTATATTGCTCATAGAAATATTGATAAATACTGTTGGCAGCTTTATCATCAATGGTTAAGAAATCGTTAAGAAATTGAATGATTTCTTCTTTAGACTTCTTTGATGCAAATCGTTCTTCCATCAATCTTCTAAATCGAGATATCTCTGAAGCTAGATCAAAAGATAAAGGCAACATTTCTGAGAACCAGCTCGGCACGGTAGGAGGACGATTAACTGAAGTGGATACTTGAGCAGTCATCCCCCTAGTAAATCTGAACATATACACATTACCCCCAAGCACAAACACGTCTCCTGGACGTAGCCTTTCTAAAAACCCTTCATCAATCATTCCCACAATTTGCTCTCCCACTTTTACTGTAATGTAATGTTCTTCAGGAATTGTGCCAATGTTAGTCATATAAATAACCCGAGCAAGTTTACCTCTCTTACCAATACTTCCAGTTTCCGGATCGTACCAAATCCGAGCATAGACATGACGCTCTTCTAAACTGACATACTGGCCGGAAAGATACTTAATAGTCTCAAAGAAATCGTTCCATTCTAAGGTATGATAACAATAACTACGTTTGATTAGATTGAACAGGTCTGAGATGTTTATCACTTCATTGATTGCTATCCCATAAATATGTTGAGCCAGAACATCTAAAGCATTCTTAGGAATGTGCACTTGGTCAATCTTTTTATCTAACGCAGACTTTAATAAGATAGAACATTCTACCAGATCATCACGATCCATCACGATAATCCTGGCTTTGACTTGTGCGTGAAGTTTATGGCCAGCACGTCCTGCTCTCTGTAAAAATCTCGCTACAGATTTAGGACTGCCTAAACAGATAACTAAATCTATAAATCCAATATCTATCCCTAATTCTAAGGAAGTTGAAGAAACCACTACTTTTAATTTTCCGTCTCTTAATGCTTGTTCAGTCTGGAACCGAGCATCCTTACTTAAACTGCCATGATGAGCAGCGATGTTTATAGGAGTATAATGTTGAGGAAATCTTTCTTTAAGAGTATGTACTACTCGTTCAGTACCACTTCGAGTATTAGTGAAGATTAAAGTGGTTTTGTGTTCTTGCACCAACTCATGGATTAACTCGTACATCTTCTGGTGCATCATCATATAATCTACGTCTACTAGACTCTTTACTGGACTGATAACTTTTAAATCCATAGACTTAATATATTGCACATCTACGATGTCACAATCCCGAGGAAAGTCACCTTCATATCCGACTAGATATTGAGCAATATCTTCTAAAGGGGCGATTGTAGCACTTAAACCAACTCGGGTAAATTTGGGGGAGAGACGTTCCAGACGTTCTAAAGTTAAATTAAGATGTACACCTCGTTTACTATCCGCCAGAGCATGAACTTCATCTACGATCACCCATTGAAGTTTAGTCAACTTTTCTTTAAACTTAGGACTATTAATCATAATAGCTAGAGATTCAGGGGTAGTGATAAGAATATGAGGGGAATGTTTCAACATCTTAGCTTTTTCTGAAGTAGTAGTATCACCGGTTCTGATTCCGACCCTGATTCCTAACTTCTTTTTGGAAAGTTCTTCCATCTCTTGTAAAGGATTAAGTAAATTAATTTGAATGTCCGCACCCAACGCTTTCAAGGGAGAGATATAAATACAATAAACTCGATCTTCCAGAACCCCACTTTCAGAAGAACTGATTAATTCGTTTAATACTGATAAGAAAGCAGTCAGAGTTTTTCCACTTCCAGTAGGAGAAGAAATTAAAATGTTCTTACGGCAATGGATAGGATATACGGCAGATAGTTGTGATTGGGTAAAGGTTTTAAATTTAGAGAAGAACCATTTGTTTACTAAAGGGTGCAAAATAGATTTAACGTGAAGTTCAGTGTAGGGATGTTCTAGTCTGGTGATCATGGTAGAAGAGTATATAGATTATAAGGAGGGTTATTTTTATAGGTTTTGGAGAGAAATATTAAAGATGGAGTAAAGTTTATAAGGGATAAAGATTTACTTTACTCTTATTATATAAGAGGAAAGATAGATGAGATTTAAAGCGGCGTTGATTACTTTATTGATTTTGGTGCTAGTTTCTAGTGGTTTTGCTCGAGTGCAAGTAGAAGTTGACACTGATAAAGAGGTTTATGTTCCCGGAGAAACCGTTTATGTTTCTGTTTATCTTGCTCCTTATGGAGTTGCTAGTGAAGATTTTTATGATGTCAATCTTTATCTTAAGAATAATGACACTGGAAACCTAATAAGCTATAATAGTGGATTATATCGACTAAATACAGATATTCACTTTGATGGTTCATCGGTAGAATGCTCTAAAGCTGGTTCTTATCTTAATACAGAAGGAAATTATTATGGTTGGTGGATGTTTGGCACTATTCCGGACACCCCTTTTACCTTAAGTACCTCAACCAAATTATTCACGGTTAGTGCAAAAGTGAATAGCTTAACTTTAGCTCAAAGAACTAGTAAGGGTATAGCAGGTAATACTGCCCAAGTTAAGATTGAACCTTTAGTTAGATCTATTACCGGTTATAGTGGGGTTAATAAGATAACTTTAGCTAGTTCAACCATGCCACCACATATTTCTAAAGATATTACCATCAGATTTACATGTGCCCTCGATTCAGATTGTGGAACAAAGAATTTCTGTGTAAACAATTTTTGTGAAGAGGGAGGAGTGGGAAGTAATTGTTTAAATTCGCAAGACTGTCAAACGGGCAATTATTGTGTGGCGAGTAAGTGTCAATCCGGTTTAGTTGGTTCTCTATGTGATGGAACAGATGCGACTTGTGATCTGGGTTTCTTCTGTGTTAGTTTAGACGGAGTGGTAACTTGTCAGACCGGTTCTGAAGGTGCACCTTGTGTAGATATTAGTGATTGTGATGTTCAAACACCTCCTTTGGGATGTAGGGTTAATAAATGTAGTTTAGCTCCGGTTGAACCTTGTAGCGATCCTCTTGCTGATCCTAATGATTGTGATGGTGATTTAGTAATTAAGAGTAAAGATAAATGTCCTAATACTCCTAAGAACACCAATATATTCAAAGAAACGGATATTGGATTTGATCAATTCTGGGGTTGTATGAAAGGAGATATGGATAAGAATGATGTTGTTACCGATGCAGATTTATCTCTATATATTATTGATTATAAAACTTATGTCAACCAACAGCTTAGCGCAGAGAAAGCTTCGGATTTAGAATATATTAATACTCCAAAATTACTGGTTGATGGAGATACATCAATGTTTATAGTTAATTATAAGTATAATGTTAACAAGATTTAAAATTGAGGTGCAAAATGTCTCGAGCAAATAAAAATAAAAAATCCAATTCAAAAAATAAAAAGTATTATTTGCTTGGTGGAATAGTCTTAATTATAGCGATAGCTTTATTGATTGTGGTCTATTCTCCATTAGAAGGGATTAATGCAGGTAAGGCAACCCAATATGTTGGTGTCGGCACCGTTAAAATGATTGGATCTCAAGGTGCAAAATTGGCTTACGAGACCGCTTTTGCAGCTACTGGGGATAATGTGGATGTCACATTAAAAATCACTACGGGAGGTAAGCCGATTAGTAAGGTAGGATTTAGAGTTCAGGCTAATCCTTCTTTAAGTTATGTTACAAGTAGTTTTAGTTCATTAAGTACCTCTTTACCGATTGTTCTGGAATCTACTCAGAATAACGTTCCAGTTATTTGTACTCAAACATCTGTTACAGGGTGTCCTTCTTCTGCAACTGTTGCTCGTTGGAGTGTAAGTACAGTAGGACAAGGAGTTACTGGGACTGATGTTTCTGTTTTGAAGTTAACTTTTAAATTGACTTGTCCAGCTGCAACTGCAGGTTGTTTAGAAAGTGCTAGAAAAATAACTTTATATGATGTAGTTTTAGAAGAACTTCCCGCGGGAGGATCTCCAATTGCTTACGGTCCCTTTGAATTATTAGATACAATTACAGTAGTTAAGGTATGTACAGACGTCGATGTTGATGGATACGGTAAAACGGGAACGGATTTAAGGGCGTGTCTTAAACCGGGAGTGGCTGCTGGAACTGGGACAAATGCAGACTGTAACGACGCTGATGCTTCAATAAACCCAGGAGCAACTGAAGTATGTGATGGAATAGATAACGATTGTAATACTAGAATAGATCAAACCATAGAAGGAATGACTGCCCCAATGAATACTAAACTTCAAGGAGTATGTTACGGTTCTCAGATCTGTTATAAAGACCCTAAGACTTTAGTAACTGCATGGAAGGAATCTTATCTTGTTAGTGATAGAACCGCTAACACTAATAAATTTACCAACACTACTGGTGGCTTTGAATACCAAGCAGATCTTTATTCTGCTACTGAGAGATGTGATTCTTGGGACAATGATTGTGATGGTAGTGTAAATGAAAACTTAGGTCCTAGTTGTGTTATTGGTGGTAGCGGAACTACTACCAACATCATCCCCACTCAAATGCTTCCTCCTGGTAATGCTTTCTATGATTATACTACTGGGAATGCTTTTCAAGATCCACAAATTATTGAATCTAGAGATATCAATATGGTAACTTACTTATTGGATGTAAGAGATGATCCCGACTGGGGAGGTAAAACTCAAAAACCAAAACCTTTTACAGTTAAAGCTTTAAGAGGCTGGATTTGTGATGACAATCGTTATATCTTAGAAGAAGCAGCAGGAAAATTTTTCTCATATACTTATGACCTTCCTAAAGTTTCTGTTGTTGGTAGTGTTGCTTCAAATGGAGAACTTAGGGTAAACAGTCTTCCCTACTCTTGTTCGTAATATGAACAAATATTTTTTTATATTTCTTTTATTAATCCCATTCGTTCTAGCGGAAGATCTTTCCTTACAGATATCTACTGACAAAACTCAGTATTCAGTAGGAGAAGAAGTATTAATTACTGTCTCTCTTGTACCAACCAACTCCATATCTTTCTTTGATACTTCGGTTTATCTTTCTGCTAGCGATAAGGGGGATTATCTAAGTTTTAACGAGGCTAAAACACAAATCTTAGAAGAAGGAGTATATTCCACTCTCTCTAAAAGTGAACGAAGCGCGTCTTATATTAGTGAGCAAGGTATTTTCTATGGATGGTGGATGTTTGGAACTTCTCCTGCTAATCCCATAACCTTAACCGGACCAAAGATCTTAGCTAAATTTAACCCTAAAGTTATAGCTTCTGCGGCAACCGCTACCGAAGTGGAACTTACTTTTGCTTCTCGTTCTAAGATAATTACTTACGGAGCAGGATTTACTCCCGAAAATTTACCGCTTAAATTAAACTCTGCTAAGATAACCATTCTTCCTAGCGGTAACATCACTGTTACTGAAGTAGTTCCTCCAGTCGTAACCGCTCCTCCTCCGTCAAGTGGTTCTTGTACTGAATCCTGGACCTGTAGCGAATGGTCTGAATGCGTAGATGGACAGAAGTTACGTGTATGTAAAGATCAACGTAATTGTAAAACTACCTTCAACAAACCAGTAGACAAACAAGTATGTACTGAAGAGATCCCGATAATTCCGGTAGTTAAAACTACTGCAGTTACTCCCAAGAAACCTTCAGATTTACCCAAAACCACTACTACTACAACTTCTAGCAGTTTTCCGTGGATGTGGATAATTATCGGAGCAGTTATTCTTATTGCATTAATTGTCACGATTATATTGGTTGCACTAAGAACAAAACCACAACCAGTAGACGACCATTTTACTAATTCTTTTCGTTCTTGGATTGAACAACAACATCAGAGGAACATTTCTGATGAACAGTCTAAACAGTTATTACTTCAGCAAGGATGGCAAGCTTCTCAAGTAGAAGATGCATTTAATAGAATCAATAATTCTTAAAAGAACCATTGGTTTACCAAAGAGCACAAGATAGAAATCTGGCTTTACCGTCTATAATTCATCTGATTTTCTACAAACCGCACTACACAGTCCAGAATTCCTTGAGCATATTCTAAATGAGTCTGGGAGGTGAGAGCCATAAAAGTGGCGGGTGTAATTTCCAGATTAATCACTCTACCATCTAAGCCAATCCAAACATTAGACTTTCCAGTGGCTTTAGCTCTCCGAGCTGGGTTTACTCCCATAACTTTCCAATCATTAAACCCGTGCTGAATATCATGATCTCTCCCAGAATAGTCTAATCCTTGTGAAGCCAAGATAGCAAACAATTCTTGCCGTTTAAGTTTAAATGAAGAACCAGCATAATTTGCCGGAGCATTGTATACTCCAACGTAAGCTCTTGTTGGTTCAACCATATCTACTTCTCTTTCCAGACCGTTCAGACACATTCTGACAATACTCATCTCTTGCCTCCCCAACGCCCTATTAAGATATCCCATACAGGGTCCCATTCAGGAGTATCCACATAAACTAATAATCCTTGACCTTCAGGAGACGGTGCGTAGAAATCACCACTTTTTCCTTTCAACATCAAAGCAGTGGTTTCCATTAATCCGACAAGACTTTCAGCCGACTGAGCGCTAGGATCAATCCTATATCCTCCGATATTTCCTCCCCCATCTGCGTGACATTCAAGTGTAAAAGGAACAGCATCAGAAATAATAAAATAAGGACGATCGACTCTTCTTGGCTGGTCACTCTCATCAGCCCAATGAGAATAGGTTGCTGGACCATGAACAATCTCAAATCCTCGCTTCTTCAAGAAGTCCCTTTGACCATCATCTAGTGTAGTATGATATAATTCTAATTCTCTTTCCAGCTCTTTCTCACGTGGTGTCATTTTTAAATCCCCCAATAATTAAAAGTTTCAGTTACAAAGCACTTTAAAAATATTTATATGGTTCAGAGAGTATATTATTACAAAAGACTTATTAATTACCTTTCTACATTCTTAGATTAAAGGTGATATCCATGAAATTAATCTTATTAGGTGCCCCCGGTAGCGGTAAAGGTACCATTTCTGAAGTATTAGTAAACAAATTACATCTGTTTCATATTTCTCCCGGCGAATTGCTTAGAGAAGAAGTACGCAAGCAAACTACTATCGGAACAGAGATCGCTAAATACATCGAAAAAGGTGAACTAGTTCCCAATAAATTTGTAGTTGAAATGGTTAAATTAGAAATCGGAAAAAGAAAAGAGTTTGTGTTGGACGGTTTTCCCAGAAGTGTAGAACAAGCAGAAGAGATTAAAGACTTACATGTTGACGCAGTCATCTCTTTAGAAGTACCGGAAGAGGTAGTGATTGAAAGATTTTCTGGAAGAAGAACTTGTCCTAAATGTAATGCTGGATATCACATCAAGTACCTTCCTCCTAAAAAAGAAGGTATCTGTGACAAAGATGGAGAAAAGCTGATCCAGAGAAAAGATGATAATCCTGAAACCATAAAAGAAAGGTTCAAAATATATCATAAAGAAACTGCTCCGTTAGTAGATTATTATGCTAAGAAAAAGATGTTGCATAAGATTGACGCTTCTCTTGCACCAGATCAGGTTAGTGCAGCAGTATTGGAGTTGATTAAGAAGTTAGAGAAGAAGTAATCTTACACATTAACTCTGCTATGGCAGTAAGGACAGTATACTCCTTTCAATCCAGAGAATAAGAAGGATACAAATTTGTACTTACAGCAAGAGCATTCAAAACTTTTTTGATTCATATTCTTAAGAAATTAGTGATTAATATATAAGAATTATGAAAAAGAAAGAATAAAAAAGCTTCTTAGTTAGAAGCTAAATTCCAGATGGCTTTCATTCCCACAATGATTGCTCCGGGAACCACAAACACTACGATGTTGCTTAAGATGCTTCTTAAATATAAACCCACACCGGGGATTAAGCCCAGGTTAACTATTCCTGCCAGCATTAAAGCGATGGATGCTACCAAGAAAGGAGTAGTCTCTTTGGCAGTAAGATTGAACAACCCCACTAATAATCCTAATAGAACTAAAGTAGTTACTAACACTTCTGGACCAACTAGATCTCTAAATAATCCAGCAATAATCGCAATTAATAATCCTACAAAGAAAGCGTAATGAGCTACGCGGTGTAATTCTAACTTTTCTTTCTTAACAAAGGAAGTTTCCTTCTTTTTAGCCATATGACATTCACCTCATGTATATAGTCCAATAAAATAATTTTAGTATATAAATCATTCGGTCTTTTAACCCCCCTTCAATCGCAGTTTTATCTTTCCAATATCTCTAAACAACCAAAATCTTTATAAATAACCCCCTATCCTAATCCTTAAACCGTTAATACTACTTTCAAAGTAGGAGGAAAATAAGTTGGATAAAGAACAAGTTCAAAAAGCATTGGATGAATTGAAAAAGCTGCCTAAACGCAAGTTCTCACAGTCTTACGATTTAATTATTAATCTTAAGAATATTGACCTTAAGACTACTCCTGTTGATGTATTCGCATCCTTGCCTAATCCAAGGGGAATGAAAATAAAGATTGCCGCTATAGTGGATCAGGAATTAGCTGAACAAGCTAACAAATTCTGTGACTTAACTATCAGAGAGAATGAATTTCCTAAATATTCTGCAGATAAGAAACTGGCTAAAAAATTAGCTCAAGAATATGACTACTTTATTGCTCAAGCTAACCTCATGCCTAAGATTGCTGCCGTTTTCGGTCGATTCTTAGGAACTAGAGGAAAAATGCCTAACCCTAAAGCCGGATGTGTTGTTCCTGCTAACGGCAACTTAGAACTTCTAGTAAAAAAACTCAATCAAACTATCCATTTTACTACCAAGAAAGCCTTAAACTTACAATGCTTAATTGGAAAAGAAGGGCAAAAGGATGAAGAAATTGTTAGTAACATCTTGGCAGCATATCAGAGTGTAGCTAAACAAATGCCTCAAGACGAAACTCAGAACATTAAAAATGTCTGCTTAAAGTTGACTATGAGCAAACCGGTGAAGATCTAAAATGGTCAGCGAACTTAAAATACAACTTGTAGCGAAACTGGCTAAAGATATTCAGAAATATCCAGTCGTTGGATTAGTGGATATGCATAACTTGCCTGCTCAACAGTTGCAGAAGATGCGTATCACCCTTAAAAGTAAAGGGGTTAAGATGACCATGGCCAGAAAGAGCTTATTACAACTGGCTTTAAAGGATTCTAAACGAGAAAATATTGTCCAATTGACTGATATGATTAGAGGAATGCCGGCATTATTGTTCAGCACCGAAAACCCTTTCACATTATATGCTACTTTACAGAAGAGTAAATCGGCTGCACCAGCAAAAGCAGGCCAACTTTCACCTAAAGATATTGTGGTTAAAGCTGGTCCAACCAGTTTTGCTCCCGGTCCGATCATCTCAGAATTAGCAGCAGTCGGAATAAAGACTAAAGTAGAAGCAGGAAAGTTAGCAGTTATCAGTGATACTACTATTGTCAAAGAAGGAGAAGTTATCTCTCAAAAAGTCTCTGAAACCATGAAGAGACTAGACATCAAACCGATGGAAATCGGATTAAACATCGTAGGAGTATGGGAGAACGGATTAGTATTCTCAGCCAAGCAGTTGCACATCGACGAAGCAGAATTTGCCAACAATGTAGCTCTTGCTGCTCAGTGGGCTTTCAACTTAGCAGTTGAATGTACTTATCCAACCTCAGACACTACTGACTTTATACTCCAAAAAGCTTTCCGAGAAGCCAAAGCTTTAAGTTTAGAAAGCAATTTCATAACACCGGAGACTAGGGATGAGCTATTAGCTAAATCCGAAAACCAAGCTCTTTCCGTCAAGAAAGAAGCCAATTGGGAATAAAATTCAATAATTCATATAGGAGGAATTAAAAATGGAATATATTTACGCCGCAATGTTGTTGCACAAAGCAGGAAAGGAAATAACTGAAGCTAGTGTTAAAGCTGTACTTACTGCTGCTGGTGTGAAGGTTGAAGAAGCTCGAGTAAAAGCTTTAGTGGCTGCTTTACAAGGAGTTAACATCGAAGAAGCAATTAAGAAAGCTTCTGTCGTCGCTGCTCCAGTTGCTGCTGCTCCTGCTGCACATCACGAAGCCAAAAAGGAAGAGAAGCCAAAAGAAGATGAGAAGAAGAACGAAGCTGCTGCCGCTGCCGGTTTAAGCGCTTTATTCGGATAAGCTTTTCTTTTTTTTAATTTTTTTATAATTATTATCTTAAATTACCCCAATCATAAGGGGGGTTGAAACCGACGAACGCGTGAGATACATGGACGAGAATATTCAAAACATTGAAGAATTAAGGCAAGAATTAATTCAGAAGAAGAGAGAAGTTTCTACTCTACGTCCTCAATTGGGTTCTATCAGTAACCAGAAAGAACAGAGTTTCCGCGATTTAAGGTCAGCCAGAGATAAAATTAAGTTTAGAGCTTCTAAAATTCAAGAGTTAAAGAAAACTCGTGACGATTTAACTAAACAGGTTAAAGGGTTTAAAGAAGAAAGAGAAAAGTTTAATCTAGAAGTTAAAGAAAAGTCTGAAGAGAGAAAAGAAGTAGGCCAAAAGAAGAAAGAGTTGTTAGATAAACTTAACATCAAAGAAGATCCTGCTAAGATTAAACATCTTATTCAATCTTTAGAAAGTAAGATTGAAACAGAAGTAATGCCTTTTTCTAAAGAACAACAATTAAACAAAAAGATAAAAGAGCTCAAGGTCCAGCTTAAAGAAGTAGAAAAGCTGGGTGAAGTGTGGAAAGAGATTAATGCTTCTTCCTCTAATTTAACAGAAGTTAGACAAAAAGCAGAAGAATCACACCATAGTGTACAAACTCTAGCTAAACAATCTCAAGAGAAACATGAAGAAATCAACCGATTATATGAAGAGCTAAAAGAACTGCGGAATCAAGAACAACCTTTAGCGGAGAAATATCTCAAAGAGAAGAAAGAATTTGAAGAATTAAAGAAAAAGGTTGACGAATTGCAAGTAAGAATCGGAGAATTAAGCAAGTTATTAAATGAAGAAGACGAAAAAGATTACAAAAGCAGAGTACAAGAGAAAACTGCTGAGATTAAAGAGAAAATAAAATCTAGAAAGAAATTAAGCACTGAAGACATTCTTGCATTTCAGGCATCTAAAGATAGGGATTAAATTTATTAACCGTTAAGATTTTATGATACTTATTTCCTAGAGAATGGTAGAAAAAATTGATGTGGTAGATGAACGAGACAGAGTTATTGGTAAAGCACTTCGTTCTATGGTACACAAGAAGAGGCTACGCCATCGCCGAGTTGCCGTTCTTATTTTTATGGATGATTCTTATCAACATACTTTAATTCAAAAGAGAAGTAAAATGAAAGATGTTGCTCCGGGAAAATGGGCCCATTTAGAAGGACATATTTTAGCGGGTGAAAGTTATCTTCAAGGAGCTAAACGGGAGATTGAAGAAGAGATGTTTCAAGGGAAAACAGTAAAATTAAAAAACAAGTTAGAATTATTATTCAAATTAAAGTCTAGCTTGGACCAAGATCAAGTGTTCCTAGCAGTTTATCGTACCATCTTAAACGGCCCGTTTAAACTGCAAAAAGAGGAAGTAGCCCAGTATAAATTTATAAGGGTTCCAGAGTTAGTTCGAGATATTAAAGCTCATCCCAGAAAATATACTGAAACCGCTCGAGCCGTATTTATAGAATATGCTCAGGAGTTTTACCATGGAAGAAGAAATCATTGATATCGTTGATGAAAACGATAATGTTATTGGACAAGATACTAAAGTAAATGCTCATACTCAGAGCAAATGGCATCGCAGTGCCGGATTTCTATTGTTTAAAGATAATAGTTGGAACGAAGTTCTGGTCATTAAAAGAGCTAAAAACCAATTATTAGCCATCCCCGCCGGACATCTGTTGAAGGGAGAGTCTTATTTACATGGGGGATTAAGAGAGCTGCATGAAGAGATGTTAGTAAACAAGTATCTTCCGGATGTGGACATTACTGCTTTGTTCAGGATGAAAACTAAAGAGAGCAAAGAATTTATTCTTATATACCGGATTGCTTATCCCGGGCCGTTCCAGATAAATGAAGAGATAGCAGAATACCATTTTGTTTCTATTAGAAGTTTATTAAAAGATATGAAAGACCATCCGGACATTTATGATGCTAACTTCAGAGATTTAATGGATGAATATGTCAGAAAGGGATTCTTGAATGTTAAAGGAGCTTGATTCTTTCTTCTAAAATCTCAAATTGAACATTACTAAGATGCTCAACTCGCTTATTTAATAATTCTTTGTAAAGAAGTAATTTATCCATCTGCTCTTTAGCCTGCTTCTTAGTAATATTTCTTACTCGCATAAAAGAGAACATTAACGCATTCTTGATCTTCTTATCATCTTGTGAGATTAATTCTTTTATGATTTGTTCTGGTTCAGTTAACTTGGTGGTTCTTTTTTCTAACTTAATCAACATAGAATCCACCCTCGGCTTGGGAGAGAAACACTCTCTGGGCACCCATTCTAACTTTTCGATTCTAAAGAATAAGTTTGTGATGGAATTCCACTTGCTTTTTCCCACCAATAATTCCGCAAATTTTTGACCAACTAAAAGCACTGCTAAATCAAAATTTAGTTTTAACATCTTTTTTAACAGAGGTTCAGAGATAGAGTAAGGGATATTAGCTACAATTTTATTAAACGGTTCAAATTCCATTAATTCTAAAGCATTCCCGAAAATTACTTCTACGTTCTTAGGTAAAGTGGCAAGATCGTCTTTGAACTCTTGATCTAACTCTATCGCAATCACTGTCTTACATTTCTTGGCCAGTTCTGCGGTAAGGACACCTTTCCCAGGACCGATCTCTAGCACCACATCTGTTTTCTTTAACTCTGCTGCTTTAAGTGAAGCCTCGATTACTTTAGGATCTTGCAGAAAGTGTTGATCGTGTTTTAGTTCAGACATAAGGATAGGATAAAGGAGGAAGTTAAAAAGATTTCTGAAAGAATAAAATTAATTCAATTTCTTCATTTAGGAGTTAGTTATACCAAGACCAACATTTGGCCAATCGCTTCCTTTAATTCTCCTTGACAATTTTGTAGTCCTTCAATCATAGAGGTAGTCCATTGTCCATTGAATTTTCCTTTAGAATAGAAGCATTCCATTGTTTTTCCTTCTACCATTCTTTTTATGAGGGGGTCCTCTTTATCGCTTAATTTAACTACCTCTTTGGTAAGGACACAACTAGAATTAACAGAATAACTAATTGTACCTACATCGGTTGTTTCTTGATAAGTGGTAGCGTTGCACTGGTTTGCCTGAACTACAAAACAATTCATATCTTTGCAACTAGAACCAGATACTGCAGAAACTATGAATGAAATCATTAAAATCAGGGCCAGAATAAATCCAATGGCTCCTAAAACAAACCCAGCAATAGCCAATCCTCTTCCCGAATTAAGGCCTTTGTTAATATTGATTAGCGCAAGTATCCCAAACAAAATTGCAAGTATCACCAATATCCATCCAAAAAAAGGAATCCATCCTAGTAAGATCGAAAAAATTCCTAAAATCAAAGAAGCGATAGCCAATCCGGAGGTCTTCTTGTTTCTATTCTCTGGATTCTTTGTTAACAGCCCAAGAATACCGCCTGACAAGAAAGACCTGTTTTTTTCATTCATTTTTTTTATCTCCTATAGGTGAGATACCCAAATCACTTCTGATATTGGTAAGCTTATCAGAGATAGAAAAAGCTCGAGATATCTTTTCAATATCTTCTGCTGCACCCTTCATTCTATCAGTAACTGGTAGTACTAAACTCTTTAGATTATCTTGTAACCCTTTTAATAGAGGCGATGTTTCCACGGTAGGAAGAGTGATAACCTTTTCTTTTGGGTTCATCTCTTGTAATAACTGTGCCCTGATGGCTGGATTACTAACAGCATTCATTAATTGTTGGTATTTAAACGGATTTTTACTTTTTGCAGCTACCAATGCGTCTCTATAATAGTTGTAAGATTGTTGGTTATCCCCTTCCCATTTGGATAGGGTTCCCATTTGCCATAATGCATCTACGTTATAATTATCATTATCTAAAACATTATTCTGTAAATCGGACTTTAATTTCTGTAGTTTATTTTGATAATCCTTCTTTTTTACCTCTAGATCCGAGTCAGAAGCTCCGGAATTAAGAGCATCTTGATAATCATTCTTGGCATTTACCACATCTATCCCTTGTGACCGAGTTTGCTCGAAATTCTGTTCTGCTCGTGTCTGTGCGGGGTCGATAAATTGTGGAGTGTGCTCTCCGAAAACTTTATTCATAGCATCAGAATAATATTTTTGTAGTTCACTCATCTCTTTCTCATGGTATGCCGCTACCGATACTTCTACTGAATAATCTGAGTCTGAGGAGGGTGGTGGAACTAACTGAGTGTTTGGAATAATAGTGGGAATAGTGAGTTCAGTAGAGGAAGTTGCAGTTTGTTCCGTGGAAGTATAGTCAGTTGGTGTTTCCTCGTTAGAGGGAGTACTTTTTTTTAAAAGATCGTTTATCTGATTTAAGGCGTCCTGTTGAGCTTGGAACGAGGTCATAAAATGAGTGTATGATCCAATATTTATTTGTCGTTGAATACTATTACGGCATTGGCAACCTTCTGAGTTAGGTTTACTCTGCCAGCATTGATCGCAATTTGCCAACTGGGATCCTAAATTATTAGCATCGGTTTGAGCAGCAGTATATTCTTGAGAAGAGATCTTATCAGCACCATCTTGTATTCCTGATGCTTGTTGATATACTTCAGAAGAATATTTACTTGCAGCAAAACTTACTTCATCAGATACTAACTGTTTGATTTTATCCACATCAGAAATCAGCTGATTGCCATCAATCCTTTGCTGATCAAGATTTTCATTAGAAAATTCTCCGATTGATTTTGGATTTAACAGATTATTGTCCTCGGGATTTTCTTTGGTTTTAGTAAGAGGATTCTCGTCAAGGTATGCTTGGTCGATTGCTGTTTGCAATTGGTCGCACTGAGCTTCAGTTATTCCTACAGTTCCCCATCGGCAGTATCTCTCCCATGTGGCATATAACTCATCGTATGTTCCTGAGGTGGGAAGTGTACTTGTAGAAGAAGTTTTCCCGACATTTACCGCTCCGGCATTATAATTTGGATCGGGGATGCAACTTCCATCAAAATTGGGCATTTGTCCGGTTGGGCAAGCACTACTCAAGCAGATAAAACAAAGCAGAAGTGTTCCTAAGGCAATTATCAACCTCTTTTTCATAGTCTTAAGTAATATCTCAAAGTTTAAATATCTTTTTATACTAAATTTAACTTAATAAGTATAGTAAGTTATATATATCTAAAAAGTATATCCTTCTGAAGAGGTGCGTAGTTTGGATATAGATAAGTTAAAAGCAAAAGAGATTAAGATAAAGAAGTCAGTAGGTGCAGAATCAAAGAAAGTACTGGAATATGTTGGATTCTTTCAGAAGTATTTTCTTAAATACTTTTTGATTTCTCTGGGTGCTTTAATAGTATTACTTTTTATTATTTTATGGTTAACAGGAGTATTCTCTTTTTGTGGAGATATTTACTGCACGGAAAAAGAATGTAATAGTGGATGTAAAGATTGTGATCCTGGCAGCTGTGTAGACCAAACTTGTCAGCCACAGGTGAAAGAGGACTGTGAAAATTCCCCTGATTGCGTTTGTGATATAAATGAAGTATGTGGAGTGGGAAGGAAGAATAGTAAAAATAATGGCTGCTATGTTATAACTTGTGGAGACGGCTTCTGTGATGCGAAAGGAGAGAATAAGAATAATTGTTGTTTAGATTGTAGCTGCGAACCAGGATACTCTTGTAATCAACAGAAAAATGAATGTCAGTTTCAGATTCCAGAGCTGGGTTTAACCGCTAACTCTCTTCTGACGGGAGTTTCCGCTAGTTCGTTATATTCTAATCGGGAATTAATTGATGATAATGGGAAAAAGCACCCATTATTGTCGTTAAAAATATCTAATAATGGGATAAATGTAGCTAAAGGCGTAAAATTATCACTGAACATTGGACAATACATGGAGAAACAAGAAGAGAATTTAGGAGATATTGCTTCTCAGAGCAGTAAAGATTACGAATGGTATCCCACTTCTACCGAAAATATGCTCAATATTAGGGATGATACAAGTGTGTTAATTAATGTGGTGGCTAGTTTTCAAGATGAACATGGACAGAGATATACATCTACGAAAAGTATTCCTCTGACTATTGTAGGAAGAAATAACTGGGGAACTTATTCTTCGGTTTCACAGTTTGTGACTCCCATAGACGGAGTAGTGAGAATGGCAGTTTCTTCTGCAGGCACTTTTTCTACTCTTGATGACCAAGGAATTCAAGATGCTACCAAACAGATATGGGATTTTCTTCGAGGACAGAATATTGATTATATTTCTGATCCCACCATAGAATATCGTCAATATCCTGCTGAAGTGTTAGAGAGAAAGAAAGGAGATTGTGATGATCTAGCTACAATGTATGTGGGGTTATTAGAATCAGTAGGAATAAAAACCGCTTTAATCACTCATCCTGGGCATATGTATGCTGCTTATTACGATAGCAAGTTTATTTATCCAGTAGAAACCACCATGTTAACCGCTTCTTTTGCAGAAGCTTATAATTCTGGATTAAAAGAATATAATGAACATGAGAATGATCGAACCGTAACTAAAATAGAAGAAGAGTGGAAGAATAAGAACATAAAAACTCCAGGGTTTGTAGGAATTAACACTACAAACGTAGAGTTCCCAAATATTATTGTGCATACTGCTCAGAGTTCAGAATGGGTGTGTGCCAGCCAAGGGCAGTATGGATGTTTACAATATGATTTAGCGGTGTATTGTGATATCACTTTTGAAAACACGGGAGCAGGAGAAGGACAAAAATGTGTTAACGTCAATACTTATGTTGATGAACAACTGGTACAAACTAAGGTAGCTTGTGAAAAAGTTGGAGCTAAAGACAATAGTGAGACCAGAGTGACTTACATTGGAAATCATGCCAATACTGCTTATAATTATAGGTGTGAAGTGAAGTAAGCAAATCCAAAAGTAATTTAAACCTAAAGAATATACTTCTATTATGGCAGACAAAGATGTCCAAAAAGTCAAGATTAAAGGAGCACTATGGAATTTCAGAAATTTCTTAGGCATCATCAAAGATATTCTCACTATTATTCTGTTATTAGTATTAATTGGAGGAGCAATAACTTTAATGACCGTTGTTCCAAATCTGTTACAAACCCTTAACACTTTACCTGGATTAATCGGAACCATGCAGAACGGTGGCCCGGAAGCACTGATGCAAGAATTCCAGAACGATGTTAATTCAGGAAATTGGGACGGAGCGTTACAAAAGATTGAAGCTTTTGAGACTGCAAGTGGAATGATGGGACTTCCTCCTGAAACCAAACAGGCTTTACAAGAATTAAAATCGGCAGTGCAAGCTCACGACAAATCTAAGGTGGATTTAATACTAAGTCAGATGGATAGTAAAGAAAGTTCCAGTCAAAATTATAATGTTCAACAACAGGTGAATGTAAATGGTGGAAGATAAGCCCCAGAAAGTTAAAGATAAACCTCAGAAAGTAAAGTTGGTAGGAGCTTTATTTACTGCTAGACAAATCGTAGGATTGATCAAAGATATTACTTTACTAATCTTTTTATTAGTGTTGATCTTTGGAGTAATCTTCTTCGTTACTTTCGCCAGTCAGATACAACTGCCTTTCTAAGATCACAAACTTTCAATAAAGGCATACCTTCTAAGCATCTTCTTATAGAACTCTGTAGCTTGTTTACTTCCATTTAAGGTATCATCGCTATGGAAAGATTTACTTTCTAAAACTAGAACCGAGTAATCGTTCTCTGGATAAATACGAGAGACTTTCTCCACCAGAGGATCATGACCGCCGATAAGAATAATTTGTTCTCCGACCTTAACTTCAGAAGGGAATTCTATCGGGCTCGACTTTAAGTACTTGTGGCCATCGCAATCATTACACCAATAATCCCCTTCGACATACAAGTGACTTGCTCCGATAACACATTCTAAAGCATATTTAACCATTTAATCTCACCAAATCTAGAGTTAAGAACAATTATCAAATATCCTTCTCTACGGATATCTACGAAAAAGAGTTTTACTTACCAAAAAAGAGAATTTAAGTAAAATATTTAAAGGTTATAACTTTAACTATAAGTATGATTATCCGAAAAGCCACCCCAAAAGATGTTCCAGAGATGATGAAATTGTACTTACAGTTTATGGAAGACCACGACAAAATCGTTTTTCCTATAAATCCAAGATTAAAACCAATTACTCTACGTAAGAAGAACCATGTAGAGATAATGGGGGGATTCATAAACAAACATCGTCTTTCCAAAAAAGGATTGGTGCTTGTAGCGGAAGATAGTTCTCAGAAAGAAGGGAAAAGAATAGTAGGGTATTGTATTGCTTTTATCCGAAAGAGTTCTCCCATTTATGTGGTTGATAAGAAAGGTTTCATTAGTGATTTATTTATACTTAGATCTTATCGAGGAAAAAAGATTAGTTCTACTTTCTTTTCCAAGGTAAAAACTTGGATGAGAAGCAATAAAGTAAAGTATTTAGGAATTGGAGTATATCATGATAATCAGCTAGCACACAAGATATATCACAAGTGGGGATTCTGGGATCATCACGTTGAAATGATGTTAAAATTATCTTAATCTCCTTTACCAAATATCTTCTTCAAGAAGTTAACCGAAGGTTTCTCCTCTCCTAATTGTTTAATCAATTCCTGCTGCTTCTTAGTCAGCTTCTTAGGAACTTCAATCCGAACTTTAACCATCTCGTCTCCAGAAATGTCTTGATTCAAAACAGGAAGACCTTTATCTTTCATTCTAAATACGGTTTCAGATGCAGTCCCGGCAGGAATCTTTAACTTAGCTTTTCCATCAATGGTGGGGACTTCAATCTCATCCCCTAAAGCAGCTTGAGTAAAAGAAATAGGAAGAGTCAGATGGATATCATCACCTTTTCTAATAAACACTTTATGTTCTTTAACATGAATAATAACATATAAATCACCAGCAGGACCGTTATTAGCACCAACTTCTCCTTCTCCCCTTACTCGTAAACGCATTCCTTCTTCTACTCCAGTTGGAATAGTAACTTCTATCTCTTTCTTCTTACGAATTACTCCTTCTCCATCACATTTTTCGCAGGTATCTTTAGGAGCTTGACCTTGACCTTGACATTCAGGACAGGGACCGGTTTGTTGGAACAGTCCAAAAGGTGTTCTCTGGGTTCGTTTAATATACCCAGAACCATGACAATGATGACATGACTCGAATTCCGTAGCTCCTTTACCTTCACAATCAGGACAATGTTCCAGTTTATTAAGAGAAATGGATTTGGTTACTCCACTATGAACCTCTTCTAGAGTAATTTCGGTTTCATAAGCTAGATCTGATCCTCTTCGACCATGACTTCTTCCTCTACCGCTACCCCCACTAAAAATATGTTCAAAGATGTCTTCAAAGTCGCCAAAAGAACCAGAACGAAACTGAGACATAACGTCAGAGAAATCATAATTCTGGAATCCACCGGCACCTGCCCCTTGGGAGAAGGCAGCATTACCAAACTGATCATACTGTTGACGTTTTTTATCATCTGCTAAAACTGAAGCCGCTTCGTTAATCTCTTTAAACTTTTCTTCATACTCTTTCTTCTTATCATCAGCAGCTCGATCGGGATGATATTTCATGGCCAGATTCTTGTACGCTTTCTTAATCTCCTCTTTAGTAGCCTTCTTTTCTACTCCTAGAGTTTTGTAATAATCTTTATCTGCCATGTTATACCTTTACCTCTACAAACATTTGTTCTGGAGAAAGTCCTAGAACCTCAGAAATCTGATCTTCATACTTTAAGATATGTGCTTTATGTTCTTCCCAAGAGACGCCTCGGGGTTTATAAACTTGTTCTAAGTAGATAATCCTTTCTGGGATAGTCACGATCTTATTCTGTAAAGTTCTCCAATCAGCATAATGAACAATGATCTCTTCCCAACATTCTTTTTTCTCGGTAAGACTTGCAGAACGTTTCAAGGCCAGAGCAAGTTCTGGATATTTAGGAAGCAAGAAAGAATAAGCTATCTCTCCTTCATGCATTCCGGGATAGTTTTTAATCAGATTTTCTCTGGCAAGCAATTCTTCCTCAGATAATTCAGAGCGATGATATTTAGGAGGTGCATCTAAGTTTATCGTAGCCATCTTAAACAAATCATGAAGCAAGGCCATTCGATCAATTAATTCTATATCAATCGGATGATTTCTTTGCTGGAATCTTTCCGCTAGGATTAACGCTGTTTCTCTTACTTTTAAACAGTGTTGAAGTATATTCCTAGGTACTTTAAACTCTTTAAACCAGTCCAAACACTGTTGTTCTGAGGGAAGATTCATAATAAAAATAAAAAACAAGACAAAGAGTATTTAATTATTTCTTTTTCTCTTTGAATTCTGCGTCTACTACGTTCTCGTCATCGGAAGCGTTACCTTCGTCAGCTTGTTCAGGGCCTTTCTTCCCTTGTTTAGCTGCAGCTTCTTGGTAAATCTTAGTCCCGATTTCAGTAACAGACTTATTAAGCTCGTCGATCTTTTTGTTGATAGTCTCTGGATTACCGCCCTTTCGAGCTTCTTCCAGTTCTTTGATCTTATCTTCAATCTTTTTCTTCAAGCTAGCATCAACCTTATCACCGTGCTCTTCCATAACTTTCTGAGTTTGATAAACCATAGAATCAGCATTATTCTCGGCATCGATTCGGTCTCTCTGCTTTTGATCTTCTGCTTCGTTACGTTTAGCATCTTCTTTCATGCGTTCGATCTCATCTTTGGAAAGAGTAGTAGATCCAGTAATCTTGATGTTCTGCTCTTTTCCGGTTCCCAGATCTTTAGCACTTACATGTACGATACCATTAGAGTCAATATCAAAAGTAACTTCGATTTGAGGTACACCTCGAGGTGCAGGAGGGATTCCCATTAAGTCAAACTGACCTAGAACTTTAGTGTCGTGAAACATCGGACGTTCTCCTTGACCAACTCGGATAGTTACGGCATTCTGATTGTCCATAGCAGTAGAGAAAGTCTGAGATTTTTTAGTAGGGATAGTAGTATTCCTATCAATAATCTTAGTGAACACTCCGCCTAAAGTTTCGATACCTAAACTTAAAGGAGTAACATCTAACAACAGAACATCTTTAACCTCTCCAGATAAAACTCCACCTTGGATAGCTGCTCCTAAAGCCACGGCCTCATCAGGATTAACTGATTTGTCTCCTTCTTTGCCAGTAAGTCTTTTTACTAGTTCTTGAACTGCCGGGATTCTAGTAGAACCTCCTACAAAGATAACTTTATGA
Organism: Candidatus Woesearchaeota archaeon; assembly: GCA_041665465.1. Lineage (GTDB taxonomy): Archaea > Nanobdellota > Nanobdellia > Woesearchaeales > GW2011-AR9 > JACRPH01. Next base: position 376,117 of record JBAYIU010000001.1, read on the forward strand.
ACTTGACTGTTACTTAAGCCAGCATCACGCATAGCGTTCTTCACTGGAGTTTCTAATCTCTTTAAGATATCCGCGATCATCTCTTCAAACTGAGCCCGGGTTAATTCTTCTTTCAGGTGTTTAGGACCATTTTTATCGGCGGTAATGAAAGGTAAATTAATCTCAACTTTTATTTTTGCAGAAAGTTCGATCTTAGCTTTTTCAGCTGCTTCTTTTAATCTCTGAACCGCGATAGCATCAGCGTTAAGGTTGATCCCGGTAGATTTCTTGAATTTATCAGCTAACCAATTCATGATCAACTCATCGATGTCATCTCCACCAAGATGATTATCCCCAGAGGTGGATTTAACTTCAAATACTCCCCCACCTAATTCTAAGATGGAGACATCAAAAGTTCCGCCACCAAAGTCAAATACTAAGATAGTGTGTTCGTTTTCTTGTTTGTCTAATCCATAAGCTAAGGCAGACGCAGTAGGCTCGTTAATGATTCTTAATACATTTAATCCAGCAATCTCACCAGCATTTTTAGTGGCTTGTCTTTGAGCGTCGTTAAAGTAAGCAGGAACAGTAATGATAGCATTCTTTACCGGCTGACCAAGGTAAGCTTCTGCATCTCTTTTTAATTTCTGAAGAACCATAGCGGAGATCTCTTCAGGAGTATAACCTTTTCCATCAATCTCGATTTTTTCATTAGTTCCCATCTTTCTTTTAATGGATCTAACGTTATGAGAAGGATCAACAATAGCTTGATTTCGAGCTACTTGACCGACGATAACTTCATTACCGTTAATATGAACTACGCTGGGAGTGATTCTGCCTCCTTCTGAATTACTAATAATTGTTGGCTTTCCACCTTCCATGATAGCGACGGCGGAAAAAGTGGTACCTAAATCGATACCCACTGTTACTCCTGAAACATTATTTGGTTTTGACATTTTTATTTACCTCGTAATTTATTTATTTCTTACCTGAACTTATTTTTACTTTAGCATGACGGATTACTTTTCCGTTAAGTGTGAATCCTTTCTGTAATTCTTCAATTATGACTCCCTCTGGTTTATCAGAAGTTTCTTTCATCAAAGCTTCATGTTGATAAGGATCAAATTTCTGTTTTTCTGTTTTGATTAACTGCATCCCTTGATCTTCTAATATCTGAAACAGTTGAGAATAGATCAACTCAATTCCATGTTTGAGATCTTCTACACTACTAGAAGAAGCTTTCAAAGCAAGATCAAAATTGTCTAGCAAAGGTAAGAGTTTGAGGAGTAAATCCTTAGTAGCGAATTGTTGGTACTCTTCAATCCTTTTCTCAGTTTGTTTGCGGTAGTTCTCAAAGTTAGCTTGAGTGCGTTTCAAAAGATCAGTCAGATCCTGAATCTCTTGCTCTTTGGAGATACCTTCTTCTTTTTGGGCATCTTGCTGATTGATAGCTTGAGCAATTTCTTCTTTTGGTGTTTCGTTAGTTTTCATTTTGAGCTTAAACATTTTTATCCCAGTTCTTCCGTTGAGCTTAACTCAACAGAGTTAATGTAAGAAGAACGGAACTTATATATAAAGGTTGCGGAGGAAAGTGTAACCCCTAACTAAGAGCAACAAGTAGAAAGATTTTTATAGGTTCTCATAAAAAGAGAATAAAAATGATTAGATATGATCCTCCTTGGAACCATGAAATTAGAAGATTGAAAGATATTGAACCAGTTAAGAGATTAATGGATGACAATATTGCCAGAAATCTCGATTTTTATAAAGAGAGGATGAGATTGTTAGATGGATTCTTTGCTGAACATCCTTCTCCAGTGGATATTGCTCTGATTCTGTATGGTGCTCTTAGCCAAGCTCAAGTTCTGGCCTACCATCTGGAAGGAAACAATTTGTTATTATATAGACCAAAGGCCTCACATAAAAGGACCATTAAAGAAACGTTTTTAGATGGATTCACTCATCCTGAAAGAACCTTATTGATATTTGATGGGGATATGGTAACTGGTAAGGCCATGACTGAAACAGCAGATTTCTTCACTCAATTAGGATATGACCGATCCCGAGTGTTCGGGTATTTAAATGAAGGATGCAAACGGAGAAAGTATAATACTCCCGAGTTAATGCATATTGATGATTTATTGAAAAGATAGAAGTTAGTTAAAATTATCCTTGAATATTTTGCAGACACCCGCTAGAACCAGAGACAGACATCAACTTGCAAATAGCTTCGGCTTTAGTCTTGTCCACATCTATAAAAGCACTGGAGACTCTTCTCAAGCAATCATCACGTTTTAAAGTTAGATGATCACATAAAGATATGTCAAAGTCATAATTCTGAGCTACCTTATCATCAAAAGCAAACCAAGAATTTCCGTAACAATCCGATATTTGAATATCATCACTAAGCTTCTGACAAACTAAAGCCGCTTGTTTAGGATCGCTGGCACTTAAAGTATGAGATAAATCACTATAACAGCGACCTCGAGTTATAACCGATAATGAAGCACAAGCAGTCATGGCTAAAGCAGGGTGAGCTTTAACTAATTCTGGAGAAGACATAAAACTGCTTATGCAACCAGTCTTGGTATTGCCGTTAACAATTTTATTGCAGATATCGATACTCTTAACCGGATCGCTTTCTAACATCTCTTCAGCTATTCCCCGATAGCAATTATCTTTATCTCCACCGGTTTTTGAATCGCACATAGAAAGTTTGACACCCGGATTTAAATCGGAAGTGCTAGCTTCTATCCCACCATAACAATGTTCTCTAAATCGGGCATCATTAATAAAAGAGTTACATATCTCTAACGCTTTCTGAGGATCCTTTTCTTCGTTAGCCAGCTCTTCGATACAATTCTTCTTTTGATCTTCCCATTTTGTTTTCTGACAGATAGACAGTTTAACTGCAGAATTGCTCTGAGCGTTCATTAATTGTTGAACACAATCTCCCGCAGCACTATTACTTGAGTTCTCGGGGTTAGGCATAGTAGTACACGCCCGGAAAGCTAACTCGGGATCTTTTACTCTCTGAGCTTCCGCTATTTTCTGGAAACATCCAATCTGAGGATTATCTCCCTGAATATTAGAACAAGCTTGGAAAGCAAGTTCAAAGTTATCAGCACGGATAACCTCAGCTATGTGAGTATAACACCCAATCTGGCTCTCCCCATTCTCTTTAGAACAGAGGGTTAAAGCTTTTTCAGGAGAAGCAATAATATTTTCATCAGTAAGCTGAGAACAGGAACTTAATAACAAGATTAACAATATTAACGGAACAACCCATAACCTCTTCATAAGTTAATGTAAGTATAGAGATTATTTAAATCTTTTCTTACTGATTAGCTTAAGACAACCTTTCTTCTACTCTCCTCTTCAACAGTTCATACCTTCTTACTGTATCTTCGTTAGAAAGAACATAATCGCGAGTCGTAGCAAATCCTTGCAAGCGAGAGATACCAAGGGGGATTTTAGTTCCAACTGGAAACTGTTGACGAGTATAATCCTTCTCTTCTCCATTAATGAGATTGAAATAATGAGAGATTTGTCTATCGTCAGGCAAGAAAGCAGTAGCCCAAACCATATCTCCTCCGCGATAATCCTGTACTACTAGAGCAGTAACCGCACATTGCCCCCAAGCAGGATTTTCTGGAGACCATTGAGGTTGAGAAGAAGGAGAACAAGTTTCTCTACACCAAGAAGATTGCAAAGCTTGCTCTAATTCTGATTCATTAACCATTCTTGATTGTTAAGAGAAGAGGATTATAAAGATTGTTGGTTTGCAAAATATTATAATTTGAAACTAAGAAATGTTTAAATAAACAAATAGATTCTCCAATAGATATGCCTCAACAGATCACTATCATTAAAGTCAGAAGGACTAGTCCTAAGAATGTCAATGAAGAACTGCAATGGATTGGTAATTCTCTGGGATTATTTAATGAAAGAGATAAAGATTCTAGCTGTTTTCGCGTCTTTATTACTTTAGTCAAAAGCCCCAAAGCCCTTTCTTCAGATGATATCGCCGCTAAGTTAAGTTTAACCCGAGGAACAGCAGTTCATCATCTGCATAAGTTAATAGATTCTGGAATCGTAATTAAAGAAAAAGAAGGATATCTGTTAAGAGAAGGGAATATCGAGAATTTAATCAGTCAAATTCATCGAGATATGGAGCAAATGTTCTTGGAGATGAAAAGAGTAGCTAAAGAGATTGATGAAGACTTAGGATAATTATTTTGCTTCTTTCCATAATCTTTCAAAGATCTTGCGATGATCTTCTGCTAACACTGGATCAGAGATCAAAACACTAATCAATTCGTTCTTGATCAATTTGATGATAGCCACTTTCTCTCCATAAATAAATATAGTCGAGCTGAGATTAAAATTCTTAATGGAGCGAGTTTCTCTCTTTTCATCTTTATCCTTCTTCTTCAGTTCCTCAGTTTGAGAAGAAGCTTCCTGAATGACTCGAGCGGAAATATTAGCGTCTTTTCTGTTTTTGATATATTGGGGGAAATAATAAACCATCATTTCAAAAATTTTAGAGGTAGAGATAGAAGAAAGAGGTTTCTTAGTTGAAATAATGTCTTGCAATATTGCTTTTACTCCCTCACCACCTTCAAATAGTTCTACTACCGGCTTAGTAACGGTAGATTGCTGAAGAAGTTTTAGCTGTTTAGACACAGAAAGAATTTTTTTTTTCTTCTCTTCTAATAGAGAGATTAATCTTTCTGGTCCGACTACTTCAAAATGAGTAGCGTTATTCTTAATCACTTTAGAAGCGATACCTTTCTCCAAAAAGGATTTGAGGAGATCATAAGTAGTAGAACGATTAAGATCTGCTTTGTTAGCAATATCATTAGCAGTAGAAGTTCCCAGTTCTATACAGGCAAGATAGATCTTTACTTCTTTCTCGGATAATCCAAAGCTTTCTAGAGCTTCTTCTACACTTATCTCAGACATAGAGAGATTAAAGTTGAGGGGATTATTAAATCTGTCGGTTTTTTTAACCAACAAATCCTTAAATACTTGAGAGAGTTACTACTATTCAAGAGAAACAAAGGATAAAACAAAAAGGTGATTAACATGAATACTATCGTAAAATATTTGGCCATTGGAACTTTAGCTTTGACTGCTTTAATTAGCATCCAGAATGCTTCGTATGATGCAAGAGTAACCCCGCATCCTGAAGTAACCAGAGGAAGAATAACAAACTATCAAGAACATCCAGAACACCATGGAGAGCGAATAGTTTCCTTTAATGTAGAGTATATTACCGGAGAAAGAAGGCAATGTACCAGATTAATGAATGAAGAAGGGAATATGTATGGAGATTGTGGAATCATCGGTTCCGGTAATCATCGTAGTAAGAATAATCCCTTTCCAAATGGAAGTATAGATATCTGCTGTTTTGATGGCAGACAATATAGTGGTCGTTGTGTCTTACCGGAAGATAGCCATTATGAGGGATGTATGAAAGAGCTAGATTGGTACACTAAAGAATCACAAAAGTAAAAATGAGTGTGGGCGGCAGGATTCGAACCTGCGAAGGGACTAACCCAATAGGTGTCTCGTAGTCATCGCCAATGCTGGCTCATTACACCAATGGATGGCTAACCTAAGCCTATCCCATTTGACCGCTCTGGCACGCCCACAACTGAAAGTTAGAAACGAGAGCTCTTTTATAAAGGTTATTCAAAAGTTTTATATTTCAAAGAATATTATTTTATCGATATGTCCAGGTTACATAAAAATAAACAGTACCTTAACAAATCATGGACTACTGACCAAGTAAAGGAAGAGATCGATAAGGGATTAAATCTAATCAATAGTATAGACTATAAGATTGTAGCTTTCTTTGGATCTCATCGAGTTTCACCAGAAAGCAAGTATTATCAACATTGTAAAAAATTAGCTTACGAATTAGGCAAAAATAATTATGCTATTCTTACCGGTGGCGGACCAGGAATTATGCACGCCGCCAATAGTGGAGCTACTTTGGCTAAAGCACCTTCTATTGGTCTTAAGGCAAAGTTATTAACCCAGGAAGTGGTTAAGGACAATATTTACTCTCACAAACAAGATTATGTTTTTATCTTCGCTAGGAGATTTATCATGTCCATCAAAAGTGAAGCTTTAATCTTCTATCCCGGAGGTTATGGAACCTTGAATGAATTATTTGAATACGCAGTGTTGATGCAGACAGGGATTGTAGATAAAGTTCCAATCATTTGTGTAAACAAGAAATATTGGCAAGGATTATTCGAATGGTTAAAGGATAATCCCCTTAAAGAAGATTTCTTCATCAGAAAAGAGGATTTAGATTTAATCCAATATGCAGATAGTGTAGAAGAAATATTAAAATTAATAGAAAAAAACTAAGCAGACAAAGTTTTCTGATGATAATACTTCTCTGCCACCATCCTTACAATCTCTTTACTTTCCCCGATATAATTCAAGGGATTAGTGATGGCCCTAATTGTAGCCTCATCTAATCGAGAAGTTACTTCGATATTTCCCAGAACCACTTCAGTAAAAGGTCTTCTTCCTTCCCAAGCGACTCTAGCCAATTGTCCCATCAGATCATGGGCAACACTTCGGGGCATAGGGTTATCAGTTCTACGCTGATCGGTAAGGTAAGTCATAACTTGTTGTGAGGTAACACAACCATAACTTCTTAACACTCGTTCTAGACTTCTTTCTTCTTGTAATCCCAAGTAATAAGTAACGTCAGCAATATTGCGGATAGTATGATCGGTAAACTTAAACCCGTCTTCTAAATTAATCCTGGCGTTAGCAGAAGCAGCCAAATTTCGAGCGTAAGGCATTTCACAATTAGCTAAAGCGGTAACCATATTTCCCATCAGGTAATTTCTCAAAGACATGGTCTGTTCTTCAGCAGTAGGATTTCCATTCTTAACATCCTTATGTGGCATAGCGGAAGAACCTTTCTTTCTACTAGGTTTAGCATTCACAAAAATATTAACATCATCACTTCTTCCCCAAGCAATGTACTTAGCTAGATTGTTTAAGGTTTCTCCTACTCTGGCCATGACATAAAACACATCTGCTTCAAATTCTAATCCCGGCAACTGTCCTGCAGCATCCATAATTCCCACACCCAACCGATTACAAAATTGACGTTGAAGAGCTATCCCATCTATACCTAAAGCGGTAGCAGAATGATGATTTCCGGTAGCGTCCCCCCATTTTCCGATCAAAGAATTATCATAAACAAATTTAAGGAAATTTAAGTCAGATTGTAACATTTCTACATAATGACTAAATGGTCTTCCAGCTACGGTGGGTAAAGCATCATAAAGATGAGTAGTGTCCATGTGAGGCACATCGATCCAAATCATGGACTTCTCGATCAAAATATCTCTTATATTTTCTACAGAGTCAGCAAGCACGGTTAAAGAATCTTTCAATTGCAAAGCACGAGCGGGTTGAGTAGTATCCGCACTAGTCTTGGCTTTATTGATGTGAGGTTTAGCTCCCGGGCTAACTACTTCCTCTAAAGCACCATTAATAGCGATAACGTCATGTCCACCCTTTTCCTCTAATTCTCTAATTCTGTCTGGAGAAACATACTCTAAAGAAGCTTTTTGTTGAATCTCCCAAGCATGTTCTGGAGAAACAACATCAGGGTATAATTCAGAAAGAACTATTGCTGAAATACCTTGAACTTTTAAACTATATTCAAAAGTTTTCTCTGCACCCCAAATATTAACCATTTCTTGGGTTCCATAGCGGCCAGCAGCAAGATCAGCAGGATTAGGTTTGTATCCTTTCGGAAAACGAGGTTTTGGTTGTGTTTGTGGTAGTTCCATAGCACACAATCTCAAGAAAGGAAGTTATAAGTATTTCTACTTTAGAACATATAAATTAATATACTTACTAGGATTTACTATAAATATGCTTTATCAGGTGGAGGACTCTAAACTCCGCTGTCTAGCCTGCAACCATAAATGCTTAATTGCCGAAAGCAAACGAGGCATCTGCGGAGTTAGAGAAAATCAACAAGGGAAATTAATTCTTTTAGTACATAGTAAAGCCGTTGCTAAACATGTTGATCCGATTGAGAAAAAACCCCTGTACCATTTTCTTCCTGGTTCACAAGTATATTCTATTGGTACAGTAGGATGTAATTTACATTGTGGCTTCTGCCAAAATTGGAACATCTCTCAAGAGAAGAAAATAGCTGGAGAGGAATTAACTCCCGAGCAGGCTAAAAAAGAAGCAGCTCCCTATCCATGTATCGCTTATACTTATAATGAACCCACTATTTGGATAGAATATGCTAAAGATATCGCCCAAATAACAGTAGATAAAAGACACATTTTTGTAACCAATGGTTATTTTACAGAAGAAGCACTGCAAGAGATGGATTTTGTGGACGCTTTAAACATTGACTTAAAGAGTTTTAATGACGAGTTTTATCAGAAAACTTGTGGAGCTAAACTAGTTCCGATTTTAGAAAGCATCAAGCATTGTGTTGATCAGGGCAAATGGGTAGAGATTACTACCCTCTTGATTCCGGGAGAGAATGATTCAGAAGAAGAGTTAAGGAAGATTGCTCGTTTTATCGCTTTAGTGGATAAAGAGATTCCCTGGCATATCTCTGCTTTTCATCCCGATTATAAGATGATGAATAAACAGAATACTTCTTTTGCTTCTTTACAGAAAGCGTATGAGATTGGTAAGGAAGCAGGGCTAGCTTACGTTTACATTGGAAACATCTCTGATGAAGAATATTCTAGTACTTTCTGTCCGAAGTGTAAGAAGTTGTTGATTAGAAGAAATGGGTATAATGTCAAAGTGGAAGGCATGAAGAATGGCAAATGTATGTACTGCCATTATCCTATTAAAGGAGTGTGGAATTAATAAAAGGCAGGCTTTTGGGGGCCTGCATCTAAAGTTCGGATTGTTCAGACTAGCAAAACGTTCAACTTCCTTAAAGACCAGTCATGATTCTATGCTGCACGTTGATAAACCCGACCGCCTTCTTCCCGATCACGTAATGCTAACTCTCGTTCCAACATTCCGGTGACTCTATAAGTTGTTCCCAACATTTCTAATTCTCCAATTCTATGTTCTTCATCAAAAGCTAACTCTCGAGCTAGTTTTGCTAAAGCTAGAGCGTGTTCAGGATCGTACTCAACTTCTCCAGTAACACCTAATCTTTCTAGAGCCACTTTGTATTGTTCTTCGGGATGGGTTAAATCTCCGGTCTTCCCGAAACGGTAAACTAGCGTTAAATCAGCTGCTGCTCCCACCAGTTCCAATCTTCGTCCTCTTAATCCCCTTGTTTCTTCTCTACACAAATCAGCTAATAGCCGATCTCTTTCTCCTTTCTCCATCATTCCTGCATCCATTTTAATCCCCCCATTAGTTTTAGTTGTAATTAGAGAGTAGTATATTATAAGATAAATATATACTATTGCTTCACAAAATCATTCAAAGTAAGAAAAAAAGAGGGGAGTGTACAAATAAGAAGTTTTAGAAAAGAGGAGAAAAATAATTATTCCCGAGAATTCTTCCACATGATCTCAACCCAGCAACTTAACCCACCCTTACAACTTTATTTTCTCTCTTTCTTTGATTCCTGAAGAGTGGAATTCGTATCTTTGATCCCATTCATCATTAATAACTTCTAGCGGAGGAAAATCCTTAACTTCATATTTATTAGTTCTGATAAGATATTTATCATTCTCAATAACGTTTGGTTTTAGAAATTCTGCCTTATCTAGTTGATACTGCTCAGAATCAAGATAAGTTCTAACTCTAGAAAATAATAGATGAACTGCTCCTTCTAATGAATCACCATTAGAAGTATCCTCTTTAAAGCGCTTAATCTCCTCTTCTTCATGGTAAGAAGGATCTGATTCTACTACTCTTTGAGTAGCTTTCTCTAATTTAACTCGAGTGAGTTTATATTTCACGGGCACATCAACGTGTACTTCATAGTTATCTTCCCATTTATTCCACCAAACATGGACCCTAGTGTCAAAATAGGGATTAAAGAAATGGGCTCTGCAAAAATAACCAGGAGGCTCTGAAGAGAAAGTATCAGCAGTACTTCCATAGGTTCTACCTCCAAAACAATCACTCACTTCTGCATCTTTGCTAGAGAATCTCATCTCATCATGCCATTTTGGTCCATAGACTAAACTGGTTAATCCCAAAAATAAAGCTATTCCGCCATACTTAAATGTTTTAATGTTCATTTTAAAATTCCCTCTAATCCTTGTTGGATTGCATCTAATCTTCTCTGCTTCTCTTCTAATTCACGTTCGTCCAACTCTCTTTGGTATAACTTGGACCTCTCTCTGCGAGCATCTTTTTCCGCTTTCGCTTTAGCTAGAGCTTCTGGAGTGCGTGAAGGTAGGTAAACGTTCTGACGAACATAACCCAATATTTGCTCAAATCTATCTGGACCAATTGCTTTAATCTCGTCTAAGCTCAACTGCTTTCCTTTAACATAAACAATTTCTCCATCTTGGTCTAACTTACCATCACAAAAACAATCATATACCGACAATTCATGCGATGCACCGTAAACATCAACACGACAAAGATTATCAGAAGTAAAATAATTCTCTAATCCTTTCTGGGAAAGATAACTACAATCAGAATGTAATTTATCGCTAGCAGTATAAACTATTGTTCTTCCATCTTGCAAGACGCCAGAAGCATCCTTACTTCGCTGACATTCTGACATCAAATGAAAGAAATCATTATAGTCAGTGTACCATGTTCCATCCTCACAATCAGTAAAGTGTCTGGAGAATTCTCTAGATCCCACTGCCGTACCAACGGCAAGAGTAACAGCCAATAATCCCGTGGTAACTGCCTTTTTTATCCCACTTGCATTTTTATACCAATCAATGATTCTGCTCATTTTAATCCCCTATCTTTTAGTTTATCACCAAAACTTTTTTGTTCATTTTGATAAAATTCTGATTTACATTGAGAACGTTCTCTCTCTTCAGATTCTTGAGCCGCTTTTCTTTTTTCTATCTCTATTGGGTCTCTAGAGGGAAGATAAATATCTCTTTCAGCATCTCTAAGTAAGCCTTCGAGTTTAGTTCTATTTTCTGGACTAAGCTTGTCTGCCCAGATCCAAGTATAACCATCCCGATTGACGTAATTAGTATTAACATATTCATCACCACCGTCGAGTTTACCATCACAATAACAATCTAATATTTCTAAGTCACTAATTTTTCTAACTCCTTCAATATTAGGAGAAGTATTTTCTCTTCTAGGAAAAGATTCTCCATCATCACTAAAATTAACATACAATGAACATTCATTTCTGGAGGAGAATGCCCAATTAAGAATACCAGGTAATGACGTTAAGTACGTACAGAAAGAACCATCAGTAAAACCAATATTCTTAGAGCTATAACCTACTTTACCAACACCTAACTTACCATAAACAGATTCTTCTTTCAAACAATAAGAATCAACTATCTCCCCCTTTGGACAATAGATTTCCTTATAGAGATCATTAACTATAAATCTAACCATGCCAGCAACTACTACTAATCCCACTGCTGTTGCAATCACTTCTGCTCTGCTGGTCCGATTATACCAATCAATTATCTTCATTTTAATTTATCCTCAACATTTCCTATGATCTTCTTTTTGGCTTCGGTTTGTGCTCGTCTCCTAGCTAAAACCTCTGGAACCTTTGGATCATACAATTCTTTTTTCCCCTCTGCCAATAATTCTTCATAATATCCTATCTTGTCCATTTGTTTGAGATCTCTGGTACAGAAGACTGACCCCACGTCATACCAATGTACTGGATCATGATCAGATATCCCCATACAATCGCCATTCCTGTCAATTAGATTATCACAAAATAAATCACAAACAGTGATATATTCTTCTTCTCCAAGTTTGAGCTTTAACCAACAATCAGAGCCCTCTCCTGAAGATTTATCATCCACAGAATAAATTGCGGAGTTTCCACGTAAATTGCCCCGATATATCCCCGTAAACATCTTTTCTTCACTGCAACTTGTACCCAAAATTAATGCTGCAATTCCAAGATATAAAGGTGATATTCTCATTTTTTCAACTTATCCAGAACCGTTCTAGAAGAATCTAATCTCTGTTGATAGGATAACCTCTCTGCCGCTTTCTCAGCTTCCATTTCTGCTTTTCTCTTAGCTACTACTTCTGGAACCAGTTTATCATACAAGTCTCTTCTTGCTTCTGCTAATAAGTCCTCAATGTATTGCAACTTGCCCATCTCTTCCAAACCTTTTTTTCCAAAATAACCCGAAGGAGATATCTCCACATCATCATGCTCATCAATCTTACCATTACATCCCCCATCATGAATACCAATATATTTATCTTCATCTATTTTTATTCCCAGATGACAGTGACGGCCATCAGCGTCTTGAACATAATAATCTACTGAGTATCCACGCAAATTTCCTTTAAAGTGACCTTCAACTAGATTTTCACTACAAGCAACATTTAGAACTAATGCTGCAATTCCCAGATATAACGGTTTTATTCTCATTTTAATCACTCTTTTGTAGCTTCAGAATATATACTTTTCACATATACCATACATATTATACTTATTTAGAAAAGTTTAAATAAAAGATCACTTCTAAGCTAAATATGAAACGTAAAGTTACAAAGATGGGAAACAGTTCTTTAGTGGTGACCTTACCAAACTCTTGGGTAAAAGAGAATAAAGTTGAAAAAGGAGATGAACTAAACGTAGAGGCAATAGAAAAGAATTTGATTATTTCTACTACAAACATCAGAAAAAAAGATTCTCTTATCCAAGTAGATGTCTCTACTTTTTCTAATCGCACTATCCAAAATATTCTCAATTACGCTTATCGTAGCGGTTATTGCACCATAAAACTAAAATTCAAAGAAGAAAGGCAGTTCAACCAGATTGTAGAAGTTGTAAGAAACACTTTACTTGGCTTCGAATTAATAGAAGAAAGGAATAATATTTGCACTATTCAGAACGTTGCTGAACCCTCTCCAGATCACGTAGAAGTAATGATTAGAAAAGCATTTTTAATGATGAAACAGTTAGGAGAATTGGTTCTTAATGAACCACAATCTGAATTAGGAAAGAGTCTAAGCAGAGTTAAGTCCACCAGAGAAACCATTGACAACTTGACCAACTTTATCAGAAGAGAGATAATTAGTATCAATTATGGGGGGAAAGAAAGATCTTACTTCCTGTGGTCTATCATTTCAGAATTATCTTTAGCTGCACATGCTTATTGTTATTTTTATCAGCAGAAAAAGACTAACGAATCTGAGAAGTTAAAGAAATTACTAATGAAGAATAATACTATGTTAGAGTTATTATATAACACTTTCTACAACCACAATTATGCCACTATCGACAAGATTTATCAACTTAGAGAAGAGATAGAAACAGAGATATTAAAGAATGCAAACAAGCTAGATTCGGGAGCATTTTTGATCTTTGAATTGTCTAGACATCTCCAATTATGTTCTTCATTATTAATCGGAGCGCATATTAATTCTAAGAACGAGAAATCTGTTTAATCTTTCTTTCTACTACCCCATTAACTTGGTTAAATCTCATCCTACTTTGAACCTCATTGATAACTCCCAAGCCAAGAACAGCACCAACATAAGGCCAAAGTTCAGCAAAAGCATCTCTCTGGAATCCAGCTAAATAAGCAGAATATATTCCCCAGAAACCCACTAGTCCTCGCGACATCATTTCGTTGGAAAACAAGTTTACTCTCTGTTCCATAACTGCTTCTTGATGTTTAGTAATAGCTTCTTCTTCGAGTTTAGCTAATTCTTGAGAGGTAAACTCTTGTCGATAGAATATCTCTGAACATTTACGTAAGGAATAATGATTATCGTATCGCTCTTTTAAAAGGGAATAACGGCCATCACCTAAATCACACCCATTACCCACAGCATACTCTTCTAATAACGAGTTTAATCTCGGATCATTGCCCTCTCTTAAAGCTGAGAGTAGGTAAAACTCTTTCACCTCATTTAAGCGATCACGAGTTTCTGGAGTTAGATCTTTTCTTAGATAAACTTGTGTCTTGGCTGCCAGTTCTAAATAACCCTTAGTCAAGATTCTCTTTTTAGCTTCTGGAACATCAGGATATCTCAGAGAGAGATTATCATCAACATATTGGTTAATCTCAGGATCATGTTCTAATCCCATTTCTTTCTGTAATTTGAATATTTCAAAATATAATTCTCCAAGTTGAACATCAGCCCAATCCACAAAACAAGGCCCACGTTCGGAGTTAAGGACAATGTTTTTCCCAGTAAGATCGCCATGACAGAGTTCTTCATTAAGATTAAATCCCAATTGATGGTAAACTTGACAACCTTTCTCTCTTTCTAAGACCCCAATTAGATCAGTGTAAACCTGATTAGAAATACTCGATGCGTTTCTGTGAGCAACAATTTCTTGCTTTAGAGCTGGGCTAGCTAGAGAATCTAAGTGATATAATCTTTCAACCATAGTCTTAAAATTTTCTCTCTTCTGTTCCAAACTCATACCCAAGGTTAATAATTGTTCCAAGGTCTGGCCGTTGATTCCTTCACTAAGATTATCAGCAAAAGCATCTTTGGTTAAAACTTTTGGTATAAATGGAATAGTGTGCTCTTCAGTAAAATAAGCTTGAACTAAAGTAGCTAGGTGACTAGAATTAAATGAAAGAGAGCGATGATTATTACCAACCGCTTGAGGAGAGACTTTGTGATAAACTTCACCAACAGATTCTCCGCAACAACTCACTACCAGTTTACGGATATAACCACCCTTTGCCGGAGTAGCATTTCTTCCCGTAACACCACATTCAGCCACCAGATCGATATCTTGAGGACTAACCTGCAAAGAAGTAGCTAAATTATCCTTTACTTTCTTCATTCTGCTCCGAAGAAGTTTCTCTAAGTTTAGTTCATAACCACATAATCTGTTGGAAAGATGAAATAAACTTCTGCCTAATGGTTCACGAACTAGATAAGACGCTCCACTTAACATAAGTAAGCCTAATCCAATAGTTGTTGGATCCATGAACTCTAAAATAAGACGCTGATTTATAAAAGTTTGGGAATGTAATCACTTAATAGTGGTTTAAAGGAAGATAGACCAAGAAAAGGAAATGGTTAGACATAATAATAAAAAGATTTATGAATCACCTCAAAACTCTGAACGTTGTTAACATGACCCGAAAACCAGCTGTAGCCGGAACCTTCTATCCTAAGAATCCCGAAGAATTAAAGAGACAAGTACAAGATTTTCTCGCCCAGGCAGAAGTGATCGACACCCAAGGTAAACTCAAAGCCCTAATCGTTCCTCATGCTGGCTACATCTATTCGGGAATCGTAGCAGCCCAAGCATACAAATTGTTAGAATCTTATTCCTTCAAGAAAGTTATTCTATTAGGACCATCACATTATCAAGCTTTTCACGGCGCTTCGATAGCAGAAGAAGATTTTCAGACTCCGTTAGGCATAGTAAAGGTAGGAAATACTGAAAGTTGGCTCAAAGAAGATTTGGTGATTTCTTTTCCCGATGCACATCAGCAAGAACATTCGTTAGAAGTACAACTTCCTTTCTTACAAGAAACCCTCGGAGAATTTGAACTATACGCTTTAGTATTAGGAACAGTTAACGAAGAGAAATTAGCTAAATATCTAGCTACTAAGGTGGATGATGATACTTTAATTATAGTCAGTTCAGATTTAAGCCATTACTTAGAATATCAAAAAGCAATCATGAAAGATAACGATACCATTAGCAAGATATTGAACGACGACCCCGGAAGTTTAGATGCTTGTGGTAAAGTAGGAATAAAAGTGTTGATGCATTTAGCGAGTATTAAAGGTTGGCCACCACAATTATTAGATTACAGAAATTCTGGAGATACTGCTGGAGATAAAACTAAAGTGGTAGGTTACGCAGCCATTGCTTATACGGATTAAAATGAAACTGAAAGAATTTTATGCAAAATATACCAGAGAAATCTGGTTAGGAATAGTGTTGTTTTTATTTATCGTCCCCTATTTCATAATCAATGGGTTCTCGCATGGTCGAGCCCGATTAGATTTATACACCTTCATAGAACAGCAGATCCCAGTAATTCCGGTTACGGTCTTAATTTACATCTCAGTGTTCTTTATGGTCTTTGTTCCCTATTTCTTCATCAAAGATGCTCAGAGGTTTAAACATGTAGCTTG
Source organism: Candidatus Woesearchaeota archaeon (assembly GCA_041665465.1). Lineage (GTDB taxonomy): Archaea > Nanobdellota > Nanobdellia > Woesearchaeales > GW2011-AR9 > JACRPH01. The sequence goes on from JBAYIU010000001.1 coordinate 392,338, forward strand.
GAGTTATACTGTAGTAATGTGTTTTGCTTACCTAGTGTTCTTAGTATTCCCCATAAAAGCAATTCGTCCAGAAGTTTTAGGAACAAGTTTCTTTAACCAAGCCCTGGGCTGGTTGTATAGTTTAGATAATCCGTATAATAATTTTCCCAGTTTACATGTGGCCCTGGCTTTCTTGTCTGCAAAGTGGGTTAATCTCCAGGACAAGACTTGGGGAAAGTGGATGATTCTCTGGGCAATATTAATCACCCTTTCCACTCTCACTACTAAACAACATACTCTTGCCGACGTTATCGCCGGAGCAGCGGTAGGTTTATTAGGATATTGGATATTCTATAGATTACAACATGAACCCATTGAGACAACAGGAATTGCTTGAACTGGCTAGAAAAGTTATTGAAGATAAGAATTACAATTTAGAATTTATTTCTCGAGAGTTTAAAGAAAAACATGGAGTGTTTGTCACTTTAACCAAGAAGAAAGAGTTGCGTGGCTGCGTCGGTTTTATTCAGCCCATTAAGTCGATCTATGATTCCGTAAGGGAGAATGCTTTAAACGCTGCTTTTCATGATCCTCGCTTCAAACCTCTGCAGAAAGAGGAATTAAAGGAAGTTAAGATTGAGATTTCTATCCTTACTGTTCCTAAGAGATTAGAGTATAAGAATGAGAAAGAGTTATTAGTAAAATTACAGAAGAGTAAACCAGGAGTAGTGTTAGAAAAGGGTGGGCATCAAGCCACTTTCTTGCCTCAAGTGTGGGAAGAAGTAAAAGAAGCAGAAGAATTTTTACGTCATTTAAGTTGGAAAGCAGGTTTAGGAGTGGATGAATGGAAGTCTGCGAATATTTTTGTATATGAAGTGGAGAAGTTTGAGGAGAAATGAAAGTTTCACCAGAAGAGTATGAATTACTATTTAGAATAGAAAGTGTGACTAGTTATTTCTGCAGCCAGTTATTTATGTATCAATATTCTCGTTTAGGATGTTTAGTGATTCATGAGAATAAAACATGGGAAGCTTACCTTCCAAAGAGGATTATGCAAAGATGTTTAACAGAAGGAGTAGAATTATTCTCCTCTCCAGAGAAGTTTAAAGAATATGTTAAACAGTGTGATATCTATCAAAAAGAAGGAGAGTCCTTACTGAAGAGATATTCTTCCTTTCCTAAAGTATTAACCGAATCACAGTTCAAAGAAATAGCAGACGTAACTAAAAGGATGTGGGTGCACAAATATAAAAACGAGTTTTATTATTCTGATTTAGCATATGAAGAGTCTAAGAAAGGAAGAAATCTTATCTTAAAAGAGAACCTAAATAAATTAGAAAAGATAAAGAACGAACAAAGACAAATTCATACTCTTTTCTTCTTCGGCAACGATGCTCTCTTAAACCGAGTATTAAGTAAGACTGCACAACAGTTTAAACTTCCAAAAGAAATGGTTGATTATCTCTCTTATGAGAACATCTTAGATCTATTTCACGGAAAAAAGATTGATTCAGAGGAGATTAAAGAAAGAAGTGTATTTTATGCTTTAATTGGAGAGAAAGGAGTGACTAAATCCGTTGGAGAGAAAAGGTTACTTAAATTTATTGAGTTCTTTGAAGAAAAAGATAGTAACGAGATAAAAGGAGTAGTTGCTTACAAAGGAGAAGTAGTTGGAAGAGCAATAGTGGTCCCCACCAAGATTAAATTTACTAAAAAGAGTATTTCAGAAATATTTTCTAAGATGAAAAAAGGAGATATTCTTGTAGTTAATACTACTTCCCCTGAAATAACTCTTTTATGTAACAAAGCCTCTGGCATTGTTACCGATCAAGGGGGCATGGGTTCACATGCTGCAATTATCAGTAGAGAATTCAAGATCCCCTGTATCGTTGGAACAAAATATGCTACTCAATTGATTAAAACCGGAGAGGTAATCAAGATTGATGGGAACAAGGGAGTAGTAGAGAAGATTAAATAACAACTGTTTTCTAAATTAGGTAGGCACTACTGAGCAGGAGTAAATTTAGAAAGGTTTAAATATGTGGTCTTCTTGGTATAATTAAAATGGGTGAAAATGCACTAAATCCTTATCTCAGAGGAATTAATTGGTTATATGCAAGAATAAAAGAAGAACCAAATGGCCAAGGTTTAGGTGCAAAATTAGAAGCAGGGGTTCAAGAAGCAAATAAGCGTTTCTCAGGTTCAAGAGCTATTGATTTAAGATTTTGGGAAGGAGAAGCAATGCCTAGTATTGTTTTAGCAGACAGAATACCTATTCCAGTATATGGAAAAGGACACTTAGAACCCCGCCTTTTGGGTTATCCAGAAGATATTTGTTCTCCAGAGTTTGACTTAAGTGACATCTTAAATGAATTGGGTAGAGTATACCTCACCAATTGCAAACGCAAAGATAAACCAGAAAACACCCAATCAATTTACGTAGATATTTTATTTACTGCTTTAACGTCAGGATTTGTTACGGATGAGAACTTTGGTATAAGGGAATCCTCCAGAAGATATTCAACTGAAGACTTAGATATTAATATGATGAAAGACGATCAAGTACTCCTCGGAAAGCAAGGATGGGCGTATAAGATGATTAGTCCAGAAGTATCTGAAATTAGATATAAAAAAGAAGGTTCTAAGGATAGACCCTCGCTAGCAATAGTGATGGGGCCGAGAATATATGAGGGTGTTAAAATTCAATCTGAACAAATGGTAAGAGAGTTGGTGGATAAACTAGGAAAGGATTATGAACTTAGAACAGCATTAGAACTATTGATGTTATGTTCTGACTGTCATCTTAAATCCAGACATGAGGGTGTACCATTGAATATAAACCTAAGAGAATTGCCTTCTTATCAGCCGGGTTTTTTGGAGAGAGTGTTTGGTTAAGATAAATAATTAGTTAGTAAAATATTTCAGAATTTATCTAAACCCATCTGTTCCTCCAACTTCTTAGCTTTGATCTTTCTCATCATATCATCGTCCTTAACCAAAAGCTCTTGAATCTCTTTCGCTCGAGAAATTACCTCTTCTGGCAATCCAGCCAATTTAGCCACATGAATACCATAACTCTCATCCGTTCCCCCAGAGACTAATTTATGTAGAAAGATTACTTCCCCCTTAACTTCTCTTACAGCAATATTATAATTCTTCATCCGTGGGAATTTCTCAGCCAGTTTATTCAAAACATGATAATGAGTAGAGAATAAGGTTTTAGCTTTAGTACGGTTATAGATATACTCTGCTACGCTCCAAGCAATGGAAACTCCGTCAAAAGTAGAAGTGCCTCGACCAATCTCATCCAAGATAATTAAACTTTGTTCCGTAGCGCTATTAAGAATAGCAGCAGTTTCAGTCATCTCAATCATAAAAGTTGACTGGCCCGAACTTAAATCATCGTAAGCTCCTACTCGAGTAAATATTCGGTCCACTATTCCTAGTACTGCTTTATCGGCAGGTACAAAACTGCCCATCTGAGCCATTAAAGAGATTAAAGCTACTTGACGCATTAAAGTAGATTTACCGGCCATGTTCGGTCCGGTGATGATCATCATCTCTCCCTGACTGAGAAAAATATCATTAGCTACAAATCCTGACTCTTGCTTTTCAACCACCGGATGACGAGCATTCTGAACTTGAATCACTCTTTCATCTACAAATTCAGGTTTACAATAGTTGTTCTCTAAAGCAACCTTAGACAAACCGCACAGAACGTCTAACACCGAGATCTTTAAAGCAGTTTCCTGGATTGAGACAGTCTGCTCGGCTACTTTCTTTAGTAAATCTTGAAATAGATTATACTCTATCTCAAAAATCTTCTCTTCCGCACCAAGAATCTTCTCTTCTATCAACTTTAATTCTTCCGAAATGTATCTTTCAGTGTTGACAGTAGTTTGTTTTCTGATCCAATCTGAAGGAACAGATTCAGCATGACGTCTAGTAACTTCAAAGAAATATCCAAATATCTTGGTATAACCTAAACGTAAAGGTAAACCGGTTTTTTGTTTCTCTTTCTCCTCCAATTCTTGCAAGAACTTCTTGCTATTATGTTTAATATTATGCAATTCATCCAACTCCGAGTTGTAACCGGATTTAATTATTCCCCCTTCACGAGTAGAAATGGGAGCATCATCTCTTAATCCTGTTTGTAACAAAGAAAAGGTATCTTTTAATTCTTCCAAATTGCTAATCTCTCTTAACAAAAGAGATTGCATCTTGCTCAGTTTATTTTTAAGTAAAGGTAATTGTCCGAGAGAGTTGCGTAAAGACAATAAGTCACGAGGATTAGCATTACCATAATTCACTTTACTAACTAGTCGTTCAATGTCATACACTTGAGCAAGAAGTTCAATGGTCTCTTCTCGAACGATAACTCTTTGATTCAATTCTTCTATCGCATCTAATCTTTGATTAATCACCTCTTTGTTCAATAAAGGTTCCTTGATCCATTTTTTTAAGAGACGAGCACCCATACAGGTAGTGTTCTTATCCAGAACCGAAAGTAATGATCCTCTGCTCCCGTTATCTTTAATGTTGCGAATTAGTTCTAAGTTACGTAAAGTACTGGAGTCTAACCACATCTTGTTCTGGCTGCTAAGTAAAGAGATCTTCTTAAGATGAGAAAGAGAATTCTTTTGAGTATCAATTAAGTATTTTAAAAGTCCTCCACTAACGGAAACGTTTAACTTATGTTCTTCTAATCCGAAGGTTTCTAGGTTATGTAGTTTAAAATGATTTAACAATAACTCTCGAGCCTTTTCAGGAGAGAAATGTCGATCATCTAAAGAGTTCATAAAACAGTTATAGTTCTTCAATCGTTCTAATAATTCTACATCCACTTTTAAACTTTCAGGGATAACACATTCGCTAGGAGAATATCGAGCAAATTCGTGATAAAGTTGATTAACATTCTCAAGCAAAGTAGTAAAGAACTCTCCAGTAGACATATCACATACAGCTAAAGCATATTCATCCCCAAAAGCAGTTAACCCAAAAATGTAATTGTTCTCTCTTTCATTAAGCATAGAGGATTCAATAATAGTCCCCGGAGTAACAATTCTAACTAAACCTCTTTTAACTAATCCTTTAGCTAGCTTCGGGTCTTCCAGTTGTTCTACTATAGCTACTTTGTAACCTTTCTTTACTAACCTGCCCAGATAAGGTTCTAAAGCATGAAAAGGGATTCCCGCGAGAGGAGCTCGCTTGTCTCCTTTACCTCGAGAAGTAAGAGTTATCTCTAATTCTCGGGCAGCAGTAGCAGCATCTTGATAGAACATCTCATAGAAATCGCCCATTCTGAGCATGACTAAACAATCTGGATGAAGTTTCTTCACTTCTTGATATTGTTGCATTCCTGGAGTTAGAAGATCGTGATCTATGTCTAGAACAGAAGTGACATTATTACTAGAAGTAGGATTATTACTATTATTCCCCTCTTTAGCTTCTTCCACCACAATAGCTTTTAGAGAAGGACTTTTTTAAAGATTATGGTTATGAATAGGTTACTTCTTAAAGAATACCCCTACCCTAGTTTGAGGTTCATCGCTCGATTTAAAGAAAATATCTACGTGAGGGACGAGATATCCAACATTTTGGAGTCTTTCTGGACTGTAAGTAATTTCTACCGTTTGATGTATTATTTCTCCCGGTTGGACCGGCTTCTTATCTTTTTCAGGAAGAGTAGTATATCGAGGAGGAGGAAAACACATTGATCTCCACCCATCTCCTCTGTTAAAAGCCCCACAAACTAAATAAGTTAACCTTACTTCGTCAGAGAAAGGAGTTTCCCCGCGATATTCCGCAGTAAGGTCAAATCTAACTTTATTATCAACAGTAGAAAAAGTAGAATCAAGATGAAAAGTAAAATCCTTATACTTACTATCTGCAGAACATTGATAAAATTCTAAAGCTTTTTTAACGGATTCATCTAGAGAATCATAACTCACTGGTTGAACTAAATTTGAAGAAACGGTTGTAATAGGTGTTGCTGCTTGGACCATCTGTTGTAAATTCTTTTCTGGGCTACATAAAGCAACCCCCATAGATAAGACTCCCGCAATTATCAAACTGGTTAGTCTCTTCATTTTAAGTCTATTTTATTCCCTAATTTAAAAAGTTATAGTTGGTATAATTATTTCTTTAGAAAAACAGCAGATTGGACTTTTTGATCAGGATCATTTCCAAAGAAAACGTCCACGTGAGGAACTAGATATCTTTCTCGGGATAATTCGACATTTTTCCCATAAGTTATTTCTACAGTTTGATGAATTACTTCTCCTGGTTGAACTGTCTTTTTCCCTTGTTCTGGAAGAGTTTTATATTCTGGAGGACCGAAACAACTAGCAAGACCCACATTTGATACCCCACAAGTCAGATAACGTAATCTAACCTCTCCGGAAAAAGGAGTATCTCCATTGTATTTCGCAGTAAGATCAAATCTAACTTTATTATTGGAAGCAGAGAACGTAGAGTCTAAATGAAAATTAAAATCATCATAGTGACTATCTGAAGAGTGACCAAAATGTTTTAAGGCTTTTTGAACCGGTTTGTTTAAAGCATCATAACTTACTGATTGATAAGTAATAGAAGAATCAGTTACACTAGAAGAATCCAAGTGATCTTCTAAATTTCTTCCCGAATTACATCCTACTACTAAGGATATTAATCCCACCATTACTAAAGAGGTTATTCTATTCATTTTATCTCACCTTAGGAGTTAGAGCCACGATTCCTATTTCATCACCGGTTTGATTAAATTGAGAACTATTGTAACCATAAGAACCACCGATTTGAAGGATTCTGGTTTCATATTGGGGCAAGGATTTTCTGATTGCAAAGTTATCTTTACCATACTCATCAAGAATAACACGAGGTTTAATCTCAACAGTTGGACTTAACATTGCTCGGAGATAGTCAAATTCAAGCAAGTTATGGTCGCCACACATTCGAGAGAGAACGATATCAGCATTACTAAATTGCTGATCAGTAGCATACATGGGATATAATGTATCGGGCTTTATTTTAAGAGGCCAATAACTCTTCCCTTCTTCTCGAACTTTTTCCATAAAATCCTGACCAAAGAAGTTAACTTCTTCCGTACTAGGTTCTGCTCTGTTTCCAGCGCGGTTGTAAGCTACAGTAAGAGTAAGATTCTTCTTGCCTTTCTCAGTATTAACATCAAAAAAGTACTTTATCTCTACACTATCCATTTCTTTACCTTCACTGATCACAGGAGCAAAAGGAGTTACCTTAACTCCCTTAGGTTCTAATAATCCAGCACGAACATATTTATCTAATTCTACTTCCAAGGAGGACTTTAATTCCTCTTTTCCGGGATACCAAGCTACCGCTTCGTCTCCAACTTCAGTATACACAAAATTAACTCTCTCTACCTCAGATTGGTGAAGAAATTTAAGTCCCATTAATAGTTGTTTAGTATCAACTCCGCTTCCGGGATAAAGAACGTTAACAGTATGTTGATCAGGCTTAGAAGGAAGATACCTTTTCATATATTCATCAGCAAATTTACTGATAGTTTCTATCTCTGCTTCAGATCTTTCTTCAAAAAGAGATTTAACTTTATCTACTAAAGAATCTTCCTGAATAACACTATAACTACTTGAAGTCTCCGTTAAAGCTTGATTCCTTTGGCAAGTACAATCAGAAGGACTAACAAAAGGGAGTAAGAGCATTGCTGCCATTCCTAAAATGGTTCCTTTAGTTAGGGTCATAAATATACTTAAAGAAGCTCTACTTTATAAGCTTTTTGTCACTTTTAAGTGACTAACAGGAGTTATACCAATTACTTCAAGATAACCGCGTTACCCCGACCTTTCTTGATCTTCTCAATCTTGCCTTTATGCTCTAGTTCTGTAAGGATCAAACTAATCTTAGATTCAGAAAGGTGCATCATCTCTTTACGTAACTCAGTTTGATATATTCTCCCCCCGTGCTTCTTGATAATCTCAATTGTCTCTTCTAGATAACCTGGCTCAGCGGCTAATTCTTGTTTATGGTCTGAAACTGATCTAGGTTGTTGTCTTTTCGGTTTCCAGAATAAAAAGTAGATCAAGATTATTCCCAATAACACCAACAAGGTTACAATTATGATTATCCAATACAATTCAGTCGACTCTTCCAAAATATTCTCATCAACGACAGTTAAATTAGTCTCTTCATCAAATAACTCTTCATCTCCCAAATTAGGAATAAGGAAAATGTCCCGAACATATTCTCCTTCGGCAATAATCTTTATCTCATCATTAGAAACAAAACTAGCAGTCTGAGCTTTAAGTAAATAATCTCCAGGAGGTAGATTAAAAGTATACGTCCCCTCTTTAGCTAAAAACTTCTGGACTGGGACAGTATCAACTTCTACCAGTACGTTCTTTTCTAGATCCAAATTTGAGTTGTAAATGCTTCCCTTGAGAGTCGCTGCTAAAGAAAAATCCAAACATAGCAGAATTAACACCACTCCCAAAAATATCCTCTTCATATTATTAGTAATATTTTAAGGTATAAAAAGTTATCGCAGGAAGGAAGACGAAATATTGAACCCCCTTACCCAAAATAGGACCATTATGTCCTTATTTCAGCCAAATTCTCTAAAATAAAGGATTGTAAAGGGTTAAAGCTACTTTTCTGTTCTTAAAGATAGAAAACTAGAAAGTATCTTTAAAAAGTAATTCCTCTCACTAACATTAACAAAAACAACAACGAGGTGGAAAACATGACCAGAAGTTTAGGAAAGATTATGGCTTTATTGATATTGGCCATATTTATCGTAAGTGTGGTCCCTTTGGCCTGGGCTGAAGACAACTCTACTGAAGATACACCAGAACAAGTATCTGAAGTGGAAGATGGCTCAGTAGAAGATGTAACCAAAGAAGCTACTAAAGAGAGAAAAGAATTCGGAAAAGAATTAAAACAAAAATTTGAAGAAAAGAAAGTAGAGATTAAAGAAAAAGCAGAAGAAATCCGTGCTAATCATGAAGAGTGGATAAAAGAAAAAAGTGATAAGATCAAAGAACAATATGAATCTAAGAAAAAAGAGTTAGAACAATTAAAAGAGAAACGTTCTGCTTGCGGAGGAGAAGGAAAGAATAACTCTACTGATTGCGAAGACAAAAAGTTAGAACTTAAGAAAGGAGTTAAACAACACTTGATTAATACTTTAAATTTGATTGACGACTCTTATGCCAGAATGATTCAGAAAGTTAATCAGTCAACCGGGTTGACCGAAGATGAAAAACAAACTCTATTAACTCAAGTTGCTTCTTTGGAAGAAAATCTACTTGTACAAAAAGCCAAAGTTGAAGCGATGGCAGATAATTCTACCAATGCAGAGTTCAAAGATGCGATTAAAGAATTAAAGAAAGTGTGGCAAGATACCCAGAAAGCGCAACATCGGTTAATGGCCAGTTTGATTAGTTCTAGGATGGACAGTATTGCTGAGAAGCACAACGAGTTCCAGACCAGTTTAGATGCTAAGATTGAACAATTGAAACAGAAGGGAGTAGATACTACTGAATTGGAAACTTTAGCTGAAAAATTCAAACAACAAACGGAACAGTTAAATCTTGATCGCGTTGCTGCTGAAGAAGCTTGGGTTGCTGCCATCAATAAAGACAGCTTAGAACAATCTAAAGAAGCTACAGGCAAGGTTAAAGAGGACTTAAAACAAACTCAACAAACGCTACGAGAGTTTTTAGAGAAGTTCCGGGAGTTGAATCGAACAGCTAACAGAAAAGTAGTCGAAAATAATCAAACTGCGACAGAGGTATAGATAAAATGAAACGACTTATTTCCGTAGCATTGTTGGTATTAATGGTTAGTGCCCTGTTGTTAGTAGGCTGTCAGAAAAGCACCCCCGCACCAGTAACTGGAGAAGCCAGTACAGTTAGCGAAGAACAGCAGATCTCTAGTGGAGTAGACGACCTTAGCGATTTAGAAAGTCTAGACCAAGATTTAAGTGCGGATATACAGCAACTGGACAACATAACTTTAGAATAAATTTTTATTTTTTTATTTTTTCTATACTAAAGAAAAACTTACTGCTCCAGCCATAGCTGCATAAGATCCAATCACTAGCACTTTAATCAAAGTTAAGTAGTTTGTAGGTAAGGAAGAGAACAACCATAAGGCAATAAACTCTACAATTAGAGCAATCAGGTAAAGTGCAATTAATCTTCTCCAAATTACCCCTGTCCCTTCTTTCTTTACAAAATCCTTTTCATTTTTGTAAATTAGTAGTCCAGAGATGATTAAGATGAAAAGTAATATCCCTAAAATGTTCCACCAAGAGAGTTTATTAGCTAAATCTTCCATGTTAAGTAAACTTCTGCCTAAACCCACTCCTAAAAAAGAACCAGCTGTTCCTCTGATTAATAACATTAAATGATTTCGTTTGAAGGTAAATTTTCCAATCTGAAAGATACCTTTTTCAATCTTTGACTCTTCTTTCTGGATTTGGTTTTCTTTCTTCTCTATCCTTTTATCTTCTTTCCCGATAAGTTTCTCTTCTTTTTCAAGCTTAATGTTTTCGTTCTTAATGGTACTTAACTTAGCATCAACTTTATCTAAGCGCTTAATGATAGTATCAAGTTTAGAATCGATGTCCAACCTCTTTTTCATAAGAGAAGGATAATCTAGAAGTATTTATAGTTTTCTGGTATCTCCATGCGTCTATCTGGAGAAGGAGTTCAAGTAATGGACCGCCAAGACTTATGAGATAATTATCCTCTTTAATTCTAACTCTTATCCCACAATAACTTAAACTGAGAAATAAATGAGTCTGTAATCTCCTTATTATCAATTTGAAATAAAGTTAGCTCTTCTTTAGAAGCGACGGTGATTAATGTTTTGGTCTTATACATGACGATAAAGCATGCTGAAAAAAAATGTTGGGGAGCAAATTTAATCTTGGTTCCAGGAAGATCTTTTATATTTTTAGCGATACTTTTGGCTAAATCGGTATATAATAATCTCACCTTTATTCCTAATTTGGCTCTGCGTTTATGAAATTCAGCGATATAATCAAAATAAGCTTTGTGTTGGAGCATCCCTCCACTAACGTAATATTCTTCTCCAGAATGCAAGGTCTTAAGAATGTCTTCATAAGCGGTTTTTACTCCCTTTAATCCCCTAAATATTGTTGCTCCGGATCGATCTTTAGACAATTTTTGTTTAAGCTCCAATTCTGGGATTAATTGATTCAATTCCTGTTTTTGTTTTATCAGAAGTTCTTCTTTATCATTCATGTAATCCATCAATCTTCTTGGATCTGCTGCTTCAAAGTATTTAATTCCATTCTCGATAACAAAACTCACCAATCCTTTTTGCATGAGCTTTTCTAAGAGCTCATAAATCTTTGAAGATGAAGCTCGTGATTTTTCTACAATAGGCCCGGTGGTAGAGCGGCCTAGTTCTAAGAGAGCTAAATAGACCTTTATCTCGGCTTTAGTAAGCCCCAGTGATTCTAAAAGCTCTAAGTTCATAGGCTTATGAATAGGCAGGACTATTTAATTCTTTCTGTTACTCCCCCGTCAGGGGTAGGTAATGTTTAAATATAAGAGGGGGTTACTATCTATTAGTAATAACAAATAAAAAGAGGTCAGGTCGGGGACCTAAAACCGGCGGAAGATGAAAGATGGTTAGAGAAATATGCATGCAGGATATAATCCAAAGCAAAGAAGATTTTGATGCATTAGCTGTCGATATATCGGTGTTAGCGGAAAGATATGTTGCGGTAATAAAATTATGTCCTGACGTATGTCGGCAAGCTTATCATAGTTCCGACCATATCGATTTTGAAAAGCAGCGTTTTGAAAAGCAGTGTAGACATTGGCTGAAGTTCTATGATCCAGAAATTATTGGTGATGGCTTAAGAGTCCCATTTTTTGGAACCCATGCCCTTCCTGGTGAACTAAGAGGATGGGGATACCTCCCCGGTCATATTGGATGGGAGTATGAGGATGAATGGAGATTCGGTGAGTATCATGTAGATGGTGGAGGCAGTATTAGTCTTTATTTTCCCGAACTAGGAAAAAAAGTGAAAGACGAAAGAATAAGAGAAGCCGAAGAAATGAGACTCGTTGCTTGTAAGGAATATCTCTTTGAAGGATTTAAGGAATATCCCCTTATTGGGGGAGAACAGGGAGTGAAACTTTTACTTCCAGGGGAAAGAGATGTACTTCCTTTAATCGGCGAACTGAGAAGTAGGATCATAAGAAGGGGGTGATCAAGAATGAGCGAAGAAAGAAGCATAGTGGATGTGATTAAGTTGGTGCCAATGGCAGATAGTTTGAGACCGGAGATCGATCCAATTACTGGAGAATTTAGGGAGAGAGATTATGGTCTTAGTGACCTAGCTAAAGCTTTGAAAGCAGGTTATCCAATTGTCGTTGGTTTGACAGATGATTGTTGTATGCCTGCTAAATGTGGACCTCAATATTTATTGGAAAAACTAGGCCCGGCCTTGGAGGAATCCCAATCAGCAATGTTAATAATTAGTGATTGTAGTCATTACAGTAGAAGCTTGGGTATTGGAAAAGTTTTCATTCCTGAATATCATGGAGACAGTAGGGGATCACCTGATGAAAAAAGGTGGGAACATATGATACAAACTATAAAACTAGCCCACAAGGGAGAATACTTTGAATTATACAAACATATTAGGAGTGGCATATGGCATTCAAAGGAAGACCTTGCTCGTTACGATGAGATTTTTGTCAAGCATTTAGACTTAGATAAAGATCTCTTAGAGAAATTCCACGCAGACCAAGAGTTTCGCCAAATGTTAGCAACGTGGCAGACATTAGGACTTAGATAAAAAGAGGGAATAAACATGACCAAAATACTCATCGTGGAAGATCAAATTGCACCATTGGAAACATTAGAATATGCTCTTCAGAAAGTAGCGCCGAAATACTTTACAGATTATAGTGTGGAAGTAGCTCGGTGCTATGAAGAAGCTCAAAGAATGATTCCTTTAGGATACGATTTTGTTTTATTAGATCATAGAATGCCTTTAGCCCCTGTTGGTGATCTGGAAGATACAGATTTGGATAGATTTTGTAAGTCATTAAAAGAGGTAGGATATTCTTTGATAGATCAGATTAAAGGATACGATCCAAAAATGGTGATAATTGGGACTTCTAGTCTTTCACCTACCGAAATAAAGGTCCAATCCACTCCAGATTATATTATGAGTAAAATGTGGGGTAAGGCTGAAACTGATCTAGATAGAATCCTCTCTGAAGTTGGGGAAAGAAAATAGGTAGCCCCACGTGATGGTGACTCACTTTAGCAAGGCTTATTAAGCCCTTCCTCGTTAGGTGCTCCCGTGATCATAAACCATCAGAGATATCAACAAGTGGAACTTCCAGATTTAGTAAAGAAAGCCATTAATAGCGCTACTGCCAGAATGGGAGTATATCACACCCTCAGTTTCGATCAATGGAGAGAACTCGCGGGTTATCTATCCTCAAATCAAGAACTGCCTGAACAAGATTTAGCCGCTCGAGTTAGTGACTCGGAGAATAAAGTCTTAAATCGTCTGGTTATTGCAGGAGCAGAAGCAGAAAATGATGAGATTAAAGAATTCCACTGGTATCCTCAAGTGAAAGTGATTTATCATCTCATTAGTCCACACCATTATAAAAGATAAAGAGGGTAATTAATATAGGATAACTTGATCAATTTTATAAAGAGTGACCTTGAAGTTGTTTTACAATGAAACCATTTGCTAAATATCTGTTAGAATTAGGAATCTCTCTTTTAGGCAGCTTAATTTTTGGAATATTTGGATTAATGCTAGGAATGTCTATCGGAGGAACGTTTGGATTTCCGGAATTTCATGGTTTAATTGGATACGAATCGGGAGGAATTGTTTTTAGTTTGATAGGAATCTCTATTGGGAGCATTTTATCAATGTTCATTGCTTCTAAACTATTGAAGGAGAAAGGATCGTATCTCTGGGCAGCCATTTTAGGAGTAATGGGATTAGTAATAAGTCTACTTTCTTACAATTATAATGCCGGATCTTGGCTATTTATCTTGTGGATCATCCCAGCGACTTTAGCAGTAGTGGGATTTAATTATCAAAGAATATTTGAGAAAAGATAATTCTCACTTCCCTTTAAACATCTGTTCGATCTCTTTAGAAGTCGTTGCTTGTTCTGGTTTCTTATTCTCTCTAAATTGTACAAATCTGGGAAATCTTAAAGCTAATCCTGAACCACAAGTATGGAAAGGACTTTTAGTAAGCTCTGCACCTTTTACTTCTACCACGATCTTAGGTTCGAACCAAACCGGAGCTTCCATCTCTTTCTTGGCTTTCAAACGAGCTGGCTTTCGATCTAATTTATACTTGCTCAACATCTTAGGGATCTCTTCTAACATCTCGTCAGTTAAACCAGTCCCTAGTTTACAAAGAGTTTCAAAAGCATCTTCTTTCTCATTATAAGCAGCACATAATAAAGCACCATAAGTTCCGCTTCTTTTACCCCGACCATGGAATGCTCCCACAACCACTAGATCAAAAGTATCCACCATCTCTTTGACATACTCTTTTTTCCATTTGATCCAGTTCCAACCTCTAGTTCCGGCTTGATATTCTGAATCTTCTGCTCGAGATTTAACGATCACCCCTTCATATCCTGCATCCAACATTTCTTGAAAGAAATCGTTCAGTTCTTCAATCTCTGAAGTGATGATCTTCTCCGTAGGAACAATCCATTCATTCTTTTTGATCAGTTTAGCCAATGTTTCTGAACGTTTGTAATACGGTTCATGAATAAACGAAGCACCATTAAGATAAAGCAGGTCAAACACTTTAAGGTGCACCGGAACTTTTTTAACATACTCTTCAATATCAGTTTTACGTTTACGCTGCATTAAAGTCTGGAAAGGTAAGGGATGGCCTTTTTTGTCTACGGCTAAACATTCTCCTTCTAACACCCATTCTTCGGCATCAATATATTTCTCTAAATATTTTACCACGTCCGGGAACTGATCAGTAATATTTTCTAAACGACGAGAGAATAAAGTAATCTTACCTTTTTTATTTTTATGAGCTTGAACTCTTTCTCCGTCATATTTAGCTTCTACGGTCCAAGGAGGAGTTATTTTATCAGAAATGAGTTCTAATTCTTCTACTCGCTGAGCCAACATCATTTTTATCGGTCTGCCCACATGAACATCAATCTTCTCAATGGCTTTAATTCCACCTTTAGCAATAGTTTCTGCAATCAATCCCAAGTCTGGACAGATATTGTACGCTTTCTCTAACTTCTCTTTAGCTTCTTTATCTCCAGTAAAAGTGATAGATAAGGCATCAAGCACAGTCATGTCTCCTACACCCATCCTTAGAGTTCCTAAAGCGATTCGAGCAATATATTTTGCTCCCTTAGGAGAAGCTTTCTGCATCATCCCAGCTAAAAGATTTTGTTTCTGATCTTGGGATCCAGATCCTTCAGATTCTCCCATCTTATGTAAGGTATTAAATAATTCTTTTACGGTAAGTTTGCCTAGTGGAACTAAAGTGATGGGTTTCTTTTGCAAGATCTTTTCTGCAGTTAATCCCACATCACCAGTTTCTTGCATTACTTTTTGTACTTTAGAATTATCTACAGAACTAGCTACGGCAACCGCTTTTAATACTGATTTTTCTGCTACTCCCAAGACGACGTTCTCATAATCAGAAGCTATCTGGCCTAAAGTGAGATAGGAAATCATTCCGATATCCTCAACAGGAACAGTCTTAAAGAAGTTGGCTAGAATTTCTCGCATAGTATTCCCTGAAGCAGTTTGTTCTAATTGTTCGTATAAATCTGCCAGCTTCTGGAAGTCCATGATTATTAAGAAATGAAAGAGTTATTTAAAGGTTGTTGTGACAGAGAGTTATAGATCTTTAGAATGAACAAACTCATGAGATAATGCCTTTAACCCCTGCTCTTTGATCATAGCTAATTGAAGTTGACGTTCGAACTCATAAAAAGCAGATTTTCTTAAAGAAATGACCTTAAGTACTTTCTCCTCAAAAGGGAGAGAATTGAAAAGATTAAATTGTTCTACCGCATTTAGAGATAATTCGGTTATTAATGGATCAAAATTTACTAATCTTACTCCATCGAGATTAACTTGAAATCCCTCAATCAACTGATTAAAGTCTCCCTTACTCTCTAAATGACCATATCCATCAATAAATATAGGTTCTCTGGTCTTCATTATAATTCTAAGATGCTTAAAGGGAGAAGAATATGATTTCCAGGAACGATGAAGCTGATCTGTAAAGTAATCTCGAACAAGGATATTCTGCCCATCAATTAAATAGGGGCCATGAAGGTTTTGGAATAAATGCACGTTATAATCTCCACAATGGGCATATCCATAATTAGACAAAGCAACAACCAATTTCCCATAATTTTTGTTGTCAATTCTGAATTCTTCCCGCGAGATGATGGAAACATCATCAACAGCATTTTCCAATAAAAACTTAAATAGGGAAATCAATTTTACCTTTTGAGGAACAGATAAGTTAATCATTTTTGCTTCTAACATTACTAACACCATCTCAATTTTTAACCCGGGAAGATATTTAGACAAAGTTTGTCTAATTAATTTAGGAGATAAATATATAGATAAATCGAAAATATCTAACCAAAAATTAACTGACTCTTTAGCAGTAAAGTGCAACACATCAAATGAATGAAAGGGAAAGAAGTCTGAATCTGAAGAAGTATCAATAGCTTTAGACAAACTGGAATAAAAATCACTGATCCAAAGCTTAGCTTCTTCTAGTGATAGTTCCTTTAAGCCCGTCAATTTCTGCTTCTCCCCATTCTTTTAATTTAGATAGAGCATCCGAACAAATAATTGCGGGAATGCCTAACTCTCTAGCTAAGATTGCTGGATGACTGTTCATGCCACCAACTTCAGAAATAATTGCTCCTGCCTTATTAATCTCGAAGACCATAGAGGGGGCAGTGTTTCTTATAACCAATATTTCTCCCTCTTGAAAAGAAGATAACTGCGATTCTTCGTTGATGATACGAATTCTCCCAGAAGTTTTACCTGAACTTACTCCCTTACCCTGAATCTCTTCCATCATTACCATCTTCCTTTTATTTTTAGTTGAGTAACTTGTCTACCAAAACTAATCACTTTTTCTAGACGAGATTGATATATTTCTGCAGGTTGACCAAAGGGATCATCTAGCGGTTCTCCTAGAACTTCTTCTGCCGATAAGATACAAATATTATCTAGTCCAAAAAAAGAATAATCCCTTGTTCTATCCATAGTAAACATATTTTTTGTTCTATCTACTTTATCTATTCCGTTCATTCCAAAAAGAGATAAGATTGCTTGAGTGTGTGAAGAACTCATCGGAAAATATGCTGCTTCAGAAACCCCATCGTGGCCACCCCATTCTTTAATCAACTGGCAAGAAAGATGAGGATACTCGTTAATCCCATTATTCTTAAAAACTGCTGTCCTAAGAGGTTTATAGTATTGATTTAGACTCTCCCAACAACCGGAGGATAATCTAGATACACTCCTCCTAAAATCTTTCTCATTAGCATATCTATCCTTAGCCAAAGGATACTTTTCAATAAGATAAATTGCCAAAAGGAGATCCTCTTCCTCAACAACCAGACATAATCTTAAAGCTTCAGGAATGCCATACATCTGTGTTTTAAGACTAACCGTTCCTGGGCAAGCATGCTCCAAATTGTTAGTTCCTTGAATTAAAGAGACGCTAGTACCCATGGACATAAAGCCGGGATATTGTGGAACTTCTTGATTCTTCGATTCCCAGTAATTGATCCATTCCTGTCTAGCTGCCATTTCTGCTACTGGACTTCGATCTTGGTTTCCAGAACAGACAAATATTCCATATTTTCTTTCTGTCATCTTAATGAGATTAATAAGAACACATCTATTTAGGGATTGTGGGCATATTATACTTATTATAGGCAAAATATTTAAATATAATACTCATTTTAGGTACAATAATGACAGAAGTAGGAATAAAATACACAAAAGAACATCCATTAGACACTAAAGACAAAAAGATTTTATCTGCTTTATATGAGAATGGGAGATATTCTATCGCCGAGATAGCTAAGAAAACCGGATTGAGAAGAGATAGTATCATTTATCGAATTAAGAAGATGCAAGAGAATCAATTAATTATGGGTTTCCAACCGGTGATTAATCCTCCTGCTTTAGGGTATCCAAATATAGCGATTATGCTTCTTAAGACCAAATCTTTATCAGAAGCACTTCAGACCCAATTTATTAAAAAAACAAAAAGCTTACCCCAAATTATTCATTTAGCCATAGTGTTAGGGAAATTTAATTATTATTTAGTTGCAGTGTATAAGGAACATCAACAACTTTACCAACTATTAGAACAAGTAAAATCTTTTGTTCCTGATCAGGTTTTGGATTATGAAATCCTTTCAGTGGTAGAAGAACCCAAATATGAGAGTTTTTTAGATTTAATTAATACTTATCAAAAAAAGTAAAGCATACCGCAATATTTAAAATACCCAACAGAATAACAGCTGACAATGATCGACATACTTTCCATGATCTTAGTGGTTGTAGGATTAACTCTCTTCGAAGTTATCAATAGTGTGGATAACGCAGTTATTAATGCCGAAGTTCTAGGAAAAGTCTCACAAAAAGCTAAGAGATGGTTCTTACGTTGGGGAATCCTTATTGCGGTATTTGTCATCAGAGGATTATTACCATTAGTAATTATCTGGGGAACGAATCCCAGTTTAGGTCTAGTTGGAGCATTTACTGCTACTTTTAGTTCAGACCCAGCAGTAGCAGAAGCGATGGATATGGCTGCCCCGATCCTATTAGCCGGAGCAGGAATCTTCTTGATTTTCTTGTTCTTCCACTGGTTATTTTTAGAACCAAAGATTTATGGATTACATCATGAAAAATTCTTCGAACGGCAAGGAGTATGGTTCTTCGCTTTAGTTTCTATTATTCTAGCAGTAGTTGTATGGTTTGGATTAAAACTAAACCCTTACATGGCCTTTGGGGCAGTGATTGGATCAACAGCCTTCTTCATAACTCATGGTTTCAAACAAAATGCAGAGAAGATGGAACATGAGATGCTGCACGGCAGTTCTATGAGTGACTGGAGCAAATTACTTTACTTAGAAGTAATCGACGCCACTTTCTCTATCGATGGAGTTTTAGGAGCTTTTGCGTTCACGTTATCTGTACCTTTAATCTTGATAGGTAATGGTATAGGGGCGATTGTAGTTAGACAGTTAACTATCGGCAATATCGAGAATGTCAAGAAGTATAAATTGCTTAAGAACGGAGCGATGTACTCCATCTTCATTTTGGGGTTAATTATGTTAAGTGACGCTTTTGGATTACATATTCCGGCTTGGCTCAGTCCGATTGCTACATTTATCATTATCGGATATTTCTTCTGGAGAAGCAAGAAAGAGTTGAAGAAAGAAAGTACTAAATCTATATGTAAGAATTAAATAGAATTATCCTTTTTAACAGAAGAGTAGGTTTCTAGATGTGATTTACAAATGAGCGAAAAGTTATTACAACAGAATATTGAAGAGGCAATCTTAGCTTTGGCTCCCAAGTTTGATATCCCCCCAGAGCTCTTAACAACTTTCCGTCAACCAACATACGAAGTTTGTGAAGTAATAACCGTTGATGGTAAAGAGACCAAGATTGTCGGCCAATACGATCGCGAAGACGTCCATTTTAGATTTCCAAGCCAATCTATTGACGATTTTCGTATCGTCGGACATGAAGTTGGCCATTATCTTCATCACGAATTAAATCCTAACTTGATGAGTCAATGCGCTAAGAAAGGTCAAAATAATAGAAACTTTTGGTGGGGAATTGAGTTAGCAGAGTTAGTTGCAAAATATGCCGGAATCATTTATTCAGTTTCTAAAGGAGTACCTTATAGAAAATATTTAGATCACAGTAACGGAGGACAAGGATTTGATGCGTTAAGGTCAGCGATAATACACGAAAGAGCGGATAAGAGATCAGAAAAAGCTTGGTACTTAAAAGATGAGACTCTTCTTTCTAGCTTAGCTAGGATGGATTTAGACGGAGGAGTGTGTGCCTTACCAAGAATATTTCCGGTCACCTTTTACGAAAGAAGCATTCTCCCTAAGATGGATCGCTTAAGGATTATTGGATCAAATTTTTATATGGGTTAAACACAGAATTAATATCCCTGTTGAATTCGCCACAACTTACGATACAACCCTTCCTTTAGATGCAACAACTGCTGATGAGTTCCAGATTCAACCACTTTTCCTTTATCTAACACCACTATTTGATCTGCATCCATAATGGTAGATAATCTATGCGCTATCATGATAGTGGTACGATTCTGCATCAATAATTCCAGATCTTTTTGAATCTCCTTCTCGGTTTCAGAATCTAAAGCGGAAGTGGCTTCATCCAACACTAAGATTCTCTTGTTCGCCAGTAAAGCACGAGCAATAGAAATCCTTTGTTTCTCTCCACCAGATAATTTAACTCCTCTTTCCCCGATCAAGGTTTTCTCTTTTTTAGGTAATCGGTTAATCAAAATATCTAAGCGAGCCATTCTTATCGCTTTCCACACTTCTTTATCAGAAGCTTGAGGATTAGCGTAAGCTACATTGAAATAAATAGAGTTGTTAAACAATAACGGTTCCTGTGGAACAATACTCATACTATCTCTTAAAGAATTCTGGGTTACTTTAGAGATATCCTGTCCATCGATAGATATGCTCCCCGATTCTAGATCAAACAAACGATAGAGTAATTTTATTATTGTAGTCTTACCGCTACCAGAAGGACCGACAATAGCTACTTTGGTATTCGGTCGAATACGCAAAGAGAAATGTTTAATAATATCTCTTTCATGTTGTGGACCTTTCCATTCTTTCGGATAAGAGAAACCAACTTGAGTAAACTCAATCTCTCCCTTCTCTACTTGGAGAGGAGGAGCATTATAAACATCTTTAACCTCATTATCTTCTTTGTAAATCTCAAATAAATCACTTACATCAATACTGCTCCTAATGAAGTTTCTATACCCATGCATCAAACTAAATAATTGTGGGATTAAAGTAAGTATGGCAGTATAAATCAAAGTAATATCTCCTAGCCCAATTCTTCCTGCTTTAAAACTGCCAAAGCTAAGATAGAAGATTGCCGTAAAACCTAACCCAAAGATTAACGCTTCTATACCATAATACCAAGCAAAATAACCCCAATATCTTTTACGCGCATCTTTAAGTTTATTAGAAAGACGACTAAAGTAATTATAAGTGATCTGTTCTTTAGCAAAATATTTGACCGTTTCAATGTTCATGAACACGTCGCTTAAGTTATGCTTAAGAAGGTCTTCACGATTATTAGCTTCTTCCTGGGGTACTTTTTGAAGTTTAGTGGCAACTACTCCAAAAGTGATAAACACCACACACATTACTCCTAAAGCAATGGAAGTAGACGCATCGAGATACAGGATAACCCCGATTGAAAGTATCAATCTAAATATCACTGGAATAAAATTGAACAAGACTGCATCAGTAAAGGATTCAACCTTACTTACCCCTCGGGTAAATTTAGATATCAATGACCCAGTACGTTTATTGACATGGAAACGGTAAGACAAGGTGATAATATGCCAGAATGAGCGTTTCTCAATATCATTCATTAAACCCCCTTCTAGAGTATTAACTCCTTTGAGCATAAAGAAACTAACTATCGCCCCGACAAATTTAATCCCAAAATAAATAATTAGAGCAAAAACAATAATTGAACCTAAAGTTGCCACTTCAATCTGGCCTTGAGAATATAAGGTGGCTTTATCTACCAGGTATTTGAATAAGAGAGTATCTGTAAAGTGAATCAATTCATTTAACAAAGATAGAAAAATCACCCAATAAAGCAAGAATTGGTATTTCTTAACAAAACTCCAGAATACTTTCAGCGTATACTTTAGATCCAAGTTATTACTAGAACGCTTTCGGTAGAGGCTCATAACTTCTGGAAACTAACAAAATTTATAAAACTTCTCTACTATAGTATACTTGTTACAATGATTACTTCCCAAGAGATGAGAAAACTGGAAGAATTAGCCTTAAGTAAAGATATCCCTGTTGCCGATTTAATGGAGAATGCTGGAAAAGCAGTAGCTAGGGAAGTACTTAAAAGATACGATATTCAAGGTAAAAGAGTAGTAGTATTCTGTGGAACGGGAAATAACGGAGGCGATGGATTAGTAGCAGCTAGACATTTCTACGAAAAAGGTTATCCCGTAGTGGTTCTTTTATTTGGACATAAAGACAACTTAAGCGATGAATCTCGAGAAAAGTACGATGCTCTCTGGCGCAAAGTTAACGTAGTAAGCATCTCAAGTTTAGAAGAATTAAATCAAATTAAGCTTCAGAAACATTTGAGTTATCTTTTAGTTGATGCTTTATTAGGTATTGGAATTAAAGGACCAGCTCGAGAGCCAGTTGCTTCAGCTATTGACCTGTTTAACTCCATTTCCGGGATTAAAGTAGCGGTAGATGTTCCTTCAGGAATTCATCCGGATACGGGAGAAGTGTTAGAAAAAGCTTGTGAAGCAGATTTAGTTGTAGCTTTACATGATGTTAAGCAAGGATGTGAGAAGTTTATGGAGAAGACAATTATTGTGGATATTGGGTTGCCGAGAAAGTAAATATACTTTCATCTCGCCAGAAACAACTGCACGTTCTCAACCTTTGGCAAAGATTCAAGTTCTTCTACCAATCGCTTAATCTCACTGCCTTTTCCAGATAAGATAAAAACGTTCAGGCAAGATTCTTCAGAAATGCATTGATGAATTCTGGTCTGAATCAAGTTACCATATTCATGTTCCACCTTATGCAAAATATTTCTGCTGTGTTCCGGCACGATGACAGAAAGAGTAGCATGAAACAGGTCGTTCTTCTCTAATAAACTATTTTTCTCTTTATCTGAGATAAAAGAACGGATGGCAGAACGGACTACTTCACTTCTTCCTGAATAACCTAATTTCTTCTGCAAGTAATCAATATCTTCTACAATCTTTTCGTTAAGAGATAAACTGATAATAGGCATGGCTTCCTCCGTTAATAATTGTTATTAACAAATAGAGGTAATACTTATTAAAGTTATTAAGCTTTTCTAAAAAAGTTAGTAAAGTATTTAAAGAAGAACAGTTTAAGTAAGAGTTATCATTCGAGGTTATTAAAATATGTATCAAGCCGTAATCTATACTCTTATTAGTGTCATCATTGTTTCAGCCATGTCCTTGATTGGAGCAGTATCCTTATTCTTCAAACAAGAAAAACTAGACAAAGTCCTATTACTATTAGTTAGTTTATCTGCCGGTTCTTTGTTGGGAGGAGCTTTTTTACATCTTCTTCCAGAGATAATCAAAGAAAAAGGATTTGGATTAATTACTTCATTGGGAATCATCGGAGGAATCTTATTATTCTTCTTAGTAGAGAAATTTGTGCACTGGAGACATTGCCATCATACCTCTAATGAAGGACACCCCCATCATCTAGCAGCCATGAATCTTATTGGTGACGGAGTCCACAACTTAATGGACGGGATAATTATTGCTACCAGTTATTTAGTAAGTATTCCTGCTGGAATCGCTACAACCATTGCAGTAGTGTTGCACGAGGTTCCTCAAGAGATTGGCGACTTTGGAGTATTGTTATATTCTGGATGGTCAAAATCAAAAGCGTTATTGATGAATTTATTGTCTGCTTTAGTTGCAGTAATTGGAGCAGTGATTGGTTTAGTGGTAGGTAATTATTCCCAACAATTCGTTTCTTGGATCATTCCATTCGCTATCGGCGGATTTATTTATATTGCTGGTTCTGACTTAATCCCTGAACTGCATCGAGAATGTCATACTAAAGAAACTTTCTGGCAGAAATCGATCTGGCCTTTCTTGTTTATGCTGCTAGGGATCGGATTGATGTTAGCTATGACTTTCTTAGAAGTAGTTTAATTATTCAAAACTTGCTATCCTTAATGCTTTCAAAGAAAAAGCAGTGGTAATGGCTTTACTTCCAAAATATCCTTGCTTGCTTCCGTAATGAAATAATGCATCAGCGGGCCAAGATCCATCCTGGTTTTGCAATCGTAGTAATCTTTGTTTTTCTAGCTTGTCTGGTATTCCCAAAGAATCAGCAACGGATATTCTCATTGCTAGATCTAAAGGATATTCTGTAGTCCCAATTCGTTCTTGAAGAGCAGTAGAAAGTTTATTTCTCATCTCTTCAGCTAATCCAGGAAATCGAGTTAGTCGATTTATGAAATACAGAAAAGAGTCAGGAGAAGGATAATAACGAGAACCATTTAGGTAATCCCCCGAGTCAAGATGATGTAAGAGCCATTTTTCTGTAGGAGTGACTTCCGAACCCCTACCCAATGAGTGAGCTAAATAAACCGCATTTGCTCCTACAACAGGATCTTTTTGATTGGTTCTGTCTCTTGAAAGCCATACTTGCACCAAACCATCTTGATCTTGATAACTTAAAATTGTGTCTAAAACCTGATTAGCTTTATGCTCGGATATACTTCCAGATTCTAGTAAAACAGAGTATCCTAACGCATTGGTATCAGTGTCAGGAGGGTATATTCTTCTATCCTCAAAGAAAGTAAACAAACCTCGCTGCCTTTGTTTCTCAATATATTGCAAAGATAATTTTGTTGTTTCGTTATCTACCTGTCCTTTTAAGAGAGTGTCTAAAATTACAATTGTTGAGAAGACCTCACGAGGAGAAAGTTGATAATCAACCATATCTCGAGACGGACTAACAGAGGATAAAAAGCAACCCTCTTGATGTTCTGATTCCAAGTATCTCCGTCCTTGTTCGATAGCTTTCTCTAGAGATAATTTCTGATCCCCCATGCAATATAAAGGAGGTTTGACACTTTATAAATATTATCGGGAAAAAAGAATAGTTACACTAATCTTTTCTCATTCCTACCCTTACATAAGGCAGATGCATTCTATGGGTATCTCCAACGATGTTTCCCACTACAAAACATTCCGGACTATTCACGCACTTGTGCTCCAAGGCCTTGTATAGGAAAAATCGATTCAACTCCGTTTCTCGATTTACAGGAAGACCATCCCGTCTTAAATCCTTAATTCTTGCTGCGGCAGAGAATATCTCATCACAATTAGCATAAGAGAGATTAACTTTGTGATCATCCTCCTCGGGATTAAAAACAATGCCCTTATAGTGTGAAAGCCGGAAAACTAGATTCTTCCAATAAAGACTTTGATAAATCGCATTTGAATAAGCGGGAACTTTCTCGGGTAGAAGATCCCACTCTCCAAAGCTATCGCGCAAACTTTCCACAATAAACTCTCGAAAGGGGGGAAGAGGATTATTATCATCTTCATCTGAAAGATCAAACTGTTGGATACTCCTTCCTTTGGACTGCAGAAATTTCTCCACATCACGAATTTCTTCATCCCTCATATAATCGCTAATCTGAGCAGGAATCCCTTTCAGAACTACCGCTTCAGGAGAGAGGATAGCCCCGTCAGTAACCGGAGCGAAAGAATTCGAAGAAAAATCATATTTCGCTTCCACCAATCCTTGTGGAGTGTAAAGCATTATTTTGGGGACATATTCCTTACTAATAACACCCTTGGATTCTTTCACCGGAAGAGTTGGAAGATAAACATGACTACTGTGTCCAATAAACCCCGCAGAGAACATTAATCCAGAAAAATCCCTCTCTCTTTTGCTTAAGTCTAAGGAATATTCTCCCCTGACTCCTTTCCAAGTATAATTATTATGTCCACCATCTACCAGAAACGGAGCTCCATCTAAGACAAAGTCTTGTAAATCTTTACTTTCTCCTTCTGCTACTTCACGTAATACTCTTTCGGAATCTTGAGCCATATCATCAGTTAAAAGAGGTGAAGTTAGTTCTCTCACAAAAGAAGCATGAATTAGATTATCTAAGAATGAGGGTTCAGAAGACACTGAATTAATAACCGTAGTGTCCTGTGCAAAAAATAGTTTAGTGTTTTCCATATTATTCCCCCCATTAAAATAAATTTATTACAACGTCAAATAATTCGCTGCCCATAACATCCCTTGATCACAGACATAAAAAGGAGTCTTGAACGGTTTAACTTCCATTGAGTCTCCTGAACCCACTACCGTCAATACTTCTGGATATCCTAAATACTTCTCAATCAGTTGACGATACTTAGCTTCATATTCATCAGCAGTAATCTTATCCACTTTCTGCATTAACTTGATGAACAAGGGCCCCATATGAGTCCACACTGTGTTAGATTCATAATTATGTAAGAAGTATTCTTGCATGATGAACTTAACTCCTTTTCTTTCTGCGGTATACTTTAAAGGCAATGGTTTATCCAATCCAGCAGTCTGAATCATGCCCATGGCCAACCTAAGCATATCTTCATCAGAGATTATGCCCAAGATAAATGGGAAAAGGTTAGCGTCTCCGGCAACGTATTCTTGCTGAGATAGATCGTCATAGAAATAATTTCCATTCCAGAAATGGATAGTAATAAGTTTAGGATAATTATATTCCTTGAAAGGATTAATCAATCCAGTCATCCCCTGAAGATCTTTAGCCAATAATGCAATCATGCAATTGTCATAACAAGAACTGCTTCTGACGGAAAAATCTTTCATGGAAGAAACATGCAAATTCTTTTTAACTAAACCTGTTTCGATGTTAATCACATCATCAAACAGTTTTTGAATTTCCTTGTTAAGAAAGTCACGATACGTTCCATAATAACATTTTGATAATTTTAAACTATGAATTAACCAAGGCAAAGAATCTACTGCAGTGGTGGGAAAATCAAACGGTTTCCCTTTAGCAGTAATTGTCGTAGTCACTTTATCTGCGTCCATGAAACGGTTAAGAGCATACTTAAGGGTTTGTTTTACTTCTGATTCATATCCTAATTTAAGTAAGGAAGCAGTGCACCACCCAAAATCTCTGCTCCAAAACTGAGCAAAATTACCAGTAGAAGTTTGGAAGTATTGCCCGTTCCAACAATCTTTAACGATTTTGCGACAGATTTGGTTAGCGTTACCTGCATATTCTGAAGGTTTAAAGCGGTTCTTAAAACCGGTCAAGAAAATTCTGCTGCCTTCAGATAGATATTCAGTGATTCGGGTCATAATTTATATTTATGAAGAGGGATTTAAATAGTTATTGATAATTTAGAACAATGGTCTTCTAATAGTTATATTTATATCTCCTTACTTCTTTCTCCTTATTATGAAACCCTTGGTGATAGCAATTTCCTTAATTTTTGTTTTCATTATTGGAAGTTTTGCGCTTACTTTTGTAAACCCGGTGGGAATGGCTACGAGGATAAGACCAACTTCAATTTCTCCTGCTTGTGTTGACTCTGATGCTTTAAATTTCCTACAAAAGGGATTCGTAAATCTAAACGGCACTATAAATGAAGATTATTGTCAAGGAAACAAACTAATTGAAGCAACTTGTAAAGGAATTATACCCAATTATGTTCAGAAGAATTGTGAAGAGCTGGGACCTTATGAGTGTAATAAAGGCAGATGCATCGAATCAAAGTATGTGGTTGCTGTAAGGAGTGATTCCAAATTCAATAGTGTTGCAGAATACTTTGCTCAGGGGAAGAAAGCAAAGTTAATAAAATACACCACCACCAATGATCTAATCAAATCATTAGTAAAAAGCCCACCCACTTATCTTGCGGTAGTAGCTTCCCCGGAAGAATTAACTCCTGATTTTCTATTCGATTTAGATCAAAAACTGAGAAGAGTTGATTCAGATGATTTTTTGGATGTTGCTTATGGAGTTATCACTTCTTTTAACGAAGCAGAAGCTTATGATTATGTGAATAAAATCCTAAATTACAAAGTTTCCTCATCGTCAGTTTATTATTTTAGGGATCCTTCTCCATCCATTTATTATCCATTTCCTTCGGAAGAAATTTCTCAAGAATTAGTCCAATATCAGTTAAAGGTTACTTATGGGTGTATTAATGTTGATACTCCTTTTAGTGTCGCATGTGCTCCAGAAGAAATCCATCACATGGATAAGATAGTAAACTTAAGTTCTACTCATCAGATACTCTGGTTTAATGTTCACGGGAACCCAGATACGCTTTACTTTGACGGAGAAGAAAAGATAGTAGGAAACGTAAGTGGAGCAATTGGATTAAAGTTTATCGGGCCAGGAGTGGAATGTTGGTGTGGAAATGGCCAGAATATTGGCACGTTTAATTCTCCAGATGGCAATAGTCCCACCGAAGCAGATCAGATATGTATCAATCTTACGGGAAGCGCTAATGGAATGACCTGTGTGGGTAAAGGGTTGTTGCAAGAAATCCCATTTAAAAGTAACGCTTCTTTAGTCTATGCTCAATCATGCATCACCGCCAGGATTAATGGGATCCCAACCAACCCTCTTCCTGAACTAGACCCTATCCTTTCCACTGGTAACAATGCCATAGTTGGACAAATAAATAATTCTTTGGTACTCTCTTTTCTGAAATCTGGCGCCCAGAGTTATATTGGCACAAATGTATTAGCCAACAGTGGATTTATGCCCTCCTTACAAATACTGAATTATGCCCTCTTGCAAGGGGAAAGCTTAGGCGAGACATTGATGAATTTCAAAAATGAAAATATTCTTCGCACTAAATTAGTTCCAGAAGAGGAAAAGTTTACTAAAGATCTTAGTCAAGTACAAACCAAAAGCTGGGTTTTATTTGGTGACCCACAACAAAAAATATCTTTACGCCATGAGAAAATAAATGATTGTGTTAAATCCATAATTAAGACCAGTGAAAATAAGTATAAGATAACTGTCTTCTTCAATTCTTCTTCACTTAATAACAACATGGAAGTAATCTCCAAGATAGAACCTTCAGGAGATTCTTTTGGCCAACTTAGTTATTCTGCCTGTTTAGTTAAAATACCAAAACAGAAGAATCAAACAGTTATGATTAATGGATTAACCATTCCAGAAGGATATTCTCCTTTAAACCAAAATAATTATCACTGGAATTTAGGAGAGGAGGAATACATCCTCTATCCACAAACCATTTCAAATCAAGACTACACATTTCAAGTAGAAATCAGCTAATCTTTTAAAGTACAAACCTTTCCAAAGATCATGTCCGTCAAATTCACCCTAGGCAAATGTAAAACCAGAGCTGCTTTCTCCGCTAAATTAACTCAGAAAGGTAAACTAGATCTAAATAAGATTAAAAAGAAATATGAAACCATTCTAGACACCCCTATTCTTTTAGTGATTAAGGTTAAAGGAATAGAGATAGTAGTCCATTCACACGGAGAATTGATGTTCAAAGAGTGTGAAGACACAGACGTTATGGAAAAAACTGCTGAAGAGATATACGAATTAGCACTTCAGAAGTAAAAAAGTCATTTCTAAGTAGTAATATTAATAAAGTAACCCTCTTTTTGAATAATTATGAATTATCACAAAACCTTAGCGATATTAGGATTATGTCTAGGTTTAAATGCTTGTTCAGTAGCTGGAAACAAAGAACCAGTAGTTCAACCTCCAAAAACACCTCAAACTTATTCCATTCCAGATGATACTCTTACAGTAAAGATCGATGGAGTACAAATTCAAGTAAAAGGATGTGCTTACCGTGGATGCAACATCAACGTTAATGGTCAAGTTTATTATGTGAAAGGAGAAGTTCCCCAGAATGTAAAGTGGAGTAATTTTGATTCACCTTCTTTAGAAAGAAAATTGATTGCTCCTGAAGAAGAAACTCTTCCAGAGACTATCTCGAGATTAAGTTATCATAGTTTCGCTAGAGGAGAGTATTTTGTGAATATGGAAGGACAGATTTGTGAGAAAAATGGAGCTTGTCAACCTCACAAAGATTTCCCAGAAGTAAAAGGAGTTATCGTTAGTTCTACTCCAAGATCATCTGAAGTACGTTTTGCAGTTTATTTTAGGAAAGGACCAGAATTCTTTGGAAAATATAATTGAATAAAAATGAGCGCCCCAGATCGGATTTGAACCGATGACCTGACGGTCGCTGTCGATTGTTAACAGCCGTCCGCATGTTGCAAATAAACGGTTAGTTTTATTTGTTCCAACCAGGCTAAGCAACTGGGGCACAATCAAATCAAGAGGCAATTTATTTATAAAGATTTCTTCTTTATTCGAAGGGAATGGAAATTTCACCCGGAATAGAGATTATCGGACTCTCCTTATGGTTCAGTAAGGAAAAGACCCTGATTGTAGGAGATTTCCATTTAGGATATGAAGAATATCTGCATCAAAAGGGGATTCTTTTGCCTAAGATGCAGGCTAAACAAATCCATCAGCAATTGCAAGAGATTCTTAAGAAAGTTAAACCAAAAATAGTTGTTATTAACGGTGATTTAAAACACGAATTTGGACGAGTATTAAGGCAGGAATGGAAAGAAGTCCTGATCTTAATAGATTTCTTGTTGAGGAATTGTCAAGAATTAGTTCTAATCAGAGGGAATCATGATATGATTCTCGGCCCCATTGCTGAGAAAAGATCGATTAAAGTGGTGCAAGAGTATCAAATTGGAAATACTTTGATTATTCATGGTGATAAATTAATCGAACCTACTTCTAAAGTTAAAAGGATAATTATCGGGCATGAACACCCAGCTCTTAGTTTGAAAGATCAAAGTAAAGTAGAGAGATTCAAATGTTTCTTGAAAGGAACCTGGAAGAAGAAAGAACTGATTGTGATGCCCAGTTTCAATCCTTTAGTCGAAGGAACGGATATCGTAAAAGAACAATTGCTAAGTCCCTTCTTGGATAAGATTGATGATTTTGAAGTATGGATTTCTCGTCAGGAGGAAGTGTTAAACTTTGGGAAGGTCAAACATTTCTTAGCAAGAAGTAGTTTTGTGTAGAGTTACAATACTTCCTTAAATTAAAGAAAGTTATCTCAGCATTCTTGAAATAATCGAATAGTTATTATCCAATTCTTTCTTACATAGGTCTAAGGTAACCGCCTTATACTTTTCTTCGACCTTGAAACGTAACAGTTTCAGAGTCTCTTCAAAACCCATTTCTTTACTAAAATTATAGAATGCTTTTCTAAATTTATCTGGCAGTAAGAATCTATACGCGTCAGCATTAGCGCATATTTCTGCTTCTAAAGAAGGATATCTCTTGCTTCCGTGATGTAATTTAATACAAGCCAAAACTTTTTCTCTTTTATCGATAGTTAATTTATCCAGAATCTGTTTTGACGCATGAATAGACATAGAAATGTGTTGGGACATTTTATTTTCAGTTATGGATTGACCAAGCTTTAGGTCCATAAGTCTAGAACCTAGTTTTACCACCAGAATATCTGCCTTCAACTTCTTGGCTAAGTTTAAAGCAATTTTATTAATGTCATCATAATCTTCTTTAGAAGGATTACCATACTTTTTAATCTCAATCAGATTGAGTCTATCCGCTTCTCGAACAAGTGAGTTCATTGAACTACAAATAGAATAATCTAATACTTAAACCTTTTTGTATCATCTCTTCCGAGTTCCGCTTATCAATCTCCGCGCGGAGCCACGTATATTTGGGATCCATTCTGTGATTCTATCCTTAAACAAAAGATTCTTTTATCTATCAATAAAAGTAAGATCCCTAACTTCATTTAGAGCCAGTTTAATCTCATCAGCTAGACTCTTTGTTCCATGAATAGTTCTAGCATAAATTTCTTCGGCACGATCACGAGAAGCATTCTGATTTAGGTACTTTCCCTCTTCTTTAATTGTACACACCCCATTCTTTTTGATACAATAAGTAAGAATGGCGGAATAACGAACTAATCGAAGCAAATCTTCTTGCTGCGCATCTTCCACTAAAACATCAATCAGTTGATCTAATCCCGAATCACGATGATAGGTTAATCCCCCACATACTCTCAAGAATTCTGGAACTTCCTCAATATAATTAAATCTTCCTTCTTCCAGTATTTTCGAAGCCATCCGAGTTAGAGTTAGGGTATTTTCTTTCCCAATTTTCCCAACTAAATCATTTCCGCGTTTCCACACCATCTCATCCCCAGGATCACTCATTACCCACAACTCTGGATCAATGAAATGATGTTTAACATGATTAAAAGGAGGAAGACCAATACACGAATGATAGAGAAAATTTTGAAATCCTTTCAAACCGACGGTGTATTTTGTTACAATTTGATTAGGAATTAATTTCTTTGCCGTTTGATTTAAGAGTTTATACAGCTCAAAAACACATTCCTCTCCTTCACTTTCTACATAATAGCGAACATTCTCCACTGAATCAGCAAGATGCCATGCTTGATCCTCAACATGTGGATTAATCAGAACTCCTGGAGCTTCAAAAGGAAGAAAATCATACACTTCAGATAATATTCTAGAAGATACCCCTAATCTTTCTAACTTTTTAAAAGAAGAACCCAAGAATCGAACTGCTCGATCAATCTGACCATCAAAATAGGACTTGTGGGTAGGATAAAGAAAGAAATAATTTCTATCTAAATGTTTCTTGGTTCCGGCAACATCTTTAAAATTATATTTTTTGGTGGTATGTTTCATTTTAATTTTATCCCCTAATATACCCCCACATTTACAATAATTACCACATAGTTATAAACATAATCTCCTCACGGGGGGGCGAAACTTTTATATACTCCAACCCCTTCAAATAAATATGCAAGAAATAAACCTAGAAGAGATTGGTTTGACTGAGGGAGAAAGTAAAGTTTACCTTTCCTTATTAAATATCGGAGCTTCCACTATCGGAAAGATCATCAAAGAAGCTCAAGTATCAAACTCTAAAATTTATGACATTTTAGACAGATTAAACAAGAAAGGATTAGTTGGCATTTCAATGATCAACAATGTTAGACATTTTGAAGCCAAGAATCCTTCCGTTATTAAAGAACTCATTTCCGAAAAAGAAGAGAGCATTACTAAGATCAAGAATGAAATTCCCAGATTACAAAAAATGTATGAATTCGCTGAAACAGTACAAGAAGCAGAGATCTTACAAGGAGTAAAGGGAATAAAGACCTTTACTGAAATGATTCTTTCTAAATTAGAGAAAGGAGATACTTTCTACATCTTAGGTGCTCCTAAAGAAGCCACAGAACTTTTGGGAGCTTACTTCCAAGAATGGCATGAACGAAGAGCCAAGAAAGGAATTAATTGTCAGATTCTCTTCAATGAAGAAGCCAAAGAAAGAGCCGTTTTAAGAGAAAAGACCCCTTTAACCAAAGTAAAGATTCTTCCTAAGAATGTCAATACTCCTGCCTTAATTGATATTGGAAAAGGTTACGTGGCTACGATCTTGTTTGGAGAGCGTCCTTTATGTATCGTTATCAAGAATAAGAAGATCTATCAAAGTTATTTAAGTTATTTCCAATTACTCTGGAAAGCTTCGGAGTAGATAGTTAGAATCCTTCAGATAATAAAATCAACTATAATCATACCAACACGAAAAGTATATAAATTTACCCGGATTAGTTCAAGTAATGAAAAAGAAAAGAGGAGTTCGCAAACATCAAGAAATTTCTAATAAAGCAGTAGTCTTAGTATTATTATTAGTAATTGCGGTTAGTTTAGTCAGTTTAGGAGTATATATTTCCACCACCCAGAAGAATATGACCATTAGCGGCGGTGCTATTATAACTGTTGATATGACTAAAGAACCGTTATTTGACTCACAACCACAACCTTTAGTAGAAAACAATTTAGAGGACAAAAATGGACCAACTTTCCAATAAGAATTTAATCTCTTTATTACTAGTAGCTTTAGTAGTTACAGTGATAGGAACATTGATCAGCGTAAATCAGCTTAGTGGAACCAACTTTGGAACATTCACTGGCGCAGCCGTAACCAATACTATTACGCCCACTGAAGATCAAGAACTTAGCTCCAATGTATTACATCAAAAAGCCCCAAATCAATTAGTGGTATTAGTAAAGAACGATTTCTTAGAACAACAAGATGTTCAAGTTATAGCTCAATTATTCTCGGGAGAAGAAATAATCATTTCAGTTGAAAGTGATACTCTTAGATTAGACCCCGGACGTACTGATCAATTAGAATTAAAGTTAGATTTAAGAGAAGCAGAATTGGGAGAATACACCTTAAAACTATACACCTACTATAATCAGGTAGAATTACAACAAAAAGAGATGAAAGTATACTTAATTAAATAATTAAGTTTTAATTCTGGCTTTTTTATTATATTCTTTCTGTTTATTCTGATGATATTCACAGAATACTATTCCCGGCAAGGACTTATTTTTACAACGAACACAAATTTCAGATTTGCGTCTTTCGGTGTAACTTCCTCGACGTTCCTGATTTAACCGTTCTTTATTTAAGTGATAAAATTTCACAAAACGATTAGAATACTCAGAATCTTTTGAGGAAGCAGATTTAGCTTCTTCTTTCTTAGTTTCCTCTTCTCGCTTAAATTTCTTTAACCATTCTTTAATTTTCATCTTCATTCACCTTTGTTATTTTTGACATATTGGACAATAGGAAGTTCCTCTGCCTCCCAAGACTACTTTCTTAAGAGGATGTTTCTTGGGACAAACAGAACGACCATACACAGCAAGATAGTTCTGGTGCCCACCTTCACCTTCCAGATTAATGTAATTATCTACTGAAGCTCCTCCGTGAACGATTCCCTCGTTAAGAACGTAACGGATCTTCTCATACAACAATTTACTTTCTGAATTAGACAAACTTCCAGCTTTACGATAAGGATTTATTCCAGCATAATATAACGCTTCTTGAGCATAAATATTCCCTATCCCCGAGATAAATCCTTGATCCATTAAAGTTACTTTAAGATTAGCCTTAGGTTTAGTTTGTAACAAGTGTTGAAATTTAGTTAAGGTAAACTCTGCGCTTAACGGTTCTGGACCGAGTTTAGATAAAACTTTATCCAACTCTTCTTTAGTTAACAGGTCCATTCTCCCAAACTTACGCATATTATTATGACTTAAGATTGAACCATCTTTAAAGTTAAATTGAGCCACTTGGTGAGGAAGGTAGAACCTTTTTTTACTCTCTATCTCAGTGGAAGTTATAAAAAAGAATTGGCCAGTCATCCCCAAGTGAGTAAGAATATATTTTCCGGAATCCAAGACAAAAACTAAGTATTTAGCCCGGCGATAGATGTCTTTAAACTGGAAAGGAGCAGCATTTTTTAATTTAGAATCGACAATTTTATCTTTAACTTCTACCAAAGTAACAGTATTTCCGATAATCTTCTGTTTCAACTGATTAACAATAGTTTCTACTTCGGGAAGTTCAGGCATAACGTTAAATGAAATAAGTAAGGTTTTAAAGCTTTTTGGTATGGAAAGAGAACATAATACTTTATAAACAATAGAAAAGTATAAAAACAAGATTTAAATAAACAGAGATATTACTGTATAAAATTACTGTAAAAAAATAGGTTAAAGAGGTGTAGAATATATGGCAGATCCTGAATTTAGGAAAGGAGATACGCGTTTCTATGTAATTACCGCAGCAGTTGTAATTGTACTGTTGGCAGGGTTATTTTTCTGGTTTTTCGGAAAAGGAGCATGGGTAACAGGAGCAAGTACTTATGATGAAAGCACGTTAGCAGTTT
The DNA here is from genome assembly GCA_041665465.1 of Candidatus Woesearchaeota archaeon. Classification (GTDB taxonomy): domain Archaea; phylum Nanobdellota; class Nanobdellia; order Woesearchaeales; family GW2011-AR9; genus JACRPH01. The sequence goes on from JBAYIU010000001.1 coordinate 428,021, forward strand.
CCGACAGTAGTGCTCCGTTTGTTAGTACCGAAAGCTCATCCGTAAGTAACAGCTTGAGCTCAGATGATGGTTCCACTCGAGTAGTTTCGGGGATGAAAGCAAAATTATCTTTAGATGTAATTCCCACCATCAAAAGAGAAACAAAAGCGGATGATATGGACATTAAGTTCAGTAACTTAAATACCCAAATTAAAGTTAATAAAGAATCTTTACAATTGGATTCCATCCAAGAAGTTGACTTAAAGATCCATGGTTTTGTTGGAGAGATGTTACTTAATGGTAAAACTTTATCTTTAAACGGACAAGTCTCTCGATTACAAGTTAATGGAGTAGTACTAAGCTCAGCAGGGATGCAAATAGCTTTTGACGGATTAGATTATCAGACCTTTAGTGCCGACGCAATTGATTTAGAACAACTAAACATTGTTAGTGCTAACGGAAAGATGGACTTATTGAACGGAAAGATTGATTATACCTTAGAGAGTAAAGATAAAGTTACCTTTAATACAGTATTTGGAAATTTTGTAGCTAATAAGGATAATGGAGAGAACTTTAATGCAGAGTTAGTCTTTCAGAATGCCGCTACTGCTGGTGCAGTAAACGCAGTATTCCAGTAATTTTGATTCTTTTATTTTTTTTAATTCTCTTTTTCTTAGAACCTTAAAAAGGCAAATCAAAAGTTCTACCCAAGAATAAACTTCCTTCTAGGCCACTATTGTCATGTTTGAAAGTGTTTCTCTTATCTTCAGTAACCGCGAAAGGAGTAGGAGCATTCTTAACTAGATGTTCATCAATCCTGAAACTGGGAAAGACGTTATAAGCATAACCACCTTTCAAAGCAAGAACCCAACGAGCATACTCCAATTCTACTCCTATCGATGCAGCTAAGTTATATCCCCAACCTTTACAAGTAGCATCAGTGCGAGAATCGCGATTGATGTTTAATGAACCGAGAGCTTCATAACCAATCTCATCAAAAATAGTTGGATCATTCACGTGAAATGAAAATACTGAACTAGTCTGAAGATATGAGAATCCAACTTTTGCACCGATTGTTGGACGAACTTGAAAAGTATTTCCAAAAGTGTGCGGGGAATACTTTACTCCGAGATTAAAAGAACTCCAGAAATCGAGATGCTGCTTCCATACTGTAGGAGTATCTCCAAAATCAAAAGCACTTAACTTAGCATAAAAAGTTTTCTTATCTTCTGTTCCACCAAAAATAGCAGAAGTAGAAAAATCAAAATCAACACTAAAACTGATCTTATCACGGGGTAAAATATGCCATTGAGTTGGAGTTATATCTGCCCCAACAGTAAAATAAGGTAATTGTCTTCCAAGCTGCATGAAATTTTTCATTCCAGGCATAGACCCTTCAAATTCTTGACGAGTCTTATCCACATAAGCGTCTATTTCTGGACTCTTAACTAAAGCACGATAATTGAATCCCAAATGGGGAGTGATGGATACTTGGGGAAGTTGTTCCAATCTCTGCTCTACCACATAAGGAATAGACTCAGATTCTAACTTCTGCTCTACAGCAGAAGAAGTAGTGGGTTCAGCAAAAGCAGTTCTTTCCAATAGGGGAGAAGTTGCTCCAGCAGCTAAAAAAGCGATAAGGGTTTTGATAACGTTAGTTCTCATGAGTAGCAACAAACTAGGAGAGATTTAAAAACTAATTTGTGCTGTAAACTAGATATTGCAACATATATATCTCAGAAGAGTAGTGTTTATAAATTATTACTCAAAGGGAGTTAAAATGGTAAATGGTCCTATTCAAGCGGATTTAGAGACCATTCTACAACGTTTTGAGGCAAATAAAGAAATATTTCGTTTGCCAGAAACGATATCTTTTGAACATCCGGACATTACCGTAAAGTACCTGATTTCTATGTTGGGAATTGCTGAAGAAGAGAAAAGAAAGGGATTGGTCGATTCCTTTTGCGATAGACTTCATGCTGACAAAGAGCAGATGCATCGTTTGCTTGCGGACCAGAATCGTTATGCCGATTATCTCTTGTATACAGCCTTCTCATGCCACCTACAACAACAATTGGAAGTAGATACGGATAAGTTCTTCAAAGAAGTTTCAGACCGAACTTTTCTAGATTATAGTGATAAGCAAATTGCTATTGCACGAGTAGCAGTAACTCTTCCCTTTGTACTTAAGAATATGGCCAAACAATTTCCCAATTGGTCTAAAGTAAACCGGATTGTTACCAGAACAGCTTACGCAACATATGAATTTGATGACCAAGGGAAATTCAGAGTTAAGAGAAATAAAGAATGGCGAAGTTTAAACCTTGCAGAATTAGATGATGTAACTATAACCCGTTCCACTTTACCCATTTACCGTGAAAGACTAAAAGCAGTGCTAGGAGAAGAAGGAGAATTAGCAGTATTGAAGAGAGATTGCGACCAAACAGTATATTCATTCAAGAGTACTTTTCAAGGATTATTCAGACAAGAAGACTTGGAAGTAAACCGAGTTCTAAGTGAAGGAGATGGAGAAGAATATAGTGAATATTTGATGCATCCTTCTGCACCTTATCAATCTCTTATTCAAAAAGGACTAACCGCAATAGGGAGAGGATTAATCTCAATAATCCCGGTAGCTGGATCTTTATACTGGAGAAGCAGGTACAAACTTTTAGAGGACGAAGCTTCTCAAAGAAAAAGAATTATTGCCGATCAAGGATCAGAACTACGAGAGTTATTAGCGCAATTACAAAGAAAACAATTAACCTTTTTAGATTTCATGAAAAGAGTAGCTGGAAATAATGCTATTGGCCCTTCACACCAGATGCGTGGAGTAATGACCAGGATTTATAATCAAACAGAACGTTTAGTCCTAGAAGAACTTTCAACCGAAATCGCAGATAGATATAAAACCTTAGAATGGAGTATGGAAAGAAGAGCAGAATTAACAGGTTTATGTTCTACTTTTGGACTAGAAGAGTCTAATTTATCTCACCAAGAGAAGATTTATGCTACTTTAAAAGAGAGATTGGATGTAGGCGAGATACCCCTAGCAACAGTTTCTGAAGACGCTGATCCTTTCGCTATCGACTTAGGAGATGTGCTTACTCCTACTGAAAATCCCAAAGTGTACTTCCGACAAGCTTATGCACAGTTCTTAGATAGAAAGTCCAGTCTAGAATCATTCTGGGATAAGTTTGACCCTTTTAGAAGAATAGAAACTTTAGAAGCAGTAGCTCAAGGAAAAGATCTTATGAATAGACGTTTAGCAGAGAAAGTAGACCTATTTGAAAGTGTTAGATTATCTAAAGCATTACAAGAAGCAACAGAAGCAGTACGTAAAAAAGGCAGTTTAGAAGTTATTCCAGAGATAGTATACGACCCAGAATTTAAAGTTGATCATGATACCATTGTATACTGGCTAGCCGACCTGTTAACTAACTCTTTAGAACATGGACGCGCTTTACAAGCAAAGGTAGTGTGCTACAAACCATCAGAAAGACCAGAAGAGGAATTACCTTTCTTCAAAAATTTCAAGTTTGCAGATTATCCGGTTTTGTACCTGAGAATCGAGGATAATGGTAATAGCGTTCCCTTAGATATAGCAGAAAGACTTAATAGATACTTCTTAGGAGATACCGAAGAAGAGGGCAGATTATCCAGTAGAAGGGAAGGAGGGGGCATCGGTTCAAGAAAAGCAAGAGAATTGCTGACAGTATTAGATGGTCGAGTGCATTATGAACCCATTCCCGGAAAAGGTACAAATGTTCACATTTATTTGGGAAGATTAGAGTTATAATGCCTTTAATAAATTAGGATCTTAATAAGAAGTAAATTTCTTATTTTAGAAGAAAGAACACCTAAAAGAAACAAGAATAAATTAAGAGGGTCTTACTCGACCCAGATCTCGTTGAAGATCTCTTCTTTTCATCGCTTCAACTAAAGGAAGAGCGTCATACCTTACCCAAGGATTAGCTTGATAAGTCCTTATCACAGCCATATTCCTTTTCTCAGCATCGCTCCAAGCATCTTCTGGTTTAGTATCCATTTGTCTTAAATAAGAGCTCATAGCTCCTTCTCGTTCAGCTCTAACCCCATTCATATAATTTCTACATCTTTCTGGATCTTCAGGTAAACGAGATACAAACTCAACCAAATCTCCCAGATTAACTTTACTTTTAGTTCCCACCACTAAAGTCATCCGAGAATATTTTTTTTCAAGGTTAAGAACATGTTCAGCTTGCATTAACTGATCAGGCATACCAGTATATTCAATTGCGATTCCTCCGCCGTTTAAAAACTGACGAAATACAGCGGTTCTAGGACTATCCAGAAATAAAGAATCAGTAGGCATTCTTTCTCCGGGTCTTCCTCCTTCATCTGTGCTAGCGTTTCCGCCCATATTTAAATCTAAGAAGAAAGTTCCGAAAGGGATATGAGGAGAATACTTAGTTACATTAGCAAGAACTTCTAACGCGGCTATTGGACTATGAACAGTTACTAATCCCACTCCGTGATGAGAGATAAGTTTCTCTCTTTGGAGTAACTCTCTGTTATCTGCGGTTTGATATTCAGTAAGAAAACGAGACAAAAGAGCTTCACCCATATCCCTACGTAAAGCAGGATCATCCTCTACGGCCATTACAATTCGCATTAAATCGTGGTAAGCAAGCAAGTCAGGAGAGATGTTTTCGCCAGTTACCGTACTAACCACAGTAGTGGTCTTTGCTCCAGGAGTAGCACTCAAATCCAATTCGACTCTTCCATCTTTACTGCCCATTTTGAATTACCTCGCGTTATTTCACTACTAAATAATAGCTAAGTATTAAACAATAGTTTAAAAGCATTTATATCTTCCAGTATATAGATTAGAGAAAAAGCTTAATAAAGCCCAGAATTCTACTGAAAGATAAAAGAGGTAAATCATGTTAAGAACCTTAACCAGGCTTGCACCATATTCCAGTATAGAATCATTTGAACATTTTGTGTTAGGGAACTATCAACGTACTAAAAAGTTCTTGAATATGGTTAATCCCGATTTATTAGAAGAGATATCTAAAAAGAAAGCCTTGTTTATGTTTAGGTTAGCAGCGAAAGAGACTCCTGCCTATCAAAAATTTTTAAAACTTAATAAGTTTGACCCTAAGAGAGTAAGATCAATTAATGAATTCAACCAGATTCTTCCCCAAACAGATAAAGCTAATTACATCAAGAAATACAGTTTTGAACAACGTTGCCGAGAAGGACACTTGCCTTACCAAGGGAACATTGATGAAAGCGGTGGAACTTCAGGAAAAGCTACTAACTGGATTCATGATGTTGGAGAAGAAGAATTATTAGCTAAAGCCATTTCTTTCGAGTATAATTATGTCTTTGAGGGAGATAAAAAGAATTTTATTGTCATCAGCGCTTGGTCTACCGGACCTTGGGCTACGGGAATTAAGTTTTGTGAGTTAATGGAAAGAGTAGCTTTAGTAAAAAATACCGATACAAATCCAAAAGAAGTTATGGAAACTTTACAGATGTTCGGAAAAAATAAGAATTACATGATCGGTGGTTATCCTCCTTTTATTAAAAACATGCTTGATGATAATAAGGACAAGATTAATTGGAAGGATTACAATATAGATCTGGTTACGGGAGGAGAAGGTGTTCCCATTGAATGGGTATATTACGTTAAGAAACTGCTAAAACACGGTTCTAAGATCGTTTCTTCATATGGATGTTCAGATATCGATATTGGTATTGGCTTTGAAACGCCTCTAGCTTTTTTCTTTCGTGAGTTAACTAATGAGAACGAAAAACTTCGTGCAGAATTGTTTGGAAAAGATGATCTGCCCATGATCTTTCAGTATAATCCTACTGTTCATTATATCCGTGAAGTCCCTAACCAAGAAGGAAAAACGGAGATTGAAATAACTTTATTAGACAGAAAAGCAGCGTTAACTAAAATAAAATACAATCTTCACGATGAAGGGAAAAGATATTCTTATCATGACCTGATTAAAAAAATAGAAACTTATCATCCAGGATGGTGCCAAGAGTATGAGAAACGAGGAGGTAAACTTAAAGAGATCCTGCACCTTCCTTTCTTGTGTATTTTCGGAAGAAGTGATGGAACACTCAGTTTTGATGGAGCAAATGTTTTCCCCGACCAGATTGAAGCAGGAATCTTGAAAGATAAGAAGTTATCTAGCATTACACACCGATTTAAGATGGAAAAGAAGTATGATAAACATCATACGATGCAGTTCCATATCCATATTGAGATGAAACCGGGATGTATTCCACAAGATAAACTTAAATCGGCTTATCTTAAAAGTATACTTGGAGAGCTACTAAAGTTAAATCCTGATTTTAGGGAATCTTATTCTAAGAATAAAACCGTCCAGCCATGGATTAATCTGTATAAGTTTGATCATCCTTTATTCAAACAAGATGACTTAAAATCAAAGAACATTTATTTCACAAAGAAGAAGCCTCAAATAAAGAATAAATCATAGAAGTTCTGAATAAGGAAGTTATGGATCATTTGAGATACCTCTTCCGCTTTCTCTATGATTACAAAATGATGATTATCCTTAATCATCTTTAGTTCTGAATTGTTAATCAACCTTTTCATTACCAGAGAGAATTTGGGAGGAACAACCGGATCTTTATCCCCAGCAATGATCAGGACCGGGATTTTCAACTTATGCAAAGTATCTTGAATACGAGCCTTATTATGAAAAACATATTGTTCTAAGTTATCTAAGGCCTTAACCATCGTCCGGATAGGAGTCAGATGGATTAAGTGAGATATTAAATTCAATTGGTTATTTATTCCTTCTACAGATAAATCAATATCTTTTAAATGGAAGAAGTGTTCACGTTGAGTTAATTTATGTTCAGAAACAAATCTGAGGAAATGATTCAGATAAGGTTTAAGGTTAAGTAAACGATCTTTTGTAAAAGGATATAAACTAGCGGTTTCTATCATAATCATAGAAGAAGGTAACTGTTTAGGATAGTTAATACAATAATTTATAGCTACCCCTCCACCTAAACTATGTCCGATTAACACAAATTTCTGGATCTTCTCTCTCTTTATGATCTGATGAACATCATGAGAGAAGTGGTCTAACTTGTATTTTTGAATATCCTCGGGAGCATCAGAACAACCATGACCACGAAGATCTATAGCTAAGGTCCCGTATCCTTTTTTATGCAGGAAATTAATCTCTTTTTTCCAGACAGTCCAATTTCCTCCTACTCCGTGCAAGAAAACTAAACATAAAGGAAGATTGCCTTTATTGTAATTATAATAAATTTTAGTCTTATCAAAAGATGCTAACCTCTTTTCCATGAATAAGAGTATTACTTAGTAAGTATATAAAGATTGCTTTGGGTAGGATTAGGTAGAGAAAGTCGAGCAAACTAAAAAAATTAAATATTTAAGAATTGTTTACTCAAAGATTGGCATTTCTTTAACGCTTCTAATTGCATAATCTGATCATGCAAAGTTTTAGCTTGAAACGCAGCAGTTTTAGTCTTTTCTACTTCTTTCTCAAGCAAAGAGATGTTCTGATTCAAGAATTGATGTAAATGATCTGAACTCTCTAGATTATGGGCCTTGATAAGTTCAATCAGAGTTATAAAAGAAGGGTCAGTATGAAACCTAACCGGAACCTCTCGAAATACCTTTTCTTTAAGGGGTTTAGACACGTTAGAAGAGAGATAACTGCACTTATAAAAGTTGGGGATATGTAGAATATATCTAACTCAATACCATCCTTTCTGGATAAATTCGGGCTTCTTGAGTTCTCTTCTCATACCAGCGTACTTATCCTCTAAAGAGAATTTTGGAGGGCGAGGTATTTCAGTGAGAGTGTGGCAAGAAGGACAACTCTCATTAAGAGTATATCTATCACAATTCTTGCAGTGATGAAGATGTTCAGCCATCTTACTCGCTCTTTTCGCGTTGTAAAGTAAATTCAGAAACTTTATCTTTAAACTTCTCTAAGATATCTTCAATTTTTACTAGATTTTTTTCTGCCGGCTTATATTCGACATCTTCTATCACAAATTTATACTTTCCTCCACCCAAATAAGTAATAGAAATACTAGAAGAGATATTTTTAATAGCGATTAAAGTAGATTTTATCTTTTCTACCCCTTCTGAAGCATAACTTTTAAGAGTGATATCTCCATTAATATAAATCTTGGGAGCTTTAAATTTATCCACAATGACAGAGGTAAGTTCTTTAGCAAAATCCTTCTCTACGCCCATCTTTTCTAGATTAGCATTACCTGAAGCAACATCACGAAAGCATAAATACATATGAGAATATTCTACAAACATCTTCTTGCTTACTTGATTATAAGTTTCTTGAAGCGGTTTTTTAGTTTTTTCACACACTCCCTTAAACAAGGTTTCTGCTTTCAATTCTTGTTTAATCTCTTCTAACTTATCCATTCTTTGAGTAGAATTTACTCTACGTAAAGAAAGATCAATATTGCCAGTAGAAGAATCAACCCGGATAACTTTACATACAATCTGACGATCTAGATCAACATAATCTCTTAAATTTCTAATTCTTCCCGGAGCAACTTCAGAGATGTAAACTACCCCTACCTTTCCGGGATATTCTTGTAAATCTACAAAAACAGAGTTAGGATAGAGTTTAGTTACTTTACATAAGACTATTTCTTCTACTTCCGGAGTACTGGTACGTGAGTATAACATATTGAACTTATATACAAGTAGCGTATTTATAAATGTTTGCGAGAAGGTTTAACAAGAAAAAATAAGAAAAATCCTATCCCAGAATCTCTAATACTCGAGCAGAAATTCTAGACTTTCCACCAGTAGGATAAGCTAACTCTTTGTTACATACTAAACAATGAACTACTTCGCTAGCATTACCGAAGATGATCTGTTCATTTTTACACTTAGAACATCTTACTTTGATGAACTTACTTTTAGCCGGTTGATTGATCATTTTAGACAAACTCCACTTTCTTTAGACGAAGACCATGAGATTGGCAAGAAGCCTTTTTACATACCACACAAGTAAAACGGAAATCGGTCTTCTTAGTACTTTTTGCTCCTGATCTCTTGAATTTAGTAACAGCAGGTTTAGAATAACGGCCAAGGTTACCACAACCACGAGCTTGACCACGTAATCTAGCTCTGACTTTAGAACCACGACTTAAAGAACTAGCGTTCTTTCTCTTATTAGCAGCAATCTTATGTTCAGTATGTTTCTTACAATGTTTACAATATCTTTTTATGGATTTAGGAACTTTCATAGTTAATCACATCTTAAGTTTTATCTCTTGTTAAATCGGTGTTTTATTTATAAAGCTTTTTGTTCTGGGAGAGGATTATGCTGTAACAAGAAAAATGAAAAAGCATTTTTCGACTGTAAATAAAGATTGAGACACATAATTTACAGGATAGAAATTATTAAATACTATTCATCAAGAAACGAGAATATGAGAATAATTCGCGAAGTTGATTTTGGGGCAGGGTCAGTAGAATATTTAGCAAAAAAACTGGATCAATATCATGCTGCCATCACTTATTCTACAGGAGAAGAAGTGTTAATGGGAGCGGAAATACGAGCTTATAATCCCGGACAAAGGGTTTTAGAGAATAATCTTCGTGCCCTGACCGAACATTTTACAACCAATATTCTCCCCATCTTAGACCGAAATGGAGTAACTTTAAGAAGACCAGACGTAAATCACAGCACCCATTATCGCGCCATTACTAAAACTTCTCGAGCGGGAGACCATAGTGATTTCTATGTGGTACGTTCAGAACTAGAATGGGACTTTAGTGATGCGAGTCTATTCCGTACCTTGTTCAATTTTGATGAAAGAGGATTTTCTTTACTTCTTGACCAAGAAGGAAACGCCAGAGGTCGTTATAGAGTTGAAGACAAGAAAGGTAATCTTATCATTGATTTACAGGAGTTTTATTCACAACAAGCTTAACTTACCAGTAATCTTATCAATTTTTTCTTCTTCGTCTGGACCGATAGCTCCGCAAGTTCTCGTACCTGGTGCAACTACGGTTCTACCGGCATCAGTGATTAAAGAAACAGCTAAACCTTCATCTTTAGCCCACTGGAAATATTTCAGCAGTTCTTTCTCATCTTTAACTTTAAGCACGATCTTAGCCATCCCATTTTCGTGCCATTCTTTTACTAATTTCTTATCAGAATGAAAAACTGCTTCTACTGCGGCATGAGCAACCTGAGCCGCTAGTTTTCCTTTAGGTAACTTTAAGTCTTGCCTTACTAAGATAACTTGCTTTAATTCGGACATAGAAGAGAAGAAAATAATTGAGTTAATAAATCTTACCGATACACTTCTGGTTTAAGAATACCCACATAAGGAAGGTTTCTAAGATATTCTTGATAATCCATTCCATACCCAACTACAAAATGATCATCAATAGTAAACCCAGTATAATCAGCATGAAACAATTCTTTTCCAGGAGCTCTTCTAGAAGGTTTGTCCAACAAAACGCACAATCTTATGGATTTAGGGTTTCTTGGTTTTAAAATCTCGTTTATTAGATGACTCAAAGTTCTTCCGGAATCAACGATATCTTCCACCACTAAAATATCTTCTCCTGAAACGTCCATTTTTAAGTCAAGAATAGTTTTAACACTCCCTGAAGAAACAGTTCCCTTACCATAACTTTCTAAGATAATGGAATCCTGTACTCTGGGGATATTAGGATCAATCAAACGATTGAGATCATTAAATAACGGTCCAGCTCCTTTAAGGATAGGCAACATGAAGATTCTTCGAGCAGAAGCATAATCACGAGAAATTTCTGCTGCGAGTTCTGTTACTCTCGCTTGAATTTGTTCCGGAGAATATAACACTCGTTCCACGTCTTTTTCCGAGTATGTTCTGTAGGTAGACATAGTTATTACAAAGAAGAAGCCATATTTAAGGATTTATATTCAAGAGGGAAGTATTTATCTTAAGAAATAAGATTTAATCACCAAATTATCCAGATAAACAAAATCTCTAATGGCAGGATTGACATTAAATTGTTCAATTACTTTATCAGCAGCTTCTTGTTTAATGCCAAAATAAACCCTTAGAATAGGATGAGTAAAACTTTCTATATCAGTAAGTCGGTTAAAATTATCCCCTTCTTTAGGACAAACAGCATATTTTCTTTGCCGATTAACTTCATAAATCAACAGAGCCAGATCTCCTCGACATTCATCTTTGATTTGTCCGCCTACGAATATGGGAAAGGTTCTGGCCATGGTATTAATAAAGACTTAAAGAGTTATTTTTATAACTTTAGATTATTAAGAAGATAGAAAAATAAATTTACTTCAGGAATCTTGGATCCAATAACATTCTGTCCCATTCTCGAGAAGCAAGCTCATCCATAGTAGTTAGATCTCCCAATCTTCCCATTACAGATTCAGCAGCAAAATGATTAATTCCCACGTAAACTCTTTGTATGGGCCAATTAACTGTTGCTACGCCGGTTAAATGGATGATCTCTTCATCAAAAGCATCATAAAGAAATGAACCAAACTTTTTTTCTTCAGGAAGTTTGTTAATCACTAAAGTTAAACTTCCCCTATTTTCTTCTTTTATTTGTCCACCATAAAAAGGCTTAAATTGCATATGAGGAAGAGTCGTAGAAGATAATAAGTCATCGTCCAAGTCCCTTAAACGAGCATGATCTTCTAATACAGCAATATTGGCAGCTATTTCTCTGGCTTTAGCGTTATTAACCCCAATGTAAATTCTTTCATACGAATAAGCGCTAGGTTCACCATTAGTCAAATCTAGAAAACGTTGATAATCTAGAGTTAAAATTCTTGCTCCAAAATGTTTCAGTCTATCCTCAACCCCTTCAATTACAAGAATATTCCTTCCACGACATGATTGTCTAATCTGTCCACCATAATATGCTTCGGTCATTTTTATTCACCCTTAACATCAAATTGAGGAGGGACTATCTTTGGTAATTGGGCCCTCTTTACGTTTAAAACTTCTTCTTTTATTAGTCCTGCGGCATAGCTAGCTCCTTCAAATAATGCTTCTGAATGATCATAAGATCTTTTTTCAGCCTCATAACATATTTCACTCATATCATTTCCGGAAACACAAACAGAATTACAACAGGTTCCACCATCATAGAACCCATACTTCACAACAGAACCATCATCTTCAGTGGTGATTAGAACATCCCCGACAAACCCTCTAGGGATATACTCAACATTTAGCGAAGAGATTCTTCCTTTAAAATAATCTGGACTTTTAGTGTAATCTGGCTCAATACCTTTACTACATCCAACTGCTAAAGAACCAACTAAAGATAATACCAAAGCGCAAATTGTTTTTTTCATTGTTTATTACCTCATTAACTCCTTTGCTTTTCTTTCTTCCTGTTTACGCAAAGTTTCGTGATAATCAGCAATTCTATGCAAGTAATGTCTCACCTGACAATTTGCTTCATCAAATACAGTACTTAAGTCAGTATCATAAGCGGAATCATAAACCTTTAATGGATCGGGAAGAGTATTATGCTTAGGAAGATCGCCGGTAGTAAAAAGGGCGTCTTCATCATCTTTACTGAATTTGGGGAAGGGGTGATGAGACTGACAATCTAACTCGGAGAAACTCTCAGAAACACGTGGAGTGGTTTTATAGATAGCCATACATTTTACTTTACCACAATCACCAACATTCTCTTCGGTACTTCCTGCAGTTGGAGCAACAACATCGTAAACAACAGTTTTTCCACTCTTCTTGCTAACAATCAAGCGATAAGAGGATAGAGTGGGACCATTGTGTTGGAATAGAATCCTTTCTCCTTTAAGATCAGTAAAAGTGTCATCACGATAATCATCAAAATTTGGACTACAAACATAAGTATCTGCACATTTTGGAGGTTGAGCTGACGACTCTTTCTCTTCCGCAAGAACTGCTGAACTTAATCCCAAAGCCAAGACCAAAGCGCAAATAGTTTTTTTCATGTTGTAACAACCACCAAAAACATAACTAATATAAAAAGATAAACAAAAAAAACTTACTTCCAACTCTGCTCAAATAAGCCGTTGAAGTAATTGACGAACAAAGGAGCTTCTACCCATACAGCACAATCGTAACTCTTATGTACTTTCTGGTCATCAGTTAAGAATAACATCAATTGAGTATTGTCCACAACCATAAAGCGAGCATCGTTCTTTTCCTTACCGGGTTTAATGGTAGCGAATTTAGCAATTTCTTTTACTATCTCCTTATTAGCGGTGTTAGGGACAGAAATCTTAATCTCGACCCCAGCCTTAGCAGCTTTCTTAAGTGCAGGACCAAGAGCCTCATACTTTCTCTCTAATCCTTCTTTAGAAGCCATCATAGTAATACTAGTCTGAGCGTTCTTAATCATGGTAGACATATGCTCGTAAGCTTTGTCTCTACCTCTGAAAGCACCAGATCTATCAGTTGGATCAACTAACTTGATTCCTTCAGTATGTAAAGAGTTTAACTCTTCCAATAAATCAGATTCTTTTAATCCAGATAATAATTTATTGCGTTCGTCAGCTTCTTCAGAAACTTTCTTCTTTACTCTTTCCACTACTTCAGTAGGTGGAACAGCTAAGTATTTGATTGGCTTACCAACTTTAACTACGATAAATCCTTTCTTCTCTAAAGATTCAAGAACATCATAAGCACGAGAACGAGGAACATTAGAAATGTCAGATAGTTCTCCAGCGGTGGACACTCCTCTAGATAATAAAGCAACCCATAGTTTGCTCTCATAAGAGTTTAGTCCGAAATCTTTCAGTTTGTTTAAAAAGTCTTTTTGTACGATCATATTTTGTTCCTCCGGTTGAGTATGTATTTAGCACCTTTCCCTCTTAAACACGTTAGAACCTCTTTTGACATTACTTGTTGATGAATACTAAAATAAGCTTTTATTTATAAATGTTTTGGTGGTTTTAGTACTGGAGAGTGATACTATAGTTTGTATATACCTTAATCATCCACGGTAAACAGACGAGAATCCTTGACTTTAAACAGTCCGATTCTTGCACCTGCATCCAACCAGCCATGGGCATAATTAAGAGCAGCAAAAGCTAATACATAATCTTGTTTTTCGGTGAAGAAGTATTTAGCATCAGAGTAATAACTGAAAGCCATGTTGAAGAAGTCTCGAGCATGTTCTAATCGTTTTTCATCAAGAGCTTTCTCTGCCTTATCTAAGGCTTCTTTAGTGATAGAAAAGTATTTGTTCAGTTTTTCTAGGGTAATGAGATTATTCATTATTGTTATTTCGAGAGCCTAATATAAAAATTTATTCCCTTATTTGGTCAGCATACAACCTTTCCACCAGTTCTTCAACTTCTGCTCTTCTGGGTTCAGACAAGCCCTTTATCTTTTGGTATAATGTTGCAGTGGTTTTTATTTGTAAAGGGGAAATCTGTTCTGGTTGTTCTAAAGGTGGATATACTGTCCTAGAATCAAGATCTCTTAACACGCTAATAAGTTCTGAATCTTCTTCTACACCAAGAGCATACAGAATCTGTGAACGTCTTTCCATTTTATCAGAATAAGAAAGACACATCTTCGCATGACTGGTGGTAGGAGGATAATATATCTCTCCTCGACAATAAGCACCGAGATGACTACGGATAACTTGATCTGAAAGAGGCAAGACCTCCGATAAAGATTTAGAAACCTTAACTAAACTCTTTGGACCGGCAACCGTTTCTAAGTGGGCATTTAACAGACTTCCAAATCGTCTTGCCAATTCTATTCTATCGGGTAACATTTTGTCCTTGAGAACATCTTCATCACAGATTTAATTAAAAAGATTAAAAAATAAAAAACTTACTTCTTCCACACACCAGGTCTTCTAACCGTTAAAGGAATAACTCCTTGAGCAAACTCACGTAAAGCGATGTCTATCGGATCATAACGCATCTTAGCTAACTCTTCAGGAGAGATTTTAACTAAAAACGGAGCACCCATAGCTAGCTGTAATGCTCGAGAACCAACCATACGAGCTTTCTCATATTTTGTATAGTCTGCAGTCTGTTCGTCAGAAACGGCGGCTTGAAGTTGTTTTTTCATTTTCGTTTATTCTCCAATTCTCGGTTTAAGATACCACGTAAAAACTTGCCCTTATCTAAAGCAATATCGATCATTTTGCTGATCTCTGCTACAGTTAAAGGAGTAGTTCCTCCTTTCTGCATAGCTGAGATAATCCCTTTTTCGTCAGTAGCAACAGAAAGACGAGCATCATAAGATTCTTCTTCTTCACTACTAGGATCTACGATTAGACTTCCGTTGATCTTGTACACAGTTACACCGATTGGTTCCTTTAACAAAGGTAATTTCTTATCTGTTTTCTTATGATAATCAATCACTCCTGTAACTTCATCAAACACAGGGAAACGAGCATTCTTCAAAGCAGCCAGAGCAGCGATGGAAGCAGCATCAAACAAGTTTCCTGCATCGTTAACAGTGATGATATCGATGGTGATAAACCAAGCTTTCTCTCCCACTTTGAGACATAATTTCTTTACGTCAATAGTTTTGGATTCGCGAATACCACGATCAGTAACTCTAGCTAACTCAATCCCTTTAATCTGAGGGGGACCAGGTTCATAATTTGGACTAGATAGAGGTAATAACTCTGCATTAACAGTTATTCCACCCTCATCAGGAGTATCGTTGTAAGGTTTATCAAGAGCCATTTTAACTCCCGCTAAAACTACTGTTTCTCCAATGCAAACTTTAGCTGAACCTTCTGCGGTCCAGGATATTTCTGTAGCCAGCTCAATGGGAGTTCTATACTCTAGTAATCCTCTTCCATCTAAGCGTTTGCCTTGTTTGGCCAGTTGCATGATAGTTTCTTTGTTGATAATCATTTTGTTAACCTCACATCTCCTCGCGTGAAAATTTATCTTTCAGCGCCTGTTTCTGAACTTGGTAAATCTTCTCACTAACCTTTTGAGCCAGTTCTACCGCTTTAATCAGATCGTCTTTAGAGATTTCTCCGTCCATCTGTAACAGAGTTACTTCTTTGCTGTTATGCAAGATAGCTACAGGGATATCTGAAACAATCGCTGGATAAGCTTCTTCATCATAATTCAAATCAGCGACAACTGTACCGTCAACTTGACCTACAGCTACTGCACTGACCATATCTTTCATAGGAATACCAGCATCAGCTAAAGCGATACAAGCTGCACAGATTGCTGCACATCTAGTACCCGCATCAGTCTGCGGTAATTCAACAAAGATATCTACTACAGTATTAGGAAAAGCAGATAAATCAACTACTGGATTTAAAGCGTTAGTCATAACCATAGAGATTTCTTGTGCTCGACGATTACTACCGGGACGAATTCTCTCCCCAGAACCAGAGAAAGGCATCATGTTATAATAACATCTAATTTTTCCTTTCTTGGGATCTTGTAAGTGTTTAGGGAACAATTCTCTCGGTCCGTAAACTGCAGCATAAGCTAAAGTATTTCCAGCTTTGAAATAAGCAGATCCGTCAGCATTAGGAATAACTCCCGCTTTAGCTTCGATCGGCCTAAGCTCATCAAACTTTCTTCCGTCTACTCTTTTAGTGTAAGCCATTTTAGTTCTCCTCCATCCTTTCACTAGTCTCTTGATTCTCACTAGCTTCTGGAGTTTCATTACTCTCTTGAACTTGAGGAGTAGAAGCAACTGCTCCGTTCTCAGTTAGAAACTGTTCCATCTTCTCAGTCAGTCCACCGTAATGAGACTTTTGTTCTACTAACTTAATCGCTCTTACGGCAATAAGTTCGTTCTCTGGTGTTCCATGGACCCAGATCACTCCATTCTGTCCGACAGTAATGTCACAGTTAGTTCTTCCTTTGATTAAGGAGATCATACTTCCCTGCTTACCAATTACTCGAGGAACTTTCTGATTGTTGATACGGATAACTCTTCCGCCAACAGTCTTGAACAATCCTGGTTCTTTCATGGTTAAATCAATTAAATTCTGAGAAGTAACATTAATGGTCTTGACAACCACATAATCACCTACAGCAATAATCTTGCTAAGGTCTTCTTCTTTCTTGATATAACGTGCAGTAGCGTCTTTGACGTTAAGTAAAGCAGAGTATGCTGTACCGGTATCAACGCGCCATCCGCTCATAGTAATGTCAGTCACTCGACCAATTATCTTATCTCCTATTCTGGGAACATATGGACCAGATAAAGGTGTTATTCTAATCACTCTTCCTGCAACCCCTACTAACCCTAAAACTTTAGAATATATCTTCTCGTTTTCACGGTAAGTGTTGTCGCCTGGAAGAAAATCCATTCCCTCAGCCAAAGCTTCGCCGGGAATGACCACATCACGTTCATTCACTAATAAATTACTCATTTTTCAATTTCTCCGTGGGCTCTCCTTCTTTTGTTATGTTATTAATTATTAATAACACTAAGAGACCCACATTTCTTTCGTGTCTCTCACTTTTATATAGATTTTTAAGCTACTTTTAAAAGGTTTTGGTGGTTTTGAGGTTTTTAAAGGAAAGGAGAATCATATCGCGCATATTTTTTTTAGTTGTGGATGGAAGGACTTAGTGAAATTAATCACTTTCTCTGCGTATTCCTGATCCAGACCACTTCCATAATATATGATCCCGTTTCTGAAGTATCTCAGTTGATCCATAAATTGAACTTCCTTCTCATTAATGCCAAGGTTTCTGAGATAAGCCACTTCTGCCTCATGAGCTCCTTGCCCACTGGCTGAATAACCAACCAGATATAGTTTAGCTCGAATTAGGAACATCAGTAGATCATAACAATGTTCAACATAATCACTAGCATTGTCAACATTGATTCCAACTTTTTCTAAATTTGCATTAAGAGAACGTAATTTTCTTTCCGACTCTTGAATCAAGCTTCTAGCTCTTTCAGAATTAATGGTAACCGTTTTTACAACGCCCTCTTCCACAAATTCCTCAAACGATTTTAGATGTCTCATAATTGAATGCTCCCATGAAGTAAGATACCATTAAGTATATTATTCTTTAGATGTTGATGAATCTCTGACCAAGAACTGTAAAAGTTCAGATTTATCTTTCGGTGAAATGTTTTTTCATATTTATCCAAGTCCAACCGTTTATCTTTTCTTTCTATGACAGCAAGATCAATGTCCGAAGTGGAAGTGTCTTCTCCTAAAGAATAGCTTCCGAACAAAATGATCGTTCCTCCAGCTAATTGCTGTTCAAGATAATCAGATAAGCCAGAAAGATAAATGTTCTTTATGTTTTCTGCTCTTTTTAGTTCAACCGCTCGACCATTTTCCCGATTGAAGGAGATGAAATTTATAGTTTTAGTCTTTTCTAATTTGATGAGGAGATTTTCTTTTAGACCATTCACAGAATTAGTAACCGCCATAGGAGATACTTTTAGCATCTGAGCTAGTTCTCTTTGACTGAATCTTTCTCCGGCTCTTAAGCAGAGTAAGGAAAAGATTTCCAGTTGCAAGATAGTAAAGTTAAGTTTATATATGTCCATTTTTATTTACATGTGTAAAGTTAAGTATATAAAGGTTTTGGTGGTGTTTTAAAGGATAAGAGTAAAATATATAATCCTTTACTACTTTCGTTTATGAATGATCAAGGTTAAAAGTGAGAAAGAACTGCTTAACTTCTTACAATCTGATGTTGATACTTGTCGTAAAGATAAGATCGTTCTCCTTTCCGGACATTTTCCTTTAATCTATACTAAAGAAAAAGCTATAGAAGCTATCGATTATTGGGGTCCTTTCTCTAAATACAGTTTAGAACTTGCTTGCAAGATTGGAAAATATGCTAGAAACAAGAGTAAGACAGTAGAGTTTGTTTTCTTTGTTGATGATCATAGTTATGAAGGAGAAAAAGAGTTAAGCCTTGCTCAAGCACAAACTAGAAGAAACAAACTCTACAAAGAATGTTCTGGAGAAAAAGCAGAACTGGCGGAAGCGTACCATAAAATCATGAACAAGTATGGATTTAGCGAGAAAGATATCATTAGACAGAACCAAGGTAAGAATGGAAGAGAAGATTGCCTTTACTTTTCCGAGAAGATATTAAGAGCTTCTTCCCGCAAAATTGAAAACCTCTGCGCTAAAGAATACTCGGAGTTTATTGAAAACCCAAGGTTCTTTAACAAGAATTATTCTCACCTCATTTCTTTTATTCCTCGACGTTGTCAAGCACACATCTGCAATGTGGCTTTAGATAAAGAGATCAAAGGACTAAGTGCCAGTCATATCTTCATGGAAACGATGTTACCTACACTTACCAAAAAAGAATTATACACTAAAGGGAGCGGAGTAATGTATAGGAAAGATTAAAAGAAAAAACAAAAAATTACTTCAACATCTTCTTAAGATCTTCGATACTTAACTTGGTAAACTTCCTCTCAGTAAGAGTAATATACACTGCATCTACTCGATCCAAACTGAACTCTTCTTTCAAGAAATCTTTCAACAAACCTAATCCAAACTTCAATCCTTCATCGATACTCATGCTAGCTTTATACTTTTTCTGTAAGATTGGTTCAATGTCGGTATCTCCTTCTCCGATAACTGTAGCTCGATATTGGAAATATAATCCGTAAGGTTCAGTTACAAACAATTTAGCAGAACCATCTTCTTCTACTCCTGCTACCAATAAAGATACCCCAAAGGGCCTTAATCCAGCAGACTGAGTACAAATCTGTTTTAAATCACACATGTCTTTAACGATAGAAAGTACATCAATCTTAGAATCGTAAGTTACAGCATGTTGTTGAGCTTTAACTTGGGCTCTATCTACTAATACTCGGGCATCAGAAATAATTCCGGCAGCGGTAGCAGCAATATGATCGTCTATTCTGAACATCTTCTCTACTGCATCAGCCACAAGTAGAGGAGAAGAAAGTCGTTTATCGGCAATAAGGACAATTCCATCCTTACAAACTAAACCTAAAGCGGTTGATCCTTGCTTGACTGTTTTCTTAGCATATTCTACCTGTAATAATCGTCCATCAGGAGAGAACATCGTAATGCTTCTATCATACCCCATCTTATCAATCATTTGTTTATCCATTTTAACACCTCACTTTGAAACATGAAAACTATTTTCTAACCACTTTTTTTAATATCCCGGAAACAGTTACAGACTTAATAATAATAGGCGTATTTTTAATACTTTTGCCTAAAGCCAGAGCCGCTTTAACTTCATCTACGTACTTATGATCTACTTTCAACACAAACATCTGGTTCTCTAAATTAAACTTTTCTTCAATAAAGAGAGGAGCGGCACGAGCTACCCCTAACTGGCCCAAGAAGGAAAGTAAAAGATCTTCTACCACTGATTTAACCTCACCAGAAGAAAATTTCTTATCTGCGACAATCTGGAATAAGATGTATCTTTTCTTTTCTTTTAATGAAGGTAACAGTTTCATGGGATTATTTACCTGCTCCACGTTCTAATCTTTCTCTTAGTTGCACCAGTCCAGGATAATATTTTTGCTGGCCAGCCGGAGGTAGTTTTAAGTAATTGTTATACATCTCTAAGTAAATCTTTTTTTGATCTACAAAACCGGCTTGAGTAGATTTCTGGATCAGTTCATCCATCTTCTTTTCAGCTTTAAGTTGAACTTCTATCTCTTCACGAAGATTAGTTACATGAGCATAGAAATTCTGTTTTTTCTTTTCAGACAATTTCATATACAGATTGTATGCTCCGAGATAATGTTCCTTAAGTAACTCCGTATTTGCTTCTGCTAATACAGGAGTGGTTTTCTTCAATTTTCTTCTAAGTCGATTAACGGGAGCAGCTAAATACCAATAACTATAAATCCCCCCAAACAAAGCGGCAGCAGCTAATGAAGATAAGGTAATGGTTCTGGTTATTCCAGGGTCAGTTAAAGGTTGAGGCAAGATATCTTCGATTACTTGAGAGAATCCGCCGGAAGGAGTAGACGGAACAGAAGGAGTGTAAATTACTTCCACTTCTCCGGTACAGCTACGTGACTCACTAGGTCTAGTTTGAGTAATAATCGTATCCACTTGGTCTAATGATTTTTTATAACTGCAATCATTACTATCATAACATACTCTAGTTTGTCTGCTTTGCTGACAACTGTTCCAAGCTCCGCATTGCCAAGACTGAGTACAAGAGACGGAAGTAATGTTTTGAACTTTAACAGATGAAGATGATCCTCCACCTCCTCCTCCTCCACCACTAGAGGAAGAACTTCCCGGGGTACTACAAACACCCGCAGAACAAGTCTGTCCTGCAGAACAAGTTACTAAAGCAACAACAACGTTGCCTGGACAGCTAATACCCGTAGCAGAACAAGTGGCAGCAACAGTAGTACAAGAAGAACCACTTAAGTTAACTGCACCAGTCAAGGGTAGATAATCTCCACCAGCAGTAATATTGTTAGAGTTATTGTAAGGAATCAGAGTATTACCGACACCGTCAGCAGTAACGTTCCAAGGAGTTACGTTGTACACCCCAGTAGCACTTTCGTTATCTAGTCCAGCATAATTGCTCCAATAATTCCCACCACTACAATTTCCTCCGATAACGTTACGATAAGAAGAATTACAACTATAACTTAAGTTCCATAAATTTAAGCCATCAGCAACAGCATTGTTGGTGTTATTGAAATGGTTATTGTAAATTAAGTTATAAGTAGCAGAGGTTAAATTTATTCCAATAGTAGAATTAGTAATAGAACTGTTGGTGAGAGTATTATTATAAGAGTTAGATATCCACACTGAAGTAACGGTTCCGTTAAAGGTATTGGTAGTTAAATTTGTATAATTGGTATAACTTAAGCGAACATTGCCTAACGTGTTCAAATAGAATAAGTTGTTTCGCAGAGTGTTATTTCCGGAACTAACTGATTCATATCCGTAAGTGTTTCTGTAAATCTGATTAGAGCTAATGTTATTATTATATCCCCGAGTGATATTGATTCCATAACTGTTATTATAGATAACCATCGAACTAATTAAACTAGAATTAGTGTTATTTAATTGAACACCCAGGGTAAAGTTTTGGACGTAACAGTTAGTTAGGTTTAATCCTGTCCTACCATTGGCAATGAAAGCTGCTCCACTGGCATTTCCAGAGATGGTCCAGCCCCCACAATTAAACTTAAGATTGTCAGAAGTAAAAGTAAAACAATCACCAGTAGCATTTACAGTTTTTCCCAGAGTAACATTAGTTGTAACATTACCACAGGAAATCTTACCCAGTTCAGTTAAGGGCAGATAATCAGTTCCTTTTACTCCTCCACTGGAATTAGTGAGATTATAATAATAATTTTCTCCATAACCATCAACATCTACATCCCATCCTTCATAGTCGCTCCAGTAATTTCCACCATAAGCAGCAATACCTAAAATATTAGACGCTGATCCCGCAGTAATGTTCCAGTTATTGGTTCCCTCATCTCTAACGTTAACAGTATTGTTGAAATAGTTGTTGAAAATGCTATTGTTGTAAGATTGACTTAGATTCAGTCCAAGTCCGTTTCCTCTGAAGTAGTTGTTGCTAAGGAAACTATTATTGGTCAAAATAAACTGAACCCCGATAGTATTATTAGTGATATTACTATGGGTAATATTTATTCCAGAAGAAGGATCAACATATATTCCGGTACTAAAGTTCTGAATGTTAGCATTCTTGATAACTATGCCAGTACGATTAACGAGATTTAATCCAATCCCACTATTGTTTCCTTTTAAGGTATATCCATTAAAGTCAATAGTAATTCCATCAGCCAACACATTTAAGGCAGAAGTACTAGTATTACAATTGATGTTATTGGTGAAAGTATAACTATACAATATACTGGCACCACAAACATCTGCACTGTTTAATACCAGAACCGAACTAGTGTTAGTGACATTACTCAATTTATAATAAGGACCACTGGAACTAAAGTTTATTCCAGCTACCGTCCCAATTGAAGTAAAGTTGATTCTTCCTAGACAGGTCTCATTAGCATAATTTACATCGTAAAGGTCTGGACAGAGATATACTCCTTTATCCAATCCATAGTTGTGATAGACATACAAATTATAAGCTGATCCAAGATTACTCACTCCGCTTTTGTTGAGAGCAGTTTTGTTAGCATTAAGATTAACCTTTAAGTTACTAGTGTCCACGTTAGATTGATTGAATAATCCAGTTAATTCTACATAAGCATTACCAGCTAGAGTATAATTAATTAATTGTACTTGGTTTGGAACTACCGACCCATCTACTAAAGCCCCAGAGACGTTGCTATTTGCACTCATAGTAGCAGCCACCCCCGCATCAGGTTTAAAGTATTGTCGAGCTACAAATAAAACTAAAGGCAAATTATCTCGGGTAGAACCAGAGACAGTATAATAATTGGGCTGATCTCCCACTCCGTCACCTTGATCTCCGTCATTTTCTCCATTATCTAATCCGTAATAATCAGAATAGAAGTTTCCTCCCTGACAAGGTCCTCCGACGATATTAGGGGTTACGCAATTGTAAGTATAATTCCAAGAATTACTAGAATCATCCACCACATTCTTGGTGTTTTCTAGATAATTGTTATACAAGACATTACTAGTAGAACTGCTGATATTTATTCCTACTACGTTACTTCTGATCCAATTGCTATATAGATCGTTAAGATTTGAAGAGGATCTTAAAGATAATCCATAGGTAGTATTTTGAATAGTATTGGAATAAATTTGTGACGAACTAACTCCCAACAGATCAAAGGCAGTACCAAGAATATTATTTACATTATTACCCGAAATTGTTCCAGAGGTAAATCCATTAACAGATAGATAACTAAAAGTATTATCTGCAACAGCAGAACCAGAAGAGGTGGAAACAGTAACATTAATCATATCGTTGCTACTTAAATTAAAAGAGTCCGATCCCCGGATTTCTACCATAAAGGTGAGATTATTATCATTGATTCTTACATTCGGAGAATCAGCGAGGGTTAGATTTTGGGAGATATAATTGTAACTGAATATGGAAGAAGGCACCGTATTCAAACTCAAACTAGTATAAAGAGTATTGTTATGCAAAGTAACACTAGAACTATCATTTATTACTGTACCAGGGGATAAAGAGGAATTAATGATATTTCTTTCTAAGTATAAACTATTAGAAGAGCTAACCACTTGCACTCCATTAGAACCACCAGTAATACTGTTATTCACAAACCGGTTTGCTAAAGAACCAGAAAGGTAGACATTAGCAGTATTATTATATAGAGTATTATTGGTAAAATTATTATAACTAGAGGTAGTGGAATAGATCCCATAACTGGTATGACCAGTAAGAGTATTATTTAAGAAATAATTATAGTTACTATTATCTTTGATACGAATAGCTTCAGTAGCAGCACTCAAAGTGTTATGATAAAATATACTGTTAGATGTATTCTTGTTTACGAACAGAGAATAAACATCACTTCCAGTGATGTTATTGGAAGTAACATTAGCGCCTCTAGAATTGACTAAATAAATACCATGATAATTGTCCCAGAGGGTATTTCCATAGATTTCAGACCCAGGACTGTTAAATCCATAGATCCCATAGAATTTCTTCTGCAGATTAATAGTATTATCACGAATAATGGTATCAGTAGAACTGATAGAATAGATGCCATTATTATCATTAGTTAAGGTATTATCTACAATGGTAGTATTTTGAGAATTGAACTGATAAATTGCATAAAAGTCATTGTTATAAATATTGTTACTCCCATTAATACGAATATTACTAGAGTCCTGAACATTAATCCCATAATAGAAATTGGAAATGTTACAATTCTTGATAATAACACCATTTCTACTACCAACATATATCCCTGAACCGGTTCCATCTCCGACTAACAAGTGACCATCACAATCTAAAGTGATCCCATCTGCAACGACAACTAATCCGTTTCCACCAGAAGAACAATTAATGGTTTGATCAATTTTAGTGTCTTTAGTTATGGTGATCGGACATAAGGTTCCTCCAACCGTGCCATTTAAGGAAGTATAAGGGAGATAATCTCCTCCAAAACTTAACCCGGTTGAATAAGGAATTTGGGTATCTCCTATTCCATCGTTAGGGTTGTTATAAGGATAAGCGTTTAATCCGGAATCTGTCCCAGCATAATCATTCCAGAAGTTTCCTCCAGTACAATTTCCGCCAAGGATATTACTATATCCAGCGGTGCAAGAATAAGAAACATTCCAAGTGTTATTACTCTGAGGGTCCGCATAAGCATTATAGGTGTTGGTGAAATTATTGTTAAATATCCTATTTCCGGCAGAAGTATTGAAATATACTCCTCGCAAACTATTTTGATAAATCCAGTTGGTGGTTAGATTATTATCAGTTGCATAAGTAGCAAAATAAACACCATAACTATTATTATAAATACTGTTGTTATACAACACGTTCTGCGAAGAGATTGAGGAAATATATAATCCATAAGTGGTAGAATAAATAGAGTTAAGATAAACCGAAGCATTCTTTACCTGATTGAAATAAATTCCCTTTTGATCTTGAGATAGGATATTGTTGTTCAGAGTGATATTATTTGAATTATACCCGTAAATTCCATTGGTAAAATTTAGAAGGGTACAATTGGTGATTTTAACATTATTTTTCCCGTTGATATAAACCCCGTTGTCTGTACCATTACCAGTAATAGAATGACCCACACAATCAAGAGTAATGCCATCACTCAACAGGCTAAAACAAGTTCCGTTATAAGTAAGATTCTGAGCAAGGATCAAGTTAGAAGTAACATTCCCACAATGAACCACTAAAGGAAGATAATCTCCCCCGGTAGAAATCCTATTTGAATCGTTAAAAGGTAATACCGTATCTCCGATCCCATCGTTAGAAATGTTTAAGGGAGTACTATTACCGCTCCCATCGTCTATACCATTATAATTATGCCAGAAATTTCCACCCATGCAAGTTCCGCCCAAAAGGTTTGATGCGCCATTACAGGAATAACTAGTATTATAGAAATTAGTCCCGTTATCCACTGCATCGTTAGTATTGTCGAAGAGGTTGTTGTATACAAAATTACTACTAGAAGCACTTAGATTAATTCCAAAAGACTTCCCTTGTAAGGTATTTGAGGTCAAGGTATTGTTATAAGACCTTAATAGGTGTATCCCAGTAATGCCGGTTCCACTGAAAACGTTGTTGTTTAAGGTGGAAGAGTTGGAATAGATTAAATAAATATTGTCCTGAACATCAGATCCGAAAGAGTTACTTAATACAGAACTGTTTGCAAGTGAGGTAGAATAAATACTGTAATTGTTGTACATGAAGTAGTTGTTACTAAGATTAACCCTACTGGTACTTAAAACAGAGAACACCCCGTAAGTGTTATTGTTAATGGTGCTATTGAAAAGAGTAGTACTATTGGCTGAACTTAAATACATTCCATAAGTGAAGTTGTACAACTTACAGTTTTTTACAATTGTCCCGGTTTTTCCAGTAATATTGATGGCTGTCCCATTTACCCCGATCCCCGTACCAATAATATAATATCCACCACAATCAATAGTTAAATTATTATTATTAACCACTAAACAATTTACAGAGGAAGGAGTAAGGTTACGACTAAGAGTGATAGAGTTCCCAATTGTTCCGCAAGAGATATTGGCTGCTTTTAAAGGAGAATTATCTAGAATCGAGTTAGGGAGTAAAGAGTATGAAGTATCTCCCAACCCATCATTATCCACATCTAGACCAGTATAACCACTCCAGAAGTTTCCACCCAAATATGGTCCGCCAATAATGTTCAGGGCAAGGGTCTTGCTAATGTTCCATAAATTCGATCCATCATCGTATCCATCTCTTCCGCCGGTAGAATTATCAATATAATTGTCATAGATAGTGTTATTATAAGATTCGTTTAAATAGAGATAATAAGTAGTGATATTATGGATAGTGTTACTTTTAAGAGTGTTATTCCTAGAGGAATTTAACACAAACCCATAAGCTCCACCGTATACTTGAACTCCTTCAAACTGATTAAGGATAGAATTATTTAACAAAACATTAATGGTGTTATTATGGATAATAACATTGGTCCCATAAGGAGTAGCTCCAGAAGTATTAGTGTTAAAAAGATAAACCCCATAACTATTATTATAAATTTCAACGTCGCTATAATTCCCTAGAGTTAATCCGTTAACCCCAGTAGCGTAAATTCCATAGGAACCGCCAAAGAGATCTGCGTCAAGGAAAACATTATTTGAACGGTTTAACAACACATTTCCTAGAGGATTATTATAGATGGTAGCTCCACGAATGTTCACATCAGAATCATACTGATATAACCCGAAAGAGTTGTTATACACTTCTCCAGTAATCCCGTATGAACTAGAACTATGTGCTGCATCTAAGAAATAACCATACCTATTCCCAAAGACCTGATTGTAATTATAAGTGGAATTACATTCGGTAGGGCAACTAGAATAATCAGAATCACAACTGGTGGTACAAGAAGTACCATAACTGGTTTCACAATTATTCTGACAGGTAGCAATAGAACAAGCAGAAGTGCAAGAAGTCCCATAATTAGTAGAAGCGCTAGTTAAGCAAGTATCATAAGTTGAAGTAGCAGTATTATTACAGTTAGTATAATTAACATCTAAACAGATATATTCACATTGGACATATTGAGGAGTACTCTGATTATATCCCAGACAAACACTATGGCAAGTTTGATAGGTAGAAGTGCAGCTGGTTAAGGAGGTAGTCTTGTTAGAAATACAAGAATTAACCATGGTGTTGTAATTATTATTACAGGTAGTATTACAGGTGCTAGCGTTTGTAGTACATTGACTATTACAAGAAGTATATTCCGAAGAACAAGAATTAACACAGTCAGTATGTACTCCATCACATCCGTTAGTACAACTAGCAACATTATTAGAACCGCCCAAATCACTTAAAGTAGAACTGATTACCTTAATTCCCTCGTTAGTATTGTTGTAAACCCGATTATTATAGATGCTGTTAGAATCAGAGCTAGCAATCCATATCCCTTGATTATTGTTGTGAATAATGTTTGAACTGATAGTATTTCCTTCTGAAGCATCACTTAGATAAATTGCAGCAGTAGATTGATTACGGAAGGTATTAGAAATAATAATATTATCTCCGCCACCGGGTTTAGCAGTTTGTAAATGTACCCCAAACTGCTGCCAAACCCCATTAAGAGCATATAAGGTACTATTTTGAAGAGTCACGTTAGTAACTAATGACCCCAAATACACTCCAGTAAGATTATTATCATGGATAGTTAAATTAGTTAGAGTAACATTAGACGAACTTTGAATAAATATTCCGTAAGTAAATTTAGAGATATCACAGTTTTTAATTTCTACATTGTTTACGTTAACTATTTCTATCCCTCTCATGTCCGTAGCATTTGCTCCAGTACCAATCAAACTAAACCCATTACAGTTCAAAGTAGCGTTACTACAGACAATAGAAATACCTTCTCCAGAATTAGCAGGACTAGTAAGGTTTTCGGTCATGGTCTGGAGGACGCAAACCACCCCCGGGACGTTAAGATAAACTAAAGGATATAAATCACCAACATGAGCATCAAGAATTCCTCCCCCTTGATGTGGAACTTGAGTATCACCTAATCTGTCCCCGTCGTTATCCATCCCACCGTAATCTTCCCAATAATTTCCTCCCAAACAAGGACCACCAATGATGTTAGTAGTACTATACCCCAACGCTTCATAAGTGGAAGAAGTACCAGGATAAATTGTACTAGGACAAGTTCGATTATAATACCAGAAATTGTAACTTACCGTATCTTCACAAGCGTTTTTAGTTGTAGCTGTTCCATTCAAGAACTTGTTATTCCAAATGTAATTGTTTCTGGTTGAAGAAGCAGGATTATTACCTATATTAGTGATGTTCACACCACAAGCAGTATTATTAAAGAAGATACTCCCATGAATAGAACTATTGGTCCCATTATTAATGTAAACGCCCTGAGTATTATTCTTGAAGTAACTGTCTACCACTTGAGTATTGGTAGCATTAGGATCTATACGCACCCCCATATCGAAATTAGAAATATTACAATTCTTTACCACCACATTAGTTCTTCCTGGCTCGACCCATACACCCGCTAAAGAACCATTCCCACAACCACTTGAACATTGAATGATGTGGTTTTGACAATCAAAAACTATATTATCGGCATCAATAATAAATCCGTGAGAGTTAGTACAATAATAATCATGACCGATGTTGCTTACTGAATCTCGCACTGAAACATTACAACTAAAAACAGATTCAATCCCAATAGAAGCACCAGTCAATGAATTGTTGGTAGCAAGATATACCCCACCAGCTAAAGCTATAACTAAAGCTACGGCTACACCTATCAGGGCAAACACCCCTCTTTTTTTCCAATTCATCTTGGCTCTTTTCTCGTTCATGTGGTAGGGATTAAAGGTATATAAACCTTTGGTTTAACTTTTTGAGGATTTATCTTCGCTAAATTCTATATACCAAACATCACGTTTGGAATCATATTTGAACACAATATTATTCTTTTTATTAAGGTCTAATTTGAACAGAAGAGGCCGAGGAATAGTGGTTTCGAAAGAGCTTCCTCTTTGGTAAAGTTTACGTTTGAATTCCAAGTTATAAGTACTTATTTTATTACTATTTATAAAACTTACTCTTAGATTTATTTTTATACTTATATTTATACTTATTCAAAGAGAGGATTAAATTTATATAGTTTAGGGGAATTACTAATTAACAATGGGCCCTAAACAAAAAAAAGAGATTGCTCTGATAATTGGAGCAGTATTAATAGTAGTGATATTAGGAGGAGTGTTAACTTTTCAGAATCAAAAGAATTTTGCTGGAGCAGCTACCACCAGAATTTCTAACCTTCCTGATAACCCAGGAGTATTATCATTATTAAACGAGAAGTGTAATGTAGTTCGTGGGAATGGTGCTTGTAATTCTTTATGTAAGGGATTAACTTGTGTTCCATTAGAAGATAATTGTGATAGGGTTGTAGAGAATAATAAATGTTATTGCTGTGCTAGTTCTTAGAAAACCTTAAATAGGGGTTGTACTTCTAAAGTAGTAAAATGTCTTTCAAAAATGCTTTTGTGGGATTAGCAGCTTTAGTTTTGGCTGCTTGTGGAGCTAGTGGCGAGGGTTCTGTTGCTCCTTCTGGTTGTACTTCTAATGCGGATTGTAAGGGAACCAGGGTTTGTTATCATCATGAATGTGTATTTTCGGAAGAGATGGATGTTTCACAACAAGATGCAATGGATGAATTTAATGTTCCAGAAGTAGGTCCTGACTATAAAGGAAAATTGTTGTTAACTTGTGAATTACCTAAAACTGATAATCTTACTTCAGTGGGAATCTATAGTATGAATCCCGACGGGACTGAGATCAAAGAACTAACAGTAAAGAGTTTTGTTCCCACCCAAGGATTTATTGGAAAGTCCAGATGGTCTCCAGACTTAACCCAAATCGCGTATGGGGGATTAGAACTAATTGGAATTATGAGTGTAAATGAAGAGAATGAAGTTACTATTCCCGTTATTACCAACAAAGACAGTTTTGTTTTTAACTGGTCTCCCGATGGACAAAAGATAATACTAAGTAATCAAGCTAACAATTCTAATCTTTATTTAATAAATGTTAAGGATCATAATGCTGCGTACTTTAAGGGAGATGAAAATCTAAGTCATCCGGATTGGTCTCACCAAGGAGACAAGATAGTTTATTATTATAGAGGAGAGAGTAATGCTGACTCAACCGTCCGTTATTCCAATCTTGATGGCAGTAATGAAGTAATTCTAAGCACGCCCCCAGATGCACTCTACCCATGTGCGAGACCGGCCTGGTCACCTGATGACAGAAAGATTTTAGTTGAGTGTTATCCTGAAAGTGGACCTGACTTGAGATATTGGAACTTGGATCAAGAGTCTTATCATCAAGTTGTTGCACCAGCACCATCTACATATCACGATTTCCCTCGCTGGTCCCCTAACGGACAGCAAGTTACTTATATTGTTGATAATAAAGTTCGTTTAGCTGATGTAAGTACCGGTCAAGAAAGTTTACCTCCTAACCAGCCCCAAGAACGATGTTATTCTGTAGACTGGCGTTAAGTTTAAATAGCCTTTTTGCTTTGTTCTGTGTATTATGAAGAAAAGCAGGTTGATAGTGTTAGTTTTAGTGGTAGCTTTTTCTATAGTCTGGAGTGTTTATGGAAGTTGTGTAGATGCCGGAAGCACGGGATTAAAAACCACCAGTAATGCTGGAACGAATACAGGAGAAGTAAGCGTGTTGACATTTAGCAATAATCAACCCCTCACGACATGCGAAAATGAACCAACTACTGAAGGCTTTTGTTGTAAACTAACTTATCTATCTAATGAATTTAATATCTTTATTAAGACAGAAGGAGTAATACAATCTTTATATGGTGCAAGCATCTCTCCTTCTTGCGTAAGAGGAAAATTAAAGAGTAACGGCAGTTGTGAAGGCAGTACCTCCATATATAATACTAAAGATAAGTCCCTTCCAAATCCTACCTGCAAGATTGGTTCATTCATTGCTTTAGGAGTAGATGGCTATTCTGGAAATTATTATTGTTATGATAGTTTACCTCAATACACTTCTTGGTTTAATTCTACTACATTCCGCAGTCCTTTTTATAGTTATCATATTAACTATAATTATAACATTAATATTACCAAGTGTTATCAAAACGAATATTCATGTTCTCCGAATAAATGTTGTTTAACTTTTGATGGAAGAAGAATTCATGATGGAAACCCAGTACTGAGAAACGAATGCTTCGCCGATGAGGTAGGATGTGGAACAAATCAAAGTAAAGATTCTCCTTATTTTTCTGAAGTTCTTTGTTGCAGATTTGATCCTAACCTCCCTACTGCAACCTATTTTAAGGTAGAAGATTCAGTGGAATATACCCAGGAGGGTCAAATCTATGGGTGTAGTCCAGGTTATGTTTTTGCAGGAATGAAATACACTAACGAACAACAGTTGTTAGGATGTTATAAAAAAAATGAATCGGTTACATCAACAGGTTCAACTGTGGAAGATATTACTTTCTCTTCAGAAAACGGAACCTTTATTTCTTCTAGAGGAACAACCATACAAAGCCAGTATTATTATTGTACCAATAATCAAGTGTTATGTGGAGGAAATTGGCTTGCGAAAAAAACCAAATGTTGTGATAATACCTATACCTTAGACCACCAAAATAATTATTTTATGGATTATTGGGTGAACTTTGATAACAACTGTCCCACTTATACCCTTCCTTGTGGAGTAGCTGGAAATACAACTACAGGTGTAACTGGAATTTTATGCTGTCCGGTAACCGG
This sequence comes from Candidatus Woesearchaeota archaeon, assembly GCA_041665465.1. Taxonomy (GTDB): domain Archaea; phylum Nanobdellota; class Nanobdellia; order Woesearchaeales; family GW2011-AR9; genus JACRPH01. The sequence continues at coordinate 460,443 of JBAYIU010000001.1, forward strand.
TGAAGCTTCAACTGAAACGGAGACTGGAGCACTTACAGAAATACCTTGTGACCAAAGTAAGGTGGGAGTAGTAACTCTTTCTACTTCTAGTAATGATAAATATCTCTGTAATGGAACCGAAGTAATCCCTTGTAATTCTGAGAACCAAGGACTGATCAAATCTTTAACTTCTTCTAGTGGGGAACAATACGATGTGTTGTGTGTAGATATAACATCTAATTCCGATAATCACCATTATCAATGGATTAAATGTGATACCACCTATTCTCCTAATGGACAGGTCAATAACTTATGGAACAGCGGACCGAACCCCATTTTCATAGATGATAATCACTATCTCTGTTCTAAATATAAAGACCCCAACGGACCAACCGTTTACAATAGATGGATAACTTGCAATTACAACTCCTTTGATGGATTAAAAAAGATCACTGGAGAGACTTATCAATATAATCCAGCTAGCGAGATATTCCGTTGCAACTCCGATGGCTGGACCCCATGGTTTGATTGTGATGAAAGTTTAGCGGGAAAGAAATACTGGCTTCCAGAAGATAACTATGCCCCATATTTATGTGATGGAACAAATATCGTTACTTGTAATTCTCAGACAGAAGGATTGATCAAGAATATACATAATACTGAAAAACAGTTTGATGCCTTGTGTACCCATTATATTCCCACCAATACTTCTATGTGGATGGGATGTGACGCCTTCAATGATGGTGATGAAGGAAGTGATATCACTTTCAAGCATAAGGTTGGAATTATGTCAGAAACTGATTTTAAATACGCCAAAAATTACCTCTGTGGAAATTATACTCCTTACGAAAGCTGGGTCATTTGCGGGAAAGATGCTCTTCCCGGAACTAATGGGTACGGTTCGTTTAATGGAATGATAGATAGCACCGGAACTTGGAAGTGTGATGGAACTAATGGCTGGAAATCAGGAGAATTCTGGTGTAATGACAGAAAAGATAACAATGATAATGGATTGTTCGACTGTAACGACCCCAGCTGTGATGGCCTTTCTTGTGAACAGGGAGGAGCAGTGTGTAAGTATTTAGTTGTCCCACAATATAATATTACTCCTCAATGTGTAGAAACTACTTGTAATGACGGGAAAGATAATGATAATGATGGATTGATTGATTGTAAAGATATTGATTGTAATGGAATAAATCAATGTGAATATGCAACAGAACTTACTTGTAATGATAGAAAAGATAATGATGGAGATGATCCTAACATCTATCTCATCTTTGATACCAATATAACTTTTGTTGCAGTTGGAGATTACCAAGCTAACCCTTACACCTTTGCCGGCTTTGCTACTTCTACCGGAGAAACAACAGATAATTGGATGGTAAGATCATTTAATTCAGTTAAGAACTTCTTGTTTGGAAGAAGCGGAGCGATAGCGGGTCAAGCAGGAACGCAAATTTTAGCACCGGAGATTAAATCAGGAGATATAGTTTCTATTCGATCTAAATCTACTGGAAAGTATTGCCATGTTAGTGTAACACCTTCTGAGGGCACTTCAACTATTGTTTGTAACACCGACGGAACTGGTCTTGAAGAGGGATATGTTGTAGAACATCTTCCAAATACTCCCCTTGCATATGATAATCCCTTAAAGTTAAAATCGATGAAAACCAAAGATTATTGTTATTTTAATGATCATTATATTTGGTGTAGTACACCTACTCCCATCAGGATAGAATTAGAACAATTAGAGTTTACGGTTAGTTCTGCTACTCAGGATGACCTTCAGGATCACCCCATCTACTCCATGGAGGAAATAACTTTAAGATTAAATGGAGAAAGTTGTTCCGTCTCCGGAACTTATCTCACCTGTGGTGCCAGTAATAGCCAGGATAATATTTTTACTATAACCAAGATAGGAACTTATTGGTGCCAATCAGATAACGATTGCATAAACAATGGGAATAATAAGGTTTGTGTAATGGACGTTTGTTCTTTAAACAAAATCCCCCCCGAATTAAGTTGTAACACCAATAGTGATTGTTATAGTAATCGATGTATATCTGGCTTCTGCTCTGGAAAGATTGGAGATCAATGTAGTCCAGATCCTTCGCAAGGTTACAGATGTGGCCCAGGACTTGCTTGCGTAGGACAAGGAATATGTGCTTCAACGGAACCAGATTGTCTATCTGATTCTGATTGTACTGCTCCAAAGACTTGTGCCAGACATAAATGTGAACTTCCAGTGATTAATTTTACCCTACTTCCACAAGGAGGCACAGACTGCTTTGATACAGATTGTAAAGGAAAGAAAGGAATAGGGGGGTCTAACTGCTGCTTCAGTGATAACGATTGTCAAGAAGGAACCACTTGTGGTCCATCACACCAATGTATTGAGATGAATTGTCAGAATGGATTAGATGAAGATATGGACAATTCAACTGATTGCCAAGATCCTGACTGCGAGAGAGTAAGATGCGGTGGAACAGACCGAGATCCTAAAGTATGTTATAATTCAAAATGTCAATCTTTCGCCAAAGCCGGGAACGCTCCCGTAAGTGCCATACCCAATATTACTTTTATCACTTATTCAGATTTATTAAATTTCCTGCACAAAGGAATCGTCATCAAAGCGGATGAACCAAGTAGTTGTAACTTAATCTGTTTCAAAGCAGGACTAGTGTGCGGTTTCGCTCAAGGAGGAATGAACACCTGCTCCGAAACTGGAAGTACTAAATGTACCTGTTATGGTAGTTCGGACAGAATTAATTCAATTGGAATTGAATCTGATGGAACCGGAGCAGTTCCGATTAACGAATCTGGTGAAGGTAGCTTCCCCATTAATACAAATATCTTTCCTGAAGAATGAATAAAAAACATACCACTAAAATGAAAAAACACAGTTCAACTACTAAGAAAACTCATAAACATCCTTGGGATGAAACTTTAGTAATCGTAGTGATGGTGGTCTCAGCATTATGTGTATTAATTCTGTTAGCCAGTTATATCAACGCTTCTGGTCAAGCTACTAAATGGCTCTCTCAGCAAGCTAACTCAGAAAGTGTATTAAGCATGATAAATTCTGCTACAGTAGGGGAGAGCAATGGAAAAACTACTTGTAATGTGGTCTGTACTAAAACTATGGAAGTGTGTGTGGTTGCACACCAAGAACAGACCTTAGTTGATTGTGGTAGCAGGTTAGTCGGCAATTATAGTTGTTTATGTGCTAATCCAGCTAGGATTACCATGTCTGAATTCTTGAAGAATGCTCCAGCAATAAATTCGTCCCAATAATAAAATTATTTAAAGAACAATTCATACAACTTATTCTTTAATTCTTTTATGGGTACACGAATCTGTTCAGTGGTATCTCTGTCCCTTATGGTTACAGCATGATCGTTTAAACTGTCAAAATCGACAGTAATACAATATTTAACTCCAACTTCGTCCGCGCGAGCATACCTTCTACCAACAGAAGCAGTTTCATCATAGAAACAAGAATAGCAAGGTTTTAGTTCAGCATATACTGTTGCTGCTAGTTTAACCACTTCTTCCTTGTTCTTAACCAAAGGAAATACTGCACAGAAAAATGGAGTTAATCTTTGAGGGAAAGATAAGACAATGTTACCTCTCTTTTGATCATCAGTATATGCTAAATCAAGTAAAGCATAAACATTTCTATCTACCCCAAAAGATAATTCTAATATGTGAGGCAAATATTTCTTGCCAGTCTCTTCTTCTAATATTTCCATATTCTGCTTAGAAATCTTTTGATGTCCACCTAAATCATGATCAGTTCTATAATGTAACCCACCCATCTCGGTAAAACCAAGTTCATGCAAATCAATCTCTAAATCAAAATGATACTTGTTATAGAATGCTTTTTCTTTATCATCTAATTGGAACAACCTAAACTTCTCTGCGGGAACTTTCATCTGTTCTAAATAGAATTGCTGAATCTTAGCTAAATGATATACATAGAATTGAGGTAATCCTTTCTTCACTAATTCAGAAGCAGTTCTTTCCACCACTTTATCCTTAGCTCGATCTTCTTCTAACAAAACCCTTAATTTGTAATTCTTTACTGATTCAAAATCGGGATGTACATTAATCTTATCAGAATCGAAGAAAATTTGTAATTCAGCTTGAGTAAACTCTCTTTGTCTCAGAGTTAAGTTTCTGGGAGAAATTTCATTGCGGTAAGCTCGACCTACAATAGCTAAACCCATGGGCATCTTCTTTCTTTGAAGTTCATACTGCAACTTAAAATCAACATAAGGAGACTGAGCAGTTTCCGGACGAAGATAAGCCTTGTTGCTAGTAACTGCACCCATCTGTAGAGGGAACATCATATTCAATACTGAAACCGGTTGTAAATGAGATTTACAATTAGGACAGACCAATTTGTGTTCGATGATGATTTTAGTTAATTCTTCGGGAGAAAATCCTTCCACTCTTTCTTTAGTATTCCTAGTAACAAAATGATCTGCTCTTTCTGCAAAATCACACTTAGAACATTTTACAATCGGATCACTGAAGTTTTCTAAATGACCGGAAGCACGAAAAACATTCTCATGCATAATGTTAGAACATTCAATCTCAAAGAAATTGTCGTTTAATCCTAAGAAATATTGTCTCCATAAATTTTCCCAGTTTTTCTTAAGTTTAGTACCTAGATGTCCGTAATCGTACAGTCCAGCCACTCCGCCGTAGATTTCAGAAGAGGGATAGATAAAACCCTTCTTTTTACAGAAGGAAGCCATTTCTTTGATTGTAAGTTCCATTTTATGCTAGTGGGATGAGGGGATTTATTAAGGTTTTTGCTCAAAACTCTTCTGGGAAGTAACTGAAGTGATAAATCTTCAAAGCCTTATAATACCAATAACTTCTGATCTTTCGAGGGAACTGGGCTTTCAGCTCATCCATAAAAATATAGAATGCTTCCTGAGATGGAAATTCTCCATCAAACTCAAAGTCAGATCCCCCTACAGCCACATCTCGATAAAGAATATTGGGGTGTTGTAAAATAAACTGATGCAAGCTGGGAATGATACTCATATCTTCCAAATCTAAATCAATTTTATAATAAGTATATCCCAATTTAGAAGTATCTAACAACAGTTTATAGGCCACAATAACTTTATTTTTCTCCAGATTCTTCAACTTATACTTTACTCCCGTGGCCGTCATCTTCATCTTTTTAGCTAGTTCTAACAAAGAGATTCGTGCGTCTTCTTTGATTAATTTTAGTAATAGGATATCTTTTTCATCAGCTTTGTATTCCGAGAAGCTACCGGTGGAGAGCGAGGAAACGTCACGGAGTTTGTTCTCCACCAGATAGTTACGGGGGTAATGGATAAAGTCCAGAAAAATAGAAAAATTCTTTTCTTTGATATAAGACTTAAATTTGATTAAGAACTTTTCCCACATCAGTTGATAGCCATGTAAGTCCTTAACTAAAAATCCCACCGCCAAATCATAATGACCATCGGTCTTAAACACAGTAAGATTATTCTTCTGCTGAATAAAATAATCTACCATCTGCTGTTCAATTTCCGGAGAAATGTTCTGTAATTTTAGATATAATCTAGTAATGTAAGTAAAGAATTTAGTGAAATCTACAATAGTAATATACTTTTGAATTACTCCCGATTTCTCCAGCTGCTTAATCCTATAATTGACTACATCCCTGCTTAGTCTAGTCTTCTTGGCCAGTTGACTGATGGATTGCCGAGAATTGCGATCTAATTCAAAAAGGATTTGATGATCTTTTTTGTCTAAATTAAGCATATTTTGTGTATATTTATAATTTAATATATAAATATTGTCTTTTTTAAGTAAAATAGAGGAAGTAATTTAATAATTAGGTTGTGGCTCTAGTTAGATATGGCAACTAAAAATCAAAGAATTAGGATATATGTCAGCGAAGAAGGAGAAGATTATCATTTTTTTAATGATTCTCAATCTTTCTTGGACTGGATAGAAGATAACCGTTTCAGAACAATCTGGGGCAATTCTATTCCCGATGTGACTAAATGGACTTATGAGAAAAGACAAGATAATCTGGAAAACCAGTTGGACAATTCTGATGCAAGATACAATGAGCGAGAAAGAAAAAGAGAAGAATTCCAGCAAAGGTATCATCGCTTCCCCATTTATGAGATTACAGTTAAGAGAATTGGATTTGCAGATAGAGAAGGAAATATCTTCGGATGAGGAAAGAGAAAATGACTACTCGCACCAATTTAACCGTTTTGGATTTAGAAGGCAAGATTGATTTTCCTAATTTTCATGCCCGAAACGAAGTTGAAGTCTTGGACGGAGATAAGACTTATGTTTATGTAGCAGAAGTGGAAAGATTGCTAATTAATAGTCGAATAAGTGAGGCAGTTGAAGGTTTAACTACCTTTAGTAAATATGAAAGAAAATTTAGAACTAAGAAAAAGATGAATTGGAGCGAACTTAAGAGAGAAGAGGTAAGCTTCACCCATGACTACTTGATATGGAAAATAGAAGGAGAAAGAAATCGTTGGCTTATTTGGAACGGAAATACCTGTAATAATCGTGATAAAGATGAATCTTATGGTTATCGCACAAACTTAAGAAATTACGCCGTAAATCAAGGAATACAGATTACTCCCAAGCTTTTAGATCTTGCTTTCGATCCGATTGACCAGCAGATTATGGCTCTTTATCAAAGAATTAAAAGAGGAGAATTAGTAAACAAATGACCCTTGAATCCCTACTTAAAGACAAAGAAACCCAAGTGGATACCTTGAGTAAAGTTACTTATTCATTGGTTACAGGCGTATTATTAGATTATTTTAGCGCCGGCTATCGTGGAATGGAAATCTTCTGGTCAAGAGCTACCGCAACCGGGATAAACACAGTAACTGGACATCCTTATCAGAGATGGAGAGAAGGGTGGTATCAATTAACCAAGACTAAAAAGGATAGTTCAGAATTAAGAAAAGGATTGGTCGAACTCGGCGCATTTAATACTTTTGAGACTTATATTTACGGAGCTTCACTTGCTATGGGAAGCTTGTTGTCTACAGGAACAGTGGACTTTGAGAAAGTTCGAGAAGGTATGTTAGGATTAATAACAATCTCACCCATTATTGCTCCCACCCTTGGCTGGTACATGGATGGAATGAGGAAGATATTTGGATTGAATAGTGCATCGCAACAATCCATAAAAACCCCTTAATTTCTTCAAAAAGAAATGAAGAAATCTGCCCTGCTTGCCTTACTGGGACTATCCTTAGCTTGTGCTAGTACTCCCTTAAGAGATTCTCTTTCAGAGTATACTCAATGTTACGCTAGGGAATGGGGAAGACAAGAATGTCAAAGATTTACCAAAGGATGTTCCGAACCAACTCGAATCTACCATCTTAATGGATATGGAACAGTAGAACACTCTTGGTCAGACACAGACGGAGATTGTCAAATTGACAAACTGTTTCACTCCCTGGACCTAGAAGAAGGGATTAATGTTAAAATAGTGCAAGAACAGACCTCTCCAGAAGAAACTTATACTAAGGTCTGCTTGTCAACTAGTTTCGAACTGGGGTCAATGTGTTTTGGGATAACCAATAAGAAAGGAAAGGGAATAACCGATATTTATCGCACTACCTCTGATCAAGAGTTGGAAGAGGTATTAATCTTAAATAAACCCTATTGTAGAGAAGAAGGAGATAAAGTAATATGTCCCTTCCCGGGATTAAGAAGAAAGGGAGGAGAATTATTAGGACAAGCCCTAATTAGTTATGGAGGGATCCCCAGAGAACTATTATTAAAACAATAAAATTACTTCTTCATCCATTCTACTTCTTCTTCGTTAAGATCCAATTCTTTAATAATTTCAACTCCACCGGTTTGTTTAATAATACTTTGAATATAACCTACTTGTTGGACCGCTTCTTTAACAGAAGTATGAGTCTTAGCTGCTAATTTAGCAGCAATTTCTTTCCTTTTGGCCCATTTCTGGTTAGCTTGCCAAATTTTAAGAAGACGCATGGTTTGAACATAATGAACCGGTTCAGGATTTCGTTTATCTTTAGCAGAGGAAATCCCGGCAGTCAATAAGTCATTAATATAAATTAAGAATCGCCAATGCTGCCATCTTCTGATGCGACGATTGAACACATCTGCTCGGGAAAGATGTTCATACGCTCTGGCTAAAGAAGCAGGATCAAGATACTCTTTAGGCAGATTCTCATCGATCCACAGAAACACTTCATTCATATCAGTGTCAGAATTCTCTAGAGCAGATAGCGCATTTGTTACGGTTGATGATTTAAATATCAGCATCAACGCATTCATGATAGTGTCAGTCCGTTTTCGATCAGACAAAGTTTGTAAATCGTCATATGTTAACTTATGGTCTTTAGCAGCACAAATTTGTAAATCAATTAAAGCTGCACGAACATCGCCATCAGATTTACGAGAAAGAGAAGATATCGCTTTCTCTTCAAAAGAAATCTTTTCTTTAGCACAAATATCATAAATTATCTGAGAAATAACTGAAAGATCCAACTTACCATATTCTATCATCAAACAAGCTTTTCTTAAACCAGAAAACTTAGAATCAGAAGGATCGTTAGCAGTAAGGATCACTGGGAAGGAGGATTTTTCTAACGCTCTAACAAGAGCAGGGATACACCCTCGATCATGGGTTCCAGAAATATTATCAATCTCATCAATCAAAACAATCTTAGGAGTGAAAAATAAAGATTGTTGTCCTAAAGCGCTTCCTAAGAAAGAACTCATGTTTGCTTCATTACGAATATCTGAGGAATTAATCTCCAGAATATCATAATTAAGTTCTTTAGCTAAAGCATACACGGAAGAGGTCTTTCCACAACCGATCGGACCGTGTAATAGTGCTGCTTTATGTTTCTGGGTTTTATAGTTAAGAATAAAATTTCTCAGCTGGGAAAGAGGTAAATCTTGACCGAGTACTTCTGATAACTTTTGAGGAGCATGTTTGATGGTGAGTAGAGGCATATTCTATCAAGGGAAGGAGGTATTTTTAAAGATTTAGATTCAAAAAAGATCAAAGATTTAACCTTACCTCTCTGCCACAATAATCTATTTAAAGCAATCCTTAGTATCTCGATTAAGTCATGAAACCTCTCCGTCTCGGTTTAACCTTTAATGATGTTCTGCTTGTACCGAAAAGAACCCCTTTAAACAGCAGAAGTGAAGCAGATGTGACTTCTAAATTCACTCGAAACATTCCTTTAAAAGTCCCTTTAGTCAGTGCGAATATGGCCACAGTTACTGAACATAAGATGGCTATCGCCATGGCCAGAGAAGGGGGCTTAGGAATAATACATCAATTTGACACTATCGAACAACAAGTAGAAGAAGTAAGAAAAGTTAAACGAAGTACTTCTTTCATTATTGATAATCCCATTTCTATCAACAAGGATTGTAATATTCAAGAAGCAGTAGAATTGATGCAAACTCAAGGAGTTACCAGCCTATTGGTAAAAAATGGTGGAGGTAACTTAGTAGGCATCTTCACCCATCGAGATTATCTTTTTGAGGAGGATTTAAGCAAGAAGATTACTGAGGTAATGACTCCTCAAGATAAGTTGATTGTAGCCGAGTACGGAATTCCGATGGATAAAGCTAAACACCTCTTACATGAACATAGGATTGAAAAACTGCCTCTGATTGAAAACGGACAAGTTAAAGGGTTAATCACTACTCAGGACATTAGTAAATTAGAATACTGGCCCAATGCCACTCGTGATGAAAAGGGCAGGTTAAGGGTAGGTGCTGCAGTAGGAGTTAAAGATACTTTAGAACGAGCTAAAGCCTTGATAGAGGCCGGAGCAGATGTTATAATTTTAGATATTGCTCATTGTCATTCCGATTTAGCGATTAGAAGAATAAGAGAATTCAAAGCACTTTTCCCAAAAGTGGATTTGATGGCTGGAAATATTGCTACTGCTGATGCAGCTAGAGAATTGATTGAGGCTGGTGCCGATGGATTGAAAGTGGGAATTGGACCATCTCCAGTTTGTACCACTAGAATCATTGCGGGTTCGGGAATTCCGCAATTAACTGCAGTTATGGATGTAGTTGAAGTAGCTAAGATTTACAATATTCCTGTTTGCGCTGATGGAGGCATGAAAAGTCCAGGCGATGTGGCTAAAGCTATCGCTGCCGGTGCCAGTTCAATCTTCTCCGGATTCTTGTTTGCCGGAACGGAAGAAGCTCCCGGAATAATTTTAATGAAAGATGGAAAGCGTTACAAGAAATATATGGGTAGTGCTTCTTACGATTCTGGTCATGAAAGAAAAGAAGTTTTAGAGAGAAGAAAAGTTAAAGATCGCTTAGATATGTTTGTGGAAGGAGTTTCTATTTTGATAGATTACAAAGGCCCAGTAGAAGATGTCATCAATGGAGTGGTGAAAGGATTGCAAAGTGCAATTTCTTATTGTGGAGCTAGAAACATCTGGGAAATGCAGAGAAACGCTGAATTTATTCAGATCACTCAGAATGCGTGGGAAGAATCTAAATCTCAGGGTAATAAACTGAATGAATAAACTCACAAAGAGCCGTATTTTTTAATAATTCTCTTTCTTTCTTTTTCCATTTTCCTTGTTAATTGCTCAAGGTCATATTCCACTCTTAAGTCTAACCGTTCTTGTAGATGGGTAGTTAAGGAAAGAACTCTTTCATATGCTGCCTTCATGGGATCTCTTTCCAAGACCTCCCGACAGAACTTACGATTAGAAATCCAATAATTGAAAGCCACACAATTATATGGAACTCCTCCTTCTTTTGAGCGAGAAGAAACATGAACTCGATATCGACCTATACCTTGTTCATCTTCCCAGACCATCACTACCTCAGCATCTGGACCATTTGCAGGAACCAGTCCGAACTCTGTTCTAAGAACCTCCTTGACATTTTCATTGAGATCTTCTTGATAAGGAGATTCAAAGACTCTTGAGACTACGACCATCATTCCTTCTTAGGATTTACAGTTTTATGTCTATACCAAAAGCTTTTCCCATAATCTGGATTACCATGACCAAACATATCAGCGGGTCTGGGGTCAGAACTGGTCATCATAGATTCACTACCATTTGAACCGGAGAGATCTAATTTAATGGGCCATTTCAATTTAATACCATATTCAATGTGTCTTCCCCGATAAGAAACGTTAGTTTCCTTTCCTTCTTCGTCATAAGCTACAGCATCAATCGGGTAAGCGAAAGAAAATACTCTTAATTTAGTGTGTGGAAAATCATGACAACTCCATAATAAGAAGCTAGGGTGTAACCAACTCGCTATCTTGGACCCATGGTCTTCCAAAGGATTAGACTTCAAATAACCTGCCAACCCACCATTAGGAAATTCTTTTAACTCAACAGGACTACCAAAAGCGGGAGAAATCTCGTATCTGATACCCAAGATCCCATCAGCAAAGTCTCTTGCTTTTTCAACAGAAGTTTCTGCAAAATCTTCTGCTTTTTCCATGGCCATCTCCACAAGACTATTAATAGAACCACTAACTTTAATTACTCGATCGCCTCTAGTGTAAGTAACATTAAACGGTGTATTTAATATAAAATCGATAACTCCCATGATAATAACCTCCAATAATATACTTTTTAGAGAGCTTATTTTTAAACTTTTCCCCGTTAACTCCTCCAAAGTAAAAACAAGGATAAGATTTAAATAATTAACCCCCTCTTACTCTCTTAGAGGGCAGATAAATTTCACACCATCCCTTCTGATGACACCCAGATTGGACTCTGTCTTTCCGACTTAGTCTGCCATCGTTTACATGGATTTATGCATGCCGAATCAGAAGTGGGGAAAGGAACAACCTTTAGTTTATACTTCCCGCAGTATAGAAAAGAATAATTCTGATAATTAACTTTTTAAATACCTCTCTTATTCCTTCTCTAGATGGAACTTCCACAGAATTATGATCCTAAAGTTGCTGAGACTAAATGGCAGAAGTATTGGCAGGAACAGGACATTTTTACTTTTAGTTCAAAGAAGAAAGGTAAAATCTATTCCATCGATACTCCTCCACCTACTGTTTCTGGAAAGATGCATATAGGTCATGCTTTCAGTTATACTCAAGAAGACTTCATTGCTCGTTATAAAAAGATGCAGGGATTCAACGTGTATTACCCTTTCGGAACTGATGATAATGGTCTTCCAACTGAACGCTTGATTGAGAAACTAAAGAATGTCCGTTCTAAAGATATGGATCGACAAGTGTTTGTCAAATTATGCAATGATACCTTAAAAGAAATCAAACCTGATTTCGTGCAAGACTGGATTAACATGGGTATGAGTTGCGATTTCAAAAGTACTTATTCTACCATTGATCCTTATTGTGCCAAGACTTCTCAAACCTCTTTCTTAGACCTCTACAAAAAAGGATTAATTTACAAGAAGAAAGAAGCGAGCATGTGGTGCTGGCAGTGTCAGACAGCTATCGCTCAGGCAGAATTAGATGATGCAGAAGAAGATGCCTTTTTTAACTTTTTAACCTTTAAAGTAAAAGAAACCGGACAAGCTTTAGAAATAGCTACTACTCGACCAGAACTTCTTCCTGCTTGTGTTGCAGTATTTATTCATCCCGAAGATGCAAGATATAAGAATTTAGTTGGAAAACATGCTTTGGTTCCTTTATTCAACCAAGCTGTACCGATCATTGCTGATGAATCAGCTAACCCAGAAAAAGGTACAGGAGTATTGATGATCTGTTCTTACGGAGACAGATTTGATGCTGATGCCATTAAAAGACACAACTTAAATCCAATTACTACCATAACTAAAGATGGAAAAATGAATGATGTGGCAGGGGAATTCTCTGGATTAAAAATTAGAGAAGCTCAACTTAAGATTGTCTTAACTTTAAAAGAAAAGGGTTTGTTGACTAAGCAAAATAGAATCAAACATGCCGTTAACGTTCATGAAAGATGTGGTACGCCGATTGAATTCTTAGCCACAGAACAATGGTTCATTAATATTCTCGACCAGAAACAGAAATTAAAAGATTTGGCTAATGAAATTAATTGGTACCCTACCCATATGAAGATTCGTTATGAACATTGGGTAGAAAACTTAAATTGGGATTGGTGTATCTCTCGTCAAAGACATTTTGGAGTTCCTTTCCCATTATGGTACAGTAAAAAGACAGGAGAAGTTATTTTGGCAGAAGCATCACAGCTTCCAGTAGACCCATTAAAGGATTTCCCTAAGAAGTTACCTACGGGACATAAGAAAGAAGACTTAGTTCCAGAAGTAGATGTGATGGATACTTGGGCCACTAGTAGCGTCAGTCCTCAGATTATTGGAAACTGGATCAAGGATAAAGATAAGAAAGAATTAAAGTTTGAAAAACTGTTCCCACAAGACTTAAGACCACAAGCGCACGACATCATCAGAACTTGGGCTTTCTATACTATTGTAAAATCTCACTATCAACACAACAGCATTCCTTGGAAAAATATCATGATATCAGGTTACGTCTTAGATCCTAAAGGAGAAAAGATGTCTAAGAGTAAAGGTAACGTCGTTGCTCCTCAAGAAGTCATATCTAAATATTCTGCCGATGGGTTAAGGTTCTGGGCAGCGGGAAGTACTCTAGGAGAAGATCTACCTTACTTAGAAAAAGATCTAGTTACCGGTCAGAAATTCATCAATAAACTCTGGAATGCATCCAAGTTTGGGATTATGCATTTAGAAGATTATAAACATGATTCTAAGAAGAAACCATTAGATATGTATGATAAATGGTTGATAAGTAAATTACATAAAGTGATCAAAGAAAGCACTGACAGTTTTGATGCTTATGAGTATTCTAAAAGTCGATCTGCTGTAGAAAGATTCTTCTGGCACTTGTTCTGTGATAATTACATGGAAATCGTTAAAGACAGAATGTATAATGCTGCAGTTAGAGGTAAAGAAGCCCGAGAAAGTGCTCAACTGGGAATTTATACCGGAATTTTATCAGTATTGAAAATGATTGCTCCGATTATGCCCCATATTACTGAAGAGATTTATCAGATGTACTTTGTAGGACAAGAAGGAGAAAAGAGTATCCATATCTCTTCTTGGCCAGAATTCAATCCCAAAATGATTGACGAAAAAGCAGAAGAGATCGGGGATTTAGGAGTTGATATCATCAATAATGTTCGCAAGTTCAAGTCTGAGAAGCAATTGTCCATGAAAGAAGAACTGCAAGAGTTAGTCTTAGTTAGTGATGTTGCAGATTTCCAGAAGAAGATTAAAGCTATTGAATTAGATTTGAAAGCAGTAACTAAAGTTAAATCTATTAAGTTCGCTGGAACAACCGATCGAGAAACAGAGCAATTCAAGATTAAAGTTGGAATTGTAAAATAGATTAGTTTATTTTTTTAATGATTTAAGAACCAAGAAGTTTGATTTAAAAAGGATTTATATGGATTTAGAGCTTGGAAAATAGACGTTTTAAGCTAAAATGCTGCTTCAAAACCAAAAGCTTTTTAATCTAGTTTGCTGTTTTATAGATATAACAGAGGGGAAGAGCATAATTACTCTCCAAGATTTAATTTTAAATAAGAGGTGCGAAAATGGTAGAAGGATATTGCGTAAAGTGTAAGGCCAAGAGAGAGATGAAAGATGGCAAAGAAGTTTCTATGAATGGAAAAGGCGGCACTAAGCGAAGAGCTATGAAAGGAACCTGTCCAAAGTGTGGAACAACCATGTTCAAGATTATGGGCGGAGTAGCCAAGAAATAATTATTCTAAGTTTTTATTTTTTTGTTTCTATTCTATTTTACTAACCTTATATCCTTCCTTGCCGTCAGAAACAGCATACCCTAAAGAAGTAATCTTCTCTCTTAACTCATCCGATTTTTTCCAATCTTTATTCCTACGAGCTAATTCACGCTCTTCAGCTAGAGCTTTAATCTCCGCAGGAATAGAAGCACGTTCGTATTTTAAGATACCTAGAATAGAATCAACTTTACTAAAGAAGAGTTTTAAATCTTCCACAGAATCTTTACTTAAATTTTCTTTTTTGCGATAGAACTCGTTGATTACTTCAAACAAAGGGGCCAGAGCCGGAGAGATATTTAAATCGTCATCTAAGGCTTCTTCCATTCTTTTGAGGAAACTTTCGGTTACCATCTCTTCTTGACCGAATTTGCCGGCACTTTCTAAGTCCAATAATTCAAAATAAGCCTGCTGGACTCTCTCTAAAGCATTCTTGGCTCCAGATAAAGCTTCAAAAGTAAAATTGATTGGACCACGATAATGAGTTGAGATGAAGAAATATCTCATAGCTAAGGGATCATAATCTTTTAAGACATCTCTGATAGTATAAAAATTGTTCAAAGACTTTGACATCTTCTCCCCATTGATGGTGATAAAACCATTATGCATCCAGAATCGGGCAAAGGGTTTGTCATTAGCAGCTTCTGATTGAGCAATCTCATCTTCATGATGTGGGAAGATTAAATCCTGCCCTCCACCATGAATATCCATGGTTTCTCCCAGATACTTAGCAGACATAGCAGAACATTCAATATGCCATCCTGGTCTGCCTTTACCCCAAGGAGAGTCCCAAGAGGGTTCACCTGGTTTTTCAAACTTCCATAACACAAAATCATAAGGGGATTTCTTTCCTTCCGTATCTACTCTTGCCCCGGATTTTAAATCCTCAAGATTTTGGTGAGAAAGTTTACCGTAAGAAGGGAATTTCATGACATCGTAATAAACACCATCATCTTCAATAACGTAAGTATATCCTTTCTTCTCTAACTTACGAATAATTCCAATCATCTCTGGAATATGTTCAGTAGCTTTAGGATTTCTGAACGGAGGGAGTAAGTTGAGTCTCTTGTAATCCTCATCATAAATAGCAGAGAATTTATCAGCTAATTGTTTAACGGTGATACCTTCATCATTAGCTCGTTTGATCATCTTATCTTCAATATCGGTATAATTGAAGACAAATTTTACTTTGAAGCCTTTGTATTTTAGATAACGATGAAGTAGATCGAAAGCCACGGCAGATCTTCCATGACCTAAATGAGCGTAGTCGTAGATGGTTGGACCACAAACATATATTGTTACTTCTGGGGCTTTAAGAGGAACAAAGAGTTCTTTTTTTCTGCTGAGGTCGTTGTAAAAGTTTAAAGGCATATTCTATACCTCAAATAATTGAGTGCTTAAATACTTTTCTCCCCTATCTGGAAAGACAACCACGATAGTACCGGAATCTATCTTCTTGGCGATCTCTAATGCTGCGTAAAGAGCTGCTCCAGAACTCATCCCTACAAAAATCCCTTCTTTCTTAACTATTTCTCTAGCCAGATGGAATGCATCTTCACTTTCAACCATAACGGTCTGATCAATTTGTGAAGGATCATAGAGAGCAGGAACAAGAGCTTCTTCCATATTCTTCAATCCTTGAATGTAATGGCCTTTGACGGGATGAGCGGAAACAATCTTGATCTTGGGATTGTTTTCCTTCAAAGCTTTTCCAATTCCCATGATCGTGCCAGAAGTACCTATAGCAGAGACAAAGTAATCTATTTTACCATTAGTCTGTCGCCAGATTTCTTCTGCCGTAGATCGATAATGGGCCAGTTTGTTATTTTCATTAGAAAATTGGTCAGGCATAAAGTATTTTTCAGGATATTGTTTAACCAATTCTCTGGCTTTTCTAATCGCCCCATCTGTACCTTGGGTTGGGTCTGTCAAGATTACTTTTGCTCCGAATGCTTGGATCATCTTTCTCCTCTCAACAGATACCGCTTGGCTCATGACAATTTCTACTTTGTATCCTTTTACAGCTCCAATCATAGCTAATCCTATCCCGGTATTACCAGAAGTTGGTTCGATGATAACTTTCTCCTTAGTTAATTTCCCTTCTGCTTCAGCCATCTCAATCATCTTCAAAGCAATTCTATCTTTAATACTTCCCGCGGGGTTAAATCCTTCTAATTTAGCTAAGAGGTTTACTTTTGAATTTGGGTTTAAGTGGTTAATTTTAACCAAGGGAGTATTTCCAATGGTTTGTAAGATATTTTCATACATGGATTTCACCTTTGAAATTTTATCAAATCTAAAAACAAAACTTATGGATTATTATCTATTAAAATTTAAAGAATTAGCAACAACAACAGTAATTATGTGTCATAATTATTAAAAATATGAAGAAGTATAAAAATGTTTAGGAAAGTTTTGGAAGATTTCAGGAGAATTCTTCCAAGATTTGTTTGGATGATTCCAGTCTGCTTTTAGAAGCGATAACTAAGTAATCTCGCATAGTGTAGTTATCAATTTCATGATTAACCATTCCTCGAATTAAAGCTTTAGCTATTTCATAATTTAAGTTATCTCTTGTATTTTGATCGGGTCTTGAAAATCCTGCTAAAAGAGGGACAACACAGCGGCATCGATATTCAGTATCAAAGATTGAAGCTGAACAAAGATAAGCTCTATCTCTCTCGAGGATTAATTGTTCTTGCTCATAAGGACAATCTCTTTTGATCTTTCCGGGAATTAATATTTCTGATTCCACATCCCATACAGCCATAGAATGAAGTAAACCTCCTTCAAAACCCCTCAGTAAGAAAATATTTTTTCCATTTAAGGAGTATTCTCCATCCAACGGAAGATAAGTTACTTTAGATCGTAACTTCTTGTCTTGAGGATGCTGAACAGTTTTTTCTATCCAACCCAACCTTTCTTCTAAAGGCATTTCTTGTAGAGTTTCATTAAATAAACTTCTTACTCCTTCCTTTGTAGCAGCAATAAATTTCATTTGTTTCATCTCCTTTGATTTTATAGATTCTTTACTACTCGGACAAAGTTAAAACTTATTATTAATTTATTTTACAAAACGCAATATTTATAATATAATAATGATTATTGTAATAAAATGGGTTTAGATACAAAAGATTGCAAGATTTTGTACAATTTAGACTTCGAAGCCAGAATGCCTCTCTCAATTCTGGCAAAAAGAGTTGGTTTGTCCAAACAAGTAACCAAGTATCGCTTAGACCTACTGCAGAAGAAAGGAATCATTCAAGGATTTTATGCAGATATCAATTCTTCTAAGTTGGGAATGGCAATCTACTTAGTCTATTTAAAATTTCATCATCTTACTCCAGAAAAAGAGAAAGAATTCATCTCTTCTCTTAAAATGCAAAAAAGTGTAGGAGTTAGTGCTTCTCTCAACGGAAAATGGGATTATTGTCTCGGCATCTGGGCAGAAAGCATTGTTCATTTTAAAAATTATTATCGCCAGATCATGAAGGAATACGAAAAGTATGTCCAAAGCAAAACCATCATGATCGAAACGGATTTCTATTACTTTAAACCAAAGCGAATTTTAGATAAGTTTGAGAATAAACAAATAACCATGTCCGGAGAGATAGAGAACTACGAACTGGATAATAAAGATAAGATTATTCTGAAAGAATTATCAGCTAATTCTCGCTTATCTTTAGTAGAAATAGCTCAAAAAACGGGTTTAACTCCGAACGCAGTAAAAGAAAGAATCAAGAAGTTAGAAAAGAATAAAGTTATTCTGGGATATCGAATCATGATTAATTATCCGCAATTAAGTTTTTTACATTATCGAATATTCTTACACTTAGAGAACTTAACCGAAGAAAAAGAGAGGAGTATAATTGAATTCCTTAAATATCAACCTTCAGTTATTTCTGTGACAAAGACTATTGGCTATTGTGAATTAGAGTTTAGGTCGGTCGTTAAGGATGTGCATGAGTATTATCAACTGATAGAGGCCTTAAAGAAGCAATTTCCTGACGTGATCAAGGAAACAGAATCAATTTTGTATTATCAGTTTAATCGGGTCTTGAATTATTATCCGTTTTGATTACAAATCATAAGGATTATATCCCTGTTCTTTCAGCCAAGCCAAATACTTCTTAGAAAATTCACCCCTAGGAGGATTAGTAGGAATACGTGATCCATCTTCATAGTGTTGTACTCCTTTAACACCCAATACATCTTCTAATTGATAAGTGGTTAGGCCAGCCTTGACTCTGATCTCTTCCGCTTTCTGATAATCAAACAGAGCGATTCTTCTTAAACGCTTAGATGAAGCACTTTCTTCTCTATCCAATACAATTCCTTCCAAAGTAAGAATAGTTCTTTCCAAATTTCTCTGGACTTCTTCTTTATATCGAAGAGGAGCACGATTATACGCTTCTGTCAATGAAACTAGGTATCCTTCTAACTGTTCTCCCTTAGCAGCATAAATCACTCTGGCCCGATCTAAGCATTCCTGAAAGAAAGAATGATTGTGTTTAATTCTTAACTCTTCTATGATGTGATCTTTAGTACGATTTCTCCTTGGTCCTGTTTTCATTTTCTTCTCCAAACATCTAGAATACTCCTTTAATTTCCTACTTCTCTAATGTAGGATCTTCGCGTTTCTGCAAATGATTCTGAAAAAGCTCTCTCGGCTATCTCCTCAATTTGATCCCTCTCCATTCGAGGGAATTGATAAGAAGGACAGACCTTAACATTGTTCTCAACTAAAGAAAGATATTCTTGAAGCAAGCCAGCAATTCTTCCAAAATATCTTAATTGATGTGTCGAAGTCATCTTCTTTTTACAGCATTCTCCGACAATAAATGGGTCTTTACCACGGTAATTAAAAAACCCGTTAGGTTCTATGGTAAAACGTCTCTCTTGATCAACTACAGAATAGACTACTTCTTCTAGTGAGATTATTTCATCTAATTGCGGACTAATTCTTTCTAACAATCCCGTAACCTTGGTTCTCAACGAGTATATTTGATCCATAACCTTTCATAAGAATCACAGTATAAAACACTTTTACCAGATATATCTGGTACTACAATATTGCAATATTTACTGATTTCCAGCTAAATAGTATTCTATCATTCGCAGAGGGATAACTCTATCCACCACCATTCTTTCCGTTTTTTCCCTTACAGTCTCAAATCTAACCGTTCGACAAAAGTGTCGTCCTAAATCATCACAATTAGCAGAGAGGGTTGGTTCAACCAAAATATCATTCTCACTAACTCTTCGAGCATAATCAATATCACCATCGTGTTCAAAGGCATAAACTTCAATTAAGGTTCGACTTAAAGTAGCCGCAGTAGTACGATGATTGCCATTCAAAAGAAAATATTCTGCAACAGGATTTTCTTCAAGGTACTTCTGTAAAGACAGATTAAAGCTTAAAGAATCTTCAGAAGGAGTTTGAAGCATCCCAATGGACTTATGAATAACAGGAACAGGTTGTAATTCTTTATATTTTCCGCTACAGAATAAATCAAAATACTTTCCTAAAACAGTAGCACTATGTACAGGATAATCATTTAGAGTAATAATCTGTTCCGGGAGTAAACTTTTTCTGATCCTTCTTTCGATATTTTCATCAAGCAATTGCATAAGGGGTATAATCAGTCTTTATTTATAAGTTTTACCACCTAAAGGTAACAATATATTATAATAGGTTAACCTGAGAAGAAATAAGCTTGTTCTCTGCCCGAAGTAAATGCTCCCCTACCGTAGCCGGACTTAATTTCAAGGCTTTAGCAATCTTAGCAATAGTAGTCTTTCGTGGAAGCTGATAATATCCCTGTTGATAAGCATACTGAAAAATCTTTTTCTGCTGAGTGGAAAGTAGAGAAGGAGCAAATTCTGCTTCTCCGATGTAAAGGGTTTTAACCTCTCCGATTTTATCCAATTCCTTCTTCATCAGAGGGATTATTTCTTTTTCCAACAAACCCACATGCCAATATTCATAACCACCGTAAACGGAATGCAATGCTAGAAAGAAGCCGTGATGTTTAGTGATGACGTTTTGGACATAATTTTTGCTTTGGTTGATAATAACTAAGAGGAGTAAAGTATCAACAGAACGTTCTATTTCTCTAACAGAGTTGTAGGTTTTTGATGTTTTAAGATGTTTGATGATCGCGTCAAAATAATGATTCTTTCCGGTGATATAATAGAAATATTGTTTTTGATTTCCTTTAGATTGGATATCCACCACGTTGATATAATGGTTAGGAAATTTAATACTCAAACCTGTTTCTGCACAGTTTCTATGTCTGATCTTGAAGCTGAATTTATACATTTTACTTCCTCGTCTCCCAGATAATCTCAAAGTTCTTTCTATAAGAATCATAAACTTTTTTATTTCGAATCCTTATTCCGGCAAAATCATCTAAAGGTAAGAAAATAACCACCTTATCTTTCCCGTAAATAATGGTCGAAGCTTCAGCCGGATAATCTTTAGGCAGAGATTTTACTTTAGTCAAAGCATACCCCAATTCTGGTCGAGAAGTGAGAGAAGTTTTAACTAACAAAAATCTTTTAATTCCCTGCTTAACTCTTCTTTTGTTCCAGTGATGATACCAGAATCTAGCTATCTCTGTACTTCTAGCAGTATAGTTCAAGATAAAATAATCTTTACCTTCATTAAGAAGATCGTCCATAATCGTCTTAAATCCTTCCGCCCCTTGGAATACTTCAACCGAAAGGGGCTCTTCTTCTTTATTTCTAATACTTTTAAGAAGAGGGATTAAAGAGTCAGCTAAACTCTCTTTCTCTTGAACCAAACGTTTTAATTCAGAAGGGTCAGCAGCCTGAAAATATTTACGATTTTCTTTAATAACGTAACTCACTAATCCCTTACGTTGAAGCTTCTCCAAGATATGATAAGTTACTGCTCTTTCGGTTTTAGAATGTTTAGAAATTATAGAGGCCAAGGAAGAACCTCTCTCTAATAAAGAGACATAAATCTTAGCTTCGGTAGGAGTTAAACCCAGTTCTTGCAGCTGAGAGAGTTCCATCTCCGCTTAATAAGTGTAAGAAGTATTTAAATGTTATTATATTAAATAATAACAAAAGCTTATTTGTTAGAACTTCTCTCATTAAGATAATGAAAAAACTTAGCATGGAGTGG
This sequence comes from Candidatus Woesearchaeota archaeon, assembly GCA_041665465.1. GTDB lineage: Archaea > Nanobdellota > Nanobdellia > Woesearchaeales > GW2011-AR9 > JACRPH01. Next base: position 482,382 of record JBAYIU010000001.1, read on the forward strand.
GATGGACAATTATTTCAACAAGATTTACCTTATCAAGAATCGATTAGAATTGAATCTTATCCCTTAGGAGAACCAGGAACTATTAATCCCCATCACCTTGAATCAGAAATAGAAAGAAGAGTTAAGGAAACAAAAGGATCGTTTGAAGTTAATGCTTATACTTTAAGCTCGGATAATCCACACTTTAATTTTAGGGTGCTCCAACTTTTCCATTTGAGAAAACCTTACAACGAGAACTTAATCCGTCCAACATCTGGAAAGGAAAACTTCTTTGGAGATTTATTATCCATCTTAGGAAGTAGAGAAAAACAAGATCTTGTCGCAATATATACTCCTTGTGATAGTTGTCCTCGTCCCCACGATAAACATTGTTGCAAAGTGAAAGAATATGGTCTATTGTTGGATTTTAATAATACACACATGATTCCTTTAGGATATCCCTTCTTAATGGATTGCCACGATGTTCCTTGGGATATAGAGGGAGGAGCAGATTCAGAGAAGATTAAAGAGAAGATTAAAGAGATGGAAGGATATAAGAGAATTAAAGATTATGTAAACGCTTATTGTGCTTCTTATTTTAGAACTGAAATCGGCCTTGGCGCAGCAGTGCAATTATATCAGATTAGGCCGTAATTATTTCTGCCTTATCTAAACATCCTTTAACAATCTTCTCAAATTCTAATTGATCTAACTGCCATTTGATCTTAGAGTAATCTGATTTAGTAGAAGGATGTTTAGGGCCGAGCAAACAGCAGATTTCTGGACCTTTAGAAATTTCGTAAGTACCGATCTTTTCCGCCACTTTAATTATCTCTTTCTTATCGTAAGTCAAAACCGGACGTAAAATTTCTAACTTTAAATTCTGGGTAATAGTAGTCATGTTGCTTAAAGTTTGACTGGAAACCTGAGCCAGATTCTCTCCCGTAATTAGGAACTTAGCTCCTTCTTTCTCAGCCACCATTTCTGCTGTTTTAAACATAGAAATCTTCTGTAAGACAAAATAATCGTCATGTTTGCATTCTTTAACTAAAGCAGTAAGTAATTCGGTAAAAGGGATTAAGTAAACTTTTCTTACTCCCAATTTCTTAACCAATTCCTTTACTTTTTCCACTTCCTTCTTATCGGTAAGGGGCAACTGATGAAAATGTACGGCAATAATATCTAGCTTATCTTGTAGAAGATGAATACTTACCGGAGAGTCAATCCCTCCCGATAATAAAGCGATGGCTTTTTGCATATTAAGTAAGAAATTACTGCTATTTAAAAAAGTGTAGGATGATAATAAGTTAATTATTTTCTAGCAATCTTCCAAAGCAGATTAAAGAAGCTATTATAAGAATCGTAAGCGTACTGATCGTGGATCAGAGTAACGATTGGTTTTTCGGTCCAAACGATAATCGCGACTTTTCCCCCATAAACAATGGTTTGAGTTAACGGATCAAACCCATGATCAAGAAATCTCAATTCAATATTCTTAACTTCCTTTTTAATAGCCTCACCATGACGACGCAAACTTTCATTAAAGATTAAGTTAATTTTTATCTTTCGATCTTGAGTTTTTATGTCAATATTCTTCCAGAAGGTTTCGCCCATGATCTTTACTGAGGCTAGTGGAGCCCCAAAAGAGTTATAACTCTTACAATTAAGAACGTCTTCATAGAGAAGTTTAATCCCTTTAAGACCTCTTAACATTCGGGCATCCTGAGATTCAACGATTTCCTCAAAAATTTGAGAAGCTTCTTTCTTTATCTCCTTGGCAATTTCTACTTTTTTGTTCAGTTCTTCTTGTTGTTTTTCCAGCATTTCCGCTAGCATTTCCGGAGAATTAGGTTGAAAGACCTTCTTCTTTCCCTCAGTAATAAAAGTAGCCAAGCTTTTGTCCACTAATCTATCTAAATTGTCATAAACTACTGCCCGATGTAAATTGGTCCTTTGAGCAATTTGGGTGGCGGAAGCTTTTCCTAAGCTAAGCAGAGCGGAATAGACCAGACTTTCGTTTTTATTAAGTCCGATTTGCATTAACTTATGGATTTCCATAGGATTAAAATTAAGCCGTTCCTTATTAATCTTTCTATGTCGTACTATATCACTACAACATAGGTTAATAAGTAAAATTACTTAGTAGTGATGAATGAATTACTTAGATCAGTACACTCAATGGACAAATCAATTAGGTGCCCATAAAGTCACCATTTCAGGGATTACTGTAGATGTAGATAGGAGTATTTTCTCCCCTAATCCAGAATTAACCTATTCATCTTCCATGATTCTAGACCATTTTCCAGAGGTAAGAAACAAATCTGTGTTGGATTTAGGAACAGGTAGTGGAATTCTCTCCTTATATGCAGCTAAACAAGGCGCTAAAAAAGTCATAGCCGTAGATTTAGATGAACGTGCTGTTTCAAATGCCAGAAGAAATGTAAAAAATCATTCTTTAGATGATAGAGTTCAAGTAATCCAGAGTAATCTGTTTGATAAAGTAAATGAAAAATACGATTTAATTCTTGCTAACTTACCCATTTTAGGAGAAGATCTTTCAGAAAGACTACTTGGTGAAGCTCCGACTTACTTAAAAGAAGAAGGAAAGCTACTATTAACTTCAGCAGAGTTTGGAGAGGTTAAAGCACTCAGAGATCTAAGTGATAAATGGGAATATCAACAACACCAGATAAATAAATTTGGAGTAGAATGGAGACTATACACTTTCACATTAAAGAATAATCAATGGATTTATTTAGCTCAAGACTATCAAAAGAAAAACTCTCCGATTGATGAGATTGGTTATAATAAGATACTTAGCCTTCTTGGAAATGCTCAAGGAAAGAGACTTTTAGATTATGGGTGTGGTTCAGGAAATATTGCCCAAAGAGTTGCAGAGAAAGGAGCATTAGTAACAGGAGTAGATATTTCTAGAGAAGCCATCTCCACTGCCAAAAGTAAGAAGATTTCTAACGCTTCCTTTAGTACAACTAGAGAATATAGAGTAAGACCAAACTTTTATGAAGTAATCATGTTAAACTTTGTAGTTTGTTGCGTTGAGGAAAGTGAAGAGGTTCAAAGAATATTTTCTAATCTTTATCATCAACTTCAACCGAAGGGAGAGTTATTAATATTAGAACCACATCCAAATTCACATTTACATGAATACTTATCCATGAAAAGAGAAATTAGTGGAGAAGTACAGGAAGGAAGTAAAATTAAAGTCCAATTGGCAGGCATGGATTCTAGCTTTTATGATTATTGGAGAAGTAGGAAATTTTATCTTAATTCTTTAAATCAAGTAGGTTTCTCAGAAGTAGAAGAGTTTTATCCTTTAGCCTCTGGCCCAGATTGGCGCGATGAAACTAAATATCCTCCATTTATGATCCTAAGAGCAAAGAAGTAGTTCTACAAAAAAGTTAATAAACAAAAGAAGAATTACTTGAAGTTATGAAAATTGTCTTTATTTACGGACCACCAGCGGCAGGTAAGCTAACGGTAGCTGAAGAATTAGTAAAATTGACAAAATACAAGTTATACCATAATCATTTAAGTGCAGATTTATTGCATTCTGTGCTTAAGTTTCGTTCTGAGGAGTATCTTCACCTAAACGAATTATTCCGATCAGAAATATTAAAAGCAGCAGCTAAGCAGAAAGTTAAAGGAATAATTATGACTTTTTGTTATGCTCCTTCGCTAGATAAAGATAATGTTAAGAATCTAATTAAATTAGTAAATAGAATAAAAGGAAAGATTCATTTTGTTTATCTTCGTCCGGAAGATGAAGAATTATTTAGAAGAGTAGCTGGAGAGTCACGTAAGAGATATAAAAAATTAAAGGATGTCCAGAAGTTAAAAGTATCTCTTAAGAAATGGGATTTCCCCCCTATTCCCTTTACCGATAATTTGTTAATAAACAATACCAACATCCCGGCCAAGAAAGTAGCTCAGATTATTAAAAAACATTATAGGTTATAACCATGATCTGGTTCGTCTTAGCCTTATTAGCAGCATTCTTTGACGCTTCTTATTATGCTGCAATTAAGAAATACCTCCAAAAGATAGATGAAAATGCTCTGGCTGCTGGAGCCTTATTAATCTCATTCGTCATTCTATTTACCATCTCCTTAATTCGAGGTATCCCTACATTTAATCTTACTTTCATTCTCGCCATCCTTGCCAATGCCATCCTGGACATCATTTCTATCAAACTTTATCTTAAAGCTCTCAAGTACACGGATTTATCTCTGGCTATGCCCATGATTTCTTTCACCCCTATTTTCTTAATTCTAACTTCTTTTATTATCTTGAGAGAGTTGCCCAGTTATCTCGGTCTCTTGGGAATCTTGCTGATCGTGATCGGATCTTATTTACTCAACTTCAAGAAAGGAAAATACTCTTTACTTCAACCACTGAAAGAGATTTGGCACAACAAAGGGTTATTTTACATGCTGATTGTAGCTTTCATTTACAGTTTGACTTCAGTGTTTGATAAAGTAGTAATGGTTAATTCTGACCCTTATTTTGGATCTGCCTTGTTACGATTAATTCCAGGAATATTCTTTCTAGTTTTAGCCTTGAGAAATAAAACCTCTTTACCGAAGGAAAGGCCAGTAAAAAAATACACTGCCTTTATAGTTGCGGGAATTATAACCGCGCTAGCAACGATTACTATTAATATTGCCTTGACCATGCAAATAGTTCCTTACGTTATCTCTCTTAAAAGGACCAGTATCCTGTTAAGTGTGATTTACGGAGGCGTCTTGTTTAAAGAGAAATCGATGTGGCAAAGATTAACTGGGGCCCTGATTATGGTAGCAGGAGTGATTATTATTCTGCTCTCTTAGTAAGGTTTATATCTTAATCCCCACTTTTATATTTATTATGACTAAAGTGGTGATATGGTTTATTGTTCTCTTAACTCTAGCTACCCTCTCCATAGCAGATTCTAACTTATATTTATTAGATTCATTACAAATCCAATTAGACTTAAGTGGGAAATTCACTCTCAGTTCAGAAGTACTCTCAGCACAAACTCAGAAAGTAACCACTGAATTAAATCTCGTCCCTAAAAATGATTATCGTCAGCAAGTACAAGAAATCGATCAGATGTTTGGAAAGCAATTAAATAATAAGATTATTTATGAGTGGAATAATGTGAATTTAGGAGAAAAGGAATTTGGGTATTCCGCCTTAATCAACACCAAAAACGAAAGGGTTAAAGTTCAGTTTATGGTCCCCTTTCCGTTAAGAGATGTTAAAGAATTTGAGCAATACACTTGGCCCACTGAGACCATTGATTCTAACGACCCAGAGGTTATCGCCAAAGCTGCAGAATTAGCGGAAGGAGAAGATGACGCGTTTAAGGTAGCATTTAAACTAGCCAGTTGGGTGGAAGAAAATGTCAAATATGATTTAAACACTCTTACTGCTAAAACTTCTCAAAAAGCCAGTTGGGTATTGGAAAATAGACAAGGAGTGTGCGATGAAATGACTTCTTTGTTTATAGCCATGTGTCGTTCTTTAGGTATCCCGGCTAGATTTGTTTCCGGAGTGTCTTATTCTAATTCCCCTTTGTTCAATGAACCTTGGCAGCCCCATGGGTGGGCAGAAGTTTATTTCCCAGAGATAGGATGGGTAAGTTTTGATACTGCGTTTGGAGAATTTGGGTATGTTGATGTAACCCATATAAAATTAAGAGAAACCTTAGATTCGGATGAACCAGCCACAAAATATGAATGGCTAGGCAATAATATTAAATTATCTTCTGACCCATTAAAGTTTAAGATAGAAACCCTAAAAGAGGGGATTGAAGAAGAGGAAGAAGTTCAGTTTGAACAAGAGATTGAAGCATCGGAAGTCGACTTTGGCAGTTATAATTTGATTCGAGGAATTCTAAAGAACAATGCAGATTATTACGTAGCAACTACTTTACAACTTGCTGTACCTAAAGAGATTCAAATCTTAGGAAGGAATAAAAGAACTATTCTTTTAGCTCCAAAAGAGGTTAAAGAGACTTATTGGAGAGTAAAGATCCCTGAAGATCTTGATTCCAAATATTGGTACAATTTTCCTACTAGAATTTATTCCGAGAAAAACGTTTCTGCAGAGAATCAATTTCAAGTCCAACGGGGCAAACCCATTTATTCTTTCAATGATGTTCAGAAATTAATGGTAGTAGAGGAAGACAGAAGTTATTCCAGAAAGGTTTCTCTTACTTGTGATGTTCCTAAAAGTGTTTATCTCAACCAATCTAAAGAAGCGAATTGCACTATTAAGAACTTGGGCGATCAGAACCTAGGAGAGGTACGTTTTTGTATTGGAGGAGTATGTGAAAACATTAACCTTCCAATTAACTCAGTAAAGAACAGCCAGATTAAGTTAAAAAGTGATAAGGTTGGTTGGAATAAACTGATTGTTAGTTCTGAAAACGAAATTATTGATAAGAAGATGTCTTTTGATTATAGTGTTTTAGATAAACCGAGGTTAACGGTGGAAGTTAAAGCTCCAGAAATAGTAAAGTTAGGAGAAGGTTTTGAGATGCAACTTATCTTAAATCGGACTTCTTTTACTCCGCCGAAAGATGTCCATATCAGTATTACCGGAGCAGGAGTAGAACAAAGATTAGAATTAGAGGAACTGAAAGAGTCACAACTGACCATCATTGAGTTAAGTAGTGAAAGATTTGGTAAATCTAATAATTATCTCTTGAATGCTACTTGGAAAGATCCACTCAATCAAAGTTACTCAGAAGTGCAAAATATCTTAATTAAAGGGAAGGGTGAAACTTTCTCTCAGAAAGTTAAGCTGTTTTTAAATAGCATCATTGGAGCATTTCAATAAAATAGGCTCAAGGGGTGGTTTTAAGGACACAACCTTTAAAAATACAAAGTATATTCTAAGCAATATGGTTAAAGACGAAAGCGTCAAACAGACATTCTCGGAAGATATAGAAATTCAGAACGAAGAGAAAGAACTTACTGAACAGCTCCAGAAAACTAAAGAAGAAAACAAGGTTTTAGGATCACAAGTACGAAGATTACAAGAAGAAGCAGGTATGCTTAGAGAATTGTTTAATAACGCTAACAATGAATTAAATCATATGAAGAAGCCAGCTTTATTGGTGGCAGAAGTTGGCACAGTCAAAGAAGATAAAGCAGTAATAAAGTTAACTAACGGAAACAAGTTTTATTGTTATATTTCTAAAGATGTAAAGAATCTACGACCAGGAGAAACAGTATTAGTTGACCAGAAATCTTTAAACATTATCGAAAAGGTAGAATTACAAGACAGTTCTGAAGTAGAAAAGTTTGTGATCATCGGAAAGCCAAAAGAAACCTGGGAGAGTATAGGTGGATTAAATAAAGAGATAGAGGAAGTAAAAGAAGTTATCGAATTACCTTTAAAGAAACCAAAATTGTTTGAAAAAGTAGGAATTAACCCACCAAAAGGAATTTTGTTATACGGCCCACCAGGAACAGGAAAAACCTTATTAGCTAAAGCGGCAGCAAACAGCACCCATGCTACGTTTATAGAAATTGTTGGTTCCGAGTTGGTCCAAAAATTTATTGGAGAAGGAGCCAAATTAGTTAAAGAAATCTTTGAACTGGCTCGAAAAAGAGCGCCCACCATTATCTTTATTGATGAAATAGATGCTGTAGCGGCCACACGTATGGAAACTGGAACCTCTGGAGAAAGAGAAGTTAATCGAACCTTTATGCAATTACTGTCAGAACTAGATGGATTTAAGCCCCTAGATAAAGTTAAAATTATTGGTGCCACCAACAGAATCGATATCTTAGATAAAGCAATTATTCGCCCCGGTCGTTTGGATCGGTTAATTGAAGTTGGTTTACCCGATGAAGCAGGACGATTACAAATATTTAAAGTTCATTCCAGTAAGATGAATCTTAATAAGGTTAAATCAAAAGAGTTAGCCAAAGTGATGGAAGGATTATCTGGAGCGGAAATCAGAGCAGTATGCACTGAAGCAGGATACTTTGCTATCAGACAAAATCGTAGTCATGTTACTCAAGAAGACTTCTTAAAAGCCATTGAGAAAGTCAGAATGGAAGAAGAAGATGATGGATATAAGAGATTGTTTGGATAAGAGATTATTTTCTTAACTCTAGTTTATTACTCTTTTCCCACATACTTTCAAAGAACTTAGCCATAGAAACAGCAAAGTCCTTATTTTTAGTATAAACAGAAAGACGTTCTTTGGGATTGTCTCCGGCAATAGAAATAATGGCTTCTTTTTGATCTTTTATGGCCAGCCGCATTCCGGGAAAAAGGTTCATCCTAAACAATACCCCTTCCTTAGATAACTTGCGGATAGATTCTTCGTTTTTAGGACCAATTTGAGAAATAATCATCCTAACCTTAACTCCCCGTTTTATAGCTCGAATCTTACTAATTAAACTACCAGAATCAGGTTCAAATACTCCCGGAATAGATAATATCTCCTTCTCTGCTTCATCTTGCATGTTTCTTATAACTTTAAGCTGCTTATCCTTCCCTCGCAGAACAACACTCTCATTTTCTGGAGCAGAAAGAGGAGTGATTTTTATAGTAGGAATATGTAATTTAAACGATTCAATCTGTTTTTCTTTCTCTTTAATGATCCGGTTAAAAGATATTCTCGGATCGAGGAGAGTAAATATCTTAGGTTCGTTATTACTACAGATAATCAACCCTCTTTCTTCCAACTTACTAAGAATATCATAGATACGTCCGTAAGGAACCCCACTTTTCTTGCAGAGGTGAGGAGCTTTAGCTGAACCTAGATCTACTAGAGCAAGGTATGCTTTCTGTTCATATGTTCCTAACCCAAATTCATCTAAATAATCTTTTATCTGCATTACAACTATTAATAGTTGTTGCAACTATTTAAATATTGTGATGGTTAGAGAAGATAATAAGAGGGAGGTGGGATAGGGGAGAGATTGAATATGATTAAGGATGTAGAATATTATTTTTCAGGACAAAAGATTAGTTTACCGGGATATTTGTGGAAATTAGGGGATAAAGGAATCAAAGAAGAAGAAATAATTGCCGCATTTCCGGGTCGTTTTATGCCTTATCATTTTGGCCACTACGAGACCCATAAAAGAATCGCTGCTAGTTATGATCGAATGCATATCGGAATTGTTAACCCTGACCCTTGGGACACTAAACTGACAGGAGAAAGATTTACCTTGGACAAGAATTTCTTAACTTATGCTGAGAGAATAGAAATGATTGGTACTGCTTGTGATGAGATTAGAAGGAAACTTCCAGAGAGTGCTAAATTCACGATGGGACCCTACTATCCTAAACGATGGTATGGAGAAGAAGTATATTCACGATTTAATCCAGGGAATAAAGACACTTTCCTTCAACATTTAGCAGTAAGAGATGATTTTGATCGAGATAAAGTACAACGATTAATTAAAAGCCAGAGGAACTTTGCAATAGTCCCCTTAGTGAGAGATGGAGAGAGGATTTATAGTGCAACCTTAATCCGTAAATTAATGTTAGAGGGAGAAGAATGGAGAGAGTTAGTTCCATCGTTTACGGAATCAGTTATTGACAAACATCATATTGTTGAAAGATTAAGAGACCTGAATCGAGACATATCTGGTTGAAGAAAAAAGGACAGGAGAAGAGGAATTATAACTTCTTCTTTATCTCTTCCAATAATAAGGGAAATGTAGTATACCCTGCGGCTTTATTGAAATGGCCTGCATTCTTAATTATTTTTACTTTAATCTCAAGAAATCTAGCAATCTCTTCGGCTCGATCCAAAGGAACATAAGGATCATTATCGGAATGATAAATCTGAAAAGTAGAACAATTACTTCTTATCTTCTGCCAATCGAAGTGATGATTAACAAACGTATCATTGATTAGATCAAAATCAGGATGGTTTAATTTTCCAACAAAACCAGAAATAAAGAAAGCAGATTTAACCTTATGCCTTTCCAACAGATGAAGAATAAAGGCCGGACCAAGGGAATGTCCCACAAGAATAGAGTTTTCATCAATTAGCATCTCGCAAGGCTTAAAGACTTTCATCCAAGAAGATAAGCTCTGATTATTGGGAGTAGGAAATTTTGGGATAAAGACTTTACAACCCAACTCTTCTAATTCCGTTTTCAACCAAGGGAACCAATTCTCTTCTGGACTTCCATACGAACCGTGAATAATAAATATTTTATTCATTTCTTAATCTCTCCCCAAGGATAATAGTTTAATTTAAACTCTTGATAGATTTTAAGTATTTCGTAACTTTTTATAAATTCTCCAAATCTACTTCTAATGTGAGCGATGATTTCTCTAAGATGGTTGCCATTCTTAACTATCAATTCTAATTCTACATCATTAACCCCGATAGATTTACTGTAATACAAGATATAAGGATGCATGCGTGAATATTGGATAAATGTTTTTTCTACCTTTTCAGAAAGATTTTTTGTCCGGATAAAAACTTTATATCTCTCAAAACCAATCTTCTCTAGATCTAAAGCAGTAGTGAATCCTTCAATCACCCCCTTTTCCTTGAGCTTGTCAATTCGATAAGCGATGGTCTTAGCAGGAATTTTAAGAACTTTTCCCATTTCTACTAAAGGATAACGCGCATTTCTGGCTAACAAAGTAACAATCCCTTTTTCTATCTCGTCTAATTCTATCACTTCTTTTGGCTGACCAGCATAAATTAAAGGAGGTAGATCTTTTTTCTCTCCTAAAAGATAACCGGAACGGAAGTGATTAGCTTGGGTAACTAAGGCAATATCTTTCTTTTCAATGAACTCTCCATAAAGATTATTTAGTTCTAGATTGAACTTCTCGAAGGATTCAAAGTTCCCGGGAAAAACCACAATAATATAATCCCACATTCCTTCACATCCCACTACCCAAGGAATATATTGGTGAGCAATTAGATATTCTGTAAATTCTTTCTCTTTTTCGGGAGAAATGTCAATCAGCTTGAAGTACATTCTAAAAGAAAGATGGCCAATTAAAGGAGTATTGATTACTGTGGGAAAGGAAAGAATGACCTTATTCTTAACCAGATTATTAATCTTAAAAGTACAGCCTTGTTTTGAGATCCCTATTTTTTTTGCTAGTTGAGAAGCAGAAAGACGACTGTCAATATCCAATTCGTAAAGTAGCTTCTTATCTTTTATATCTAGCTTCATTATCAGTCAAAAGTCAATCTTTTATATAAATATTCCTCTAAATGACCAATAATTACATAATAAGATTAATAGATAAATTGTCTTTGTATAGTAGTATATTTAAAATAAAACTAAAAGGAGGAAATAAAATGAATACAAAACTAATTGATGCATTGGTAACAGAAATATCTAACTCTTCACGTCAGATTGATTTTTCGGAATTGTCTCCCTCCGATCGAACTACTCTTACGGAAAAGTTGGGGGATTTACATTGGGAAAGATATCAACAAGAAGGGAGGAGAGATATGGTTGATAGAAGTTTAGAACATTATCTATTATCGGGGATAGAAGAAAAGGCAACTAAAGCAGCTAAAAGAGTAATTGAAGGAAGTGGTTATTTTCGTGCTAGAATGAACGCAGTTGAGTTTCTTCAGTCTAAAGGGGAACTAAAATATGTTAAGGAACAGATAACGGCGCGTTTAACCAAATTATTAACTGAAACAAAAGATTCATTGATTGAACCAGAATTTGATTTGTACCTGGAGGTATTAGGTAAAGAAAAGGTACAAGACCTAATTAGCGGATTGATTAACACTTCTCAGAATATGAAAAATATTTACGATGCAGCTCAACGTAGTGAATATACTGCTTTTTGGGTCCCTTTTGAAGAGAGATGTTTCCAATTAGAAGATTTTGTGACTTTAGCGGAAGCGGCCCATAATAATAATGGTCGCACTAACAGAGATTTAACCGGAGCAAGGACAAAAGCCGTAGAAGAAGCTAAGATCGAACAGGTTCGTGCTCTAGCGTGGTTACAAGAAGGGGGAGAATTTCAGTATAAGTATCCATTAAGATTACAAGAATATATTACTATGGCTTTAAGATTAAGAGAACGGTATGTTCAGAAGCAGAAAGGAAAGTTTACTAATGCAGGATTCCACTGGACAAGCTCTAGTATATATAAAGCTAAAGAACTATTGGAAGAAGCGAATACCCCCGAAGCTTGGAGAATACTTTCAGACTGGGCTCAAGAATTACTTCCTTACACTGGAAGAGAGGATACCTTAGTGGTTGAAATGGCTTTTTCTTCTGCTCTAAACTCTGGAGATGAGAACTTAGCAGTAGAAGTTTATCAGAAATATTATTCTCATTGGGGGATAGAACAAGCACTAAAACAATCTATCGGACATCCTCTCGTTTATCAAGCTTGTCAAAGAGAAGAAAGAAAATGGTGTGAACAATTAGTGGCAGGGGGATCCAGAGACTCTCTTAATGTAGCAGAAAGAATCTACACTCTGTTTGAAGATGCTTCCGGATTAGAACAAGTAAAAAAAGGAAGAGAACGAGAAATGGCTAAACATATTGCTTCTCGCTTGAACTTGGAAGCTACTCCCGAAAACTTAGATTCCATTTATGCAATGGGAGTCACTGTAATAAACAAAATTCTTAACTGAATCTATTTTGTTTCTTTTTTCTCTTACAATTCAATACTTTCTTTCACTTCCAAGATCTTATAATTCAATCCGTTCTTCTCCAACTCGGATTTAACCTTATCCCAATCTACAGGAAACTTCTCACTATCACCATGAATTGGACAAACTAAACTTGCTCCGCTTTCTTTAGCGTACACTGCCCCTTCTATCGGACCAAGCACGATACCATGATTGTTCAAGGGCAAGAAGATAGCATCACACTTGTAATCGTTAGGAAAAGAGATGGTGTCTCCGGTAATGTAAGCTTTCTTTCCATCGTCAATAATATATCCCACACTCTCGTTAAGGTGAGTTACTGGCATTCCCGGGAAGTATCCATGGATAGCTTTAGTGACAGTAATCTTTAATCCACCAGGAATATTAAGTACGTCTCCTACCGTAACAATATGAATCTTCAATTCTGGATAAGCATCTTGAACTTCTTTAGTGGAGAAGATCATCGCTCCCTTTTCGGTTAGGTATTTCAAAGCAGAAGTATTACAATGATCTTGATGTTTATGAGTTAGTAGAACCACATGTAAATTGGTCCAGTCTTCCATTAACCAAGCAGGATTATAATTATAAACTCCCGGATCGACTAAAACGCGTTTATCTTTACCTTCAACTAATAAACAAGAATGAGGATATTTAGTTATTTTCATGTTTTCACCTTTATAGTTTATGGGCGTTCATCAGTTACTTCCGTATCCTATAGTAGGAATGGTGTTCACCTAATCATCACGCTTTCCACTGAGGAGAACTTATACTTCGGACTTATTAAACTTTTGGGGAAAGAAATGTAACTACTGGACAAGAAAAACTTTTAAAGAAGATCCTCTTCTGAAGAAAAATGAGTTTAGTTAGTGTAGTAATGCCTTTGTACAACAGCGAAAAATATGTAGAGGAAGCTGTAAAAAGTGTTTTGGCCCAGCCCGGAGAATTAGAACTAATTGTGGTAAATGATGCATCTACTGATCGTTCTTTGGAATTAGTACAGAGATTTGCAGATCCAAGAATTAAAGTTATCAATCTTAAAGAAAACTTAGGTAAAACTCGTTTGGCAGAAGTGTACAATCAGGGGTTTCGTTCTTGTCAAGGTAAATATGTAGCTATTATTGATTCTGATGATGTCTTAGAAGAAGGGAGTATTCAGGTCAGAAGAAATTTCTTAGATGAAAATCCAAAAGCGTCTTTTGTATTTGGAACCCAAATCAGAATGAATGAACAAGGAGTTGTCCACGGGAAGAAAGAATATCAAGCCCATACAGGGATGGTTAATAATCAAGAATTCCAACTAAGGTGGTTACTCTCTCCCATCAATCCAGTTGGACATGGATCGGTAATGTATCGTAAAGAGGTATTAGATCAATTTGGAGGTTATAATTCGGATTGGGGTGTAGAAGGGCCGTTCTTGTATACGCTAGCTCGAGCTGGAGCGGGAATTGGTTACGTCGCCTATCCAACCCATAAATATCGTATTCACAGTCAATCGATAAGTTGTCATAATCGCTCCAATTCTATGAAAAAAAACTTCGCTTTCATCGAAGCCAATTTCCCCGCTGAGCCAGGACAACCCCTTTCTCATCTTCCCTCACTTTTTCTGAAGGGATATCATTGGGGACTAAATTGTGCCAAGGATGCATACGAATTAATCAGATTAAGAAAATAAAAATCACCGCTTTTCCGCCATAACCTTTAAATAAAACACCCCTATTCTATACTAAAAGTAAAGCCAATATACTCAGAGTGGAGAGTATCTAGTTAATCTGAAAGTACCAAAAGTACCATAAAGAGCATCTAGAGTACCTCTTTCTTCTGAAATAAACATAAATTGGCCAATAGGAGGAAAGTAAAATGCAAGGAACGGTAAAGTTTTTTAACCGAAAGAAAGGATTTGGTTTCATCAGTGGAGAAGATGGCAAAGATTATTTTGTACACTTCACCTCATTAGCAAAAGGAACCTTTATCCGCGATAACGATGTAGTATCTTTTGACACCGGAGAAGGTGAAAGAGGATTAAAGGCTGAGAATGTTCAGTTAATCAAGAAAGCTTCTGAAATGGAAGGCGCTGCTCCTCAAGGAGAATCTGAAAACAGCGAAGAAGAAGAAGCTCAAGAAGAATAGATTTATTCTTATTTTTTTTATTTTAAATAAATGATTTAACCTTTTATTTAAAATTGGAAAATGACCCCCATTTTTCTTATTTTATTTCTAAATTCTTAATCTTTTGTTCTAAATCGTGAATTGGTTTGAGAGACACTTCTGTCCCGCTTTCCCCATGACTCGAATACTCGAAAGGATTATCTAAATCTTTGATAAGGAAGAACATATAAGAGATCAAGAAAGTAACTAGTATCGTAAAGAACATTGATTCATAGAAAGGTTCAATTTTAGTGATTACCATTCCTAAAGCGAGAGCAAATCCCAATGCTTCAACAATGGCATAGGCAGATTGAATAAAATCTGTATCTCTAATAGTGTGAATTCTCAACACCATTTTACGAATAGTGCTCTGCTCATTTTCCATCCGAATAATATAATTAGCTTGAATTCCTTCTTTTTCAAACTCAATAAAAAAATCGTTCATCTTACTGATCTTCTCTAATAGGGATCTGGTTCTTTCCTTCTTGTAAAACCAATCATTTAACGAAGTCATGAATTCTTGCTGGTATTTAATGAACTCTTTTGCAGTTTTAGACTTCTTACTTTTGTATAAAGTATAAGATTGATCGTACAAAGATTCCAGAGAAGCAGCAAACTCGCTAGGAATCTTTTCACTTTCTTTGTAATCAGATAAAACTCCAGAGATAAGAAAACCCAACAAGAAGATTGTTCCTCCCACTAAACTAGTGAAAAGAGAGTTTAGAGCAATTACCTCGTACCCTAGATAGTGTGAAAGAATTTTTAAGAGGATTACCATTAATAAGATAGGTAAAATCTTAAAAGCGATTAACCATTTCTGCCAGAGTTTCTTAACTAGATTTTTAACCATAATTAGTTAGAAAATGGTCCCTTTTTAAAGATTATGTAGTTAGAGATTATCTTTCAACCTTTAAATCAAAGCACATCCTAAATACTTTAGGAGAAAACTGGCCGCATTTTACTACCCGCATAATCTTAACTGAACGTTTATATTGCTTACAGATTTCTTTAATTCGTTTCTTATGTCCAACAACTTCTTCTTCTGATAAGAAAGCATAAAGATGAATGATGGTCCCGAGTTTAGACACTTTAAAAGCCACATCCAAAAACTCTTCTCCAGTTTTAGGTAAAGGCATAACGATCCGATTAAACTTCTTACGCGAGAATAGTTTAGGGATAAGCTCACGAACATCTCCTTCCCAGATATTAACTCTTTCCCCCACGTGATTCAGAGCTATATTCTTAAGAGCTAATTGGTGGGCAGTAGGATTAATCTCAATTCCATAAATCATCTTAGCAGAAGAGTTCTTAGCTAGGACTAATTGGTAAGGAGCTACCCCGGAGAACATCACTAATACTTCTTCTCCCTTCTTAACTAATTTAGCGATACGTAAGCGTTCATTAGCAGACCTAGCCGAGAAATAAGTTTCCTCTAGATTTACCCACATCTTTACTCCGTTTTCTCCGTGCAAAGTTTCTTTCTGATTCTTACCCGCTAAAACTTTAACTTTTCTAGTACGATAAACTCCAGAATGGAATTCTTCTTTTTTAACTACGGTTTCGATATACTTATTGGATTTAAGGTAAGCTTCGGCAATCAGTTTTTCTTTATTTTTTAGTTCTAAAGGTATTTCTAAGATTAAGATCTTTCCAACAACTTCTTGCGATTTGGGAAGAACCCCTAATTCTTTCTTAGATAGTTTCCCCTGTAAAAGTTCCTCTACGGTGGACTGATGAGCTTTCTCTGGAAAGGAGAATTTAACATCTAACACTTCTGCTCCAGGAACCTTGATCTTTCGAGTTATGGGGAAATATATTCTTCCCATATCCTTTACAGAAAGGTATTCTTGATTGATAAGATCATGTTTAACTAAGAATTCTTTCACTTTTTGAGCATTTTTAAGTTCGGTAGTGGCTGAGAGCATATCTTATAGAATAAGAGAAGGGAATAAAAAGGTTTCTAAAGGAAGTTCTCCTCCTTTTGAACAATCGTCATTTTTTTCTTAAATTACCGTAAATGTCAACAGTATTAACTACTTGGTCAAATAACTGTTCATAACGTTCTAAAGGAAGACCATCAGGATCATCAAAAGTCCACAGCTTACCATTATGATTTTCTCGGATTTGTCCTTCTAAGATTTCCCTCTTCTTTTCTCCATTAAACTGAGAATTAACACGACGCTGAATCTTATCAGGGGTAATCCCATCACGATCAGCAATTCTTCTTTCTTGAGTTGTGGAGTCAGCAGTTACTAAAACCACATTATAATTACACCAATCGGCAATACCACTTTCAGCAAAGAGTGCTGCTTCGAGTAGAATCAGACCTTTCTTGTCCGACAAAACTTGATCACGCAGATAAACAAAAAGTGGCTTTGATACAATCTGAGAGAGAGCTTCCATTCTGTCGGGATGAACAAAAACCTGTTCTCCTAGCTTCTGTCTATTAATTGAACCGTCTAGATTCACAAAATCAGAACCAAAAGTCTTTGCCACTTCCTCTCTTGCTGTCACGGCCATGGGCAAAGAACAATTTCCTAAAATCAGATGACCGATTCGATCCATATCCACATAATGAGTGGGAATATTATTCTGACGTCCTTGTTCAACTAACTTCTCACATACATAAGATTTACCGCAACCGATTGCTCCAGTTACCCCCACAAAATATTTATCTAACATTCTTGCTTCTAAACATTGTTTAACATAAGGAGTAACATAACTGGGTTTTAAACCAAATAGTCCATTATCCTGCTCTGCTAATTTGACTAAACTAGAACTGATATGTTTATAATCGGGATTAGCCTCAATCGTTTTTACCGTGACCCCTAGATTTTGATCCTGAACAACCTTAGCATAAACCTCTTCATCATCACGATCTTTCTTATTACGAACTCCTCTAACTAGGTATCCTATTCCGTTCATAAAGGCATAATCTACCAATAATCCCTTAAAAGAATCAATCTTAATATTTGGAATTAAACTAAGTGGAGATCTTCTAGCCATTTCCACTCTTTCTTCTAGAGAGAACAGGTATTTCTTATTGGGATTCTGTCCTATAGCTACGACCAATTGATCATATTCTTGTGCTGCTCTGGTGGCTAATTCTATATGACCAAAAGTAATGGGATCAGCTGAGAGGGCGTAAACACCGTTTCTAGTCATCTTGATTTATCTCCATTTTATCAGGTTAAATACTTTTTGAGTCTCTAGGCCATATCTGTTTGTTTCAAGTGATCTATTTCATTTTGTAAATTTTCTCTAGCTTTATGTTCATATTTGTCTCTGAAATAATCTGTATTGAAGATTATCGGTCTTCGAATGAATTCTTCAAGGAATTCCTTCCGATGATAGACGAATACATCAGCAGGTACCCAGGAATATTCCTGGCGGATAGCTTGTCCGTATTTATGGAACTCTTTCGAGTCTCCACCCATTACTCTTAAGTCTATATCCATTAAGTAAGCTTGATCTGAGTTAGCCGGGTGTTGGTGAGATTTAGTTCCGAGAATTAATCCACTCAAGGCTTCCCTCTCCGGAGAGGTCAAACTACTCTTGGTTTCCCGAAGAAGCATTTGATAGCTTCTCTCTTCGTTGTCTTTAGCATGAGTGTCATAACAAACATCATGATAGAAGAAAGCCAGCTCTACTAAATTAGGACAATCTAATTTCTCTTTGATCTGATCTAAATCTTCAAATCCTCTGATTAAATGATCTAAAGTGTGATAAAAGCGATGTGATTCAGTATATTGGTCAAAGAGAAGATCAAACTCGTTCCAGCCTAAATGGTGCTCCTGACAAAAAGCATTGTTTAAGAACCTCTTCTGAAGAGCTATAAGTTCTCTAATAGAAAAATAATCTGTCTTAAAAGTATGATTGATGACAGCAATCGTTCGGTCAAAACTTATTTTTTGAACTGACCAGGAAGGGTTGTCAAGAGACATATAATCTTCATATTCCGCGGTGAGACCTTCTCTCCATGCAAATCTTACTAATTGATTAGTCTGTTCTGTTCTCATATTTATTACCTCGACGTTTATTTCTCACATATAGAACAGCACAAACAGGTTGATAAGAACTGATAGAGATAATCCTTATTTTAGGGTAAGATTTAAATAATAATCCCACTTTATGATTAAAATGAAGCTAGATTTAATTGATAAGAAGATCATCTGCGCCATGGATGATAATTGCCGAGAACCATTACAGCAGTTAGCAAGAAGATTGAGAGTAAGCCGGATGGTAGTAGGATATCGCCTTAAGCGTTTAGAAATTGAAGGGATTATCTCAAATTATCTTTCCTCAGTTAATCTAGGGAAATTAGGATACCATACTTATAAGGTATACTTAAAGGTTCATTATTCTCCCGAAAAAGAATTCATCCATTTCTTGCAGAACTCTAAACCGGTTCTTCACGCAGTCAAAACTGAAGGAGAGTATGATTACACCTTAGCCATCGCTACCACTTCTCTTAAAGAACTAGATTTATTCTTATCAGAGCTTAAAACCAGATTTAAAGGATTGGTTAAAGATTATTTTGTTAGCTTAGTAGTTTATACTCGAGTATACAAAGCTAGCAAATTATTGTTGGGAGAAAAGAGATTAGTCCCAAAAATGGAGAGATATTCTGGAGAAGAATCAAGAGTAGAATTAGACGAGAAAGACAAACAAATTCTTCGCGTGATATCTCAACAAGCAAACCTTTCTTTAGTGGAAATAGCTAAAAAAGCAAAAATCTCTTTAGACATAGTGAAGTATCGTTTAAAACAATTAAACAAAAACGTGATCATGGCTCACAGAATAACCGTAGACTTTCATAAGTTAGGATATCATCATTATGTTTTGCTCCTTAAGGCCAGAAGAGCTACTTCAGAGGATGAACAGAAACTGCTTACTTGGTGTGCAGCTAAGCAAAGTGTACTTTATTGCTCAAAAAGAATAGGGTTATATGACTTTGAGATCAATGTAGCCATTAAAGATATTGAAGAACTTAATGAATTTCTAGAAGAGATGAAAGCAGGATTTGATGAAGTGATTGATTCTCATGAATTGATTATCATCAGCAAATTAGTAAAATTAAATTATGTTCCTTTCTAAAAGAAACTACCTTAAACTAGCCCTAACTGTTTAAGATAATTCTCCAAGTCCTTATACTCTTTATCTCTATCTAGGATACAAAGTAAGATCACTCTTGGGCCGTCAATTAGATAAACCAAACGTTTTTCCTTACGCAAATTCTCAAAACGAATGCGAAACAAGAATAATTTGTACCCAGTTATCCTTTTAAAATGAGAAGGGTTTAACTCCAAGATCTCAATCTTCTTCTCAATAAGTTCTTTAGCCTCATTACTTAAATCATCTAACTGCTTCAAGAAAATCTTGGAAGGAATGATCTCAAAGACCATTTAAGCACTCCGTTTTAACTTAGAATTAAGCTCCTCTCTTGTTCCCAATAGTTTTTTATCTCTTTTCACCGCATCCGCTAACTTTAAAACTAGTTTAAGTTCAGCATCAGAAATGGAAGGTTCATTAAACAGACGTTCTCGAATAGTTTCTTTAATGAATTCTTGTACATTATCAAAACCATGTTTATTAGAATAGTCCTGAGCTTTTAATAGTAGCTCATCTGATAATCGAAGATTGATTTGTGTTCCCATGATACCATAAGATACCAAAGAGTATTTAAGCTTTTTGGTGGTTTTCTAAAAGAAACTGCCTAACCCTTTCTGAGAATTCTTTTCTTTCTTTTCTAATAGCTTATCTAACTTAACTTTAACTCTATCTGCTCCAAAATCATGCTTCTCAACCAGAAGAGCATAAACTTCTTTTTCGTTTACCGAAGTCCATTCTAATTTATACTCATCTGTAACTGGAATATCTTTAATAGTATTAAACAACTCTTTCCAGGTTAGATCAGGATAATGTTTGTCCCATTCTGCCTGCTTAAAGATTTGTTCAAAGTTCTCTCCATTTTCTTGAACCAATTTAAGAGCTTTCTTGGGACCGATGCCTTTAATCCCGCCAGGATTATAATCCGTTCCTACTAAGATCGCTAAGACGCGAAGTTGATCTAAAGTTAAATTCAAGTTAGTTAAAACTTCTTTTAAAGAGAGAATTTCGGGATTAATTTTTTCATAAGCAAACTTTCCTGCCCTTTTTCTCTTTCCTTCTAAAGAAAGATTTCTGACCAATAAAGGACAGCCAAAGATTAGATTATCATAATCCTGCGAGACACAAGCATAGGCATCTCCATTCTTTACTAGATGAGTAGCTTGAGCTTCTCCTTCGCTCGGTGCTTGAACAATAGGACAACCTAACGCTTGGATTAACTTTTTAGCTTCTTCAATCATATCTTTAGTTAGAATAGCAGTACGTGAACCGTACTTTTTCATATCATCCAAATTTTCTGCTTCTTGAGCTTCTTTTAGTTTTAGTAAAGCTTCTACTTTTATTTGAGAACGTTTCTCCCAAGTCTTTTGTTTTATTTCTGGTGCTTTTCCGTCAAACACAAACGCTAGTTTAAGTCCTTCTTCCATTAAAGAAGTAGTACGATAGAATAATCCAATTAAGTGTGAGGTAACTTTTCCATGCTTATCGGTTAGAGCAGTTCCATCTGGGGACCTTATTGTGGTAAGAAATTGATACAACAGATTCATGGAATCTACAGCTAAGATTTTTCCTTTGAGATCTTGGATAGAGATCTCTTTCTTAACCACTAATTCTTTGAATTGCAGGCCCATATCTGGGTTAAAATCAGAGGGAGTATTAAAAGATTTCAGTTTGTTTTGTAATTACTAAGAAATAAGAAAAACATTTATAAAGATGAATCTTTTCTGCAAGGTTACCATGAATAAAAAAACAGCAGTTGTCTTTAACCATGATCCTTCTTGCCAATATCTCTTTCAGCCTGTTGAGAGAGTCCGTAGTGCACCAGAATTAGTTATAGAAAATCTGCTTACTGTGCGAGAGGCAAGAACATTAGGATATATGGAGTCTGCTGTTGAAGAAGGCATCATTAACAAAAGAATGGGTCGACGCCAATACATAGAACGTGAATTAGGATATTGGGGAAGATCAATGTCAGCTGATGAGATGCAGAGAGCTATGGACTCACCAGAAGATGATGCTGAACTAGCCAACTTAAGACAATGGAGAGAAGAATTTGAAGCCAAATTAAAAGGTGACAGAGATCCATCTTTCGTAGGAAAGCGATTTTGTAATTATTTTGATACTACTTTACTTTCAGATAAGAATGTTCTTGGAGCAATTGATTATCTTAGAGAAAACAAAGCAGATTGTATCTTTCTTGATGCCATGTTAGAAACAGGTCTCGAAGAAGATAAGGAAGGCTTAGGATTAAATTTTTACAGTGGTGGAGTAACCTTGTATCAAAGAATCAGAAGAGAATTAGAAGGAGGAAGCACTGTTCCGATAGTGGTCCTAACACACAACCGAGATGCGGATATTTATAACTTCTTTAAGGAAAGTGGAGATGAACATGTACATATGGGTTTCCTTCCAGATATGTTTTCAAATCCAAATGAATGGAAAAGGTGGAATAAAGTAATGGATTTCTTGTCCAAAGAAATGCCTGATTATGAGATGCTGCGACTTGCCAAGAGATTTTACGTCCCAGATAATAAAGGAAGCGGAAGAAGAGCATTAGTGGGGATTTAATTTCTTGCACAGTCTTACTTACAGATTCCCCATAGCCATCTAAAGTAATCTTGGGAACTATCCGCACTATTCTTTAGGAAAAAGAAGGTCTTGACATTGACGGTATAAATCACATACTTCTTCTCGATAGGCAACATTTTCCATTAACTGTTTACCTAATCCTTGGCACATCTCAACAGTGCCTTTATTTAGACGAGAATCTACTGGAAGAGTTATCATTCGAATAACCATATCTGCATCAAGATAACCGTTGTAAGATTCTTCATACAGACCTAACACCCCATAAGTTAAATTGTCAAACTCACTACGACAAAATTCATAGTTAAACCTCCTAAATAATCCAGAATCCATAATAGAAGAAACTGTTCTTGGTTCTGGTTCTTTCTGTTTAGAAGTAGATTTAAGATCTGGCCTTAATTGAAGTATTCTTTCTCTTATCCCACTTTCTAGTTTTTCTTTTTCATCATACTTAGCAGTAAAACCCCGACAATCCCATTCATCTAACTTAATTGATTCTTCTAATAATGCAGGCATGATCGAACTTATCCTTTCACGAAAAGTTCGATCTGTTTTAAGACGTTGCATATATTCAACAGAGACATTGAAATCGTCATAATCTTCGGCATGGTCCAGTCCTGGCCAGCGTAATAACCTGCGCCTCAACAATTCTGTGTCTAATGATAAGAATTTATCACATGCCACATGGCTGTCAAAATATCCATTGGAAGTCAATGCAGATAATTCCAAAACTCCCCTTTGCTCTTCTAAAGAAAGACCATCTCTACGCATAAGATCTCCTAATAAAAATACTCGAAAACGAGAATAACGATTATTTTCTAACTCTTGGCTTTCTGCATGATAAGTCAAGTATATAGGGTACGCTTCTTTTCTAAATTCTCTTTCTTTTAATATCTTCTGTGCAGTTTTTTCCCACTGCGGAAATTCTGCTGAAGGAATTGTTCCTATAACTTGTGGCATCTTTAATGCTTGTCCTAAATTTAAATAACCGTGATGAGTCCAGCAATCAAGAATAGATACTGCTCTAGATATTTCTTCTTCTAATTCATCACGAAGAGCTAATCGCGACATGACGAAAATACCTCCACCTTGTTTTCCGGTTGATTCTTGTTGGGGAGAGTAAATCTTTTGATGAAGTCGATTCACATATTCTTTCCAAGTATGATCCTTCTCGGGTTTCTTTCCTTTTGCTTTATTTATTAGAGCAAAAAGTTCGCGTAAAGCTTTGGAATCTATCTCACCTTTATTTCTCCAAAACCCATCAGTGCATTCATAGCCCTCCTTTCGGGAGAATTGATTAAAGTCAGATAGAGAATACAACAAATGACAAAACTCTTCTACCCCCGTATTGTGTTTACCTAATAACAAAGCGGAAACGTTCCAGAGATAATCCCGGTAATGTGAAGGTTCCCGTTGACGCAAGACTCTGTTAAAGTGTTTTTGTTCTTTCTTCATCTTCTTAGTCTTACGCTCTAAGCTCTGAGCGATCATTTCCAGATTATCATTATTTGAATCCACTTCATCTTCCGTTTCTCTCTCAGGCCAAGGATTAATTAAATGAGTAAAGAAAGCCAGTGATTCTGTTCCGGAATCGTAACAGGGAAAAGCTTCTTCAAAATAGGCAATTTCTCGGGCAGTGTACATAAAGAAGTTTTAGAGAGTATTGATTATTAAACTTACTTACCCCCTTTGGAGATATAAAATAGAAATATTTATGAATGAGGGATAGTTTAAAGGGGTTATGTATGAAGAAATATTCAAAGAACTCGGCTTCTCAGAAAGAGAGATAAAAGTTTATCTTTCATTATTAGAACTAGGTTCTTCAAAAGTTGGTCCACTAGCTGCCAAGACCAGGATGCAACATTCTAAAGTGTATCAAACCTTAGAGAAATTGATTGATAAAGGATTAGTTACTTACGTGATGAAATCACAGATAAGATATTTTCAAGCAGAAGATCCAAAACATATACTTCAGATCATCAAAGAGAAGGAAAATAGATTCTTAGAGATTATGCCCGAACTTAAACTCAAACAGCAATTAGCTCAAGAACCACAAATAGCTACCGTTTATGAAGGTTACAAAGCGATTAAAGTAATGTTTGATAACCTCTTTGCAGAAATGGACAAGAATAGTGGATATTACATCTTTGCCTTAAAGGAGGAATATGATTCTGCTAATGCTCTAAGATTTATACGTCATTTACACTTGAGAGTATCTGAAATTGGTTCTGATAATCGGATTATTTTACATCGATCGATTAAGAAAAAGTTCCTGAAGAATTCAGGAGATTTAAAGAAAATCAAAAGCAAGTTTACTTCTCTAAAGCTTCCCCCGGGATTAATGATTATCAATGATAGAATA
The DNA here is from genome assembly GCA_041665465.1 of Candidatus Woesearchaeota archaeon. Taxonomy (GTDB): domain Archaea; phylum Nanobdellota; class Nanobdellia; order Woesearchaeales; family GW2011-AR9; genus JACRPH01. Next base: position 507,191 of record JBAYIU010000001.1, read on the forward strand.
ATTAACTGGAGTTTTGGTGAAAGACCTACTGCAGTAGAGATTAAGTCAAAACAAATATCAGATAATTACAAACATTTTTTTCTAGAAGTATGGAATAGTATAAGATAATTATATACCAAAGGTTTAAATATTTATCAACCGTACATGTTCGTATGTGGATCGCTAAGATAAGATATAAGCATGATTGTTTGCTGGGAAATAGATGCCAAAAGTTTGGAGTGACTCTTCAATCGGTTGCTTTCTCCGTTTTCAAAGATAAAGGTAAGACAGTGACTTCTTCTCTACACCAAATGAATGGAGAAAAGCAGAACGAGTTTATTGCTGATTTACAAAAAGATCCCCGAGTAATAAAAATAGAAAGAAAAGGCAGCACCTTCCTCTTAATCGAGAAAGCAAAACAAAAAGCAGTTAGGTTTTTTACCCCAAAGATGATCTTCATTAAACCTATCTTGATGGATAAAAAAGGTTGGGAAACTTGGGAAGTCGGTTCTTGGGAAAAGGAAGAAGTGGCTAAATTTGTCAATCACATTAAAAAAGATATTCCTGAGATGAAATTATTAAAGTTTAACCAAACCCCTTTGGACCAAGTCTTCTTTCCACGCTTGATGCCAGACTTAACTGAAAAGCAGAAGAAAGCTTTAGACTTAGCAATTGAAGAAGGATATTATCAAACTCCCAGAAAGACCGAATTAAGGAAGCTTGCTAAGTTGATGAAGATATCTTTAGCAACATATCAACAACATCTGCGAGTGGCAGAAGAGAAGTTAATTCCTAACATGTTAAGTTATTTCAAGTAACCATACCTGTTTGGTATAAAGATTAAGTAATAATTCTGAGTGTTGTTTCTTATTGAGGGATTCTTAGATGTTTGGGAGAAGAAGAATGACTGATTTAACTTCAAAAGTTAGAAAAACACTAGAAGAAATGGAAGATATCACTGTCTTAGATGAATTCTCCACTCAGATAGATAACCCGGATGATTTATGTAATGAAATACTGGCTAATTTGAGGAACCACTTATATTTACCAGCCAAGGCAAATTTTGTAATAGCTCCAACAGAAGGGATTTATTCTCTCTCTTTTGATAGAAAAGAAACATTATCTGATGGTTTTCAAAAATTAAAAGAAATGTATCAAAGGATATATACTTTAGTGGGTAACATACCAGAAATAAAAGATACCTGCTTAGATAATAATTATGGTTGTCCAGAACCACAATTGAGATATGAAAAAGGATTAAATCCTCCTTTTATTTTGCATCTTAAGACGATCTATTGGTATTGTAGAGCCGGAACAATCAAGTATTTAGATAGAACTATTACTGCTAAGACAATAACCAAAACAAATAAAGAGTTTGAATGGTTATTTCCTCAGAAAGAATATACTTCTGCTTTCACCTCGCCAGAAGAAAACCCAAAAGAAGATTCTCTAAGATTCTCTTTTCAAATTCATCCTTGGCTTAATCGAGAATTGTACTTATTACAAAAGGAACAGCCTTTTTGGAATGATTGGCTCAAACATCGAGTTAGACTAAATCAAGAGGGATTTGAAAAATTGAAAAAAACTAAACCAGAACTAAGACACGTTTTTGTTTATAACGAACCGGAAAGAGGTGATGTTTCTATTTGCGCTTTCAATGAGTATTTCCAGAATCATCCTCCGCAGAGAGATTGAAACGAATTAAAATGGAACAAAAAGATAATCGCTCCAAAGGAATGTTAGAAAGAATGTTTGAAGAGAATACTCCTTTAAGCCGATTTATTACAATTTTTGGAGGAGTATTGGCTGGACAATTGATTACTCATTATACCTTAGAACCAATCTTGTTAAGAAACAAATACGCAGAAACTTTAAGCATTACTAAGGCCGAAGCAGGTAAATATCTAGACAATGATTGTTATTATAACTTCATGAGCGAAATGAACCCAGAAAATAGGGTGCAAATCAGAGAATATCACCTGCTAGCTTTAAAAGAATGTGGATTGAAATAATCTTACTCCACTTTCTTCACTACAGCATTCTCAAAGGTATCCTTTTTAGGGATAAAATATTTAAAGAGAAGTATTTTCTAGATAGCCATGGATACAGTAACTCTCCCCAGAATGGAATTTGAACAAATGAAACAAGAATTAGAGGTTCTTAGAAATAGTAATCTCTATAAGCGGTTGTTAGAGTTTGAAAAAAACATTTCTCAAGGAAGAAAATATTCTAGAAAAGATTTAGGCTTCTGAATAAGCTAATTGCTTTAAACTTTAACCTATGAATTGTACTTTGTTGTTTTTCTTCACTTGTTTTTAATTCAAACTCAAAAACATAAATCTCGTTAGTTTGGATAAGATGTTTAAAATACAATCTTATCGAAGGATGTTTGTTCTTTATCTCATAAATAAAGAGTTTGGAATCAAGAAGTTTACCGGTGTTTGGCCCCCCAATTTCTAATTTATTCAACATTTTTTGGAGAATTAACTTAATCTGCTGGTTCTTAGCTGCTTTCTGAAGCTGTTCTATCATCACTTCATCAAAAACAAGAGGATATTTAATCTCCATAAAAAGAAGAATAATTAACTAGTTTATTAATATTCACTCTACTTTCTTCACTACAGCATTCTCAAAAGCTCCGGTATCGAGCATCTCTTGAGCTTTCTTAGTGAACTCGTTAGTATGTAACAAAAGTAAAGGTAACTTCTTAATCTGAGCTTCCATATATGCAGAAGAAAGATCCTTCTCGTCACACTTAGCTTTATTCTTAGCTTTACAATAATAAGTAATGTTTCCCACCACGGAAGGAACCTTCAATACAAAACTGATTTCTGCATTCTTACGCAGAACTTCTTTCTGTTCGATAATAATTTTCTTACCTCGGAAGTAATCCTCTAGTAAAGCTAAGAATTCATCATTCAAAAGAACTTTTTTCTTTGGTTTTTCATCACCACCCTTTTCAAGGCGAGGTTTACGCACTTTCTTTTCTTTCACTTCTTCTACTACTTCTAACTTCTTTTGTTCTTCTCTTCTGAACTCTTCCTTAACCGTTCCTTCACTTCTAATTACAGGTTTAACGGGTTCTTGAGTTTTAGCCACAGTTTGTTCATAGATCTCATGGATCTTCCTTTCCTTTTCTTCTGGAGAAATTTCTTCTTTTTTAGGAAGGGGTTCAGGAGGTACTTCTAATGGTTCTTCTTTTTTATCGCTTTTAAACAACAATTCTTTAATCAGAACATTAGATTCTTCGTCAGGAAGAAGATGCCATTTCCAAAATAATTCTGCTTGGCCATGATAAGTTACTTGTAATGGAAAGGCAAAATCTTTCAATCCCCGTAAGGCTACTTTTGATAATAAGTCTAACTCTTTCTCTCTTAACACTTTCTTATCTTTAAGATTCATTAAGACTTGATAATCTTTAGGATTCATGTTGTTTTGAGCAAAAGCTTCTAACTGAGCCTCTTGTCCAGGTAAGTAATAAAGAGGAGACCCCCCCACTTTCAAATCTGAAATTTTAACTTTGCCTTGAGCAGCCAAATCAGAAAGATGAGCAGATGCAATAATTATCTCTGATTTTAACACTAATTTAGCTACTTTAGTGGGTAATAATGGCCCATTAACACCAATGAATTGCAGGATTCTATCTTGATCAGACATACTTAGTTATAGTAAAACTGCTTTTATATAGTTTTCTGGGCTGGACTACTCACAATCAAAGTTAGCCCTGAATCCTATACCGACTGCATCTTTACTAATGTAAGTTTGTAACCAGTTTTTATGCTTCTGATCCAAATCAATTCTAAGTATTCCTTGATACTTGAAATTGTCTTTAAGTTGCTGAACAGACCCGTCTTTAGGATCTAAAGAGGTTTCTACATCAAAGCCCAAGATGATATTGTCTAATTTAAACCCAACTGTGCTTCCAAAGCTAAGAGTATGGCTAGTTTTGCCATCAGCAATAGAAGCTAGATAGCTAATTCTTGGATCTACTAAGAATCTTCCCGCCATTAAAGTTGCATACAGAGTGGGGTTGATATTAGTAGTTCTACCTTCTGCATTGTAAACTACAGGAACGACTCCAAGTAGACTTACATTTTCTAGACTATAATATCCGCCGATTCCTGCTCCAGCAACTGGTTTGTGTTCAGGAGTGTACATTAAAGGAGCAACTCCAAATATTCCTCCTTTTTCCTCTTCTCCCACATCAACAAATACTTTTGGAAGTAAAGTGTAGTTTGTACTTTCTTTTCCAAGACCAACTCTTTGATCTAGTTGAAGAGTATTTGGTCCCCTACATCCATCATAGAAGTCTGCTCTGGCTGGAGCTGAGACTCCTAAAACGGTGGCTAAAGCCATTCCTGCTAATATTGTTTTTAATTTCATTTTAATCCCCTCCCGTGAACAATTATCTTATCTATTAATCTCTGCTCTAATGCTTGAACAACACTTTTACGTCTATCCTCGAAATTACCAAAAGGAGGAGTTAACGTAAAAACACTTAGTCTTCTGCCTAGGTGATCCTGACTTTTCCCATAAAAAATATCTCTTGCTTTCACTAAGAATCTATAATGCTCCTCATCTCCCTCACAAATTATGTCTCCCATGTCTTCAATAATATGACAGAGTTCTTTTCTTTCATAGGTATGGGTACGTTTGTAATCAATACTACTTCCAATTAAAGCTCCTTCAACCAAGGCCTCTACTTCTTTTGTACAACCAAAGTATATTTTGTCCATTTTATGTTTCACCCTTTTTGTTTTGTATTAACTTGATAGTAGTTATATTACAAATGAACTATATAAGTACTGTTGGTGGTACTTGCCACCCAAATAGAAAGGTTTAAATAAATCCAAACCCTCAAGAGAGTAATGTACCAAGAAATCCTTCAGAATAGTGGACTGAGTCTAAACGAATCTAAGGTCTATGAAGCTCTGCTTTACCTGGGAGAAGCTAATACGCAAAAGATTTCTATCAAGTCAAAAGTGCATCGTAGAAATGTCTATGATTCTTTGAACAAGTTAATCGAAAAAGGATTAGCTTCTGAGACTTTCATTAAAGGAGAACGTTTCTTTAAAGCGATTAATCCAGAAAGACTGAAAGAGATTATCAGAGAAAAGGAAATTGCTTTAGATCAATTTCTTCCAGAGATGAAAAAACTTTACTCTTCTTTAGAACCGGAAGCGGAAGCTTATTTCTTTAAGGGAGTAGAAGGATTCAAGAATTACTTGCAACTAATTCTTCAAGAAAAACAAACTGCCTACTTTATCGGTGCAAAAGCGTTCTGGCTCGATCCAAGATTAAAACACTATTTGAGGCATTTTGAAACGCAAAGAAAAGCTGCCGGAATTAAGTTTATGCACCTATTTGATTATGAAGTTAAAACGGAAAAACCGGAAATACTAAAATTGGTTGGCAAGCCCTACAAATTCTTACCACCCAAATACTCCAGTCCAACTGCAGTAGATATATTTGGGGATTATGTAGTTATGTTTGTAGGTGTTAAACCAGGAGAACTTTATGAAGAACCATTGCAGTTTATCCTTAAAAGTAAACTTCTTGCTGACGGCTATCGTAAGTTCTTCCAGTTTATGTGGGACTTCTGTCCTGAAGAAAAGTAGAGGAAAAAGTTTAAATATTTTAGGATAATAAGGCTGGAAATGATCGATTCCAACGGAAAGAAGAAAAGACATCCTGATGACGATGACAGCGAGGAAGGGGATATAGATTCTTGTGATGAAGAAGTATACGATTATTGAGCTCCGCTTAACTTCTTCCAACCCCTAAAGAGGTCTAAAGGACTAACTTTACTAGCTCTGACCATATAGAAAGGAGATCTATTCCCGCCACTCATTTGAAATTCCCCAAATATTTCTTTTCCAAGAACATCTCCTTGGTAAGTTATGGGCTTGTCGTTAGCATTTTCAGTATAGCAGGTATACCTTTTTACAAAATTCATTTCTTTATCACCAATTGTTCCTTCAAAGGTGGCTGAACCTAAAAGATCATTAATTGATCCCCTAAAGGTACTTCCTTCTTTCTCTTCTACAAACATTTCAAAATATCCCTTCGAGGGATGAAACCGATCCCAGATCCCAACATAATCCGGTCTTTTATCAGAAAATTTTCCTTTACTCAAAAGAGAAGCTGCTCTTTCTAAACAAGTCCTTTCCATCTCTAGAGCCGGATTCAAGAGAGGATCAGGATTAAAGAAAACTCCACCTTCCCCATCCATTTCATAAGTTTGATAAGAATCAACGGGCAAAAGATTATGCAACATCCAATGGTTACTATGTCCTAATCCAACTATCGCAATCTCAGGAGGATCTTCCCTTAACTTACGCAATAGCATCTCATCTCTTTCTATCTCGTGAATGTAACGAGCAAAAGTCATTAATTTATGAGTACGAATACCATTATAGATTGCTTCCTCTCGAGAATCATGACCTTTTCTGGGAACCCAATTGTTTGATTTTAAATATTTGACCAATTCCGAACTATACTTGAACCATAAAGGTGGACTTTCTAAGAAATAAAGATTGTCCGTACGTTGTTCAATGTGATCCCAAAAAGTATCAAAAGTAAAGTTTGGTTGACGCTCTCCCAATTTAGCCTTATCCGCTTTATGCCAAAGATCCATCCACACTTCATGCTGCATTTCGCGGTTCAATGCTTCCATTGCTACAACCCCAGAAGCACGGTCTACATCTTCTAAGATTTGTGGGGGAGGAATTAAGTCTACTTTTCTTGTTCCATAAATTGCACTAATTTCCTTAGCATGCACTACCCCATATAATCTTGTCATAGAATATCCTCTCTTTGTTCTCCCGTTTCTACAAAGGCAAGTATCTTGCTACCATTACCCTTAGTTCATCTTCTCGAAAAGGATGATCTAAGTCTAATCCCTTACCTAAGAAATTGGTAACTCCAATATCCTCAAGATTCATTCTAGCAAGATCGCTAGGAGGTTCAGAAGACATCACGATGATTGGAGTTTCTTTATACCGAGCAGTAAAGGCATCAAAAGTATCAGCATTTCCAGAGAAATAGTTTAAGATATTCTCGTCACGCTCACTTCTATATCCTCCCCTCATTAACTTGGCTAATTCTTCTCCACGTAAACGCGGCATCTGTCTATCCGTAATCACCAAATCAAAAGGATCACGAATCAGACAATTGACGGCAAATTTCCCGTCTTCAGCAGTGTTAACCGCATACCCTAATCCACCAAGATATCCAGACATCTTTTCTCTAATGTTCCTATCGTCGTCAACTACTAAAATTTTAGACATTTTATCCTCCAAACATCTACGGTCTCATCCACCTGATTTCGTAATAAGTAACATCACCTTCATCGTCTACGATTCCAATCAAGAGTTTCTTCTTGGTACTATGAGCAACTCTGTTCTTAGCTGCAAACTCGTACCAAGTTAAAGTATTTCCTTCATGAACCGGATAGACAATCCAGCGAGCATGGTCTTCTCCCGGTTTAACTCCGCGATCATATACACGGAAATCTGCTCCGAACTTCAAAGCAGTCTTAATGATATAACCTCTATTTCTAATATCTTTAAACACGCAATAGCGGATCCAGAAATTAGGTTCAGCTTCTCGAGCTTTTTTTAAGAAGGTTTCATAAGTTAGCTTTTTCCCAGAATCACTCTTGATAGAGAGTTTACCTTTCTCTAATAAATAAAAACCTTCTAATAAAGATAATTCTACTTTTCCGCTTTCAGAAAGAATCCCAAAACGAGACTGATTATAGAACTCTCTGGCCTCATCAGAAGCTTCAGTAATAACCTTTTCTCCGCCCAGAATACCTTTAACTACTACTTTCGGTTTATTAGATTTTTCGTTGTCAACAGATTCTACTGATTTAACCAACTCTTCCGGAGCGGATACGTCAATTTCTTCTACTTCAATTAAGTCTTTATTAGACTTCTTTTTGTCCTTTTTATCTTCTGCGAAGGATTCTACCAATGTAGCCTGGGCAGTAGATTTCTTACTTTTTTTTGCCATAAGCTTATTCTCGAATAGTGTTTTATAAAACTTTTGTGAATATTTGATTAACTCTAAAGATAAGGGTCTCCGTTTTAATTTACTTTCATAGAGTAGTCAACACTCGAAATGCTTTTAAATGCCCATTCATTCCCTAAATTATAAGAGTAACCCTTAGTGGAGCGTGTTAATTAATGGATGTTCAATATCCGATTCCTCCGGAGAAAGCACGGGTCAATAGATGGACCAAATACTTGACGATAGGGGGCATAATTCTTAGTTTAGGGGGGATAGGCACTTACTTATTAAAAAGCGAGGATGAAAGCCTAGACCTAAAAAAAACGAATGTTGAATCCGTCACCAGAAAAGGTTCCGTTGATAGCTTAGAAAGAAGATTAGACCCGAAAAAAGTAGGTTCTCGAGAATCAAATTCCCGTTTAATCGTTGAGGATGGTGAACCTCCCACACCACTTAGATTACCCGCTTCAACCAAAAGATATGTCGACCAACCATTTGGTAAGAAAGATGGAGAAATTCCTCCACCACTCCCAACACAAAAAGCTAAATCCCCCATTAATAAGAGAACATTATCAAGAGAGGACCAAGCCGCTTGTTGGATAAGTCCAATCCTACCCCTATTGAATCAGTTGGGTTATGATGCTAATCATTATTGTGAACAAAAGAAATCCTTCTTTAGATTAGAACCAACCTATTGGTTAAGCGGAGTTACTTCGGTTCAATTCAAGAGACCAACCGAGATTCAGATTGGACAAGAGTTAGACGGAACAGTGGTTTATGTATTTGATTCAGAGATTAACACCTTATATCGAATAGGAAAAGAGGGGATTAGAACTGCAAAATATTTACCTCAAAATTATTCTAAAACAAGACTAGAACCAACTTTAGAGGAGAGATTAAAGGGGAGAGTTTTATTTAAGAGGCTTGCAGATAGCGTCGTAGTAGATAATCTGGATGGGACATTCACCAGATATGGTTTACCCTCTCTCAGCTTTAAGGAGAGAGTAACTGGTGAGAAGCTGAGTTATGTTCCTTCAGCAAGTTGTGAAGAAGAGACTTGGAACTGGTTAAGGAAAGCCTTGTTTATGGTATTCAATTATTATGATGGAAATTTACACCTAAAGAGAACAAGTCAAAGAAGTATTATGACCGAAGTAATTACTAACAATACACCCACAAATTGGAAACATGGATTATCATCAAGAGATAAACAAGTGATGGATTTTCAGGATGTAATGTATAGCATAGGGGATAGAAGAAAATCATACGATGACATTAATGAAAAAGAGGTAAGATATAGAGGAGACCCTTTCCCAGGAGAGATTGTCGTTCCCTTGCCTACTTCAGAAAAAACACACCAAATTCAGATTTGTCATCAGTGGCAGAATCTTTGGACCATGGAAAGAACGGAAGAAGAACCATCATCAGGAAGAATAAAGATTACAAGAACATTAAATATTACCACCACTCAAACATATAACCGGACTAAACCTTTCTTAGATGAACTACTGAGGAATTATTTTTCAGCTGCCGTAAGAGAATTACCTAACCAATCAAACTATGATGGAATGAGATGTATCAGACAATACTTTGGAATTCAGTCCATAAGGCAGAAACCAACCCATTATGTTCTTCTAAATGACGCTCCTTCTAGAATAAGCGGAGAGTTCAACAATTTAATTCCCTTTGACGATTCAGATCAATATCTAAGACCAAACACAGGAAGATGTGCTCTCGTTCCAGTATTAGGTTTTAATGATCAAGAAAGGGCAGTAATATTTGGATTCATGTGTGATAATGGTGACATTGAACAACATCAAAGATGGTCTTACGACGAATTAAAATTACTTACCCAAAACAAGATAGAAGGAGATAAAATATCACCAACATTGATCCCAATCATTGCTTGGGACTCTTTTAGAGATACGATGTATTTCTCACAACAAGGAGATACACGAGTTAGATCTATTAAAATCAGTACCCCCACCACATCATTACAAGAAAAGAGGTAAAACCAAATGGACAGAAAAATAAGATCAAATCATTATAACAAGCCAGGGTTTGAGACAATCTATTGGGTTTACCAAGTACCTAGTGGTTATAAAGGAGTATTAAGAAGATTTGGTGAAATTATTGAAGTAGTAAATGCAGGACTGGTAAGAGGCTTACCAGTTGTAAATGATATTGCTCTTGTTCCAGAAGCACCAAGCCAAATAAATAATTTAGAATGTATAGTCCGTTCTTCAGACAATCGCCAGATCACGATTAAATCAGACACATATGTTGTAATTAACAAACCAGACGAATTTATGAAAAGAGCTCCAGATGATTATTTAAACATGCTTATTCCTAGAATTGAACAAACAATACAAGAAACAATTGCTGGACATTATGAATCTTCTGAATTGGCTGAAAAAAACGAAGAGATTAGTGATAAAATAGTAAAAAGAATAAATGCTTCTTCCAATTGTGTTTCTTGGGGGTTAATGATCCAATCATTCACTTATACTTCTTCTTTTGACCAAGCAGATATATTGAGAGGAGTTGCATTCAAACAAAGAAAAGCCGATCTACTCGATACTAGAGCAAATGGAAAAGTCAATATTGCCAGAACAGAGATTGAAGGAAAAGTTAATCTAATTGCCACAAGGTATGGAGTACAAGCAGAAGTCTTTGCTATCAGAGAAGAAGGAATGGCTATTGCTGATGTAGGAAAATATAAAGGGATGGCAGAACTAGATGTCTTACAAAGAAAATTGGAAGTTTATGCTGGTTATACTGAGAAAGTATTGGGTATCCTGGCAAGAGTAAGAACAGGATTAAACGACACCGATGGGGAACTATTTTTTGCTTACCTCTTAGCACCATTAGGAAGGATGTTGGGAGGAGAGTTTCAGAGTGCAGGAGAGCCAGACAAAGATATTACTTCAGCCATGGTGAGTCGAATCCGATCAAGACTCCAAGGAGAAGGTATCGGAAGATATCTTGATGGTTCAAGTAGAGAAGGAGTTAGCCCGTATGCCACCCTGATTGCAAAAGTTCTTCCAGAAGTGGTTGATGGACTGGGAGGAATATTGAGGAAGAAATAATCATATATTATAAATTTCTTGTTCTTCTCTTTACTGGTATTGAGGATATAAATCCTTAAAAACCAAACTAAATTGCTTTTATAGTATGAGTGAAGATTATTCAACCATAGCGGAAGGCATTCAATCTCATCCTTACTTTGGGAGTTTACAAACCATTTTAGACTGTCCGGAAAAAACAGTGCGGGGGAAAACAGTAAAAGATAAAATCTTGTTTAGAGAAGATCCCTTCAGAACACATTCTACCAGAATTTCTACGGTCAGAGCTCAGCGCCAAAATAACACTAAAAAGAGACCCTTGGAAACAGGATTAGAAGAAGATTTAGATGAAGAAGTTACCCCCTGCAATTTCTGCCCTCCACAAATTTGGGACGAAACAACAGAGCCTAGAATAGTGCACGATCGATTAAGAAGAGGAAGTTTTGTTCCCGTAACCTTCCAAAACCTGTATGGAATAGACGAAATAAGTATGATTACTGTTTTTGCGGAACATAAGACAAAACTAATCGATTTAACCTTTGATGATTTAGTTTGTTACTTAGAAACTTTATATGATACCGCTCAATTTTTAAAAGAGAAGTATTCAGCTAGAAATGTGTGGGATTTTGTAAATTGGGGCTTCTTAGCAGGTGCATCTCAAGAACATCCCCACGCTCAGCGTGGAACTGGCCCATTTAAAGACACCCTTTCACAAAAAGAAGCAAAATATGCTGCTGGATATGCTTATGAAACTGGAGAAAGGTTTTTTGAGAAATATCTTGGAGCTATCCGAGACAGTCCGTATCTTATCTGGGAAGAACCAGAAAAAGATGATCTGTTAATCTGTGCTCCTTTTGCCCCACGATTTCCTCACCAAGTAGACCTTATCCCAAAGAAAAGAATCCGTCATGTGTTAGAATTAAAAGATCCAGATCAAAGGATAAGGATGGCTAGAAGTATGTTAGGAGTATTACATGCCCTGTATCAAAACTTAGGAGTAACTGACGTGAACATTGCTTTACATCAAGAATTCTTTGATATTATGGGTAATTTCAGGATGCATTGGCATATTTATCCTAGAAATCTAAACACTTTAGCGGGATTTGAGCTGGGACATGAAGGTTATGTAGTGAATAAATTTCCGGAAGAAACTGCCGATGTTCTGCGTAGTTATTATCATAGATAGACATTTACGAAAAGGTTTCTTTTCTTACCCATAATGTTTTTTCCGTAAGAAAAATAATCCATGAATATTAATAATTCTTTAATAATTAAATAGTTATGACTCAAACTTTCAATCCAGCTTACACTTCCTCATATTATACTTTAGAAGAAATTGCTAAGAACAATCCAGTTGATAATGAATTTAGAAAAGCAGTTTCTACTTACCATCTTACTTTTAACTCGCTTATGGGCGTTACGGGTACGGCCTTATTGGGGTATGAGATATTTGATACCTTAAACACGGGAGTAGGCTTTTGGTCAACAGCCTTTGGATTGATGGGAGGATTTCTGGCACTAGGAAGTTATACTGCCTTAAATAATGAGATTAAGTTAAGAAAACAGTTCAACCAAGAACAAGCACAAGATAAAGAATTACCGCGTAAATATTACTTGTTAGATGATCGGATTTCTTTGGAAGAGACAGTGATAGAAAAAGCCCATGGAGTAACGATAACTCCGTGCACTCTTAAAACCATTTCTAAGGTAAGCGAGGGATATCTCTTCATAGACCATCTCTTGGTAAAAGATGTTACTCAAAGAATTGAAATAGAGACTGAAGAAGTTTCTTCAGATGAATATGGAGGAACTTCTACTCGGACTGATTACTTTAAATGCGGAGAATTTGTTTTGTCCAGAAAGGGTAAGACTGAAACTTTCCATTATCGTTGTAAAGATGACCTCTCGCCGGGATTATCGGGATTATTTTCAAATCAAGAAGAAGAAATAGCTCTTCTATTTAAAGGGAGAGAATTTAGTACACGATACTTCTGCATAGATGAAATCAAGAAAATTTACCCTCAACCATAATCTCACTTCTGTCGAGCTAGGTATTTAGCTGCTTTTAATAGAGCAATACATCCTTGTCCGGCAGCGATGACATACTGATATTCATGCACGGAAGAACAATCTCCCACTGCAAATATTCCGGGCACAGAAGTGTTAGTTTGACAATCAACCAGGATATGATTATGCTCATCTAATTTTAACAATCCTTTTACCAGATCCACTGCGGGAATTCTGCCAATCTCCACAAAAACACCTTGCACCGACAAAGTGTGAAACTTACCTTTCTGGGTGTATTCTAAGGACTTAACAAACCGGTCCCCATTAATCTTAATGGTAAGGGCATTATAAATAATCTTAACATTCTTACTTTTCACTGCTTTTTCTAAAAGAGAAGCATGCACGTTATTAAAATTAGGGTTGACATTCAGAACATAAATCTTCTTAGCCACTTTAGACAAGAAATCTACTGCTTCTAAGGCTGAGTTTCCTCCTCCAATTATAGCTACATCTTTACCCTTAAATAACGGCCCGTCACAAATAGCACAATAAGTTACCCCCATATTTCTAAACTCTTTCTCTCCCGGAACGTCGAGAGTTCTGGGATGTGATCCAGTAGCTATAATCATGGTTTTAGAAAAAAAATCTCCTGAATCTGTTCTCAATAAAAACAGTTTTCCTTTTTTAACAATCTTATTTACCTGAACTCCAGATTTAATCTTAATCTGGTTAAAATCTAATTGCTCCTGGATTCGTTGAGAGAAGTCAGCACCACTAATCTTATTAATGCCGGGAAAATTAAATATCTCTACTGATTCCCACATCTGGCCGCCAACATTCTCGGTTATAAGAAGAAAATCCATCTTCTTACGTGCAGCATAAACCGCAGCAGTACACCCCGCGATACCCCCACCAATAATAATTGTTTCGTATATCTTTTTCATCTTGAACACCTTTTTCAGTTAAATAATTTTGGAGAGATCTCCACAGATTTTTCCCATACATCTAAAAAGTATTGTTGTAATACTTTTGAGAGATTAGGATCGATAATCTGTAAGTTATAACGCTGAGCATAGGCTTTATCCTTAAGAGTAATCTTACACTCTTTCTGGTCGGAAATAAAAATAGAGAAATTTTCTAGTGGGAAGTAACGCATCTTTATTCCAGCTTCTTGATAAGCTTTAATTACCGGATACATCTTTTTTCCAGTACCAGTCACAATGATCCGCATATCCACCTTTTTCTTCTTGACGGCTGCAGCATATTGATGTAAATTAGTATACTTATTACTTACGGTTCTGAAAGTCCAGCCCAATATATAATATGTTTTCTCAGTTCTACTTAGAGCATCTAAATAAATTTGTTCAGAAGTATCTTTACCTTGACTCAAGTGCACCACTTCCGGTCGAGGTTGGATGATCTTATTTTGGAAAGTCTGTTTTGATATCAATACTATCTCTTCTTTTATCTTATTCATCTTTTTCTTTGTATCTTCAACATATCCCGAGATAGCTGTTTCCGGAGGTAAGATTTGATAAGAAGCAATCTTATCCTCAAATTTTTGGATCAATCCTTTCTCCAAAAGGGATTTAAGATTAGGATACACTGCGGTAGGAGGAACTTTAGAATATTGAGAAACAGACTTAGCATCAAGTTTACCATATTGTAATAAAACAAGATAAATCTTCGATTCGTATCCATTTAAGCCTATTTCTTTCAGTAGCTTTTCCATTAATAATTTTAAATTAATACTAATATAAAAATATTACTATGAGATTTAACGTTTTATGAAACAAAACCAACTTGAAAGAGAATTGCAAATATCCTTAAGCTTAGCTGAAGTAGCAAGTAGCAGGATTATGAAGCATTATTACGGAACTTACCAAGCACACGATAAATCTGATGGTACTCCTGTGACTAACGCTGACGTGGAATCAAATCAGATTATTTTAGAAGGATTAAGGAAAAACTTTCCATTAGATGGAATCGTCAGCGAAGAGTTAGCCGACGTTCCTAACAGTTCTGGAAGAGTATGGTACATCGATCCGATTGATGGAACCAAAGGGTTCATTGGCCATTCAGATCAATTTGCGGTACATATTGGATTAGCTCAAGAAAATCGACCTGTGCTTGGAATAGTATACAAGCCCACCACTAAGGAGTATTACTTTGGGATAGAAGATCAGGGAGCTTATCGTGTCCATCCCGATGGAAGTAAGATTAAATTGGAAGTGTCAACGCGTTCGGGCATAGAGCTAATTACTGCCACCAACCTCTTGCTGAGCCGTTTTGGACATCAATTAATCTGCGCTCTCGAACCTCAGAAAACTTTGGTTAGTGGAAGTGAAGGATTAAGGATGATGAGACTAGCTGAAGGAGTAGCCAACTTGCATATCCCTACAGGGGCTTACGAAATGAATACTTGGGACCTTTGTGCACCACAAATAATCGCAGAGGAAGCAGGAGCGGTCGTTAAATATCTTAACGGAAACTCAGTAGAATATCATGGGCAAAGAAGACTAGAGAAATATTTTGTGGCCGCTGCCAACGACTCCCTCTATAAACATGTCGTGGGAGAAATAAGAAAGGTTAATCCAACAATTTTCTAATTTCTTTTTTGATATTTTTTGCACTTAGCCCATACTTTTCCCATAATTGTTCCGGTTTCCCAGACTCTCCAAATTTATCTGGCATGCCTAAGATCTTAACCTGACAAGGATACTTTTCTGAAAGAAGTTCGGCCACCGCTCCCCCTAATCCGCCATGTATTTGATGATCTTGTATCACTAAAACTTTTCCGGTTTTCTCTGCTGAAGCAAGAATAGTTTTTTCATCTAATGGTTTAATGGTATGACAATTAATAATTTCTGGTTTGAAATGCAATTCAGCAGATGCTTTTAACACTTCAGTCAAAACCGGACCAGAACCAATAATAGTTACCTGTTCTCCTTTCTGTAATACTTGAGCTTTACCAATTTCGAAGTTGTCTTTCTTTGAAGTAATATTAGTAAATTTCCCTCGATGTAAACGTAGATATATTGGACCAGTAAATTTAGCCGCAGCTCTAGTCGCTTTAAATGCTTGATTAAAATCAGCAGGTTCAATGATAGTTATTCCGGGAATAGCTCTAAGTGCAGCTACATCTTCCAAAGCTTGATGTGTCGCTCCATCTTCCCCGGTAGCTAAACCACAATGAGTTGCTACTAATTTCACATTTGTATCATTATAACATACAGACATTCTAATTTGATCTAAACAACGCATAGGTAGAAATACTCCAAAAGAAGAAGCGAAGGGGATAAATCCTTCTAATGCTAATCCTGAAGCCATAGAGACCATATTTTGTTCCGCTACTCCTGCTTGAAAGAATCTATCTGGATAAGTTTCTGCAAATTCTTTAACACAAGTAGATTCAATCAAATCTGCAGATAAAGCAACAACCTTTTTGTTATCTTTACCCAATTCAAGTAAAGCTTTCCCATATCCTTGTCGAGTAGATTGTTTCTCTTCCATTTTATCTTGATTTAGCTTGATCATAACAAGTCTGAGCACAAGTAGTTTGATCCACTTTCATTAATCCAGTACATTTATCTTGCCAACATTGTTCAAATTCCATTCTTTCTGGACTGGAAAGAGTTTGATAAACAGCATTACCCACAACGGATTCGCCGCTTTTAGAACAACCGAGGAAGAATAGGGTTAAGATAAGTAATATCACCAAATAATACCCTTTCATTTTCTTAACCTCTGCTCTTCTGCTTGCAACTCTTTCAATGCTTTCTTTGTCTCTTCATCATTAGGTGTTTTACCATGCCAATGATAATCATGTTCCATGAAAGAAACACCTTTCCCGGGAATATTATAAGAGATGATACACACAGGGTTATCTTTACTTTTTTTAGCTTGGTTTATAACAGAGATAATCTGTTTAAACTCATGTCCGTTAATTTCAAATACTTTCCAGCCATAACTTTCATACTTTTCTTTTAATGATTCTAATGGCCACACATTGTGAGTAAATCCAGAAATTTGGATATTGTTTCTATCAATAATGTTGATCAAGTTATTTAATTTATATTTATGAGCAGCGTTTACTGCTTCCCAAGTTGAACCTTCATCATGCTCTCCATCAGAAGTGATACAATAAATATAATGTTTTTGCTTTTTAAGTTTAGCCGCTAACGCCATTCCTACTGCTGCTCCCAAACCCTGACCAAGAGAGGCAGTAGAAAATTCTAATCCCGGAAGATCTTTTCTACTAGGATGCCCTTGTAATCGGGTTCCCAGTTTTCTTAAAGTGAGCAGTTCAGTTTTAGGAAAATAACCGGTATGAGCCATAGTAACGTAACGAATGGGACAAACATGTCCGGGAGAAAGAATTAAACGATCTCTTAACTCCCAACTTGGAAGTTTAGGATTATGTTTTAGTAAATTGAAATATAAAGTGGTGAATAAATCAGCTAATCCTAATGGACCAGCAGTATGCCCTGAACCGGCTTCATGAAGCATTCTAATCAAATCTTGTCTAATCAAGTTTGCTTGAAGCTGCAAGTCTTTAGTATTAGTTAATCGTTTCATCGGCCTCTTTTCAGGGAAGATTAAACCGAAGCAGTTAATAAAGGTTTTCCCAGTTCAAGACAGGTGAAAGATACGAGTTAAGTTCTCGTAACCTTTTTATACTCAAAGAAGTTTCTCTCTTATATATTATTAAGAGGAGTTGGGATGTCTAAAAAGGGTCAAATTACTGTTTTTATCATTGTGGGAATTATTATATTACTTATTAGCGCGTTATTTTTCTATCTTTCAAACCAAAAAATTGAACCTTTAGTACAGAATACTCCTGGAGAATTAAGTTTGGAAGGATATAAAGCACCAGTAAAGGCGCAGGTAGAATATTGTTTAGATTACACCACCTCTGAAGCTATCCGTTACGTTAGTCTGCAAGGAGGATATTACCAAGCTTCAGAAGTATATCAATATCAATTTGGAGCTTTCATCCCTTATTATTATTCTCAGAATAAGACCTTAATCCCCGATCAAAGTAAAGTTGAGGAAGAATTAGCTTTAGCCATCAAAGCTACTTTGCCCACCTGTCTAGACCAGTTAAACTATCTTTATACAGATAAAGGGATTATATTAAGTTATGAAGTAGAGCAAGTACAAGTAAAATTGATGAACACAAAAACTATCATCGATGCTACTGTTCCCGTTATCATCAGTTTCAAAAATAGTCCTTCCAAAGAAGAAGAAATAGTTAATTACAACCAACTGAGTGGACAGACCCAATTTACGGAACTAAGAGAGTTTCATATTGAGAATAAGATAAGATATAAGAAAATCTATGATTCAGCCAAAGAAATAGTACAACTGCAAGCACAATACCCCGAAGCTCTGCCCCTAAAAGGGATTACAAAAGTGGTTATAACAGATAATATTAGTTATAAGATTATTCCCGCTAAGACAATTATCAGTGAAGGAGAAGATACTGGAGAAGCCATTATTCCTTACGACGGTCCTGATGATCGTAACAGTGTATTAATCGCATTGTACGATAACCAATTGTTTGAAAAACCGTATTATTTCACTTTTGGATTGAGTTACGAAGTAGATTATAATGAGAAGTTGGCTAAAGAAGTGGCTTTAGAGAAAGAAATAACCACCAAAGCGATGGAGTTGAAGATTCAATGAAACGTTTATTCCTACTAATTATAATTTTGTGTCTAATTGTAGGCTCATATGCTCAAGAAGAATCTTATTTCAATCTCGACAATCCTAATCAAGACTCTTCCTCTTCAGCTATTGTGGATCAATATTTACAAGAACAACAAAAATTAGAACAGTTACGTGGTTTTGGAATTGACATTGAACCTAATGCTCTCGGAGGAGTTATTATAGAAGGAGATACTATAAGTATTAGCGGACAGACATTTAATTTCAACGGAGCTACTCTTTCTGGGGGAAATGTAGTTATTAAAAATGGAGAACTTGTTTCTGCTCAGAATGTTCAAGCAGATAGTTTCAAATATCAAGGAGCTAATGTTGATGGAACATTTAGTGTTAACGAGAATACTTTGACCATAGAGGAAGGGAACTTAGAATTAGGCAGTGAAAGTTCTTCCACTCTTAAGGTATTAGCTAACCCCGGGACAAATATTGATGTTTCTAAAGATAAGGGTTATACCGGAACTATCCAATCCAGTGGAAATATTGCTTTAACTCTAAAAGACCAATCCATTCCAGTTAGCGGAAAAGTAGAATTAGTAGAAGGAAAAATTAAAGCTGCAGAGAAGGTGGAAGTAAAAGAACCTTCTAAGGATCTCTTTAGTAACCTTCCTCTTAATTTGGTTGGAGAAGAAACCAAAGTAAGCATGGCAGAAGGAAAGGTTTCTGAGGGCAATGTGTTTGATACTCCTGAACTCTGTCTAGATGCAAGCTGTGTTTTATCAGAGCAGGAACCAATAAATACACAAGTTACCCCTGCTGAAACTACGTATACCAGTGAAGCAGAAGTAACTTATACTCAAGAAAAAGAGGTAGATAAGATTTGGGACTCACCAGAAGAAGTTTCTAAACAGGAAGATGCTAGTTGGGTATTAAGTCCAGGAACAGAGTTTACGGAGTGGCAAGGAACAGAACCGGATTTAACAGCTACTGTTTCTGAAGAAATCGCTTATCTTCCTCCAGAAATGCCTGATCAAAGCAGTTGTCCTCCGGGAATGAGTTGTATTAATTATGCTGATCCTGACCAGTTAGAAATGCAAAGTGTAACTACAGACCAGACCAATGTTGATCTCTGGGACCCAGACAGATTTTTGCAAACTGACCTGAATACCGAAGAAGGAAGCGCTTCTACCCTTAATGCTCATGACACTTCTAAGGAGGGAGAAGGGATTTTACAATTTCAAGCTAGTGATGATGAGTTAGAAGTTTATCCTGCTAGTGAACTTTCCAATTTCTTTACTGAAGATCCCACCAGCATGGTTTCAGAAAGAGAATTAAGCTCTACTACAGATGATGGACAGACAATACAAGTAGATGCTTCTGAAATTAAATTACTTGATGAAAAGGGGGAAACGGTAGGAACCGTGGCTGATCCTTTTGATACTAGAGAGGTACAAGATGCTTATACTGAGAACGGATATTTTAATTTTGAAACCGGAGAGTATGGAGATAACGCTGTAGCATCTTCAGGAGAAGAAGAATATGTCAATCGATTAACGGGGATGAGAGAAAGAGGAGAGATTTCAACTCTTACCGCTGGTTATCTAATAAACACTCCAAACTTAAATCTAGATGATCCTGCAGTAATGGCTAAGATTAAACAATTAGACCAAATCGGCCAGATTGATCCAGAACAAGCTAGAAACTTAAAAGAGATTTATTCCCAGTATGGACAAGGAAGTGACTCTCAAAAAGATGAGGCAGTTTTAGAAGATTTAATTTCTTTAAACTCGGGGAAGGAAGACCTAGGTTCCACTTTAAATCTTCCTCCTTCTCTCCCTCGAAAAGAATTACCAAAATTCTTAACTGCCATGGATGTACTTAATAAGAACGGGATATTTAACCCAGTTGCAGTAAGTTTAGAATTATGGCAAAAAGGAGTTCCAGACATATTAGGAGATAAACCTTTAGCTAATTATTTCTCAGCAAGTTCTTCTGGGAGTGAGAATAAAAAGGGGATAGCTAGACTGCAAGAAATGCAGAAGTTAGCTGATGATGAGAGTCTTTCCCCACAAGCTGAAGACGCTTTAAGACAAAACTTACAGAATACAGGATTAAAAATAGTAGGAAGAGAGTTAGATTATTTACATGATAAAGATGCCAGTCAACGTCAAACCTTAGCCCAATCTCTTCCAGTTGACGTTGCAGTAGGAGTATTATCTCAATCTACTGGAGGACTAGGATACGATTTATATCGCAGCTCAGAAGAATTAGTATATCGAGGATTGGTCCAAAAAGCGGGAGGAGCTGAAAACCTGGTTCCTTATTTAGAGAGTAAGGGTTATGGTTTAGAAACAAAGAAAGGGAAAGGAGTGATAAGTATGCTAGCTGCAGCCGGACAACTAGCTAAGGTATTACCCAAAGATCCAGCTAAAAGAAAAGAAGTTTATCAAACTGCCATCACTTCCATAGATACCCCCGCAGATGGATTTGAAACCTCACGGACTATTCTAAATAATCCTACTACTCGAGAAGAATATAGTCAAGCGTTATTGGAACAATATCAAAAAGTACAAGAAGATCCAAAAAGCCCAGAAGAAGAAGCCAGAAGAGATCTTATTCAATATACGGTGAGAATGAACCAGGATAAATTTGACCAGAATAACCCCACGGTTAAAACTATCCTTGACACCCCTAGTGAAGTAGTATTAACTCAAGAACATAAATTAAATCTACCTAGCCAGCAATGGATAGATCAAAGTCCAAAAGAAGATAATATCCCGGTGCTAAGTTCATTGGTTTATTTTACCAGCACTGAAGACCCAAACGAAAAGGTTATTTACAATGGATTCTCGGGAGCGGGAGAAGGATTTAAAGTCAAAGAACGTTTGCCTAACGGAAAAGGATACGTCTTAGAAAAGAAAGGTATACTGAATGGTCAGCCAGTAACTTATAGAACTATAGTGACCAATGACGCTTCTGTTGCTGCCAATACTAAAGCTAGCACCCCCCTTATTGCAGAATTTAGTCGTGGCCATTCTTATGATGCAGATAAAGCCTGGAACACTCCCGCGGATAAACAAGGGAATATGCCCAAATTTGGATTTGTCGGATCATGTGCTGGTTCTTCCTCGGTTATTGGTAAAGATCTTACCACTGAAAACCCAGATACCGCTTTCTTTGCTACAGCAGGAGTCGGAGTGGGAAATTTAAATAATGCTTATTTCAACGCTTTTTATCGCTCAATAGATAATTGTAAAGATTATGTCTGTGTAGAGAAAACCATGAAACTAGCTGGAGGACGAGGAGAATATGCTGATAACTATGCTGGGCCAGCTAAATTTAATGCTCAAGCTTTTTCATCTAAAAATTATGTTGATAAACCCAAATATGCTAAAACTCCTTCGGAAGAAAATCCTCCTTTAATAGTTAGCACCGCGCCTCAAGGAACTATTGGTGGTCCGGGATAGAACTGTAACGTATAATCACCACTTCTAACTTTTCTCTGTTTTGAGAAGGTTTAACTCTCTGGAAAAGATCATCAATATCTTGATTACACATGGCGACACAACCAGCGGTCCAATCTGAAAGATCACTACACTTATCAGACCAATTACCATGTATTTCTATAGCATTACCTATTGAAACATCAGAAGGAATCTTTCCTTCCCTTTTTAACTTGTTAAACTCTTTTTTATCTTTTTCGTTAGGATAATCTAACATTAAAGCTTTATGATATTTATCACCCTTCCCAAAAACAGTAGTTACGTGATAAACTCCTTCGGGAGTTTTTAAATCTCCTTCCCATTCTTTATCATCAAGAGAACCTTTTCCCAAACCAATCGGATACCTTTTAACTTGTTCTCCTTGAAGATAAAGATCCAAGGTATGCGCAACCTTATCGATAATTAGAACAGTTTTACCGTGACGAGAATCACTCACCCCTTGAGCAACCAACCTTTTAAAATCAGCTAACCCTTCCTCAGAGAAGTGACATTCTTTTGGTTTAGAGGGATAAGAAACACCCTGGGCATTACATCTTAAATCTAAGAATGAAGGTAAGTTGTTTCCTCCCGGAAGATTATCAAGTATATTTCCCAAATCTCGCTCTTCGCAATAATCATCATTGGGAACAGGCAAAGCTACTGAAACATAAGGATTTTCACCTTTCACTTCTTCAGTAATAAGTCTGTTCATAAACACAGAAAAATCTTCTAATTGAGGTGAAGGAAGAGAAGGAGAATGACTAGGATCAAAAACTTCTTTTTGACAATATTCTTGAGCATAAATTGGTGAGGTTAAAGCCAAACAGCCCAATAGAGATAACCAAGAGAGTTTCATCTCCTTCAAATAAGCAAGCGTATTTATAAAGATTGTGCTTGTAACTATCGGTAAGTAGTTATTCCTTAACTGCCTTAATCAACCGTTTAATCGCTTCCTTGGGCTTGTCAGCTTTAGTAGTATAACTCCCAGAAACGAAATAATCTGCTCCGGCTTTAGCCGTTAGTCCAATACGCTGAGGATTCATCCCTCCATCAACGATTACTTTTATTTGAGGGTTTATTTTCTTGATTTGAACAATTTTCTTTAACTGCCCAGGCAGATACTTGCTGCCATAAAATCCCGGATGAACAGTTAGAATTAAAACCACATCGGTTTGAGATAAAAAAGAGTTTATTTTGCTAATGGGAGTTTCCGGCAGAACTGCAAACCCCACTTTTTTGTGTTCTTTTTTCATCCAGGCAGCATATTTAGAGAAATCTTTCAACTCTTCAATCTGAGGAAAGAATAGTTCTCCCCGAGAGAGATATTTCTTAATCCAGATCTCTGGTTTCTTAACCATTAGATGCAAGTGATATTTAAATTTAGAAGAAAGCTTAAACTTAAAATCTAAAGCATGGTTTGGAGCGAAAATTCCATCAACGATATCTAGATGTAATATTTTAACTGCTCCTTTCAATCGGTTAAGATCCTGATCTAATTCTTCCTGATTCTTAGACATCAAAGAAGGAAAGATAATCTGGTTCATTTAGACTAATTTCCATTTTCAATCTTTTTTATCTTCTCTAATCTTCTAACATGTCTCGGTTCATGAGAGAACTTAGTGGTTAGAAAGATAGCCATTAACTTAGTGCTATAATGATAACTATTAAACCATCCAGATAAACATAGAACATTAGCATCATTATGCTCTCTGGCCAGCCTTGCTTCTTTGAAAGAAATAGGATCAGCCGCTCTTGCTCCTTTAATTTTATTAGCAGCAATACACATTCCAATCCCAGAACCACAAGCTAAGATTCCTTGAGTTTTCTCTTTCGCTACTCTTTTGGCTAGTTTTTCGGCAAAATCAGGATAATCATCTTTTGAGTCAAGAATCTTATTTCCCAAATCTTCATATACAATTCGATGATGATCTAACCATAACTTGAGTTTTTCTTTCATTTCAAACCCGGCATGGTCAGCAGCAATGTAAATTTTCTTACCATGATGCACTTTTACTCTTTTTTCCGGATCAGCATGTTTCTTTTTTCCAAACAAGACTTGTAATATTCCCATAGTATCAACCTCTTTTATGATAGAGTAATTGTGAATTATCGTAATATTTTCTTTCACAATTACTAATAGTAAACGTGTGTTTAAAAAAAGGAACACATTTACTATAGGAGAAGGATAATCTTAACGTTTTTTAATCTATCGGTAGGTTAAAGTAAAGCAGAAGCATAAATCAGTATCACTCCAACCACAACTAAGATTACTGCTCCTAGTTTGTGAACCAAGCGAAGATCTTTAGAGATGATTCCCAGTTTCAAGTTAACTATTCTTTCCGTCAATACTACAAACAAAGGTTGTGTTGCTCCAACCGCAGAAACAATGGTTACGGGAAGATAATCAATAGCAAAATAAAGTGCTAAGGAAGCAACGCAAGTAATTAAAGCACCACCCATAGCAATGGGGAACAAAACAACATCTTTCTTAACATTTTTACGGATGGAAAGAAAGAATATTCCGATTACAGTAACTAAACTGGAAACGATTAATCCTATTACCCATCCATTGAGAGGAGGAAGATTATTAGTTACAATCTTAATCATAAATTCTCCTAAAGCTACTCCTAGGATGAAAAGAACTAATACTCCCAGAATCTTAAAGTTGAATCTCTCAATGCGAGTAGATATCCATACTGCCCCAATAATGGTTAAGATCATCCCAACATAACCCAAAAAAGGGATTACCTCTTTAAGCAATATAAAAGACATCAAAGAAACAAACAAGGGATAGATATACATCATCCCAATGACATTAGAAACATCCTCTTTGCTGATTAAGTAGTAATACCACCAAGTATTTCCGCCATAAATTAAACCAGTAATAACCGGAAAGATAATACTAGAGAAGGAGAAACTGGACCAATCTAAGAAGACTCCCACCATTATTGCTAAAGATAAAAAACAACCCCCTTCCACTACCATATAACTGAGATGATGTTTAGCAACTCTTTCTACAATGTACTTATCGTAAACATTTACTCCGGCATAAAAAAGAGGAGAAATAAGAGCAAGTACCCAAGCAAGAATCATTTTACCCTTTCCCCATGCTACCAAACAACTTAATTCTTTGTTCCACCACTTGTCTAATCAAGTCACGAGCAGGAGACAAGATATGTCTGGGATCAAAATCTTCTGGATGTTCTTTAACCGACTTTCTAACTCCGGCATCGAAAGCGATTCTTAGATCAGTATCAGTATTAATCTTACAAATCCCATTCCTTATCGCCAGAGCGACTTGAGTTTCAGGAACCCCTTTTACTCCGTCCAACTTAGCGCCATATTTCTTAGCTAGATTGACTATTTCTATGGGTACTCCGGAAGCACCGTGAAGTACTAAAGGTACTTTTACTAGGTTTTTTATTTTCTTGAGGATATCTATCCTTAATTTAGCCTCTCCAGCAAACTTATACGCTCCATGTGAAGTTCCAATAGCTATAGCAAGAAAATCGCACCCAGTTCTTTCTACAAACTCTTTAGCTTTAGCTGGATCAGTGTAAATTATATTGTTAGAATGAACTTTATCTTCTTTCCCACCAATAGTTCCTAGTTCTGCTTCTACTGAAACTCCTTTCTTATGAGCCCATTGCACTACTTGTTTAGTAAGTTTAACATTCTTCTCAAAATCTTGATGTGAAGCATCGATCATAACTGAAGAATATCCTAATTCAATACATTGTTTGATAATTTTCAAGTCCTTTCCATGGTCCAAATGTAAAGCAACGGGGACTTTGGTTAATTCTGAAGCTGTTTTTGCCAGCTCGTACAGAAAATTCATTCCAGCATACTCGATTGCCCCTTCTGAAGTAGCGAGAATAACCGGAGAATTAAGGTTAGTAGCAGCTTGAACAATACCTTGAACAATTTCCATATTATTGATATTAAAATGCCCTACTGCATAATGGCCATTTCTGGCTTTGGTTAAGATCTGTTTAGTATTAGCTAGCATTAGAAATCATCAACTCCTCCATCATCATCTTCCTTCTTTTCATAATATAAATATTCTACTATAAAGGCGGATCCGGTTAAAAATAAAGGAAAAGCAGCTATAACATACAAGGTAGAGAACAATAAACCCATGGAAAAGATCAAATACCCCGCCCCTAGGATGATAAATATGCCTCCCCCAATAGGGGCATTCATCCAAGAAATCATAGTTGTTAAGATCAAAACAGCTAAAAGCATCAATCCGGCGGCAAAATAATGTCCTAATCCAGAGAAAATTAAGATTAAAACCCAAGTCGAGACCAAAAGTAAGGCTAGACCTCTAGGTATCCAAGACCATAAAGAATATCCGGTTGATTTCTTAGAAAAGAATCCCATATTGGCTTACTTTGATATTATATCTCTTTATTAAATCCCTTGCTTCTGCTTCATTTAATAATTTATGTTTTACTCCAATAGATTGAATAACTGAAGAAGCATTGGCTTGCCCCACTTTTAAACACTCTTCAAAAGGATAACCTTTGATATGGGCGGCTAAAAAGGCAGCAGTAAAAGAATCACCTGCCCCGGCAGCATGAATCACCTTAATCTTAGGAGGCTGTAAGGAATAAAATTCGTTATGATTAACAGCATACATCTTATTCTTACCATTAGTTACAATAACGATCTTCGGACCTAGTTCTTGTAAAGACACTAACACTTCTTTAGGATTACCCCGATGTTTTCCTAATAAAGCTAGAGCTTCTTCCCAGTTTAAAACTAGAATTTCTGTTGCTTCAAGTATAGATTTAAGGTAAATCTTACCTTTTTTAGCTAAGTATAAGGAAGGATTAAACAAAATCGGAATGTTCTTCTTTTTAACATAAGCAGCAATCTTTTTACCAGTATTAAAAGAAGTCCCCATCAAGGTAGCTAGATAAATCCAGTTAGTTTTAAGGTCTGAAAATTTAAAATCTTCTTGGGTTAGATCTTCAGAAGCCCCTTTATGAACATAAATCACTCGGTCGCCATCTTTTTTATAATCGATAATGCTAGCACTATCGGTAGGTTTACGACTGTGATGAAGACAAATATTTTCTACATGATGTTGTTGAAGTTCTTTAATAATGAACTCTGCATTGTGATCTTGACCCAGTTTAGTTAAGATTCTTACCTTCAAACCAAATTTTATTAAAGAAATTGCAGCATTACTTGCTCCCCCCCCCGAATGAGTCTCTATCTCTTTAACTAAAACCTTATCTCCCAACTTAATCTTCCTTAAGGGCATCTCAACAGTTAGAAAAGTATCTAAAGTGGCTGAACCAATACATAACACATCTGAACGAAACAACATAGACATACCTCTTTTATCTATAGAAATACTTTTGGGTTTAAAATGGTTGTGGTTGAGATAGAAGTAAGGCAAGAACAATTTCTAAATCCCCCTTACTTCCTAAGCTTTAAAAGGATTATGGCGAGTTATGAAATATCATCAAGATGGAGGTAATAATCATGTCATTAAAATCTATTGCTAAAACTTATCGTAAACCAGAAGTAGAGATTTCTTCTTTATTCTATACTCGTTGGAGTCCTAGAGCGATGAATGGTAAACTTCTAACTAAAGAAGAACTAATGCCTTTGTTTGAAGCCGCTAGATGGGCCCCCTCTTCAAGTAATGGACAACCCTGGAAATTTATTGTTGCTAATACCGAAAAAGAAAAAGAATTGTTTCTTAATCTTCTAATTGATTTTAATCAACAATGGTGTAAACATGCCGGAGCGTTAGTGGTGGTTGTTTCAGCAAATAAAATTAATAATCTTCCTGCTCTTACTCACAGTTTTGATACCGGTGCTGCATGGATGTCCTTAGCCTTAGAAGGGTCAAGAAGAAATCTTGTCGTCCATGCTATGCAAGGGTTTGATTATGAAAAAACTAGAAAAATGTTAAACCTTCCGGAGGAATACACTGTTGAATGTATGATTGCAATTGGAAAACCAGGAAAGATCAGTCAATTGTCTCCAGAACTAGCGAAACGAGAATTACCGTCGACAAGAAAGCCATTAGCAGAAATAATCCAATGGAGAGATAATAATTAGATTTGAGTAATAAATCATTATCGCTTATTAAAACATTTAGTTTTTTTACTTTTTAAAAGATATTTTATTCTTTTTTCTCGACGAGAGAAGCTTAAAAAAGAAATCTATATAAACTAGAAAGTTATTCTTAAAACATCAAAGAGGTGTAAGATTTAGTATATGGTTCAGTTTTTTACGGAAAAAGAGATAGCGGTTGATGAAGAGGAAATTCCTCAAACTTCTGAAGAAGGTTTAACCGGAAGATTAAGCATAGATGATTATGTTATCGGGTCAGATAGTACGGGTTTCTACGAAGGTTTGTTAACCATAACAACCACCCCTTTAGAAAGAATTTTGAATTATTCTGGATTAGATTTAACGGGATTATTAGAAGATCTTAGTTCAAATGATACTTATGGAATTTCTGGAACCATTGATCCTTATATGCATGAGGTTTATCAATCTCAAGAAGAATCAGTAGAATCTGCTCCTGAAAATCAGAAAGATGTGGTTGCTTATTTTATTGAAAGACAGTTAGATTATGTTAATCCTACTATAGCCACCGATGTAATTAATCAGGACAGAGAAGATGGAGATGACGTAGAAAGAAGAGCTAAACGCTGGCAATATGAACTGTTCCAGACCCATTTTGGAGCAGAAATCGCATTATATCGAGAACAATGTGCTGCCTTACAATCAGTTTTTAGTTAAATCTTAAGAATTCTTAGCAAAGTACGAGCAAACTCTGAAGCTGCTTCTGGACCGTTAGCAGTAACTATTTTTCCATCGACCGTAACTGCTTCTCCGGTATACTTTGCTCCACTATTACTTAAAATGGCCTCCTGCCGACCATCTTTGTTCCAAACCGTAGCTTTTCTTCCTCTCAAAACCCCTGAACGAGCCAGAATAATAGGGGCAATACAAATCGCTCCCAGCAGTTTATAATGATTAAAACCTTCTCGAGCGATATTTAGAGCTTCTTCATCACTAGAATAAGCTTGTGCTCCTGATCCACCAATAAAAACAATCAAATTATAAACATCAATTTTAACATCGGCAAGAGAAATACTATCTTTAATCATTCCTCCTTGTGCCCCTACGCAAGTTCCACCTTCTTTTGAAGCAGTAACGACTTCAATTCCTTTCTCTTCCAGAATTTGTTTAGGAACACCGTATTCTTGGTCTTGATATCCACGTTGAGCTACGACAAACAGTGCTTTTATCATTGAGAAAAATAATTTTCGTAAAAAAGATTACGCATCTCACTTTTAATCTCTCTAACTACTTTTTGAAAACCAGCTTCATCTAACCCTTTATCTCCAATCAAACGAGAAGTTATCTCACTTCTTAATTTAGATTCAATCAAGCGATGCACACTTACGGTCAATCTTGCCGGATCACGATAACCGCCTTTTTCAATTTCTTTCTCTAAATGGGTTTTACGTTCTTGGACATTAATCATAAACTCTTTCATAAACTCTTCTTTATAGTTAGCAGAATTTAAGAAGTTATGTTGGCGCTGTTGTAACGGAGCAACTTTACCGTTAGTACGAGCAAAGGAACGCAGCATAGCTGTTTCCACTTCACCTACCATCCCTTGAGTTATCATAGATAGGAGTAAGCATATTTTGGTATATAAGCTTTATGGGAGTTGAGAGGATAAGTTCAACTTAAATCAAACTTAACAACAATTATTTAAAGCAGAAGTTCCTTCTTTTAGAAAAATGGCTAAGAATAACTTTTTATTGGTGGATTTGAACGATACCAAAACTAAAAAACTGGCCGAGACTATCACTTCTGAAACCAGTCGTAAGATTTTAAGTTATTTAGCTGAGAAAGATGATACTGAAGCTAATATCGCTCAACTTTTAGGGATTCCCATTTCTACGGTTCATTATCATCTCTTAAAATTGCAAGAATCGGGGTTAGTAAAAGTGGAAGAGTTTCATTACAGCCAAAAAGGCCGAGAAGTTAACCATTACAAGTTAGCTAACAAGTATATTATCATCGCTCCACAGAAGATTGCTGGATTAAAAGAGAAATTACGAGGAATTTTACCGGTAGCTTTAGTTTTTGCAGGGATTTCTGCAGTTTGGGGAGTTATAACTATTTTTGGAAGTAAGTTAGAAATGACTTCAAAAGTACAGGAAGCTGCTCCAATGCTAGAAAAAGGGTTACTTGCTTCTGCCTCCAGAGCCTATCCCGTAGATGTCATTTATCCATGTTATCAGACTTTCAGTCCTTTCGGATATTTTCTATTAGGAGGAGCAACTATTCTAGTAATCTGGTTTATTATAGCTCTAATTAGATATTATATTGAAAAGAGAAGAAAAATATAAAATAAAAATTACTTCTTTTTGTTCTTACGGATTTTCTTTACTACCAGCCAAACAACTACAATTACCACTAAATAGGGCAATAATACTACAATTAATGCAATTAGCCCATTAAAGCTGTCTACCAGGCTAGTAATCAAAGTTGAAAGACCAATTATGGCTACGTTAGCATAATTAGATTGTTTTTCTTGTAAAGATACATACACACTAGAATATTCTACTTCTGTATCTACATTATTTATCCTTTCTTGAAGATATTTAATGGTTCTTTCTTGATCAAAGATACGATCGTTTAAAGTAATCTTATCGCTTACTTCAGTAGCTTCAGCAAACATCTTCTGATAACGCTCTAACCGATCTTGTTCTGCTTTTAGTTCAACCTTCAGATCAGTGTAACTACCAGTAACATCCTCAGTATTTTCGCTGAAAGAAGTAACTTTACCCATTTCTTTAAGCTGAGAGATTACTGCAGCATACTTTTTAGTATCAACTTTTAAAGTGTAATATCCAGTATAATATGGATGTTCAGGATTATTCTGTTGAACGTTCTCGTTCAAAAGATAAGCGCCACTAGAAGTAATGATTGATTTAAGCTTTTGTTCTGCTAATTGAAACTCTCCTTGCTCTATTTCGCTGTTCAAATTAGCAGATTTAAGTAGTTTTCTTTCCGTTACTTCCGGTGCAAACGATCCCGAGGGACTGGGCATCATTCTGGAAGCATCTTCTACAGCATAACTAGAAAGAGCTTTGTTCATTCCTACTCCTTGATAACTCCCAGAAGTGCTAGTGGATGGCGTTACTGCCACTAAAAATACTCCCAAAATAATTAAGATTACTAGTAACATCAACCAGTTTTCTTTAATTTTTGTCCATTGTTCTTTGAATGTCATTTAGATCACCATAAGGAAGGAAAACTTTCTGCTATATAAAGGTTAAGAACACTTCAAAAGTGATTGAAGTTATTATTGTTACTACCCAAAAGTATTTAAAATAGCGATGATTTAAAAAGTCATGTTTATCTCCCTTCCACCAGAATTAAGAATATTGCAGTATCCCTGGTTTGATGATTCCATCCCAGAAAATATCCAAGAGCATGTGCGTTTGGGTCATAGGATAGATCACTTTCTAGGAAATCCCATCGTAACGGGGTGGCTAACTGGAGGTGCCGGAACCATTAATTGGCGTAAGCCCTCTCCCCAAACTTTAGTTGGTTTGGTAGAACAGGTTGAAAAACAATACTTCCCTGAAAATTCAGGAGAAGAAGGCAAATCCGAATTAAAAGAATTCTTAAGTGGGTTAGGAGTATCACTTAATTCTCACAGCGATGTCTCTTCTCCAATTTTCGGATTGAGTTACAAATTATTAAGTATTCTTCCTCCAGAACATTTGGGACATCCCTATTTTAGAGAATTAGAATTGGGCGGATGGGGTAATGGTGATGCTAAACAATCCGGACATCTGGGAGATAAAGTTCATCTTTATCAGTCTGCTACTCAGGGACCTGTCCGAAATTTCGTCGCCCTTCTCATCCATGAAGTAGGACATGCCTATGATAATCTCATTGATCAATCAAGCCCCTTGCTTCATAAGGCATTACTTAAAGAATATCGTTCCTTAGTCTTAAGCAATTCACCATTCTTAGGGATAGATTATTTACTTGGAGAACCAGCAAGAATTGACAATTGCAAAGATGCGCCACAGGAATTTATAGCAGAAAATTATCTCATTTATGTGTCCCAAGGAGAACGCTTCCAGAAATTTTTAGAAAATCTTTCTTCACCTCACAAAGAAAACTGGAGAAGGGTTTACAATCTGTTCAAGAACGGCTTTGATGGGGTAGAATACAGATAACGGAAGTTATAAAAAGGGGTTATACTTCAAAAGTAGTTGAAGTCTTGTTCTGGATATAAATAGAAGTGAACCTTTATTGATTAAATGGAAAAAATAAAGATTGCTTGGAAAAGAATCATTAAAACAAGTTTTCTTTCTTCTTTCACCGGAATTTTATTCTCAATCCTTAGTTATCATTTCTTTGATTATATTAGGCTGCTTACCAGAAAAATATATTATATAAAGTTGAACACCTGGGATTTAATCTTTTTAGGTACAAATGTTGTTTTCTGGGGAGCGATGGGATACTTAGTAAACAAAGAAATCGTTAAATCTCACTGGAAAGCAACCATAATTTATGTTACTCTCACCTTAATCTTATCTGTAGCAGAAATATTCCTATTCATACTGTTGTTTACTAAACCCCTTTATCTTTGTGGTACAAAATGTTGTTAAGAATAAGAAATAAAACAATTAAAAAAAGAAGAATAAACTTAAGGGGTTAATCTATCCCTATCTCTGGGGAACAAAGTAACTTCTCTAATGTTCTTGATACCTAAAATTTGCATGGTCAACCTTTCTACACCCACACCCCAACCGGCATGAGGCGGAGCACCAAAACGGAAAGAGTCGATGTAAGATTTGAAGTTGTCCGGATTACAATCTCGAGCGATTAATCTTTCAGTCAGAAGATCAGGTAAATGAATTCTCTGACCTCCGGAAGATATTTCCATCCCATTGTAAATAGCATCAAATCCGTAAGATAGTTCTTCTCCTTTGGGCATGATATAGAAGGTTTTACCAATTAGAGGCCAGTCGTGAACAAAAACAATAGTATGAGGATATAGTTGTCCCAGTTTTTCTTCAGCTTCTCCGGATAAATCATCTTCTCCCATATGAACATGCTGCTCTTTCATAATCTTAGCCACTTCATGGAAAGTCATATATTTAACTTTGGGAACTTCAACCTTAGCCTTTAACAATTCTAGTTCTGGTTGGTTCTTTTCTAATATTCTTTTAACAATATATTGAACACATCTTCCCAGAATATCCATTACTCCTTTATCATCAGTAAAGGCCATTTCAAAATCCATCTGACGGCTTTCGTTAAGATGTCTTAAAGTATTATGTTTCTCGGCTCTCCATACCGTAAATACAGTAAAGATCTTTTCCATGGAACAAGCTAACATCTGCTTGTAAAGTTGACAGCTTTGAGAGAGTAAAGCGGTTTTCTCAAAATACTTAACTGGGAAGACTTCGGTACCCCCTTCTGAAGAAGTTCCGATAATGGAAGGGAAAACACATTCTAACGCTCCTTCTTCAAACATAAAGTCACGATAAGCGTGCAACAAAGTTGATTGAATCTTGAATATAGCTTGAACTTCTCGTTTGTGAAGATCCAAGAAACGATAATCCAACCTCTTGTTAAGTTCAGTAACGATAGTCTGGTCCTTTTCTACTACATTAAAAGGTAAAACTTCTGCTAAATTGATAATCTCTAACTCTTTAATCTCAATCTCTAGAGTTTTGATGGTTACTTCATCGCTTTTAATGTTAGCTGGTTTAACTAACCCAGTTATAGATATAACTGATTCGGTCATGAGTTTAGCGAATTTTTCAAACAAGGATTGATCGAAACCCACACATTGAACTACCCCAGTACGATCTCTTAATTGTAAAAATTTTATTTTGCTCTGGCCCCTTAACCCTTGGACCCAGCCTTGGATAAAGACAGTTTGCCCTTCCTTGGCGGATAATTCGTTAATCATTGTTCTATTCATGGTATTTTAGTTAAGTAAAGAGGTAGTTTTTATTATTTTTGGTGAAGAAATTATAATTTTCCTCATGGAGAGGGTTCACTTCCAAAGAGTAGTAAGTTTTATAAATAGGCAACCTATAAACAAAGTATGAAAAGAACTCTTGTGTTGGGCAGTCTTTTGGCGTGCATGAACTTTTCTTCCGCACCAGAAATTGTTCCCTTTCCCATCCCTTCCGTTCAACAACAAGCAGAAGGTGAAAGATTAGATAGAGCAAAAGAAATTTTAGAAGAGAGCAAAGTTAAAGGAGCACTTCCCAGCAAAGAGTGGAAAATGATCACTTTTTCTCATCTAGCTCAAGGAGTTTCTAATCTGGATTTGTGTGTTCATCAACCGGAAGATTGTACTCCTTTGCTAGAAGAAATCCTCTTAGAAACCGGAGTCAAACAAGAACAAACTTTACCTGAACCTCTTCTTGAGAATGGCTTATACTTAGCACACCTTAATATTGTTCTTGGTTCATATCAAAGAGTTACCCATGATGACCATTACAGAAAATTAAATCAACAGATTTCAGAGAAACTTGCTCAGTGGTCATCAGATGATTCGCAAAAACATGTTCGTTCTTATGCTAAATTACCTCATAAATGGCCAGCAGATCAAGCAGCGGTTCTTTATTCACTTTATCTTTATGATCAGAATTATAACACTGCTCTAAGTCAAAGACCGATTCAAGAGTGGTTAGACTTCATGCATACTAAGGCTACAAATAAAGAATGGGAGTTGCCTTACTCCAACATTACCGGTAAAAGTAATGCCTCAATCCCTCGTGGTTGTGCCCTTTCTTGGAGTGTAATGTATATGGCCCATTTTGCTCCTACTGAGGCTAATTCTTTATGGAATAAATATAAAGAACATTTCTGGGACAAAGGGTTATTAATCTCAGGATTTAGAGAATGGCCTTTGGGGGAAGAACGCGGACAAGATGGTGATTCCGGACCGATATTTTATGGAATAGGAGCTAGCGCTTCTGCTTTTGGAATGGCTGCAGCAAAATTACAACAAGATAAAGATGTTTTTTCAAGATTAAAGCAAAATCTTGATCTGGCAGAATTATTGTTGGGACTTTCCTCAAAAGTTTCTCGAGATTACGGAAGTCCCTTAGCACAATCTTTATTATTTTATATTGATACAATTAACCCTTAAAACTTTCTATTGAACTCCACCGAGCATGATGATTAAACTCTTTGGCTCCAACTTTAACCAAGAAAGCAGAAAGTTCATCAGAAATTCTTAACACCTGACTAGTACCAGGAATAGGGATCTCAGTAACATAACCCCGATTTGCTTCAAAAGAATAATCATCATCAACTCTCCAAGTTACATTAATATTATCTCCCTTAATATTATATTCTGCCACTAAAATGAAACGATTATTAGTATTCTTTAAACGTTGGTTATCCTGTTCAGCAATAAGGTATATCTTAGAATCTCCCGGTTCTCCTTTGGCTAGCCCTCCAGATTTACCGTATCCTCCTGGAAAAGCATGAAGGCTTTGTCCTTTAAAGACTTGATCGCTACTAATGATTCCGGTAGAAGGAATCTTTCCTCTTTGAGATTGATTACGAATGTATCCCAACATGATCTTCTGGGCTGCTTGAACGGATTCAGAATCTTTGTAAATACTAGCATCCAGTTTTAAATCAGTTCCTGTTCCATCTAAATAATGGACCAATAAATCAGAAGATTCATCCATCCCTTTAAACTTTCCACCTATAGCAATAAGATAATAATAGTTACGAAGAAACTGTTTCTCTCGACCAGTAAGAGAGACACCTTTTTTGTAATTGTTATGCAGACGCTCAGCTTCTTTAGATAATTCTCCTAATCTACCTACTCCACTAATCCCTATATCTGCCAGAGTCATAGCCATCCCCACTTTTCCCTTCTCCCAAATATGACCCATCTCTGTATCAGTAAATTGATACAAAGCTTCTACTGGTGAAGCTGCTGATTTAAATTTCTGAGCAATTTGGTCATCGAGTTTTTCTGGATTGGGCAGAGCAGAATCCATGGAAAGATCTGAAGGAAGCAAAGATTTAAGTTTAAACTCTTTAAGTTGAGAAGCATCTAGAGTTTGAGTCATACCTGGACGAGAAGAATATTGAGCAGGAACACTCCCCCCGGTGTTGGAAGAAAAAGCCATTGCGGAAGCTAAGGTGGATAAAGTGATAAATACTGCTGCAGCTTTAGTAAAAAATCCACCAAACACGCGTCTATTTTTAGTTCTTGCTTGTCTAACCTCACCATGCAAAGTGGTCATCTCGGCTACTGCTTTTCCTCTAACGTGATCTAACTTCTTCTCTTCTTTAGCTTTAGTTCCTCGTTCTTTTTTTCTGGCTGCTTCTAAAGAAATCACTCTTCTGATATCTCCCGCATCCGCTTTTTCAAAACGATCCAAAGCCTGATCAATTTGAAGTTGAGCATCTAACAATATTCTTTCCAAGTCAAACATCGCCGATCCAATCAATCCAAATACTCGTTTAGCTAGTTCTGCTCTGTTAAGGATGAAAGAACTTAATTCCTTAAAATATTCCTTTCCCTCACTAAAATGATCCATAAACTGATCGTGAATAGATACAAGTAAACCTCGCCGTGATAATTCTTTTACTGCTTCTAACCTTTCATCCATCATTCCAGTGTTAGAAGCAAGCAGACCATCTGAAAGTAACTCCTTTAACCAAGCCAAGTTCTTAGCATCATTAGCTTGTAAGTATCCCAAGGCACGTGATTGACCTAACCAGAATTCTACCGGATACATCCTCATCTTTTCCGTTTTCTGGTAAGCTAATTTAGTGGTAAGTTTCAAAAGAAGTTTCTTCTCTGGAGCAGAAGCAGTTGAAAGAGTTTCAGTTATCTTCGCAGGAATACTCAAAGAGAACATCTTGGCAAGGATTAATGGTTCTTTAGCTAAAGCAGAAGAGATATTTCTAGCAATTTTGGACTTAATCCCAGAAGTTAAAGGATATTTATCCTGTTGAGATAAGATCGTTAAAGCTTGACGAAGGAAAGCTACTTGTTCTTGAATTAGAGCAGTAATCGCCTGAGAAGGATCTTTTCCTTGATACTGCTTCTTAATCATGCGCTGAAGCTCTTTTTCTAAGCGGTTTAATTTTTTAAAGATGGAACGAATCTTTTGTGAAAGAGCAATCTTTTCTCTTTCCCACTGATCTCCGGCAGCAGCAATCTCTTGAATTTTCTTAGAAGAAAGAGAGTAAGCAGAACCTTTTTTACTAATCTCTCGCTCAAAAACGGATTTAACCTCCTCAACTTTTTGATCAATTTCGCTAAGAAGAGTGTCAGATTCCTGTTGAAGGCCTAGAATTATTTTTTTAAGTTTGTCCAAGGTGGTAGAAGCAATTTCTTTACTGCTTTGAAGATATCTCAAATAGAAATCTAAAGTAGAAAAAAGGGTCTTAATCATCTCGGAAGGCTCATTCACATCTCTTTCAAATTCGATTCTTTCTTTAAGAATCAATTCAGATAGATCAGAAGTTATCCGAACGATCTCTCTATCCATCTCTTTTCTTAGTTCGGTTAATCGTTTAACCGCAGAATCTGGATCTTTAACCTCGCTAGTACTGCATAACCTTTCTAAAAGTTCAGCTTTTTCAGAAATATCCCGATAACGTACTAAAATGGTATCCAAAAGACGTCTTTCCCTTCTTCCTAAAGTTCGATCACTCATCAGAAAGTAATGTGCAACTTCTTTGATCAAACTCATAATATCACCATAGACAGGGTTAAACAAAGACAAATATAAACTTAACGGAGAAAAAGGGGATTAAAAGTTAATTTTAAATAAGAGTTAAATATTCCCTAAAGTTATGATTCAAAAACCAACGCCTAAGAGAGACGCTCGTACTGACGGATTTATTGACTCCATGCTTAAGAGTGCCAGTGAGAAAACTGAAACTTCGGCACAGACTAGATTTGGAGATGTGGATCCGAAAGAGATCGAAGGAGTGTTTAAAGCAATACAAAAAGGAAAGTTTAGAAGAGACTAGTTTTCGTAAAGAAGCTAGATCAAATCTACATCCTTCCTCTTAACTTTTCAGCTTCAGCAATCTTCTGTAAAGCTAAGATATAGGTATTAGTACGAAAATCGTGCTGACTTTCTTTATAGATATTCCAGATTTTATTAAAAGCAGTTACCATCTTTTCTTTTAATCGGTCTTTTACGGTTTTTTCGTCCCAGTAATAATCATAATTATTCTGCACCCATTCAAAATAACTTACCGTAACTCCACCCGAATTGGAAAGAACGTCAGGAAGAACCAGAACTTTATTTTTATGTAAAATCTCATCAGCTTCAGGAGTAGTTGGACCATTAGCCAACTCAAGAATAATTCTAGCTTTGATGTTTGAAGCATTGTTTATAGTGATAAC
The DNA here is from genome assembly GCA_041665465.1 of Candidatus Woesearchaeota archaeon. Classification (GTDB taxonomy): domain Archaea; phylum Nanobdellota; class Nanobdellia; order Woesearchaeales; family GW2011-AR9; genus JACRPH01. The sequence continues at coordinate 545,833 of JBAYIU010000001.1, forward strand.
TCCCTCCAGAGCGGAAGGAACTAAGATTGCCGCAGGAAGTTCTAATAATTCTTCATTGCTTACTATCTGAACATGGGGATAGTTAATCACCGAACCGGTTTCTTCCTTGATGGTTATTACATCATTGATATTTAATCCGTTTTGATCATATATTCCTCCTTGAGAATCGGAAACAGCGACAATAGAATATCCTTCTGCAACTAATAATTTAGCGGCGTTCATGCCAGCATTACCAAAACCTTGAACTATCGCGGTTTTCTCAATAAGATTTAGATTCTTTACTGCCTCTTGTAAAACGTATACACCACCCAAGGCAGTAGCGATATCTCTTACTTTTGATCCACCCAATTCTAACGGTTTCCCGGTAATAAATCCTGGTTGTTTCTCTCCTTTGATCTTCTCAAATTCGTCCAACATCCAAGACATGATTTTTCCATTAGTATTAACATCTGGAGCAGGAACATCTTTACTTGCACCAAGATAAGGATGAAAAGCTTGAATGTATTTTCGACTCAGTTCTTGAAGTTCCTCTTCTGTAAGTAGTTTCGGGTCAACGGTAATTCCACCTTTACCTCCACCTAATGGAATATCTGCTACAGCAGTTTTAACTCCCATCCAGAAAGCAAGAGATTGAACTTCGTCCAAGTTAACATTTTGATGATAGCGAATTCCTCCTTTGTATGGTCCTCGGGCATTGTTGAATTGAATCCGATAAGCAGGATAGGTTTTGCCATTAACAACTAATTTTGCTTGCAATACATTATTGGGAGTAGTCAACACCTTAATATCATTAGGGGTAAGATTAGCTAGCGGAGCAATCTTGTTTAGAAATTGGTTTATTTGTTCAAAGGTCATGAGAAACTGGCTTCAGGATTAGGCTATTTAAAGATTTAGGAGTTATGGAGTTTATGTAATTATAGAAGCACTACTTTGAAAAGAATTAAACAATTATTTATTAGTTATCTCCTTAAAATTTAAAGCTTAAAACCTTCTTCTGTACTCTAGCATCAACTAAAATAACTGATTCCTGCGGTTTGTAAGCAATTCCCCAACGATATTCTTTAGTTTTAACTAATATTTCTTCCGTTACAGAAATTCCTAAGTAACTTAAAAGCTCTCCAACGACCATAGATTTTAGATTTCTACTCAAGTCTCCACGTACATAACAAGCGCGTATGGTTGCATCGTGATTTAATTCTTCCATTCGAGCTTTGAAAGCCTCTCTCTCAACGTATTTATAATCTCTGTCACCAAAGTTTTCTAAATTCCAATATCTTGTGGCTGCGGAAGACAATTCCAACAAAGAAGCTTTTTCTTTCGCATCTAAATCTAAACTATCTAGATAATGATGAACAAGTTGTCTAACAACCGGGGTTTGATCATAATTTAAGTTCCATTCGTCAATATGAAATAACGCTGATTCAAGAGTCTGACTGTTTTTTATCAATAAAGCGGAACATTTAGAAAATCCTTCACTATCTAAGATCATCTTTCCATCAGAGATTCCACCATGTCCTTGATGGACGTATAAATGACCTACTTCTTGTTTCCAAAAATCCATTATCTCTGGATTCTGTTCAGTATAAGAAACTTCGCTTAAAGCAGAGGTGTAGATTTCTTTAGTCATTAGAACCACCATTTGCTTCTCCGATAATCAGGCTAGCTTTGTGATTGAATCCAGATTCTCTACCTATTTTAGCCAACACATAACCAGCAAGAGTACTTAATAAAACAGCTGGAACATCTTTGATATCAGCTACGCCCGGTAAGATCTGTGGCAGCAAAGTTTCGCCTAAAGTAAAATAAGTACTGATAGCCAAAGCAGAGATCTCAGGAAAATATTGACCAACTCTTTGTAAGAAGGGATTATTTCTAATACTTCCTTGGTAAGAAAGATAATCACCCACAAACCCAGAAACGGCAGGAATAACAAAACATTCTGGAAAATTTCCCATATGAGGAGTGATACTTGAGTTATAAATTATTGGTTCAGTTGTTCCCATAACTCTTTCTGCAGGAGTATGGGGTACTGAATTCCTGTAGAACAAAGATTCAACTAGAGGAATTGTGCTTGCTAAGATTCCTTCTAATTTATAGTGAGCCATAAGCTCATTTTAGAGCTAAGACTTTATAAATCTTTCCTGAAAATTATTACTGAATAGTAGTTACCATTTCCCCTTAGCCAGTTTCTTAGCTTTCTTCTTCAAATCTTGTACATAAGCTTTCATATCCATAATCGGCTTTCGAGCAACTCCTGAGTCCATCGCTGCCTGAGCAACAGCTGGAGCGACATAATACAACACTCTTGGATCAAACGGTTTAGGAATGATATAATCTACTCCGAAAGAGAACTCTTGACCTCCGTAAGCTGCAACTACTGAAGAAGGAACTTTTAACTTAGCTAATTTTGATAAAGCTTTAACTGCAGCAATTTTCATCTCCTGATTTATAGTACTAGCCCGAACATCTAAGGCGCCTCTAAAGATAAACGGAAATCCCAACACATTATTCACTTGGTTAGGGAAATCGCTTCTTCCGGTAGCCACAATGGCATCAGGAACTGCTTTTTTAGCATCACCATAAGAGATTTCTGGAGCGGGATTAGCCATAGCAAAGATAATTGGTTTTTTGTTCATGGTTTGCAACATCTCACCAGTCAGAATATTCCCTTTAGAAACTCCCATAAAGACATCTGCACCGGGTAAAACCTCTTTCAGAACAGCAGGGTTAGATTCTTGAGCAAACTGCTCTTTATACTTATTCAAATTAGTTCTACTCTTAATAATCAACCCCTCAGAATCACACATGAAAACATTCTCTCTTTTAACTCCTACCGCTAAAAACATCTTAGCCACGGCGATAGCTGCTGCTCCTGCACCAGAGAAAACTACTTTCACTTCCCCAATCTTCTTTCCTACAATTTCTAAAGCGTTAATCAAAGCGGCTGAACCAATAATAGCAGTGCCATGTTGATCATCATGAAAAACAGGGATATTCATTTTTTTAATCAATTCTTCTTCGATCTGAAAACATTCTGGGGCTTTGAAATCTTCCAAATTTATTCCACCAAAGGTTGGTTCTAAAGAATTAATAATCTCAATCACTTTCTGAGGATCTTTCTCATTAATTTCTAGATCAAAAACATCTATTCCGGCAAAACGTTTGAATAATACTCCTTTACCTTCCATCACCGGTTTTCCGGCTAATGCTCCGATATCTCCTAAACCTAACACTGCAGTGCCATTACTGATAACTGCAACAAGATTTCCTTTAGAAGTATATTTGTAAGCATCAGAAGGATTTTTATGTATTTCTAAACATGGTTCGGCTACCCCGGGAGTATATGCTAAAGACAATTCTTTAGCGGTAGTGCAGGATTTAGTAGGAACCACGGAAACTTTTCCAGGTGTTCCTTCGGAATGATATTTCAATGCATTAATTTTAAGGTCGTCTGTCATGTTAATTGGATAAAAAAAGAAATTATATATAAGTCTTGTGAACTGCTGCAGAATTTGATCTATAAACTCCCGAAGAGACAACTTTAAATAGAAGTGATTATCTAGATAAATAAATTATTTAAAAAAATGAAGATTGGCTTAACTTATAACGCAAAACCGCTTACATATTCTGCTCAAGAAGATGAATTTGCTGAAAGGGACGATATTTCAACTATCCACGCGATCCAGAATTCAATTCAATCTGCAGGTTATGAAACTATCTTGATCGAAGCTGATGAGGATGCACACGAAAAGTTAAAAGAATATCGTCCGGATTTTGTATTCAACATTGCCGAAGGGTTGCATGGAGAATGTCGAGAATCACACATACCTTCTATGTTAGAACATTTAAAGATTCCATATAGTGGGTCTGGCCCTTTAGCTCTGGGGATCACTCTTGATAAAGCTACTACTAAACAAATCTTGCGCAGTTGTAATATTGCTACCCCTGCTTTTCAGATTATTTCTAATAGAAATTATCAACTTAAAAAAAGTTTAGAATTTCCGATGATTGTTAAACCTAATAATGATGGATCTAGTAGAGGAATAACTAACAATTCTTTGGTTTACACCCCGGATAGATTAAGAGAAGAAGTTGAAAAGATTCTACTTGAATACAAGCAACCAGCCCTAGTGGAAGAATATTTAGTGGGAAGAGAGTTTACCGTTTCTTTATTAGGAAATGACCCAGTCAGAATTTTACCTATCGTAGAGATTGATTTTTCAGATTTACCTCCGGGAATACATCATATGGATTCATATGAAGTTAAATGGCATTATGATTCACCTGAGAACCCCATAGTTAAGGTTGTTTGCCCAGCCCGATTTGATGACCCCTGTCTAGAAAAGAAGATTAAAGAAACAGCCAAAAGAACTTATAATGCTCTTGGGTGTTTAGATTTTTCTCGTATTGATATTCGTCTAGATCAAAAATCTGTCCCCCACATTATAGAAGTAAACGCTATTCCTGGTTTGATCCCTAATCCGGAAGAAAATTCTAGATTTCCTAAAGCCTGCTATGCTGCTGGAATGACCTACGAACAGATGATCTTAGCTATACTTAATACCGGATTAAAGAGATATGGCATTAATGAAACCCCTAAAGCTTAGAGAGTCATCTATTCTTCATTCGCTTTAATTTCTCAAAACATTTATATATACTAACATGTATTTTACATGTAATTAGTAGGTAAATTACATGCAGGAGAGAGTAAAGATCGATGTATATCTGGATAAAACTAGCAAGAAAGAGATACTGAGAAGGTCACAATCATTTGGATTGTCCATTTCTGATTATATGAAACTTAAAGCATTAGACTTATTGCGAGATAAAGATGAAAAGAAGTAAGAACAGTAAAAAGAGAAATAACCAGTTAAAAGTATCTTTAGCTCTGCTAGGAATAATAATCCTCTTAGTTGGTGTGGGACTATGGATAACTCCCTTACAGAAGAGTATTACTGGCGCAGCAGTAGTGAGTGAAGAAAATATTCCTTCTTTTGGCACTCAAGAGATACAAGTAGAAGAAACTCCTCTCTTGGGTATTACTGAAGAGGCTAACTCAAGCTTGTGTGGAACAGTAAATGGAGACTTAACTCTTACGGATAATGTAAATTCTTCTGAAACTTGCTTTACCATCAATGCCAGTAACATAGTGTTAGATTGTAATGGATATGCTATTAATTATTCTCAAGGAACAAGCGTAGGTTATGCAATTAATGCTACTTCCATGAGTAATATTAGTATTAAGAATTGTATCATTTATGAAGGAAATAATGATAACAATAATAATTTTGGAATTGTCTTCAGTTATGTTCAAAATGGTTCAGTAGAAAATTCTAACCTTTCTGCGGGAGGACAGAATACAAGGGGGATATATCTTTATTATTCAAACAATTCTTTAATTAGAAATAATACCATTAACAATACTAACAGTTATTCCGAACCAATCTTTATAACCGTTTCCCCTAATTCAACGGTAACTCAAAACAGATTATATTCTGAAAATTCAGCTACTTTAGGGATATATTCCTTTTCGGGGAACTTTAATGCTAGTGATAATGTTGCTATAGCCAATGCATATGATCCCGTCTTTGAGATATCTTCATCTAATGATGGAATCATCGAAAGGAATAACCTTTCACATGCCCGTAATAGTGGAGTAAGTGTCGCTTCAGCGAATAATGTTCAGGTATCTAACAATATAATCAATTCTACCCGTTATGCGGGAGACAGCATTTATTTAATCAGTTCAACAAATCTCACAGTGTTAAATAATACTATTTATAAAAATAATATCTTATATTCTTATGATACTTTTTATGGAGCAGGGATTACCATCATTAACTCAGAGAACTGTTCTTTAACATCAAACCAAGTTAATGTTTCTATGGCAGAAGCATATTTTATCTCAGGAGCAGAGGTAAGAGATTATAATCACTTTATAGATAGCACCAATTTAATCAATGGTAAACCTCTTTTATATAATTACTCATTAAACAACTTGTCTATCTCCGACCAGGATTTAACTAATTACGGAGAAGTTATTTGTGCCGGATGTAATAATGTAACTTATTCTAATGTGGACCTTGCTGGAAGTGGGTTACTTCTTGCAGAAAACACTAAATCTAATATTATTAATAGTAGGATTAACTCAAACAGTTATTGGGGGATAAAGGTTTCTAACTCTCCTTATACCCTTTTAGTGAATAATTCTTTTAATGTTACAAACGTAGACACAAGTGGAGTTTACTTAAAAGATTCTGATCATAATATTGTCTCTTCCAATAATTTTTCAAATAATGGCTCTTCCAGACATGGAATCGTTTTAGATGGACAAAGTTCAAACAGTATTAACAACACCATCAGTAATAATAACATCATCAACTTTACAAAATATGCACTTCATTTATTATATGACTCGAATAACAACACCTTTGAAAACAACACCGTAAGTGGTTATTATTATACTCTCTTTATCCAAGCTAGTGATTATAATAATATTCTTAACAATAACATGACTTGCCAGGGGAGTTATTGTATTGATGCTTATTATGCTGAGGGGAACAGCATCATTGGAAATAATATTATAAACAGTGGACAACAAGTATTTTATGTTTATAATGCACCAAATAGCACTTTCTCTAATAATTTTGTAAATTCTTCTTCATCTGGAGATTTGATCTATCTTTTAGGAGGAGGGAACTTAGGGACAAAGATAAGTAATAACCATCTTATCATGAATAGTAATGGCGGAGCAGTAATTAACCTAAAAAGTGACAGTAAATCTATCACCATCATTAATAACACCCTCACTCATAATTATAACGGAGAAACGGCAATTAAATTAGAATCAGGCGTTAATCAAAGTATCTTAGTAAATAACAATATCAGTGTAAACAATGGGAAAGGGATCTTAGATCAAAGTGGATTGAGCACATACAACTTATTAATTTATAATAACTCCTATGGGCAGATTACCTGGAATAGCACCAACCTAAGTGTAAATAGCCTATTGGGGGACAATGTTTACTTAAACAATAATTTCTTGGGATTGCAAGACCATGTTAATCTATCAAATTTGAACACTTCAGCAGAAATCATATTTTATGAGTTAGGATATTCAACCCAACCACAATTGTTAAAGAATGGAATAAGATGTGATGATAACCCTGCTTTGTGTAATATCAGTTCTTATACTGGAGGAAAACTAGTTGCACAAGTATCTTCTTTCAGCAATTATAGCACACAAGCAGAAATCAGCACTTGTGGAACGATAAATTCTAACACCACTTTAAATAATGATGTTAACTCTTCTGGGACTTGTTTTACCATTAATGCCAGTAACATAGTGTTAGATTGTAATGGATATATGATCAATTATTCTCAAGGAGGAATAGGGTATTCATACGGAGTTAATATTACTAGTAAAAATAAGGTTACAGTAAAAAATTGTAATATTCGTGATGGAAATAATACTGTCGATAATCAGCATTCCATTTACGTAACTGGTTCTAACGATTGTCTAATTGAGAACAACAACATCTATATCACAAATTCAGTAAATCCTTATGGAGGAAAGGGAATAAAACTAGATGGGAACAATAAGAATAACACCATTAACAATAACACCATTACTGGCCCGGGTGTGCTCTATACGGGATATGGGGTAAGTGAATGTTTGGGAAGTAGTGGGTGCAATAATAATACCTTTTCTAACAATATAATAAGTAGTAATGGAGTAGCATTAGGTTCTGGAGGAACAAATGATAAATTTATCAATAATACTTTAAGTTCTATTTATGAATATGAAGGGTATTATTGCTTAAATCTAGGTGCAGCAAATGCCACGGTTGAATTTAACAATATTTCCGGAGGAATACTTGCCTATGGAGTAAACCCCTTCATCAATGGCAACAATGCAGGAGGAAACTTAGTTGGAATTGGTTTATACACCACGAACGCCAGATTATACAATAATTCATTTATAACTCCAAATGCTAGCAGTATCTATATGGACCCTTCCAGCTATTTGGGGGGAGGGATAAATCACACTATCGGCCCAGATAATCTTGTTGAAGGATTGCCAATTATTTATAATTTCTCTTTATCTAATCAGATGATTTTTGAAAACGTGGATCTCTCGGGAACTTATGGACAGATTATTTGTGCTGGATGTACAAACGTTACATATAATAATGTTACTTTTGGAAGTGATGGGTTAAGCATCATTAGCTCAAACAATTCGACTATCTCAAATAATAGATTCAACACCTCTGTAGGAAAACCACTCATGGGAATTAGTTCTTCAGTTCTATTGGTTTCAAACAACACTATAAACACCACGGGATATAGAGGAGACGGAGTATATCTTTTAGGAGTAACCAAATCGATAGTAGATAATAATACCATTTATACTAGCGGAGCAGTTTCTAATGGAGTTAATTTAGTAGAGCCAAGCGCTTACATTAATATTACCAATAACCGAGTATCTTCAACGGGAAGTAATTCGAATGCAATATATACTACCGGGTTTAGTTCAATTATCTCTGTTCAGAATGTCTCCGTTCAAAGCAATGTATTAAGTGGAAATTACGCAGGGATCTATTTCCCTTTTGTTTTGGGAACCTCGACAATATATAATAACACTATTGATGGAGGGATAGGATTATACCTGAGTTTTACGGATAAAGTGAATATTAGTAATAACAACATTACGCCGTATAGTTACCTACAATCTGCAAACAATTGCAGTCTCTCCGATAACATATTTACAGGTGGATTAACTATGCAGAACTCTTATTCCAATAACTTTACTAACAATAGTGGTTCTTTTACCCTAAATGGAAACAATAAATATAATCGCTTTACTTACAGTACTCTTGGAATAGACCTAAGGGGGGAGATAGGGAATATTTACGAGAACAATCAAATAACAGCATTGTATGTGTCTAGTTCTATACCCGCCAACAACACCTTTATCAACAATAATTTTACGGGAGGTATTGGCTTAGTTAGCGGAAACGAGAATAGTACTAATACTTTAATTTATAACAACTCTTTTGGGAGTATCAATTGGACCAGTAGTAATCTTACTACTTCCCTTTCAACTTTAAAAATAGGTATAGGGGTATTTTTAGAGAACAATAGACTTGGATTGGTAGACAGCTCTGGTGTTGGAAGTCTAAATTCTACTGCCATTCTTACTTTCTACAGTTTAAATTATACCATTCAACCTTACTTACTAAAGAATGAGGTAAGATGCGATAATAACTCCGTTATATGTAACATTACCTCTTATGATAATGTTACCGGAACTTTAGTGGCACAAGTTTCTTCTTTCAGTAATTATAGTACTCAAGAAACACCAACCGATTCTTATCCTCAGTGGTCAAATAATCTTAGTGCCCTCCCCACCACTTATTCTCCCAGCACTTATTCTTCTTTCAATATAACGTGGGTTGATGATATAAACATTAGTACCATCTATCTAGAATCAAATTATTCTGGTTCAGCCATTAATTACACCATGAATATGATTTCCGGTAACACCACTAATGGAACATACAATTATTCTGCGATCTTACCAGCAGGAACATTCTATTGGAAATCGTATGCTAATGATTCCCTCAATCAATGGAACTCTACTCCGCAGTATAACTTTACCATTGCCCAAAATAATGGGAATTGTGATGTTGAATTTAATCAATCATCTCCCCTTACCTATCCTACAGCTTTCACCACAGCTACAAACTGTACCTCGGACTTCCTCTTGTATAGAAACGGGACAGTAACCAGCAATAACTCAGTCCACTCATTAGCTGCAGGAAGTTATAATTTTACAGTTGTAAGAACAGACCAAAGTAATTACTCCGGTGTTCGGGATCAAGAAATCTTTGCGATTAGTCAAGCAAGCAGTTCAGTAAATCTCACTCTTAACAATTCCAAATCTAACCTAACTGCCTACAATGGAACTTTTGTAGATGTAAATTGTAGCAAAACTACTGGAGAAGGAAATATTTATCTCTACAAAAATGTAACCTTAATCAATTCAGGGACCACATCAATTGGAAACACAACTGCTCTGATAGAAGGAAATTACAATTTTACTTGTCAATATAATTCCACCCAAAACTATTCTGCCAGTTCAGAAGCATATTGGGTAGACATCTCTCTTTATGATACTGTTCCGATTGTAAATCAAACTGCTCCTGCAGATAGTTATGTTAATGATTCGGCAAATAGAATAAACGTAACTTTCATCTGTAACGCCACAGATGAAAGAAACCTTCAGAATGTATCTTTGTACTTAACAAACTCATCTAACCAGAACTTTAGCCTAAATCAAACTATCAATCTTACTGGAACATCTAATGGAACTAGCTGGACCGTAGAATTGGGATTTGATTTAATTCAATCTTTAGCTAATTACACCTGGAACTGTTTAGCATACGACAATTCTTCTCAAGCTAGTTGGGGAAATAACAGAACAATACTAATGAATTATACTGTTGATTCTGTAACTGTTACTCTTAACATTTCAGAGAATAACAGTTTCCAGCTTACCGAGAGAGAAGCACATACTCTTACTTTAAATAATGCTACTAACACTACCTCGGAAGTAACTTTTCAGTCTACCCCCACTAATTACTCTTTAACCGTAAATGCTTCCCAATTAATCGATACTAATTCAGATTCATATTATGATCATAATCTTACTTTAAACCAAGCATATGAAAATAGTAACGCGACCTTTACTATTTCCACTACGCATACTTATTACAGTGGCAGCAGTAGTTCTTCTTCATCAAGCAGTTCGGGAGGAGGATCGTCTAGTGGAGGAGGAAGCAGCGTGATAGTAACTCCACCAGCAGAAAGTACAGTAGTAACCGTCCCCATTGAGCCAAAGAAAGAAATTATTACGCCAGTGACGGAAACGCCAAAGGTCCCAGAAACTGCAGAACCAACTGCTCCATTTACAGGTAAAGCAATATCAGCGGAGTTGATCGAATCAGTTACAGATAATAGTATCTATTTCCTGGGCCTTTTATCCATCGCTTTGTTATTCTCGATGGTAGTGGGAGGTACACGTTACTATAATTATCGAGTGCAGCGTAAACATCTGATTGTGTCTACTCCTCCAAGACCTTTACCTACTGGATCTATCTCTGGAAACATTCATGAACAGATGTGGCAGAAAGAATTACAACGAGTTAACCAAAGAATTACACAGAATACTTCTATCTCAAGCGTGAAGCTTACCCCCGCTTCCGCTTGGGATATCCAATTACAACAGATTGATCAACAAATATCAAGCTTAGAACAACCACAACCAGAATATGGGAAGGTCATAACCGAAATTCCAGTAACCCACGGAATTGCTTCTGAACCGTTAGAAGTACCGGCACAGGAACATAAGAAGAGAATAAGCCTGCTTCTAGCTCAAAGTATTAAAAGTCCTTATCTGCTTCTAACTAAGACTATTCATCATAGAATAGAAGAGAAGAACGAACAGCAAAGAAAGTTAGAACAAGAACAACAGAAATTGCTAACCTTACATTGGAAGATTGATCATTACAATGAATTATCAGAACTAGAAAAACTCCAATTAGAATATGAGTTAGACCAGATAGAAAAAGAAATCAAATTTAGACAAGGAAAGTTTAAGATTACCCGAAACTAATCTCAATCTTATCTCCTTCTTGAGGTACATAATTCTCATAGATGTAAGATAACTTTTCATTAACCCAGAATTCTAATTTTTGATTATCATTACTACAATAAGCTTGATCAGCAGTTAAACATTGTGGAGTTAAAGCCATTCCAATTTTTTCAAGTACATAACGTAAAGAAAGACCAGAATGAGTCACTACAACGTCACCATTAAATTTAACAAAGATGTCCTGAGCTTGAGTCCGGTTCTCCAAGTTAATTAGCTCCTTGTTAATCTTAATCTTCAAGCTAAAAGAAGTTGTATTCTCAGAGTAGGGATAAATGCTTGATTCAGCACATCCGTTTTGCCAACAAAGATTTTGAGAGCAAAGAACAGGAAGCGGCTTATCTTCACACATTAAATAACAATCAGCATCAGTTTTACATAAACGTTGTTCGCTCTTTTGGTTAGAATCTTCTGGATTCATAAGAGTGGGAACAGTAAACCCGACAACTACCATTACCAAAAAGGCAATTATCGCTATTTTGCGTATTAATATTCGTCTTTCTGCAGATCTCATGGGATAAAGAAAAATAAGATAAGTTAAAAATCTTCCTATTCTACGATTAAAGTTCCTTCAAGTCCGCGCCAGGAGTCACAGCTACTGCACAAATATTTGTATTTCCCTGCTTTGGAAGGAGTAAACTCCACTAAGGTTATACCAGAAACAGCAGTCTGAACCCCTAAATCAGGGATAGAGAACACAAAATCTAAATCGGTAGATTTAATAGTAAGTTTGACGTTTTCTCCCACTTTAACATATAAAGTGTTAGGGTCAAACATCCACTTTTTAGCTGAGATGGTCAATTCAGTACCATTAGCAGTAGTTACTGGCACAGATGTTTCTGGCTTGGAAGTATTAACTGGGTCTTGGTCCAGGACAATAACGGTATTATTGTTCATCTCAAACCCGCGTGGGAAGAAGAGCTGACCATCTTTAGTAACATAAGATTCAACAAGTTCTCCAGCCACAGATAGAGTAAAACGGTATAGAGTAGATTCTTCGCTACGATCGACTACTTCTGCTACTAAAGGAGCAGGTAAAAGATTGGTATTAACGTAATCTAACATCTTCGTTTCTGCTTCTGTCATGGTTACTTGACCGGGAACAGCTTTTGAGTATAATCCAAATCCGTTAGTAAAAATAGACACTATCACCAATACAAATAAGATTAAGGCAAACCATTTCCATCCCGAAGACCCAGATTTAGGTTCTTCAGTAACAAAAGATTTGATTTCGGGAGCAACCGGTGAAGGAGTTGGTTCTGGTTTTGGAACTGGTTCTTTAACTTCAACCTTTACTTCTCGATGTTCTCGCATTGGTTCGACTCTGGCCGGTTTAATCTGAACTTCTTCTAAATCTTCTTTGTGAAGAATCTCTGGTTCCTTTTTCTTAATAGGGATAGAAGTGGGTTTGCTAATCTTAGCAGCAATAGGAGAGGTTTTTTTCTCTTTCTTCTCTTCCACCTTTAAAACGGGATAATCATCATCAATGATCTCTTCCCCAAAATAAGTATCTTCCAATTCATCTATGTGTTTTTGTTCCATACTCCTCACCTAACCCTTATCTTCAGAATTTGGTTTATAAATATTTAGATAGTTGAAGAGATATACTCAACCGCAATCTTTGCGGTCTCCTAATACTAAACCGTGATAAACATCACCTTACCCAAGGTTTAGTATATACTAGAAAAATAGGAAGAACGAAGGAGATTGACCGTTGATCTTGAGAAAATTACTTATTTTTATAACTCAGAGGTACAACGTTTAAACTCATAGTTTCTCCATTGATACCCCAGTGCGTTAGTTGTTTGCTTGATGGAAGTAAGAAATCCATTTTTAACGGCGAGCTGTTCTAATTTCTCAAAACCATCCTTCTGTAAATCTGCATGACAAAGCATTATTCTGCCCGATTTTGATAAATATACTTGTGCTTCTCTAAATAATCGCTGATGATAATTGAAATGAGGATCAAAAAGAGAATGAAATTTTAAATCGGGTTCTTCAGCTTCGACTATGGGAAGATTCGCGATAATCAAACCATATTCTTTTCTCGGAACATTCTCAAACAGATCACTTTGCCACACGGCCACTTTATCTTCCAACCCATTTAGTTTGACATTGTGTTTAGCACATTCTACCGCTGAAGAATAAATATCAATGGCATCAACAGCCTTTGCTCCAGCTAATGCTGCTTGAATTGCCTGTATTCCCGTTCCAGTACCGATATCCAAAACGTTCTTATTACCTATGTCTCCAAGTTGATCGTAAACGGTGTGTGTACTTTCAGAGAAAGGAGACTGCGGAGGAAAAACATACGGAAAGACGTCAATCAATATCCCTTGAAGGTTTACCCGATATGTTCCTTCATTTGCCTTGTCTTGAATCATATTTACAAAATTTAAAGAGAGGATTGGTTTTATTGTTATCATGTAGTGATAAAGTATAAAGAGAGATATAAGTTTAGTTTCTCCTGTTGAGGAGAAAGTATTAAATATAAGTTAAATCTCTCATTATTATGAACCAAGAATTAGAAAAACTAGGTCTTTCCAAGAATGAATCTTCCATTTATTTGTTTCTGCTAAAGAAAGGATCCACTACTACTGGATCAATCATAAAAGAAACAGGGATTGCAAATTCTAGAGTTTATGAGTCAATCAATACCCTCATCAACAAAGGACTAGTAACATACAATATACAAAAGGATGGCAAACACTTCCAAGCGGCTGACCCCAAGAAGTTTTTAGATTTGGAAGAGGAACGCCAAGATAAGATCAAACAAATTCTTCCCTCTTTGATTAAGATACAATCCCTTAATCAACCAGAAACCACATCTGCTGTTTACGAAGGATTCGAAGGGTTTAAAACGGCCTTCAAGAAAATTATTGAAGACTGTCCTGAAGGAGAAACCATTCACATTCTAGGGTTCTCTGAACAGACTTTTGCTACTTCTTCCTTGCGTACTTTCGTATCAAATATGAATCTTAAAAGTGCTGCCAAGAAACATAAGTTGAAGATTCTTTTGGATCATTCAGCCAAGAAAACGCTTGGCAAAGATCGAGAGAAAGAAAAATATACAGAAGTTAGATACATGCCAGAGGGATATATCAGTCCTGCAGCTATCGATGTTTTCCAAGATCAAGTGTATATCTTTTTATGGGAAGAAAAACCGTTTGTGTTTGTGATCAAGAATGAAAAGATTGCTGAAAGCTTCAAACAATATTTTAATTTCTTGTGGAAAATGGCTAAGAATTAATCAAAAGGGCCCCAAACCATCAAATATTCTTTATTGATAGTGGAGATATCATAATCAGTATAACTTCCTACAAAACATTCTCTAAAAGAATCCATGATCTTCTTTAACTCTTCATGATTTTCAAGATGTAACTCCACTAGCAAATCATACTTACCCAGTAATTCAATCGCAAACAGTCCCTTGTTGGTACTTTCAAAGAAATGTAAAACTTGTTTTCTCAAGGTAGGATTTCTGAGAGAAATATTTATCTGAAAGAAGTTCAAGTTTAGTTTATCAAAACCAATAGAGGTAACGTAAGCAAGAATGATTTTATCTCTTTCTAATTTCTGAAGATGATATTTAACAACTTTAGCATCAACGCCAATCTTTTTACTGATTTCTATTAACGGCATCCTAGCTTGATTAGTGATGACCTTCAATATCTTCTTATCAATCTCGTCAAGAGAATAGTTCCCCAATTCAACAGGATAAGACCAATCCTTACTTTCTGCACCCCCATAAACAAAACGACTATTCAAACGATGAGTAGTTAAAAAAGTAACGAGATCTTTTTGTTGAACAAATTCCCCGTACTTTTTCATAAAAGCATCATAAAAGGAACTCATTTCTGCTGAATTGCTAATCATGACTAAGAGCATACAATCATAATATCCTTCCGTACTAGCTAGATAAGCGACACGATCTTGTTTGTTAAGATAATCAAATATTTCTCTTTCTTTATCAGGAGTAAGATTCCGAAACTTAAGATAATACTTAGTATAATACTTCCCGATTTGGGAGGTGTTAAAAACCGTATAAAATCCTCGGAGATAACCCTCTTTCAACAAACGATTAATTCTGAAATTCACCGTTTCTTTGCTCTTACGCAGTTTCTTAGCCAGCTTAGAAGCAGGAATTCTAGCATTTAAGTCTAATTCATACATAATCTTTCGGTCTAATAAGTCTAATTTATCCATTAGTATTACATTAAATACTAATTTAATATTTAAAAGTTTCTTTTTGTGCAATATTATAGGAGTTATTTTAATTAACTTATTTAGGTTACTACTGCTTAGAAAATACGCCCATATTAAGAGGAATGAAATGACTTTAGACAAGAAATTAAGATTACTGATAATTGATGATGATGCGCTTCTTCCTGAAGTAGCACATGGCAAAGGTTATGATCAAATCAGTGAACGTTATCCGGGCATCTTTGAAATAGAAGTATCTCCGAGTTTTAATTCTTCTACGGTACCATCAGAAGAGTTGGCCATTTTCAAAGTGATTAAAGTTAAATATGATCTTATCTTACTGGACTATAATTTTTCTGGTCAACCGGATCAAGGGGAAGATATCCTAATGGACA
This sequence comes from Candidatus Woesearchaeota archaeon, assembly GCA_041665465.1. Taxonomy (GTDB): domain Archaea; phylum Nanobdellota; class Nanobdellia; order Woesearchaeales; family GW2011-AR9; genus JACRPH01. Next base: position 562,144 of record JBAYIU010000001.1, read on the forward strand.
TTAGAGAAGCTTTTGAACGTTATATAATCGGAGGAAAAAGAAATTTCTCAGAAGAACAACGATTCAGAAATAAAGACACCTATATTATTGGAGTTTCTAATATGTGGAAATCCGATTTAGAATACATAGAAAATATGGGCTGGAGATTAAACGGATATACTCCCTCGGGCAAGGCAGAGGAATTATTTGTAGAGATAGACCGATTTTTGCGAGAAAAAACAAAGGAATATACCAAAACAGAGGTTACTCGTGCCAAGATATGATTTCGTTCCAAGAATTGGAAATATTGGTAAAGAAGAACTAACTAGATTAAGGACTATTCCCAGAAATAGCCATGTGAGTTTTATCTTAAAGGAGTCGCTTTTAGATGTAGATTATGATCCAAGAAAAATAAGACAAACCATACCTTCCTTAAAGAAAGTTTGGATGATTAACTCGTTTATAGATAGAAACCCCTTTCTGAAAGAAAAATGCGAAGGAACTCTAGTTAGAAGTGAATTCTTATTCCTCCGGTTCTTTGGAGACAGAAAATACTTCTCTGAGAAAAAGGAAGATTATCTGAAATATTTAGATGAGAAGATATTTGACAAGCTTCCAGAGAGAGTTATTTACCGGCTCTGCGATTACAATAATAAGGAATTCAGTTTCCTGGGAGAAAGTTATCAAAGTAGAGGAGCAGCCAGACTATTGGAACAAGAAGAATTATTGAACCTTGATTTAGACGTCATTAAATCATTAACCCGAAAAGGAAAGAAGGTTGGAGTCCTCATACCCTATGTGATCTTTCCGGAAGAATATTCTAAGTTAAGACAAAGAATTAAAGACCAAGTAGGAGAAATTAAAGTTGGAATGATGCTCGAAGTTCCGGCTAACTTATTAGAGATTAATAAATACGCAGAGGCTGATTTTTACGTGCTTGGGCCAAGTGACTTAATCAAAAGTATGTACGGAGGAATTGAACGTGATTCCAATTATTTTGAGAAAGTTAACTTTGAACTGCTTTTTCCGTTAATTGGTTCAGTTTTAAGAGGATTAGATAATTTAGGTCAAAGCAAGAAGATTTTCTTAGTCAAGAACTTAGTAGGACATAATTTTGGTACATTTAAACACTTAGAAATTATTGATATGTATCTGCCATCACAATTGATAAAAGAGGCAAGAAGATGAAGAAGCGTCTTAACCATTACGAATTAATCAAAGAGAGAGTATTACTAGATCTTATTGAGCAAATAAACAATAAAAAGTCTATGAGAGACACCGAGACCATATACGCTAGTCCATACTATTATGGAAACTCAGAGGATGAATCAGTTCCATTAGAACGATTACTGGAGAGAATTAAAGGAGCAGATATTCAGAACCTCTATGTCCATGTTCCTTTTTGTAAGCAGGAGTGTCATTATTGTACATATCCTAAGATTATAGCTCCAGACCAAGAACAAGTTATCGATTATCTGAGAGAACTTAAACGGGAAATTTCTCGATACAAATCTCTGTTTAGTTTTTCTGATCTAAAGACCATTCATATTGGGGGAGGAACCCCAAATTTCTTTGATCATCAACAACTGGAAGATTTTCTTGGAATGATAACTCGAGAATTCCCAAAAGAAAAACTAGAAGAATTAGATATAGAAGTTTCACCCGTCGGTTTGGATGAAGAAAAGCTAAAATTAATTTCTAAATATGGTTTCAACAGAATCAGTTTCGGAATACAGACCTTTGAAGACAAAATTAACAGAACTAATGGAAGAGTTGGACAAAAAGCAGAAGAAGCTAAAAGGTTAATAAATATTGCTAAGAGATATTTTCCAAACGTTTCAATTGACTTATTAGCCGGACAGAAAGGACAAACTGAAGCTTCACTAGAAAGAGACTTTGAACAAGCCCTTCGGCTAGACATTAACTCCATCTTTTTGTACCAAATCAGACAGGCCTTTGGGAAGAATGGTATTGAAGAGATCAAGGCTTTAAATCGTTTCCTGAATTATTTTAGTGAGAAGGGTTATGAGATTCTTTCGCAGAACCACGCTATAAAGAAAAGAAACTCGGACGGATATTGTGAACAAAGAGAAGGCAGAGGAAGATTAGAAAATCTCTTGGGTTTAGGTCCGGGAGCCGTTTCCGAGGTAGAGGGACATGTATTTAAGAATCTCTGTCCCGGCCGATATCTAGTTGAAGAATCAAAGATAGAAGAAGGAAGCATCAAGCTAAGAAAAGTGAGAAACCTTAAAGCCATGTTCTTAGTAAGATCCTTAAGATATTTTATCCGACCAGAAATAAATGGAATGTTAATTCAAGACTATGTGGATAAATGGAGTAGCAATCCTTATGATGATTTTGAAGAAGAGATAAAGTTTATGCGAGAGAATAATTTAATTGACGTCTCTCCCAAAAAGATTGAAGTCACTTCCAAAGGAATCTTGTTAACCCAATGGATGGATAATTATTTGACCAAACACTACAAGTAATCGGAAGGTTTAATTTTACCTTTTTTCTATCTTCTCTATCACTCCATCCATAATATACACCACTCTATCCGTATGTTTGACCTTAGCCACATCATGAGTAATCAGAATAATAGTCTTCTTCTCTTTCTGATGTAAATCAAGCAACATTTGCATTACTGCTTCTCCCGATTTGGTATCTAAGTTTCCAGTCGGTTCATCTGCTAAGATAATCTCCGGATCATTGATCAAAGAACGAGCGATAGCTACTCTTTGTTGTTGTCCTCCAGATAATTCATTAGGTCGATGATGCATCCTGTCTCCTAAACCCACCATTTCTAACAACTTGGTAGCCCTTATGATTCTGGTTTCTTCGGGAACACCTTGAAACACCATCGGCAGCATGACATTCTCTAAAGCGGTTAAGGTTTGAATCAAGTTAAACTGCTGAAATACAAAACCAATCTTTCTACCTCGAATTTGGGCTAATTCTGATTCTGAAAGAGTAGATATATCAACATCATCGATAGTAATCCTTCCCTTAGTAGGAACATCTAATAATCCCACTTGGTTCATTAAAGTAGACTTTCCAGATCCAGAAGGACCAAGGATAGCTACAAATTCCTGTCGATAAATATCCAAGTTAACTCCTTTTAACACGTCCAGAGAAACATCCCCCATATAATAGGTCTTCCACACATCACGCATACGGATGATCACTTTATCGGAAGAAGTTTCCTTAGCAGGTTTATCCGAAACTAATTTGATCTCTTGGATTTTATCTTTTTCATTTTTTTTTGATTTCATGAGTATTCACCTTTATTCATATCTCAGCGAGTCTACCGGACTTAATCTTGAGGCTTTATATGCTGGAGCTAATCCAGATAATGCCCCAACTAAAAAGGAAAAACCAAGCGTACCAAAGATTAATCCCCAACTGAAAGTTATTACTAAATACGGACCGAGGACAGTGGTTACCGCAAACTCCACCAGTTTGGCAATCAACATTCCTCCGGTTACTCCCACTATGCCTCCACCTAAACCGTAGAATCCTGCTTCCACTAAAAATAAAGACATTACTTGAACATTCTTTGCCCCCAAGGCTTTCATCACTCCAATTTCTTTAGTTCTTTGTAACACCGAAGTATACATAGTATTCATGATATTAATTCCTCCCACTAATAAAGAAATACTAGCAATACCAATTAGAACTATTTGCACAATGTCCAAGATAGTTCCAAAAGAGGAGAATAATTGTTCAGGGGTTTGTACGGTAAAATCTTCTTCTTTCTCTTTTACATTACGAGAATCACGTAACTCTTTCTTAACTTCTTCTGCTACTAAAGAAGGATCTTCTCCAGCATCAGTTTGCGCCACCATCATACTGATTTCATTAGGTTTATTGAATACTTCTTGATAAGCTTCAATGGGAATAATAACTGCTTTATCATCAGGAGGAGAACCAATCTTTTTGTAAATTCCCACCACTTTAAAGGATTCATCCTTAATTAAAATTTTTTCTCCCACATTTACTACTCTTCCAAATTGGTCAGGGTTAGTATATTCATATCCTAAAACCACCTTATACTTATCTCCAGATTGTAATCCTCTTCCGGAAAGTAGCTTATAACCTTGCATACTATTAAACAAATCTCCTTCTTCTTGAACCGTGGGGATTCCTTCAACAAAGTTATATCTTACCACGTTGTTTATCTCGATTCTTCCGGTGGTATAAATTACTCCAGTCACCGCTTTAATCCCGGGAGTTCTACGTACCACTTTAACATCTTGATCAGTTAATTTTACTGCGGCAGAAGAAGCGCTTCCGATGGAACTTCCCTTAGCCATAATCATCAATTTATCTGTCCCCAGAGAAGAAAGTTGACTGGTAATTGCATTTTGCAAACCTTGTCCCAAACTAATTAAAGAGATTATAGCAGCTATGCCAATAAATACCCCAATCAAAGTAAGCCAGGAACGTAATTTTCTTCTCCGCAACTCTTTCCACGGGATTAAAAAATAATCTCTAATCATTGACGCAAGGCCTCCACTGGTTTAAGTTTAGAAGCTTGTCTGGCCGGGTACCATCCAGAAAGAGCTCCAATAATAAAAGCAAACCCTAATGTGCCTAACATCACTAAAGGATTAAAATCGGCCTGAATCAAACTAGTTTGGTACACTTGGAAAGCGATTAGTTCTACAGTTTTACTGATTCCATAACCTAACAGAGCTCCGATAATCCCGCCTACCAGCCCCAACATTCCAGATTCAATCAAGAATATGGCCATAATCTCACCATTCTTGGCTCCGATAGCTTTCATGATCCCAATCTCTTTAGTTCTTTCTAAAACTGCGGTATACATGGTATTCATAATTCCAATCCCACCTACAAACAAAGAAATGGCAGCAACTCCAATTAAAACACTTTCAATAACCAAGAGAATAGTGTTTAATGTGTTCAATAAACTTTCCGGTGTTTGAACACTAAAATCTTCTTTTCCTTTTTCCACGTTTCTAAATTTACGTAACTCTTTTTGAACATTCTCAGCAACAACATTTAAATTTTCTCCAGCTTGAACTTTAACATTAATAACGTCCATCTCTTCTGGAACATTAAGCACCTTACGAAGAGCTGCCTCGGGAACCACTAAAGAAGAATCAGTTTGGGGATTACCTGATTTTTTTAATATCCCCACTACTGTAAACTCTTGTGAATTGATCTCAATTTTATCTCTTACTTGTAACTCTTTTTCGAAAAAGTCTTTAGCAAAATCTGGTCCAAGAACTACTTTATATCCATCGTCATAATTAAGAATTCTTCCTTGATTTGCCTGATAATCAGCCACCTCATTAACTAATTGTGCTTCTCTAGGATTGTCTGGAAACGAAACAACATAAGTATATTTTATCTCATTGTCATGTTGAAGTTTACTCATCCGCAGTAACCTTCCTACCACCAAGTCTACCCCTTTAGCTTTATAGATAGCATCTCGATCAGCTTTAGTTAAAGGAACAGAAACGTCTGTCCCGGGAGGACCAAAACCAGACCCTGCAGCTTGAATTATTAATTTATCTGAACCAAGTTTAAGAAACTGAGTAGAAATGGCTGTCTGTAATCCTTGACTTAATGAGATTAAAGCTACTACCGAAGCAATACCAATAAAGATACCAATCATAGTAAGCCAAGATCGTAACTTACGATGCTTAGCACTTTGGTACGCTAAACGGAAGTAGTCAGTAATCATGTTAAAAAAATAAAAAGATTACTTCTTACCGTTTTTCTTCTTCTTCCACTGGCGATATCCGAAGATGGCCCCAACCAGGATTATTAAGATTAGAACATAAACCCAGCTACTGCTTGCCGGAACCAGTCCAAACTTCTTTAACTCGGAAGAAGAATAGGTGTTTAACTCTAGATCAAAGGTCTGTTGATACTCTTTATTGTTAGCATCAACATATTTTAAAGTTCCAGGGATATGCACTACTTTATCCTTAGGGGTAAGATATACGTCCACTTCTTCACTTTGAGTATCATCAGAATTAATGTTTCCTAAGTAAAAATATTCTCTGGTCGTAACCAGATGATAATCGTCAGAAGGTTGCAAAGTCAACTGGACGTATTTCATGTCCGTATTCCCGGCATTAGCTACTTCTAAGGTAATTTTTCCTGCTTCTCCATCTTGCATTACCGTACTCTTTTTTAGATAAATGCGCATATTGGGTTTTTCACCGACTAAAACAGCTAACACATCATTGATAAAATAAGAATTCCCTTTTTCATCATAATAGGTAATGTTAACCGGAATTTTGTACAACCCCGATGCGGCATTGGGTAAAGCGATCAAACCAAAACTTAAAGTCTGTTGATAATTAGACAATAATAAAGGAATACTCTTTTCCGAGGAGCTTTGGTGGGGAGCTAGAGGAATTGTACTTCCGGTAAGGTCTAATTTGAAACGAATATCTCTAAACAGAGTTTGAGAAGGGTTCTTTACAATGATGTTAATATTAGCCACATCTCCTGGGGCAATCGGAGAAGGATCAGAAGTAATGGAAGTTATTTCCAATAAGGCGTTTCTGGACTGGACATGAATCACAAATTCACCATTAGTATAACTTACTGCACCATCTCCCAACTGAACCACTAAATCTAGAGGTAAGTCTCCTTGGACTGCTTGTTCATCAATCTTTAATTTGAATTCCACAATAGCAGCATCAGCACCGGTAGAAAGAGCTTTCAGCTTCCCAATATTCTTCTCAGTAGTATCGCCATATACAGTAAATGGATATTTCAAAAGAAGTTTAACTATGGTGTCTTGGCTTGATTGAGCTCCTTCATTTTCAATCTTAAATTTTACAGTAATGGTCTCCCCCGGTTCGGCTGGGTCTGGTTCTTGAGACATTAAAGTCACGCGGAGATTTGGAGTAGTATACGTATCTCCCAAAACCACCATACTTACACCGAAGACTATTAACATAAACAACGTGATTAACGTTTTACTTTTCATATTTTCCACCTTCTAATCTTTGTATAAATTCTTTAAATAGCACTTCTGCATCTTGCACTTGACGAAGATAATCCTTTATCAAAATTATCTCTTTCTTCTCTTTTTCGTTTAATTTCTTACCTTCAAATTGATTTAATAACCCCGGTAAGCCTTGTTTACATTGGTTGATGATCAATTCTTGTTTACGCATAAAATGTTCTCTTATAGTGAGGAGCATATTCTTTTCCATGAATAAGTAAATCTTCTTGCTTCCCGGTTTACAGAAACGTTTAATCAGGCCCATATTCTCAAGAAATTTTGCTTTATTACTGATGGAAGCTAGACTAAACCCGGTCTCTTTAGCTAAGTCTTCTAAGGTTAGTTCTTCTGTTTCAATGAATAACCTAGCGATGATCTTAGCACAAAGAGGATCTGGAAGTATTGAACCTACCACCCTTTGATGGAAATCTACAAATTCTTGCTGAACTTTATCCATGATTTAACATATCCAATATATTTATTATATTGATTATTTTTAATATTTATTAAATATAGTAGTAATATATAAAGGTTACGAAGAGTTAATGGGTATACCTTTTCTTCTCCACCAATATACTCGCCACCCACTAATTTAATAAACTGTTCCTCTTCTAAGAGTTATCATGAAAGTAACTGAACATATTATACAAGCAAAGCATCCCCTAATTAGTTTTGAGATCATTCCACCTAAACGAGGCAGTAAATTAGAAGATCTGTTAAAGGTTATTGATACCCTCGCGAAATATAATCCTCCTTTTATTGATGTTACCAGCCATGCTGCAGAAGTAGAATATGAAGAAACTCCTGAAGGGATTAGACGTAGAGTGAAACGCAAGCGTCTGGGGGTAATTGGCATCTGTACCGTACTTCAACATAAATACAAGATTGATGCTGTACCACACCTTCTTTGTCAGGGGTTCACGCGCGAAGAAACAGAAGATGTTCTGATTGAATTTCATTATTCCGGAATTCGTAATGCTTTTGCGGTACGTGGTGACGAAAATGGGTACCACAAACCCCTCACTGAAGGAAAAACTGCAAATGAATATGCTGTTGATCTAGTAACGCAGATTACAGCCATGAATCGAGGAAAATATCTTACTCCCTTACTTGACGCAGAATCAACTGATTTTTGTATCGGAGTTGCGGGTTATCCAGAAAAACATTACGAAGCTCCAAACATGACTACTGATATCTTGCATCTAAAAGAGAAAGTTGATGCAGGTGCACAATATATAGTTACTCAAATGTTTTTTGACAATGAGCATTACTTTAATTTTGTTGAAAAGTGTCGTTCTAGTGGCATCACTGTACCAATTATCCCCGGACTTAAGATTATCACCTCTAAAGAACAATTGACAAGGATACCAAAACGATTCCATCTTGAAATACCTTACGACCTAACAAAAGAGATTGAAGAATCACCAGAACATGCTACTGAAATTGGGATTGCCTGGACCACAGCACAAGTTGAAAAATTGATCCAAAAAGGAGCACCGAGTGTTCATTTTTATGTTATGCAGAATGCATCTGCAGTTGAAGAAGTGTTAAAGAAAATTGGTTATTAGAATATTCGTTTTCAGGTTATCTTAACTTACATCCAGTTTTAGATTCTAACTCGGAAAAAGGCAAAGCTCCTTCTAGAATGGACCCATCTTTAAACTTCCAAGTGGGCAACCCAGAAATATTCTCCTCAGAACAACGTTGCTCTTCTATGGTACATTCAACATAATTCACCTTAACGAAAGCATCCCCGAACATTTCTTTCTGCTCTTTACAATGAACACACCAAGAAGCACCGTACATTACCGCTCCTTGATCGGTTAAACAAGTGGCAAAATTCTGAAGTTGTTCCTGGTTAGGACCACAACTTACTAAAAATAGTAAAGAAAGAACCAATAAGAAAGCAAATTGCCATTTCATTTTTAATCTTTTAATGTTTCCAATCCGGGCCGGCTTTCCCACCAGTAAGATAAGTGTATGCTTGTAAGGCTGCTCTGGCCCCATCACCGGCAGCGATAATGGCTTGCTTAAAGGGAGTATCGGTAACGTCTCCTGCAGCAAAAATTCCAGAACGAGAAGTTCTTCCCAATCGATCTACCATCACTTCATTAGCAGGATTTATCTCTACAATTTCTTTAACAATGGAACTATCAACAGCATAACCAATCTCTAAAAACAAACCGTCAACTTTTATCTCTTTCTTCTTATTAGTTACTAGATTCTCCAAAATGATGGATGTAACAAACTTTTCTCCCTTAACTTCAATCGGAGCTGATTCTAAAACTAGTTCGATTTTAGGATTTTGTTTAATTTTATCTACAGTAACTTCATCTCCTCTAAAATCAACACGACGATGAATAAGATAAACTTTCTGAGCATGATGAGCCAGATCTAACGCCGCTTCCATAGCTGAGTTTCCTCCCCCCACCACCGATACAATTTTATTCTTAAACAAAGGACCGTCACAAGTTGCGCAAGTAGAAACACCTCTACCCAAGAACCGTTCTTCACCCGGTATTCCTAGTTGTCTAGGAACTTTCCCAAAAGTTAAGATTATACTTCTGGTAGTATACATCTCATCATTAGCTAAAGTTACTTGGAATAGCTCTCCTTGGGGCAATACTTCTTTAGCCTTTCCCAAAATAAGTTCAGCACCGAAATTTAGAGCTTGAGTGTGAAACTTATCCATCAATTCCATTCCGGATTGAGGTAAGGCGCCAGGATAGTTTTCAATATGTGAAGTAAGGTTTCCCTGACCACCAATATCAATGCTAATAATCCCGGTCTTAAGTTTCTTTCTTCCAGCATAAATTGCTGCAGCAAGTCCAGCCGGACCGGCTCCAATTACCAAAACATCATAAATAACTTTTTCGCTCATGGGGTTAATTCAACCACTTCACTTTAAAAATGTTGCTGAAGAGTGTACAAAATTTTAATAAAATACCACAATAGAACTACCAGATAATAGTTAAAAAAGCTTAATAACGCCGAAAAGATGTGATAAAGAATATGGAATTCAGAATCGAAAAGCGAGAAAATGAGAATATTCATAAATATCCCACGGAAGACTTTCGTATCGCCTTAAAATTTGCAGAACAGACTAAAAAAGAATTAGACAATTTTGTAATCTCGATCATACTGTTTGGATCTTCAGCGCGAAGAGAAGATACTGCAAAGAGTGATATCGACATCCTAGTTATTACCGATGATGCTAACTTCACCATCAATGAACCATTGGTAGAAGCATACCGAATCATTGTAGAGAACATTATCGCTAAGACTTCTACTAAACTGCACATTACTTCTATGACCTTAACTTCTTTCTGGGAATATACTCGAGGCGGAGATCCGGTAGTGGTCAATATTCTTCGAGACGGAGTAACTTTAATTGATATCGGCTTCTTTGAACCAATGCAGAAATTGCTAAAACAAGGAAGAATCCGACCTTCAGAAGAAAGTGTATGGCGTTATTTTGGAAGGAGTCCACGTACTTTATTAAATTCTCGTTGGCACTTGTTACAAGCAGGATTAGATCTATACTGGGCAGTGATCGATTCGGCTCATGCCGCTTTAATGCGTAAGAACGAGATTCCTCCTACCCCGGAACATGTAGCAGATATGTTGGAACGAGTTTTTGTTAAATCAAAGTTGCTTGAACCAAAATATGTTGATACTATGCGCAAATTTTATCGTTTAAGTAAAATGATTACCCATCGTGAGATTAAAGAGATTACCGGACCAGAGTATGAGAAGTTATACTTAGAAGCAGACCAATTTGTTCGGGCCATGAAGAAGTTGATTGAAATACATAAGTTCTAACTTTAAACCAGAAAAATTTAAGAATCATCCCTTATTTGAATCAAGCATGAAAGAACTTATTCGTAAACATGTCCTTAAAAACGCTTTTGACTTTAATGGAAGCATTAATGATAAAGTAATTCTGGGAGCAGTACTCAAAGATGAAGCTGGACTTAAAACTAAAGTGCCAGAAGTGTTAAAGGAGATTCAAACTATCGCTAAGGAAGTAGTTAAGTTAAGCAAAGAAGCAATAAAGAAAGAGTTAGAAAAAACTGCACCCGAGTTGTTGCAGGAGAAAAAGGAAGAAAAAAGAGTTGGATTAAAAGAATTAGAAAAGGTAGATCCAAAAAAAGGAGTAATCATGCGGTTTGCTCCTTCTCCATCAGGACCAATGCATATTGGTCATGCTTTCACGGGGGGTTTAACTTGTTTATATGTTAAGAAGTATGGTGGAAAGTTCATTTTGCGTATAGAAGACACCAATAGTGATAATATTGACCCCGTTGCTTATGATATGCTTCCTAAAGATGCAGAATGGATTTTTGGAAATGTTACCGAAGTATGGATCCAATCTGAACGGATGAATATTTATTACGATTATGCTGAAAAGTTTATCAACTTGGGAGCTTGCTATGTTTGCACTTGTTCTCAAGAAGAATTTAAGAAACATTCTGAAAAGATGCAAGATTGTCCTTGTAGAAAATTGAAAACAGAAGAAAACCTTAAGCGATGGAAGAACATGTTCGATAAATCTAAGTGTAAAGAAGGCGATGCAGTATTAAGATTTAAGTCAAGTATGCAAGACAAAAACCCGGCGATGCGTGATTTTCCTTTAGTAAGAATTAATGATTCTGAACATCCTAGACAGAAATTAAAATACCGAGTGTGGCCCTTGATGAATCTTTGCGTTACTGTTGATGACATCGAGGCAGGGATGACCCATATTATCCGAGCAAAAGATCATGCTGATAACGCTAAACGCCAAGAAATGATGTACAAAGCTCTGGGTTTAGGAGATAAATTTCCAGAAACATACTTCTTAGGAAGGTATAACTTTGAAGGGTTAGAAATATCTTGTAGCAAAACCAGAGCTAAAATAAATGAAGGTATTTATACGGGATGGGATGATATTCGAGTACCATTCCTAGCGGCCTTGAAGAGAAGAGGATACCAACCAGGAGCTTTCTTAAAATACACTGAATTGGTAGGAATTTCTCCGGTAGATAAAACCGTTCCTCAAGAAGAATTCTGGAAATCTATCAACTCTTTCAACCGTGAAATTATCGAACCAGAAGCAAACCGATACTTCTTTGTAGCTAATCCCGTAAAAGTGAAAATAGAAGAAGCTCCTGAGAAAGAAGCTCATCCGGATGTTCATCCCGCTTTCCCTGAAAAAGGCAAGAGAAAGATCCAGGCTAAAGGAGAAGTATACCTTACTCAGAATGATCTTCCTCGATTGGAAGAAGGAAAGATTCATAGATTAATGGACTATTGCAATTTTGAGGTTAAGAAAGGAAAATATCTCTTCGTCGAAGGAGAATTTGAAGATTACAAGAATGCTAAAAACAAAGGTATGATCGTGCATTGGGTTCCAGTGCAGGAAAACATCAAAGTAGAAGTGTTGATGGACGACGCTTCAGTTCTTTCCGGAGTAGGAGAAGTTAACATGAGCAAACTTAAAGTTGGAGACTTGGTACAACTGGAAAGAAACTTCTATGCCCGTGTCGACGATAAAAGCAAGGACAAAGTAAAGTTCTGGTATTTACATAAATAATTTTGCATTTTTAATTTATTTTTAATCGTCTTTAATTTTTTATTTAAAGAAAGATTTAAAAGTAACAAGAGTTTACTTTTTCACACAGGTGAGAATGTTTGGGTAAAATAAGTCGAGATACGCCATTAGTGGAATTAACTCTACGCCGCTATGAAAAACCAGCAGTTTCGGGAAGAGAGTTAGTTAGAAAATTCTGTCTTTCGGTAGGATTACTTCAACCTGGAGATTCTCGCGATGTAATGGTAGATGTTTTACTGGTTCTTTTACAAGCTAAAGGTAGAAAAGAAGAATTACATTCTGAAGAAGTAAAAAATAAAGTGATAGATACTCGTAAAGAGATGAAGTTGCCCATGCTAGGAATTGCTTCTTCTAACATCCGAAGACAGTTAAAGAGATTAAAAGACTTATATTTAGTAGAAACTAACGCTAATTTGTATAGAATTTCTGAGTTTGGGAACTTGAACGAGATATTTGAAGAAAAAGTAGAAAATTTTGTTCTTTCTCAAGTATTATCCAGGGTTAAGGAATATATGAAGAAAATTGATGATGAGTTCCCTCCCAAACAAAACTAATTCTAAAGCATAGTTTAGAGTTGATAAAAGATTAAAAAGGATTTCTTAAATAAGTCAGAATATGGATGAATCTTTAATTCAAGTAGACTTTCAAAGTATGAATGGACTAGAGTATATAGTTCAATCAACCCCTCTTCCTTCACCTTCTCGTTATCAAGTTATTACGGATAAGAAAGGGCACCAACTTTATTTTGACCATAATGAAAGAGGTAAAGTAAATGTATATGTGGTAATGGGGGGACAAAAAGGAGATGAAGCAAAGGCTAAAACTACCGACTTAATTATGCGCACCGATCCCAGTGTAGGGTGGGTTTACGCTCCCAACAGTACCCATAATGCTGGAAAAGGTGTTCACACCATTAATAAAGAAGGGAGAGATGTTCGCATTAGTTTACATCTTTGTCCTAAAACCTTAACTGATCCGCATATCAAGAATTATATTGGACCTAATACCCAGATTAATCCCTTTTCCTTAGAAAGTGAAGTGTTTACTTTTACTGCTGCTACAGGAAGAAACCAATTAGGGATAGAATATCATTTGATGATCGATGCTAAAGCTAATTTAGTTATTCCCACCAATCGCGCTGACGATATTGTAGGTAAACCAAATGCTATGGGATCTACCATTTCTGGGGCTACTTCTTCTGCGATGTACGCTGCCGGTAAGAAAGCACCGTTAGTAGAGGATGTTCTTTACGATCCAGAAGAATTCCTCAATGCAGTAAAACACCAGATAGAATTATTTAATGATAGCTTGAAACACGACCAGGAATTGGTAGAGATGGGCATTCTTTCTATGAAAGATCTGGGTTTATCTTTAAGGGATGGGCCTTCTTTAGCCAAGAATTCCCGTTTACAAGCTCTGCGCAATAAGTTAAGTGATAAAGAGATAGATTTCTTCATCCATGATAATCCTGAAACATTCCTATTAGAACAGTATCAAAGAGTAATGAGCAGAGGTTTGTTTTATATTGGAGATACTCGCGAGGAGATAAATCATTTAATAGATCAAGGACAAGCAGGAATCATTGAATGTGTGCAATCAACCCTATTAAGCGGGGGAACCAAATACAGTAAGAATCGTACTGGTGCTCACACTGACGGGATGGGAAGCATTGGAGATGCGGGATTAACTCATCCTGCTATTAGGTATAGACCCATTTCTGTTTTCAAATTAGGAAATACCTCCGTAGGGGGGAATGGCAAAACCATGTCCGGATTCATCCGTCAGGACCAACTGAGTAGACTTTCTGCTATCTCTTCTAAGAGTAAACTCCCGATAACTTTTGAAAGAACCGCAACATTGGAAGAATTCTTACTTCCGGAACAAATTCACGCTGCTTTTACTGAAGTAAATCAAGCTTTTTATCAAGCATTAGAAGGAGGATATTCTTTGCATGATTCTAAAGTCAGAATCCAAGGAATCGATGCAAATTTCTCTTTAGCGGAAGCAAATGCTTTACTTGCTGCTTATGTTTTCGGAGAAACGGGAGAAACGTCTAAGCGATCAAGAATTTGGCGCTTAGATGATATGGTCGAAACGGGAGTAGTTTACAAAACCGAAGGAAACGCGATGCAAGTACGTAATGCCTTAGATCGAGCCTTATCAGTAAAAAAGATCGGAGTAATTACTGCTTACAAAGTCGTTCGGCCGTATCGAGATTACCAAGTTGGAACCCTCATCAATTCTGGAGATCCTTTGCTGAGAGAAGAGCTTACCGTAAAAGCATGTATCCCCATTATTCAAATTCTACCCAGTTCCCCTTACTTATTTACTGATGGGACTAATGAGGTAAAGAAGGGAAAAGAACTTCACCCCCATTTGTGTCAATATTTAGATCTTGTTTCTAGTGGTAGAGAAGTAATTGCCATTGGACATGGTCGACATACTAACGATGTAGCTTATGTTCAAAAGTGGAAGGATTAAAATGGGCATCCAAGTTGAATTCAATCCAGATCTAGCTTTGAGAAGTATTTCTGAGTTCAGAGCAGGAAGAAGAACTTTAGAGGAGTGTTTACCAGAAAGTTTAGAAGCAGGTCAAACTTATTCTTTTCTTAAAGAAGGACAACGCAACTATTGGTTTCATGGAGAAGTTCCTCTTTTAGAGACTAAAGGAAATCAGCAACTGTCTCGGCCTTTAGCAGCGATTACTATCTTAGAAGCAACGCATTTCTTAAGAGAAGGAAAAGTTTACACAAAAGGAATGTATCGAGTTGACAAGATCCTTGATCCAGAATCAAGAGAAGTTTATTTCGAAGGGATGAATAAGAATCGAGGATATCAAGGATAAGATTCAAAAAAGTAAAAAATCTATTCTAAAAAATAGGAGACCTGATTGTTTGATCATTATGTGGTAATGGTCCTTCAGCATACCCTAAACCAATCAACGCTTTTTCCATATTACGATAAACTTCTAACAGATTTGAACCTCGAACTCTTACTTCGGGTATGCCCCGTAAACAAGGAGCAATCCCTTCGATCAAAACACTATCTGGAATACCCCTTCTCTCTTTAAATTCATTAACTGCTCTCCCCAATAGGTCATCTAATCCATAAGAACAAAAACTCTTACTAAGATCTTCTTCTAATGACTTCCGATGGTTTTGATCAAGAGAATCACTTTTTACCCAAAGTTCATATTCGTTTTGGGTAGGAACAAATACTCCTTTTAGGAAGAAAAAGTGATAGTGCCCCCCGTAAGTATCATAATGGCGAGAGAACCCCTTGTGATAGATTAAGTTTCCCAGTTCATCTCTATTTGCTTTCCCAGATGCATCGTCCAGAACAAAACCTAAATCTGTAAAATTTTTATCCATAGTGAGATCCATTTTTAATTCCTCCCTTAAACGTCAGAAAAAACTATCACCAAAACAATAAAAGATAAATGATTAAAAAAATTAAATAATATCTTCTTCAGCTACTACGATAAAGTCGCCAGTAGCAATAACTGCAGAGAAAGGAATTAAGATGTTACCTTCTTTGGTTTTCTCTAATTCCATTCTTTCGGTATAAGAAGTGGGGTTTCTTAACAAAATATGGATCAACTCTCCTGAACTTACTTCAAAGATCAAGTCTCCAACTTCACCGAACTTCTTACCAGTTTTAGAAACGATAGTTTTCCCAATGAGTTCTTTAGAATAATTCTTATCCTTTTCTTCCATAATGATTTCACCTTTCTTTTTTAAACTTGATTATTATTAACTCTAGTTACGGTTGTCTATATATAAAGTTTACGGTAATGGAGTATAATCGAGAGAGTATACTAATTAGAGCATCTACTTCCTTTTTCTTTTGTAACTAAAGAAAACCATATAAGTAGGTAAGAATTTAACCTTAATATGTGGGTCAATACGCTTAATCCGATACTTCTGGACCTTGGTTTTGCTCAAATAAGATGGTACGGTCTAGCTTATGTATTAGGATTCTTCCTATGTGTATGGTGGTTACACCATTTAAGCAAGAAGGGCCAATTAAAACTTAATCCAGAACAAACCTGGGATTTAATGTTCTGGGCCATGGTAGGAGTATTGATCGGATCGCGTTTATTTGAAGTGTTCTGGGAACCAGGATATTACCTTTTAAATCCCCTAAACTTTTTCAAATTCTGGCAAGGTGGAATGAGTTTTCATGGAGGATTAGTCGGAATAATTGTCGCAGTATACCTCTATTGTAAGAAAACCCAGCTTAAATTCTGGGAAATGGCTGATGCCCTTAGTTTCCCGACCATGTTTGCCTTAGCTTTAGGCAGAATTGCTAATTTCATCAACGGAGAATTAGTCGGAAAAGTTTGGAATGGTTCATGGTGTGTGGTTTTTCCACAACATGATACTCAATGTCGACATCCCCAAGTATTATACGGAGCAGCTTACCGATTCTTGTTCAGTTTCTGGTTAGTCTTTTTAACCTTGAAAACGAAGTTCAAAGCTGGCTTTATTTTCTTAAACTTTGTACTATTGGAAGGTATCGCTAGATTTATCTTAGATTTCTTTAGAGAAGATCCTACTTGGCTTTCTCTGACTCCGGGACAATGGTTCAGCTTGATAATGATCTTAGTTTCAGGATATTTATTATGGAAATATCATCGTCAAGATTGGAAAAGTATCATTAGAACTTAAGAAAGTTTTTATATCCTGATGATTATTAAAGCTAATAGAGATGGTTAAACAAAAATCGCAAGAAGATAAGGGATTTGCTTTCCTAGGAATATTCTTAACCGTAATTGGCTTTTTATTAGTGCTATTATTAAAAAAACAAGATAAATATGCTATGTATTATGCTAAACAAGGTCTGGTCTTATTCATTGGTTTTGTATTAGTGAACATAGCTAGTTGGTTTGTTTCTTGGATTCCCATCATTGGAAATATCATTACTGCAGTATTATGGGCAGGAATGATTATATTATGGATTTTAGGATTAGTATATTCGCTTTCTGGAGAAGAGAAAGAAATCCCGATTATTGGAGAGTTTGCTGATAAAATAAAAATTTAAGGAGGAAAAAATGAAGAAAATATTAACAATTTTAATGGTATTAGGAGCATTGATGCTACTGGTAGCTTGTCAACCGGCGACGGTTACCCCTGAAGTGAGCAGTCCTAAAGAAGTTGCTCCTGCTGCACCAGCAAGTACACCAGTTACGGGAACAGTATATCAAGTGGTTCTAGAGAATCTTCAGTTCATGCCTGCGGATCTGTCAGTTAAAGTTGGAGACAGTGTTGAATTTGTAAACAAGGATGCCATGGAACATACTGTAACTTTAGAGAATGGAGATTTTGACCAGAAGTTGCCAGTTGGCGGAAAAGTTGCTTATCAATTCAATGATAAGGGACAATTCAGATATTTCTGCAGTATTCATCCCGGAATGCAAGGTATGATTACGGTAAATTAATTTTTTATTTTTAGTTTTTAAATTATGGAACTTATACAAAGATCAATTGAGGGAGTATTAGAGAAAAGGGGGTTAAGTAAAGAAGATTCTCTTGAGATTCGCGGATTATATGTTCTAGCTGGTAAATCTGGTCCGGTTAGTAAAGTAGAGTATATGGACCATTTTGATGAAGTAACTTTTACTGCCGAACATACGCCCGTAACTAAACGTGGAATTTGTTCTTTTGAGGTAATCTATCAGGAAAAAGTTCTCGGCGAGGCAAGTTTTATCATCCCTCCCGAGAATAAAGTAGTTTCTGAGTATGAAACGGCTAAAGTTTTATTAGAACAAACCGTTACTGAGCTAAACCAAAGAGGATATCATTTATCATATGACTCTAGTCAGAAAGGTTATCGTCAGCAACTTATGGAAAACGTTGAATCTCATCCCCTGGGCCATTTGACTTTAGGACCGAAAGGATTAAGTGAATCCACAGCAAAAGCCGTCTTGGATGCTATCAAAGGCCCTCCTCTTACCGTAGAAGAATTCTTAAAGCAAATTGAGAAGAAATAAGTTATTTTTAGCGAGTTAACGTAGTATAAACCTTCACTGCTTCTTCAGGATTACCCTTAAGAAAAGCAGCAAACTCCCAATTCTTCTTAAGCTGAGCATCGTACTGTTTAATGTTCTGCGACAATCTTTCGTCTAATCTTGGATCTAATCCAAATGGAAGATGCCAATCAGGTTTAACAGAAGCAACTTCTTCAAAATGTTCTCTATCCAATTCTCTTGCTTGATAAAGATAATCTCCCTTAACTATGGGCCGGCGATATTGACCGATTAATATGTCTCCTGATTTCTCTAGGTGTAAAAGCAAAGCTTTGAATTTACTGGGATCTCCTTCATAGAGGTCAGCGGAGGCATTTTCTCCTTCGTCGGGAAGATTAACTCGAACATTACCAGTGTGATCTCCATGCACTAAGCGATTATAGAAGAGCAATGGTGCGCCGATAGTCAAACCTATAGGAATACCCCAAGCATCACCACTACCAGTAGCGTGACCTTTACGCCTGGCATTTCGATAAGAGAGAGCCGCCTTAACACCTATTGGAAAGGTGACTAGTGAAAGAACAGAGAGTAATCCAAATCCAGCAATAGCCCCCCAATCCCGTTCGGTTTCATATTCAAATCCAATCGCTTTACAAACGTCCCCAATACTTTTTTCAAGATGAATGAGATCACTCTCTTTACCATATTTTTTCTTCCAGAAAGAAAAACTTTCTTCACGAAAAGAGCGAGAAAATTCTTCGTGCTCACCATTAGTTGCATTAATGGGCCAAGCATGATAAACATGATTCATCTCCGGAAAAGGATAATGCATCACTCCAAAAATTAATCCTGTTGGTCCTTCTTGAAAACCAACATCACAGTCATTATTAAAAGAAACTATTCTCCCTTGAGGACCTACTTCCTTAACAGATTTAATCTGGTCAACTAAAGTCATAAGAATGTAATTTCAAGAGTAATTTATAAAGATTACTACTCAAAAGTACACCTATACTTGTTTCCAATTATTCTTTTGAAATCTTCTTTTCTTGCTTCAAACTTGTGCTCATAATAATGTTTCAAAGGACACCTATCTGGAGCATACTCATGATGACCCCTTATTTCTCCATCAGAATATAACCTAAGATGATACTGAAACTTGTTCTTATCGATCTTACGTAGACTTAAGACTTCATCTTGATCTATCCAAGCATAATGAGAAGGTTCAAAACCATTCTTGATTAAGTGGGTTGATAACGTGCTTAGATTATTAGTCCATCCTATATGAAACTCTTGTCTGCCGGAATGTTTAACCAGATGCAGGAAGAGTGAAAGATTTCTAGAGATCTTGTAAATCCATTTAGAAACAGAAATACTTCCAATAAATTTCCAAAAATTAATGAATTCCATAATTTATTTCCTTGCTATTTTCCACATCAACTCAAACTGTTTTCGATAAGAATCAGCTACTACCTTATCTTCAATCAAGAAACCATACGGGTTTTCGGTAAAAACAATTATTCCCACTTTATTTCCTACAATAACCGTTTCAGTTAATTGTTCAAACTGTTGGGGTAAGAATTTGACTTGAGATAGGGATTGTTTATTCAATTCTACCCCAAATTTTCTAATGGTTTCATCAAAGATCTGTCGAGCAGGTAATTTGTTGGCGATTCTTCTAGTGTGCATATTTTTCCACCACGTTTCTCCCATAACTTCATAAGTTACCCTCTTCCCCCCACCAAAAGTATTGTACTCTTTAGCTTTAGTGGAAATTAAAAGAGAATAGATTTCTTTGATTCCTCGGATTCCTTTAAAGACTAAAGCATTTTCTTTTTGTTTGGAAAATCCTTGACGTTGTTTTAATTCAGGAAGAATCTGATCAAAACGGACTTTCTTTTCATCCATAAACTGATGAAAGTTCTCCGGATCTGTAGCCTGATAGATTCTTCTTTTACCCTCTTGCACAAAACTAATCAGACCTTTCTCGATTAAAGAATTGAGAGCACGATGTGTGACAGAATTCTGTAATTTAGATTTTTCAATAATCTTTCCAGCAGAAGAAGAACCTAATTCCAGCAAAGTCAAATAGATTTTAATTTCTGCTGGAGTTAATCCTAGGTCTTCTAATATGGAGGTGTCCATTAACCTCAAATAATCCCTTAAACTATTTAATCTTTTCTATTATGCTCCCAAAAGGGAGGATAAACATAGATAAGCTTTGACTAGATAGTAACTGTTGGTTTCTAAGGTGTTTTTGGAGATAATTAAAAATGAAACGATATATGACACGATATTGGGTACATGTTCGAGAAGGCCAGAAAGATGTTCCTTACGATTTCCTGCAAGGAAACTTGAGAGAAATCTCCTTGTGGTATCGAGAATCTAGAGGGTGGAGCACCGAACGCGATAAACAATTGGGCTACCCCAGCGAGGAATTCTTTCTTCCTGAGGACATTACGGTTACCTTAAGCCCTGGAAATTCAACCAGACATGATGAATATACTCCTCCTAATGATGCAGTGATAAGTATTAATCGTTATTGCCTATTTGTTCCAAGATACATTAAAAACTTGGTTAGAGCAAGTGGAGAAATTACCGGAAGAATTAGTGATATCACAAAGATAGAAGAGCACTTCACACGTTGGGGAGGTACCCCTGAACTGATAAGGTATATGAAAAGAGTCGACAAACACAAAGAATGGGAAGAAAGAAATAATATTAAAAATCAGTACTAATTACTTCATCTTTTTTCTCATTTTAGCCAATTCTTCATAATCAGCTTTAGTTCCAGAACCACCTTGACATTTAGCTTCTAAGGCAGCGATTTCTGCTTTCCATAACTTTTCTTTCTTTTCCAAATCTTTCTTACTCATAGCCATTAGGATCACCTTTTATAATTAATATTGCATAGAAACCTTTTCAGATATATAAAGATAACGAAAACTCATCTATATTACGTCCAGATAATTTTCAATAACTTTTTTATACCCATTTAGCTTTACTTCTTAAAAAGGAGGTTATATTTATGGCAAAGAGAAAAGTGAATTGGATTCTAACCCTAATAATGTCTATTATTTTTGGATCTTTAGGAGTAGACAGATTTATCATGGGACAGGTAGGTTTAGGAATATTAAAATTGATCACTTTAGGCGGATGTGGAATCTGGTGGTTAATTGACTTAATCTTAATCGCTACCAAACACAAATTTGAAGGAATCGAGTGGGTTGAATAAGAATTTGAAAATTACAAGAGAGATTCGTTTATTTTTTTTTGATTTTATTAGTTTTGGTTCACCAAGAGCCATAGTAATAAACTTATCAAGTATCTTATTTTTTTTAACTTTAATCCCCAGCAGAATAATTGAGAGTACTCCAAAATTATGCGTTTTTAAAAATATGATTATTCCTTTGTTCTTTCATAACCATTGTCCAATTACGGGATTTTTCTCAGGATGTAACTGTCCTGCTTGTGGTTTAACTCGAGCCATGTCTCATCTCTTGCATGGAGAAGTTAGCTTAGCTTGGGGATATAACAAAGGGGTATTCTTAGTTCTACTGGTTATGATTTCATTAATTGTTATAAACGCGTGGAAATGGTATAAAGTAAAGAAGTAGAGTTTATTCTCTTAATTATAATACCACTTATTTTCTTCTCTTTGCTCTCTATCCTTAACCGAACCGGGCTTATTTATCCTAGGACGTTTAGATGCTAAATCTCTTCTTAAAGTAATCCCTAACTCTTTCAAGAAAGTGTTCATCCCTTCCACCATCTTAAACGGACCACGTAAAGTTCCGTGCTTAGCTGGCTCACCACTAAAAACAATCAACCTATCAGATAGATAATCTAAAAACATTAAGTCATGGTCAACTACCAATACTGTAATCTCTCGTTCTTGAGTTAAATTACTGATAACTTTTGAAACAAGTAATCTTTGCTCTACATCTAAATAAGCTGAAGGTTCATCTAATAAAAACAATTCAGCATCTTGGGAAAGACATTTCACGATTGATACTCGTTGCAATTCTCCCCCAGATAGTTCTTTAAGTTTCTTAGTGAATAATTTCTCAATCTCTAACGGACGGATAAGTTGAGTAGTATACTTAGTAACCGCTTCTTGTAAGAACACCATTACTAAAGCTTCAGAATCGGTTTCTAGATACTGTGGCTTATACGCTACTTTAACCTTTTGATCAATCTCACCCGAGTCTGGTTCGATTAATCCAGCCAAGATTTTGATAAAAGAAGTTTTTCCAATACCATTCTCTCCCAAAATTCCAATAATCTCATTTTTGTTAAGTTGTCCAGATTCTGCCGTCAACTCAAATGAACCTAACTTCTTATGAATCTCAGACCAAGCGATTAATCTTTTAACTAATCCTTGCTGACGTTCTTGAGTTTTTTCAAATTTAATCTTTGAATCTCTAAATCGTACATTTTCTTCTTTCAGATAACCTTCTAAGAAAGCGTTGATTCCTTCTCGAGTAGATTTTACTCCAGAAACTACACCGTAAGCTTGCTCCTGTCCGTACATGATGTTAAGCAAGTCAGTCATATAATCTAAGATAATTAAATCATGTTCAATCGCCATCACTGCAGTAGTTTCATTAGCAAGATGACGAATAAATTTAGAAACGTTCACTCGTTGTTTAATGTCCAAGTAAGAAGTAGGTTCATCAAACAAGTAAAGGTTAGCATTCTTTAAAACAGTAGCGGCAATAGCAACTCGTTGCAGTTCTCCTCCGGAAATTGCACTAATCGGATGATCAAGGAAATTAATTAATTGTAAGTCTTGAACCACTTGAGATAAGCGATGTTCATGATCCACTTTTTGTAACAGTTCTTTTACTGTTCCGGAAAACTGTTTAGGGATCAAATCAACTTGTTGTGGTTTATATGAAAAAGAAACTTCTCCTTGATGAAGTTTTTCCATGAAACCTTGCATTTCAGTTCCTTTAAAGTAAGTTATTACCTGCTTAAAATCAGGAACAGACTTCCAGTCGCCTAAATTAGGTTGAATTTGGCCAGCAAAGATTTTCATGGCCGTAGTTTTACCAATACCATTTCTTCCCAAAATCCCGGTAACTTGACCAAATACCGGAGTGGGCAAAGAGAACAACTCGAACATGTTTTCTCCGTAACGATGAACCGGCTCTTTAGTCAAAGCTTCTGGCAAGTTGATGATCTGAATTGCACCATACGGACAACGTCTCGGACAAATACCACACCCAGTGCATAACAGTTCATCAATCTGAGCTTTAGTAGTAACTGGATCCGCTCTTATACATTCTACCCCCGTACGATTAACTGGACAGATTTTAGCGCAAAGATAATTACCACAATCTTGAGGATGACATTTTTGACGTTCAATGATAGCAATACGTTTAGCCATGGGTATATTAAAGAAAACGAGAGTATTTATAGTTTTCTTCAGAAAAAAGATTATTCTAACAAACTGTGCTTCATCTTAGCAGCTCGATAAAGGAACAGAGTAAATGGATTATCTTGAAGAGGCACCACTTCTTCAGAAGATTCGATGGCTTGGAAAAATCTTCTTCTGAAATCTGGAGAAGAGAGAGAAGTATCGCTCATCAACTGCTCATATTGAGAAGCCCAATCACTTACACGAAAATCAGGATGATCTAAGAAATTAGAACTCAGTGGAAGAATCATTTTCTCTAACATCACTCTAGCACCATCACAATCCTTCCCGCCATCACTGATTATTCCTGTTTTAAGGAAACCTAAACTACGGTAAAAATAAATCGCTTTATCCCAAGCAAAAGTAACGATAGATAGATGATCTGAAGGAGCTTGAAGCATTTCTTCAATCATTCTCGCACCTAATCCTGACCCTCTAAATTCTGGAACCACATAAATCATATCTAAATATTTAACCCCTTCTTCGGGCAGATTAAAGAACCACAACCCTCCAGCTTTAACTCCCTTATATGTTCCAAGTAAGAATTCAGAATGATCATCAGAAGAATGTCCCCGAAACTGACCATATAGTTCTAAGAAATACTCTCTAGATAAACGACTTTCTTCCTGAGAGTCTCTTCGAGAAGGAGTTACAGAATAGGCTGAAGAGATTGCTTTTGGAAGAATACATTCAATTAAAGGAGATTCTTCAACCACGGCCCCAGTGATGTCCTCTAAAGTTAACGTTCCAGAAAATAATCGTCTAGCATTTTCTAAATCTTGAGCAGAAGCTAACCCCTTTTTTACATCGCGAGCTAACCGACGAAGATACCCTTGAATTTCGCGTTGATTTTGGAGCCCCATCTTACTTCAAAAGAAGAGACCTTTTTTAAAGGTTTCTGTTCTTATCACTAGAGAGAGACAAAAGGAGAGAAGAGGAAAACGGGAGATAAAGTTTATAAAATACCGTCACTATTAAGAAGTTATGAAAGAGATACATGGACCTTATTTAATTCACCATCCCCTTTTTGATACTTATGAGACTAAACCAACCATAGAAGAATCTCCAGAAAGATTTGCAATGATTGGTCAATCTTACTTACTTCAATCGCCAGAGATTGTAATGAAAGGGGGAGGATGTGGAGAACCGGCATTGTATCGATTATCTCCTTTAGAAGTGGTATCTCCTTCTCCGTGTACAAGAGAAGATCTTCAACTATTTCATAGCGAAGCATACCTTTCTGAGTTAGAACAAGAGTGCCTTTCTTTAGGGGAAGGAGAAGTTCACGAGTTAGACCCAGATACCTTGATTATCAGAGAGAGTTATAATATAGCCAAGTTAGCAGTAGGATCTGCTCTGAAAGCGGCGGATTTAGCTAATCGCACGTACAGAGCATTTGCTTTAGTTAGACCACCGGGACATCATGCTCATTCTAATCATGCCAGCGGATTCTGTTTATTAAATAATATTGCTATCGCCTCAGAAAAACTTCGATTAAGAGGACATCGAGTTTTAATTTTAGATACGGACTTACATTTAGGAGATGGAACTTTAGAATATGTTGAAGGAAGAGAGAATGTATTTTATTTATCCCTAAACCAAGAAGGAATATGGCCTTACCAACATCCAGAAGACACTCACAACTCTAGAAACATATTCTTACCCTCAGAAACAGATGATAAAGATTATATCAACGTACTAAGAAAAGAATTACCCAGAGTGATTAGAGACGTTAATCCCACCATTATCGCGGTAAGTGCAGGATTTGATACCTTGCAAGGGGATTTGAGTTCTGGACTTCAACGAAAACATAGCGAGGAAGTAGGACTACAATTGACCGCAAATAGTTATTCTTACTTGTGGCAGATGCTCAACCACTCTTTAATTCCTTATTTTGCAGTCTTAGAAGGAGGATACTCTCCTGAAAATGTCCGAGCAGGAGTAGAAAGTTTCTTTAGCGTAGCAATACATCCAACAGGATAAATTTAAAAGTAAGAAGACCATTTATGATAATATGGTTAAATGTGACATCTGTGGAAGCAAATTAGAAGAACTGTTCTTAGAAAAAGTTAAAGGGACCATTGTAAGAAAAACAGGTTCGAGTAAAACTTATACGGTTTGTTTCGCTTGTCAGAAAAAGTTTAAGACAAAAGAAGAATTGTTAGCCCAAATTAAATAAGCACTTCTAAGACACACATTCCGATTTGAATCATATCTTTATTCCTTAGTTCAAAGGGGTCTTTTTTCAAGATAGAGGTTAGCACATCGTCACGGACCACTTTAGTACCAGTCTTACTTCCCACATCAATCAAAAAGTAACGATGATTAAACCATCCTTTTTTGGTGATCTTGGCATGTTTACGAGAAGTAGTAATATCTCCTATGATAATGTGATTCTTTCCATCTCTTCCTATCAAGATCGGAAATTTAAGAAGGGAGATAATCTTAGAGGACGTAAAAGAGATATGACTTCTTATATGAGGAAGATTTGTAATAGTTTCACTATTATCAGAGAACCACAGTCCTCCTTTCAAAACCAGTTGTATTCCCATGAGATGAAGATTATTAAGAAACTTATATATTTTGTGTTGTTTGCCTGAATTAACCAATATCTTTTTAAAATTCTAAGGAAAGTTAGCTAAATAGGTGCCTCTGTGGCTTAACGGTACTTCGAGTGAACGAAGGTTTAAGCGAAGCGTAAAAGAGCGACGCTTTCGTAAAGCGTAGGTTGAGGGTTCAAATCCCTCCAGAGGCTTTCTTTTTCATTTGGTTCAGTATAAAAAAGGAGAGAAGAAAACATTTTTCCTCATAACTGGGATAGCATACCTCATTTACGATACAGAAATCTTTAAATAATACCCAAGTTTCTTCCTCAATATGGTGTTTCAGTGGATTTGGAAAAAAGAGAAAGGTGTGGTGTCTGAAAATAAGGACTTCTTAGCTCAGACCTTAGAAAGAGATATTCGCAGAAGCTTACCTAAAATTGAAGAAAGATTCCAAGCTAAAGGAAATGATAAGAACGCTAAAGTCCGTTCTAAAAACCAATGGACCCCAAAAGAATCTACCCAAATTCTGTTTGATAAACTTTATCGCAAAGATGTTAAAGAGGAATATAGGCCAACTACTTTCTTTAAAGAGATTAAAAAAGATGAGACTTTTAAAGACTTCTCCTCTTTAGTGTTACCAATTCATATTTTCTTTAATATTGGAAAATATGCCGATAAAGGAGAACCCCAGATTATCCATCTAATCATTGTTCCAGGATTCAAGGGAAATAAAACGGCTTACAAGTTGTTTGGCTACTTTGAAAGCAGTAAAGAAATCTATAATGGAGAGAAAGATTTCACTTCTTTAGGAGAAACTGGAGTTTATGAAGACTTAGTTAAGTTGGCAGAAAGAATCCAGTGGCGAAAATAGAACATAATTTTATAAAATAGGTTTCTAATTCTTAGATTAATGAATTCAAGATTAACTAAGTTAGTTCAAGAAGCAGAACAAGTCTACCAACAAAACTGGAACTCTAACTGCTGGTTTGAACGAGCAGTATTTCTAAGCTGGTATTGTGCTTTAGGAGATTGTACTTTTTGTTATATGAGTACCCAAAAGGATAAGATTAAAGATCCCAGTAAAGCTAGACGCAGATTAAGTTCAGTCTTAGCAGAAGTTCTGCTCACTAAAAAGTTTGGATGGAAGGTAGAATTTCTCTCTGCGGGGTACGGTTCTTATTCTCCAGAAGAGATGTTAGAATTGGTAAAAGTCTGTTCACAAGTATATGGAAATAAACTGTGGTTAAATATTGGATATTTAAATCAAGAACAATTGTTAGCTTTTCTTCCTTACTTAGAAGGAATTTCTGTATCGATAGAAACGGTAAACTGGAACCTACGTAAAAAAGTTTGTCCTTCTAAACCAGTTGAACCTATGCTTAAAACCTTAGACCTAGCTGATAAATATGATATTAAAAAAGCAATCACTATTATCGTCGGGTTAGGAGAAGCCACCGCGGACATAGAAGAACTGTTCAGGTTTATTGAGAAGTATAAGTTAGATCGAGTAACTTTTTATTCTCTTAATCCGCACCCGGGAACCAGCTTTACTAAAGGACCAGAAACAGAATATTATTTAGAATGGATAGCTAGAACCAGAGTAAAATTTCCAAAATTAGAGATAATTGCCGGTAGTTGGGTCAACCGATTAGATGAAATACATTTACTATTAAAAGCAGGAGCAAACGCTTTCACGAAATTCCCAGCATTAAAATTGTTTGGCAGCAAGTATGCTTATCAAATCGAAGCAGAAGTATCCAAAGCAAAAAGAAAACTGGAAGGAAGTTTAACTGACCAAGGTAAGATTGATTGGGGTTCAGAAATAAAGAAATTAAAATTGGAGAAAGAGTTACAAGTACAAGTTGAATTGAAATTAAAGCAATATTTAAAAAGTAGCTCTGGCCCAGAATAAAAGATGGAAGAAGAACAAAAACAAGAGCAGAATATCAAAGTAAATGGTGCTCCAGAACCCAAAATAGAAGCTAACAAAGCCATAAACTCAGAAGAAGGAAACACCTCTTCTATGGATGGAAAAGTAATTGTTGTAATGTTATTGGTAGTGGTAGGAATATTCTTCTTGGCCATTGCCGGATTTAAGACTTATAATTATTTCACTTCTGCGGAAGTAATCAATATTGATGATTTACATCAGGAGAATTTACAAGGAAACCTAGATGAAACAGAAGGTTACATGTATAACGGATTCAGCTGGATCTACGCAGACGGATTATGGTGGACAGAACTGGATCGGTTTGGAACTCTTCTAAAGATTCCGTTGCATTTCGGACCAAAAGACGTAGAAAATATTTCAGTAATCGGAACTCTTAGTCCAGACTTTAATAAAGGACAAATTGTTTATGTCGCAGTTGATCCGAACATCACAAATAAATATTATACCTTGGGATTATCAGAATTAAATTTCAATATTATTAAAGGGATTGATCGCAACATTGTTACTTCTTGTACTGAGAATTCTTCCATCTGTGACAACAGAACTATAGTTAGCTGTGAAACTGCTAAAGGTAGACCGATAATTCAGTTAGTGGTTGCAAATGTTACCCAAGTAGAATTTAAAAACACTTGTATTAAGATTTCTGGAGATGGATACGATTTAGTTAAGGCAGTAGATCGAGTTTTAATGAAGTGGTATGGGATTATAAATTGATTTACAAGTTACTGCTTTAACCCCAACACTTCCATTTGACCGGAAGTATTAAGTGCAACTATTCTGAAGTTCAATCCTAACTCTAATACTGCTTCTAATAAAGCCATATGTTCCTTCCCCGAACCGGAAGAGAAATTCAACGCAATTTCAAAATCAGAAATCCCAGATAAACCTTTCTTGATTTGTTCTATTACCAGATTGATATTAAAATTATCTAAATCAATCATAATTAGAGAAACGTTCGGACCATAATTCTTGAAATTTTCTGCTCCAAAGGGATTAGTGATTAGAAATACTTTGGTCCAAGGTTGAGATTGAATAACCTTGTTTACTTCAGACCAAGTTCCTTTTCCAGTAGATATCAACGCAACTAAAGTGGGCATGTAAATATAAATAAAAAAGGATTATTTAAATTATTTGGTCAATCCGGTGAGATTTAACACATACGGAGCCACTTTAGGATGAAGAGCAACTAATCCGTTCTGAGGATGATGTACTTCAAACTTTTGACCATCTTTATCTAAGACAAGATAATCTCTTTGTTTCAAAAAGTAGTATCCTGCTGCTACATCCCACACATTCCCTTTATTTTTAGTATAATCTAACATCCCATCATATAGTCCAAAAGCACAATGAACCATATTAAGAGCAATGGATCCACCTTTCTTAACAAAGTCTACTCCTTTATCCTGTTGGAAAAGGTCAAAACTAGGAACAAACTCTCCATCGAGTTGCAATCGAATCTTATTACCTACTCTTCTGCTTTGAAACGGTTGTTCGCTAGATACAGCATAAGCTCTGAGAGTTCCTTCAGCTCCCACATACATTATTCCTCGCATAAAATCGTACACACATCCAGCAATGATTTCTCTCTTTCTTTCTATAGCAATACTGACACTACTTTGAAAATCTCCGGAAAGGTAAGATTTAGTCCCATCCAACGGATCAATAATAAAAGTAAGTTCAGCATCATAATCTTCTAAACCGTACTCTTCTCCCAGAAAATTGGCATCCAAGTGAGTCCCTATCTCTGTTTTTATCATTCTTTCTGCTTCTCGATCTAATCTAGTCACCGGATCATCAACTTTCTTGTATTCTATCTCTGGAACGGTGAAAGCCTCTTTCTTTAATAGTTCTCCCGCCATACTAGCAGCTTTGATTAAGATATTTTCTAAATTGTTCATTTTAATAACCACCTAATTTGTCCTTCTATGATCTTCAGATAAGGCACATTCTTGTAGCAAGGGTCAATCTCCCAATGTTCTACATCGGTTCGACAAAAACGGTCGTAAAGTAGATGATACTCGGGCATGACCTTTCTCCAGGCATCTAAATCAGCAGGAAGAGCACATTTCTGTTTTAGAAATCCATTGCTTCTAACAATAATCTCTTTATCAGTAACGGCAACCTCTAGCTCATGAGAAACAGAACCAGAGCCATACCCCGAAGAGTAAAAAGGAGGTGATCCAAATCTCACATATACTTGAATCTCCCTTTTCCTTTTTTTAAGCAGATTTCTTACCTCTTCACTGTTAAACAATCCAGTCAATTCCTGTAAGAGTACTTCTCTTTGCTGTTCATAAAAATTAACTTTAGGTTGTCTTTCTAACTCTTCTTCCTGACTCAATGTAGTTCTAACTTCTGAGATTAAATCAGCAAGGGTCATTTTAACCACCCCCTTACCTTTCTTTCCATCTCCCCAAAGAACTCTTCTCTACTTGGTTCAAAACAGTAATCTCCAAAAGAAGAATCATGGAACTCTCCTCCATAAGGAAATACCTTCATCCACTGATCTAATGACGCAGGAAGAGTATATTTATCTGAAACATTTCCATTACACCTTATCTGTAATCCCTCATAAGAAACCAAAACTTCATAGTTAGGTTTACTTCTAGACATAAGTGTTCCCATAGAACTGCTACAGTGAGATAAGAAAACAATTTCTTCTTTAGTTCGTTCTAAAAGTTGGATCATCTCCGAACTATTGAATAAATCAGCCACGTCACTAACAAAAGCTAATTTTTTGGCAGTTCTTTCTCTCTCCGCTAAAACAGCTGGGCTGTCCGTTTGGAGATACTTTCGGATGTCCGAGATTAAATCTTGTGGTTTCATGGGTATCTTGGAGAGAAAGATTTAAATATATTCATCCAATATAAGTTATATAACAAATATAACATGGAACGAAAACTGGTCAAACAAGGAAGAAATGCTTTAACTGTCACTTTGCCGGCTAAATGGCTCCAATACAAAAGTCTAAAACAGGGAGACAGTGTTTTTTTAGAAGAAAGAGAACAAAAGATAATTATTAGTTCTCTCAATGCCACCACGAAAAGCGAAACTGCAGTAGATGTTTGTAATGCAGATAGAGGAAAATCCTTCCACCTCATATTAGGAAAATACTTACAAGGGTATGATAGAATCGGAGTTCTTCACAACAACCCCTCTTTGATTCAAGAGATTGCTCGTGAGTTGTTAGGAATGGCGATTGAAGAACATAGTTCGAATAAAACCGTGATTAAGAATATAATTGTAGTTCCAGAAGATAATTTTAAGGTTTTACTTAGAAGATCGGCGCATATTTTAGTACAACAAACTAGGACTATGGAACAAGTATCGTTAGGAAAAGCAGAATTAAAACAAGTAAAAGAAGAGGAGAGATTGTTAGATTATAACTTGTTATATTGTTTACGCTATCTGAACAAATATGAGATTCACCCTCATGCTTACCGCTATTTCTTGATCTGTTCAACCTTAGAATTAACCGGAGACCAAATTTCTAGAATTGCTCAACATATTGGAAAGAACAAAGAATTAGCTAAGAAAATTGTTAAGGGAGTAGAACAATATGTAGATTTGTTGTTCAAAAATGATTTTTCGGACATTTATACCTCTTTAAGACAGTTTAGACAAAATATCGGGAAAAATACCTTTGTAGAAGGGTTAGCTTACAATTTAGCAGAAAACCTTTACAATAATATCGGATATTTAATAGATGCTTAGAAAATTGCACTTAAAAGAAACATTTTTAAATCTTTTCCTTATCTCTTACTTCAATAAACCATGGAGGTGGAATAAATGGTAAATGCAGGAAAAGCTATTGCCAATAGAGTGATTGCCTATTCTTTTACTATAGGAATTGTGATTGCTCTAATTCTGGGATTGATCTCAAATCTATTGCCAGAAAATATTAAGCCCGTCTTAACCAGTGTGTTAATTCTGATGGGTATAATTGTGGGGTTCTTTAACATAACTCCCGGTGAAACCAAAGATTATGTGTTATACGTTACCGCAATGGTGATCGTAATCGCTTTGGGGGGAAATAATCTAGGAACCTTACAGATTATTGGCCCATATTTAGTCAGCGTGTTGAATGCAGTATTAGCTTTCATCCTACCCAGTGTAATTATCGTAGGAATAAAGGCAGTAATCAACTTAGCTAAAGATTAAGTATCTTTATTTTTTTATTTTTCTTTTTAATATTAAATTACAGGTTCAATCCTTTTTATTCCTTTCTTGCTAAGAATTATTCGAAATAAGTGATCTTTAAGACTATTAACATTGATGCCGTGCCTTACCACGAAGTTTAGATTATACACTCTTTCTCCATTAACTGCAGATACTTTACCTTTATTTAGGACTAGAAGAGATTGATCGGGATTATCCATTCTTTTTAGAAAGTTAAAAATGTTAATCCTGATTATATCGTTAATCCCTTCAGCATAGAGGGGGTGCACCGCTTTTTTAAGATGATTAGAGGATATTTTCAACTGTTTATGGTAAACTATCACTCTCTCATCAGGTAAATACTTCTCTACTTCGTTTAAACATTTGGTATTTCTCAACCTCAAAACAGAAGAAGGTAAGTGATAAGATTTCATAAAATTAACACTTTCTTTAGACGTACCAATCTTTTCTTTAGAATGAGTATAAATCTCGGTAGAATGATCGTGAGCAAATTTTTGTGTTTCATGGGTTAAGTACTGTTTTGCTAGCTCCTTAATCCTATCCTTTAACATATAACTTACCACCAATGCCGTAAAAAAACCCATGGTAAGTGTTCCGTACTTAGACTGATAATAGAAAGCTATCCCGGTGGCAAAAACCATAGCTAAACCTGCAGCAATACTCAATATTAACTGTTCAAGAAAACGAGTCTTCTTCTTACGAGTATCTAAGAAAAGAATGGAACTAACATATTTTTTAAGCATGTTCTTACGAAGCATGGCTTGTTCATTATCACTTTCCGCTTCATAAACAGCATACCCTTTTTTCTTACGATATTCCCTTTCTTGGGTCAACAATTCGGATATCGCTTGGTAATGATAAGACAGTTTGTTCTTTCCCATCCAGTCTAACAATTTTAGAGTATGAAATTCAACTACTTGACTAGCATACTCATCTCCAAAAGCATAGATTAGACGAATCTGAGAAGAAAGATAAGGAGTGTTTATTTTTTTAATAAAACTGCGGTATAAAGAAATAATACTACTAACATTTCGATAATATTCTTGAATTAAAAAGTCTCTTTCAGATTCTGAAGCTTGATCTTTAATGAATTCAGCTTCATCCCTCAAACTACTCTTTAAGATGCACCCAAATAGTTTAATATAATATTCATAATCTTTAATATTTTTTTCAGTGGGATTATGCATTAATTTAGCAATCCGATTTCCTAGTTGAGAAAAGAAACAATTTTCACCAAGATGGATCTGAGAAAGAGAATACTGCGGGGTTTTAAAGCGAACATAAGTGTGCAAGTCACGATAGAAATCTTCCTTAGTATAATTGGGAGGTTTAATCCCCAAGGTGTAAGGAGTAAAAAGGTATAGGCTTAAATGATAAGAAGTTTCTTTCTGAGTTCTTTTAAGAGGATAACCTAACTTAACTTCAAACTGATGTTTATCATGAAGACTAACAATTTCTTCCATGAAATCTTTTGCTTAAAGACCTATTTAAAGATTGTTGGTGAGAAAGATATATTAACGCCTTAATTATCATTAAGTTATGAGAATATCTTACTTTGAAGAGTTTTCCACTCCTAAGAATATTTCTAGATTAAACTTAATTACCTCTCCAACTAAACTTTATCTCGCAGCTAAAAGTGTAGAAGATTTCAATAGTATCAAGAAGAACATTAAAAGTAAACAAGTAATGGAGATAATTTATTGGCCCATACTAGAAAAGAAGGAAGGGTATTGGATCTCACCCTGGTCTAAACGGAAGGCTCTACTAAGGATTTTCTCGGAATTGCAAAAGCAGAGGATTCCGGTAATGTTGGACTTAGAACTTCCTACTCGACATAATCCTTGGCTTTTCTTAACTCAGAAAGCTAATTTCTTTCGCAATAAGAAACTTATCTCTAGTTTCATCAATAACTATAAAGGACAAGTTTATCTGGCAGAATATTATCCTGAAGGAAAACTGAAAGAGAAGATCATGTCTTTCTGTGGATTACACTATTCTTCAAAGAAAATTAAAGTGATTAAGATGCTTTACCATTCTTTGCACCATTTCAACAAAGAGTTTATTGTGAAAGAGATAAAAAGGGGTAAAGAAGAGTTTGGAAATAATTATCTTCTGGCTTTGGGAACGATTGCTCGTGGTGTTAATGGAACTGAATCAATATTAAGTTCCCAGCAATTAAAACAAGACTTACGATTGGCTAATAAATTAGGGATTAAAGAAGTAATCCTCTTCAGATTAGGTGGATTGAATAAAGAGTATGTTAAGATCTTGAATAGTTTTGATGGTAATTAATTAATACTATATTCTCTAACACAAATATCTTTTTAAAGAGGAAAACCCTTAAAATAGTATGAAATACACTACTCTTGTCGCTGGTATTCTAATGACTGCCTTCTCTGCCTGTTCTAAGCAGGAGCCAGAAGTGCCCTTGCCTACTGCTCTTCCTAGATGCGAAGCTAAGCTGGAAAATGTCCAACTATATAGTGGAAGGGTAATTGCCGAAGCAAATGGTTTTCAGCTAACACTAGGGAATGATGGCCCTTCTCAGACTTATTTGAGAGTAGATGGAGAAGTACCGCCGGATAGGGTCTTTGACGCCAATGATACTACGACAAATCAACATTATAATGATGGGAAGATTGATTATCTTTTTATCGGGAGTCGAGAATTTGAATCTTCCCACACTTATCTTTCTAAGGATGAATGGCAAAAAGGAGATTGTGGCTGGTTGCTGGAAGGAGATGCAGACTTAGGTGATTATTCCTGTGATGATGTAAAAGCCTTTGTCCAAGAAGCTCAGAAAGTATTCGATTGCTATGTTCCAAAGCTAAGAAAAGAGAAATATCGCTTGTCAGAATTACAAAGACCAATCGATTATAGTTTAACTTTAGATCAAGTTCTTGGAGCAAGAGATAGTTATAGCGCTCCGGAGGAAGCACCTGTTCCCTCTGGTCTTCAAGGTTACGGTGTTGATTGTATAGAAGTTGGTGGAATGTTATTCGATTGTCGGTAAGGATTAAAACAATTTCTTGCCAAATTTCCACAATCGAGGTTCCTTCAACAAAGCTTTCAGAACTAAAGGTCCGGGACTGTCACGTGTATGCTGACTTAACAACTTCTTCATTTTCTTTCCTGCAAGAATCTCAATTAAATTGTCCCAATCTTTATCAGAGAACTTGTTAAAAATCTTTCTTAGTCGTAAGTGAAGGTTCATTCTCTTGCGCAACTCTTTAACCTCTTTTTCATAGTTCTTGTCATTGATTAAGCAATAAGCTAAAATCTCCGCTTGCTTCAGTCCGGGAATTAAACCACCTAAAGTAGTAGCTTTGACAAAAGTAGAAGCATCACCAAGTAAATAACAATTATCTTGCTGTAGTTTCTGCTGAGGACAGTAAAGAGGAATCATTCCAGCTTGCATTTCAATCACCGCGTAATTGTAGTTGGACATAAATGATTCAAACATCTTGCGAGCGTCTTTAGAAGTAGAAGCTAACCCTATTCTGGCTCTACTCTCAGACTCTGGAACGATCCAAGCAAACAAGTCCGGGCATACATTCTTTCCAAAGAAAGTTTGATAGTTCTTTGGATTAAACCTTCCCTCCACTAAAGCTTGCACTCCTTGATAATTAACTCTTTCTTCTTGATAAAAACCGTAAGCTTTAGCTGTTTTTGACATAGGTCCATCTGCAGCGATAATTATTTCCGGAGTAATAGAAACGTCTTTGTGACGGATGTTGTTCTTAATAATAATATGTTGCCCTTCCTTTCTTAAGAAAGAATGCTGTAAGTGAATTTTAACACCTGCTTCTGTAGCTAATTTTGCAAAATATAGATCAAGCTTATGTCGATCCACTAAATATTCTTTCTGTTTAATAGAGGCTTTCTTACCTCCTGGACTGAACACTTCAATCTCTTCAAAAGTGTTTACTAAGAACGATTCTTTAGAAAGATTAAACTGATCAAAATCTGAGGTTAACAAACCGGTGCATTGGATAGGTAGACCTATTTCTTTATGTTCCTCATAAATATCTACAGAATGTCCTTGTTTAGCTAGGAGATAACTACAATAACAGCCGATAGGACCAGCCCCAATGATAGTAATGTTCATATCTTCTGGTTAGAATAAGACTATAAAAAGGTTATTGAACAAAAAACAACTTAGAAAAATAAAGTTAAATAAAAAAAATAAAAATTTGGAGGAAGTGAATTACTTAGTAGTAATTCTTTCCTTCTTCGTCGTCTTTCTTAAGTCTGCTGAATCCTACGATCAAACCGACAATAACTAAGACTACTACTAAGATGATTAAAGCGATCTCTAATCCGTTTCTTAAGTTGTAATCATTGCCAGCAGCAACAGGAGTTCCAGCTACGACATTAGCTTTGAAAGCAACGGTTTCTAAAACATCACTACCGGACTTAATTGCAACAGAGGCAATATGGGCACCAGCAGCGGCGTTAGGAGCAACCTTTGCTTCAACATAGACAACTTTATTCTGGCCAGGAGCCAAAACTACTAAACTTTCACTTAAACTTAAAGTAGCCCAATCGCTACCTGCAGTTGCTTCTAATAGATAAGCTTTAGAAGTACTTCCTGCGTTAGTTAAAGCAATAGCGTAAGTAGCAGAAGTTCCTGCAGTAATGGTTTGAGCTTCCGGTCCAACAGCTAAAACTAGCTTATCAGAGGTTTGGAAAGCTTCATTAGCTAATACATTGATCTTGAAAGTTTTAGTAACAGTTTCATACTCATCGTATTTAGCGGTAACCTTTACTTCATATTCTCCTTCCTTAGCATCAGCAGGGATAGGTAAGAACATTTCCGGAACATCTTCATAATCAACGTTATTGTTATCAGTACCAACTACGTCAACAAACTCGCTAGCAGAGATTCCTAATTCAGGAACAGCTACAGTAACTTTAACGTCATTTTGGTTGTTGAAACCATAGTTCTCTAATAATACGGTAGTCAATAAAGATCGGCCAGCTTTCACAGTGGTGCTAGGAGAGAAAGTAACATCAGCAATGTCAAGACCATGTCTAACCGGTTCAACTGCTAATTCAATATTCTTCTCTAAAGCAACAGAATTCTGATCCAAAACTCTTAATCGTAATAAATAATGTTCATTATCTAATTTATTGGGCAAAGCAACTTCCAAATTAACATACTTGGTAGTTCCAGCAGCTAAATCAAATAGGTGGGTAGAATCTCTCATATTCTCATAATCATCATACTCATATCCACTGATTTCAGCTTCAACTTCAATATCCGCAGCGCCAGTAGTTCCAGCGATTAATCCAATACGGACACTCAAGGTTTCTCCTTCTTCTACAGCAAGAGTAGAAGTACTACTTAACAAATCACCGTTTACCTTAATGGTTCCCCAATCTAAGTTAGTACTGTCTAAAGCACTAACCAGAGAAACAGTAAGTAAACTGAACACTACAAACAAAACACTTAATAATTTTCTCATTTTATTTCTTCCTCCAAATTTAAGTTTATTTTTTTAATGAACGGTTATATTTAAACCTTTCTGTCTTTTAGTATTCAAGAGTAGCTACACACATACACTCGAGTGTAGATATCTCAAACTATATTTTACTGCACAATCACCTGACGATAAGCTACGTCACGGAAGTGATCATCACCAAGAGTGAACTCTAAGATATAATCTCCGGAGAGAGTTTGATAAGGAACTTCTGCATACAATTGCAAGTTCTTACTCTTACCGGGGTTTAAATCAAATTGTCCGGATACTCTCTTGAATCCTAAATCGTAACTAAACATGCTCACACTTAAGTCCTTAAATGGAACGTTTCCATTGTTCTGAACTTTAATGTTAACTAACACAAGACCGCCAGCAGTGACCATTTCTGACGCAGGTTGAATCTTCAAGAATTGAAGATTAGCGTGAGGATAAATACAACTATCGTCACCTTGATTAGCTTGAGGATTATAGTTAGTAGCTTCTGGATCAGTACAACCAAGTACTGGCTGAACTGGACAAACGTTAGCAGGATTAACAGTCCAACTCATACCATCAACATTACAAGTACGAGATTCTTTTACTGAACCGTCCCAGCAAGTGCTTAAAGTTTCAGTAGTTCCAGGTACGCAGATTTGAACGGGACAAACATTAGCATAAGCAGTCCATCCTTTACCATCGGTGTTACACACTCGATAATCTTTAGCAGAACCATCATTACAGAAAGTCAAGCTTTCCATATTTCCGGGCACGCAGATTTGAACATCGAAAGTACAACTGCCATCGTCTTTAGTGGATAAAGGATTATAGTTGTTAGCAGTAGTATCCATACAGCCAAGAACATCTGGAACAGGACAACTCTCGGTATGATTAATCCAACTTAAACCATCAGCAGCACAAACGCGCCAGTCTTTAGCAGAACCATCATTACAGAAAGTCAAGCTTTCCATATTTCCGGGCACGCAGATTTGAACATCATAAGTACAACTGCCATCATCTTTAGTGGATAAAGGATTATAGTTGTTAGCAGTAGTATCAGTACAACCTAAAACGTACAAACAACTTCCGTCATCTTGAGTAGCAAAGGGGTTGTAGTTCCAAGCTAAGTTATCAGTACAACCAAGTACCGGCTGAACAGTACAAACGTTAGCAGGATTAGTGGTCCAAGCCATACCGTCAGGATTACAAGTACGAGAGGTTTCTACGCTACCGTCCCAACAAGTGCTTAAAGTTTCAGTGGTTCCAGGGACACAAACTTGAACATCATAAGTACAACTACCATCATCTTTAGTGGCTAAAGGATTATAATTGTTAGCAGTAGCATCAGTACAGCCAAGAACATCTGGAACAGGACAAACATTAGCATGGTTGGTCCAGCCCATACCGTCCGCATCACAAACACGATATTCTTTGACGCTGCCATCAATTCTACAGAAACTTAGATTTTCAACTGTTCCTGGAAGGCACACTTTAGTAATAAAAATACAACTACCATCGTCAGTTCTAGCTTGAGGATCATAATTCACAGCTTGAGGATTAGTACATCCAGAGAAATCGTTATAAGTACAACTACCATCATCTTGGGTGGCAGCAGGGTTATAATTCTCGGCTTTAATATCAGTACAACCTAACACTTCAATCTTAACAACAGTAATGATCTTACTTTCGGTAACTTTACCATTATATGCATCAGCGACAGTAATAATAATAGTATAAGTGCCTTCAGCAGAATAAACGTGATTAGTGCTTGATTCGGTAGCAGTACTTCCGTCGCCGAAGTTCCAGTTATAACTTAACTGATCGCCATCAGGGTCAGAAGCTAAAGCTTTGAAGCTTAAACTGTTCCCAGCAATAAGAGTACCCAAAACTTGCCAGCGATCAATAACAGGGTTTCTGTTAATATCTATTACTTTAATTGGTACAGACATCCATTCTGAATAAGCTTTTCCGTCGTATGCTCTGAACTGTATCGCAATATTATCTTCACGATCAGGATGCTGCACGAAGGCGTAATCAGGAGCGAAAACGAAAGTTCCGGTCTTCTCACTAAAAGAAGCTCCGTTAGTCAAGGTGTTCTTTCCGATGAATCCGAATATTGCTTCACTAATCTTACAAGTCCATTGATTACATAGTTCTCTGGCTTCGTAAGTAAGAATCTTACTTAAATCAGTAGCTTGAACATTGAAGCTTAAAGTTTGTCCTTCTCGAACACTCTTAGCTCCGATTGGAACAAGAGTAGGCGGAATAATTACTGGAGCGGTGACAGTAACGTCTTGAATCACAGCATCGCTACTTCCATAAGGATCAGCAACAGTTATCTTAAGATGATAAGTGCCATCAGCAGTATAAGCATGATTAACTAAGGATCCGCTTAACTTTGCTCCATCGCCCATATCCCAATTATAACTAAGAGTATCTCCGTCAGCATCAGTAGCAGCAACACCAAAGGTTCCTAGCTCTCCTACTTCTAAAGCAGAAGGAATAGTACGAGCAGTGATGTCCGGAGCACGGTTCTTATCCAAAATTTTAAGAGAAATGTCCATCCATCCAGAGTAATCCTGGCCATCATATGCTCTGAATCTTAGCGTGAAAAACTGTTGTAGATAAGGATGTGCAATAAAATCATAATCAGCATTTACGGTAACCATTCCAGTTTGCTTATCAAAAGTTACCACTTCAGGAATATCATTAACTATTTCGTAAGTTAAAGCATCTCCATCCTCATCAACACCGGAAACCTTGAAATTTAAGAGGGTTTCTTCTGTGGCAGTTTGAGCACCAAGTGGAATCATCACCGGATGGTTATTTGCAGCACCAATAGTAAAGATAATAGGAGTAAAGAAATAATCTTTTCCATCACTAACCTTCAAACTTAAGATGTATTCTTTAGCTTGAGAAGGAGTACCAGACAAAGTAGCTGTTCCATCACCATTGTCTTTAAAGATAACCCAAGCAGGAAACTTCTCTTCATTACCAGTAGTGGGAGAAATGCTAAAGGTTAACTTGTCACCATCAGCATCTTTACCAATAGCAGTGACAGTAAAATATTCTGCTTCGGTACGATAATATTGCGGGAAAAGGAAAAAAGGTGGAACATAAACAGAATCATCTGCTTTAGGGTTTAATTCAAAACGAGGCGCATTATTCGTAGGAACTGTTGGACAATCTTTAGCAGGATTAGTGGTCCAAGCCAAGCCATCAGGATTACAAGTACGAGATTCTTTTACTGAACCGTCCCAGCAAGTGCTTAAAGTTTCAGTGATTCCAGGTACGCAGATTTGAGGATTCTTAACGATTAAAGTTAAGGTATCGGCATCTTGACTGTTAACATTGTCGTAAGCATTAGATAATATATAGTATGTTCCGGCAGTAGTAGGAGTATAACTTAAGCTTTTACTGTAAGAACCGTACAAAAAAGCAATATTCCATAAATCCTTAATCTTCTGTTTAGCACCATTTTGTAAAATAACATCTAGGTTATAATCTACCCAGTTATCGGAAGGAGTAACATAAGTAGCAAAGTTGACTTTCTCTCCCACATTGACAGTAAGAGTTTTACCACTTACACTTTGACCATTAACTACCCAAGTAGAAACAACTCCCAGGGTGGAAGCGCTAGCTAAAGGGAGAATAGATATTAATAATAGAATAGTGATAAAAAGTCCGATGATGGATTTGTTTTTCATTTTTTAGTTACCTGTAGATTAAGGAAAAAAATAAAATTAAAAGTCTAGTTGCAATCCAACAGATCCTTCTGCTTTGGCTTTAGTGGTTCCGCTTGCACGTCCATACCAAGAAAGTGGACCGTAAATCCTTCCGGTAGCTCCCAAACCTAGGACGCCCATGAACTGATGCTCATCTCGAT
Source organism: Candidatus Woesearchaeota archaeon (assembly GCA_041665465.1). Classification (GTDB taxonomy): domain Archaea; phylum Nanobdellota; class Nanobdellia; order Woesearchaeales; family GW2011-AR9; genus JACRPH01. The sequence continues at coordinate 604,115 of JBAYIU010000001.1, forward strand.
TCATCTGGCGTACATCACCAAGTAGATCGATAGTTCTACCTTGAGAGGCTTTCTGCCATCCGGCACCTAATTCAACTAAAGGATTAAGATAGCCGCCTAACATGTCCCATTGGAATCTAGCAACTACATCCATATATCTTCGGACATCAGTAACATCAGTAGTTTGTTGAACTGCAGTAGGCAATTGCACAGAATAACTATCGGAATCGTGACGGTTAGCTAAATAGCCCCTAACTAATAAATCTAAATGACCGTTGTCTCCAACAACTGGAGCACCGACGAAGGCAAATAATTCTGCACCATTTCCGCCGTTATTAAAGTAACCAACACCAAGTCCCCATTCCCAAGAAGGAACATTCTTTCTATCAACGTCAATCATCAATTCACTAATCTGAGTAGTGTGATGGTCTATTCTGCCCGCCAATTCGGTACTGACTTCTGCAGTCTTATCGGCTAAAGCAGTAACAGTATCTTGGACTTGACCAACTGTTGCGGTTAATTCGGCAATAGCTTCTACTGCTCTAGTCAAATCTTCATCAGTAGCAAACTTAGGTGCTTTAGAAGCATCATAACAAGCAGTATTTTTTCCAGAACATCTTCCAGAAGTACTATCGGTTAGTCTAAAAGCATCAGCTAAAACATTATCTAAGCAAACACCATGATGTTCATATAAAGTATTACAAGCAGGAACTCCAACCTTAGCAGCTCTCTGATCTGGGCAAACGAAAGTAACTAAATCATCGTCACCTTTTCCATTAGCAGAAGTAGCGATAGTATAGTCTTTGCCAGGTACGCAAGGAACACATTTTCCTTTCTTACCAGGGATACAAATTTCCATTCCTACGGACCCAATAGTATAAATAGGTTTAAGAGTTTGTCCGCCGTTATGATATTCTATAGCAGAATCAAATTCACTTGCGGTTAAAAGAGGATCAGCACCAGCAGTAAGAACAGCTTTGGCAGCAGCACCAGTAGGTTCAGCACCAAATAAAGCTCCAAATTCTTCAGGAGCCATGGTTCTTCTAGCACTAGAGGTAACAGAAACGGGACCATCAGCGGTAATCACCACGTTAGGGTCAACAGCTTCAGAAGGAGAAGCAATCTCAGTTGATCTGATATAAGGATTTGCAGCTTGTTGAGCTAAAGCAGATCCACTATACATTAAAGTTGCACCAAGAAACAATCCACTTAAAGCAGTTCTTATTCTCATTTTATAATACCCTCCTAAATAGGAATTTTTGTAATATCTTAGAACACCTAATCACGTACTACTCTATAGTAGACATTCTTTTATAAACCTTTTGGAACAAATGTTAGAAAATTAAAATTACAACCGAAGGAAGAGAAGATAGATCTTACAACAGATGAAACACTTCATACGCAATCCCGAATAGAAACATTAAGACAAGAATACTTCCTAAAACCAGATGTTTTGGTAAGGAATACTCTGGATGACGATCCCCTTTTCGTTTAGCTTTCCAATACATCAACACTACAACTATTCCATTAATTCCTCCGGTGAAAGCACCCACTATCCCTAAAAGAGTGATAAAAGAAGTTAAGTTTAGTATCGTGATCAATAGGGGTAAAGAAAAAGTTAGCAGGAGTGCCCAACGATGAGTGATCTTGTAATCATATTCATAAATCTGAAGAAGGGCCATACTCAAAGCTAAGAAAGAAGTAAACATAGTTAAGATAGCTAAGAGATTAGCGAACATTCCTAAAATGGGATGAGCATAAACACTTAAGGCAATAGTAGCTATTCTCTCATTAGGTTGAAGTAAATTAAAATTGTTTACTCCGACAATTCCAACCACCACAAAAGTAAACAACGCATAAATAATAATTGGAATAATTGAACCAATGAGAATTGCTTTCTTCATAGCTTTTTTTTGAGTTCCCAATTCTTCAGACATTTCGGGAATAGCTGCAAAACCCATATAGGCAAAAAGGATCACTCCGTATGGAAGAAAGATGAAAGACCAATCTACTAAGGTATAATGTTCTGGATTAATTCGATTTAGAGAAAAAACGCCTAAACACAAAACGATTAGAATAAGTAAAGAGACCAGAATTAATTCTGCTTTACCGGTAGCTTTCATTCCCACATAGACAATTAGAAACCCCACTAGGAAAAAGAATAGTGAATACATTAAAGGTGTGCCCCAAGAGAATAGCGAATAAAGAGTCGCACCTTCTCCGATAAGATAAGCAGTTAAGGCCCCATACGTTCCAAAAATCATTGCTATACCGGCAGCTAACTTGCCCCATTTTCCTAAATACTTTTCTGCATACCCCGCTACTTGATGTTTACTCTTTGTTCTAAGAACAATTTCTCCCATAAAGAGATTAATCAACAAGAAAGACAACCCCAAACCAATAATCCAAATTAATCCTAATAAAAAACCACTTTTAGCGACAACATAAGGGATTCCTAACACCCCTGCACCGATAATTGTGCCCATTAAAGTAGAAGTAGCAATAGCCAAACGATGCCGAGCAAAAAAACCTCGAGGATTAGACACTTCACCACTTTTCTTAAACATAGTATAGAAGATATAATTTTGATATATATACGTTTCGTCATGGAAGGCCTGTCTAGAAAGAGATGCAGAAATAAGCAATAAAGTAGCACTCCTCCTTAACCTTTAAATATTAACTATAGTTAATAGAGATAAGAGGTAATTAATATGAATGAACAAGAATTAAGGATTAACAAACCGGCCCCCGAATTTAGCGCCGAGGTGTTTCAGAATGAAGAAGTTAAGAAGATCAACTTAAGAGATTATCGTGGGAAGTGGACCATTTTGTTTTTCTACCCCGCAGATTTTACTTTTGTTTGTCCAACGGAACTAGAATCATTAGCAGAAAATTATGAAGAATTTAAGAAATTGGAAACAGAAGTGTTGAGTATAAGTACAGACACAGTATTTGTGCATAAGGCCTGGCATGATCATTCTGAAGCAGTCAAAAAGATTAAATTCCCCATGGTCGCTGATCCTACGGGAAATATTGCCCGAGCTTACGGAACTTACATTCCAGAAGAGGGATTAAGTTTACGAGGGACTTTCTTGATCGACCCAGATGGAATCTTGAAGACCATAGAAATCCATGATAATGGTATCGGAAGAAGCAGCGTAGAATTGCTCAGAAAACTAAAAGCAGCCCAATTTGTCAGGAAAAACGGAGATCAGGTTTGCCCCATGAACTGGGAACCGGGAAAAAATACTCTGAAACCAAGATTAGAACTAGTAGGAAAGATTTAGAGGAGGAGATAAAATGATAAAAAACGTATGTGAACTATGTGATGAGAGCTTGGTGGGTGCAGAAGAAGACACCATAAATTATTGCCACAAGTGTCAGGAACAAAAAGAAAGAGAAGATGACGTAAAGAATATAACTAACGTAGGCTTTTCTAGATTAAAACAAAAGATGAGGTGATAATTATGTCAAATCTAAAACCCTTACCGTATGCATATAATGCTCTGGAACCGTTTATCGATGAAGCTACTATGAAAATACATCATGATAAGCATCATCAGACTTATTTTGATAAGTTTACTGCAGCTATTAAAGGAACGAAGTTAGAGAAATTCTCTGGAGAAGAAGTCTTGAAAAGTTTAGGTCAGGTTCCGCCGGATATTAAAACAGCAGTAATAAACTACGGTGGCGGTTTTGTTAATCATAACTTTTTCTGGGAAATCTTGAAGAAAGGAACTTCTTTCAAAGGAGAAATTGCTAAAGAGATAGAAAGTAAGTTTGGCAGTTATGATCAGTTTAAGGAAGCATGGAATCAATCAGCAACTGGTTTATTTGGTAGCGGATGGACCTGGTTAGTATATGAACCAAATAGGAAAGAGATCTCTATCCTTAATACTCTTAATCAAGATAGTCCACTTAGTCGTGGTTTGATTCCGCTGTTGTGTATCGACGTATGGGAACATGCTTACTACTTGAAGTATCAGAACAGAAGAGCAGAATACGTTGAGAACTTCTTTAATGTAATAAATTGGGATAAGGTTAATGAACTATTATTGGAAGCTAAGAAAAAGTAAAACCGATTAAATAAGGTAAACTTGTAAGAAATTTAACAGATAACCAATAATGATTATTCCCGCCGTGACTACTCCAAAGAAGATTAAGATTAGTTTAAGGTTCATAATCCTTCTCAACAAAATTGCTTCTGGAAAACTTAAAGCAGCCATCCCCATCATGAAAGCAATCGCTGTTCCTAAAGGAACTCCTTTATCAAATAAAGCCACGGCAATAGGAACAATTGCAGCACAACTTCCATAGAGTGGAACACCAACAAGCGTGGCTAGTGGCACAGAGAAGATTCCTCCTTTATTAATTAATCGGGTGATTAACTCTGCAGGAACATAATTGTGAATAACTGCTCCAACGGCTACCCCTAAAAGAATCCACAAATACAATTTTTTAGTTATAGACCAAGCTTCTTTCATACCATAGTTAATTCTGGATTTTAAATTGGAGAAAGATTTTAATTTAGGGATATCAGAAGAGGTTATATCTTTTAAAAGGTGTCTATCTAAGTTCATTCTTCCTAAAATTACCCCCAAGAAAATTCCTCCTATAATTCCGGCTAAGACGTAAGCTAAAGTGATTTTCCATCCAAAGAAACCCAACATTAATACCACTAAATACTCGTTGACTAAAGGAGAAGTTATCAAAAAGGAAAAAGAGACACCTAAAGGAATACCTCCACGAATAAAACTAAAAAAAATAGGAATTGAAGAGCAAGAACAGAAAGGAGTAATCGCTCCAAAGAGAGAAGCGGCAGCGTGACTAAAGAGTTTGTTCTTATTAGAAATCCAGGATTTAACCTTTTTATAAGGCAAATAAGTTCGGATAAATCCAACAATAGCGATCATCAGGAATAACATCAAGATAATTTTGATGGAATCGTACAAAAAATAGTTCAACACTTCTACAGTCTTAGATTCTGGATTCAATCTAAGAACTGAAGAGAAGAACCAGTCAATTATTTGTTGCAGCATTTGGATTTGTTACAATTACAAGTTTTCTCTTTAGATTTCTCTTCTAATTTTTGGTCGAGCTTATCAAACAATCTTTTAAAAAATCCTTTTTTTGGTTTTGCCATTATTTAAAGGATATTCTTGGTCTTTAAATTCTTTTCTTTAGTATTGTAATCACCTTACTCAAATCCTCTCCTTCAACCACTACTGAAGCTACTTTTTTTAGATTTTCTGATGAAGAATTGAAAGCAATAGAAAAGCCCACTTCTTTAAACGCTTCAATGTCCGTGTCGCTATCTCCAATATAAATAACTTCAGAAGGTTTAATTTTCAGGTCTGTACACAAATCTCGAATAATTTTAGCCTTCAGTTCTTTACCTGCTCCGATGGGCCAAACAAATTCTCCAGAGATTTTTCCGTTCTGGATAACTAATTCATTAGCATAAAGATGATCGATACCATAGTCCTTTTGAACTCTTCTGGCTACATCAATGCTAGAAGCACTAATAATAGCAGTGATTAAATCTCTCGAGTGAACAAAATCAAAAGTGGTCTTTACCCCAGGAAGATATTCGATGGCGTTGACTAATTCAGAATAGGAGGTAGCGGATTTTCCTTTCCATAGTTTTCCCACCACTTCTTCTACTAATTTATTATAGTTAGAATGAAGATACTTTTTGGTTAACTCAACTCCTTTTTCATAAGTACCAAACTTTTTATGCAGTTCCAACCAGAAGTTTATATCTTTAAAGATCACTCCATCCATATCAAAGCAAATTAGCTTGTAAACCATAAACAAAGGAAGAAAGAAGACTAAATAAAGCTTTTCTTAAGCTCATTTGCGCAAGCTTTAAATAGCCCTAGAGAATACTTCTGTTCAGGTGATTTAGATCACAAAAGGGGGTGTGTAGAATGATCTATGAAGAAGACTATTGTGAGTTGTTTGAAGAAGAGTTAGCTTTAGGTAATGGAGAGCAAACCACTAAATTCTGTGAGTTGTGTGAATTACAAAGAGCTAATGAGAAGATGGTCGGCGAAGTCATGGGCATCGATATGGCTGAAGTCAAGACCAAGATGAAAAGGTAATTTCTTTTTTTATTATTTACTTTATGACAGATTTCTTTATATATGAGTATCTTTAAAGAAAAAATATGGAAATAGGATTTTATTCTCATCATGGACACACCACTACTTTTGACAACGTTTCTAGAGAATTAACTGCTGCCGGAATTAAAGCAACCCGATTAGAATGTTTATGTCATTTTGATGAACGAACATCCTTACCCGAGATAGCGATAGTAGATCCTTCTTACACTGAAGAAAGATGTTGGGAGAACATTCGAGAGGTTGTAGAAAGAAATTCTCACACTGCTGTTTATGTTACTCCTTTCACCTTTATGGACGAAACAGTTATTTCGGAAATGAAAAGAGTTTTAGGAGATCAGCGTAATGTTACTTATGTCCCTTACGCTGACATCTCAAAGATGTTGTTAGGATTGATGCCTAGAAAATAAAGAAAATAATCTCTGACAAGAACAATAAGTAAAAAAGTGGGGACGCTGGGATTTGAATTTCTGAACCATTAGAATCACTAATGATTTCCCAGATCCGAAGCTGGCTTCAAGGAAATTATTTTCATCGCCAAAGCTCAATTTTCCATATTACTGGAGGCTCCTATACTGGCCAGGTTATACTACGTCCCCACAATCTACAAAACAAGAGAATTGTTTATTAAGTTTTTGCTCTTTTTACATAAAAACGGCCTAATAGATCGCTTTCCTTAATAAGTGAGTCAAATGATATTAAGAAAAAATTTCAAAAAGTATCTTCACGAATGTAATAAAGTTAAGACAATTGTTCATTGGTATGACCTTTACGATAAACACTATCTTAAACTAGAAAAAGCATTTCAAAAAGAATTATTTCAAAGCGCGGTTAAAAAAGCAGGGGGATTTTCCGAACTGGGAAGAAAACTCAATATTGGTAGAAAGACGATCTCTGGGTGTAGTAAGAGTTTAAGAAATCCACAGATTGTTACTTTAAAAAGGGTTGTTGAATACTTGAACATTCCCCCACAGGAGATAAATAGTAAAATTATCTCCTTGGGAAAGTACAGAGAATTCAAGCCAATGTTTCCATTCAATTTACACAATTGCGAAGGAGCAGAAATTAGAGCCGCTTTCCTCTCTGATGGCCATATAGATAAAAATCCAATCAAACCACCACAATATTGCGCTTATGAGAAAGAATTACACGAAAGATTAATACGACTCTGCCAAAAAGTATTCGGAAATTTTGAAACAAAGACCTGTCCTGGACATAAAACATACGTTACTAGGTTTCCAGCTGCGATTGGCGACGCTTTGGAGTTAGGGGGGGTTCCTAGGGGAGATAAACGTATTAAAAACTGTTTTCTACCAAAAGACATACTCCTTGCAGATAAAGACATCCAAAGAAGTTATATCAGAAGAGCATTTGATGATGAAGGGGATGTAAGTGTCAAAAAACGGACAATCAGAATAACGAGAAGTGTTAGAATGAATGAAAAAATAGAAACTGAAAGTATTCCGCTAGGGGTATGGACAAGTTATAATCTTAAAAATAATGCAATAAGTAACTTGTTATTTGGAGAATACTTGCTATTGTCAAAATTAGGAATTAATAGTAAAATTTATTCTGAAGGAATATACAAAAATAAAAAAGGAGAAATTACAGCAAAATATAGAATCGAAATAAAACAACAAGATAGAGTTAAAAAGTTTTACGAAGAGGTCAATTTTAATTTAAATGATAAAAAGAACAAATTATTAGAAATAATTGGTTCTTATCCTTATCACAAACTAGCTCATGAAGAGGGAAAGAAACATGCCTTAAAAATTATGCAAAAGTTCTATAAACAAAAAAGTTTCTTTAAGTATGGAGATTTGGGAAGAGAAATAGTTAAAAGTGGAAGAAGTTTTGATTTAGCAAGTAAATATATCAAACACTTTTGTGAGAAAGGAATTATTGAGAGAATAGGATATGGAAAATATACGTTCAAACAAAGTAATAGAGATTGATGGGAGTTATGGCGAGGCTGGCGGAGCCCTAGTTCGCGTCGCTTTAGCCCTTTCTACCTTAACCGAACAAGAATTCAAAGTTACTAACATCAGAGCTAATCGTCCAGAACCGGGATTAAAAGCACAACACCTAGAAGCTATTAATGCCTTGAAACAAATTTGTGATGCAGAGACTAATGATATTAAACTAGGAACAACAGAATTATATTTCAAACCAGGGAAGATTAAACGTGGGATTTATAATCTGGATATTGGTACAGCAGGCAGTATCAGCTTAGTATTGCAAGCATTAATTATCCCTTGCATGTTCGCTCCAGGGAAAGTTACCCTAAAAATTAAGGGAGGAACTTGTGGAAAATGGCAAGCTTCAGTTTATTACCTTCAAAACATTCTCGTTCCCCACTTACATAAATTTGTAAGTAAGATAGAATTAAAAATCCTTAAACCAGGATATTATCCTAAAGGAGGAGGAGAAATACAATTAGAGATAACTCCTCAATTCAACATCCATAAATTCAAGTTTGTGGAAGATTTCTTAAAAGAATTAAAAGTGCCTAGAATAAAATTGATTGAAGGAGATAAACTGGAACAAATCAGAGGAGTAGTAAACGTTTCTTCAGAATTAGAAGAAAAGGAAGTAGGAGATAGAGTAAAAAAAGCAGCAGAGATGAATTTAAGAAAATATAATGTTCCAGTAAATATTCGAGTAGAGTATGCTCATTCTTTAAATCCGGGAGGAGAAATAGTATTATGGGCCATTTTAACCAAGAACGGGAAGATGGATCCAGATAATCCCCTTATTCTTGGCAGTGATGCTTTGATTGAGAAAAGTAAGACTTCAGAACAAGTAGGAAAAGAAGCAGCAGAAAAGTTGAGTAAAGAGATTGATGCTCATAAAGTAGTTGACCATTATTTATTGGATCAATTGATCCCATTCATGGCATTATTACCCGGATCAGAGATTATAAGTAAAGAAATTAGTGAGCACGCACACACCAATATTTATGTGTGCAAGCAGTTTATTCCGATTGTGTTTAAGATTGTCAAGGATAGAATTAGTGTAGAATTGAGGTGAAAAATGGCAAAAATCATAAACATGATTCCCAAAAGCAAAGATAAGATTACTTTCAATCTGAGTAATCTTATCTCAGAAATAGCTAAAGAAATCGAACTGTTTTATCAAGGTTACTTAGAGTTGGAAAGTATGACCCAGGATGATGTTAGCCTTAAAAAGTATGATGGTGGATTTTTCATTTTTCATAAGAAAAGAAAGTGGTTCAGCGTAGCAAGGATTATTTTAGAAATAAGAACAAAGATTCACCAAGAATTTTGGACGGCTAGTATCGATAAAACCGTATCAGAAGAAGTCCGAGAGAAGATATTACTCATTTTCCAGAAGAAGGAGAAAGATCTTCTTAAGGCTGGAATAAGAATAGTTATCTTAAATCAATAATAACCTTTATAAAATAGTTCGGGTTTGAAACTAAACTATGACAGAAAAAACTTGTATTTCCTGTAAAAAGAAAGTTGTCAATAAGACTGGCAGTGTTACTTTTCAATGCCCACAGTGCAATAAGTACGAACTAGTACGCTGTGAGAACTGCCGTGCTAACGGTACTAGATACGCTTGCCCTAACTGCGGTTTTGTAGGACCAAATTAGGTGACTCTTTATGGCTAAAGCAATTATTACTTTCAAACTAATGCCGGAATCACCAGAAACAGACAGAAAAGCTATTTCTGAGAAGGCATTAGCTATCGCCAAAGAGAATGGCGCTATCGGCCAGATGCAAAGCAAAGAAGATCCTATTGGCTTTGGATTAGTCGCAGTATTGATTCTAGGTATGTATGATGTGAACACTTCTGATTTTGAGGCTATTGCCTTGAAGATGAAAGAGATTCCGGGAGTAGAGTCAGCAGAAGTAGCCAAGATGGATCTGGCTTTAGGTTAAGTGTTTTATATTTTCTATTACCATAATTCTTATTTAGAAGTTTCTCTCTTAAGAATAAATGGATCAAACTAGACCCGAAAAGATTTATTTGAAAGAGTTGAATAACGCTCTTTTCTTCTACAAAATAATCTTTAGGGTTAATCCGCAATTGTTTGACAATTTGATTGACGCTTTTACAAGATATGCCCGAACCCAGTCACTTCCAGAAGTTGTTAGCGAGAACCTAGCAAAAAAAGATGGACACGAATGGAAAGGTTGGATTCTTGAAGTTAGTGAAGGATATGTTAAAGAAAGCCGAGAACAAGTGGAATCGGATGTTAGTGAGTTAGAAAAAATCTTAAATTCTCCGAACAATATCAAAAGAAGAAAAGGAGTAAAAGGGTTGAGCTCACAAAGATTGAATGAGTTTTATTTAGGAGCGATTGAAAGAGCAATCTATCAGTTAGAACAAAGTCTAATCAGAGTTGATCAAGATATTGAGAGAATAGGAGATTCTGACTTGAGATTAAAAGACGACTTGGGATATAGGGGTTTTGTTAAAGAAGCAGAATTTTGTCCCCCCCAAGATTTCTTAGATCAGCCCATTAAATCACTATTAGAAGAAGATAGAACAGACATGGAAGAAGATATTAAACGATTATGGGAATATCGAGAGAGAGTTCTCAAGGATCATCAACAAGGGATGTATGAATTTGAGATTAAAAGTGGATTGAGTTTAGTTTGAGTAAGCATTTTATTTCTTAGCAGTCTTCCACATCATCTGGAAGTATTCTAGAAAACTTTGTGCGACTTCTTGAGACTTAATGTAAATAGAAGTGATTTTCTTGCCAGAGATAATAATCACTGTTCTGTCCTTATAAACATCGATTGCCACAGGAGAAGTATGTTCAATATATCGAGTAGAAGTACTCGGAAATTGTTTACTAGAATATAATCTTTCAGTATTCTCTTTCTGTCTTTGGTTGAATAGCATCCGCGTTTTGATCTTCTTTTGCTCTCTAAGAATATGGATTTTGCGGAAGAAAGACCAGACTGCCTCTTCATTCATCCCCTTGGTTCCACCCATGACATAACAAACTTCTCCCGGCTTAAGAAGATCTATTTGTTCACGAAAGATGATTTCTAGTCCTTTCATTCCAGATAAAATCTCTACTTCCTGATCTTCTTTAGAAGAGTTGAATAAAGATAACAACCCGGGGATTGCCAGTTTAGCCTGTTTCTCTAAAGCATTTATTTCATCCTTCTTCTGTTCGAGATAATTCAATAATTGATTAGGATTAGTGGGTTTAAAGTTTTTGACTTTATTCGCAATAAAGGTAGAAATTAATCCTTTCTCTTGAAGCTTCTCTAAGACCTCATAAACTTTTGACCCAGAGATTCCTGATTCCTTTACAATATTATTACGAGTAGAAACTCCTAAACTAAGCAGGGCCAAATAAACTTTCTTTTCTGATTCTGTTAAACCTATTTCTTTCAAGAGGGGTTCAAAGTTGTTCATAGGTACCCCCAAGGGGGAACTAGTATTTAAATATTGCCTCGTGGAGAGATAAAATAGAGTGGTTTCTAGGGGGAGATTAAACAGATGATAAAATTAAGGAATATCTTATTGGGAGCAACCATCGCAAGTTACGTTCTTTGTTCTTGTGGAAATAACACCGATAACGAAAAGGGTATGCCAGTAGACCGTCGTCCTAAACTTCTTTATCCAGATTTAGAAGGATTTAAAGATGACCCCATAGCTAAAGCAAGTGGATTAGTATCGGTGATGTACGATTTTGGAAGCGATTCTTTGATAAGATTAAGTGACCTTTCAAGAGACGGAAAAGTAGATCATATGAGAGTAGAAAATTGTAATCCTTACCAAGGAAGTCAGCCAATGCACATTTACATCAGCAAAGATTTAGTTCCCGGAGCAAGAGAAGACCCGTATTTTACCGTGGTAGAACCAGCATTCTTTGATGCTTTCAATAGGGTTATTAACCGATAACCAAACTATTTTTCTTTAATTAATTTTTATTATATTAAACCTTAATCCCATGCACCGTAAAATGTGTTCTTACTCCCTTATATTTCTTCAAGGCATCTTCCATCCGAGGAGGATTTTTCTTCTGGATTCGAGCCACTTCATGCACATCTACAAAACCAACTTGAGAAGAAGAGGACTCTTCCAACAACAGATCTAAGAAATGCTGCTCCTCAACAAAAGGATTCTCAGAAACCATCTTCTGCAACAAATTATTATCAAATAATCTCCCAATCCACAACGGACCATGAAAGTTAAACTCCGTACCACACTTACATTTCTCTTTATTGTAAATTGAAGTCTTAAAGTTCAGACATTTAGGACAGAATAAGAAGTATTGGTGCTGTTTAAGCAGGTCGTCACAATTATCCTTTCCCTTCTGATTCTGCACATAAACTCTAAAATAATGATCTTTGTGATAAGCAAGTACAGGAATCAGAGCTTTATCAAATTGTACTCCTTGTAGCTGAATCTTACGGATTAAAATTCTTAAACCAAGTTCATGCATCAAGTAATTCTTAGAAGTAGTGGCCCAGTATTTTCGTTTAGTTACAGAAGGATAAGTTCCAGTTAAGGCAGCAGTATCAGTAGCAGTAATAGCAATAATCCCTTCTCGAGAAATACGAGCAACTGCTGCAGCCAGGAAGGGATTAGGTGAACCAAACGGATCTATTTCAATATAATCAAATCCAATCTGTTCCTGCATGAAGAGATTAGCTTCCTTATTGAATAAAGAAACTTGATTCTTATTCAACTTAACTTTGTTTAATTTAGCATTGTCTTGAAAGGCTTTAAGAAAAACTTCATTCATATCATTAACATACAGATGCTTAATCTTCCCTTTTTTCAATTCTTTAAGAAAACGTAAGGATCTGATTCCAGAACCAGCCAGAGGATCAGCAATATTCATCTCCGTATTCTCGATAGAGTTGAGTAGGGTGATAGAGATATTACGATTAGAGATCATAAGTGGATTATAAAACACTTCCATCTCTTGAGAAACTATTTTAGGCAGTTCTGCCTTGATTTTTATGGAATGTTCGGTAACGAGTGGCATAAAGAGAAGAAAAATAGAATAACTTTAAAAATTAATCTGATTCTCAATCTAATATGGCTCTACGTAAAGTACTCGTAACCGTGGTCGGACATGTAGATCACGGCAAGACTTCCTTATTAGATAAGATTAGACGGAGCACTGTCTGTTCTGGAGAAGCAGGAGGAATCACTCAGGCTATTGGAGTATCCATTATTCCCATCGAGACCATTAAGAAAATCTGCGGTAAACTTCTGAATGCCATTCCCAATTTAACTATACCGGGATTATTAACCGTTGATACTCCCGGCCATGCGGCTTTCACCTCTTTAAGAAAACGTGGCGGTTCTTTAGCAGACATTGCCATTCTTGTGGTTGATATCAATGAAGGATTTAAACCCCAAACCTTAGAATCTATTGAAATTCTAAGATCAAATAAAGTTCCATTTATTGTTGCAGCTAATAAAATTGACTTAATCAGTGGATGGGAATGTAATCCAGAAAAAAACCTGTTGGATAATCTTAACGAATTAGATTTCAAAATACAAAGCATGTTCGAAACCAAGATGTACGAGTTAGTAGCTAAGTTTTCAGAGTTAGGATTAGAATCAGAAAGATTCGATCGAGTACAAGATTATACTAAACAGTTAGCTTTGGTTCCTATCTCTGCCAAAACCGGGCAAGGCATTCCAGAGTTATTAATGGTTCTTACAGGGTTAGCTCAGAAATTCTTAGAAAAGAAATTAGAAGTTGATGAGACAGGTAATTGTAAAGGCACTATCTTAGAGGTAAAAGAAGAAACCGGTTTAGGAACCACCCTTAATGCAATCATTTACAATGGATGTTTAAAAGTTAATGATACCTTAATTATTGGGGGAATAGAAGAACCTCTCACAGTTAAAGTACGTGCCTTACTTGAACCAGCAGAGTTGGCAGAAATGCGTGAGAAGAAAGCCAAGTTCCAGAATGTTAAAGAAGCAGTAGCTGCTACCGGAGTGAAAATATCTGCTCCAGGGTTGGATAAAGCTATTGCCGGTATGCCTTTACGTAGTTGTTCCGGTAAGCCAGAAGAGATTGAACAACTTAAACAGGAAGTACAACAGGAAGTGGGAGAGGTAGTCAGTGAATGTGATGAATGTATTGGAATAATTATCAAGTCTGACACCATTGGAGGATTAGAAGCACTACGTAACTTATTATTAGCTAAAGAGATTCCTATCTCTTCTGCCACCTTAGGAGATATATCTAAGAAAGATCTTTCTCAACTTGAATCTTTGCGAGATAAAGATGAATTTATGGGAGTCATTTTAGGATTTAACATAAAAGTTCCTCCTGATATTGAAGATTACGTTAAAGCTAAGAAATTAAAGATTATTACTAATGAAGTGATCTACAAAACCATTGAAGATTATGAGGCTTATACTCAGAACTTAAGAAAAGAAATTGAACTTAAAGAGTTAGCTAACTTAGTCCGTCCTTGTAAGTTTGCCTTGATGAAAGGTTATGTTTTCAGACAGAATAATCCGGCTATTGTCGGATCAGAAATTGAAGTTGGTCAGATTAAAAGTGGTGACCCGATAATGAATATCGAAGGAAAGTCAATAACTTCGGTTAAAAGTATGCAAGAAGGACAAGAGAACGTCAGCTTAGCTACTCAGGGAAAACAATTAGCGATTGCTATGGAAGGAGTAACTGTCGGCAGACAAATTAACGAAGGAGATTTCTTGTACACTGATATCCCTGAAGAAGATTTTAAGAAACTTAAAGAGTTAAAGAAACATCTTTCTAAGAGCGAAGTAGAAGTATTAAGAGAAATTGCAGAGATAAAAAGAAAGAATAATCCGGTGTGGGGTGTAGGTTAGTATAATTCATCTACCTTGATAGTAACGTATCTTCCGCCTTCTTTGTGTAAGCGATAAGGAGTTCCGTATTCTCTAAGTTCTTCAGAATTACCTCTACTTCTAGGAACAAATTCTAAAGAAGACTCTTCTGCTGCAGAACGAGTTCTACCTGCCAATCCCTTTTCAATAAAGCTATCTACTCTTCTGGTCAGTTCATCGTTTGGATTTACCATCTTCATTATAAAATAAATATACTTTATATACATTTCCCCTAGGGAAGCATCTGTTTGTTTAGAAAATTTTGAAGAAATGAATCTTGAATCAGATTAAATAATCACTGAAAAAAATAAAATTTAATGTTTATAATCAACTTTAGTTCCATCAGGCCAGGTCCAGTTTTGCCAATCATAAATTGATCCACCGTTATCTGAAGGAAACCACTCTTTTGGAAATGGACGTTTAAATCTGCGCAGATCAGCTAACTCTAAACCTCCCATTATTCTCCAAGTGCTTCTAATTGATTGGAATCCTCTTTGATCCATTCCTTCTCCATATTGCTTTGCTTCTACACGATAAACAGTACCATCATGTCTTACCCACAATCGGGGAGAATAAGTATTTAAGTCGGGTTCTTTTATTGGAAACCTTAACTTTTCTAACTCTTTCTCTCCGGACCAAATTTCTGTTCCAGTGGGAATTTCAAGCACATGACCATTGCAACGAGACCCATCCATCAAGACCCTTTTGTAGAATCCGTCGGGAACGTGACCCATTACATATACCCCAACAGTAATTGTTAAGGGTTTCTCAAGAGTGATTGTTTCTAAAGAGATATTTGCCATTTTCTTATTATTGGAGGAGTTATTTATAAAACTTTTGTAATTTTGTCACTTTCGAGTAAGGACCACTAAGAATTATTACCTTTATTGTCAAAGCATAACTTTTTATAAAAGAGGGATTATAAAGAAGATATGCAAACATTAACCATTTTAAATTCAAAAGAAGTCCGTGCTCTTAAAGAACAATTGACTAGACAATTTGGTTATTTTCCACCAGAAGATTATGCTTATCTTCGTAATGAGAAAGAAAAGATCTTTCTCATCAACAAAGATGTAGCCAAAGTTGATTGGGATAAACTGATCGTAGACAAAATGGGGCTTTATTTTGGGGAAGACCTTGGTCATGAGTTTCGACTAAGTAAAGAAGGAGCACAATTGTTATGGATGGAAGCAAAAAAGAATAAGGTTGAACTGAAAAACACATTAGAGTTGAGCAAAGAAGAAGTTAAAACCTATTTCTCCGGAGTAGACCTGTTTAAAGAAGAAGGAGAAAAGGATAACAAATTAGTGATTTTATATTATCAGAAAGAAGTTTTAGGATGTGCCCGATATAGAGAAGGAAAAGTTTTTAATTTCTTGCCCAAGATCCATCGAGGAGAAGTCATCCTCTAGAGTAGATAAATCTTTATAAATAGTCTTTCTTCTGAGATAAATATGGCAAATAAACTTTATGCAATCTTTATTCTTTCGTTACTGCTATTGGTTTCAGCAGTAATGGCTAGCGAATTTAGTGATTACAACAACCTTCGTGACCAATATCATGATTACATGGATAATTATATTGATTATCGCCATGATTATCTGCAAGCCCAAGAAGAGAGTGATTCCTATTCCCAAATGAGAGCGGAAAACAGATTAGGCGATCTTCGTAACGATTTTGATGACTTAAAAGATGACGCTGAAGACCTCTTAGATTCTGTAGATCACAACGATTCTCTTTACGACGATGTAAGAGATTTACGCAGTGATGCAGTTGATGCAATTAGAAGAATTGATACCTTACTAGAAGACAATTCTCGCCAGTATTATCAAAATTACCAAACGGCTCAAGTTGTGGCTGCTCCTGAACCTAAAGTTAAGGTAGAACCATTAAATGTAATTATTATGCCTGCTAAGCAAGAAGTAACACCAGTTCAGGTAAAAGAGTCTAATTCCTTACCAGATCTCAGCGTAGTTTGGTTGATTGCGGGAATAATTGTGGCTTTAGCAGTAATATTGTTCTTGATAGGAATAATACTCAAAAGAAGATAAAAAGATAAGAAAAATAATTATTTAAGAACGTCTTCAATGGGCTTTTTGCCCTTGAGAGATTTTCCTTCTGTACCTTTAGCTTCTTTAGCCATAGCTACTAGGTCTACCCCTAGGTCTTTCAATTCTTTGATGTGCATCTGCATTAACTGTTCAACAATCTGCAGAATTCTCATCAATTCCTCTCGCTCTTTAGTTAAAGTAGCTAAGGAACCTTTGTGAAAGCCCACTTTTTCTTCTTTACCCATGTCTTTTGCCATACTTTCATATTAAGAAGGGAGGTTTATAAGCTTTTGCCCGGGATTTTGTCTAAGATCACTCTAAAAATAAGGATTAAAACACACAAAAGCTTATATTTATCTCTTTTCTAGATAACAGGATGAAACGCTCTTACCAATTAGGAACCATACTATGGGTAGAAGATCAATGGGAGATTTTAGAGAGTTGGGCATACAACATTTCTAGATCTGATTCTATCTCTCAAGCATTCAGTCAAGGAAAAAGATTAAGTATAAAAACAAATGAAACTTTGACAAGACTTTCAGAGATAGAAGCTGAAAGAACGATTGAACAGATCATTGTAGAAACAAAAGACCAACCTACTTTTCTTAATCTAAGAACCGGTCAATTAGCTCGAGCTTACTTAGAACGAATTACTCCCGGTGCAATTTTACTGGATTCTGATTTCCCTGGCGGGGGATATATGGAAGTAGTAAGATGTTTAAGAGAACAGGAAATGACAAATTATCCTTTGATTAGTTGGACCCAAAGAGATATTTCTGAATTAAGACCAGAAATCATAGAACTATTAGGTAATCCTCCTAGATACATTTGGAAAACAGGAACGAAAACAGAAGAACTGGTTGAACATCTTCTCTTTTCCAGAAGATATCTAGAACAAACTCTGCCTAAGCCATGAAAACCTTTTAAAACCCCAACAATATTCTAAGTAATATGAGCGTATTTGGTAAACTAGCTTTTTGGAAGAAAGAGGATGATTTCAACTTTGATCAGGCTGCATCTCAAGATATGAACCAACCAGATCCGTTTGCCCAAGGATTTGAGCAATCTGCATTTCCTTCAGAACCAGGGATGGAACCTTCTGCACCTTCCTCCTCTCCTTCTCCTCAACAGTATGCACAAGCTTCCCGAGCTTCTTTATACCCAGGATCAGCGGCTCAGCCATCTTTTCAAGCTCCACAGATGGGTTCAGGAAATCGAGATCTAGATCTTATTAACAGCAAATTAGATACTATTCGAGCTATGCTTAGCGCAATTGAACAACGTTTAGAGCGGATAGAAAAAGGAGAACCAAAAGCTCCGCCCAGATTATGGTAACTCTTTCTAAATACAAATGGGAATTACGGTTTGCAGGTATAGCTTTAGCAGTTGTTTTGTTAGACCAATTACTGAAATATTTAGTTCTAGCTTTTAATCCTTCTTTAAATCTTAAGATTATACTTATCCATTTAGTACAGAATACTGGAGCAGGGTTTGGGATATTTAAAAATCAAACCCTTTGGTTGGGAATTATCTCCCTCTGCGCAGCGTTGTTAGTGTTGTTTAGTTATAAAAAGATAGATAAGCAATATTCTTCCCAAATCTTATGGGCAGTATTTCTGGGAGGAGTGGTTGGAAATATGTTTGATCGTTTCTTTCGAGGATATGTGATAGATTTTATTGATTCTGGATGGTGGCCAGCATTTAATTTAGCAGATGCTTGTATAACTATTTCTGTGATCGGATTGATTGTCTTGTATTGGAGAAAGAAGGAATCTTAAGAAGATTATGTCTCTTCCAAGAATTTCTCAAGACTCTTTCTTTTCTCTTCGGCTTGTTCTTCTTGAAGAAGGTCATATCTTTCCTTCTCTTTCTTCTTTCGATAAGAGATTATTTTTGGATAAAGAGTGTTAAACCAATGATCGGGAACCTCAGAATAATAAACTTCCTTTTCTTTCTTGTCCTTACCAGAGTATAGACCCATGCCATAAACGACTTCCCCCGTACAATACTCAACACTATTACTTCCCTCCCAACTTGGACCAGTTGTGGTAGGATAATATCTGGATAATACCAAGTGATAATCTCCCTTCAATCTAAAATGTAATCTTATATCCCCCTCGTATCCTTCAACAGAATAACATTCCGAAGGAGGTAGAGAACCGATTAAAGGAACTATCTTAGCTAATAGCTTTCTTTCTAAATCCAATTGTTGTTCTGCCATAAAAAGAATAACTTCCTTATTTATTTAATATTAATCCGAGATTTATCTAATAAAACATAATATTTATAATATAATAAGTGTTTTTATTAATAATATGAAAGGATCAATCTTAATGCCGAAGATAAAAGAGAAAATCTCCCTCGATAAGAAGAATCAGCAATTATTACAAATGTTAATCAATAATTCTCGTACTTCTATTACTAATATTGCAAAGAAACTACGGCTCTCTAAACCTGCAGTTTTACATCGTTTACGCCAATTAGAACAAAAGGAGGTAATCCTAGATTATATTCTTTATACTAATCTCAAACCTGCGGGTTTTCAATTTTATCTTGTACTATTTGAGGTGGATAAAGAAAAGGAGGAGATAACTATAGAAGAGCTCTTAAAAAATAAGTTCACCTCCGCTTTATTTCAGTTAGGAGGAAAGTTCAATCTGTTGTGGATGTGTTGGTGTAGAGATTCGAAACATTTTCAAGAGATCTTTCCAAGTTTTAACATTAAAGACTTGAGAATCCTTCCGGGAATAACCAATTTCTTTGATAGTTATCATCTATTTGAGGAATTACATAATTTAAAATTAAGCCCAGAAAAGTTAATTGAACACCATTTAGATAAAATTGACACAATTATATTAGAAGAATTGAAAAACGATTCTAGAAAGAGTTTGGTTGATCTTTCAAGTAAATGTAGAATTACTGCAGAAGCAATAAAACACCGAATAAAGAAGTTAGAATCAGCGGGAGTAATCTTATCATATTTCACCAACTTTAATATCTTCAAATTGGGATTTCAACCTTATTGTATCCTTATTAAGAGTAATCGTTCTGAGCAAGAAAAGATTCTTCAATTCTTGCGTGCTCACCCCCACACCAATGGACAATACCTCTTAAGTCACGAATTTGATCTTTGTTGTTTTGTCGTTGTTGAAGACATCTCCCAATTACGTCAATTCTTAAACCAATTAAGTTCATTTTCATCCGTTATTGAATTTGAAACTCATCTTTGTACTGACCAATTATGTAGTGATTCCTTTCCAAAAGGAGTAAAAGAGTACAAACAATGAAGAGTTAGGGAATTAAATTTCTAGAAAAGATATCTTCTACTTACAATTTAATTATAAATTACCCCTTCAAGAATGTTTTATGAAGTCCGAAGGGTTCAGAACCAGGATAGAACGTCCAAATAAACATTTCTTAGCCAGTTTTCTAGGAATGGTTCCTTCCACGGGTAGAGGAGGAATAGATCTTCTCTCTGACGATTTTGGGATAGAATTAAAATGTCGTTACTTGAAATATATTGGAAATAGTTATGCTTGTTGTGAAAATGAATATCAAACCTTTCCAGAAAGGTATCCGGGAAGAGAGTTTTACTGGGCTTTCTTATTATATGATCTGAGCAAACCTCCCACAGAGATAGAGAAGAGACGAGTAAATTTAGAAAGTTACATTACTCACAGAACGGTTAAATTTGTACCTTGGAATTTTGTAGCTCCACTTCCGGTAAGCTATCCCGAACATAGCGGCCCTTTCCGCTACGTCAGGCCTCGTTCTTTACCTTCCGACGACCAGTTTACTATAATTGAACATGGCAAGAGTAAACTTTACTTACCTAAGAATACTGCTTTAGAAGAACTAGTTAGAGAAAGAGAGAATAGAAAAGTGATAATCCTCAATAGAGGAAGAGTTAAAACTGTAACTTACGAGAACAAGAAGAAAGATTAATAAATTAATGACATTAATTCTAATCAAGAGGTGAAATCTACCTCCAAACTATTTCTTGGAGCATTTAACATGACTAAAGAAAAACTGATTGATTTAGTACCAAGGATAAGAGAAAGAGCATTTGAACGAGTATTAGGAGAGCTATCTTCTACTTATTCCCAAGCAGGAGATGTTTTGTTAGAGTATCAACAATTGATGCATAGAAGTCCATTAGAAGCGATCCAACAATTAGATTCTTATCTGGAAAGAATGCGAGAATGTCAACCAGAACCAGGTGCGGAATCATACGCTGGCCCTAACCCTGAGTTTAATGTTCCTTTGCTTAATTTAACCGGAACAATATATCCGGTCTTAGAAAGGGAAGAAAGAACTATCGCCTTACAACAAACACTTAATTTTCTGAGCGGAATAAACACTCGTTATGTCCACCAACATATGGAACTTATCCAAGAACCATGGCTATTTATGGATATCCTCATTAACCGATGGTCTTTCTTTCCCGGATGTGAAGGGTATAAAGAATTAACCCGAACATGTAACACTTGGCACGCTTTGAGAAGACATCTTCCGGTAGAGAATTCCTTTCTATTGGCCTTCTCCGTTTTACATACTCGATGGGATGACGGCCCGGGAACAAACCTGCCGGCCAGAACACAATTTTATCGCACCTTTCCCGAGCTTACTGATCGGAGCTTGGATGCTATTGCTGCTTTAAGTTACGAAGCGGCAAGATGGGCAGAACGAGAACAGGGAACAAACCTGCAAACAAGTATAGATCATTCCTTAGACTATTACGACCCAGAAATGCACCAAAAAATAAGAGATAAAATTAAAGAACATAAATGGATTATGTTTGATTAGTTCACACAACTATGCTTTCGATACTGTTTTGATTCCGCATCTTCTTTAGACTCAAACCATAAGCGATTTCCTTTCTTGATATTATTGGCCCATTCGCATTTAGGAGCATGATAAACATTGCTCTTATTGCTAGCTACATATTTCCCCGGAGTAAAAGTAGCCTTTTTCTCGACTACTTTTTTCTCTTCGACTTTAGATTCAGATTTTGCAGGTTCAAACACTTCGCTGTGCGGTTCTTCTGATGGCTCTTCTTTTCGTACTGGGGAACGAGAGGGGAGAGCTAAGATGAAGCCGATTAAAGCTAACACCAATAGCACTACACTAATGCTGCCGAGCAAGAACCATAGCCCTAGCAAGTTCATCAGGTAGAATAAAAACACCCAAAACAACACTCTTTCTCCCCAACTTCTATAGCCCACCAATCCCCCTACAGTTAAAGCTAATAGTATGATAAAAGCAAATAATTCTAATTGACCAAGATAACCTTGAGTAGTAGGCAGTAAACGTATCCAACCAAGAAACATTAATACTAGCAGGACACTATATGCAAATAATCTTCCAGTAGATTTAACCATGACCATACCTTTATTCTCGCAGAAAGATTATATAAGCATTTCTGTAGTCTATTTGCTATAATTGGAACTAAGTGTTAAGAATACTTAATTAAAACTCTTCAGTTAAGTTTTTCAAATAACCTTTCTTCTTTAAGAATTCAACTTCAGATTTACCTTTATATTTATGGACCACATCGCCTTTATCGTCTCCTCCCAATTCCCAAGGTTCAATAATAACGACGTCTCTTTCTCTAACCCATAACGCTCTTCTTAACCTTCCTGGAATACGACAGATTCTCTCTTTCCCGTCTAAACACAGAACCCGCATTCTACTTCCACCTAGACGCTGTTGTACTACTCCTAGAACTTCTTTACCTTGCGGGATTCTAACTCTAATCATGACCGGTTCTTCGCCAGAGGGAGTTTGAGGATTATCCATATTCTAGAATAACTATACCTTCTTTATAAAGATTTGTGCATAAATCAAAATTAAAGATTGTTCTCTTGGGATAAACGGGGCAATGTTCTTCCCTCAGGAGAAAGATGACGACCAATAAAAGCGTAACGAGAATACCGCCCACACATTTCTGTCCGACAAAGCAACATCGCTTCCTTAAGCATTTCCAGATATCCCAAGGCTTCCTGCTCACCAGGATTCATCTCTTCTCTTTCAAAAGAATATCTGCCTGCATCGATTCCTGTTTTAACCACGGACAATCGACCATATTCATTAATCACCCTATTATATAATTCCACTGCTTCTTTCATATGCGGAGCTTCGGGTAGATAGTGTGCTCCCACTCTAATAAGTGTTCCTTGATCTCGAACTTCCCACATCTGGTTAATCAGAACAGTTAAGAACTCTCGCGAAACAATAGAAACCAATTGTGGTTCAGAAACAACCAATCTATCATCTCCCCTTTGTACCAAAGGAAAGTTTCTTGGATCATCTGCCAGATTTAAGTAGTGTGTTCCCATTCTTGAAGAGATTACTTTAATCTTTAAAATTATTTCTATTCGTTTTAAATGAAAAAGATTTATATCCTTCCAGAATAAGTAAAGGTTATGCACAAGATAAGAATACTGGTGATTAGCATAATCTTAATTTCTGTTCTTATAGGGATAGTGTTATACCCTTACTTACCAGAACAGATGGCCTCGCACTGGAACGCTCAAGGAGAAGCCAACGGATATTCCGGAAAATTCTGGGGAACCTTTCTTTTACCAATAATTACATTAATACTTTTTCTGATTTTAATCTTTATACCGAGACTGGATCCCCTAAAAAGTAATCTTAAATCATTTGAAAAATATTATGAAACGTTTATTCTAATATTTGTATTGTTTCTTACTTATCTCCATCTCCTTATTCTGATTGACAATTTAGATATAGATTTCAATTTTACTCTTGCTCTGATACCGGCGTTTTCTGTTTTGTTCTACTATGTAGGAATATTAATCAGTAAAGTCAAAAGAAACTATTTTATTGGAATTAGAACACCTTGGACTTTAAACAGTGAAGAGGTGTGGAACAAAACACATCAGTTAGGAGGAAAATTGTTTAAGGTTGCAGCGATAGTTTCCTTAAGTGGACTAGCTTTAGGAAAATATGCCTTCTGGATAATGTTACTTCCGATACTAGGAGTATCTTTATTTATAGTAGTTTACTCTTATTGGATTTATAGAAAGATTAATTCTAAACGAAAACTATAATAATAAACAAGTAAAATAATTAATTAATGCCTAAACAAGTCTTTGTTAAACGTGAAGCTAAAGGAGAATATGGAAAACATCCTGAAGAAAGAACTCCCGAAGAATTAATCCAATCCGGAATTATAAATTTGGATAAACCTAAAGGACCGACGTCTCATCAAGTTTCAGATTACGCCCAAAGAATTTTGGGGATAACCAAAGCCGGCCATTCGGGAACTCTTGACCCCCAAGTTACGGGAGTACAACCGATCGGATTAGGTCGAGCTACCCGCATCACCGAATTTCTTTTAACTGCTCCAAAAGAATATGTGGGAATTATGCACTTGCATAAACTTCTAGAAGAAGATAAATTAAATGCAGGAGTGAAAAAGTTTATTGGAAAGATTCAGCAACTCCCTCCGATAAAAAGTGCCGTTAAGAGAGAAATACGGACCCGAGAGGTTTATGAATTTGAAATTTTAGAGATTAAAGGTCAAGACGTTCTTTTTAGAATAAAATGTCAGGCAGGAACGTACATCAGGAAAATTTGCCATGATCTGGGTCAAGAATTACAAATAGGAGCACATATGGCCGAGTTAAGAAGGACCCAAGCTGGACCGTTTACAGAGAAAGACAAGCTTATCACTCTTAACGACCTAGAAGACGCTTATCACTTTTATAAAAATGAAGGAAATGATAAATTCTTACGGTACTGTTTACAACCTATTGAAAGAGCCTTAACTTATATCCCTAAATGTTGGGTTTTAGATAGCGCCATTATTAGCATCACCCATGGGAGAGATTTAGCTATACCGGGAGTTTGTAAATTAGAAAACTTCAGGAAAGGAGAAACAGTAGCAATCATGAGCCTAAAGGAAGAATTGGTAGCTATTGGTGAAGCTCAAATGTCCGCAGTAGAGATTAATACTAAAGAGAAAGGCATTGCAGTCAAAGTAAAAAAAGTGTTTATGGAAGTTACTTAATTCAACTCTATAACCATTCCTTCACATCCAGGATTAACTATTTTGGTCTTTCCAATATTATCCACTTGACCAGCAGTTTCGTGAATATGTCCACAAATAACTAAGTGAGGTTCTATTCTTTCTATAAAAGAACGAAAATCTTTATTTCCAACATAATGACCATCAAGCAAATCGGTTTTTGTTCCGTACGGCGGACCATGAGTAACTAACACCGTTTTCTTTCCTTTATGTTTTCCGTACCATTCTCGAGCAATTCTTCTGAATTCAACATCCTCTTGAGCAAAACCCCCTTCACCATAACCTAAGAAGATATAATTGTTGATTTCTATTTCCTTCTTATGGAATGCTACAAAGTTAGGATAATCGGGAAGAACTTCGCTCAGAGTACGATCACTTTCATGGTTTCCGGGAAGAACATAAATCTTTTTACCAAGCTCATTAAGTTGCCTTAACATAAATCGTAAGTTACGACTGAACTGACTTAGATCTCCAGCACAAACTAAGAATTCAATATCCTCTTCTTTAGCTCTCTCTAATAATAGTTTTAACGCTTTCTTATCTTCATGCAAATCTACAAAAGTTAAGAATTTCATAATGAAAAAAGAAGAATATCCTTAAACTTCTTCTGGCCCTTCTTCAGTTTTAACTTCAGAAGCCCCTGGTTGAAGTGGCTTTTCTTCTTCTGGAGATTGAACAATAATCTCTTCCTGAAGAAGACCTTTTTCTTGTACTCTTAAGAAACGGATAGACAAGTCACGTAAAGGATAAATCTTGTTTAGACGTTTGCGAGTAACACTTTGAATCTTCTGACCAACTAGGTTAGATACGAGAGTTTCAAAGTCTGATTTGCTAACTTCTTCTTGAAGTATTTCCCCCAACTTTTTACGTAATAATACTCCTTTAGAACGTTGGATCTTATTCACAGTAACCATTAAGGTTTTAATAACTACGGGACGGCCACCTTTAGTTTTTAGAGCAAAATAATCATCAAGACGATTAGCGTTTTTCCTTACTGCTCTTCTAATTCCTACTGCGTTAAGTTCGTAACCCATCAAAGCAGTGTTAAGATTACTTCCAGTAACTTTATTTATCTGAAAGACAACGTAGTTGTTCTGATCTTTAATATTTCCGGTAAGTTCTTTTAAGTTAACTTTTACTATCCTACCGATAGCAGTTTCTGATTCAGCTAGATATGATTCTCCTACTTCTCTATTAGCGAATATTTTTGGAGCGATAATTTTGTACCATAATTTCTTTTTGATTTTAATTTTACTTACTTTTCTAACGTTTTTCTCTTCTTTCTTTTCAGCCATTTTTGATTGAACCTCGCGATAATTAACAGTTTTGGAGTATATTATACCATCTAACGGTTTAGATACCCCAATTTAAGCTTAAATTGAATCTCTATTTAAAAAGGTTTTGTGAAAGAAACGGTTTAATCTCTAAAATACTGAATACAGCGTACATTACAATACAATCCAGGTAAGATTAAATTGGTTCCTGGTAGAATCAAGGAAGGATCTGAAAGATGATTTTCTCGAACAATATCTACGTATCTTTGAGGATTACCATATTCTAAATCTGCAATATCCCACAAATTCTCTCCATGCGTAACGGTATGAGAAACGGGAACTCGACACCAAGCCATAGGAAGCGGATCATCAAGAATAAGTCCCTTAGCAGAAGAAGAATATCCGATTGTAACCAGAGCACATAAAGTGGTAAGCGCCGTCTTAATCTTTGACATGATTAGTTAGAAAAGATTAAACTTTAAAAAGATTATGAAGAAAAAACGAGAAAAATAAAAAATATAGGTTTACTCTACTTCTACAAAGTTTGCTGGAATAGTAACATCATCTAACTTAACTGTTCCCGTACCAGCAACTAATGAGATATATCTTAATTCGTGTAGAACCACTTCTTCCTCATCCGAATTATACTTAAATATAATTTGATCTAAAGGTAAGCCATAAAAGTCATCTACAACTAATCTTTCCATGGTCCCATCGGGAAGTTCAGATTGGAGGACGGTAGCATGGCGATCACCAGACATAGTTTCTCTTAAGGCTTTAGTATTACCATCAAGTTTTGCCATTAGTTCTACTGGAGTGTCTACTACTGCTTCTGCAAAATAATTCAACTTAAAGTATTTATTCTGAGAATCACTACAGATTACTCCACGAAGAGTACAAGTACCATAAGCAGTATGAGTTAAGGGGTTTAAGTATACCTCATTGTAATATAAGCCCTTTTGATGATGTTTAGCTTGTAAGTAAACCTTCTTCATTTGATCTCCACGCACAAACAACTTAAAACTAGTCTCTTCTACAGAAATCCCATTGTTCTCCATAGAAATAGATTTGAAAGTATACTTATAACTGTCAGCTTGACTAGCCATTAATTTTAATTCTTGGACCCTAATGTTATAAGCTAGTGGTTTTTCCACCGGCTTAACCTCTTCAACTGGATCTTCTGGAACACCAATCGCTGCTCCAGTCAAACCATTCCCGGAAGAGAGAGTAGAAGAAGTATTCTGAGAGTCAGAAATCGAACTGCTGCATCCCGTAAATATTAACGAGAAAGCTAACAGTAATCCTAAAACCGATAAGATTGAAAGTTTCATGAAATAAAATAAAAAGGGGCCCTATTTAAACGTATCGCTATTACAGAGTATGAATTAGATTACCCTAAATCCTTTTAATTCTAAGATTCTGGTAACTGAAGCATCTATCTGCTCTGAAGAAATCTTTCCTTCTTCTACTGCAGATTTAATTACTTGGATCATATGATAAATCTCATTAGGGTCCTCATTAAAGTTCACAATCACGTCATTACCTGCAGAAAAGACATCTAGGTATAAATCATCAATAGAGCTATAAAAGTCCTTCAATCCCAGCATGTTCACTTCATCACTGAATATTATCCCACTGAAATTACTTCTTAAAGTGTTTAATGCTTGCACTGAAACTACCGCTGGTTTTCCCTCAGAATTAACTTCTCCACTAGAAATAACGTGACTTACCATCACTCCTTTTAATTCTTTGTTCTGAGCTAATAATTGAAAAGGATAAACATCGGCACCACTAATATCCGCAGCCACAATAGATTTGTGCGGATCTCTGCCGATAAGAGTTTTACCGGGATAATGTTTAACCGTCGCAGTGATCCCTTCACTTTGTAATCCTTTAATATACGCTTGAGCTAACTTAGTTATCTGATCCCCATCACCAGAAAAACTACGACACTTCCAGATATCGTCACGAAGATCAACCACGGGAGAAAAGTCTATTGTAAACCCCATTGAGGTTAAGAAAAGAGCTTCTTCTTGACCAACAGAGAAAGCTTCTTCTTCTGATTTAATCGTGCTTACAGCAGTGAAATTACGAAAATAAGAAAAAGGATTCCAACATCCTTCCAGATCAACTGTAACCATAAAGGGAATATCCATTCCTGCTTGATGTTTTGAGATGGTTTGCTGGTAAAGCTCAGCGTCTTTAAGTGCAAACAAGTGTATTCCCCCGATTTGCATTTTTTTCCACGCTTCCATGTTCCAAGGACTACCATGAACAATCACCATCTGAGCGATTTTTTGTTCAAGAGAGAGAGAATCTAAAGAAATGGTCTTGTTTTGAATCTGTGGAGAAGGCATAAGGGGGATAAGCATACCTCTAGCTTTGGCGATATTTACGGACCCT
This sequence comes from Candidatus Woesearchaeota archaeon, assembly GCA_041665465.1. Taxonomy (GTDB): domain Archaea; phylum Nanobdellota; class Nanobdellia; order Woesearchaeales; family GW2011-AR9; genus JACRPH01. Next base: position 632,838 of record JBAYIU010000001.1, read on the forward strand.
AAGATTAAAACGATTATGATTAAGATTAAGAATATCTTCTCATGAACATTCCATCTTCTCTTCTTATGTTGGTTAATTTTCATTTCCAATAATTTTGTTGTTGACAATAACGATAAGCTTTAGTGTTAAGCCCATAACTTACACTGCCCTCTCCTCCAGTACGACAAATCCAATCAATCCTTCCCTGCTCTAAATTCTGCTGATGAAAAACACATTCTAATTGTTTATGTGCTTCTAAACAACAAGAGTCCAACTCCGTCCAGGATTCATATTGGTCTTGCCAAGACACTAAACATAATGGGGGTTCGCGATCAAGCACATATTGTACCTGACCTACGGAAGGAAGAGTTATCCCAAATAGAGTCAGAAACAATAATATAACTACTAATCCGAGAGAGAAATTGATCATCACCCACACTTTTACTGGGACCATACCTTAAAATAAAAGAAAAATTATATATAAACCTATCTACTTTTAACCTAAATTGATTATTGAGGGATACCCATGGAAGTAAAAATTTATACCACACCAACTTGTCCTTGGTGCAAAACAACAAAAGAATGGATGAAAAAGAACAAAGTGTCATTTCAAGAATTAGATATCGTTGAAAGTGACACTTATCGTGATGAATTGATAGAAAAATCACATCAGATGGCCGTTCCAATGATTGATATCGATGGAACTATCATTGTTGGCTTTGATGAGAAAAGATTGGAAGAATTATTGAAGAAAGAAAAGAAGTAAAGTTAAATCTCTTTAATCACTTCTTCAAGAGGTTTATCCTCAAATAAGATCTTGTATGCTCCAGAGATGATGGGAAGTTCTAATCCCAACTTTTTCTGAAGAGAAACTGCTTGTTTAAGAGTGGTTACTCCTTCCGCTACCATCTTCATTTCTGCCAGAACGTCATTCAACTTTCTGCCTTTGCCAATTTGTTCTCCAACATGATGATTACGAGAATGTACACTAGTACAAGTAACAATTACATCTCCTATTCCCGCTAGACCATAAAAGGTTTCTTTTTTTGCACCTAACCTTAATCCTATTTGTTGAATTTCCGCTAGTCCTTTAGTGATAACATAAGCACGAGTATTATCCCCTAAACCTGCTCCGTCCACCATTCCTACTAAAATGGCGAGAATGTTCTTAAGCGCAGCAGCGATTTGAACCCCGATAAGGTCATTACTTAACTCTACTCGGAGATTATCACTTTCGATAACTCTCTTTAAAGGGAGTTTGCCTTTACCCCCAGCAAGAACAATTCCAGAGAATTTACCATGACAAACTTCTTCAGCATGAGTAGGGCCGTATAAACAGTACACTTCTCCTTTAACTAGTGGTTTAACCACTTCAGTTAACAGTTCTCCTTTGATAGATAATCCTTTTGAACAAATAATCACCGGTTGGTAACCTAAATAACGAGCTGCATTCTTTATAGTAACTTCTACTTTATCAGAGGGAACAACTACAAATATCACTTCACTTTCAGGAATTACCTCTTCCATCTTAGAAGAAACAAAGATATTCTCAGGAAGTTTAGCTTGAGATAATAAAGGACAGACTCTTTTTAGTTGCATTTCTTTGGCTTGGTCTTCTACAAATTCCCATACTCGAACAGAATGCTGGTTTTTAGCTAGATGAATAGCTAAAGCAGTACCCCAACTTCCTCCGCCCAGAATTGCTATCTTTTTAGAAGTCTTTGGGTTCTTCATCTTACTTCACTAACCATAATCTCTGTCGTTCACTAAGTGCATATTTATAAGATAAACTTATTAGTAACGGGGTGGTATAAGAATAATCTTGTTTAACGGAAGTCTTACAGAAAAGCATAGTCTCTTGCTTGTTATCATTTAATCCGGAATTCTTTTGTTCCTTGCTTGAATCAAACGAACAGTACAAATCTTCTCCCCCTATCTTCGCTTCGACTAAAGTAGCATTTAATACTTTTCCCCTTCCACGGTTTTGAACCCTTAACCTGAACTCTACTTCCCCCCCATTAGCTTCTTGAGTGGGATAACTAATCTGTTCCATCTGAGTAACCGCTAAAGGTGCTCCTTGACCAGGATAATTATTATTTAAATTAGATTTGCATCCAGAATCATAGGTATCATACTGGTGAGAGTTCATACATACCGTATCCACAAAATCCACTTTAGAATTATAATTTAACATCAAGAAATAATTTCCTTGATATTCTTCCGCGCTAGAAAATAATCCTCCTGCTGTACCAGAGAATTCTAATTGGTCCTGGCCTCCAAGAGGATTTTCTAAGTTTCTACCGTCTAAAGGCTCAAAGTTTTGTTCTAATTGATCTAACTGGAAATACTTACCATCCAACCCCACTATAGAAACCTTTCCATTAGTTAAGGGATAAGCAGCTTGGTTGTCTAACATAAGAATCATTTTAAAACCAGAATAAGGATAAATCTTTTCCGGAGGAGAGTTGGTTAAGAATTTCCAGTTAAGTTCAGAAATTCCAGTTTGAAAATTATATGCTGCTTGTTTCTGAGGAACAGTTGAGCCACAACTAGTTAAAAACAAAAGAGAAACAAGAGTGATTATAAGAACAGAAATCAACCTCATCTTAGCATCACCCTAATACTTTCTTCTTTTTTAATACGATAATCATATTCGATCTCGCCTTCAAATTCATGATAGATGTACATTTCTGGATTAGTAAACTCAAATGGTAAAGAAGAGATCTCACAACTAGGCAAGTAAACTTGCCTCTGGTTATATTTTGAGTTGGGGACAAGAATTTCTCCTTCCAGACAACTACCATCACCTAATTTAATCCCAAAATTATCTAGATAAAGGTGATATCTTTTTACGGCAGTAATCTCTCCAGAACCAAGATTTTCAATCATAGAATTAAGCAGGATACTTTTATTGTTTTCAATGATTGGAGAAGCCCCGGAATGACCAAACGCAAAATTTAATCGAGCAAAATCTTCTGGACCTTGAGATAAATAAGTCTCTCCTGGGAAATGAGCGGCAAGGATTTTGTCTATCCAGTCCTTCTTCCATTGAGCGTCTTTAGTTCCAATAAAGACTCTTCCTAAACGAGAAGTGGTCTTTAATCCAACAAAATTGGCAGTATAAATCAATTTATAGGTGCCATTAAGGGTTTTATCAGAAGGAGGAGTACAAGAGAAAGATTGACTAGGAGAGATTCCTTCTGCAAAAAAAGTGTTAAATACTATTCCTTCAGGGTCTGACCGAGGAATTCCCCCATTAATTGTTCCCAAAAAAGATTCAGAACCGTTTGAAGAGGAACCAACTTTAGTAAAGTTGCACCGTATTTCTACTAAGAAGGTTTGTTCTCGAGGATTCGATATCTTCAACTCGACCGGATATTGCATCCTAAACGGCTCATTAGCTGAAACGGTTAATTCTCGAGGGAAAAACTTATCGGTAACTAATTCGCCTCGAGTCGGTTTCTTAATAGTGGGGTCACTTATCCCACTAATTTGAATCTGTTCTTTTTCTTTTTTTTCTCTTTGTTCTTTCATGCATTGTTCGTAGGAGGGAGTTCCCGCCTCAACTTTGGCCGTCTCGATACAATAATAATTAAATTGATATTCCTCTTGTTTACGTTCCACGCAGATTGACGGATCTTCTCCCATGGTAGGGTTCATATTACATTGTACTTGGTACCAGAACAGTTCATAAGCTTTAGGCACCGCTGCTTTTTGGCTAAGTTCTTGACGAGCTTGAAGAAGTTGGTCCACGTTAGCTAAACTAGACTCTTGGGCAGAAGTTTTAGGAATAGTATAAGCTATAATCACAACCAAATATAAAATCAGAACGACTTGACCGATTTTAATAAAAGTGTTTTTACTCTTAGCAGTAAACGCTCCTAAAATAGCCCACCAGGGGATACAATAAAGAAGCATTTTAACGAGATTAGTTAAAGGAAGATTATATGAAGTAATCAGAAACTCAACTAAACCCACTTGAAATAAAAATAATCCGATGGGGATAAAAGCAGTAAGTTCTCCCGCCACCCCTTCTCCAAAACTTTCTCCTTGAGATTTACTGAACTTGCTAAAGATACCGTGAGCAATCATTCCTAACACAAAAATAACCACTAATGAAAACAACCCTTTAACTAGAATGGTTTCTATATCGGTAGGAGCATTAAGATAAACATACCATACAAAAAAGATTACGGTGGTAAAGATGGCTTTCCCTTTCAACACAAAGAAAGCAGAGAAGAACATTAAACCCAAAGCAATAATCTTCGTTAAAAGTGGATTTTCTAAAGTAGGGATAAAAAAAGTTAAGATCCCTGCTATGAACAAGATGTATCCTGGATCTTCAAAAGCTTCAAAAACACTCTTTCCGGCAGACCATGCTGCTCCTTGGATAGCTGTTCCTCCCGCAGAAATGGCAGAAGTAGCACCACCAAGAACTTTTCCTCCTACAGGACCGACGGATTTAACTCCGCTAAGGGCACTAGCTACACCAGGATTCTTAGCAGCTTCGGTAGCAACTTTACTTGCAGCCCCTTTACTAAACAAACTACGTATGCCCATCTGACCTCTTTTTTAATGATTAATTAAATATGAAAAATAAAAACGATTAACTCTTGACTAAGTCCACTCTTAATTCACGTACTTCTACCGTCTTTCTTGGCTTGATCTTGACGGCATTATTCCCCTGAACTACGTCAGCACTAATGTTCATAGCGATAGAGATGTCTTTAGTGTCGTACCCATAATAATGGCCATTGATAAGGATATCTCCATATTTATTATCTCCTACATCAGTGAAGTCCATTTTCAATCTGGCATCATAAGTTCCATTCTTGATATCCCCATAAGTTTCATGAGATAAGGAGAAATAATATGTTGGGAAATCTAACTCTTTTAATTTAGTTTCTACCACTACGTGCGATAAGATGTACCTTCCCTTATCTACTTGGAATACCAACACATTCTCATCTTCTTTAAGCAGACTGGGGGCTATTTCTATTGGGACCATAGACAAAGCACAATCAGGAAGAGCATTATAAATCTCATTATTGTTAAGAGTAATACGTAATTTTCCTGCCTCATTAGGATTACATTCAGGTTGAAATTTCAAAACAACACGATCTAAATTACGTTTTTCTGTTTCAGAAGTTAAAAATACGTTCTTAGAGTATTGACCTTCAAGATTGGTTACTTCTGCTACCACTTTTGCTTCTTCTAAAGAAACTTCGTTAGTTGCCCAGAATGCCAATCCCGGTGAAGAAGCTGCAAAAGTTAATTCATTATCATTTTTTAACATGCTTTTCGGCAACACTACCGGGACACCTGCTCCAGAATCTACTGGGGCATTAAAAACAGGTTCTCCATTAAGCAAGATCATTAAACGTCCTTCAACAGAATTAACCTTAAAATTTAAGATAATGTTTTGGGTATTGGTTAAATCTTGAACACTAAAAGGGAAAATACTTTCCTCATGATTGATTAAAGTACGGCGAGCGTAAACTAAATTCTTCTCAGCTAAAACTTGACTTTCTGCTTGAGTGTACACTTGGATCACTGGAAGAGGATGTTCCATCTCTTTTCTGGCCATATAATCAATCTTTCCAGGAGCGGTGATTAATAGATTAGAAGCTCCGCTGGAAGAACTTACCGTTCCGGACGGAGAAGAGTCTCCCAATAACTCTGCTCGATCAGCGGGAGGCATTAAAACGATAAACATTATCAATAAACCGGCAATGATTGCCAAAAACACTGCTGCTCCTGCAGCTGATTGTCCTCTTTTAGTATGAAGTGCCATAACTCTGGATTAATATTTTGTTATATATAAAGCATTCTGTTGTGCTCTACATAAACGAGCCAAACATATATAAAGAAAAAAGAGCTTTCTTCTATCTAGATGGTAACACTCACATATCAAGAACGATTTAAAAGCAAGCAAACCTATGCAAGCACAAGAAAGAGCAAAGACTCTTTCTGTGCGCAGATGAAGTTAATAAGCTTCATCTTGCGTTACGTCCGAGGGACACTCACTGTGTTTGGTCCCTCTTATTAAAATGGTCACTCTAACTTATCAAGAACGATTCAAAACAGAAAGAGGAGTGTTTGATAATTTCACTGAACGAAACTTGTTTGAACTACAAAGCAGAGGATATTTTGATGAGTTAACTAGCCCATACAAAATAGGTAAAGAAAGCAACGTATTTCTGGCCAGGAAAGGTAAAGGCAGAGTTATCGTTAAGATTTATCGAGTACAAAATTGTGATTTTAAAAGGATGTTTAATTATATTAAGAAAGATCCACGTTATGATTATCTAAAAAACAAAAGAAGAGATATTATTTTTGCTTGGGCCCAGAGAGAATATAAGAATTTGATTAAAGTAAGGGAATCGAAAGTTCATTCTCCCCTTCCTTATACTTGGAAGAATAATATCTTAATAGAAGAGATGATCGGCTCGGTAGAACCTGCTCTTCCTCTAAAAGATTGTCCTTCTAAGAACCCACCACGCTTTTTCCAAGAAGTGATTGAGGGAATACAGAAGATGTACGATCATGGATTGATTCATGGAGATTTATCCGCATTTAATATTCTTAATTTTAAAGAAAAACCTTACTTTATCGATTTTTCTCAATCGACCTTAGTTAAAACGCCTAATTCTTTAGAATTGTTGCAGAGAGACATAAAGAACATCGTCCAATATTTCCGTACTCAAGGAGTTAAGGCAGATGCAGAAGAGATTTATCAAAAAATGATTGATCCTGATAAAGAAGAATAAAAAAAATCTTTGAATATGGGTTATTCAAACCTTTCTATAAGAAACATTTAAAAAAGTGGCTTGTTCTGGAACATAACATATGGAAGATATAAATTTAGACTCCGAATTATCTTACGACATTCTTATCCCCCAAGAAAGAGTGGCGGTACTGATAGGTAAAGATGGAGAAACCAAGAAACTGATCGAAGAACAAGCTAATTGTAAACTTAACATCACTAAAGACGGAGAAGTAAACGTTTCTGGAAATGATGGTTTAACCTTATATACCGCCAAAGAGATCGTTAAAGCTATTGGAAGGGGATTTAATCCCAGAATAGCTTTACTTCTGCTTAAAACGGATTATACTTTAGAACTGGTTGATATGAAAGACATTGCTGGAAAGAGCAAGAATGATTTAGAAAGATTGAAAGGAAGAGTTATCGGCAAAGGAGGAAAGTCTCGAGAAGAGATTGAACGCATGACTGAGACGTATATTTCCATTTATGGTAAGACTATAGGGATTATCGGAGAACAGGTTCAAGTATCTTTATCACGACAAGCTATAGCTAAATTGTTAGAAGGAGCGATGCACACCACCGTATTTAAGTTCTTAGAACGTAAGAAGAAAGATCAACTGTTCGGTCAGCAGCCGGGTTGAAGATTTAATATTATTTTAATATCTAATTCTTAGTTAATTTCTATAATTGTTGTTTTTGTCTAAAGAACATTAACAATATGAACAAATTTTGTTAATCAGAATTGTCTAAAAAAAGAAAAAAAAAGAAAAAATAGCCTTTAGGGCTTATTCAACTACTGGAGTTTCGACTACAGCGGGAGTAACAACAGGTGCACCGACTTTTGCATCAGTGTAAGTTGTTCCTTCAACTTCTACTTCAGATCCAGTTAACTCTTTCCATCTGTTAGCTACAACTTTACCAGCTAATCTGGTGTCTTCGCCAGTATAACCAGCTACTAACATTGCTACATTAGCACCATTCTCGAAAAGCTTGATTTTTGCTTTTCCAGGAGTGAAGCCATCAGCGCAGTTAGCGGGGTTACCTAACAAAGCAGCCGCAACAGAGTTGACACAAGGTCCACCGATAACAATTAAGTTCTGAGCTTTAGCGTCAGCAACTTCACTGTCTAGCTTGGTAGCGTCAACAATGGTAACTGGAGTCCAGGTTCCATCAGCACTAGTTGAACTAGTGACTGCACCAGAGGTTACGTATACCTGAGGTAAGATTTGCTCCTCGGGGTAAGCGTAGTTGAACAACTCAGGTGAACTGCTAGGTGTTTTCCAAGTTACTTTGGTACCCATTGCGGTGTAACCGAAAGAGATCTCGGACATACCTTCTGGAGTTCTTAAGTTGTTAGTGGTAGTTGTAGCAACATCTGACAAAGTTGCACTGACTTCGGTACTTGAATCAGCAGAAAACTGTAAGTACAAAGCCATCGGAGCATGGTTGTCGTAGTCATCACTGTTAGGGGTTTGTATCGTTAAGTTATACAAATCCTGGAAGGATGAATTACCATCATTGTCTCCTTTTGCAAAGGTAAACTGAGCACCATAGTAGTCTTCAAACAATACATTAGTGGTATCAGTTACATCACTGTCGCCGTTCAAAGCAACTAAGATCTTCCAATCGTCAGCAACACTGGTATTATCAGAGTTTTGTACGATGAATGAATAACCACCTAACTTAATGGTTGCTCGAGTTGCGTTAGATCCTCCAGCAGTTGCAGTGTCTACACCATACTCTAAGGTATCTCCATCTCCTAAGTTCTTGAATTTAATCTTAGGACTGGCTTTATCAGAGTCATCTGATCCTTTATACTGTAAGGCATAAGACTTTTTATTTCCAGCAGTATCTCCACCAGTTACAACGAAATAATCGTTTTTCTCAATTTCGATTCTTTCGTCTAAGACCAACATCTTATCAGCATTTTCTTCACCCATGCTTAAGTTGTATTGAGCTACAGCATAAGCTAAAGGAATAGTTGCTTTATTGTTGTCTCCATCATAGAAACTTAGAGTGTATCTTCTGTCACTACTAGTTCCTAAATCGATGTCGTGAGTTGCCTCAGTGGTCAATCCCTTATACTCGATGTCCCAGTTGTTGGTAAACAAAGCTTCTTTTTCGTTTCCAGTAACAGCAATGACGTCACTTAATTTGCCATTAGCAGCAACAAAGTAATCATCTTCTGCAGTAACGTTGACTTCGAGAGTGTTTATTCTGGAAGTAGTGTTATCATCAGTACCCGTAATTACTACGTGAGCACCGTCGATACTTTCAGAACCAACAGTCAAATCGTAACCTGAAGCAGTGTCAGTGATTATATCATCTCTTAATTCAATCTTGCTTGCTCCCAAGAAGAATGAAGCAGAGTGTACACCACCAGCATAACTCTGGTATAAGATTTCGGAAACACCAATCTCTTTACCGTCAGATAGCTTTTTGGTTTGACCAACTTGCATCTTATCAACTAACTGTCCGTTTACGACGAATTTGGCTTCATCATCATCAACGTAAGTTAACTTAACTTTGTATTCTGTTCCAGCAAGAGTATATGTTTTCTCTTCTCCTTCTAATAAAGTATCGCTAGAAGCTCCACCCATTAAGACTAACTTAACACTGTCTTCTCTTCCAGAAGTAGGTCTGGTTGCTAAAACAACGGTATATTCCTTACCTAACATGTTGATTTTAGTTCCATCTAAGTCACTTAAGTATTGACCACTAGTGGAAGCAGTTCCTGCTAGATCAGAAGCAATATCACTTTCTACAGGAGAAGTGAATTCCATCTTATAACGAGCAATCTCTGCGCTATTCTTGAAATACAAGAAATCTGCAGTGACTTCATCATCGTCTTCTACGTAACCAACAATGGCGTTTTGGTTGTCATCAGAGTCGAAGTATAGATATTGGTTATAAGTATAATCCTTAGCACCAGTACTATATGTTCCTGAAGACAAAGCTTCTAACTCATCTTCACTAATATAAGTGGCGATGTCATAAAAGCCTTCTCCGCCTAAAGTGGAAGCATTATTATTAGCCATTTCAAACTTCTTAGCAGAAGTTCCGACTAGCCAAGCATCTCCTTCAACAGTAGTTGCAGCAGATTCACCAGCTTTTAGGTATTTCATACTAGCAGCGATGTCAGTCATAGCCAAATTATCAATAGGCTTAGCATTTTCACCAACTACTAAGTATCCATTAAAGGTTCCGCTCTTAACAAATTGGGCTGGATAGTCCTTTAAGTCTACGGCAGCTAAAGCACCCATTGCAGTGGCACCAAGCATCAACGCACCGGTTCCGATAGCAAACAAGCGCTTAGTTACTTTTTTCATTTCCATTTTTAAAACACACCTCCGTGTTTAAATGTTATATACGATAGCAGGTATCTTCCCTGTACGACCGTCACAAAAGTTCCGAAAGAGGCACCACTTTTAATTGATACTTCTTTTCGATTTTGGAGACGACCATGTAGGCTCGATTCCTAACTGTAACCCCTATTTCCGGGAGTATCGTTTATAAGCCTTTCGCAAAAATGCCCCCACCATAACCTCCAAAAGCATGGAGAATCCCCCATTCCTCAAAATTTTGCACTTATAGCCATTCATCATTCTGAAATGATAAAACTCAGAACTAGAACTAAGTTCTGGTCTTTGTTAAATGCAATGGAAGTTCACGCCTACTATAAAAATCAACTTTTCACTTTAAAATGGCAACAAAAACGATTGCATTTAACGGAATCTCTCCTCTTAAAATATAAGTTAAGGATAAAGGATAACGAAAAATATAAATGCTAGTTCTGCAAAAATCACTTATGAACTTTTCCCAACTCCCCCTCCCTGAATTTTTCCAGAAGCATTACCTTAAATTTCCTCATTTAACCCCGATACAAGATAAAGCAGTTAAAGCCGGATTGTTACAAGGAACTTCTCAGTTAATCTGTGCTCCTACTGCTTCTGGAAAGACCTTAGTAGCCACGATGGGGATAGTTAACCACTTAAATCAAGGCCATAAAGCTATTTATTTAGTTCCTTTAAAGGCCCTAGCTAGTGAAAAATTCAGAGAATACACTAAATTACTGGAAGGAACCCCTTACCAAGTGATAGTTTCTACCGGAGAGATGGATTCTGAATCAAATTATCTCTCAAAATATAACCTATTGATACTAACTACTGAAAAACTGGATTCCTTATTACGACATCGGGTAACTTGGCTAAGTGAGGTTAAGATCGTAGTGATCGATGAGATTCATCTTCTTAATGATTCCCACCGAGGCCCTACTTTAGAAATCATATTAACTTTACTAAAATCATTGATCAAACCACAAATAATTGGGTTAAGTGCCACTATCGGCAACCCTGAAGAGCTGGCTCAATGGTTGGACGCAGAATTGGTTCAGGATAGTTGGCGACCGGTAGAACTTAAACAAGGAATAAGGGTTAACGGCAAGACCAACTTTTATTAATTAAGATTTAACTAAACAATGCTTTAATGCAGTTAAAATCGTAATTTAACTTATATTTCTTACCCAATTCTCTTAGTTGACCCTCTTTCCAAGAAATACCTTTTTCTTTAAGAAGAACCTGACTTCTGGCTAAAAATTCTAAAAACTGAGTTACGTTTCCAGGATTTTCTGTTTCCTTACACCTTTCAAAATCTATCAACACCGGACGGTTCCCTCTCATTAAGAGATGTTTGTAAGGATGATGCATTTCTTCCTTATTTACCCCTATCTTATCTAAGATATGAGCTTGATTAAGCACATCTAAGATTGCTGTTTGTACTTCTTCCTTGCTTGCTGCCTTTGCCCAAGATCCAAATCTTGGTCCTTCAACCAATTCCATCACTAAATAATTCGTTCCAGAGAAGTATAATTTAGGCCCAATATTCTGAAGGTTAAGTTTCGCTAACCATTTTGTTTCGTTTTCTAAACGATTGGTAGCGGTACTTCCAGAATTTTCAATCTTAATAGCCACTTTTAGATTCTTAACAGAAGCAAGATGAGATTTGATATTAGAATGAGTCTTCCAGATTCCAGAATAAACTACACCTCGCTTACCTTTAGCTAGATACTCAACTTGCTCGATTCCTTTTCTTTCCAATTCTCTTAACAGATCACTTTTTTCTATTAAGTATACATACAATTCTTCGAACAGGGCCATTTTTTTCCTTTCCAACTCTTTAAACTGAAAGAGATGTTTAGATATTATCTCTTCGATCTTTTCTTTATTAGTGTAAGAAGAAAAAAGAAATAATATCTTTCCTTTTGCCACCAAGAACTTGGAAACATCTTTAAAAAATTGTTCAGAGATTTCCCACCCTTTTTTACCGCCATACAAAGCCGGGTCTTCGATACCTTTATCCTGGGGCAGATAAGGAGGATTGAAGAGAATTACATCAAATTGACCATCTATTTTTTCAAACAGGTTACTATACAAAGGAGTTATCTTCTTTAACAGTTTAGTCTTCTGAGCAAGTTGATGGATAGCTTCTTCATTTATGTCTACTGCTAAAACTTCTCGTACGTTTTTATTTTCTGCTGCGGTTAATGCTTGTATTCCCGATCCCGTCCCGATATCTAGAACTCTACCAATAGCATATTCTTTAACCCAGGTTTGTAATAAATAAGAATCTTCTTGTGGTTCATAGATGGGCATATGGGACATAAATTCTAGAAATAAGGGACACAATAAAAACTTATTGCACATCAAAACGAGGGATAGAAAATATCACTAATTTAACTAACGAGAACAGAAGTTAATGAAGCACATCTTTATTTTCAAACATTAAGTTAGAAAATAATTTAATTATAGTGATTTTCACACACATTTACTTTTACCTAATTAGAAGTTCCAAACTGGAAAAATCGGCTTCTGGCGAAAAATGTTCTTTTATGTGCCCAGACATATCTATCGTTTCTCCAAGTGCCATGTACAACTTCTCTGAGCTTAACATCGGAGTCCTCTACTACTTCTGGCGAATGAAAATAATCCATTTCTTTACAGATACGAGACACATCAGAATGATAACTGTTAACTATACGCCTAAACCCATCAAGTTTTTTTCCTCCTTCTTCATAATCATCATATTCATTCCAGTTAAACTCAACTGTCTCGTATATTGATTGATGTCTACGTGATTCAGTAAAAAAACCTCGGGGAATCTTAAGAAGATGATATTGGTTAATGGGTAAGATAAAATAAGGGATATTATTAAAAGGAACAATATCACTTTCCCCCATATGTGGATAATATATTCGCTCAAATGGTTCATCCTGCATGCTAAAATTGGCAACGATAAGAGAATGTAAATCATCCTTACTTGCCTTTGTGTCTCCAGATAAGAGGGATAAATCTAAACTTGAACCCCCCAAATACCATAAATGAGAATATACAGCACCTGATTTAACCCATCTCTTAATAACATCCAAATGAGATTCTATATCCGTTCTTTCAATCGACAGCCCATTAGTTGGTTTACTCATTTACAATCCCTCGTTAATCAAATGATTATCGTTAAAAGACAAGTATTTATATATCTTTTGTAATAATACTCTCGGGGAGTAGTCACACATTAAATCCTTTTGTGAATCCCTGTTTGAAGGAGGGATTAAAAAAGAATAATACCGAAACAACAAATAAATGAAGGAGTAAGTATCTTTGCCCTTATTGTACACCACGACGAGCTGCCAATAGTTGATTGGTCTGTTCCAGACTCAAGATCAGGTGAGAGAATTGTTTTTCTCGATCTTCAGGGTTTCTTACCACGTTTCTAACTATCTGCACTAGATTTTGAATGTTATTATTACGTTCCAATAAAACAGTACTAACTTTACTTACTGGCGGCTTCTTTAAACGTTCCCATTCTCTGCGCAAGGTTAGGCGATAAATCTCTTCTATTCTTAACACTGCTTCCTTGTAATCATTCTCGTCAGCTTTCTGTTTAGCCCCTTTAGCCAGGTCTTCCATGGTGGTAAATAATTCATACACAAATTCGGGAATATCAGAAGGTAAAGAAGGAGATGATTCTGTTTCAATCTTGGAAACCCGATTGAAGTATCCGGATAAATTAATTAAAGAGGGACGTAATTCATTACGTTGTCGAGGAGGAACAATTAAATTAAATGCTCGAGTTTGGAATGCAATAAATGTATCCGCTAAATCATTTTTAGTTTGTTCCAATTGTTCCGGAGTATAAACAACATTAGCTTCTAACAGATGAAATGCTGCTTGAGATACTTCCATTAATCCTCCTTCTAATCTGGTTAAAGAACTTTGACGTTGTTGAATCTCGTTTCCATCGAGTTCAAACAAGTTTGATTCTTTCAGTTTTTCTTCATCTTTTTGATAATGTGCTTCGATTTCCGGAATCATCCCCGATTTCCAGAATAAGAATCCCTTACCTAAGAGGTTCTTAACTTTTGCTTGAAATTCCTGTACTAACTGCAATCCATTTATGCCTTCTTTAAATTGAGCTTCCTGATTTTTAGTAAGAATCAGGTCAAAAGTATCTTTTAATTGTTGCAAAACAGAATTATATGCTTGAGCTTCTTGAAGTTCTTCTAGAGGTAAACGTTGTTCTACCAATTTAGTATGTTCCATTCTTCCGGCCATCATTCCAAAATAAGAGTCAAGTAATTCTTCTTCTAGAGTACGGATTACAAGAGTATAATTATTCTCTTGTAGAAGATTACTAATTTTATTCAACCAATTTTCTACTTGATATTTAGTTAAGAAAGGAAGAGAAGTCTTGATCCTTTGTCCAGCTTCAGCATCCTTAGTTAAAGAGAGATAATCTAATCCGGCACGTTCTAATGCTACCAAACGTAAAGAGATATCTTTTTCTAGATTTAAGGCCCTAGCAAGGTTATTGATTACTCCTTCTTTTTTCTGAGCATCTGCTAAAGAGTTATTATTAATGAATTTAACTGTGGCTAGAGCATCACGCAACCATTGAATCTGTTTCTCTTGCAGCTCAGAAATACTTACCAACTTGGAATTAATGACCTTAACCATTGTGCACCCTCCTCTTAATATAATACTTCTTTTGAAAGAGGTGGTTATTTAAACTTTTATGTGTTTCAATCGTATATGATAGAGTAGTGTGATGATTTGTCTCGAAACGTTTTTAAATAAAGTTCTAAAATAAGAGTAATTGATGGGCCCATGGTCTAGCGGTTATCTTCTTAATAGAAGACTGCAGATGATGTCTCCCTTACACGGAGAATGTCCCCGGTTCGAATCCGGGTGGGCCCACTCATTTTCTTATTACCCATATATTACAAAAACCAAAACTTTAAAAGTGGCCAGCCCTCTCTCCATTAAAATGACGGATGTTCAAGCAGTCCCGCATGGACAACAAGAGGTGATTGATTTACTTCTGGAACAGGATGATGTTACTTGGAGAACTATTCTTTTAGATCTGGTAAAAACTGAGCAGATGGATCCTTGGGATGTCAACATTACTCTTTTAACTCAAAAATATATGCAGGTGGTAAAAGAATTACAGGAACATGATTTGAAGATTTCAGGTAAGATTCTTTTGGCAGCAGCTTTACTGTTAAGAATCAAATCAACGTATTTTATTGATAAAGACTTGGCTGAATTTGATCAATTATTATATCAACAACCTGATGAGATGGATGAAAATTGGGACAGTTTAAACGAAGAACAGAAAGAACAACGTATTAAAGAAAAATATAAACTTATCCCCCGTAATCCTCAACCCAGAAACAGAAAAGTGTCCATTCATGATTTAATTAAGGCTTTACAAAAAGCGATGGAAACTAAGAAAAGGATTTTAGACACGCAGAGACCGGTAAAGTACCACCTTCCCCGTAAAGGGATGGACATTGTAGAAGTGATTTATGATTTATACCATAAAATTATGTACTACTCAAATAAACAAGACCAACCGGAGCAAAAGATAACTTTTACTCAACTCTTGCCTCCACAAGCAGGAAAACAAGAGAAAGCGTTTACATTTATACCCTTATTACACTTAGAAAGTTTACAAAAGGTAGAAACGGTGCAAGCTAAACCATTTGATGAGATATATATTACTCTCAAAGAGAATAAGATAGAAAAATTGTAATGCAATCTTTAACGAATTTCTTCTTTGCTCCATAAATCTTTTAAAGAACTACCTCGAATGATAGTTTATATATGAAATCAACTAAAGAGATTAAAGTTTCGGACAAGATTATTGATCAAGTTATCGGACAAGACGAAGCAGTTAATACTATCAAGAAAGCAGCTTTGCAACGTCGTCATGTACTTTTGATTGGGGATCCAGGAACAGGAAAGAGTATGTTAGGATTAGCTCTAGCTGAACTCCTTCCGAAATCGGAACTTAAAGATATAATCTCGCTTCTCAATCCTAACGATGAAAATAACCCTTTGATTAAAGAAATTCCTGCCGGTACCGGAAGAGAAGAAGTAAAACGGTCTATGATAGATGGAATTAAGGGGGGCAGAAACAATAATTTCTTACTGTTCTTTGTAGCGATTTTAGCCATGATTGCACCGTGGTGGATACGTTACCATTACAAATCAGATCTAATGTTCACTGCTTTTTTCTTAGGAGGAATGTTGTTTCTAGCTGCTTTTGCTATAATGATAAGTATGGGTCAGCGAATGTTAAAATCAACGGTAGAAGTTCCTCCAAAACTAATTGTAGATAATTTTGGTAGACAACAAGCACCTTTCTTTGATGCTACTGGAGCTCATGCCGGCGCGCTACTGGGCGATGTGTTACATGACCCATTCCAATCCGGAGGATTAGGCACTCCTGCAAATCAACGAGTAGTGGCAGGAATGATGCATAAAGCACACTTAGGAGTATTATTTATCGATGAGATTGCTACCCTTGATCCTCGAACTCAGCAAGAATTATTGTCTGCATTACAAGAAAAGAAATTTCCTATCACGGGTCAATCGGAAAGAAGTGCCGGAGCGATGGTCAGAACTGAACCTGTTCCTTGCGACTTCATCTTGATTGCTGCAGGAAACTTAGAGACCGTTAAAGATATGCATCCGGCGTTAAGAAGTAGAATCCGTGGTTATGGTTATGAAGTTTACATGAACGAAACCATGGTTGATACTAAGGAGAATCGATTGAAGATTGCCCGTTTCGTAGCCCAAGAAGTTAAAAAAGAAGCCGGAAAGATTCCTCATTTCTCGGCAGAAGGAACTAATGCTATCATAGAAGAAGCCAGAAAGAGAGCTAATCGCAAAGGACACCTTACTTTATATTTACGAGGCTTGGGAGGATTAGTAAGGGCAGCAGGAGATTTAGCTAAAGAGCAAAAGTCAGAATTAGTACATAAAAAACATGTTGATCTAGCCAAAAAATTAGCTCGAACTTTAGAACAACAGATTGCGGATAAATATATTGAACGGAAAAAAGAATATGAAGTTATTGTGACTTCAGGAAGAAGAGTAGGCAGAGTAAATGGATTAGCAGTTATCGGGGGAGGAACAGCTTATTCGGGAATAGTCTTACCTATTGAAGCAGAAGTTACTCCGGGTGGAAAAAAGAATCAGGTTATCGCTACCGGAAAACTAGGAGAAATTGCTAAAGAAGCCATAACTAACGTTTCAGCGATCGTTTTAAAATATTTTGGAGAGGATATTATTGAGAATAAAGACATCTTTGTCCAATTCTTACAAACTTACGAAGGAGTAGAAGGAGATTCTGCTTCCATTGCTGTGGCTACTGCCATCATTTCTGCTTTGAAGAATGTTCCGATTAAACAAGAAGTAGCCATGACGGGATCATTATCTGTTCGAGGAGAAGTTTTACCAGTAGGAGGAGTTTCTTCTAAAGTAGAAGCGGCCATTGAAGCAGGGGTGAAGATAATTATTGTACCAAAATCTAATCTTCAAGATATTGTTATTGATGAAGAAATATTAAAGAAAGTTACCCTTATACCGGTAGATTTCATTGAAGAAGTATTAGAACACGCTCTAGATTGGGAAGGCAACGAAAAACTGAGAGAACAAGTAAGTAAGTGGAAGAAAAGAAAATAGATTAAAACAATTTCTTAAATTGGACTTCCTTTTTCCAAATGGATTTAAAACGAGAGTTGACTTCTTTCTTTAACCAAGAGAAAGATTGATTGAAGAGAAGGATTCTGTCTTGGTAGAGGGGCATTTCGACGAATTCGCTACCTCTTATTTCTACTATAATCTTGTTGCTAGCACTTAAGATACAACTTTTCTTGTAAATCTTACGTGCTTTTTCTAACAGCCGATTGGATACGTCGAGGTTGCGGCAACAGATGTGAAGAATGAAATCTTCCATTCTTAACCAAATTAAACCTTTATGTTCGATTTTAAAGAATGATTCTTCAATTAGATCATGACTGGTTCTTAACCAAATCATTTCGTTCTTTTTGCCTTTCCCGGTCCAGAGATAAACTCTACCGGAACAGCTAGAAGTGGTATAATAATCTGGTTTGGAATTGATAACTTGAATTAAATTAAGGACTCTTTGATCTAGACTTCCTTTCTTAGATTTGTCTAGCTTGGATAGGAAGGTTTTCTTATTGTTCAAAAAGTCAGAATCAACTTTTGAACGAGGAAAAACTATTTTTGTGGTTTTTCCGTTATTGTCAAAATAATCCATTAGAAATAAAAATAAAATAAAACAAATTAAAAGACTTTCTGTTTTTATCCTAAATATGTTCCTGGCAGGAACCCAGAGTCGTACCTTTTTATCTCCCATTCTTTAGGTCGAGGATACTTCTCCTGAAGCCGTTTGGTTTCTTCTTCTCCAAGCCCCAATATTTCACTAATGTCCTGGTAACCTAAAGGTTTCCAAGCTCCATCGTGAAGCCAGTAGAGAGCAAAAGACTTCTCCGTCTCTGCTTCAAGAGAGTTTGTTAGTCGTTCCAAGCGAGAAAGCTGCATATGATAAATCTGTCTCGCATAATCTTTTAAAGTCCCATCAAGGGTATTGTCTATTGCCATAACTGTTTTCAAAAGCAAGGTTAAGGATAGAATTTTACCCGACTAGTGTTGGGATTTTAGAACAAATGGAAGTAATTTAGCTTCAGCTTTACGCAAATGTTCTTGATATGTTGCTCGAGAAAGTTTCATGAGCTTAGCTAGTTTATCTGTTTCAATTTTCTTGGGAATAGCATAATACCCTTCTTTGATAGCTAACTCTAAAGCGCTTCTTTGCTTCTCGGTTAGTTTAGGAAGTGCTTTCTGAACAAAGAAGTCTTGGATGAAGGTACGACAGATCTTGAGAACTTTAACCTTACCCAAAGATTGAACTTTCTTAATAAAATCCATCAATTCATTCTTTTCCCACGATGCAACATTCCAGATCTCCTTATTTTTATGATGGATAACCGGTGTAGTCAGAAAAGTTTCTTTGTTAAAGTAATATGCCACGGGTAAAGTTTTAGCTTTAGTTAAGGTGTAAACTATGTTTCCCTTAGCCTCTACTTTCTTTATCTGTGAGTCTTTCTTTAAAGCTAAGATGAATTGACTTATTTGCTTTGGTTCGCCGTGGAGATAATGAATATTGGTATAATAAATGTCTTTATTCTTATGATACAAACTTAAGAGGTAAGTATTGTCTACTAGGTTGAACTTCTTAGTTTTAGAGAGAATGATACATTCGTGTTGAATTTCTAAAGATGCGACCCACATGTGAAGAAGGATTATTTAGGGATATATAAAGATATAAGAAAAAATAAATTAAAAATTACTTACAAATAGATACATTATACTCCCAAATGTTCTTTCCCACCACAGTACAAGAGGGACGATCTGCTGGACAACCGGGAAGTGTAGTCCCATTAAACCTCCAGGTATAAGCAGGGATAGTCCAATTCTGATTAAGAGTGCATAAATAAACCTGTGTTGAACTTCCCACATCACAATTGTAAGAGATTTCTCCTGGAACACAGGGTTGATTTAAACACTCATTAATTTGATAACTAAAATTACCACAAACTAATGAACGTCCACTTGAATAACCAACATAGCTTGAACAATTAGTAGACTTAGTGATAATTTTGTCATTGGGGGCATTACACATATCAGTAGTGTAATTAATTTGAACGTTACCCTGACACTCAGTGCCGTACTTTTTACAGCATCCAATTCCATCCGTACAAGAAGAGGCGTCATAACCACACAATTCCATATAGGGGTCATAATAAGTGCTACAACTTATATTGCGATATTCCTTACGGGCATAATAAGTAGATACACCTTGCTTACCACATTGAAACTTACCAGTCGGCCCAGGAGTACAGTTTGTAGGAGCAGTTGCACAAACATTTCCATTACATCCATAAGGACAAGTATTGTTGATAGTGTTAGCGGCGGAAATTAAACAAGCAGCTTGAGCCGTCCCAGGATTACTACAAATATAGGAAGCATTTTTGAAATTATATTGGTTATTTGAGATATTACAACTTTGAGTAAAAGTTGCAGGACAATCGGCATTACTATTACAAGCAACCTTTACGCAAGCACCATTACTTAAAGCAAATCCATAGCTACAATTAATAGCACAACCCGGATAAGCTCCTACTGTTCCATTTGCAACAGTTGAAGGAGTACAACCTAGATTGACACAAGCACCATCCTTACAACCACCATTAGTCTGACATTGTAGAGAGTCAAGCATGACATGGTTTCCATCAACATTACAAGACCATTCATATAATTGAGTACTATTTACACATTGATCGGACTTACTACCTAATTGTCCATTTCCAAATATTCCTTTGACTGTTCCTTTAACGCTTAAGTTTTTCCCACCATCGGTATCACTGCAAGCGGGAGCTACACAAGACCCAGTAGAATTACAGGTCTGACCCGTAGCACAAGTCCCACAAATTCCTGCACAGCCGTTATCTCCACAGGTTTTTCCCGCACATTGAGGGATACAAGAAATGCTTGGTTTTTGACACAGGCCATTGCTACAAGTATAACCTGCTCCACATTGAGTATTATCCGTACACTTACAGTAAGATAAATTTAAAGTTTTATTGGTAATTGGACTGAAATAAGGGATAATACCTATTCCTTTAGGACAAAATTTTGAATATGTTGAGACTAAATTTGTTGAAGAATTACCAGTAGCACTTTTACAAGCTGTTTCGTATAAAGAAGTAATAGAAAGGTTCCTATCTCCGTATCCAATAGTATACATCTTTCCACCACTAGTATAACCCACACTGACCACTCCAGGAATATACATATTATTCCCCCCATCAGAATCATTGCAGGTAAGAAAGACTGTTCCACCTACTGCCTGACCGGCAATATTTCCGCAACTTACTAAAAATAAACCCATAACCATTAAACCTAATAATAAAAGTACTTTATTCATTAAAACCACCTTCTTTTTAATAAATAATAAGTAATAATTTAAGATATATAAACATTTCTAGGATAAAAGAACCACCTTTTACGAACCCAAACCCATCAAAAGTATTAAAAATAGCCGTGGGTTACAATCAAAACATGAGAACTATTCGGAAAATACTATTACATCCCAAGTCAGGCAAGAAGTTTCTGGTTAAGGACTTAGAAGAAGAATTCAATACTCCTTACGGGATCGTCTCCGCTAAAGATTTACAATCAGATAAAGAAATGCTCTTCAGTAATAAGAAAGAAAAATTTCTCTTATTGACTCCTTCTTTCCCAGACTTCTGGGAAAATTTAATCCGAGGGCCACAAGTTATCATCCAAAAAGATATCGGATTAATCCTTGCTAAAACCGGAGTTAACAAAGAATCAAAAGTAGTAGATGCTGGTGGCGGTTCTGGGTCATTATGTCTAAGCTTAGCTAACGTATGTAAAGAAGTTACCGTTTATGAAATAAATCCGGAACATCATTCTATCATCCAAAAGAACATTCAGCAATTCAATGTTAAAAATCTAACCTTAAAACATGCAGATGTGTACAAAGGAATCGAAGAAACAGGATTAGACTTAATCACTTTAGATCTACCTGAACCATGGCAAGTAACCAAGCTAGCCGAAAAGGCTTTGAAAACAGGTGGTTATTTAGTTGTTTATCTTCCTAATCTGACTCAGATAACTTCGTTTATTCAATCTACCAAAGAATCAAGAATAACTATTTTAGAAATAGTTGAGTTGCTAGAACGAACCTGGAAAATTGAAGATAAGATCATGCGTCCAGAATTTGAAATGCTTGGTCATACTGGCTTTTTGGTCTTCTGTAGGAAATTGTAACATGAATAACTTCTCCCTAGTTCAAACTCCTGAACAATTAAATCAAGCGGCAAAAGAATGGGAACTATGTTCAGAATTGGGAATAGACCTAGAATGTGAAAATAACCTACACCATTACGGAGTTTTTATATCTATAATCCAAATTTCTTCCAGAGATAAAAATTGGATTGTTGATGTAATCAAGTTAAAAGAGATTCAACCATTAATCAAGGTATTAGAAGAACCGCAAATAGTAAAAATATTTCATGATGTAAGTTTTGATTTTAGGATTCTGAACCATCAGTTTAAATGTAACCCGAAGAATGTTTTTGATACTCAAATAGCTTCGTTATTATTAGGAAAAGAAAATTTGGGGTTAGGTTCTCTGCTAGAAGAATTCTTTCATTTCAAAAAAGAGAAGAAGTTTCAACGAGTGGATTGGTGCAGAAGACCACTCACTCCCGAGATGTTAGAATACGCTGTCAAAGATACTTTTTATTTATTAGATTTAAAACAAAAGTTAATACAAGAATTAACTCAAAAAGGTCGACTCTCTTGGATGGAACAAGAATGTCAAGCTTTAGAAAAGATGGACTTTACTTATCAAGATCAACAATACTTAGACCTTCACGGAGCTAAAAAACTTGACCCACACCAGCTAGCTGCACTTCATGCCTTGTTTGATTTAAGAGAGAAGACTGCTAAGAAGGTAGATCGACCAAATTTTATGATTATGCATAATGATACCTTAATGGAACTGGTTCTGCGTTCTCCAAAAGATCTTTCTACTTGGAAAAAATTAAACCGGGTCCACCCTATAGTTAAGACCGAAGCTTCAATGTGGTTGAATTCTTTGATTTCTGCTTTAGAAGGACCAGGAGAAGTGTATGAAGCTCATCCAAAAAAATTATCTGAACCACAAAGAAATTGGAAAGAAGAAATAACGGATATACGTAACAGTTTAGCTAAACCGTTAGGAATAAGATCTCATCTCCTTCTTAACAATGATCAGATTATTGAAATTGTATTAAATAAAAACTTAGCAGGGCTGAGAATTTGGCAGAAAGAACTAATTAAAGACCAGAAGATAATCAAAGAGATTATAAGAAAATAAATTACTTTATGCGATATCCATCTCCAGAATGGATAAATTCTTTAACCAAATCAATCTTGGTTTGTCCATGAGCATAAACGGTGTATAAGAGATCACCCTTAGACACTTTATCCCCAACATTCTTGGAAAGAATGATTCCTGCTCCCTTATCTTCAGGATTTCCAGAAATTCTAGCGATCTTAGCTATTACGTCGTTATCGACTTCATTTATCTTTCCACTTCGAGTAGCTGAAACGGCGTAAGTATATTTTCCAGGGAATATTTTTTTCTGTCTTCCTTGTGATTCGATGATCTGATTCATCTTCTCATACGCTTTACCGCTTTCTAATATCTCCTTCGCTACTTTTTGACCTTCACCTTTCTTATACTTCCCAGTCATCTCCAACAATTGTCCGGCCATAAAGAGAGCTTTCTTCTTCAGTTCTGGAGGAGCTCGAGGATCATTACTCAAAACATTCATAACATCATCAGCTTCAAATAAGGGACCAATACCGTAACCAATAGGATGAGATCCGTCTGTAACGATTACTTTAACTTTCATTCCTAATGCCTTTCCCACTTTTTCAAACATAACTTTCAGATGGGTTGCGTCTTTCATATTTTTCGCTTTAGTGCTTTTCCCCATTGGGATGTCAATCAATACCAAATTGGCAGAGACAGAATACTTTTTAGCTAATACTGAAGCAAGCAACTGACCTTCTGCATCAACTGAAAGCGGCCTTTCTACTTCTATGATTTTATCGTCAGCAGGAGCGAGATTCATAGAACCCCCATGAACAATACAAGCATGTGTTTTCTTTACCACCTGCATGATTTTATGGTAAGGAAGTTCAACTCGTGCTAAACATTCCATGGTGTCTGCTGTTCCTGCGGGAGAGGTTATGGCCCGAGAACTGGTTTTAGGAATAGTAAACCCCGCAGCAGCAATTATGGGAATAACTACCATAGTAGTTCTATTGCCCGGCACTCCACCGATACAATGTTTATCTAAAGTCAATTTGCTAAATTTAAGTTTATTTCCGGTATTAACCATAGCTTTAGTTAAGTTAACCGTCTCATCAAACGTGAACCCGTGAGCAAAATATGCAGAAACAAAGTAAGTTTTTTCTATTTGAGTTAAACGATCGTTAGTAATATCGTCAATGATATGATATAATTCTTCATAATTAAGTTTTTTACCAAAGAGCTTATCTCGGATGTGGGATACAGATTCTGGTTTGCCAGAATACTTAACTTCAACTTCAGCTCCGTGACGTAATCCTAAATGGGCTAGTACTTCTTCAAACATACCAATATGTCCTTCCGGGACCCCTTTCTTGCTTTCAGCGATATCTAAAATACAAACTACTTCTTTATGTCCATGTTTGATAACCAAACGATCTCCAGAATAAGCATCAAGATGTTTAGCATCTTGTTTACGTAATGCAACTACTAACGGTCCTCCGGTAGTTAAATCCATATCATAAACTTTGAATTTCATTCTTATCCCTCTTTTGTAAGAATGAATAGTTTAACGTTTATATAGTTTTTTATTAGACCTCTTCGAGAATCTTTAAGATGGCTTGACTTAGTTTCTTAGGATCATGACGGATTAGGGCCCTTTTTTTAGATAAAACGTCACTAGAAGAATATTCAGAAGTTTGGTTTTCAATTAAATCCACATAAACAATCCGTGAGTCTTTGCTTAGATCATTCTCGACCAAATCTCCTTCTTCGGAGTATAAATGGATCAATTCTTTAGAAGGTCTTCCAGAATTGATTAAAATATAATCAAAACAATCCTTGCCAAGATAATGAACAATTTCTTGAAGATAATGACTTGCTTTGAATTCTGGATTTTGACTATTCTTGTTCATCAGATTAACAATAAAGAGCTTCTTGGCTTTGCTTTCTCTCAAGGCTTTAGGAATACCTTCCACCAGAAGGTTGGGGATAAGACTAGTGTATAATCCACCGGGACCGAGAATGATTAAATCGGCATTCATAATCTCGTCAATGGCGTGAGGATCTGCTTTAGGGAAAGGTTCTAAATAAATGCTTTTGAACCCTTTATGAACTTCAGTAGAAATGTAAATCTCTCCTTCACCTTCCAATAATCTACCGGAATTGAGAAGCATCTTTAATCTGGTTTGATGAGTAGTGATAGGAATAACTTTTCCTTTGATGTTAAGGATCTTACCTGCTTCTTCTACTGCTTTTTCAAAACTGCCAGTTGTTTTTTCTAATGCAGATAAGAGAAGATTGCCAAAACTGTGTCCTTGTAATCCTCCATTTTCAAAACGATAATTCATCAAAGAACGCATTAATCTACTAGAATCGGAAAGAGCAATCAAACATTGTCTCACATCTCCGGGAGGAAGCACGCCAAGCTCATCTCTTAATATACCGGTAGAACCACCATCATCAGCCATGGAAACAATGGCACAAAGTTCAACCGGATGATTTTTCAAAGAATTTAGAACCACAAAACTCCCGGTTCCACCACCCAAAGTTACTACTCTCTTCATGACCAAGTTGGAGAGAGAATGGTTTTTAAGTGTTATGAATTAATAAGATAGAAGAGAAAGATATTTAATTCTGGCCCAATTGAAATCTAAAAATGATTCCAGAGAATATAAATTATAATAATCTTAAAGCCCTTTTAGGAACAAAAATAGAAGTAACCATTGATCGTAAACTTGGAACAAAACATCCCAAACATAATTATCATTATCCGGTAAACTATGGATATATTCCCGCCATTATTGCTCCCGATGGAGAGGGAGTAGATGCTTATGTTCTAGGGGTGTTCAAACCAGTTGACTCTTTTGAAGGAATCGTGATTGCGATCATTCATCGTACTAATGATAATGATGACAAACTGGTCGTTGTGCCGGAAGGACAGAATTATTCTGATGAACAAATCAGAGCTTTAACGGAATTTCAAGAAAGGTTTTTTGAATCAGAAATTATTAGAAAGTAGAATATAAAAACAAAAAAGGAAGAAGATTACTCTTCCATGAATTCTTCTGGCTTCTCTTTAAGTTCTTCGTTGCTAGCTAAAAGGCCTTTCTTTCTCATGTATTCTCTAGTAATCAAATAGAATACTAAACCTACTGATTTCTTACCTTTGTTATTACAAGGAACAACTAAGTCAACCTTATTAGAAGTATTATTAGTGTCACATAAAGCAATTACTGGAATACCCATACGAGCAGCATCATCTACTGCGTTTTTGTCCGGCCAAGGATCACACACAAAAAGAATCTTCGGCTCGGTGTAAGTCTCTAAATTGGTATTAGTTAAGATACCAGGAGGATATCTGCCAGTAATAACTGTAATCCCGGTTAATCGGGTTAAGATCTTTAGAGCTTTCCAGCCATTCTCTCTTCGAGAGATGATTAAGATATCTTTAGGTTCATAATTTGCTAATAAGCTAGCAGCTAAACCTATTCTTTCATCAATCTTCTTTAAGTTTAATACACTTAATCCATCAGGACGGGTTTTGTAGATAAACTCCGCCATATACTTGGTTTTGAATTTAGTTCCGATATGAATACCGGACTTTAGATACTCATTTGAATCAATGAGCAATACTTCTTGGTTTTCTGCAGTCATTTTTTATTTCCTCAACTCAGACAAAGAATTAGATACTTTGTCCGCCTTATTTTTTGCCTCAGGCAGCTATGCACTTCCTATCAACGGATGTGCGTCGGCTATGTTTATGTTAAATGGAGGGGTTATTTTTAAAGGTTGTGGGGAAATTGTAAGATATGAATTTAATCACACTAATCTTTATATAAAAATGATCCTCCCGAAGAAGGATGAGTTTCGAGAAAACTTTACTTAAAACCATAGAAGAGTATGAACGGTTACTCAGAACAGGAGAACTTGTAGCTAAGGATTCTAGAATATTAACGCTTCATCAAAGAATGAAGCCATTAAGAGAAAGGATTGATTTGGTTGAAGATAATCCTCGTTTGGTAAAAGATTATAAAATTGTTCATCCCAACAGCAGGATTATTAGAAATGCTCATTCTACCTCAATCATAAGTACTGATCCAGCCAGCGGAGAAATAGATGTTAATTATGTCTGGGAAGCCAATAGGGTAGAGAAAGTATATTTATTTGCGATTGATTTCTTCTTCCCCCGAGATCTTGAGAACGGAGAATGGTGGCAAGAAACTCATGATGGCAGAGCGGCGGATTATGGTTTTAGTGAAAATGAGTTTGGTTACACTAGCGCCTTAAGAGCAGAAGGAAAAGGAACGTTTTGGTCGCAAGAAGTCAGACATCTAGAAGGAGCAGACTCTGCGGATTTAACTACGCGTATACTTGCTAATCAGGAGAAAGAAACAAGAAAGATCAAACTTCAATTATGGCAAACTCAAACAAGAGATGAAGCAATTCGTGGGGTCGTAATTTCAAGAATGTCCTTAGAAAAAGGAGATTTAACTGCTTTCTTTAATCATATTGATTATAAGTTATTAGATGATTTGTATTCTGAAGTTAATTAAAGTACCTATCGACAACATTACTTCCGTTCTACTCGCATTAGGGTTTGAATTTTATCAAGGTCATAGAAATGAGTCTTATATCCTTGAAGAAATGACCATAAAGTATAACCCCTTCTTGCATTGTTAGAATACCCATTGAGAAAGATTCCTCCGCTAAGATTGTTTTTGAATAGGTAGGACATAACTTCTCTTTGTTTAGCACCATAAGCCATGATAATCACACCTTCGGAAGTTACTTCCTTAAGAGGAAGGAAATCAGTTACATCCATCGTTCGAAAATCTAGTTGATTAAAAAGATCTTTCCCCTTTTGACAATCTGCAGGATGACCTTCAATACAAATGGCCGGCTGTCCAGACAATAACGTATAAGCTGCAGCTGGAATTCCAATTCCAGAATAAAGCTCAACTGCTTTTCCCTTACCTCGATTTATATTCTTGGCAATAGCTCCAAGCTGTACTCTCAAAGAAACCGATTGTAAAGCAAATTCTTGATTTTCCTTTGATCTAAAATCAGTTCGATAATGAAAAGCAGGATTAACTCGAGATTGATAATGATCAAACCAACTAAGCCAATTTCTGCAAACCTCTTCCGTTTTCTCTCCGAATAAAGGTATTCTGCTCTCTACTATGGCACATCGTTTCAAATCTTCTTCACTCATTAATTGCTCTAAGGAAACGTTAAACATAATAATTTCTCCAGAACATCCATCAATGGTTTAAAATAGAAAGATATTTTTAAAAGTTATGAATAAAAAGAATAATCACTACTTCTGAAGAGTAAATTTATAAAGAAATAGGAATTTAGAACTAAAATGACTCTTCCTCTTAGAAAAGTAGCTTTGTTTACTCTAGGATTATGTTCTTTAGTTGGTTGCGGACTTACTGATGATTGGAAAGATCATTTTAGAAAGTACGATTATTACACTCAAAGGAAAGATAGTCTTAGTGTGAGAGAGTTGAAGAAGATTAGAACAGATTATGAAGGCCCAATTGTTGGTCATTCTGGCAAAGATATCTGTGTCTCTTACATTGATAATGGATTAGATGAAAAACTAGATTATGTAATTGTTGATCACACCCCTTTACTTCGAATGCAGGATAATATTGCTATTGTTGACGAGATTCCACCAAATCAAGAGTTTGAAGGACCCATGTTTGGGTTATTAACTCGATCTTCTTATACTTCTGAGTTGAGCGATGGTACAAAAATAAATGGAGTAATTAATTATTATATGGTTACTAGATCTAGCCCAGAAGGATTAAAACTTCAACAAGACTTTGATCAAGCCAGAACCGATTATGATGCTTGGAAAGAAAGTGATACATCTGAAGATTGGTGGTTCAATCGTGATGTATTAAAAAGGGACAAAGTTCCAGAGAATGTTTACGAAGCAGCTTTGTTGCGTTCAGGTAAATAAGAATTACTTTTCTAACTAAACCTCTTCCACTCCTTTCTCGACAATCTTAAACTTTACTTCTAAACCTTCAGGAAGAGATCTGTGCTTTCTTAAACACCACCCGCGACAATTAGAAAATCTAAACAACTCAATCAGACATTTAGATCCATACTTCAACAAATCCCCGCCTACAATCTTAACCTGATCACGATTATCAAAATCAGAATATACTTGAGTGGTTAACAAAACCGGAATTTTACGTTTTCGGGCTATTTCAACTAAATAAGCTATCTGTCTACCTAAAGCAGCGTTAACGTCATATACTTCTTCTGATTTACCCAACTCTAAACGATAAAGCATAGAGATGGAATCAACTACGATCAAACCAACTTGGTCGTCAGCAATTTCCCGCATTGTTTCAAAAGCGGCTTTCTGCTCTTCAAAAGTAGTGGGTTGAAAGAAAATCATTTTCGGCAGAATGGCTTCATAATCCTTAGCAATTTGTTTAATTCTTTCCACTGCAATGCCCCCTTCTGTGTCAAAGAATAACACTTTCTTACCGAAAGAAGCCACATTTACTGCAGCAATCAGGCACAGATTAGTTTTACCACTCCCGGAAGGACCATACATAGTGGTGATTATATCTTCATCATAACCTCCTTGAAGTGTTCGGTCCAAGAAATTAACTCCGGTAGATAGTTTAGGCATAAGTAGATATCCAAGAAGAAAGATATAAAGATTTCTAAAGATTATCCTCAATATTTATAAAATCTTGAGAAATGTTAAGCTTAAATGGAACGTTCAACCAAATACTGGCTGATAGGAATATTTGTGTTCACCCTAGTGGTTAGATTAATCTTAGCTTTCCTTATTCCTAATTTAACTTACGATTCTTACTTTGATCTAAGGCAGGTTCAGAATATCCATGACACTGGAATACCGCTTTACAATGACCCCTTATCTTATGGGGGAAGGGAATATTTCTTCTTACCTTTCTTCCATTATCTAATGGCGGGATTCTCATTCCTCCTACCTTTAGAATTAGTAGCTAAACTGCTTCCGAACATTTTACTGGCCAGCTTAACGATTATCGTTTTCTTGATAGCAAGAAAAATTACTGGAAATGATCGAGCATCATTAATATCTGCGGGAATCGCGGGATTTCTTCCAGCACTTTTCTTAACTAACAATTTCAGCGTAGAAACTCTTCTTCTCCCAGGATTATTTTTTGCAATCTATTGTTTTATGAATATAACAAACCCCACTTATCTTAACCTTTATCTGCTCTCGTTCGTCTTTCTTTCCCTAACCAGCCCAGCTACGGTCTTATTGATAATTGGTCTAGGATTATATCTTCTGTTATCATATACTGAAAACAATAAGATTAAGATAGAAGAAAAAGAAGTCTTATTATTCTCGTTATTCTTATACTTATGGATTCAACTATTATTCTTTAAAAAGATCTTTATTAGTGAGGGAATTAATTTTGTATGGCAGAACATCCCCTCACAGATCTTATTAGAATATTTGCCTCATTTATCGGTGATTAAAGCTATCGGAATGATTAGTGTTATTCCTTTTTTGGTAGGAATAATAGTAGTGTACCGTTCGTTGTTTAAAGTTAAGAACCGGCATATTTATTTGTTAATCAGTTTAGTAATCGCTGCCACTTCTCTTTCTTGGTTAAGAGTAATTCGTTTTGAGATCTCTTTAACCTTTTTTGGGATAACTCTGAGTATATTGTTTGCTTCTTTTTATCAAGATTTGATACAATACGTTGAAAAGACTAAAGTGATTTGGATTAGAAAGTTCCTTCTCTTAATAACCTTATCTTTATTAGCATTAACTATGCTTCCATTAAGTTTCAGCACTGCTTGGACCCAGATTACCCCTACCAATTCTGAGATAAATGCATTTAAATGGTTAGCTCAAAATACTCCTCCTGGGTCTGGAGTAGCCTCCTTATTAGAAGAGGGAGGATTAGTGACTTACTATGGAAATAGAGTTAATGTAATGGATCAACAGTTCACTTTTGTACCAAACATTGAGAAAAGGTTTAACGATCTGCATGCATTGTACAACACTAAATTTCAAACGGTGGCTTTAAGGAGTTTAGATCAATACGGCTTACAGTATCTAATGCTTACTCCCACTGCTAAAAATAAGTATCAGATTAGGAATTTTAATTATCTTACCCCCGAATGCTTTAAGAAAGTTTATGATGACCAAGTGAAGATTTATTTGGTACGATGTTCATTAAAGGAGAGGTCATTAAATGAATAAGTTAGAAGAACATGTTGTAAGGTATCAGAATATTTACTTATTCTTGATTTTGGTCTTGGTGTTAACTCTTCCTCTTATCTCGAGAGCATGGAATTCACAACCTCTTATTATAGGACAAGAAAGTTATTATCATCTTTCTCAGGCTCAGGACTATTCTTGGAGAGAATTCTATTATTACCCCTTACACATATTGGAATCGTTGCACTCAGAACCACTTTTGTTAGGAATCCAGTTTTTGCTAGCTCTATTATGTTTAGGATTAGGATTATCACTTCTTAAAAGAGGACAATTTAATACTCCTACCACACCAATCTTAGTTTTATTTCTAATTCTATCTCCTGCATTTATTTTTACCTTTCTCTCTATCTCCGCTTATTCAATATACTTTTTCTTTTATCTGTTAGGATTTTGGTTAATAACTCAAGATCAACAAAAAGTCCGTTATCTAAGTTTAATTCCTTTTGCCTTGACCACCTTAACAGATTTTGGCTCTTCTTTGTTCACCCTTCTGTCTTTAGGGACTTATTACTGGT
Organism: Candidatus Woesearchaeota archaeon; assembly: GCA_041665465.1. Classification (GTDB taxonomy): domain Archaea; phylum Nanobdellota; class Nanobdellia; order Woesearchaeales; family GW2011-AR9; genus JACRPH01. Next base: position 664,606 of record JBAYIU010000001.1, read on the forward strand.
ACACTAAATCTCAGAGTATTGAACATAGGAAAATGGTACAAGTTACCTTAATCACTACCGCAGGGGTTACTCTGTTAGGATTATTCTTATTCAATGCACCTCTTTCCCTAGGGCCTTTTTATCCAGGGAATTCTGTTTCAGAATTAATATCCGACTTGGGAAGTTTAAGCGGGGTACCTTTCTTTGTGTTTTTGTTAGGATTATTTGGGGCAGGAAGTGTCTGGAAAGATAGGAATATTCTTTGGATGTATTCCTTCTTACCTTTAACCATATTATTGTATATTTTAAATTCGCATTACATCTTTCTCCTTTCTTTAACTTTAATCTTTTTCGCGGCTCAGGGGTACCAAAAAATATTTTCAAACTTCTGGTCGTTAGAAACACTGAGAAAGTTCACCTTGATGTTAGTTTTATTGGGATTATTATTTTCTATAATTAGTTTTACCAACCGCCTCAGTGAGGTTGGCCCTAGTGCCGATGATCGGGAAGCTCTTACTTGGATTAAAGAAAACATACCAGAAGAAACACAAAATAAGGGAATATTTTCCTTGCCGGAAGAAAGTTATTATATCAAATACTTCACCCAAATCCAACCATTCTATGAGTATCATCTTTATAGTAACTTTCAAGATCGAGTAAATATAACTAATAGAATATTAGCGTCAAGTTATATTTCTACAACTTTTCCGTTATTGGAAGATAATTCTCTAACCATGATTTACATCTCAAGTAAAATGCGCCAAAGGTATTCTGAAGAAGAAGGATTATTGTATGTATTAAAAAACGAAAGATTTAAAATGGTTCATTCTAACGACAATAATCAAGTGTGGATGTTTAATTAGTTAACCTTAGTGAGGAAAATTAACACCAAATGGACATAGTGATAAATATTATTCTTTGGATCGCCTATTTTTTCTCCTTATACTTCACAGTTTTTCTATTATTGGTCTATCTTGACCAAAAATCTAATTTTAAGGAAGAGAATTCTTCCACAAACATAACCAAGCACCCCTTGGTGACAATCATCGTTCCAGCGTATAATGAACAAAACACTATTCTTAAAACCTTAGAATCGATTCACCAACTAGATTATCCTCGAGAGAAAATAGAAGTGATTGTTGTTAATGATGGTTCTAAAGATAACACTGAACAAACCGTTAAAGGATATATTAAAGACAAGCCGCATTTCCGATTGTTGTCCCATTCTAATCGAGGAAAGGCAGCGTCAATGAACCGAGCATTAGAACTCGCGAAAGGAGAATTTTTTGCTTGTTTAGATGCCGATTCTTTCGTTGAACCATTAACTCTTCGTAAGATGTTATCTATTTATGAGCAAGATAAAGACAACACTCTGGCCATAGTTACACCGGCCATGAAAGTATACCAACCAAAAAATCTACTCCAGAAAGTACAATGGTTAGAATATAATGTAATCATCCTTATCGCCCGGTTATCTAGTTACTTAGATTGCTTATACGTCGCCCCTGGCCCATTTTCTCTTTACCGCACACCTATTATTAGGGAAGTGGGAGGATTTAAAGAAGGCCATATTACCGAAGATCAAGAAATAGCTTATCGCGTTCAGGAACATCATTATTTAATCAAACAATGTCCAGAAGGTTTTGTATATACCACTGCACCAAAAGACCTATACCCATTTTATCGTCAACGTCGACGCTGGTATTTAGGTAGTATGATTTGCGTATATCAATATAAAAAAATGGTAGGGAACAAAAGATATGGAGATTTTGGGTTAATGCAGATGATAAAAAATGTCCTGGGATTTATTCTTTCTGTTACTGGGATAACCATTGCCGCTTATTTTCTATTAAGACCTTTATTCAATTGGATCAAAGAGATGAGTTTAGTAAAATTCAACCTTCTTCCCTATCTGCTTAGCTTAAGAATAAGGTTTACTTTTATGGACTTCTTGCTCACTGATTTCCGTAAGGGTTTTGTGGTAATGTTTTTATTTATTATAGGGATGTTATTCTTTTACTGGTCACATAAAAATGCTCAAGAAAAGATAATGACTTTTGGATGGATCCCTTTGATCCCTTATTTCGCTTTTTATTATACTCTAAAAGGGATAATCTTATTAATCTGTATGTTTGAATTTGTGCGGGGAAAGAAAATACGATGGTAGAAACTAAGAAAGAGAAGGAATTGGGAGAAGAGAATAAAAGAGAAAATACTCGTAAGATTAGTACCGATAAGTATATTGTGGCGGGAATAATCACCATCTTAATCTTCGGATTAGGGATAACCTTAGGGATAATTCTTGATGATTATCGTTATAAAGTGATAGAAGAAGTAAATATGGAACAAGAAGTTAAATATCTCAGCTTACAATCGCAATATCTTTATTTAACCGCTTTTGACAATTATGATAACTGTCCGATAATCTCTGGAGCATTAAAGAATACGGTAGAAGATCTTTCTGATTCTCTTAGTGAAGTGATCGCTTCAGAAGAAGGGAAAAGCGGCCCAAATACCAGAAATGACATAATCACTCGTCGTTATTTATTAGACAACTTAAGATATTGGTTATTAGCTAAGGAAAGTAAGGAACGATGTAATCTAGATATTGTACCCATCTTATATTTCTACTCCTCCGAATGCCCTTCTTGTCCTAACCAGGGAACAATCTTAACTTACTTCAAAAAGGTATTTGGAGAACAGGTATTAGTATTTCCCATAAATCTAGACTTTCGAGACCAAGAAACGATGGTGGAAATAGTTGTTTCTCAGTTTAATGTGACAAGATATCCAACTGTGGTTATAGATAATAACAAGTATGAGGGAGTAGTATTAAGAGATCAACTGCAAAAGATTATTTGTAACTCACTTCGTTCATCACCACAATGTGTAGCTACAGAGGATACCACTCAAAATGCAGTTACTGGTTAGGATTAGAGAAAAGATAAAAGAACTTATTTTAACTTACCCCTTAGGATTAATCTTAATTTTAAGTCTCTTAATTAGAGTTGGATACTTATTATTAAATTACCCCCTGTGGTGGGACTCCCATATCTATTTTGGAATGGGAAAATATATGTTCTCTGGAGGAGAGGTGGGCATTTGGGAGAGTTTTCGACCATTAATCCACCCTTTTATTTTGGGAGTTTTTTGGAAGATAGGGGTTAATGTTATACTTATTGGGAAAATACTAGATCTAACCTTTTCTCTTCTTTCGATATATTTAGTATACAAAATTAGCGAGAAAATTTACACTAAAGAAGCAGGTCTATTCGCTTCTGCACTTTTTTCTTTTACTTCGGTATTTATTATATTTACGGGTTTGGTTTTGACCGAACCCCTAGCTTTACTATTTGGTTTGTTGGGAATCTATTTCTTCTTGAAACCGAGTAAGAAGATTTATCTCTATCTAACGGGATTGTTTCTGGGACTATCTTTTCTAACTAAATTCCCACAAGGAGCATTATTTTTGGGAACCATAATGGTAATATTGATCTACCGAGAAGAACTAAAGGCTAAGGTAAATTATGCTTTTTGGGTTTGTGTCGGATTCTTAACCCTTATTATACCCTATCTGCTTCTGAATTATTTTTTATACCACAATCCGTTTACTCCCTTCTTATTCGGATCAGAAATAATGACCACTTCTACTTGGGCGTATGGTTCAGGATGGACCTATTATCTCATCAACTTTTTTGGCAAGAATCCATTATATTTATTGATCTTTCCCGCAGCCTATTTGTGGGTAAGATCTAAAAAATGGAAAAATAAACAAGAATCGCTAATGGTCATAATAATTCTGATTTTTATGGCTTATTTCCTTTATCTTCCTAGAAAAGAAGTAAGGTACATGATTTTTGCTCTTCCGTTCTTGGCAATAGTGATTGGCGGATTCATAGCACAACAATATTATAATATACTAAATTCTTCTAAGAAACTTATCAAAAAAAAAGCATTCTTAACGTTATTTGTTCTTCTATTGCTACTCCCACTTCCCACTTCTCTTCATATTGAGAGGATGCCCACTTTTGAAAAAGAGATATCGCAAGTTATTTCAGAAAGAGGAATTAATGAGACTATCCTAACTTCTGATCCCTCTTTTGTATCCTTCCTAGACTTACCAGTTATAACCTTGGGAGGGATGGAATTTGCTCCGAAGACTTATTTCCAACAGAAGGGAAAATATCAATTATTATTCATTAACGATTGTGATTTGGATTGTTCTCCCGATGATAGAATCTGTACCCTGAACCGAAATCAATTACTTAAAGAGGTTTATACTGAAAATGAAGTCTATCATCAAACTTTGTTTAAGAACTGTACTTATTCCCTCTTGTTACCAAAAAACAATTAAACCCAAACAATATCACTTGTTAATCATATGACTAAGATAAAGGAATTACTTGATTTGATCCGGGTAAGACAATGGTATAAGAATATAGTTATATTTTTACCAATCTTCTTTGTAACTGGGATGTCTAATTGGAATTACCTTTATTTAACCGCAATAGGGTTCGTATCTTTGTGTCTCCTTTCTTCGGGGAATTATATCATAAATGATTTGGTTGATTTAAGAAAAGATCAACTACACCCCGAGAAAAAGAATCGACCTTTAGCTAATGGTAAGATTAGCAAACTGACAGCGGTCTTACTAACTTTTCTATTATTAGCACTCTCCTTAATAGTTGGATTAACCTTACCCTTAGAATTTATATTCGTGTGGATTGCTCTTCTGACGTTAACCCAACTTTATACTTTCTGGCTTAAGGACATACTTTTTGCCGATATATTAACCATCTCTACCCTCTTTGTATTAAGAGCAGTAGCGGGAGCAGTTGCAATTAATGTAAAAATATCCCCTTGGTTGATCTTGTGTCCTTTTTTCCTAGCTTTATTTTTAGCAGTAGGAAAAAGACATTCTGATCTAATTCTATTAAAGGGAAAAGGTATTGGAACAAGAAAAGTTTTACAAGATTACACCGTAGAACTAACTAATTCTTTAATGGTCGTTTCCACTACATTGTTGGTGATTTCATATGCTTTATACTCTTTTCTGAGCGAACATAAATATCTCTTGTTGACTCTTCCTTTTGCTTTGTTCACCATCTTTAGGTTTTATCACCTTATCCAAGGAGGTTCTGATCTTGCTCGTAATCCAGAAAAGATGATTAGAGATAAAAGCATGATTTTAGGGATGTTACTTTGGATTATCTCAACCACAGTGTTAATTTACGGAGCAATTCAATGGTAAAATACTATTTAGACAAATATTTAGGAATATTGTTTAGAGACATTACTACTTTTGGAGGAGCAGTGTTTTACGGGATGATCTTATTATTGTTAATCTTCCTAAAAGAATACCTCTTATGTTTAAAACTGGGAATTGGATTGATATTAATTCTAATAATTACCACTCTTGTTCGTATAATCTACTTTAAGGATCGGCCAAATAAGGAAGAACATCATAATTGGATAGAAAGAATAGATGCGTCTTCCTTTCCTAGTATGCATACTGCCAGAATCTTCTTTTTTGGATTGGTGATGAGCCAATTCTGGGATTATTCTTTAAATCTCACTATTCTTTTTCTAGTTGTATCTCTGAGTGTATCTTATTCTCGCATATTCCTTAAGAAACATGATTGGTGGGACTTATTAGGAGGACTGGTTTTAGGAGTAATTTCTTTTTGGATAATTACTTTCATCCACTTAATTTAACTTCTCTTCTTTATCTTAATAAAATCACCCAGAGTTAAAGTATCGTCTCCCGGTCTTCGTTTATCCTGTTTAATCTCCTCGCCTTGTTCTTCCCTCATAATTAAAGAAACATTCAATATTCTCTGTAAACGTTTAGCGGACTCGATATTGGGAGACATACTTCCAGATTCCCATTTAGAGGTAATACTTACTTTTTCATTTAAGAATCTGGCAAAGTCTTCTTGGTTCAATCCACGTTGTTCACGTGCTTCTTTGATTAAACGAGCATAATAAGGAACAACTTTTTCTTCCATTTCTTCTTTTTTAAATGAAGAATCTTTAGAGAAACGAGAACTAAATTGAGAGGATTTAGATTTAATAATACCATGCTTAGCACATAAAGGACATACTTTTAGTTCTACTCCTTCTACTTCTGCTATTACTAGATTACCCTGTTTTCCGCACATTTCACATAAAGCCATAAACAACTGGTTAAACCAACTAGTATTAAAATTTAACTGCTTTCAAGTATAGCTTTTGTTCATAATAAATATTACGTTGAAACCCCCATTACTTCATAATAAATTTTATAAAGGCCTCCCTTATTTTCGATTAAATGGGGTGTTTTTAATGGTTGAACATGAAAAGGACAATTCTGCTTCTAAGATTGAAGCTCATCAGAAAGAAGAAGATTTAGCTATTGATTTTTCTGGAATTAAGAAGAAAGTAGGTAATTTCTTTAAGGGTAAAGAATATCATGAATCACATATTTCCAATCATAAAGAAGAAGAAGAGTCTTCTTTAGGCTTCTCAGATACAGTTTATTTCTTCAAAAAAAATGCTAAGTGGCTTATCCCTCTTGCTTGTATCTTGATTGCAATATTTGCATCAGTATATTTGCGTACCATGCCTCAACGCATGCCTGTTACTGATGATTGGGCTCAGAACACCGTGTACAACTATTATCAACAGAACATTATTACTCAAATAAATCAACAATATCCCAATCTGCCTGCTGCCAATAAACAATCTTTAGTAGATAAAGAATGGCAAAAATATTTAGAACAGAATAAAGACAAGTTGGACAATGACATTACTCAGATCTCACTGCAATATAAAGATCAGTTTAGAGATGCAAATGGAACATTATACTTATTAGGAATAGATCCTTACTATTATTACCAGCAATCTAAGTATATTTTAGAAAATGGGCATCCGGGAAACGTTGTTAAAGATGGAGAGTATTATGACAGCTTTAGGTTATACCCCTTAGGTGCTCCAGAACAAGGAAATTTTCATACCTGGATAGGGGCATATTTACATCAATTTATGAACTTTTTTGGAAATTTCCCTTTAATGTACACTTTCTTTTTTATAGGAGTGATATTTTCAGCATTATCAGTTATTCCGGCATTTTTCATCGGAAAAAGAATCAGTGGAAATAATGTGGGCGGGTTTTTTGTATCCTTACTTATCGCGGTAACTGCCTTTTTCGTACAAAGAACCACTGGAGAAAGTTCAGATACTGACGTTTACGTGGTATTTTTCCCGTTGTTAATCACCTGGTTATTTCTTGAAGCATTAGAAGCTAAGCAGTTCAAGAACAAAATGATTTGGATCGCTTGTGCAGGATTAGCTACGGGGTTGTTTGTTATTGCTTGGAGTGGATGGTGGTACGTATTCGATTTTATATTAGTCGCTTCAGCGATAAATATCATCTATCTTTTCACTAAAAGTTACAATAAGGACAAGAAAGAAAACTTGAAGACAATTAAAGATAACTTATCGATGATGGGAGCATATATTGGAGCGACTTGGGTCATCAGTGGAATTATCTTCAATTTCAGTGCAATATGGGCCGCAATCTCAGGACCATTAGAATTTATCCAGATAAAAGCCGTAGCAGTAGAATCATTATGGCCAAACATATTAACGACAGTAGCTGAGTTGAATGTCGCTCCCTTTTCTCAGGTAATCTCTCAACTAGGAGGGAATCTATTGTTTATTTTATCAATTATTGGAGTAATCATCATATTCTTAAAGAAAAAGGGATCAGGAAATTATGATTTTGAAACATCTATTTTCTTGATAATATGGTTCATTGCTTCGCTTTATGCAACCACAAAAGGAGTAAGATTCATATTACAAGCAACTCCGGTTTTCGCCATAACCTTGGGAAGTTTACTGGGAATATCTTGGGGATTTATCTCCAATTGGACCAATAAAGAATTACATTTGCCAAAGAGAATTGCTCAAGTTGGAACTTTTATATTATTAGCAATCTTATTGATCCAGCCAGTTAAAGCAGGATATGATCAGGCTTATCAATCAGTCCCTTCTATAAATGACGGATGGTATAATACTCTTAACAAGATAAATATAGAAGCACCACAAAAAGCAGTTATAACCTCTTGGTGGGATTTTGGATATTGGTTTATGGCTATAGCCCAAAGACCGACTACTTTTGACGGGGGAATGCAATTTGGAACAGATGCATATTGGGTGGGAAAATCATTATTATCTTCTGATGAGAAGAACACTGTTGGTATCGTTAGAATGCTTAATTGTGGTCAAAACAGTGCTTTTGATGAGTTAGACAAGACAATACAAGACACACATAAGTCAATCGAGATATTAAATTATATTGTTACTAAAGATAAAGAAGAAGCAATAAAGGTCTTATTAAATAATGGACTTACTGAAGCCCAAGCCGCAGCAGTTATTCAGTACACCCATTGTGATGCTCCAACAGATTATTTTATCACTTCAGAAGATATGGTGGGTAAAGCTTCAGTGTGGGGACATTTTGGAAGTTGGAACTTTACCAAAGCGGAGATGTATCAAGAAGTCCATGAACTAGATAGAGAAAACGGAATTAAGAGATTACAACGGGTGTTTAACCTTTCCACTAACGACGCGGATAGGATATATTCTGACATTAAGAATACACCACCCGATCAATGGATCTCTCCTTGGCCAGGGTATGTTTCCAATTTAGGAAAGTGTACCTCCCAGAAAGAGGATACCTGGTTATGTGCTGTAAGTACACAAGAAGGAACCATTAACCTAAAAGTAGCCTTAAAAGATTATTCTATAACAGTACAAACTAACAATAATCAACTGATATCTCCATATTCATTAGTTTATGCTACTAAAGAGGGAATTAAAGAGAAGAAGTTCACAAATAATACCTTGACTCTGTCAGCAGTATTAATTCCTGATGGAGACGGCTATGTTATGCTTCTAGCCGATCCAGCTTTAGCAACTAGTACTTTTACCAAATTATTCTTCTTTGAAGGACACGGAAGCAAATGTTTCTCTAAATTTGATGAAACAAACCAGTTTACGGGAGGAAAGATCTCTACCTGGGTAATGGATTATTCCTGTAAGCAGGAGAATAGAGTATATTTTCTTCCAGTAGAAGAGGTTAATGCTGCTCATCTGCTTATTTCCACCAATAATAGAACAGACAAAGAAGCATTAGAATTAATTGAAAGTTTAAGTAAGAATATCACTGCAATTAATTTTGGGGAATACGCTAAAGAATATTCTGAAGATCCAGGGTCAGCAACAAACGGTGGAAATTTAGGATGGTTTAAAAAAGGAGAGATGGTCCCACAATTTGAACAAGTGGCATTTGGACTTAAAAAAGGAGAGATTTCTGCTCCGTTTAAAACTCAATTTGGATACCACATTTTATATCTTAAAGATCGTCGTACCCTTGAATAGGATATAAAAAATTCCTTTATTTTTCTGTTGATTATTTTCTATTAATTATAGAGTATATTGCATAAAGCTTTTAAACCAAAATCCTCTATTCAGGATATGGACAATTTTATAGTCATACCTGCATATAATGAAGAAAAGAATATCGCTGAAACCTTATCTCAAGTAAAGAAGTACGCTTCATCAATAATCGTTGTAAACGATGGAAGTTCAGATAGCACACAAATTATATTAGATAAAATGTCTGGGATCATCATCCTTACACATATAGTAAATTTAGGGAAAGGAACAGCTCTTAAAACAGGATGTGAATATGCTATCAAGAGAGGAGCAAAAAAAATAGTAGTGATGGATAGTGATGGTCAACATGATCCCCAACACATCCCTCAGTTTCTTGCGGAACTTGAACAAAAAGAGATTGTTTTTGGATGTAGACAAAGATCGACAGAAATGCCGTTTGTATTACGTTTTGGAAATTGGTTTCTGAATAAGTGGACAGAAATATTATTTGGGATAACTGTAAGTGATACTCAATCAGGATATCGCGCATTTACTGCCGAGGCATACTCAAAAATAAAGTGGGATTCTCAAGGATATAGCGTGGAATCAGAGATGATTGCCCGTGCCGGGAAAGAGAAGTTGAAATATAAAGAAATACCCATTAAAACAATATACCAGGACAAGTATAAAGGAACAACCATACTTGATGGCATGAAGATTGCCTTAAGTATGCTTAATTGGAAAATTAGAATATAAATATATGAGGTAAATTTAAAAAATGTTAGGAGTGCAAATTATTGGAATTCTGCTAGGATTGTTGATGTTATATTTAACATTTTTATCGTTCAAAAGAAAAGAGTTTAATGTAAAAGAATTAGTGTTTTGGTTAGGAGCCTGGGTATTGTTCATTGTAGTGACCATGTTTCCCTATTTAATGGAATATTTCACTAGAAAGATGTCTTTACAGCGCCCATTGGATGCATTAATTATCTTCGGGTTTGTGTTCCTGATTATTTTGGGTTTTTATAATTATAGTAAGAATAAGAAAATTATGAAAAAGGTAGAGACTCTGGTGCAAAGGATCGCTTTTGAAAAAGTTGAGGATAAAGAGAAAGTTAAATGAGAATACTAATTTTTACATCATATTTTTACCCCAATGAAGGGGGATTAGAGAATTATATCCTAGAGGTAGCTAAAGGATTAGGAAAAAGGAAGAATGAAGTAGATGTGGTTACATTTAATCTAAATAATTATCCTTCTATTGAAAAACATAAAGAATTTGTAGTATACCGCCTTCCGGGAAGAAAGATTCTGGGAGGAGTGTATGTTCTTCCAAAATTTAACCGAGAATATAGGAGAATCATGAACATTCTAGCACACAAAAGATATGATTTAATAAATACTCAAACCCGATTTTTCATAACTACCATAATGGGAATGCGTTTCGCAAAAAAAAGAAGTATTCCTTTTGTACATACTGAACATGGTAATTCGTTCGTTAAACATCCTTCACAAATAACCAGATTATTATCTTGGATATATGATCAGACTATAGGAAGGAAAATCTTTTCTAGTGCAGATAGAGTGATATGTATTAGTGAGGCAGGAGTCAGATTCGCAATTAAGATGGGGGCTTCGAAACAAAGGATACTTTGTATTCCAAATTCTGTTAATTTAAAGGCAATTAAACCTAAGATCATGGATAAGGAGAAGTACAAAGAGGAATTGGGTATCGGAAAAAAGGAATTGGTAATGACTTTTGTGGGAAGATTAATTTATGCTAAAGGAGTACAAGATTTACTGCAAGCATTAAATAGTTTAAATTCTTCTTCACAAAATAAAAAAATGGATTTTAAGTTGTTAATTATTGGAGATGGCCCATACAAAGCAGAACTAAAGAGGATGGCTCATAAATTGAACATCCCCACAATATTTATGAATACGGTTCCACACGATGAAATAACAAAGGTTTATTCTATAACAGACATATTAATCAATCCTTCTCATTCCGAAGGTCTTCCTACCACTGTCTTAGAAGCAGGAGCGATGAAAATCCCCGTAATAGCCTCAGATGTAGGAGGAACAAGAGAAATAATCTCAAATGAGAATTATGGAAGGTTGTTCCCAGCAAGAAATATAAAACAATTAACATCAATAATTCAATCTTTATGTTCAGATAAGGAATTACGACGAAAATTAGGCTTAATTCTTTATAATAAAGTAAAAAAAGAGTATAATCTAGAATCTAATCTCAAAATATTGGAGCGTGAACTAAATGTCCTTATCTCAGCAAAGTATAAAAAATAATAATCCTGCCCAAATGATTAAGCAAGGAGGAGTATCCCTATTCCTTCCGGTGTATAATGAAGAAAAGATAATCAAAGAGAATGTACTTAAGTTATATCATCTGTTTAAGGAAAATGAACCGTTATTTGAGATAGTTATTGTTGATGATAACAGTAAAGACAAAACAGGAGAATTATCAAAAGAACTTGCTTCTGCATATTCGGAAATAAGATACTTACATTTTGATAATGGGCCGTCAAGAAGAGAAAATCTAGCAGAAGCATTTAAACAAGCAAATTATCCTATCGTTTCTTTCTGCGATGTAGATTTAGCAACAGATCCGCAACATTTTCCTAAATTAATCAATGCTATTCGCGAAGGAAATGATATTAGTTCAGGCAGTAGATATATGGGAATACCCCCCGCTAGAGAAAAAAAACGCCTGATTATAAGTAAATTATACAACTTTTCTTTAAGAACATACTTCGGATCGAAGATGCGAGATCATCAGTGTGGATTTAAAGCATACAATAAAGAAAGGTTGATGCCGCTAATAACAGAAGCTGGATACGACTCAAGATTTAAGAGAGGATGGTTTTGGGACGCAGAAATATTGATCAGAGCACAAAAAAAGAAGTATACTATTTACGAGTTCCCGGTTAATTGGAACTGTGGAAAACAAAGCTCTTTCAATCTAAAGAGAGAACTAAGAATGCTGGGATACGTCCTAAAATTGAAATGGAGACTATAATCAGAATGGTAAATGAAATTAATCTTAAAAATAAGACTGTTGCAATCGTAGGAGGGGGGATTACCGGATTGGCAATAGGTTACTATCTAACTAAGCAAGGATTCAAAGTAAAGATCATTGAGAAAAATAAAGAAATAGGGGGCCTGATTAGAACAGTAGATATTTTTGGCACTCCTCTTGAAGAATATTATCATCATTTCTTTCTTAGTGATAAAGAACTTAACCTTCTCTTAACGGAATTGAAGTTAGATCATTTAGTGATTAAAAAAGAGACCAAGATGGGGGTATACTACAATAATCAGATCCTTCCTTTTAGTACTCCTCTCGATCTGTTAAGATTCTCTCCACTTTCTCTGTCGGATAGAATTAAACAAGGAATGATGGTATTATATTTTAAATATAAGAAAAATTGGAAAAAACTAGAAACAATTAGTAGCAAAGAGTGGCTTATAAAGAACACGGGAGAATTCGGATACAAAGTATTATGGGAGCCATTGTTAAAGACCAAGTTTGGTCAATATTATGAAGATATTCCCGCATCATGGTTATGGGGAAGAATACATCCCCGATCTAAGTCTCGCGAAGGCGGAAAAGAGAAATTACATTATATTAAAGGAAGTTTTAAGGTACTTAGCCAAAGATTATTGGAAGAAGTTTGTTCCAAAGGAGGAGAGTTAGTTCTTAAAGAGATTAAGTCTATATCCACAACTAATAAGGAGATAGAATATACAGATTCAGAGAAAGAAACTTTTGATAGTATTGTTCTCACTCTTCCCAACCCGGTGATTCAGAAGATGTTTAATAACATTAAAGAACTAGATTACCTGTCCCCCATAAAATACCAAGCTATAATTTGTGCGATTTTACAATTGAAAGAACCGCTTTCAGATTATTATTGGATTAATAATGCCGATCCAGAGATAAAGTTTGGAGGAGTTATTGAACATACCAATTTTATCGATAAAGAGAATTATAACCGTCGGAGTATGGTATATCTATTCAATTACATTGATTCAGCAGATATTTTTTATACCGCTTCTGAAGAAGAGATTAAAAAAAGGTATCTTCAAGATTTGAAGAAGATCTTCCCGAGTTTCAGTCTAAAGAATTTAGAAAGTTTCCACCTTTCTCGTGGGAATTATGCGACTCCCGTGTACAACGGAAAGTATTCTCAAAAAATACCTCCCTTTAATACTCCTTTCTCTGGGATATTTATAGCTAACACCAGCCAGATATACCCGGAAGACAGAAATGTCAGTAATTCGATCGCTTTAGCGAAGAAATTAGTAACTAAGATTGTAGCGAATAGTTAAGAAAGTAAATAAAAACCGGTGAAGAAAAGATGAATCTTAAGATAAAGTGGATTGTTCTGCTAATATGTATAGTTTCTTTTCTACTTCCCGGAATTGTTTATTCATTCAACTTAGGATTAGGCTATGATGAAGGAGTGATGTTTTATTCTTCATGGTTAACTTTAAATGGACAGAAATTATATGGGGATTTCTTCCAGGTAATGCAAAAAACGCCCGGAGTGGTGTTTACGCTAGCTCCGTTTATTTCTACGTTTAATAATGATATGAATGCAGTAATTGCTGCAAGAGCTTTCTCATTAATAGTAAAATTAATTACTGGATTAATGATATATGGTATAGCTACACGAATATGGAATAGAAAAGCAGGAATATGGGCTTTAGTTTTTTTCTCTCTTTCTTCAATCGGCAACGCTGTAAGCGGTTTAATCTGGACCGAAACATTCTCGGCTTTTTTTATTACCCTTGCAGTTTATATTAGTCTGAGATATAAAGATAATCTTTGGAAGTGGATTATTTCTGGATCCTGTTGGGCTGCAGCAGTATTGTTCAAACAATCAGCAGTGTTCTTATTACTATTATTTATCGGAATATATCTTATCGAAGAGTATGATAATATTAAAAGAAAAAAAACATTTATTTCGCGGAAAGAATGGGGTTATTCAATCCTCTCAACAAGCGGATTATTCTTATTAGGAGCTACTTTGACCTTTGTTCCAATGATAATATACTTGTATCAACATAATTTATGGGTGAATTTTTATAAGATGGTATTTGATTTTAATCAATATCATCCTGCTTCGGCTTCGTTATGGAGAAAAATCGGACGTTTCTTAAAAATCATGCTTAATAATCCAGAAGTATATCTCTTAGGAGCTATAGTTGCAGTAAAATTGGTTAAATACAAATGTTGGAGATTTCAAAAGGGAATAAAGACGGAGAGTTCGCAAGATAAACTAACGGAAATTATCGTTGATGAAAAAGTAAAGGATAAAGGGATAAAGGTAGTAGTATTATGGTTCATCTTAACCCTATCTTTCTCTTTATTAATCCCGAAAGAAACGTTTGAACATTACTTTTATGAATCTTTACCCGCATTAAGCATCCTCTTGGGGATAGGGGCTTACTTCTTAATAGAGATTAAGTCTTTGCCAAGATGGTCAAAAGGTTCTATCCTCGCGGGATTAGTAGCAATCTCAATCTTATTAAATATAGTTAATCCCATCTACAATTGGAATACTCATTCTGAAGATCAACAAATGGTACAAACAATCAAAGATTATGCTCCAAATGAAGAGATATTCACAGATCATCCGAAATATCTTTTCTTAACAGGAAAAAATCAAGATTTTTACTTTTTAGCTTCACAAGAAAAAGCATATAATCTTGCCGGATTAAACCAATGGGAAGTGAGAGAGATACAAGATCCCGAAGAGTATATTAAAAACCATAATATCACTTTGATAATAATCTCTAAAGATTGGGAGAACTTAGATTATTTTGTTGAACATATATCAGAGAATATCATATTTTTCCATACCTTCGCTATTTTAAGCTCATCTACCGAGAGTACAGTAATGCTTAGACCAATAAATAAAACAGGCAATACATGAGACAGAAAATAATATCATTGATAGATAAGGTTTACTTTAAGATATTTAGGACACCGGCTACTCCCGAAGTACAAAAATTTGCTTTGGGCTTAGGATGGATATTTGTAGGAACAATACTTTCTAAATTTTTACTATTAATAATACAGGTATTGGGAGGAAGATTTTTGGGAGAGAGTCTTTATGGAGAATTTAATCTGATTTATAGTATTGGTTCTGTTTTAATTATCCCCATATCTTTAGGTATTGGATATGCAATGATAAGGTTTCTTGCTGAAGAAAACAGAGAGGATCAAAGAAAAGAATTAATCTCCACCTTTGCTATATTTACATTTATTTCTTTAATAATCTGGACAGTAATTTATTATGTCTTTAAAGGACAGATAAGTTCTATTCTGGGAGTAAGAATAGATTTATTTGTCTTAGCCATATTCTTTGCGTCCTTGATGATCCTTCAGTCTAATACTGAGAACATTTTACAAGGATTACACCGAATGAGAGAATTGAGTATAGTTATGTTTTTGTCTCATCTAACCATGTTTGGATTATTTTTTTGGTTATATTTACGACTTCAACCGAACATATTATTGATGTTCTTACCTTACCTTCTTCAGTATTTTATTGCATTGGTAATATCTGTTCCTTATTTCTTACGTTACTTATCATTTAGGTTCAACAAACATCTTTTTCAGAGATTAATGGGATTTGGGTTTTTCTCTTTGATTATCCATATTGTAACTGTCACCCAAGGGATGATTGACCAGTTAATGTTAAATCATTACATTAATTCTTCTGGCGTTGGACTTTACGCTGCATATTACACCTCGACCATTGCGTTAGTGGGAATAATAAGTAATATCTTTCTTAAAGTTTTTTTCCCCACTGTATCAAGATATTCAGATAAGAAAAGTATCTTATTACGATTAAACAAGATTATAAGAATTGGTTCAGTGATAATAATTATAGTTATACCTCTCGTATCTTTTATATTGATTAATCTTTATGATTATCTTATCAGTTACAAATTAATCTGTTTATTTACTGTTGCAGCGGTGATCGATTTCATATTAGTTGGATATGTTGGATTACTTAACTCAACGGATTTAAAGGGAGTACGTTTTGCTTCTATAGGGGTAGGTATAGCATTTATGATTAATGTGGGACTAAATGTGATATTGATCCCAGCATATGAAGTAACGGGTGCTATCATTGCAACAGATGTTTCCATGCTCTTCTTGTTAGGTTTTGTTTATATTGGACTAAAAAGCAAGATAAAAGAATAATAAATAGTTATTTGAGTAAACCTAAACTCCATCGGAAAAATAGCGCTTATTAAAGGTAAAATTTCTGTCCAAGAAATAATTAACAAATAAGACCATAAAAGTAGAGACAATTCTACTTAACATCTTATTTAATCCAAAGAGATTGACAAAAAGGTACATCAGCCCCATTCCAAGCAGGATGGCAATAACGGTAATTAAGACAAATATTAGAAATTGATGAGCATATCTGTTAGAAGTACTTTTGAAAGTAAAGAATTTGTTTATCAGGAATTTTGAGCTACCCCCTAACAGAGTAGAGATACTTACTGCAAGAAGATAATCCCATTCGTATAGATAAGTTAAGATATAAAAAATGCTCCAATCTAAGAGGGTTGCAAATAGTCCCACAAAAGCATAACAAATAAATTGAGCTTTACTCTTAATTAATGAAATTAGCCGGATAAACATGCTTGTGGCCATTATAACTTCTCCAATCTATAGATAACTATCTCTCCCAACAATCTATTTTTCCAAGGCAAGTTTAAGTTAATAAAAGGGATATGGCTTCGATTATAACTAATATGTTTTATTTTGAACTTTTCTGAGATTAACATCCGCATAGTTTCTGGAAAAATGGGAGTTATATGATCAAAACCATCTTTATTAAACTTGGTGTCAAAGAAATTGGCGAATCTCATGTTGAACAGGTATCGCAATCGACTGTACCAATTGCCTACATTAGGGGTAGTGATTATGAGCGTCCCTTCCTTTTTAACAAGACGGTGCAGTTCCCTCACAAAGGCCCAAGGATTTTCTAAATGTTCTATCACTTCTATCACTGTAATCATATCAAATTCTTGGTCCTTATATGGAAAAGGAGTTTGATTTAAGTTAACTGACTTACAAGGAACATCTTTTAAAAGGAAGTTTCTAGGATATAATTCACAGGCATAACGATTGAATCTTAATGGATTAAGTAAAGAAAGAAAGGCTCCTGAACCTGCAGCGATATCTAATATTTTCCCCTGTTGATGAGATAATTCTTTAAGAACTGTCTCATGTACCAAAGGAGCCGTGTTTGCTTTCAGTTTTGCGTTAACCACGGTTTCATGCCCCAAGTTTAATACGAAGGAAACTATAATAAATTGAACGGAAGAATCGTTTTAAGAACGCGGGAGAACTGAGGTGAACCCACCAAACAAGATATCCGATCTTCTGGCGGAAATTACGATTTTTTACTTGATATAATAACAATTTACGTTGTAAAACTTTAAGCTGTTTAAGAGTATATTCTCCCGTATAAAATATTTCGTTATTGGTCTTCAACCAAGTATCGTCAGACATAATACTCTGTTGCTTACTTAATTCATAAATAGGAGTACCGGGTAAGATCCACAATATTCCGGCATAAGACAATCTTTCCGGCTCAATCTCATTAAGTAAATCTGCTGTTTCCTTCAAAGTTTTATCATCTTCTCCTGGACAACCAACGATTAATGATCCACCGGGAGTCATTCCATACTTCCTAACTAAAGCAAAAGCCCTTTTGATATCTTCAGGAGTTTGAAACTTATTTATCGCTTTTAATATTTTGGGAGATCCGGATTCTACCCCAAAACCAACTGAGAAACAACCTGCTTTCTTTAACCACATTAATCTCTCATCATCAATAATCTTCACACTAGATGCAACAGTAAACCGGATTTTCATCCCACGATTGATTATACCTTGACAAATATCTATCAACCGCTGCTTATTAACGATGAAATTATCATCATAGAAAGCCAGATTTCTAGTGCCGCGTTGGTATAAATATTCAATTTCTGTTAATACATTCTCGGCAGAACGAGCTCTAAAACGATGCTGCCAGTAATTAGTTGAAGAACAAAAAGCACAATTGTAAGGACAACCCCTAGAAGTTAAGATAGGAATAGATGGTTCTCTAAATGCACCAACACAATATTGTTTGAAGTTGAGAGTAGAATAATCTGGAAAGGGAAGTTCATCCAAATTCTCAATCAAGAGACGTTTCTCGTTAATCTGAATTGAACGGTCAGACTTACGGAAGGCCAATCCTTTTATCTTAGAAAGATGTTTCTCACTGGTCTTCCCTTCGTTTATGGCTCGAACTAATTCCACGATAGTCAGTTCTCCTTCGCCAATAACCACATAATCTATCGGAGCAAGCTTGAACATATGTTCTGGAAAACAGCTAGCATGTTGTCCACCAAAGACAATCTTAACACTAGGAAGAAGATGTCTGGCCATCTTAGCAAGTTTAAAAGCCTGTCCTCTTTCGATAGTAAGACATTGTATACCTAAAATGTCGGGTTTTTCCCGAAGAAGAATTCGTTCGATCTCTTTCCAAGAACGAGATGAACAATCTAATATTTTAGAGGGAAAATCATTCTTCTTAAGCATAGCAGACAAATAACATAAACCTATCGGTGGAGAGATATGAGAATACTTTTCCAAACTGGGTAAACCCAAAAATAATGTTTTCATTTGACCACCCACAAATAGAGTATGTCAAGATCAATAGTTCTTGGAGAGATTTTTGCGATGTTGTTGAGCAACTTTCTCCTGCGAATGTACCTCGCAAACATATTCAAAAGCGTTTTGAACGTAACTGTTTTTAAATGTTTTGCTCTCTAATAGCTTTAATGCCAATCCAGGTAATTCAGAGATATCCTTCTTAATAAATTCATAATTATCATAACTAACCACCGCGGTTTTACAGGCCATCGCTTCTAATTCTACCAGATTTAAAAGACCCTTACCAAATGAACCAATCACTAAATCAAAAGAACGATAAAGGGAAGGAAGTTGCTCTCGAGGGATAAAGTCATGCCAGACAATATCAGATTTATACTTATGGAGTACCTCTCGATAATATCCATATTGACTAAATCTATTCGGGTAACGGATAAGATGTAATTTAGCTTGAGGAAAGCTCTTTTTAATATCATCAAATATCTTCATACCGATTTCAGGAGTTTTCATCTTATGAAAGCGGGTAGGGAAGAATATTGCTGGTTCTCCTTCCATCTTTACCTTATCTCCATGAGGAGAGAATAACTCAGTGTTGATAGGATTTGGTAGCCAAACAGCGTCTTCTCTTATCTTTTTCAATTCTGCCAAAACATTGGGAATAGCAGCATAAATGAGTGTGTATTTCTGGATAGCTTCACGAATACGCTTTTCCACTAAGGGATTAAGGGTTTTACCAAGCAGTTGATTAAATCGGTTGCTATCTGATAAAGCATTTTTACTATTAACTCCTAATGAGAATCCATGCCAATGAGATATTCCGATTTGATTCTTTTTTGGAACCATATTGGTCATATTTGACCAGATACTACAGTGCAAAACATCAAATTCGGCCAGCTTTCCTTGTAAACGCATCTTTTTTAGATGTAAGTAATTATTTATGAAATCGTAACGCCAACTTTTTGGTTGATAATAAGTGTATTCATATTCAGGAATATACTTTTGAAATGCATCTAATAGAAACCCCGGACCGAACCCGTTCATTAGGTATTTTTTTGTCATTTATTATCACCTATTTGATTATTTTAACGGAGAGTTAAAAAGCGAACGATCTTTTCTTTGATTACCTTGCTATCGCGAGTTTTTCTTACCAATTTTTGAGCTGCTAATCCTCTTTCCTTACAAAACTTCTTGTTGATTAACATTAGATTTAGATCTTCAGCAAGTTTTTTGGCATCGCCCACTTCATGGATTAAAGCCACTCCGCGATATTCCCTTAATCCTGGAATATTGGCTAAACATAACCCTAATCCTGCTGCAGCACTTTGAGCCACGGTTAAGGGGTTACCTTCATGATAAGAAGTACACACCGATATCCGTGAAATATTAAATATTTCTACTATCTGCTTAGAGTTAAGTAAACCTAAATATTTACAATGAGATTCTAAGTTAAATTCCTTGATCAGTTCTTGAATCCCCGTTCCACTTTCAGCCAGAAGATCCTTCTCTCCCCCCACAAATACCGCTTCAAAAGAGCAGCCTTTTTCCTTCAAGAGATTTAGTGCTTGTAAGAAGGTATAAGGGTTTTTTCGTTTACTAAGCATGGCGAAGAAAAGAATAATGGGTTTGTCTTTTGGGAGAGAATATTTTTTTAAGATTGGAGAATGAACAAGCTTGGATGAATAAAAATGATGATCGATAACTAGAGGAATATGTTCGACCTTGCAAGGGATCTTAAATTCTTTTAATATACGCATTTCTTCTGAGGAAATAGCACGAATTTTTCTGAAGAAGAACATTGATATTTTGTATAAGAAACGTTTAATAGTTCTTTTAATCAAACCGTTCTCTACTCCGGGCAAGGGATTACCATGTGATATAAAATACGCCTGACGATTTAATAAACCGGTGATTAATGTTTTATAATAACGACCGTTGGCATAAACGATAGCCTTACGATGAGATAACATGAATCGAATAAATGTAAATAAGGTTGTCAGATATACCACTTTCATCTTTTGGTAATTTAAAGAATATTTAGGTGGGGGAAGATTCTTCTTACGTTGTAGACATACCAAGATAGAATTATATCCCGCATCATACATAGCATAATTCACATTAGTAAAATAATTTTCAACTTCGGTCAGATAAAGGGTAGAATTCTGAACATCGTCATCCATGATTTGGATGAAAAGAGGTGCATTTATCGTTTTTGGGGGGAGATTGATTTCAGTCATATTAGTATAAATATCAGAAACTGTTTTTTAAGTTTGTGATTTTCAAGCCTATATTTAAAGGTGATTTAAAAGGAATTAAGGATGATTTGAAAGAGACAGTTCAGTTAAAATTTCATCTAAACTTTTGGGATTGATCTTTAATAGTTCGAAAAGGTTGTCTTTCTGATAATCAACCCCTTGTACTATCTCCTTTACTCCATACTTAGTTAATAGGGTTCTATGGGTGATTCTTTGGTATATAGCTGCTATAAATAAGGTTATAAAGACAGGAACAGGAATTATCCTCACTTTTTTACCGATTATATGATTAACTATTTTTCGCATAAAGTCCTTTCTGGTCAAAGAATTTTTATTAAGAACGTAAAAACATTTATGATAAACTAAAGGATTAAATATCAATCCTTTGATTGCTGCACACACATCTCTAGAATAAACATATTGTACTTTGTTATTTCCCCACCCAATCATAGGCACTAATCCAAAAGAACGATAATTTGCAGAAATGTCTTTTAAAAGTTGGTTGTTTTTATTCAAGATCATTGCTGGACGCAGAATAGTCCAATTTAATTGACTACCTTCACGCAATTCTTTTTCTGCTTTTCTCTTTGATAAACCATAAGGAGTAATAAACTTAGATGTTGCCGCCACAGAACTGATAAATATGAAATGTTTAACGTTATTTTTCTGTGCAGCAAGCATCAGATTTTTTGTACCTAAGTAGTTTACATCATCCATTTCTAAGGGATTATCAGTGGACATAGTTGCGGCAAGGTGGATTACCACGTGTATATTCTTAAGAATCCGATTCAGTTTTTTAACGTCATCTAACGAGCCTCGGATTAATTTTACTTCTTTGGGAATATTACTTACCTTGCTTTCAGAACGAATAAGTCCATATAAAGAATATTTCTTGCAGAAATAACGATCTTTAAGAAAATAATCAACAAGTTCTCTTCCTAAATTTCCACTAATGCCCGTGATTAAGATATTTTTCATGTGTTTTCTGCTCTTCACTAATAAAACTTCAATTAGAGGATACTTATTTACTAATTTTTTCTTTTATAAATATAAGGGCATTGGCTGCTTTGTGAAAAGATTTAATTGCCCAAAGTGGAAGTTTATCATTTCTCATAGTAGCATCCCAGCCAGTAATATGGTCCCATTTCTCATTAATAACATAATTATTCTCTCTGGCCCATTTTTCAATATCCGTTCCTGGGTATGGACTGACAACAGTAAACTGAGTAAAGGTAGCATTCAAGCGTAAAGCAGAATATATTGTTTTGGTTATAGAAAAAACATTATCTCCTTTTAACCCAATAATAAAAAATAAATATACTTCTATACCATTTTTGCGACAACATTTAATCAATTTCTTAATATGTGTTAAAGGGATATATTTACGATTAGAGCTTTTACACACCCTTTCAGAAGCAGATTCAACCCCCATATTAATACCAATGCACCCTGCTTTTGCCATTAATTTTATCAATTCTTCGTCCAATCTGTCAGCACGAGTCTCGCAACGCCAAGAAAATTTTAAATTTTCTGTAATAATCCCCTCACAAATCTTAATGGTCCTATTGCGATCAAGAGTAAATATCGCATCACGAAACAACACACTATTCATCCCATACTTGTCCTTAAGATAGTGAATCTCTTTTAGTACATTTTCGCTACTGCGTGGACGCCATCGAAGACCTTGAGCGATAGGATAGGGACAATACATACATCCGTAAGGACAACCACGACTAGTCTGCATCAAAAAAGAAGGGGTAAGATTACGTAAGTATTCTCCCACATTATATTTATTCCAAGGCATAAGATCCCAAGCAGGAAAAGGCAATTCATCCAAGTTTTCCAGAATATTTCTTTTTTCGTTTTTAAAAATTTCATTCCCTTTTCTGTACCAAACACCGGGAGTGTTCTCAAATCCTTTCTCGGCAATTTCTACAAAGGTTAGTTCCGGCTCTCCAACAATTATGGCGTCCGCTTCTGGACAATTAATGGTTTTATCAGCAAAGACACTAATATGTGAACCAAAAATGATAATAGGAACAGATAATATTTTCTTGATTTCTCTCGCTACCTCGAGATCAAGGTAAAAAGTGGGGGTAGAAGAACGGATACCAACGTAATCAACAGACTTTTTTTTTATTAATTCTACTAGTTTAGTTAAATTAAGTTCTAACCCGAGACAATCAATAATTTCTACGTGGTGCCCTTTTTGGATTAAACTTGCGGCAGTACTGGGAAGATCTAAAGGAGGAACACGATCAAGCCATTTATCCTTAGCAAGTTGCCCAAAACCACCCATCATATCTTTATTGGAGATATAACCGGGAGGATTAGGAGGGTTTATAAGTAAGATTTTCTTCATTTTATTTTCTCAGTAATCGTTTGCTTGATTCATCAGCGTAAATTTTAACAAGTTTATCAACATGAGCAGTGAGAGTGTATTGCTTAGCCACCATTTTCTGTCCGCACTGTCCCATTCTCTTAACAAGAGCCGGGTCATTTAATAATTTTTTCATTCTAGAGTATAGCTGCTCAACATTACGAGGAGGAACTAAAAATCCGGTTTTTCCATCTATACACCATTCAGGGATTCCTCCTACATTAGATGCAACACAAGGTGTTCCACAAGATAAAGCTTCAATACCCACCATCCCAAATTGTTCTGACCAAACACTAGGTACGACTAACATCTGTGCTCGGGAGTAATATTTAATTAATTCATCTTGATCAACTTTAAGAATAAACTCCACCTTATCAAATATTCCCAAATCTGCGACTTTTTTTATTAAGTTCTTCCTTTCTGGACCATCCCCAATTATCTGGAGCTTGAGAGAGACGTCTTCCGTTATCAGTTTTGAAAAAGCGCCTAATAAGTAAGAAATCCCTTTCTCGGGAGATATTCTTCCAACATACAGGATATTTCTTTCTTTATTAAATTTATTTTTTTCTTTTGATAGAAAAGAATCTTTAACAAAATAAGGAAGATGAATAACCGAAAGGAATCCATTTTTATTCAATAATAATTTTAGACGTTGAGACGGAGCAATTAAAATCTTAGCATGATTTTTTATCATCCTATCTCTAAGTTTGGCATTTGGATAAAAAAATAACAACCAAGATAGTGGGAAGCATTTATTTTTGAAACATTTATACCCATAAAAACCGGAACAAGGAGAAAAATCTTTTTTAATACTTCCCCAACCGGTTAAACAGATAAGACCATAATCATGGGTGGATTGAACAATATTTTGGTTACGACAAGCTAACCAAAAAGTTAGCACGCTTTTATTATCAATATTGTGAAAATGAATAACATTGGGATTAAAAAGATGCAAATATCTTCTTAATCTAAAATATAAGAAAGGATTGATAGTGAAACGGTATAATAGTCTTAATAGTTTAAACTTACTTTCACGAAGCACCCGAAGATTACAATCATTGATATTCGAATTTCCCAAGGAAAATATTCTTGAATCGTGTCCCCATTCTATTAATTCTTTAGAGAGGTTTAACATATAAATCTCTGCTCCACCGATAGGACGATAATCATCACTAAGGTGTAAAATCTTCATGGTTTGAGTATTACTTTTCTCCAAATATTTTATTCACTATATCTTTCCAATTCATCATCTTACCCATCTTATCGTAACTCTTTTTTCCCATTATCTTCAAATTTTGATTGAACAATTCAATTACCGCTTCAGCCAACTTTTCAGGATCTTTAGGGGGGATAATCAATCCGGTTTCCCCCTCATCCACCACTTCAGAAAGGCTTCCAACTCTTGTTGTAATCACTGGTTTTTTAAACGCATACGCAATCGGGATGATCCCGGATTGAGTGGCATCATCATACGGCAAAACGACAAAACTACATCGTTGAAACAATTCTGCAATCTCTTTCTCAGAAAGGTATTTATTAAATATCTCGAAATGTGATTTGGTCTCCGAGGAGATTAATCTTTTATATTGAGAAAAGTCTCCTTCTCCCGCAATAATCACTCTTAAATGGGGGATAGTTTTAATTATATAAGGGACTGATTTTATTAAAGTATCGACCCCCTTATATTGCACAATCCTTCCAAAGAACAGAATAGTATGTTCCTCGGTTTTAATCGTAGGGTTAGAGAAATTAGTGAAAAAAGAATAATCTCCATGAGCAACAACCACAATCTTATTCTCTTCCACCCCATATTTCTTAAGATCTTCTTTCTGGGTTTCTCCATGAACAATTAACTTTTTAGCATGTTTAAAATAATAATTATGTAACTTATAATCTATCTTAGAAATTAATCCTTTTTCTTCTCCGGAATGAAACTTGACATCATGTAAAGTAACATACAAGTTAAACCTTCTCAGTTGGGACAAGTAGAATAAATAAAAAGGATGATCGTCCATACATTGAACTATCCCGGGGTTAAGTTCCTTGATCTGATTAATTAACTTTAGATGAGACCAAAACTTTAAGCAACTGTGTACCGTTCCAGGAATAGAAGGAGGAGCAAGGATCTTTATCAGATTAACCTTAGAATCAAAAAGAGTAGTATCGCTATAAGAGGGAATTACTACATAAGTATCAAATCTTCCAGATAGGGCATTGGCATACTGGGAAGAGTAATGTAACATCCCCCCTCTCCCGTTTAATGCAAGAAGCAAAATTTTCTTTTTTTCCATGATATCTGACCTTTAAATTTATTTATTGAATTTATTTATTAAAGTTATTTATTGAAATAGTCTTAACAATAATCTCCTACTTAGTTTACCGATAACAAACCTGGGAAGAACGCCC
Source organism: Candidatus Woesearchaeota archaeon (assembly GCA_041665465.1). Classification (GTDB taxonomy): domain Archaea; phylum Nanobdellota; class Nanobdellia; order Woesearchaeales; family GW2011-AR9; genus JACRPH01. Next base: position 690,755 of record JBAYIU010000001.1, read on the forward strand.
CATACTTTACGAAGGTTAGAATTAACCTCGGAAGCTTCATTATTGGAAAGATGAATAAGGTTATATTGTTTAGTACCCCATCCTTGTTTAAACACTTCTTGTGAACTTCCTTCACGAGCAGCACCAAAATCAAACTGGTTAACTCCTTTAGATAACAAGATTTGTATAGCTTCCCACAACAGGGCTTGATTAGAATGTAACTTGGTGTAATTAGAATCGTTGGCAGCAATGAAATAATGAGCATAATCTTTTTCTATTAATACGATAATTCCAGAGATAATCTTTTGTTGATACTTACACACACTAAAATAAGCATTATGCGAGGAAACTAAAGCACGAATATAGTCAACAGGCATAGCCAAAGCACAATTTCTTTTCATGGTCTTTAAGTATAGACTATAGAAGTCAGGTAAATCTGAGTCCGTTCCTTTCATTACTTCAAGCCCCTCTTTTTTTGCGTACTCAATGGCTTGTCGGGTGGTTTTACGCAAATCTTTTCTTATCTTTTCTAACCCCTTTGTTTGCATTTCTTCTATGATATAAGTATTTATCCGAGAGATGGCGTTTGAAGAGGAAGAACCAAAAAGAGGATGAACTTTTAATTCAAACTCTTTTATATCCTTATTTAAGTAAGATTTTATCTCAGTGAATAATTTCTGTAAATCTATGTCAGGATTATTCTTAGAATTATTTCTTTCTGTTGAGAGGATAATTGGTCCACCATATTCACAAAAGGGAAGGGACACCAGTTTATGTTTAAATTGGAAAGCGGGCAATAACAGATCATTTCCGTCTAAACCGATATGAAAATAGTGACCTTCTAATTCTGGAAAAGAAGTTAAGAGTATTTCTCTATACTCCCAAGTGTGGAAAAAAGTACTAAAATGAGCCTTATCTAACAACAGGTCCCACTCTTTACGAGAGTGTATCTCCTTAATCATTTTTTCCTCCTAAGAAGAGGATGATATTTAGAAGCAACCTCTCCATAAGTTTTGAAAGTGTATTTTTTCTTAAGAGAATTAATCACTTGTTCTAAATAAACAAAATATTTTTCACCACTATTTTTGCTGTATTGTCCATGATAAGGATACGCATCCCAGGGATGCATAGCCAAAGCAAGATAGTTGGGCTTTTTAAAAAAAAGTAATAAGCGCATGATCTTCGAGCCAAAGATTCTAATCCATGTACCATATAAAGAGATCCCCATGATTAATGGAACAACGGGAATTTCGATCAGGTCTAAACGATTATCTGAGACACCTTTATTTCGAATATTTTTCTTACTAGGGAAATATGGAACTAAGGGTGCTTTTCCTTTATATCCCACATATTTCCTAAATGGAACATATCGAGGAATGACACTAGAGTCGTAACTATATCCGAACTGCTCTAATATTTCCATTTGAGTTAAGTCAATGGTATGTTGAACTGCACGAAATCCTTGAGGATAACTCTTTAAGATAGAATAATATAAACGATTAAATTTCTTAATCTCTAATTTTCTTTCCAAAGGAGATAATTTAAACAAGGGCAGGTGATGAAATTCGTGCGATGCAATTTCATGATTCTTACTCCATTGTTTTACTTTTGTAGGAAATTTCTCTAATACTTCTCCGGTAACAAATAAAGTAGAACGAATGTTATGTTTAGCAAACAAGGATAATAATCTGTCCATAGATTTAATGCACTCAAAACTATCTTTATCTAAGTCATTCTCAACATCAATCGAGATGAAACAGACCTTTTTCATATTTTTGCGAGAGGAGTTATCCGAGGACATTCTACAAACAGGCTCATTCATAAGATATAATAGTCTTAATCTGCTTAAAAAGGTTATGTAAAATAGACTAATCCAAGCTAACCCAAGCTAACTGATCTGAGCTAACGAATCCCATTAAAGCGCCTTTTTAGCGATAATCTCAACATGCAACACCATTACTTCTCTAAGTAGAGGAATTTTGCACAAGAAATGTAACCTCCCAAAACGAGAATATAACTTTAAACCATTAAACCCCGCAGATTTAAGAGATTTTTTCATCTTAGAGATAGTGGTTGGATAAAGCCCAGCTTCTGCAAAACTCTTAATATTCAAATTAGGAAAGTCATATTTCTTACCTTTAGGATAAATCAGGGGGATAAATATCTTTCCAGCTTTAATAGCTATTTTTTCGGGCAATAAGTGAAATGGTTTATAGACATGTCCGCCATTAAGACTATAAAAAGGAGGGAAACTTAGATACAAAGTTCCTCCTGGTTTAAGCACTCGATACATCTCCTTAATTGCGGTAGTTTGATCAGAAACATGTTCAATAAGACTAGAAGCAATAATTACATCAAATTCTTGATCTGGAAAAGGGATATCTGTCACTGAAGCTACTTTGAACATCACATTTTTTATTTCTCGCGAAGCAACATCTATTTTCTCTGAATCATAGTCTATTCCAGAAACAATCCCTCCCTCATCAGCTAATAGTTTAGAGAAACCACCATAATAGCAACCAACATCTAATACTTTTTTATCCTTGATTTCAACCCCATTTTTGTTCAGAAGAAGAATTAACTCCTTAGCTTGAAATTCTTGAAACTTTTCGTAATCTTTCTTGCTGTGAAATCTCTTTCTAGACAAGAGATACAGTTTTTTCCAATAATTTAAGGTAGAAAACATATCAATCCCCTAGTTCACACTAAATAAAAAGAAAGCATTATTCCGATGAGATAACTTAAATAATCCAGAAAGATCATATTCTTGTAATTTTTGATTTATGGCGTCGGCCCCATAATTACTTACACAGATTAAATCTAAGGTAAAGTATTGATAATTGTGCTGCTTCAACCAATCATGTAAATCGGCTGCGCTTTGATTAATGGCAGTTTCACGATAATTAATAATATCTGAACACCACCCACAACTGTACATGTTAAATCCTAAGATTTTAGCATCTTCAAAACCAGGTAAGTCTTTATTTCTAGGTGTTTCAGGACATAATGGAAAAACGGGAGTATTATTGGGAAGGTTATTTTTCATCCAAGCATAACCGTCTGCTTCTTCATAACTTTGAAAACTTCCACCGGGACCCCAAAGTGCTGTATCAACGGTATATTTTTGGATAAATGAAGTGAATAAAATTAAAATCAAGATAGCAAATAATAATAAATATTTCAACAACTTGTTTTTCAATAAACCAGACAAAGAAAGAGTTGCCTGAGCACAAATGATAGCAGTAATCAAAGCTAAAAACATCCAAGTTCTGAAACTGTAAAACCCGGGAGTGCCAAAAGTGGCACTATTAACAATCATAAAAAAAATGAAGAACAAAATAAGAGTAGTTATAATCCACCAATTTTCTTTGTTTTCATGAGTAATTTTTAACTTCTTATAATTTACTGCAAACAAGATTAGTCCGATTATGGTTAAAAGAGTAACTCCAATTCCCCACCCAATAGGATTATTAATCATATTTGAAGTTTTAGCGATAAAAAAATCATTAAAAGTATATGGTCGTGTAGCCGAACCACTTGCAGAACGGAATTGGTGAGCTAACATCTCTTTCAATCTTTCCCATCCACTTATACTTTCATTAACAGTAGCATTGGCTAAACCTTCAGATAATCCCCCTATGTGATTAACCCACCAGAAAAGAGAAATAATTCCCCCGATTAAGATGAAATAAATCAAATGCTTCTGTAAGTTATGAGAATAAATTGCTTTAACCGCCCATATTACCACCAACATCAATATAAAAATCATTCCCGTACTGGGTTGAGCTAGGTATATTGCTGCTGAGAGTATGGCAAAAAGGTAACCCCACTTATTCTTAACAAAGCTCCATTTACCTTCTCCGTCTAAAGCAAGATGTTCTTCCATCTTAAAAAGACAGTATAATGCGGGCATGAACAGGGTCACAGATAGAGAGATAGCCCAAATAAAGTGACTCATATAAGAAGGAATAGCAGTTAAGAAAATGGTGGACCATAGCGCCAAGGTACTTTTACCGGTAAATTGTTTAACAAAGAAGTAGAAAAAGAGAACTCCTAAAGAAATAATTAAAGCATTAAAATACTTTAGGGTCCAAGATAGATCATCATTAGTTTGATGTAACAACCCCATAACGATGTCATAACTGGGAGGATAAGGGTCCATATAAAAAAAGTAACCATATTTATTAAACCCTTCTTGAGAACCAAGATCTACCGCCGTTTTGTCAAGAGCAACATATTCTGCTGCTTTAGCATGTTCCCAAGGATCGTCATCTTCTAAATATTCATAAACAAAAGCACCCGTGCTATACATATAAAAGTTTAATATAAACAACAATAAGACTACAATAATAAGAATGTTCTGTTTGGTTAATTTAAAGGGCCATTTCCACTCAATTTTAGAAGGAAGAGAAGAAGAGTCAGTAGTAATAAAGTTGCTTTTTAAGAAGATAAACAGATAATAAATCGGGATTATCAGTGCTAATGCTAAAAAGATTCTCCAATCTAATGGAACCATTATTACACTTAATAGAACGGACAATACAGTTAATATCCCCAAACCTATTCCCAGACGCATTAAATACTTCTCTAATACGTTCTCTGCTTCCTTAACTTTTAATAGTTTAACTGCGCTGAAGCCGAACCCGTATAAATACACGAAAAAGAGTAATATTGTAAAATATTCCATCTAGAACCATAATTCAGAAACTTATTTAAATACTTTATCATTCTTTAACATCATGAAAGTAGTAATTACAATTCCGGCCTTTAACGAAGAAAAGACTCTTCCAGAGGTATTAAAAGAACTAAAAGAAGTTATGTCAAAAACCGAGTATGACTATGAGGTTCTGGTATTAGATGACGGATCTAATGATAAGACAGTAGAAGTAGCCAGGAAAAAAGGAGCAACAGTTGTTTCAAACAGAAGAAATATGGGTTTAGCTTATACTTTTCAACGAGAAATAAAAGAATGTTTAAGATTGGAAGCAGATATAATTGTGCATACCGATGCTGACGGCCAATATCCCGCGGAATATATCCCTAAAATGATCGAAACGGTAGAAGGAGGACAAGATTTAGTATTAGGGTCACGATTCATAAACAAGAAATATAGTGGAAGTTGGTTGAAAAATATAGGTAACCGGATTTTTGCTAAGGTGATAAGTTCTTTGACTAAAGTTAAGATTACTGATTCCACTACCGGATTTCGAGCGTTTACAAGGGAGATTGCCGAAGAAATAGTATTCATCAATAGTTTTACTTATACCCAAGAACAAATCATCCGAGCAGCCAAACAAAGATTTAAGATCGCAGAAGTCCCCATACATACTCGCGAAACCCGAGAGAGCCGATTATTTAAAAGTCCACTCCAGTATGCGATTAAAGCATGGATAAACATTTTACGTATATACAGAGATTATGAACCACTGGCCTTCTTCGGGAGAATTGGTTTACTCTTCATGGGGTTGGGGGTGTTACTGGGAATCCTGATAATAGTCACGTTAATAGAAACCGGAGGAGTAGGAGGTATACCTAGAGTTATTCTTTGTGGGTTGTTCCTCACTGCAGGAATACAGATACTCTTATACGGGTTCCTTGCAGATATGCTGAAAAGATGAAATTCAGTACCCTCATTAAAATTATTTTGTCAGTGGTAATACTGGGAGGATTAATTTATTATCTTGGCCCATCTAACCTTATTCTTGCTTTTGAAAAGGCCAATTATCTTTACTGGATTCCAGCGATATTAATATTCCTCATCACATTAGAGATGGGGGCATTAAACCTTTATTTCTTAATTTCACGTTTGAATCCTCAAATTAAACATAAAGAAATACGAAAAATGTTTTTAGTATCAGCATTATTGGGATTAATTACTCCCGGAAAAGTGGGAGAATTTGCTATAGTTAAATACTTAAAGAGATATAACATCACTTACGGACAAAGTATAAATATCCCCATAATTGATAAACTAATTACCATCGTCGTTTTAGGAATCTTTGCAGCAATCGGATTCTTCAAATATTTTGAACTGAAAGCAGCCTTAATAATCACTATTATGATTCTGATAATTGTCATCTTGATCATCTTCTTAATGATGAATTCGCGTTCGAGAAAATTCATTCGCAGATACATCTTACAAAAACATGAAGATAAATTCAAAGGATTCTATGCCACGTTAAGATATTTCTTAGTAGAACAAAAGAAGTATCTTACCTTAAACCTAATTAACACCCTACTACGAAACATACTAACTTCAATAGTTATCTTAATTCTGTTTAGATCTTTCGGAGCATCCCCCTCATTATTTTCTGTTATTTTAATCTTCTCGGCAACAACCATCATTTCTAACATCCCCATAAGTATTAGTGGAATTGGAATAAAAGAAGGGGCAGCTGCAGCAATGTTCAGTTTGGTAAAAATTGAACCAATAATCACCGTGTCAACTTATTTAATATTTACGGCAATAACCTACCTGTGTTTAACCCCCATAGCAATCTTATCTTATCTTTCGTTAACCAAAAAAGAATAATTCTCTTATTCAATACCAAATTACAAAAGATAGTGCTGTCAACATTTCTCCTTGGCCCCATCTAAGGAAAGGAGTTTTATCTTTTATGGGGACACCATTATTATAGATTCGATGATAAAAATATCCAGAGGAATGTTGCATATTCTTTATGGTCCATGACCCTATCTTTTCAGGCAGATCCTTAATTATAGAAGTATACTTCTTATTCTTACGAATCATACACAAAGAGACCATAGCTTGAGCGGAAGAATGGATATCTATAGGATACGTAAATGTATCACTCATCTTCGGCATTCCGCTGGGAGCAAAGAAATTACTCACATAATAGTCTAACCCTTTAATGAAAACTTTTTTAAGATGTGGTTCAAATAGTTTATACTGAGGACTCTTATTTAAAGAGTCATTCCTCATCTCTTGGATAAAGGTGTAGATATATTCTAAAATATCACCGGTGTGATAATTGTCAGCTGGACCAAGATATTTTTCTGGAGGAGCACGATAATACCAAGAACCATTATCATTCTGACTATGAACAACATAGTTAAATGCTTTTACTGCAGCAGTGAAGTATCTCTTATTATTGGTTAACTTATATAAACGGACCAATAATGCCCCGACATGAGCATTTACGTTAATAACGTGATCTTTGTCCAGGGGAGAATAACTAAAACAGATAGTTTCTTTATCAACAGCATCAACATTTAGATTATTAAGGCAGAACTCTCCGGCGCTGATTGCCACTTCTTTATATTTATGCTCATTAAAAAGATAATATGCTTCTAAAAAAACGTTGCCAATATATGTCACCATAGTAGATTGAGGAGTATGTTTTGGCCAGACAGAGTTAGGAGAATGAGGCCACACATAATCATATCCCCAACAGAAATTTTCATATCCCGGAGAACGATGTTCGATCAACCAATCCAATAAGAGGTAAATTCTTTTCTTACATCGTTCAAGTTCGAATTTGTTTTTATCCTTTTTACCAGAAAGATATTTGTACTGATTAAGATAAGCCCTAACAAACATGGAATAGGCTTTAGGGTCCTTTCCTCTTTTGATCCCAAATATCTTACGCATAAATAATTGAGAATTCTTGGTCTGATAAAAAGGAGAAAGCATCAGACGAAAAGAAGAATTTAACTTACTAGAACTTTCTTTACGGGTCACAGATTTAAGAGGATCCTTAAGTTTAGTCCTTAAAAAAACAAAGATTTTTGCACTGTAGATATCTTTTGGTTCATACCCTCTAAGACCTTGTTTCTCAATCCAATTATCCAGACGAACATACGAGTCAAGAAATAAAGGAGTAGAACTTAACAACTTAACTGAAAGTTCTTCGGGTAAAGGATTATTTAATATTATCATAGAACCCCTTACAACATAGTGCAATTTTTACAGATATCAGGTAAAGGTTCTCCTTTGCGTAATAATTTACGGAAAGTGATATATTTAGGATTGTTCCATATTTCATCCAAGTTCTGTTCAAACAAATTTCCACAAACATAATGTTTGGGTGATATGCATCTACAACAAGGAGTGATATATCCTTCCTTGGTAACGTAAGCTTGCATCCATGGAGAGACACAAGATTCTCTTTTGGTTTTTACTTTTATTTCTGGTGCTCTTACCCAGATTCCCTTACTTTTTCCTAATTTAACCAACTCTTTTATTCTTTTAGATAATTCCTCATTTTCTTTAATTGTTTCACTAGCGTCTACAGTCTGTCCTTCTTTTCCAACCTGTATCTCTTGAATCAGAAGACGATTTATTCCTAATTTACTGGCAAACTCTATTATTTGTGGAATTCCAGAGATATTCTCTTTCATTGCTACGGTAGTAATATTTATAGAAGGGCCTTTCTTTTTCTCTTTAATCAATTTAACTAAGTAAGTTAAATTTCTTTCCAAGATTTCAAACTTTCCACCCACCCTAATTTTTTCATATTGAACGGGATCAACAGTGTCAATTGAAACAAACAATCTATTTAATCCAGAGTCAATGATCTGTTCGCAAATCTCTGGCGTAAGTAATTGACCATTAGTAGAGATATTGGTATAACGACCTTTGCTCGTTTCATACTTAATCATTTTAAATAAATCTTTATTTAAGAGCGGTTCCCCAATACCCCATAATTTAATAGAGTGCCAATAATTAAAATTACGATCAATGAGATCTTTAAACTGCTCAAAAGTTAATACCCCCACTCCATTTCTTTCGAGTTCGTGAATATAACACATAGAACAACGCAGATTGCAAATACTAGATATTTCTACCTGTATTGCTCGTGGTTTTGTTCTCACCCTATCGGACAACTTTTTATTGAGAAGATAGTTTGGTCCCAAGTACATTAACCCTTTCCATCCAGCAACATCTTTAGCAATCTTTAATTTATGAAAATTAATCATTTTTTCCCTCCGATCATCAAATCCCAACCCCAGTGTCTTTCTAAGAAAAGACCTAATCTTCCTCTGCCAGTGATTGACTGAACTATTGGATGAAGATGAGTTAAATTAAATTTTACCTCTTTAAATTTTCCGAACATTCTACGAGACTGTCTTTTAGAATAACTTTTAATTATCGGGGCATGTAAGGTGGCAGAAATACGCGTATTCCTGTAAGCGGTAACGTCTCGCTGTTTTTTCCCTACCGGGAACAAAGTGGTTATCCTCCAAAATATATCTTTATCCCTAGTTACAAAAACCAGAAAGTTATTCAAAGCTTTAGCAGTAGCTTCAATCACTTTAGTAAAAGAATAGGTATAATAATACATAATATTAAATTCTCCTTTTGGCTTAAGAACAGTGTAAATATTATCTATAGCCCTCTGGGTTCTTTTAGTATGATGAATGACCCCATAAGAATAAACATATTCAAAAGAATCTGCACGGAAAGGTATCTTTTCTACATTAGCAATGATTAAATCTGCGTTTTGATAGAGACTTAGATATTCTAACCTTCTTTTTCCGAGAAATATTCCTTCAGGGGTTAGATCCATACCAATAGTATAGGTCCCATGTTTAGTAAATTGTGAAAGATCTATGCATTGACTACAACCCACTTCCAACATTCTTTGATTCTTAAGTCCAGTAAATGGAACTAGCTTCTTAAGCCAAGGATGACTTTTATAACGATATTCTTCAGTTACTTCAAATTGTTCCTGAGCAGATGCCCACTTTCCAAAACAGGGATGAAGGTTCCAAAAGTTTTGTACTTTTAACACCGAATCTTTTTTGTTTATATTAGTATTAGATTCAAAAAAGTCTAATAAGACGGGGATATTTTCCTTTATAGAGAAAAGCCGGTGGCATTTAGAACAGCTTAACTCACCATCAATAACTTCACGTTTAAAGCATTGAGTGCACTTTAAAGATTTAAGAGTGTCTTTTAGAGTAATGTTACGCTGATTAAACTCACAATATTTTTCACAGTACAATTTTGAGGGGGAGAGGGAATAAGCGTTTTTATTCTCTTTTTTTATACTTAAGACTAACGGAAAGTTTCCACAACTAGGACAAGACATTACATCCATCAAGCGATATTTCAAATTTAACCCCCCATCCAACAACAACAAAGCAGTTTGCCGATTTAGAATAGACTGCTTATAGTTTTATATTTATTTTTGTCTATTTTGTCACTTTCTATATAAATCTTATGCCAGACCATAAAATTCGTTAAAATCCATAATTGTCGACTATAATATTTCTTAGAATATCTATATTTCTGGATATACTTTTCTATCTGATCAGAGTTAAAAATACCCACTTTTTTAACACTTTCTGGAGAAAGAACGTTCTTTACTACGTCTTTCAACTCATGATCTAACCAATGTTCAATCGGCACATTAAATCCGTGTTTCTTTCGGGAGGCGATTTCTTTAGGAACTAGTCCGTGCATAGCTTTACGCAGGACTAACTTTTCTTTGGCCCATCTTATTTTCAATTGGGGAGAGAGAGAAGCTGCAAATTTAACAAAATCTTTATCCAAAAAGGGAACCCTTGATTCTAAGCCAGCAGACATGGTCATTTTATCTACCTTCATTAACACATCATCAACCATCCAAGTCTTAAAGTCTAAATTCATCAGGGCATTGTACAATATTTTGTTCTGAGTAAAGAAAGGTTTAACCGTGTTTATATCTGGACGTCGAGTACTAAGATCATCTTTAAATTTCTGGGTTAAAAGCAGTTCTTTTTCTTTTTGAGTAAAGAAGGAGATTAAATTAAGATAACTCTCACTCAGATTAGAAGAGGAGGAAAAATCTCCCATCCTTTGATGAAACTGATTTTTAGATGTACTTAAAACCTTACCAATAACTTGTTTGCGAATTAAATGAGGTATCTGATCGTAAGCGGACTTTAATTTCATGTATCGATACTTTGAGTACCCCCCCAACAGCTCATCAGACCCTTCTCCGGTTAGAACAACAGTGACATACTTTTTTGTGTAAGCAGAAAGATGATAAAAAGGAACAGTCGCAGCATCAGCTATCGGTTCGTCCAAATGATATAAAATTTGAGGAAGCACATCAACAGACTCAGGACCAACTTTGATTACGTGATGGTTAGTCTTAAAGTGAGTTGCAACTATAGCTGCATAATCCGTCTCATCAAACTTTTTACCAAATTCTTTACCAATATCAAATCCCACCGAAAAAGTGTTAATTGGTTGAGAAGAAAGTTTGCTCATGATCCCTACAATATAACTGGAATCTAATCCCCCTGAAAGAAAAGCACCTAAAGGAACATCACTAATGAGCATATCTTTTACTGAAGAGGTTAATTTTGAGTTAAGTTGGGTTGCTGCTTCAGATAGAGGGAGGTTTTCATTTCCATATTCTACCTCCCAAAATTTATGTAAAGACGCACTTCTTTCTTTTAAATCATATTCTAAGTAATTTCCAGGTAGTACTTTGAAAATGTCTCTGAAAATGGTTTTTTGTCCCGGAACATAACGAAAAGTCAGGAATTGATGCACTGATTCAGGGTCAAGTTCTCGAGAAATCGTGCCATGAACAAATAAAGACTTAATCTCAGAAGAGAACAATATCTCTTTATTTTTGAAAGTGTAATATAACGGTTTTACTCCCACTTCGTCTCTTACCAGAAACATCTTCTTCTTTTTACAGTCAAATAAGGCAAAAGCATACATCCCCCTTAATCTAGAAAGTATTCCTTTAATCCCAAATTCTTCATACCCGTGAATAATCACTTCTGTATCTGATTCTGAACAGAAATGATGCTTTTTAATCAGTAAAGATTTAATCTCTTTAAAATTATATATCTCTCCGTTAAAGACAATGACGATATTCCCATCTTCGTTAAACATGGGTTGCTTGCCATTTTCAGTTAAATCAATAATACTTAACCGTTGATGACCAAGACTGATTCCTTCTTCTACAAACGTTCCTTGTTGATCAGGACCACGATGATGAATCATGTGGTTCATAGCTTGAATTAATTTTTTATCTTCAAAAGAAAAACCGTTTATTCCGCACATTGTTATCTCTTTTTAGGGGGGATCTTATGATTATTCTTATAATTATTGATGACTTCTTGATAATTTTTAATGAATTCTGGAGCAATCTTCTCCCAACTGAAATTTTCTTTTACTCTCTTTAAGGATTTATCTCCAAGTATTTCTCTTCTTTTGGGATCATCAAGCAGTTTAATCACTTCTTTAGCGATCTGAGAAGAGTCTTTCTCTTTGATCAAGATTCCGGCGTCACCTAAGGCATCAGGTATTCCGCCTACGCGAGTAGAGATAACAGGTAATCCGCAAGCCATAGCTTCCAAAATCACTACCCCAAAGGTTTCTGTTTCTCCTTTTGAATCATAGATTGAAGGAAGAACAAACATGTCACCCATATTAAAATACAAAGGCATTTCTTTCCCATCGATCTGACCGGGCAAGAATACTTTATCCTTTAAACCCCTCTTTTCTACTTGTTGTTCTAACTTCTTACGTTCTGTTCCTTCTCCGGCGATTATTAATATGGCCTTATGATGCTGATTTATTTCTTTCATTGCCTCAATTAAATAGTTAAAACCTTTTTTCTCGACAAGTAAGCCTACAGAGATGATCACTTTGGTGTTCTTATCTAGATGATATTTTTGACGCAAGATATCAGTGTTCAACCCAGGTTTAAATTTTTCCATGTTTACAGTAGGACGAGCAACAGAATATCTTTTAGGTGTCACCAATTCTAAACATTTTTCTTGTGTGTAAGTACTATTAAAGTAAACATGATCAATATTCTTAAGAACATACTTATTGACATGTTTCATAATCCCATTCTCTGAAACAATCCTTCTAACAGTTAAGAAAGTAGGAATCTTCCTGAGCTTGCCCACAATTACTGCAATTAAACCTGAAAGAATCCATTGAGCATGCAACACGTCCATTCCTTTACTCTTACGAAATGCTTTAATGAGAAAAGATAATCCTAGAAGAGGAATTTGTATTCTAGCCAAATAACTAGTTTTTAAGTTTGAAGGCATTCCGGCACGGTAAGCTAACCGTTCATATTTGCGAGGGAAAAAGTAAGAAAAACGATGTACTTTAATCCCCTGAATAGTTTCTTCTGCCGGAATTTTTGGATATCCTGGAGCAACTACTGAGACTTCAATCCCTTTATCAGTTAGACCTTTAGCAATCTCATAAACAGAAAGACCACGAGTGTCTTCAGAATAGCGTAAGAACATTGTAGAGTAAATACATACTTTCATTTTATCACCATTATTTTATCCAAAGAGGAATCTGCTCTGAAATTGTAAAATACCTGCTTCTTATCGAAAATATGCGATAACCAATTTTAATCCGTCATCTAACTTAACTTTCGGTTCCCAGCCCAACTTTTCTTTTGCTAAGGCAATGTCCGGTTTTCTTTTACAGGGATCATCTTTAGGTAAATCTTGGAACACTATTTTACTTTTACTTCCCACTTGAGAAATTACTTTTTCAGCTAACTCTAACATGGTAAACTCGTCGGGATTACCTAAATTTACTGGACCGATGAACTGATCCTGTTCCATCATTTTAATCATGCCCGCAACTAAATCAGAAACGTATTGAAAACTCCTGGTCTGGGTACCATCACCGTAAATAGTGATAGGATCGTTTGCTAGGGCTTGAACTACAAAATTGCTTACTACTCTACCATCATTGTGTGCCATTCTTGGACCGTAAGTGTTAAAGATTCTTACAATTCTGATGTCCACCTTATTCTGACGATGATAATCCATACACAAAGCTTCAGCTACCCGTTTACCTTCATCATAACAACTACGAATTCCAATCGGATTAACATGGCCCCAGTAACTTTCTTTCTGAGGATGTTGTAAGGGATCGCCATAAACCTCTGAGGTGGAAGCTTGTAAAATACGAGCGTTAACTCTTTTGGCTAAACCTAACATATTCACCATGCCCACAGTATTACACTTTATGGTTTTAATGGGATTATGTTGATAATGGACTGGGGATGCTGGACAAGCTAGATTGTAAATCTGATCACATTCAATAAAAAGGGGTTGAGTAATATCATGCCTAATAACTTCAAAGTTTTTATTCTCACGAAGGTGTTCGATGTTTTTTATACTACCGGTAAAGAAATTGTCAACACAAATAACATAATTTCCTCTACGTAACAATTCCTCACATAGATGACTCCCAATAAATCCCGCTCCACCTGTAACTAATATCTTATTCATTGGATCTTTAATATTTACCCCTATTTTTAATCTTTTGCATTTTAATTAAACATATGAGACCAACTAATCTTGTTCAAGTATTTTTGATAATCCTTCTTTTAATCCCATAGTTGGCTTCCATCCGAGTTCTTTTTCGGCTAAACTATAATCTAAATGGATGTCCTTTATTTCTCCTAGAACCGGAGAAACATGTTCTTTACTTCCCTTGTGGGTTAATTCTTGTAAGAGAAAGAAAATTTGATTGACAGAAGTGGGTATTCCAGTACCAAGATTAAACATTCTGCTAATGGTCATCTTTTCTAAAGCTAGAAGATTAGCTCTAGCCACATCTTCAACGTAAACATAATCTCGAGTTTGTTCGCCATCACCAAAGATCTTACATACCTTATTACTTTTAATCTGCTCAATAAAGATTGAAACTACGCCTGCTTCTCCAGAGGGATCTTGTCTAGGACCAAACACGTTAGCATACCGCAAGATTACATAATTCAATCCATACAATTTATGGTATAAATACAAATAGTGTTCTACGGTATGTTTAGTTATACCATATTGGCACATAGGATTAACAGGATGGGTTTCGTCGCAAGGGAGATATTCTGGCTCACCATAACAGGCCCCTCCGGAAGAAGAATATATAATTTTTTCAACTTTAAACTCTTTACAACATTCAAGAACATTTATACTTCCAAGAATGTTAGTTTTAGCGTCAAAAATGGGATCATTGACAGACTTACGTACATTAACTTGTGCAGCTACATGATATACAAATTGAGGCTTTTCTTCAATAAATACTTTACGAAGAAGATCTAAATTGGTGAGATCTAAAAGATAAAATTTAGCTTGAGAGTTAATATTCTTTTTGTTTCCGGTAGAAAGATTATCTACTATAACAACAGAATATCCTTTTCTTATCAGTAGATCAACAATATGACTCCCAATAAATCCTGCTCCACCTGTAACTAATACTTTCGTCATAAAAAATAAATTAAAATCCTTATTTAAAAGGATTGTGGAAATGGATTCTTATCTTGGCAAAGGATAGTTTCTCCCCACACCATAATAATCTAAGCCTCGACGATTAGCTGCTTCTGGTAACCAACGATTTCTAAGATCAAATAAACTATTTCCACACATATCTGCTTTTAACCTAGCAAAATCCGGAGAATCAAACTCTTTCCATTCTGTAAGTAAAACTAATGCATCGGCTCCTTGTACTGCTTCATATTTATCTTCTACAAAGGTAACTCTATCTTTGAATATCTCCCTGGCTTTACCATCTTTAGGATCATAAGCATAAACTTGTGCTCCTCGATTTAACAAACCAGTAATAATAGGAATAGATGCAGCATCTCTCATATCATCAGTATTAGGTTTGAAAGTTAGCCCCCACACGGCGACTTTAGGACTTTGACCAGAAAGAACATTAACTATTCTTTGGCCAAGATAATCCTTATGTGCTTCGTTTGAAGCATGAACTTGCGATAACAGTAAGGGATCATAACCGTCTATTCTAGATTGAGCTACTACTCCTTGAATATCTTTAGGGAAACAACTTCCACCATATCCGGGACTAGGAAACATGAAACTGTATCCAATACGAGCATCTTCGCAAACTAAACGACGAATAAAGTCCATGTCTGCCCCTTCAGTAACATCGGCTATTCTAGCAAACTCATTAACCATAGCCACTCGAGTGGCAAGAGTGGTGTTTGAAAATAATTTAGCTAATTCTGCCTCAGCAGGTGTGCTCTGCATGATCTGTCCTTTTTTAATGTTAAAAGGATGATACAATTCTTTCATTAGAGCAAAAGCTTGATCAGAATAAGTTCCGATCATGACCCTGTCTGGTTTAGAGAAATCGCTTACGGCGGTACCTTCTGCTAACGTTTCTGGATTAGAAACATAAGCCCAACTTAAAGAAGGATTTCCTCCCAAATTGGTTTCAATAACTTTAGAAATATGTTTCCACGTTCCTTGAGGAACAGTGCTTTTTACTACCATTACTTTAAACCCAGAAGCCTTATTTAAAGCCATGCTTACATCTTTAGCAGCTTGTTCTAGATATTGAATATTGAAAGAACCATCTTCTCTAGAGGGAGTTCCTACCGCTAAGAAAGTTATATCTGCACCACTTACTGCAGGAGCTAATTCTGTAGAAAAACTTAAGGTTCCGCGTTTACGGTTAGCTTTAACAATATCTTCCAATCCGGGCTCAAAGATATGGATTCTGCCTTCATTTAAAGTATCAACAATTTGAGGATTATTATCGATACAAACAACCTCGTTCCCGCGGTCAGCAAGTAACGCGCCGGTAACTAATCCAACATAACCAGTACCAATAACTGAAATTTTCATATGATCACCATCCTAAAAACGTTTATATTTGATTTAAATCTTTTATGGAAATAACATCTTTAACAAAGAATTAAAATAAAGTATTTCTTAATTTAAATACAACCGCGGTTCAAGAGATACAGTATGGCCCGGAACAGCAGGATGTGGATTTGCAATAGGTATATTACGGACCACTATTCTATCTTCTGCTCTGGCTCTAGCAGCATTATAATCAAATAAGTGTACTGGATTACTGGGAGTTCCTACTAGCCCTACTGCTTTATTGAATAAAGAGTCTTCACTTTCTCCACCACCAAAGCGAGCTAAGACAAAATATATTGCTCCTTCAAGATCACCGATACTTCTTAAATTTGGTTCGTATGTCATTTAAATCACCATTTCAAAACAGAATCTATCCCTCAACGCCCTTAGTCTTAATCTCCAAAGATTAATCTAAATCAGGTAAATCTTGGACACCCATTAAAGTGAGCACATGAGTTTTTTTATCAACGTCAATCACTAACTCGACTAAATTATTAATAACAATATCATTTCCCATAAGGTAATAAGAAATGTTTCTTAATTCTCTAATACGTACTTTCTCAATTTCTGGATATTCTAAAACCTTAAGAGGAGCTTTAGCGGTTAAATGAGGATTATTATCATTAAATATACCAAGAAAAGCGGTCCACAAACCATCTTTATCCTTACCAGGTTTACGACTGATCACTACACTCTTAACCTTAAATCTATCCATATTGTTACTTAATGAAGTTCTGGCTTTTAAATATTACTAAAATTTTCTTCAAATGGAGGTAATAAGAACCCATCAAAGAAACTAAGAACAGAAAGATAACTAAAGCTCGACTAATCCAAATGCCACCCAAAAGATATCCTAACAAGAAACCACAAATGATTAAGATTAAAGGAAATATTGGTTCAGTATAACGTTTAATAAAATAAATTCTTCCTGCTAGAAATCCGGCAATAATTACAGAGAAGTAACTTAGAACTGGAACGGTTAAAAATATAGATAAAACAAAACCAAGTACCATAAACAATAGAACTCCTGCCTCTGCCCATTCTTCTGCCCATTTAACACCCATTTTTATCTCTCCGATCCGATCAGAGCATAAACTGCTCCAGCAATCAAACCAATAACTATTGCTAAGATTAATCCCCAGGTGGTCTTAGTTAGCAATAATACCGTTCCGAGTAAAGTTATAAACAAAGCAATATAATAAAGAATACGTGACCCGAAGAAAATGTTCAAACCGTCTAACTGAGGAAGTGGAATCAATGAACACCAGGCCATAATGATGTTTAACACCAATCCCTGGCTGTAAAGATAATTTTCTGGAGATAAGTATAAACCAATAGCAAAAATAATCCCTAAGATCAGGTTAGCTATAACTCCCCACATCCCGATCATAGCATTAGTCCAATAACTAAATCCGTAACGAAATTCGCCCAGACGTAATTTTACCATAAAAGCTACAGACATGCCTCCCGCAAGAATAAGAGGAACGTTTCCAATAGTAATAAACGCCAAAATTAAAGAAATCCCTAGTCCCACCCACCACACCTTAAATCGGGCTTGGTGCCCTTCAGCTAAGCCGTATACTTTCTGGCAAGATAATCTAAACCAAACACTAAAAGCGAATACTAAGATAGTTAAGGCAAGATTACGAAAACCAGACGTGGGATCAAAGGTTTCTCCACCCCAATCTCGAAAGGAATAAACAAATCCACCAACTAAAGCTACGGCTGCTAAACCCAACAATTCTTGTGAGTCAAACTTATAATATCCTTTGACTCGAGATACTAACTCTTTATAATACACCATCTTTTTAGAGAAAGATTGTTTTTGGGTATATAAATATAACCCCTCATTAAAAGATTACTTTCTTTCCATCAGCCATAACTTATTATAACTGTCTCCACGTTTAATCTCTTCTTCACCTACAGACTTAAACTTAGAAGGTACAGAGATCTCCAACCCTTTTCGGGTAATTAATAACAACGTCCCTTTAGGTTTTAATAAATAACTGGTTTGATAGAATAATTCGTTAAGTTTATCTTCATCTTTAGTGGTGATCTGAAAAATGATCCGATCAAACTCTCCCTCTGAGAACTTTACATCTAACTCGTCTAAAGAGTAACGACTAAAATTAAGATAGTTTTTTACTTTAGCCAAAGAAATGTTCTTCTTAGCAGCAGTAGTGTTCTGAATACTTTCATCAAAAGCATAAATTATCGTTTCAGAAACCTGTTCTTCTTTATTTTCTATCCCTTTACTAAACGGAAACTTTATCCAGGATAATCCCTTAACTTCGTTAACGATAAACTTATTAGCAAAAAGTGCTGCTTCAACAGCAATACTACCGTCTTTAGCAAACCCGACTAATAATTTCTCTCCCGATTTGAATCCTGATTTCCTAACTAAGTAATAAGACAAATCCCCTTTAAATGAAGCCTGATTAGCAAAGACTCGATAAGCACGAGAGTTTAAGTCCTTTCCACTAAGATCTATCCCTAACAAATACTCTTCTCCTGAACGACAAAGAATAGTTTCTGCATCTGGTTTTTTCATTTCTATGTTAGGAGTGAATTTTAGTTCCGTCTCGCAAAAATTAAATAATTTTCCCATTACTTTTCGAGCTAATTCTAAACGATTATCGTTTCCTTTAACATTTTCGATGGTTACTTTCAAAGATAATTCTGAAGAAATAAGCTCTTTCCAAGGAAATTTATCCTGCTTTAAGTCAAGTTTATCTACTTGTTTGTTCTTATCAATAAAAATTAAAATTCGACGAAAAGATTGTCCTCGTTGTATTAAAGTAAGAAGATCTTCTTTCTTCTTAACTTCAAATTCTACGGTAACTTCTTGACCTTTGGCTTTGATTCCAATAAGTTCTTTAACTTCTTGGATTGCTAAACTTTCCATTCCGGGATAAACTATTAGAAACGCTTTCATTCTAATTACTCGGTCTGAACAACTGGCTCAGATCCAGGTTCTACTTCATCTTCTTTTATAACTTCAGCTGCAGCCACCAAGTTGTCTCCTTCATCTAGACGGATAACTCTTACTCCTTGAGTAGCTCGACCAACTTCAGAAATATCTGAACATTTGATACGGATAGCAATACCGTTTTTTGACATGACCATTAATTCTTCTTCACCGTTAACTAACATGGTAGTCTTTACCGGCCCGTTTTTATCCGTTATCTTGATATTAGTCACTCCTTTACCACCACGATTACATAATCTATACTCAGATACAGGAGTACGTTTACCATACCCTTTCTCAGTTAAAGTTAAGATTTGTTTTCCTTCATCAGCAGCAAGCATACCAACAACTTCATCCTCATTATCTAAGCGAATACCCCTCACTCCCATCGCGGTTCTACCAACAGAACGAACATCTTCTTCTCTGAAACGGTTAGCTTGCCCGTATTTAGTAGCAAGAATGATTTCATTTTTACCGTGAGTGTAACGGACCCCAATCAGATTATCTCCTTCTTCTAAGTTGATAGCCCTAATTCCGCCCTTACGAGGATTAGAGAAATCTCTTAATTCACATTTTTTAACCGTCCCATCTTTGGTAGCCATAAACAAGTAACCTTCAGTAAAGTTTCGTACCGGAACAATAGCAGTGATTTTTTCGTTTGGTTGAAGTTCTAACAGATTAGAAAGATGTTTACCTTTAGCTTGTCTACTACCTTCAGGAATATGATATACTTTTAACCAGTATACTTGGCCCTGATCAGTAAAGAATAATAAATAATCATGAGTAGAAGTGATATATATCTTTTCAACGAAATCTTCTTCTTTCATCTCAGTAGCTTTCATTCCTTTCCCGCCACGTTTTTGGGTATGGTAAGTGTCGATTGGTAAACGTTTGATATACCCGGAATTAGTCATAGTGACGATTACGGGAACTTCTTCAATCAAATCTTCTAAATCGATGAACTCGTCATCGTCTCCCCCATGAGTAATCTTAGACCGACGTTCATCTTGATAAGTGTTCTTTATTTCATCCAATTCCTCTTTAATTAAATCTAACACTTTTCGCTCTGAAGCAAGAATTTCGTTATAATAACCAATCTTAACATTCAATTCACCATGCTCAACACGAATCTTTTCCTGTTCTAAAGAGGCTAGTTTCTGTAAACGCATTTCCAAAATAGCTTTTGCTTGCAACTCGCTAAGATTATAAGTTTGAACCAAGAACTGTTGAGCTTCATCTACTGTTTTTGAATTTTTAATCCCGGGGATAACTGTATCAATGTTCTGTAAGGCGATCAATAGTCCGTCTAATAAATGGACTTTTTTCTGTGCTTCACTTAAATCATATTTGGTTCTACGTACAATTACGTTGATACGATGATTAATATGATGTTGAATCAAATCTTTTATTCCCAGAACTTTAGGCTCGTTATTTACTAAAGCTAAAAGATTTATTCCATAGGATATACGCATACGACTAAACTCGTACAATTGGTTAAGAACAACATTGGGGTCAACATCTTTCTTTACTTCAATCACCACCCTCACTCCATCTTGGTCAGATTCATCATTAATATTTCTAATCCCAGGAATTCTCTTATCCTTAACCAGTTCGGCAATATGTTCAATCATTTCCGCCTTATTAACCATATAAGGGATCTCTTTAACGATAATCTTGTCTCCTTCAATTTCAGTTATAGCTTTGATGATAACTTTACCTTTTCCTTTAGCATAGGCATATTTCAAAGAAGGACCACAAATAACTTCTCCACCAGTAGGAAAATCAGGACCAGGGACAATAAGGTTTAGTTCTTCAGTAGAAATATCCGGATTATCAATAATAGCGATAGTGGCAGTACAAATCTCTTTAAGATTGTGTGGTGGAATATTAGTAGCCATACCTACGGCGATTCCAGTTGAACCATTAACTAGAAGATTCGGGAATTTACTGGGAAGAACAGAAGGCTCCTTAAGACTGCCATCAAAATTGTCAGTGAAGTTTACAGTATCTTTATCAATATCTTTTAATAATTCTTCAGCTAACTTGTTAAGTTTAGCTTCAACGTAACGCATCGCAGCAGCAGGATCTCCGTCAACAGAACCAAAATTACCTTGACCCTTAATTAAAGGATAACGCAAAGAGAAGTCTTGTGCCATTCTGACTAAGGCATCAAAGACAGATAAATCTCCGTGAGGATGATATTTTCCTAAACAGTCTCCCACGATACGGGCACATTTCTTAAAAGGTTTGTTGTGAGTCAAACCCATTTCGTGCATGGAATACAAGATTCTTCTATGGACTGGTTTTAAACCGTCTCTGACGTCAGGAAGAGCTCTTCCTACAATAACAGACATAGCATAATTCACATATGCTGTTTTCATCTCTTCCTCAATCAGTCGAGGAATAATCTTGTCGGTTTGTACCGGAATTTCCGGAGAGTTTTTATTTTCTTCTTCCATGGGTTATCGTCTTAAAAGTAATAAGAAATTTAGAATTTTGGGGTTTATAAAGATTGTGTTATTTTTAGAGAATTGTATTTGGGAGGTCAAATTCTTTCTTCAATTGTTCCTTCTCGAGAGAATCTTGATTTCAAGCGATGGATTAATTCTTTACTTTTGTTAGAATCTACAAATTCACTGGTTAGATACGCTAACCCTGCACCAGCATAATAACAAGCAATATCTTGGAGATCAAAGCATCCCTCTCGGGGAACGAGAAGGGGGAAAAACTCGTGAATTGTTAAAGCTGTTGGTACCGCTACCGCGGATAAAGTTTTACCTAGTTTTGAATCCCCAAATGCTATCTGACCCAATGACACAAACTGAGCGGATAATCCAAAATCAGACAAATGACCCTGCATCCAATCATAATTTCTTACCCCCGCTCTAGCTAAGCTTTGAAGATGCTCTCCATACAAAAGAGTTCCGGTATATACCAGGTATTGCATCAAATCATATATCCTTCCCATAATAACATCTAAATTTTAAAACGGATATTTAAATCTTTGTGAAGATAACTACTACGAAGGGATTAAAGAAACAATTGTGGGTGTTGATTATGCTAAGAAAATAGAGTGAGGAATAAGAAACATTGAAAGATAAACCAGAAAATTCTTTTAAACCAGTTTTTCATCATCCTTCTTCATTACTTGCATCGCTTTCTGAATCTCAGACTTCCCTTCTCTTTCTTTTTGATCTAAATCGATTAAGCGCCCTACTTCGTCAGCCTGTTTATCTACTGCTTCTGCTTCCTTTAACACTGCATCGGGAATCAATTTAAGAAAAGCTTGTTTAGCTTCTTCAGAAGGAAGATCAAAATATTCAAAGAACTTTTTGGTTAGTTTTAATTTAAAACTACGTCCAAACTTCTCCTTCTCTACATAGCCTTGTTCTTCCAACTGGTGCATATGGTCGTACGCTCCAGAACCACGCAACTTTATCACTTCTGACTGCAATACTGGATATTTCCAAGCGATAACTGCTAGAGTAGCCATCATAGCTGAGTCTAACTCTGTACTAGAAACTAGACTACTTACTAAAGGAACAAATTCGTCGCGAACAGTTAACTTCCAACCGCTTTCTTTCTTAACAATATGTAAAGAATGATCGCGTTGAGAATATTCTTGTTGTAATTTATTTAATAGTTCTTCCACTTGAGGAACTTCTAAAGAACATAATACCCCTATCCTTTCTGAAGTGATCTCTTTGCCTACCGCAAAAAGTACCGCTTCAACTCTCTTTTCCGATGTTTCCATTTTCTTTAATAATGAAATAAACTCCATCTTTTAAATCTACCTTCTTTTCATCAATTAGCTTATCTAAGAAGTCACCAATCTTATCTTTATGAACTCCCGTAAACCGACTTAATTGTTCAGAAGTAAGACGATTATGCGTTAAAAGGATCAATATATAGTTACGCAACAATAGGTTCATGTTCCTTATTAAATGTTCATTCTCTAACTTTACTTGTTTTGCGACCATATCTACGCTATGCAATCGGGCTTGAAAATCACTGAAAGTTTCTGATAACATTACGTCACTAAAGACAACTTCTATCGGTTCTATAATCTCTAACTGCGAAGGCATATAATCAAAACAGAAAGCAGTTATATTCTTCACTTCTTCCGTCTTAACTTCCAATTCTGCAAAAGTAGACCACATTTCATTTTCAGGAAGAGGCTGGATTTCGGCTAATTCTTCATTAATGATAGTATAACGTTTATCACTTTTAAGCTTCCCGAGATACTCTTTAAATGCTGCTTCAACGTGTTCTTTAGGTTTTCCCACTATTTCCATGATTGCTCTGAAAAGGATTTTACTCATACTTCAAGTAAGAGCACGAGCTATTTTTAAGCCTTTCTGCCCCAGAGAAGAGAGATGGTTAGAATTTATATTTGATCAACACCAAGCATAATAACCCAAAGACTATAGCCAATAAGTAAGGAATTAGGTGTTTAGCCTTTTCATTAGAAGATTCATATACCAATAAATAAGATTGATTAAGGATGGTTCTTTGAACATTCAAAGAAATACTTTCAGGATTATTTCCGGCTTTACTTAAAGGGGAAACGGTTGTAGTAATACTTTTTTCTTCTTCCCCGTTTATTTTAATAATATTGTCAATACTCTTAGCAGTAATTTGTCCATCTTTATGTACTTTTACTTTTAATTTGTATTCTCCAGGTTCAATGTCTCCATCTAAAGGCAAAGAGAAGTCAATTACTTTCTCCTCTCCAAACCCCAACATAAATTCTTGTAAGAAGTCTTCTCTCTCCTTAGTTTCAGATTCACAAGAATAACAACGACTTCCACGATAAACATAACCGTAAGTTTGGAAGAAGTGATCCCATTCATCTCCTTTAAATTTCACCTTAAAGGTTAAGATTTGTCCAGGAGATGCTTGGGAGGGAAAGTCTAACAGTTCATAAGAAATATCTTCCTCTCCAGAATCATACTCGGTTACAACAGAATCTTCTGGATCATAAATCACCTCGTTTGTGCTTTCACTTTCTTCCTCCCCGCAATTGGAAGAACTCTCTGCGATTTTAACCTCTTGTTCTGCTCGTTGATCTAACCCTTCCAGAATTAAAACCGCATCTTGAGTTTCTTCTTCACAACGAAGATCTAATAATAAAGGTAAAGTTAATTTGTAAGTGGTGTTTTTAGAATACAAATTAATTTTAGTAACTTCACTAACTTCTCGGCCATCCACCTCAACCCAAGCAGAGACAGCATATTTATTGGTGTTACCCTTATGAATTTCAATCTCAGCTCGCAACGATTCTCCCCAATCTAACTCTGAGGGAACGATATTGTTAATCAAAATATAAGAACTATTAGTAGAAGAATCGTTGTTGGAACTATTGGTATTGTTCACTGGCTGTAATGTTCCTTTGTTAGTTACAATAAACATCTTTTGATCATAATTATCACTAAGATTTTGATCATCACAGCCCGGATAAAGCTTGGCTTTAAGATATAACGCCCTATCTTCTTCAGAAATATCTGCTTTCCAAGTTTTAGAATTAATATTAGTGGAATTATACTTACTTTTAATCATTCTTCCAAAAAGATCTTCGATCCAATATTCAATGACAAACGGAAAAGTATCATTACTAAGGATAAAGGCATAACTGAGAGATTCCCCTTGTTGATAAATTACCGTCTCATCTAAGGCAATATTCATATCAACATCACAAGAAACAGAAGAGATATCAATTGCAGTAAGGTTAAAACACACAGAATTGTCTGTAAAAATATCCTCCCTTAAAGAAGAATTTATTATACTTCCACAAATAGTATAATTCCCGGGGAAGAGGGGAGCAAAAGTTCCCGTAGCAGAATAGCTGCTGCAACCCACTTCTTTAGTAAAGGTACTGTTTTTTGAGTAATTCTCTCCGAAGATATTGTAATTTACCATAATTGTGTCTTTAGTTGAACAGTTCTCTTTGAGTTGGATAACCAATTTAAACAAATTGTCATAATTGGTGTGGGTATAAAGTGTTCCGGCGAGGTAAGGAAGAAGTACTATGTTTGGAAAGATAGACGAATTAGTAGTGTTACTAGAATTGGTAGGATTGGTCTCATTTAAAGGAAGAGTTAAATTGATCTTGTTTTCTTCTCCCGGAGTAGCGAGACATTCTTGCCAAGTCCCATTATATATACATAAGGTTGCCCCATTTCCTGCTGCACCGAGAGAAATATTGTAAGTTAAATTATCTTGAACCTGATTTAAGGAGTTTAATAAAATTAATTCTTCCCCATTACTGCTAAACCCAGAAGGAAAAGAAGTATCCAACAAAGTAAAATTAAATTCAGGATAGTCTTGGCCAAAGGTATAAGTGTCATCAGCAATTAAAGCAAAACTGTTCCCTTCAAGAATCCAAGCCCCCCGGATTAAGGTCAACCCATGATTCGATCCACCTTCTTTCACTTTCCAATTAGTTAAATTTACTCTTTCAGAACCAGTATTATAAATTTCCAGCCATTCATGTTTAGTATCTGTTCCTGGAAAATCATACATCACTTCATTAAACAGGACTTCGGCCGAACAGGTATTTAAACAAAGTAGAAATAATCCGAAAACCCACCAATTCCACCCCATTTCTAAAAGAAAACAGTTATCTAATATATAGTTTGTGTTTTCACTATTATGGAATACTAAACAAAGCTTTTAAAGAGATTTTACCTAGTAACTACTACAATGGGATTAGGATGGTTATTTGGAAAAAAAAAAGTATTGCCAAAAGTACCCTTTCCAGAGGGTCAGCCTTTTGACGAAAATACTTTTCAGTTCTCTAAACGATTTAATGGAGAAACGGTCATAGAACCGGAACACTTACAAGCTGCTGCAGGATATAATCAGCCGTTTAACTTGCCGGAAAGTGGCTCGAGGACTATGTCTTCTTCGACTTCTGCGCCAATGCCAGCTTCCAACTTTAATAGTGAACCCCTTTTTGTTAAGGTTGATGCTTACCAACGTATTTTGGGAGAAATGGACGGATTAAAGAGTAATTTAAACAAACTTCAAGAAGTTAATCGCCATTTAGAGAGCTCAGAGTATAATGAAGAGAATAATTTTGAGAAGTTGAAGAAAGCGATGAAAATGGCTCATGATAAATTGTTACAAGTAGATAAAACCCTATTTAAATATCAAGGTGAATAAAATGGAAAGAATGCCCGTGTTTGTAAAAGTAGATGAATATGACGATGTTCTTAATTTGATTAAATTGATTCGTAAGAAAATCGATGAATCTAAAGAGACATTAATGAAGATTAACGAACTTAAGAATGAAGAGGATCACCAGTTAGAAATGTGGCAAAATAATCTTGCTGAAGTAGAGAAAAAGATTGATTTTGTTGAACATTCACTTAACGAACCAGAACATTTCTAAAATGATACCCGCAAAAAGTGCTAACAAGCACAAAGATGGACGTGCAGAAAAGGATCCAAATTTCATGGTTCAGGTTAGTGAACCAAGGATGTTACGTAAAGACCTGTTAGAGTCGGTGCGAGAGATCATCATCTTTATGCAAGGATATGAAAAGTTCCGCAAGATTCAGGAAGACAAAGTAACTCTTTTCACCCAACTTAAGACAGATTTACGTGTTTTGAACAGTTTGGTGGATGATAAACTTAGAAAGTATTTACCTAAGGGAAAATTAAGAGCGGTACAAACTTCAAAACAAGAGATTAAACCTTATGCTCGTGATGAAGAGATTCTAAGAAGCCCTTCTATTCAAAACGATAGATCTCCTGCATCTGAACTGGACGAACTAGAAAGTCAATTGAAAAATATTGAGACCCAGTTGCGAAGTGTAAATTAATCTTTTATTTTTATTAATTCTATTTTTATTTACTGTTTACATAATAAAAAACAATTTATACTAGTTCTTATTTACAAAATAAAGAAAATCTTTATGAAAAAAATTCACGTCGATAAAAAAGGATCAGTGATTTTACAAGGAAATCCAGAAAAAAAATCAGAAGCTGAAGGTAAACGGAGCTCAATAAAGAATATTTCTAAAGTAAAAGTCACTGAAAAGGTTGGTTTGTTTAGGCGAATGCTCCAGACCAAGAATCTTAAGATTGATACGTCTGTTGTTGAAAAAGGATTATCATTAGACTTAAGGTGGGGATCAATCAAACGAAAGTTTGAAGTTTTATTCCCCGAAGAAGTGTGGAAAGAGTTACCCCTTGATTACAAAAAAGCAATAGTAGAGAATATCGCTCATCTTTCTTCAGTAGAAATAGGAGTAATGCTTAATGCAAAGAAGATCCATTATAATACTCCCTTGCCTTTGTTTAAGTCTTTTTTCATTGAAGTTCTTTTAAAATGTTTATTATACAGCGGTGATTGCGATACTGGTAAAACCATTAAGTATATTACTCAACTAATTAACTTAGAGACTGAATTTAAGGGGTCTCCTACCTCTTTAGATTTAAGATCTTTACAAACTAATGAAGGGAGCATTAACACCCTCACTTTTGGTAAAGAGAGTTTGTTAAGTTTTGGTTTGGCTCAGGAATTAGGAATGAACCCGGTTTCAGTAATGGTGATTGAGCCAGATTGTGATGTTATGTATCGTGGACAACGTATTGCGACTTTTCAAAATAAGCATAAATATGAGTTGATTAAACGATTTGAAAAGGAGTTTAATCTTCATGTTTACTGTATCGACAGCAACTTAAACGACATTCCGGACTATACCTTATGGGATTTTGATCCAACTGATTTAGGATGGTCAGCACAATTAACCCAATATATATTCTTACTTTTACCGTTTAATTATAAGTTTAAACAGAAATATATTGTTTATGGTAATGAATATTCTTGCAATTCTTACTATTACAATAAAGAAGGATTTAAGTGTCATCCAGTGTACGACCAAACTTCAGATTGGATGGGGCAAGTAAATTCCATGCTGCAGAATGTTACGGGAGGAGGAATGCAAGCTATTTCCTTAGTACAACCGTTGCATGAGATTGCGGTAACTAAAGTTCTATATCAACGATACCCCCAGTTAGCTAAATATCAGATGTCTTGTCATTGTAACAACGAAGGAGCTATAAAGAGTCGCTGGTGTGGAGCTTGTTCTAAATGTGCTCGTTGCTTTACCTTTATGAAAGCTTTGGGCTTTGATCCGGCAACGGTAAATCTAAAAGACATGTTTAATCTAGACTCCAAACCACATTTTTCTATTTTCAATCAAAGTAAAGATATGTGCGGGTATGATTCCGCAGGGTTAGGAAGAGACGAACAAATATTTGCTTTTCACTTGGCAGCTAAACGAGGAGCAACTGGAGAATTGATTGATTTATTCAAAAAGGAGTTTGGAGAAGAGGCAACTAGAAGAGAAGAAGAGTTTAGAAATGAGTTCTTTAAATTACAACGGCCGGCAAATATCCCTGCCCCATTATGGAAAAAACTAAAACCTATTTATGAAGAAGAATTAAAAAAGGATGGAAATGAAAACACTCCAAAAGAAGTAGAGAATATATCCACTCCCCATAACAACTTACCTAAAAAATCAAACTCTGCTGCAAGCGGTGAAAATGAACTCCTTAAAAATTAATACTGAAGTTAATTCTACTGGGATACAACTTCGTTTATTCAACTCTTCTTTTGATCGTAAATTTAAAGTTGAGTTTGCCTCCGAGATATGGGAACATTTTCCTAATAAACTCGTCTGGACTCAAAATTTAGCTTACTTAGCTACGGTAGAACTTGCTTTAATGTTTAAGGTGAAAGAAGTGGAATATGACACTCCTTTTCCCATATTTAAACCTTTTTTTGACGAATTGTTTGTGAAGTCTTTCACTTATAGTGGAGATGTAGATTCTAATCAACCGTTCAAGTATCATAATCCATTTTTTGATTTAGACCTCTTTTTTTCAGGAGAAAGTGTTCCGTTTGTAAGTATAGCTCCTTCGGTTGAAGAAAGGTCTATCAACACTCTTACTTTTGGTAAAGAAAGCTTGTTAAGTTTTGGATTAGCCGAAGAGATAGGATTAAGTCCGACTCCCCTTACAGTGATTGATGAAGACTTGGACCTAAATTTTAGGGGAGAAAAGATAAAAAGTTTCACTAACAAACATTTGTGGGATTTGATACCTAAATTTGAATTAGAAAAAGGATTGAAGGTTAATACGGTCAAAAATGAACTGTGTAAACTCCGTTGTAATGTAGAATGGGACCTAGATGACACGGATCTTGGTAGTGCTAATGTTATCACGGAATTTTTGTTTATGTGTTTACCATATGCTTATTCTAATCATTCAAAGTATATTATATTCGGAAATGAACATTCTTGTAGTAACTATTATTATAGTACCGAAGGAGTAAGATGTTATCCCGTGTATGACCAATCTTCAGATTGGATTAAACATCTGAATTCTTTAGTAAACATATTTACTCAAGGAAAAGTGCAAGTGGTTTCTTTAGTTCAACCCCTTTCGGAAATGGCAGTAGCTAAAATACTTTATCAACGATATCTTCAACTGGCCAAATATCAGATGTCTTGCCATGCTGATGATCTTAAAGCAGAGAATAATAGATGGTGTTGTAACTGTGCTAAATGTGCTACTTGTTTTGTGTTTATGAAAGCATTTGGATTTAATCCTGAATCGGTGGGATTGAAAGAGATGTTTGATTTATCTTATAAACCCCTGTTCTCTCTGTTTAATCATCATAAAGATATCGCTCAGGGTTATTATTCCTTGAAGATGGTTCGTGACGAACAGTTGTTAGCGTTTTATTTAGCGGTTAAACGTGGTGCAGAAGGGGAGTTGATAGAGCTGTTCAAGAAAGAGTTTATGGGAGAAGCTGTGGCTAGAGAGGAAGAGTTGATGGAAGAAATTTTTAAGTTGCATCCTCCGGAGAATATTCCTGCTCAATTGTGGGATAAAGTTAAACCCATTCTAGAAGAAGAATTAAAGAAGTAGTGGTTCAAACCGGGCTATGAGAGGTTTTTAGGCTCACTATTTGTAAAAGAAAGTGTACTTATATTCCTTCAAAACATCAATCACTTTTATTGATTGTATTACGTCTGAAAATTGGTTTTGTAGTTCTTGCAACATCTTTAGAAAGTCTGTTTCTTTTTCATATTCAAACTCGGGTTCTAAATCCCAATCACCAATTACTTTAAGGTTATGTACTAAATGAGGATTGCTGTGCAGTTTTGTTAACAAAGAAACCACTCTACGCTCCTCTGGATTCTTAAGATAAATTATGGTTTTGTAGAAATTAATTCCCAACAGTTCATAGTTTAGTACTAAACGGAATGATTTTATTACTCCTGAATTTAATAGCTTCTTAATTCTGTTAGTGGTAATTTTCAAAGTAATATTCAATTCTTTGGCTATTTCTGTAATTGGTTTTCTAGCATTCTTAGAAAGAATTCTTAGAATTTTCAAATCAATGTCATCAAAATCAGTCAGCTTAAGGGGCTTAGTATCAATAAAATCTGCTTTAGAGTTTACAAAGTACCTTCTGGGAAAAGACCACACGGAAGAAGTTATAGATAATGATTTATTAAATAAAAACGGACTAGCTAAGGAAATGACCTTATCTTTTACCTGGTCTAATTCCTTATTATTCTTAACGGTACAAGAAAGTAAACAGTCCCAATCTCCACGACATTTGGCAATCCAAATAACTTGCGAGATTAATTTTATCTTTTCATACAATTGTTCTTCATCAGATAAAGTAATTCCATTAAATTTTAAACAGATTTTAAAATGAATCAAGCCCAACTTTTCATAATCTACTGCAGTGTGGTATTGAGTAATAATATTTTCTTCTAACTTTTTGACACGATACAGGGCTACTTCCGGACTAACTCCTACTTTTTTAGCAAGTTGAGTATAGTTGATTCTCGCATTCTTATCTAGTTCGTACAAAATCTTCTTATCTTTAATATCTAGCTTCATTTTTTATTAATTTTGCCTTTATATATTAAGAATGGTACTTTTTATAAACTTTTTGTTAATAAGTTTTAAATTAAAAATAGAATTATAATAATACATGACTCCAGAATTAGAACGTTTAGTTAAAGAATTTGCAGTAATGGATAGAGAGAGTTCATACCATAGAAAATCAGCACAAATAGCTAGAAAGCTCACTGAAAACTTATTTGAAGGAGTATTAGTTCAAGATCCTTATGAATCCAAAAAGCATCAATTATATTATACCAAAGGGGATACTCCTTTTCAAGGATTGGGGTGTATCAAGCCTGCTTTAGAATTCTTAGGAATTCATGATTATGATAAGCAAATGAGAGAAATTGCTCAAATTTTAGATGAAAGCGGAGGATATCACGACTTCACATATCATCGTAATCGCTATGGGGTGGTTTTAGAAGAAGATTTATTTCCAGAAATGAGTAAATCGGAAAGAGTTGAATTATTTAGAAAGCAGGATCCAAGGGTTATAACTTTTTCTATAAGTATAATCAAATATGGAGAAGGGATAGCTAATTATGTTGAACATCCTACTGATCCAAGAGAAAAATCCTTTGAACTCAATGGTATTTTCTCAGGACATATGGTTCCTGAACCTCTAAAATCAAGAATAATGCCCTTAATAGGTCCAATTAGAGAATCATTTCGTAGAAGTTGTGAAGGAAATTATTCCAATTCTGATTTAGCAGTATTATGCTTGGATGTTACTCGAAGAATGGCTAAGATAACCGCCAATTATATGATTGAGAAATTTGAGAAGAAGCAGTAATACATCTTCCTATTTTATAATACCTTTCTCAGCGTGGAGCTATGTCATTTTGATCTAGCTTCTCAATCCAGAAGAAACGTTTATAAAATACCTTCAGATTTAATTCTCTAACGCGGATGTGCCGGAGCGGTCAAACGGGATAGCTTGTTTTGGTCTTCTGACCAAAATGGATCCAAACTCAAGGCATTTGAATATAGAGTGCTCATCAGAGTACTATGAAGAAATCAATGTAAGTCATCTATTGGCTTAGTGCCTACCCAGGTTCGATTCCTGGCATCCGCAGTTATTTATTTAATAAGAAGTGGACACAACTTTCTAATTCTGCTCGCTTCTGCTCATTTAATGCAAAGCCTATATTTTTGTGAAACTTAATCAAATTCTCTTTGTTCCCTAATATTCGAAAGCATTGTGAAAATGTTTTTTCTCCGTTTTGATGAAGATTTTCAAAATGAGGTTGACCTATTGGTCCGCATACCACAGATAAACTTTCAGTTAAATCTTTAATCTGTTGCAAGAAAGTGGTTAAATTATCTTGATACTTTTCAACTTTGGCCATCCTGAACGTGGCTTCTCTTCCGAACTTCTCTCTTTTTATTTTGATAGTAGCTAATTCGTCATCGAAAATGCCTTGTAAATAACTTTTTTTACATCTTTCTGACAGGATTATCCATTTTGGAACCAAGAAGGGATTATTAGTTTTGTTTCCGATAGGAGCACCAAGCGCATAAAGATATCTTCCTAATAAGCTATCGTTCACTTGAAGCAGATAACTTTTGCCAATATTTTCCCTATAATATATTTTGATACTGTTTTCTTTTATTGAGAAGTTTTCGACGAGAAATACTCTAAGGTTGGTTAAATCATTAATTTGACCAATAAACCTGCAAGTATACCTTTTATCAAGATTACCATCTCCCATTATTTTTCCAACTAAAAATGCTGACTTTTGAGCCAAATAGGAATCTTGGAATAAAGGCACTAAATTTCTGGTTAAAAGTAATTCCAACTTCCTTTTAGGAATTCTAGTTTGGTAAGTATTTAAGATATGTCCAACGTCTAACAACATATTTTGTTTATTCATACTACTTGCCCAAATTATGGAATAAACAAAAGGTAACGTTTTACAATATTTAAATTAATCTAACTTGATTTCCTATCATGTTATTCCAAACTGCTTTACATCCATTTTAAAGAACTAATCAACAGAAGAGATAATTGAAAAGAAAGACAGAAGTTCGGAAATTATGCTAGTCTGTAATCGATCCCTGCCGTCCGCACTTTACTTTCTAATCAAAATACTTTACAAGGAATGAGGATTTTAAGACCAACTAACAAACATATTCTTTCTTATCTATTTTACAAGCTAAGAAAGGTTATAAAACCTATTCGAGATTAAGGTTCTCGTGGTAAATAAACCAGACCTACTTTTTTTTGGTAAAGGAAAAGATTATCACTCTGACACGGCATTAGAACGATCTTTTACTGAAAAATATTATGCAGATGACGAATTAAGCCGATCTCTAAATTTGGAAATGCTTCGCGGTGCTAGGATTCCTTCCGATACTATTGACCAACAATTTTTTGCAGAAGGGTTAAGGTTAGATCTATTTGTGGGAAAGTTGCTTCAACCTAAATATGCTGCGGGTTACATTTTTCAAGTTTTAGCTAATCCCAGCACAGATTTAGAGGTTATTCTAGAACGACAATCTGCTGAAAAAGAATTGTTAGAATCTCCTGAGAAAGTTGAATTCCTAGAAGACACTTACAGAAGATTATGGGAAATTGCAGGACACGTTTGGCAACGTTCAACTTTAGCTAAAGCGTCTACTCCTTGGACTTCCGGATTGATGCCGGGAAATACAAATCAGGACGCTCAACTATTTGCTCACACCGTACATCTTCTGGGGATGTATCAAGATATAGTACAAGAACTTGGGAATAAGATTTTTACTTCTGGACCTTTAAGACAAGTAGCAGATCTTGCTAAGGAGATAGAAAAGTCTTCTGAATATAAGGAATTAGGAAATTATTTACACACATTTTCTAATCAAAGAGAATATAGAGCAGATGTATCAGTTACTGTCAATGCAGTAGGGGGATATAGTGGAATGAACGTTACTCGATTAGAATTAAATACACCTAGAAGATCAAAAAAAGAATGGAGAGAGGATTGGAGCACTTATGCTATCCTTAAACATATTACTGAACTATATACACAGAATAGCAAAAATTTGAAAGCGCTAATTCATTTAGTGGGGGATCTAGAATTTTATACTTGCGGTGCCAGATATGCTTATACTTTAACCAGTAAAAAACAACCCACTTGTCTTCCTACTTTTAATGATAAAGTCACTCAAATACATGATTTAATCAGTCCCTTACTATTATTGTTACCCGGCGGTAATCCGGTTCCCATCGATTTGGAATTAACTTATGACTCTTTTGGTAGAGTGATCACTGGCCCAAATAATGGTGGTAAGAGTGTGAGCTTACGTGCAGTTGGTCTGGCCTATACTACTGGCCAGAATGGTTGGATTGTTCCCGGCAGTTCTGCCAATCTTTCTTTAATTAATGGATTATATACCCACTTTCCAACTCGTGATGATGTAGAGGGGGGAAAAGGTAGTTTCCTAGGAGAAATGGAACATGACCGAAGAATTTTGGATAGAGCTAACTCAAGTAGTTTAGTTTTGCTGGATGAACCGTGTATTGGAACAGAACCAAGTGTTGCTTCGGTACAAACTGGAAATTTCGTAGAGTATATGGGTCTGAATCATATCCCTTTTTTAATCGCGACCCACATGCATGATGTAGCCTTAGATGTTAAAGAGGATAAATATCCGGGAGTAACTAACTTACAAGCAGAAGTGAAGTTTGAAGGAAATCGTCCCCATCTAACTTACAAAATTATCCCTGAGATGGCAGGACAAAGTTATGGGGAAGCAGTTGCCCGTCAGGCTGGAGTTGATAGGGAATCATTGGGTCTTCCTCCACGCTAAAGAACTCTGCCTTAAGTAAAGTATAACCATAGATATTATTTCCATGGGCATTTGTCGATTCTCCCACCATATATGCATTTGCTCCATACTTCATAGCTTCTTCTGCGATTCTAGAAGCTAAGACACTTTCTTCACTACGTTGAGAATTTGACCAATGAAAATTCAATAATTGAGGATTATTTGTTCCAACCGGGGTTACCTTTACTTCACGACCATCATATGTGAAATGCTTATTTCTCTTGGGATCGTAACGAACTCTACATACTAATCCTTCCAGAATATCTAATCCAAAAGAAGCCCTTTGTCCTTTAAACTGTTCCAACGTTTTTCTAAACGTTTTTATTCTATTTTCTTCAATGCGAGAAGTTCCTATCATTTGACTAATTCCACCTGCCACAACTGAGATTCCTGTAACTCCTAGCAGACCTATTGCTCCAGCCAACAGCCAAAAAGTGTACTGAGCTTCACTTTTATAATCAAAAAGCGGCAGATCTCCATAACGAGTATATATCCTTTCTTGTTTACCATTATCACGAAGGTGAGGAGTGACGATAACATCTACCTCCCCAGAATATCGGTTTGGACGATAAGTATCAAAACACATTGCTTCCAGGTTTTTATTTTCGTCCTCAATAACGAATACAGATCCTCCCTCACCGCAAAATTTAGAATTGACTTCCCCAGCCAGAATGGTACCCTTAAGAGGGATATCTTTTTGTGGATCAACTTCTACTAGCTTAACATGTCGATAAGTAAACGTAGCTAAACTTGCTACTAAGCATAACGCTGCAAGTCCGGTAGAGAAACGCATAAATGAAGGATTTATATTTACTGGTTTTAAAGATTATTGTGATATAGAGATATAATTGGTTAATTTGCTCAAAATAAACCCTAAAAGTTTGAAAATATTGATGAAATCAATAACATTAATCAAAATACTTTACAAAATTATTCTTATCATCCACTAACACATTCTTTGGTTTAATTGGAGTCTCACTATGAGCAAAGGCCATAATAATTATCTGTTCTCCTTTCTTGATCAGATGAGCAGAAGCTCCATTCATGCAGATGTTGTGTTCATCCTTGCCTTCAATAGCATAAGTCCAGAGACGATGTCCAGAAGTGTTGCTAACTATTAATACTTGCTCTCCTTGCCACAGATCGACTAATTTCATCAGTTTCTTAGGAAGAGTGATTGATCCCATATATTCCAGATTAGCTTCAGTAACCGTAGCCCGATGTATCTTTGATTTTAGTAATGTACGTAGCATAAACCAATAGAAAAGGTAAGGGAGTTATATATTTTGTGGGTATATATTCCTCATAATCATTGGAACTTCCTCTCCAGAATTTTAACTACACCATGATTTGCATCAACTTCGACTAAGTCTCCATCACGAAGAATACTCGTAGCAACACTAGTTCCCACAATGCAAGGTACTCCCAACTCTCTGGCTAAAATAGCAGCGTGACAAGTTATCCCACCCTCGTTGGTAACAATTGAACCTGATTTTTTCATTAAAGGAAAAAATTCGGGTCGAGTCATAGAAGTAACCAATACTGAATTCTCTTCAAAGTCAGAAACTTTGTCCGGATTCATAATTATTCTAACTCTCCCCACATGTTTTCCCATGCAAGCACTAGAGCCCCTAAAGTCTTTTGAAAGCAAGGGTTTGGTTTTATCCTCAACAAAAACAGCCATCTCCTCCGATTGCGTTAAGTTATAAACAAAACTTTCTTTAGCACAACTCAAGACTCCGACTACCTTCTTTCTATACTTAATCTCTTCCCAGTTCAAAGTCTTACCTTCTAAAACTGCTATAAATTCCCCAATGGTCAATAAACAAAGATCTTCATAAGACAATTTTGTTTTCTTACTAACTTGGGTAATAAACACATTTAAGTAATGATTTGCCACAAGATTTGCTTTTTTCCTCAAGTCCTGCCAATATCCCTGCTGGTCTGAGAGGTAAACCAGCATTCCCAATTCGGGATTTTTAAGTTCATGAATTAATTTCTTTTTCTTCTCCAAATTTTCTTGAAGGTTAGAGAAATATCCTTTAACATATTTTTGAACTCTTTCCATATTCTTAGAATGTTGAACCACTCTTTGAGCAAAATAATCAACAGTTAAATAGTTCTGGTTAAGGTAATTGTTTTGAATCCAATGATATTTCCGAGAATGGGCTTTCAATCTATCCCAAATCAGGAGATTACTTTTAATCTGTTTCAAAGGAGAGTGAGGTTGAATATTTATAACAATCTGATAAAGCTCAAACTGCTCTTTACCTAAGAATGATTCAAAGACAGGTGCAGAAAGTATCTGCAGCGCTTCTTTAAATTTGGAATCTGTTCTAGGAAGAGAATATTCTAAGGTTCTTAAGATGTTTTTTTCAGCATATAAACCTAAGGGATCTGTAATCAAAGCCATACCATATTCTTCTAGATAAAGAGAGCAGAAATGTTGGTATAATTTCTTAAGTTCAGATAAAGAGAGATAATCAAAATCTATTCCCTCTAACTGTTTACAGAACTCATAAAAAGACCTCTCCAGCGTTTTCCATTGTTTAAACTTTTCTTCCGAGTAAGAACGATCTTTTCTTAACCTCTTAAGAAACTCTTCAGATATACGAATGAGATCATCATAATTGTACATGTATTTAGTGTGATGTTCTTTCTGAATTATTACCGTTTCCAAAAATCCACGGGGAAAATATTTTCCCATTCTGGAAGCTGCCAATAATGGAAAAATAACGTAATGAAATCTAGCAGGTACTTCTTGTACGAATAACTCTCGTGTACTTAGGAAAATTCTTAGTTGTTTATTTCTCATGGTAAATAAAAAGAGAATAAATATTAAAGTAAAATCCTTCCAAACACTTGCGTTTGGACTTTCGGGCTTTGAGCCAGTTCTTCCAAAGTTTGGAGAGTATAAACAGGATTAAACCCGGTCCGCAGGAAAGATTCCCTGGCTGCTTGGAGGTGAGCCATTCCGTCGTCCACAATCAAAGCAGGCATAACTTCTGGTCGCACTCTCAGCGGACCAAATTTATCCTCTGATCTCTTAACCCTTGGTAACCAAGTTTCATAATCAACTGCGAAACCTGACTCTGGAGATTGGTATGCTTTAGCAATCACGTATTCCCAAGATTCAGCTTTCTTTTTTCCTAAAGAAGTGGTGTCAACAATAGTTAATCCTTGCATAATTTCTCTAGCCTTATTTTGATCGAAATACATCTCTAACCCTTTTTGAGTTATCAACCGGGTGGTTTCTTTTCGAGCATTAGAAACTAAAGCGATTAATGGTTCCACTAAGAGATATTCTCCCTGTTCTTTAGGCATGTCCTTAAATGTCTCTCTCATTCTTTCTAATAACGTAAAGAAAGGTTCACTTAGAGAAATTCCGTATACTCCGGTTGATGGATTCCTACTCCACTCCTCCACCACTGCTTGTTCAGCATCGTACAAAGTTTGTTTGTCGCCAACCTCTCCACTTGATTCTAAGTAAAGGGCTCCTGCTTCAAAGGGAGTATGAGTTCGACAATATTCCTTCATCCTTTCTTCCCATATCTGTTTAGCTGGTTCTGATTCTTCTAAACCGATGAAGCCAGTTTCATATATTCCTGGTTTTTCAATTAGATTATACTGTGGTCCGTGACAGTCAAGAACCACGCAGGGGTTTGATACCAATTCTTTGATTTGAGTGTACATTTTTCTCACCTTATGTTTTATATTTCATTATTATTGTTGTTTCTGAGTAGTGGTATCCCAAGGGATATATAAAATAAATTGTTACTTTTTTAATATTAAACGATATATTTAAATAAAAATAACCAGTTTAATTAAAAATATGCTTAAATTAGACAAGAAAGATCTGCAGATACTTTACGAATTAGATAAGAATGCTC
Organism: Candidatus Woesearchaeota archaeon; assembly: GCA_041665465.1. Lineage (GTDB taxonomy): Archaea > Nanobdellota > Nanobdellia > Woesearchaeales > GW2011-AR9 > JACRPH01. Next base: position 729,959 of record JBAYIU010000001.1, read on the forward strand.
GTCAACCTCTAAGCAATATTGCCAAGAAAGTCCACCTTAGCCGAGAATCCATTCTTTATCGCAGCAAGAAATATTTTGAACAAGGAATCATCAGAAATTATCTTACTATAGTAAACTTAGCTAAATTTGGTTACACGATTTACAAAGTATGTGTAAAACTGCACAATATCAATGAAGAGCAAGAAAAAGCCATTATCTCGGATTTAGTTATAAATAGTAAGATTGTCTGGACTTCCAGTTGTGATGGTAAATACTCCTTATTGTTCGCAATTAAATCCAAAAGTTTAGTTGACTTCAATGATGCTTTAACGGAAATACGAAATAAGTATCATCTTTTCTTTAAAGAGATGGACATCGCCCCCATCGTTTACGGCAGACATTTTTATCGCGAATACTTAATCGGGAGAAAAGGCACCACCGAAAGAAGAATCTTCTGGGGAGGAGAGGAAGAACCAATTAAGCTCGATAAAATTAATTTAGAGATATTAAACAAACTATGTGAAAGTCCCCGGATTACGGCTGTAGACATAGCTAATGAATTAAATGTTTCGGCGGACGCAATCCTACAAAGAATTAAAAATCTGGAAAAATCAAATGTAATCCAACATTACATGCTTTGGCCCAATGTTAACAAGTTAAAGGGCAACTATTACAAAGTGCTGGTAAGTTTGCATAATTTAACCAAAGAGAAAGAGCAAAAGTTACACACTTTTTGCCAGCAACATCCCAATATTGTTTATATTGTAACTTGTCTAGGCCCTTGGCAATTTGAAATGGATATTGAAATAGAGAATATTGAAAAGTTAAGAGAGATATTGAGAGAGTTCATGAATAATTTTTCAGAAATTGTTTCAGATTACACTAGTTTAAACATCTATCAAGAACACAAGTTCAAGTTCTTTGAGAAGTGAACCTTTTTAAACCCCAGAAGTATCCTCCCTCTATGCCTATAGAAATATGCACCATTGGAGGATTCTCTGAATCTGGTAAGAATTCTACTGCGATTAAAGTAGATGATGAAGTAGTGATTCTAGATATGGGATTGCATATGGAGAATTATATTCGATATACTGAAGATGAAGATATCAGCAACGTTTCTTATGAGGAACTGTTAGAAGTTAATGCCGTACCCAATTATAATTTAATAAAAGATTGGAAAGACAAAGTTAAAGCTATTATTCCGGGACATGGGCATCTGGACCATATCGGAGCGATACCTTTCGCTTACAAGTTATTTCCACAAGCGCCGATCATCTGTTCTCCTTTTACAGCAGAAGTGTTAAAAAGTATCTTTATGGATGAAAAGATTAAGTTAACTAACCCCTTAATCAGTTTAAACTTGAATTCTTCTTATAAAATATCTCCTAAACTAACCGTAGAATTGGTGTACATGACCCATTCTATTCCGCACACAGCTATGATAGTATTACATACTCCGTATGGAAAGGTAGTTTATGCTAATGATTATAAGTTTGATCGACAACCTACTCTGGGCCAGAAACCTAACTTTGAACGTTTAAAAGAGATAGGAGAAGAAGGAGTTAAAGTGTTGGTGTTAGAATCATTATATGCCCATGAGCATAAGAAAACTCCTTCAGAAGCAGTAGCTCAGCAAATGCTTAAAGATGTAATGTTAGGAGTTAATGTTGAAGGTAAAGCCATGATTGTGACTACCTTTTCATCTCACTTAGCTCGACTGAAAAGTATTGTCGAAATGGGTAAGAAACTTAACCGCAAGATTGTCTTTTTGGGACGATCTTTATCAAGATATGTAATTGCCGGTCAGAATCTAAACATTATTGATTTTACTCAAGATGCTAAACTTATTCGTAACCGAGATAAGTTAGAACAAATGATGCGAAAGATTGGTAAAGAAGGCAAAGATAAATATTTATTAGTTGTAACTGGACACCAAGGAGAACCAAAGGCTATCCTTTCTCGATTAGCTAGAGAAGAACTTCCATTTAAGTTTGAAAATGGAGATGTGGTAATATTCAGTTGTTCGGTTATCCCAGTAGAACTAAACAAGAATAATCGAGATATCTTGGAACGAGAACTGAAAAGTAGAGGAGTAAGAATCTTTCGAGACATCCACGTTTCGGGTCATGCTTGCAGAGAAGATCATCGAGATTTGATTGACTTAATCAAACCCAAACATATTATTCCTTCCCATGCTGGACATGACCGGGCTATACAATTAGCTGAACTGGCTACGGAAATGGGTTATGAACTGAATAAGAATGTTCATTTGATGGAAGATGGAAAAAGAGTCGTAATTAAGTAGATTGTTGAATACAGTATTTCTTAAGATATTCTGGAACTTGAGGAACAGGTTTTTTGTCCAGGGTTTGTTTTGGTTTAGATTCAACTAAATGCAAGAAGTAATCTACACCCAAATATACTTGATCTAATTCTTCACCATTAGGGCTTCTTGTTCCCTGATTTACAATATCGTCCAAGAATCTTTGACCCACATTTAAACCACTGGCTTTTGTGAAATGAAAAAGATCTTCTACTGGAACATAGATAGAATGCCCTGTTCCGGTAGGAACAATGATTACGGGATAATGATGTACTAAGTAAGCAGCAATAATATCTCTTCGAGAAGATTCTATTTCTCTATGTTGATGAGCAGAAGCAGCTCTAGCATCAGCATAAGCGCTTCGTTCAGGAAAACCAGGAAAAGACCGACCAGTCATGTTTGTCTTTTTTTAGTAGCATTATTTAAGGCTTTCCCCTAAGACGCTTGTACATCACAATAAACTTTATAAAGCTAAATTCATAATAAATGTTGTTTGAGGGGGTACTTTAACATGAAATTAGTCTTAGCTGAACCGAAATACTTTAAGGATAGCATTTCCATTATCTCTGATCTAGTCAATGAAGCCAAGTTTAAAGTAGGTAAGAACGGCTTAGAATTAGTAGCTATGGATCCAGCAAACGTGGCCATGGTAATCTTCAAGATGTTCAGTTCTTGTTTTACTGCGTATGAAGTTAAGGATGATGAAGAGTGGGCTATTAACCTTAACAATCTAAAACAGATTTTACGTAGAGCTAAAGGGGATGATATGCTTACTTTAGAAACTACTGAAGACAGTCGGTTGAAGATTATCCTTAAAAGTAACACCACTCGTTCTTTCACCATTCCTACTTTAGAGATGGAAAGCAAAGAACAAAAAGTCCCTGAGTTAAGTTTCCCTATTTCAATAGAAATGGAATCAGCAGTATTGTCGGATTCTATTGAAGACGTGTCGGTAGTAGCTGAATCGGTTACTTTATTAGGAGAGAAGATACAATTGTCCATCAAAGCTGAAGGAGATTTATCTAAAGCTTTTATTGAGATTAAGCCAGACGATAATACCCAGATTAAAACAGACATTGATGATAAATTCAAAGCTAAATATTCTTTAGAATACTTGAAGAAAATGGTTGCGGGTGGAAAACTAGCAGAAAGAGTTAGTTTAAAGTTTAATACGGACTATCCTTTAAAGATTGAGTATAAGATTATGGATAGATTAGCTTTAAGTTTCATCTTAGCACCGAGAGTAGATAACGATTAAGATGAATGCAGAAGGGTTTACTTTAAGAGAAAAAGTAGGTGCTTCTATTCGAAGATTTTGGTATATGCCGGACACTAAACCAATGTTTAAAGCAATAGGAACAGCGGTCCTTTTAGTAGGAGTATTGGCATATTGTATTAGAACTAAAGATCCTATTCCTTCCGCCAGAGAACTTCCCTTTTCTAATCCGGTAGAACAAGCTTGGTCGGATTATGCTCAAGCCCTTAATCAGGAAAGTTCATTGCAAGGAGCATACGGAGAGTGTTCTGGGGAAGAAAGGTGCGCTTATTTAAAACAAAAGTGGGATGCAGCAGCGGAAGAAAGACAGAATGCTGAAGCAGATTTACTGGGTATAACTTTAGATCCAACTTTAGTAGAAAGAGTAAGATATTTTGATAGATAGAAATGTCTGAATACACTGTCAGAAGTGAAAGAACAATTTGTTTTTTGTTAAAAGAAGATCAAATTCTGTTAGGCTTTGCTAAAAGCAGTCAAAGTAAAGGTAAGTATAATGGTTTTGGGGGTAAAAAAGAAGCTAACGAAACTATCGAAGAAGCAGCAATAAGAGAATTGTATGAAGAGTCTGGTCTTCAAGCTAGAGTAGAAGACTTAGAGAAGATGGCCGAAATCGATTTCCATTTTCCTTACAAAGAAGAATGGAATCAAAGAGTGCATGTTTATTTCTTAAGAACGTGGGAGGGAGAACCTCAAGAAACTAATGAAATGCGTCCGGAATGGTTTGCTCTAGATAATATTCCTTATGCTCAGATGTGGGATTCTGATCGATATTGGTTACCCAGTATTCTAGAAGGTAAGAAGATCAAAGCTTTCTTTAAGTGGAAAGAGGATAATAAAACTGTTGATGAGTATAGGGTGGAATGAGTTATCAATTCTTTTCTTTAGGGTAATAACCCTTTATCTTTTTGATAAATGCATGATAACTGGGATATACTTCGGGGTTCATTAGACCATTCTCATCAGTATCCCATTCTCCAACATTAAGTTTTATTTCGTGTTCGGTAATCCGAATCGCATCCGTAATCATACCGTGAATAAATCCAGATTTTTTCCGATCTAAGGAGAAATTAAAATTTAAAAATGAGAAAGCTTGGTCAAAACATTTAAAGATATAATTACGATCTTCTTCTTTATTTACCGGAAAACCACGAGATTTAAAGTGATAATTGCCAGAAGAACTATCATAGCTTTGGTGACTAATCTCGTCGGATCTAACATAATCTCTCCCTTGGTAGAAGTAAACCGCCTGATGCAAGGAACCTTCGGGGTAAAGGTGGCCAAAGCGATCTACGGCACCGGTACAATTAACGCGAGCTTCTCGATAATACTGAATAAACAATTCTTCAGGCATGCCTAAAAGAAAGGAGGAAGACATTTCCTGAACCGTCCCCTGGTCTTCTATCTTATATTTGGTATCGGTTAAGAGAAAAGGCTTTTTACACTTAAAATGAAGATATTCAATCATTTTTTGTCTCAAAAGATAATCTTTTCCTGTGGCTTCTTTCGTTTCTTCGGGAGATAGTTTTAATGACTGAGCTAAGAAATCTAAAGTAAATTCTCGTGGAGCGGTGTTTTGAGTAAGTAAGACTACCTGGTCCTCATTAGGCCTTAATCTTAGAGTAACAGTATAACCATATAAATCCTTTAAGTATTCCTTCTTTGTTCTCAATTTCATTTGTATTTCTCCAAAAACATCCCAGAACACACCAATTACAACATCAACAGAACAATATACATATTAATCTTTGTTGTCGTTTTGACAGCAACAATTATAAAGTAAGCTTAATTCAAAAAAAAATCATGAAGTTAGAAATCCTGCAAGAAATCGGACTGAGCATTACAGAAGCCAAAGTTTACTTAGCTTTGTTAGAAATCGGCTCAGGATTAGCGGGAGACATCACTAAGAAAGCCGAAGTCAACCGCACTAATGTTTATGATGCTTTAGAACGCTTGATTAAGAAAGGATTGGTAACTTACGTTATTACTGCCAACAGAAAGGTCTTCGAGCCTCTGGCACCAGAAACATTAAAAGATTTACTTAAAGAAAAGGAAGAGAGAATCAGCTCAATCCTGCCAGAATTAAACCAGCTCTTTAAGGAAAGTAAAGCGAAAGAGGAAGCTACTTTATTCAAGGGAAAGAAGGGGGTGAAGTCCGCTTATGATTTATTATTAAAGGAGAAAGGTGAAGTTTTTGTTTATGGGGCAGAAAGTCGTTTTGCTGATGTTCTACCGGCATTTCAGAAGGAGTGGCATACGCAAAGAGCTAAAAACAAGATTAGACTCAATATTGTTTTTAGTGAACGAGTGAAAGAAAGAAAACAACAAGAAAATTTAAAATGGTGCAAAATGCGTTTTCTTCCCAAAAGTTATGAATTTCCGTCTACTATCTTAGTCTCCGGCAGCTTAGTTATCACCGTTGTCTGGACAGAGATGCCATTCGCTTTCTTGATCAGAAGTAAAGAAGCAGTGAAGAGCAACTTAAATTTCTTTGAGATACTATGGAAAGTAGCAAAAGAATAGCTTTCCTACATAATTCTTATAAATGTGCTGCAGTATATAGATTAAAGTATGGAAAATAAATACGTTGGATTGATGATTATTGGAGTAGCTTTAGTATTCTTCTTAGTGGTAATGTCATTCAATAATGCCTTAGAAGAGATTGTTAACACCAGTTGTGATCACGGACCAACTTGTCCAATGTATACTACCCTAAGCACCCAGAAGATTATTAGTTATAGTTTGATTGGACTATTAGTATTAATTGGTCTGATGGTAACTTTCTTCATAAAAGAGAAGAAACTTCCACAAGAGACTAAGAAAGTATTAACTGAAGAGGAAAAGAAACATAAACTGGAACACCTTGATAATGAAGAAAAGAAAGTGATGGAACTGCTAATCAATAACCAAGGTTCAATGTACCAAAGTGATGTGATGAAAGAAACTCAGTTGAGTAAGGTTAAAGTAACTAGAATTTTGGATAAGTTAGAAGGAAAAATGCTTCTCGAAAGGAAGAGAAGAGGCATGACAAATATCGTTATTCTCAAATAGGTTTATAAATAGCCCATAAGGTTTAATTAAAGGAATGGAAGAAAATCAAGATTTAGTGGAACGATTAAAAGTTTATAATATGGATAGAATCGGACAGCTAGCAGAGATATATCATCTAATGGAAAAACGCCCACTCACAGAGTACACCCTATTAGAACTTCAAAGACAGTTCAAAGGATTTCCGGTTAAAGAAAGAGAATTAACCTTATTTCTAGACCTCCATGCTCGATGTAACGGTAATTCTGGTCTGGTCTTTGAAGAAGCTATACATCAGAGAATGGAAACAATAATAGAAGCAACAAGAAGATATGAAGAAGTATTCTTAAAACCTTACAGAAACTAGTTTCATCAGTAGTTTATAAAGCTGTTTCAATTATAATTCTGTTGGTGAAGCCAAATGGTATACTGTTCAGCAGCAAATTTAGCATATTCCGGAAATGGGATTAGCATGATTTTTATAGGGAGTATGTGGATGATTACATTAATTATAACAGGGTACGTTATCTTAAAGATAAATCGAGGCAAGAGATGAAAATTACAATGAGAATAAGTGGAATGCATTGCAAAAGCTGTGAAATTCTTATTAGCGACGCTTTAGAAGAAGTAGGAGCAAAAGCTAAAGTAGATAGTGAGAAAGGGATAGCAGTGATTGAATTTGATGAGAAAAAGCTAACGGAAGATACAATTAAACGAATTATCAAAAAAGAAGGATTTATGGTGAACTGAATATGATAAATAAACATACAATACCCATTAAAGGAATGGTGTGTGAAAGTTGTGAAAAGATAATTAAGAAACAGATTCAAAGCTTGCCCGGAATACTTTCAATGTCCGTTAGTTATACTAACGGAACGGCAGAAGTTGAGTACGATTCCGAGAAGGTTAACTTAAATCAAATCAAACATCAAATTGAGGAAAAAGGATACGAATGTGTCAACAAGTCAGAAAAAACATCTTGGTGGCCTTGGTTGTTAGCGGGAGTAGGTGTACTACTACTTGGTTTCTTTGGAATGCAGATATATTATAAGTTTCCTATTCCACAACTTTCGGGAACAATGAGTTATGGGTTATTATTTTTAGTAGGGTTACTAACCGGATTCCATTGTATAGCTATGTGCGGTGGTTTTGTAGTTTCTTATACTGCTAAAGGAGCTAAAGAAGGTAAGAAACCGTTACAATTACATGCTGCTTATGCTCTCGGAAAAACTATTTCTTACACCATTATCGGGGCGATATTTGGTTTATTAGGAAGTATAGTTGCATTCACTCCCACCTTGCGTGGCTGGGCAGGAATCATTGCCGGAATCTTCTTATTACTATTCGGACTAAAGATGTTGGGATTTAGTTGGTTCAGAAAATTCCAAATTCGTTGGCCAAAATCGATGAATAAATGGTTAGGAGAAGAATCAAAGATTCATCAACAGAGCCCTTTAATCATCGGTCTTTTAAACGGATTAATGATTGCTTGTGGACCGTTACAAGCAGTTTACATTTTAGCTGCAGGAACTGGAAGCATGTTAGAAGGAGCAAAAATGTTGTTTATCTTTGGTCTAGGAACCTTACCCGTAATGTTGGGATTTGGGTATTTAACCAGTATAATCAGTTCTAAAGCTACGATGAAAATTCTAAAAGCATCTGGAGTATTGGTTATGATCCTAGGATTAATTATGTTAAATCGAGGATTAGCCTTAACGGGTACAGGATACGATTTTGGATCTCTAACTTCAAGTGTCCCGACCTTTGGAAGCAACAATAATATAGTTACTCCTGCCATCTCTTCCGATACGGGATTAATAATCAAAGAGGGTTACCAAGAAATCAGAATGACCGTAGATAATTCTGGTTTTACACCCAATAAATTTGTGTTAAAGAAAGGGGTCCCGGTTAAATGGATCATTACGGGAGCACAATTGAACAGTTGCAATAACAAAATTCAAGTTCCGGCTTATAATCTTAACTTTGAAGTCAAACCAGGAGAACAAACCATTGAATTCACCCCAGATAAAGTGGGAACCATCTCTTGGAGTTGTTGGATGGGGATGCTTAGAGGAGCATTTGTAGTAACTGAAAACGTCGATGCTCAAACCGTTGCTCAAGTTGCCAACCAAGTACAAGTCCCAAAGGGAGCAAGTTGTGGTGCAGGTGGTGGAGGCTGCGGCTGCGGGATGAGATAAATTAATAACAAACAAAATAATACTTTCAAAAATGGAAAAGACCATCTTAAAAATTCAAGGAATGCATTGTGCTAGTTGTTCTGCAGTACTGAACAAGACGTTGAATAAAGTTCCCGGAGTGAAGAATGCTAATGTCAACCTCTCTACAGAAAAAGCTAGTGTTGAATTTGATCGAAACTTAATTGGTGAACAAGGATTAATAAAAATTGTAAAGGATAGGGGTTACAACGCTTATGTCTTCAAAGAACAAGATGTTAAAGCGGAAGAAAAGAATAAAAGAGAAGAGTTAAAAGAGTTAAAGCTTAAGTTGATTATTAGCATAGTTTTATCTTTACCCGCTCTAATCTTAAGCATGTTTGTAATGCAGTTTCCATTTAGAGAGTATATTTTATGGATTCTAACTACCCCGGTACAATTCTATATTGGAGCTACTTTCTATAAAGGGGCTTGGAATGCTTTAAAGAACAAAACCTCTAACATGGACACCTTGATTGCACTTGGAACCAGTGCAGCTTATTCCTATTCTGTATTTGCTATCTTCTTTGGTGGGGATCAATATTTTGAAGCTTCAGCAGTGTTGATAACTTTGGTTATATTGGGTAAGTATCTAGAATTAGTAGCTAAAGGTAAGACTTCCGAAGCTATAACCAAATTAATGCAATTAGGAGCTAAAACTGCCACGGTTATTAGAAACAAAAAAGAAGTAAAAGTTCCCATCGAAGAAGTGCAAGTTAATGATCTAGTATTGGTCAAGCCGGGAGAAAAAGTACCAGTGGATGGAATTATTGTTGAAGGTTACTCTGCTCTAGACGAGAGTATGATTACCGGAGAAAGTATTCCTGTCGAGAAGAAAAAGGGAGATATGGTAATTGGTTCTACTCTGAACAAGCACGGAAGTTTTACGTTCAGAGCAACTAAAGTTGGAGCAGAAACTACTTTATCTAGGATCATCAAATTAATTGAAGAAGCGCAAACTAAAAAAGCTCCCATTCAGAGATTTGCTGACAATATTTCTTCTTATTTTGTACCGGTAGTTATTGCTATCTCTTTACTCACGTTTATAGTGTGGTATTGGGTAGTCGGAGCAGCATTTAGTTTTGCTTTAGTTACTGCGGTAGCAGTATTAGTCATAGCTTGTCCATGCGCTTTAGGTTTAGCTACTCCCACCGCTATTATGGTTGGAACAGGTAAAGGAGCAAAAGAAGGAATCTTGATTAAGGGAGGAGAAGCTTTAGAGACGGCTCATGAATTAAAAGCAATAGTATTTGATAAAACTGGAACGATTACTAAAGGTCAACCTGCCGTGACGGATATTCTTCCCAACAAGATTTCAGAAAAAACTTTTTTAGAAATTGCCGGTAGTATGGAAAAGAACTCTGAACACCCATTAGCAGATGCTATTGTTAACAAAGCTAAGATGGAGAAAGTTGTTTGGAAAAAAGTAACTAATTTTAAAGCTATTCCGGGTAAAGGAGTTACTGCCAAGATTAATGGCAAGACTTATTCATTAGGAAATTCAAAATTGATCCCGGTTGATTCTTCTTGGACCAGAAAGATCAATTCTTTAGAAGAGGAAGGTAAAACTGTAATGACTCTTTCCGAAGAAAAGAAAGTCTTGGGAGTTATTGCCGTAGCTGATGAGATCAAAGAAGATTCACCGGAAGCGATTAGAAAACTTAAGGGGTTAGGTTTACGAATTTATATGATTACTGGAGACAATCAAAGAACCGCTAAAGCTATTGCCCAGAAAGTAGGAATAGAACATTTCTTTGCTGAAGTACTGCCAGAACATAAAGCAAGCCACGTAAAAGAATTGCAGAAGAAAGGCAAAGTAGCTATGGTGGGTGATGGAATCAATGATGCTCCAGCCTTAGCTCAAGCAGATATCGGAATTGCTATGGGTTCTGGAACGGATGTGGCGATGGAATCAGGAAGTATTGTACTGATGAGAAATAGCTTATTAGATATTCCTCGAGCGATTAAATTGAGTAAAATGACTATGAGCAAGATCAAACAAAACATGTTCTGGGCTTTGTTTTACAATGTACTGGGCATTCCCGTAGCTGCAGGAGTGTTGTATTCTTTTACCGGATGGTTACTTAACCCCATGATTGCAGGTGGAGCTATGGCTTTAAGTTCTGTAAGTGTAGTCACTAGCTCCTTGTTGTTGAAGAGAAGAAAGATTTAGTAACACTTGAGAGTAGTAAAATCTCCATAAGCCTTATAAATGGCTCTTATTTTTCAAAAGTGTGAAATATATAGCCGAATTAAAAAAGCATGTAGTAGATACCACCGCAATAGTAGCAGAATCTAATCCCATTTTTGGGGCAGTGGAACTGGGTTTGATTGGAATGACTCCTGCAGCATCTCTTAATTCTAGAGTCTTAGCCACAACAGTAGGGTATTTAGGACTTGCTCGCTTGTATAGTAGTGGAAGAGATTTTTCCAGAAGAATTTTCAATATAACTGATCAGACCAGAGAAAGAGTACAAGCATATCATGATCTTGCTTACGCAGTAACCTTTAACTTTGCCTTTTCTCCAATCATGTATGCTGCAGCACAACGTTTTGCCGGAGAGGATCTTGATTGGAAAAAGATTGCTTTAGGAACGGGAATGTCGTTATTATTGGGAGCAGCAAACGGAATTCCTTTAGGATACAGTATTGACGTATTTAGAGACTTAACTGGAATTGAAGAATGTAAACGACCATCTTATTTTTTGAAGAAGCAGAGTCCTCGAGTTAAAAGGTTAGCTTTAGCAGGGATAATCGCTTTATCTTTGGGAGTTACTGGTTTAATGTATTCCGGTAATACGGAAGTAGAAATAGCTCAACCAGTAACAAAAATTTCATTAGAAAATATTGTGGAATAAAATGGGATTAGAACCAATCGTTGGGGGACTGGAAGAAGTTGACAGACAAGGAGCATTGAATAGGGTTCTTTGTGCAGACCGATTGATGAAAGAGCAAAGAGAAGGCACATTTATTGATACAACTCACACCGGCGATGGAGAAATTTATTTCATGGACGGAGATACGCCAAAACTGGCTCTTACCAGAACACATGTTAATCCCATTCTTTGGAATCCTCGTGAAGCAAGTAAAAGCTTTAGTCAACTTGAAGGTTATCGATTAAGTCATAAGGACTTTAATATTGCCATGAGCGATTCAGAAACCTTAGTTATTGATATAACTAAAATTAGGTATGTTGAAAGATATGGATATGAGATTGCTCATTTTATCATTGGTTTTCAGGAAACTCTTGCTCACTATATTTTTGAAGAAGAGAAATTGTTGAGACGAATCTTGGGACCAACAGAACAAGATTTCAAAGAAAATGGACAAATGTTAAGCTTGGTAGTCTCGGAAACAACTTTGTGTTTTTACACTCCAGAATATGTTAAAGAACATACTAAGAAAGGTCCTTTTGCACATGTTGGCTATTTGATTAATCCTTCTAACACTTCGGTCCTGTTTAACGCCACTGCTCCTTGTACCCGAGGAAATAGTACTCGTTTTTATATAGAAAGCGGAGTTAAAATTGATCAACCTGCAACCGAAGAAGTTTCAGATACACCAAGAAAGAGAAGAATAATAGATGTTCAGGATTTAGATGAAAAATGGCTTTAGAACCAATCATTGGGGGACTAAGAACACTTCATAGACATTCATTAGCGGAGTTTATTGTTTGTGCAGATCGATTGATGAAAGAACAAAGAAAGGGGATAGTTATTGATGATGCGTGCATCGGAGACGGAGTTATTTATTTTATGGATGTGGGCATACCAAAATTAGCCCTTACCCGACCCCAAGTTAATCCCATTCTTTTAAATCCTCTTCAAGCAAATAATCAATTCAACCAATTAAAAAGTTACCCATTGACCCCAACAGACTTTAACAGAGTGATGCGAGATCCAGAAACTAAAGTTGTTGATATAACTCAAGTTAGATACTTTAAGTTAAATGAAAAAACAATGATAGCTCAGTTCGTGGTTGGTTCTTACAAAGCTATTGAGGATTATAACTACGAAGAACAGCAATTTCTGATGCAAATTTTAGGACCAACAAAAAAAGATTTCAAAGAAAATGTACAAATGTTTGGTTCATTAATGGGAGATAAAAGATTTTGTTTTTACACTCCTGAATATGTTAAAGCTCACGCCAGAGAAGGGCCCTTTGCCTATTCCGGTCGTTTAATTAATTATACTGAAAAAGTACCCACATTATTCAACGCTGCTGCTCTTTTCACAGAAGGAGATCTAACTCGTTTTTATATAGAAAGTAACACTAGAACTGATCAACCTGCACCTGAAAAAGTTCCAGATGCACCCAGAACAAGAAGAACAATAGATGTTCAGGATTTAGATGAAAAATGGTTTTAAGGAGTAAGGTTTAGAATGGTAATTTACATTAACGACTTAGTAAGAGAAAAATGTACTCCCCTCTCTAAACTGTGGAGAGATGTAACCTTTAAACTTCCTAATGTTTACTTATTAGATCAAGGTCTGAAAGAATTTGAGGAGAATAGAGAGACATTCAAAGCAACCTTGAGGTATGCTTTCCTTGAACCAGCAAAAACAGTTCGGGGAAAGGTAGTAGTAATGGCAAGAAATTGCGGGTATAGAAAAGCTGAAAAACCTGATGTTGATACGATAGAAAAAGAAGCTCACAGAAGAACAGACGAAGCTATAGCACAATTAAATATGGATGTTCAGTATGGAGAAGTTGATTATAGTATCGCAGTTAAGAAATTGAATGAGGAGTTCAGAAGAATTGACAATTACATCCATCGTTCTTTAAGAAATGCTGAATTGTATGATGAAGAGGGAGTGGTCCCCGTTATTTCTTATTTAGACATTCAGGATCAAACCAGAATAAATGTCGCCGCAATGCTTTACAACCCGGAATCAGATCTTGCTACATTAAATTTTGTTATCGCTCCTGAAAGGGTTTATCCTAGAATTCCAAAAAGAAAAGCTAAAAGGCCTAGTTTGGCAGAATTGATTAAAGAATTATATCCGCTTCCAGACCTTTCTCCAGCATAAGGACATAAAGAAGGTAACTACTTAAGAGGAGTAATAAATGAGAAAGGTTTATAAATTATTAATGGTTCTAAAGAAATAATCCCCGTTGGGAGGAGAATTAAAATGGCAGATTTACTAAAACAACAATGGCAAATACCAGAAACAGAGATTAAAGTTGATTATTATGTTGATACGGAACATGCTGCAATGTTAGAAAGGCTTAGTCCGCATGACCAAATAACTGGAGGGTATCCGTTTGATACCGCAGCAAGAGGAATATTACTTCCTTTTGAATTATTGTGTAAGCATCAAGGATACGCAGGGTTAGGTAGAGAAGGATACCAAACCTTAGCTGATTACTTAAAAAGAGCAGGACCGGCCGAGGCAATGTTTGCACAGTGGAGCAATGTTGCCCAAATCGCAGAAAGTGGTATGCTTTTTGCTAGAACTGAAGGAGATCAAAAAGTATACTTCCCAACCGGAATGTGGGTCTTGGGCACTAAACCTCGTGGACCAGTGATGGGCAGGGATTTAGTAGCTCTATTAGAACAATAAATTATTTTATTTTAATATAATGTTAAGCAATATAAATATAAATCGGATTAATAATTGATAAATTATGTCAAATCTGACTACCAGCGAGATTGAACAAATAATCACAGATCATCCAGAAGCAATAGTGAGATATGTTTCTCCAGACCACCAAGGATTTAGAAATGAAAATCCCTACTGTGCTGGACTTATCTTTAAGGGGGATTTATATCTGGTGTTTGAAGGGAAAAATCCTACTCTTCCCCCTTATTTAGTGATAGAATCAGAAACCAGAGCCGGAGGTAGGCCAGGAAGAAAGGATAGATATTGGGGCATATCGGGGTTAGAAGTTGCAACTAATAGTACAGAACCAGATTTACGATTAGCAGAAATCGCTTTGAATGCTTTAAAGATAAATAAAGCACCGGAAGAATATTGGGTTTATGTGATGGAATCGATTAAGGGCTTTGGTAAAAGAAGAAGAATTGAATAATCCTTTATTGAACCATACCAAACTTCTGATTCTTAGCCGTCTTTTTGATGAAATTGTTAAGACTATTTTTAAACATCTCTTTATTATCCCGACGACTTTCAATATATCCAATTCTTACTCGCTTATATCCCAGAGAGAACTTCTGGAAATAGGTCCAAGCTTGAGGATTAGCTTTCAATGCTTGAAGTATATCTGAAGCTATAACAAATTTCTCTTTATGATTAAATGAGATGGCTTGAAGTCCTTTAGGAGTCATTAGTTTACTCTTCATAAGTCTTCTTACCCGTTCCTTGTTCATTTCAGAAATGGGACTTCCTTTTCTTCGGGGAGTAAATCTTTGAGCGAACTTTTCTTCATCTATGCCCTTCATAGTGCTATCTATCCACCCGTAACATAAGGCTTCTTCTACCGCTTCGTTGTAAGAAATTCTGGGTTTACCTGAAGATTTACGATAATAAATTAACCAGACTTCTTTCTCTTTATGATGATTTTCTGCTAACCAAGAACGCCAATGAATTCTTTGAGTTACATATAAGGTTTTTCCTAATTTCATGTTCTTTAGAGAAATATTAAGACTTATAAAATGTTCTAAGATCTATCTTCTCCCACCATAAATCTTTTATACCCCCCATTATAAACTAAAGTATGGCTTTTTACTTTGAAGGATTGTTCTGGTACTTTCTATTGATAGACAGCCTATTCTACTTTATCATGACCTTCAGCAAAGATAAACTGCACCAGAAACAAACTCATTGGATCAGTGATTATCTCCCTTATGAAAGAGGATTTGCTTACATCTACCTAGGATTAACTTTATGGATGGGATTGATGATGTGGAGATTACAATTAATCTTTAATTTCTGAGCGTAAATATTAAATACTTCAACAATATTCCTTCTTTAAATCATTCCAGATGGAAGACTCTTTTCTAACTCAGGGAAACGGGACTGCATCAGAAGGATCGGATTATTACGCAGATTTAGGAGTGCCTAGATATTCTCTACATAAAACTATTCAGAAAGCATTTAGAGCTTTATCTATGCAGTATCACCCCGATAGAAATCCAGGTAATAAAGAAGCAGAAGAAAAATGGAAGGAGGTAAGCGAAGCTTACGAAACTCTAGGTGATGATACCAAAAAGTGGCATTACGATAGCGCATTGAAAGCAGGAAGGATAGGATATACTAAACCTGCCCCTAAAGCAGAAGAACAATTTCCTGGTGCTACCATCTATCGTCCTCCGGAAAGAGATCAAAAAAGAGAAGACGAACACACTCGGATTAAACGACAAACTTTAGAAGAGAGAGTTTTAAGGATAGAGAAAGATCTTTCCAGGAATTTCAGAAGAAGTTTGGTTTCTTACGTTGGAACGGGGATAGCTTCTTTAGGAATGGCTGGATGTGTTTACTTCTCTGTTAACAATTACTTGCAAGAGAAAGGAGAGTTATGGCTACCCACGGCAGCAGCTCTTTTTGCGTCCTTAGTAGGAATTAAGGTAAGTTATTTGGTAGATTTCGCTAGAGAAAGAAGAGGATTGAAAAGAGATTTGAATAAAACCATGAAAGAAATTGAGAAGTTTAGTAAACCTTCTTAATCTAGAGATTTGCCTTTTCTGAACACCTCATATCCATCAGGGTAATATCCCCTTTCAACTAATTTATATGAAGATTCATATTTCTCTTCTCTTCTTGCCCTTCTTTTCATAACCCCCTTAACTTCTCTGCTCAAAGAACGCTGTTCTCTCAAACTTAGCTCCCTAACAAAATGAGTTTCTATGTTTCTCATTAAATCTCTAGACCAAGGATTATTAAACTGCCAAGCATCAATTATCGGAATTTCATGATACTTATAACTCTCAGTAGGAATCTGACCATACAACCGAATTATTAAAGTAGTTTCTCCTTTATTATAACTAACGTAAGTTTTACATCTTTTTTCGCCATCTGAAGTTACAGCGATGACTTGACTGCCATGACGTTTGAACTCTTTAATGTCCTCTCTACTCAAGTAACTCTCATTGCCCTCTTTATCTAAAATTACAAACTCTCCTTGTTCATGCTTTCTACGAGTACAGAATTCTTCAGTAGCTCCAGCATGAAGCATTAATCCTTCGGCTAACTCATCAATGGAACGAGCGTTTATTCTAGCTAAGATCTCTTCTGGTCTTCCGAGTAACCCTTTCCTCCACTCCTCGTGATAATATCTACCTTCTCCTAA
Organism: Candidatus Woesearchaeota archaeon; assembly: GCA_041665465.1. Taxonomy (GTDB): domain Archaea; phylum Nanobdellota; class Nanobdellia; order Woesearchaeales; family GW2011-AR9; genus JACRPH01. Next base: position 747,024 of record JBAYIU010000001.1, read on the forward strand.
TCTATAGGGTTGATTAAATAAAGCAAAATAAGTTGTTCTGGAAAAAAGTCCCCGAATGCCCCCTGTTTCTTCCGCACCAACATAGTAAGTTGTCATTTGGTTGCTCCGCTAGATCCATGTACTGCTCGATACAATTTAATACAATGTTCATCGATCTTACCAAATACTGCATCCAAAAGATAGTCAGTAAGAAGTATCCCCTGATTGGCTGCTTGACCTTTAAGTTCATCACGATACCAGTAAGCACTGCTCGTATGAAGTAAGTGTCCCTCACTAGATAAGAACGTTCGATTATTATGCATCTCCATCTGCCAAATTTTTATTTTATGATCTCTGGGAGGGGTTAATTCATACTTGGTTAATGATCCAACCCCCCATAAGTATAATCCCTGAAAATTTAATTTGACATATCCAACGTAAACAACTTTATGAGTATCTTGTACTGTTTCAAATTCATGAGTACACTCAAACGGCAGTTCTAATCTTTGTTCTAATTGTTCCATTTCAACCATTACGTTCTCACTACATAGAAATAAAACTTGTGATGAGTATTTTTGTCATAATAACAATATTTATATATTAAATGTAACTAAAATAACAATAATGCCAATAAATTTAGATTTGAAAGACAGGAAGATTCTTTATCAATTAGATTTAGACTGTAGACAGACCAATTCTGAAATTGGTAAGAAAGTAGGTTTAAGTAAGCAAGTAGTAGATTATCGCATTAAGCGTTTTCTTCAAGAAGGAATCGTTACTCGTTTTGCTACGGTTGTAGATACTTACAAACTAGGCTTTTCTAAGTATAAAATTTATCTTTCTTTAGAAAACGCCAATAAAGAAGTAATTAAAGAGATAATTAATTCTCTTAAGTTAAACAAAAAAACAGAATGGGTCGCCACCTGTTCTGGAAAATGGGATATCATTGCAGGATTTATTGTAAAAAGTGTTTATGAATTTGATCAAGCCGTAAAAGAGTTGGATGAAAAATTCAGTAGTTACATCTCTTTGAGAGAAACCTCCATCAGTTTAGGAGCTCCGCATTGGAGAAAGGAATACTTATTAAATAACAAAGAGCATCATAATGTTGTGCTTCAGGGGGGAAAACCCGGAAATGTTAAGGTTGATGAAATAGATGAAGAAATTTTACGTTTGCTGGTTAACAACGGCAGAATGCCTATAACGGAAATCGCTCGGAGATTAAGAACTACTCCCAGAATTGTGAATTACAGGATAAAGAACTTGAAGAAAGAAGGTATAATTATGATCAGCAGAATCTTTCTAGATTTAAATAAGTTCAATTGGATCTTCTGCAAAGCCTTCTTGAAGTTTAGAAATCTCACCAAGGATAAGTATAACCATTTCTTCCAATATTGTAGCGGGATTAAGAACTTGACTTATGTGATCAACTGTATCGGTGCTTGGGATTTAGAGATGGACTTTGAAATTGAAGATTTTAATACTTTCCACCAGATTATGTTAGATATTCGAGACAAATTTCCAGAGATTATCAAACATTATGACTTTGTGGTAGCCATGAATGAGGATAAGCTAGATTATTATCCGGGATGTTATCCACAAATTAAATAAGAGTACTAAAGGTAGTATCCTCTTCACCAGCTAAAACTTAATAAACCTCTTTCTAACCATTAAACCTATGATTTTAGGCAAGATTTGTGGAAAGATTGGTACTAATCATTTCCAGTTCATTGTTACGCATCAGAATGCCCAGAAATTTCAATTTGTCCAGATCAATCATCCAGAGCATGGTTTTGTTCTTAATCAAATCACAGAATTAGTAAGAGATGAATCTCAACTCTTGGCTCAAGGACAAGTTATTGGTTACAAAGATCAAGATGGAAGAATAAAGGGCCTTAAAACCCCTTATAACTTGCATACAGAAGTATTAGAAGCAGAAGACGAGTTTATTAAAGAAATTATTGAACTGAAAGAAGATGGGGGTTACCTAGGGAAGTTAGAAGGGAAAAATATCCCCATCAAACTAGACCTGCAAAAAGTCTTAACTAAACATTTGTGTGTCTTAGCCAAATCCGGAGCAGGTAAGAGTTATGCCGTAGGAGTATTAGCAGAAGAGATTATTGAAAGAAATGTCCCTTTACTGATTATCGATCCACATGGAGAATATTCCTCTTTACGATATCCTAACTCTGAAGAAAAAGATAAACTAAGAGAGTTTGGATTAGAACCGAAAGGATATGGATTACAAATTCAAGAATATGGAGATTCTAAACTTAAAGAAGATTTAAGACCGTTAAGATTGAGCGAAAAGATCAGCAGTTATGAATTGATGAAACTCTTACCCATCCAATTAACCAACACCCAAGAATCATTATTATTCTCGGTAATAAAAGATTTACAGGAGATTAATTTTGATAACATTGTTTTGGGATTAGAACAATTAAATTCCTCGGGAAAATGGGCTTTGATTGATACGATTATTTATTTAAGAGATTTAAAACTTTTTTCTGCTTCTCCTACTCCTTTAAACGAGTTGATCCGACCGGGAAAATGTACCATAATCAATCTGAAAGGTATCTCTCCCGAAATCCAAGATGTAATAGTTTACAAGTTGATGAAAGATTTATTCTTGGCCAGAAAATCGGAAAGAATCCCTCCTTTCTTCTGTATCGTAGAAGAAGCGCACAACTTCGCTCCAGAACGAGGATTTGGAAAAGCCAAATCTTTAGATATTCTTCGTTTAATCTCCTCAGAAGGGAGAAAATTTGGGTTAGGGTTATGTGTTATTTCTCAACGTCCGGCCCTAGTGCAGAAAACTATTTTGGCTCAATGTAGCACCCAAATTATCATGAAAGTAACTAACCCTAATGACCTTAAAGCCATCACCGGTTCGATTGAAGGGATAACTTCTGAAACAGAAAATGAAATCCAAAATCTTCCGGTTGGATCGGCGATGGTGTGTGGAATAGTAGATAGACCATTGATGGTAAACATCCGCACTAGAAAAACTCAGCATGGTGGACATGCGATTGACATTCTAGGAACAGTAAAGGAAGAAAATCAAGAAGCTCGAGAAGAATATCCAAAAGACATCGTTGAAGAAACTAATAAATTCGCAGAAAGAAATTTATTATTTGTTATTCCTTCTCGAATGAGTATTAAAGATTTACAATTGATGTCCACTTCTCCAGGAAATAAAATTACTACTTACCTTATCCCGGCTTTATTTCTTAACTGTGAAAAAGGTGAACATAGGTTCAATCTGTTGGTAGAACGGATTAGAGGTAAAATAATCCTTGACCCAGAAAAAGAAACAACTAAAGAATTATGGGAAATTCATCCTAATTGTCATTTCTTGCGTAATCCAGAGTATGAAAGTGTGCAGTTTGAAGTCCAGCTGGATGAAAGAATCCCTGCCAACCAACTAGTAACTGAAGTAGGGAAGTATTGTAAAGTGGAAGAATGGAAAGAATGTTTTATTGTCTATCATAAAATGGAATAGTTTTATAAAAGAGACTTAATTCTTACTCTCCGGTAGTATTCCCCATGGATAGAAGGACTTTCTTAGGAATTGTAACGATGTTATCTTTGAACCCCATTCAAGGATTAACTAGCCAACGCTCTGATGACTCTTTTGAACACAAACTAACTTCTTTTTATGAAGGAGACGTTTCCAGAGAAGAATTAGATAAACTAGCAGCATGTTTGAGAAGTGTTGAAGATATTCTTGAAGCGAATCTACCATTGTGGTTAGATATAAAGAGACAATGGTATCCAAAGATTAAAGATCTCCCAAAAATATGGGATTATGATAATCCAGAGATGTATAAATTGGGTAAGTATAACACTCCCAATCAAAGAACTTTGGGAGCATTAGATTCATCTACCAATCAAATTTATTTGGGAGAAATGAATCCAAAAAAGCACTTAAAAAGATTATTAAGTGGTAGATCACTGCGATTAGAAGTTTTCGTACATGAAGGAGCACATTATTTTGTTAATTCAACTAACTGGGTTGCTCCTTTATGGTCTTTGATGGAAAGATTTGAGATCGATGTTTTAAGATCAACAGTTCCAAACGAAATTATTATCCAAGAACAAAAAAGAATTACTGGAGAATATGATCAGATTCCCAGATTGGGAATAACGATATCGAGAAACATAGTAGATAAGAGTGAAATATTTCTTACTGAAGTAAAAAAAGCATACCAATTAAGTTCCAGAGAAGAAACAGCAAGATTATTGAAAAGATATGATGATGAAACTCATGGTCAACAATTTGAAGCAACAACCTTAGATGAAATAAATTCTTACTTTGCAGGATTATTGGTTTACGCCCATTACACCAATTTTTATCCCAACCCAAAACAAATATTAGAATATATTCTTAAACAGTGCCAGGGAACAACATTTCAGCCTTTTGATAAAGCTTATCGTGCAGTCACCGATATGTATTCATTATTACTTTTAGAAACAAAAGGAAGAGAGGTACTGAAAGCAGTAGAAAAGGGATCAATGATTATCGGAGAATCTCTCTGGTCTTATCATCAAGAATCAAGAGAATATGCAGTATTAGAAAGAAAGGTTTCTGAAATGACTGAACAGAAAGGGATTAAATCAAATAAAATCCCTCGACTGGCTCAAAAAACGGCAACAATGGACCATACCAAACAATACCAATCTCAAGTTAGAAGAATAACTTTGGATTATCTTCAAGCTAATTTGGAAATCTAAAACTTTAAACTTTACTTCTTAGCATTCTCCAACAATAAATTATAAAAATCCATATCAAAGAATCTTACCGAGTCTTTAAGTTTTAATTCTTTACACGCAGCAAGATAAGTTAAAATAAACTTTTTATGATCTTTAATTGCACTGAGAGTAGCATAAGTTTCTTTAAAGGTTAAGGGGTCTAACGGTTCTAATCTAACCACCTTTGACTCAAATAAAAATTTGTTAAGGTCAGAAAATTCTATTCTTCCTGGTTTAGTAACATAAACATTCAGAGAAGGATCAGTCTTTCTCTTCTTCTTTAGTTTACTAAGCCCAATAAAGTAACACATCAAGTACCCAAGATAATACTCACCAGTTTCTCCCTTGGGATGAAACTTTTTTTCAAGCAGGGCTTCTGCTTCTTCTCTAGTTTCTAGTTTAGAAGCAGCAATAAGTAAAGCTTTGAGTTTCTGAATTTGGGGAAGATTAAAATCTACATACACCCGATTCTGCCAATCTCTAAATACTGCGGTTCCTTCAGTTTGAATTCCACAAAGTACTTCATAAATCTCATAAAAAGAAGCCCTCATCTTACCCCGAGCAATCTTTTTAGCAAAATGGTTTTGCTTTTGTTCTTGTTTTAAGTAAAGTTCTCTTATTACAGCTGTTTGATGTTCAAGTTCATGATCTAAAGCTTTTAACCAAAATGCTGCATCAAAATGTTGAGTGTAAACCCAAGGTAAGTAAATCCTACTTAAAAGAGCCGTACCATTAAAAGTTAAAGAAACCAGATATTTAGAAGAAGCGCTCCAGTCTAATCCCCCTAAACAACCGTCAACTTTCTTATCATATACTTCAATTCTAATGGTTAATTCTTTTTGAGGAATTATGCTTGGATTATCTGTTAAGATAACTAAAATCAATCGAGAAATCTGTTTTCCAATGAATTGTTGATACTCTTTATAATCAATCTTTGGTTTAATTCCCTTTTTAATCGCTTTGTAAATATCGCTTCGAAAGAAAACTTCATAATCTCTTAACATTCTAACATAAGAACGAATCTTTTTAGGAGCATCTTTATGACTGTGCCATTCCATGGTGTTAAACTTATGAAAGATATCCGCATCCAAATTAAACAATTCCAGAGAATAATCTGTAAAAAGGATTTGAATAGTAATTTTCTTACCGTTTAACTCGTGCACAAATTCCATCTTATCTCATAAAACAACCAGAAATATAAAAGTTTCTTAAATAGAGATAAAAAAGCAGGATTTATCCTGCAATAAACCATAATTCTTCTTCTAAGTCTTCGAGGTTACCCTGGACAAACTGATAACTCAATAAGTCCTTGTAACACTTCTCGAAGTTCATTCCGCGTCCTCGCCCCCTTCGGCTCCGCCGGTGGGAACTGCGCTCTTAGAGATAACTAAAACGTCTCCAATTGCTTTGACCAATTGATGAGGAACGATAACTCCTTTAGCACTGCCCAAGACTTTGCTTAAGAAAGAATTCTTGGTAGCTTTAACTTTCCATCCGAACACTCTATTTGCTTGTAAGATGCACTCTTCTACATCTCCAAAATAGTCACCGCCATCGGTGAACACTCTGAGTTCATAAACCTCAGAAACTCGTTTCATTTTTAACATGATAAATCACCTCTTAATATTGAAGTAACTATTTTCACGTAGATTTAAATACTTTTCTGTTATGTAATGGTTATATTAATCTCATATTTCCCTCTAAAATGGTTATATATCTGATCGGAACGTCGCACATTGCTACCCAAAGTATTCAGGAAATTAAGCAAGCTTTTATTGATTTTAAGCCTGAAATCGTAGCAGTTGAGCTAGATTTAGGTCGTGCACAGGGGCTTTTAAGCGGAGAACATTCTAAAGTAGGATTACGCGAAATCCGACATATTGGAGTAAAAGGATACCTTTTCGCTAAAGTTGGTCAGATTGTACAACAAAAGCTGGGCCAGAGCATTGGGGTGTCTCCAGGAGCGGAAATGAAAACCGCCTTGGAGCTGGCTAGAAAAGAAGACCTTAAAGTAGCTTACATTGACCAACCAATCAAAATAACCTTACGCAACTTTTCTAACGAATTTACCTGGAAAGAGAAGTTCAGATTCTTGGGAGACATTTTCCGAGGAATATTCTTTCCAAAAAGACAAATGAAACTTTCGGGGATGGAAAAATTAGACCTAAGAAAAGTCCCGGAACAAGAGTTGATTACCCTGTTGATTAAACAACTTCGAGAAAGGTATCCTTCTTTGTACAAAACCTTGATTGATGATCGTAACAAATATATGGTTAAACAGCTAATTAAATTGTTAAGAGAAGATCCCAAGAAACGAATTCTGGTAGTAGTAGGAGCAGGACATAAAGAAGGGATGAACGAATTATTGTTAAAAGTTGAAGTAGTTTAATTTCTAAGATATCTTTATAAATAACCACTTCTTAGTAGAGGTTGGTAGTGGTGGTAGACAGCCGAGGGTCATTCAGTTGGCTCAGGAAAGTCCGCCCACCCTCTTGTCGCAAGTTCATCGCGATGGTTACTCTCGGATGAGAGAAGGAGAAATCCCTTAGCTCTGGCATCAGCAACGACACGTCCATGACTTAGGATGATAATGGCGAACCTGTTTGTGAAAACAGGGAGTTAATCCTTTGACGTTGGTTATGGGAACGATGAAACGGCGAACCTTAATCGGTGCAAGTCTCGTTGTAGACGCTTAGTAGAATGCTGTCAATGGCTATCGACATCACAGGTTGATGTTTTGGGCCGTACATAAGGCGGCTTATTCCACCCTACCAAACTTTTTCAAAAGAAGTTTGATCAAAAAAACTTAAGTAGTGAGAGATGTTCTGGAGAGAAGATGAAAATAGGAAGTGCCATTTTGTTAGTAGAAAGGTTTTATGTTCATAGAAATCTGATGAAAGAAATGTTACAGAATTGGTATCAAGTACTTCCCGCAGTAATGAAAGAGTCTAACATTCCTTACGAATCAAGGAGAGAACCGGATTTATTTATAACATTTGATTCTCCGGATAGACTTAAAGAACTCTTAGATGACCCGAAATATAATATTACGGGTGCTATTTTTAATATTGAAAGTTTTTCTTCCTCTAACGAGGATAACGATCGAGGGGATTTATTCAATGATTATTTCTCCCATATCGCTGTTCCTCAACTTACCAAAATAGTTTTAACTTCTTCGCTTCCAGAAACAGAAGCAAGAGAAAGGTATACTCCTGCCTTCGCAGATGCAAGAACGACTTATTTGAAGAAGCCGTTTGTCACTGAAGATTTAATTGGAATAATAAATAAAGATTAATGAGGTAAAAACAGATGAAAATACTTTGCATTGATGATGCTTTAGACTTAACTCATGGACCAACTTATCGATCCCTTAGAAGAGAAGAATGGTTCGATCTTAATTTTTATACTCCCTCCAATTCTCATTACCGTAAAGAAAATCCCACTTTTGAAGGGCCAGAAGAATTAATCGCTTTATTAAAGCAAAATTACCAAGGATTAATTATCGAGCCAAGGATGCTCCAACCAAAAGGACAAAGAATGGAAGAAATAGTTACTGAGTTTGAAAGATATGCAACAGCAATTATTGAATCTGGATTTGCAGGGAAAGTAGTGGTTTTTACCAGTAATGCTTATGTTCCCTTATTAAATACAATCCAAAGAACCTCTTGGCCACTTTTCTGTGCCCCGTTGGATAATTTTGAAACAGCAAACCTCTCTCGGGCTCTAAAAGGATTACCTTTGAAAGCATTAGAACCATTCCAAGGACGAGGGTTCACTCTCTGTCTAAGCTGCGAACACTTCGATGAACCTTGTGATCCACGATACTGTTAAATCTTAAAGAGGTAGATGCACCTGTTTGTGCATCTCTAACACTTTAATATATCGATAATCTCGAATAGATTTAGGGAACTGTCTCTTCAAGTTGTCCATCATCTTCAACAGATCCTTAAAATCTCTGATTTCTAAATCAAATTCAAAGTCGTCATTATCGCTGATAGTTTTAGTTACCGAAACAATATAAGGAGAAGCCTTACAATAGGCTTGCAATTCTTTGCTGATTCTAGTATCTTCCAATTCTAAAAATACTTTATAATATTCATACCCCAGTTTAGAGAAATCTAAATCTGCTCGATATCCAAGAATAATATTTTTCTTAGCCAATTGTCTAAAACGATAAATAATGGCCATGCTACCTAATCCGGTTTTTACAGCGACATCTTTTATCGGAACCCGAGCATCTTCTAACAACAATTTTAAGATTTTCAGATCAACTTCATCTAACTTTTCGTCAGCAACATTTCCCCCACGTTCCCATACTTTCTTAGGTTCTTGTTTTTCTCCGATCAGATAATTTCGGGGATAAGAAAATTCTTTAGTTACTAGATGGGTGTTGTATTCTTTAATGATAGATCTGAATTTATCAGTAAACTTATCCCACTCAGAAGAGAATTCTTGAATATCTTTAACAAAACAAGTATAAATTAAGTCCCAATCTCCCACGGTACGAGCGACCATCCCAATTTTCTTGTCTTTGATCAGGTATTCAACTAACTCTTTTTCTTTAACAATGTCGGTTTCGTAAAGGTTCAAATACACTCTGAACAGTAAATAACCTAGTTTAGAATAATCAACTAAGGTAAGATGTTTCTTAATAATTCCTAGACTTTCTAAACGTTTGATTTGATAATTAACAATATTTTTGCTCAGACGAGTATCTTTAGCCAATTGAGAATTGCTTTGTCGTGCATCTAAATCTAAACCCAACAGGATCTTTTTGTCTTTAACGGTTAATTTTAAGTCTTCCATCTTCAAGAAGAATCAATTTAGGTATTTAAATTTTCTTATTTCTAATGAATTTTAATCTTTAATATCTTCAAGAGAACATTAGGGGGATTTCTCCCAAAAACTATATAAATAACTCTCCTTTCTTTGATATTATGAGCGACGACAAGATTAGAATGCCTTCTGGACAAGGTGGATTAATAAGATACTTTGATGAATATAAATCTAAAGTTGAATTCTCTCCAGGAGTGGTTATTGTGATGTGCTTAGTGGTAATCGCAATCTTAATTCTATTAAACTTCTTTGGCAGTTCGATTTTGGGTTAAAATGTTTCCTGGCGTAAATCCTCGGCAAATGCAACAGATGATGAAGAAGATGGGTATTCAGCAGGCCGAGATCCAAGCCACTAGGGTAGTAATCTATTGCCGCGATAAAGAGATCATTATCAACGATCCACAAGTTACTAAAGTTAACATGATGGGTCAGCAGACATATCAAGTGGTTGGAGAAGCCGAAGAAAGATCTCTTTCCAGTGTTCCAGAAATTTCTGAAGAGGATATTAATACTGTAATGGAACAGGCCCATGTAAGTAAAGCTGAAGCCAAAAAAGCTATCGAAGATGCTAATGGTGATTTAGCAGAAGCCATCCTTAACTTGGGTTCAAGAGAATAATTTATATAAATCACTGATTTAACAAGATTATGTTTTCTGGAGATAAGAAAGTAAGCTTAGAATATGCTTGGCAACAGCACCGGATAGCTGAACACCTTTTAACGGTAACTTATCCCTTGACTAAAGACACCAAGTTACTAATGGGGATCATTTACAATTTATGTGGATCTCTAGATTATGCTTTAGATTCATTACTTCAAAAAGCAAAATTGTCTCCAGAATCTAATTGGAGACGTAAACTGCTTACCCTTAAAATGAATAAGTTAGTTAGTGAACCCCATAGTAAGTTCATCGCTCAGGTTCAAGAAGCTAAAGCCTTACATCGGGCTTGCCCTACCGAGTTTGTACGAGGGGATAGGATTGTAATGTGTAGCAAGGATTATCAATTAAAAACCATTACTCCTAAAGAGATCAAAGAGTGGGCAAGCAAAACTGCTTCTTTCCTAACCGCGGCGGAAACAGTTATTAACCGAAAGTAATAAAAACAAGCATATATTTCTATACCCACACTTAATATAACTATGAATGACTACCTTTTAGAAGCGCGAGAAGAACTTAAACGTTTAGAACATATAATTTACGTAAGCTTAAAGTATACTCGAACAACCGATGTTATTATTAATGCTTTAACCAGATTAGTTAGTGTTTTTGACTTGATTATCGAAGCATACTTGGAAAAGGCTAAAGAGGAAGGTAAAATGATTGCTTTACCTAAAAGTCCAGCTTTACGTGGAACTAAGCTGGCAGAGTTGTATGGAGAAGACTTACAAATGAAGAAATATATGGCCTTTTATGCTTTCTTAAAGATGATCTTAAAGTCTTCTTACAATAAAAGAGAAGAATATCGAAGACACGTAACAGTTATTGTAGAATTAGATAAGTGCACTACTTATGTGGACATTGACAGTTTAATCAATCATGAGCGTTTTGTGCGCCATTTCTTAACTTATGCTTATCATCAGATTGAAGGTAAGCCGGAAGAAGAATAATCTTTAAGTAATGAAAGACAGAAGTAATACCAATCAACATTCTGTCTTTCAAACTTTAGTTGAGGAAAATGAATATGCACAATGATTATCCTCAACTAAAGGCACGAAAAGATTAAATACTCCTTTCTTCTAAGATTTATAAAAACAAAAGAGCTGATTAATAATGACTCGTTTTATTGCTTTAGTCTCCGGAAAAGGAGGAGTAGGAAAGACTACCACCACTTTAAACGTAGGCCACGCTCTGCACAAGATGGGGAGAAATGTAGTTCTTTTAGATGCCAATTTGGCTACTCCAAATTTAGGATTACAATTAGGGCTGCTTAATCCCGAAGGAACCTTAAACAAATTCTTAAAAAAAGAAAAGACATTACAAGATATAACTTACAAACATAAAAGTGGAATAACCTTAATTCCTGCCTCACTTAATTTTATTGACTTTCAGAAGACTAACCCCCAGAAACTTACTGAAATTTTTGAACATCTAGATAATCTGAGCGAATTTGTATTAGTAGATGCGCCCAGTGGATTAGGGTACGAACTGAATCAAATTCTTAAGAACACTGATGAAGCCCTTATTATCGTACAACCAAATTTAAGTTCAGTGATGGACGCCTTGAAAACCATCCAGTTAGCACAAGCACACAATAATACTATTGCAGGTGTTGTTTTAAATATGAGCCATTTTCGGGGTTGGACAGAATTAAAACCGATAGAAATTGAAAAAATATTGGGAACACCAATTATTGCTAATATCAAATATGATAAAAAGTTCAGGAACGCATTAATGGAACAATCTCCGGTACATCATTTATATCCTCGATCAAATGCAGCTAAAGAATACCGTCTTATTGCTAAACATCTCTGTTTAAACTTGGAGTTAGAACAATGAATGTTCCCCAGTTAAGACAGAAAGGATGGAGTGAAAAAGAGATCTTAAGAGCTAAATCGATTTTAGAACGAGCAGAAGTCCATGATGTGTTCTTTGCCAGAATGGTGTTCTGGAGTGCTTTAGTGGTGATTGTATTTGCTAACTTGCTTATTTCTTTAATCATGATCCCATTTTTAATCTTTTTGAATAGTTGGGTACTTTACTCAATAGTGGCGTTGTTAGGATTAATGATCGGGTTTGTGTATAATTTCTTAATTACAGATATTAAACATTTAACTTGGCATCATCACTTATTGGCAGGAATACTCTTACCCGTAATTGCCCTGATCAATATGATAGTAATGGTATTATTTTCTAATCGCTACGCTGAGAAAGCTGCTTTCAGTCATACTAACAGCCCTTGGATTATCGGCATTATCTTTGCAGTAATGTTTATTCTTCCTGCATTAATAGATACCTTAAGAAGAAGATAAATAAAATTACTCTTTCTTTAATAAGATTTCTGCTATTGCGGCATAAGCAGGACGAGCGACTAATACTCCAAAAGAAACTCCTACAATGGTCGTGAAGGCAAATCCTTTCAACATTCCTGCCCCAGCAAACCATAACGGAATCATGGAAGCAACTGCAGTCAGGTATGCACCCATGATAATATACAGAGCGTTCTTGATGCGAATTTTCCAATCGGTGGCTTCTACTTCACCCCTAACCGTTTCATCAGTAATGATAACTAAATGATCTACTGCTGTTCCAATAACAATCAAGATTCCGGCAATAGCTGCTAAGTCTAAATTCCAACCCACTAAAGCTGCAAAACCTAAAACCAAAATTATTTCTGAAATAATGGTTAAAACTAAAGGGATGATTACTTTGGGCTTTTTGTATCTTATGGTAACAACTGCACTGACCGCAATGATTGCTAATAAACCAACAAAAAGAATATTGTTAAGGAATTCCTTACCTAAAGAAGGAGAAATAGTGTCCATCTTTACTACTTCTAACTTAGTAGGTAAACTTCCGGTAATTATGATAGTTTGCAATCTCTTCATGTTTTGAAGAGCAACCGACATGGCTTGTTGTTGGTTCAATCCCGAACCAGACCCAGAGATTTGAATGTCCGTAGTGGCTCTTCCTTTAAGTTCAGCCCCTATTTTTAGTTTGTCAACTTCCTTATCATCCAAATATAAAGTTAAATCTTCACTGAGATAATTCTCTTGAGAAGCATCATCGCTAACTATGCTAAGTTTATTTGTTAAAGATGCTTGTCTTTCTGCTGCATCTTGACTTAAAGAAATACTAAAGAAAAAACTACAGGCGTACCCTTCTTGAACTTGGAAACAGCCTCGATTAGGATCAATCCCTGAACATTGAGCACTTCTGCATACATAAGTAATATCTTTCTTTCCACCAAAGAAAACGGTTTCATTACCAATCTTAGCTTCGAACTTGCCTTGTTTAGACAATAATTCTTTTACTTCTTCTTCAGTTACTCCGGCAATCTCAATTAAGATATAATCTTCTCCTTCTAAATCTGAAGCTACTCGAACGGTCACATCACTTAATCCATAAACGTTTAATCTTTCCTTTAAAGTATCTACGGTACTGGTAAGATCTTCAGCAGAAACTATTTCTGTAGGTTTAAGAAGAACTCGAGTTCCTCCTTCCAGTTCTAATCCCTTACGTAAATTAGAAGTGGGGGCTTCATAAACTTTCAACCCTAAATCCACTTTTCCGTCCAGAGAAACGTCCCTAGTTACTAAACTGTAATCCTTCTTAGTAGTTTGAATTCTTACGGTTCTGTTAGGCTCAAGCGCACTGGTTTGAGTATAATAATCATCAAGAGTATTTATTGGTGCTCCGTTGATAGAAAGTATTCTTTCTTTAGCTAAAGGAGTAAGTTTACCGGCAGGACTTTGCATCCCTGCTTCAGAGGCAGAAGAATTACTAGAAACGCTACGAAGAGTTACTCCATCTGTACCCCATAAACGGGGTTGGATAGATACTAAAGCAAAAACTACAAAAATGAGTAATAAGACCACTTTCCAATTGGTAAACAACTTTTTCCAAGGGATCATTTTTATTTTACATTAACCTTTTTATGTTCTAAATATAATCTTAAGATTGCCACATTTTGAATCCAAGTCATAATCATATCTACACACATACCGATAAGAACAATCAACATGATTTGACGAATAGTTTCACTTTGGACGAAAAATAATCCTACTAAAACTACACAGATAGTGGTAGTAGTCATAGTCATCCCAGTACTGATGGAACTATAAATTCTGCTCATAACGGTACCTTCTTTACGATGCAATACTCTGCTAGTAAGAAGGATATCTGTATCGATAGAATATCCAATTAACATCAAGAAAGCAGCTACTCCTGCTGTGCTTAATTTCATTCCGGTAAGATTAAATACGGACATAGTAACCACAATGTCTGAAAAAGCGCAAATAATAACGGCTATACTTGGAATCCAAATTCTGAAATAAGCAATAACTACTAATCCCATTAATAAGAAGGAAACTAACAAAGCAATACCCGCTTGTTTGAAGAAACTTGCTCCGAGAGCTGCACCCATAACTTCTACCCCATAACTGGTATTCTTTAAATCTACTTTCTGACCCACAAGTTCAACAAACTTTTCTATCTGAGTTTTGTCTTGAATATCTGAATCAATAGCAATTCCACTAACTTTTCCGCTTACACTTAAAGTACGAATGCTTACTTCATCATTAGGAAAATTACTTTTTAAGAAAGATTCTAACTCAAGGATATTGATGCCTTCAACGGAATTAATAGTAATAGTAGAACCGCCTTTCAGACTAACTCCTCGATTAAGAAAATCTCCGGTGGTATAAGTTTGAATTCCAATCTGTAGAAAGGCCCCTAATAATAAGATTATAGGAAAAATCATTAATATTTTATAATGATCCTCATACACCCGTTTAACCTTTTCCTTAAAAGACATGATTTAAGTTAAATTTTGAAGAGTATATATAAAGATTGTGGAGATGGCGGCTTAGTAAAAAATCTTAAGTAAAACTACAATAGGATAATTTTCTTATCTCAAAAAAAAGTAAAATCACTGTGGGGGCCCTATTCTCTCAAGGAAGATGCTTGCATAGTGATTATGGGGATAATTAAGCCCGATTGTTCTTTGGGTTATACTTCCAAACAAATCAATGCATAACATAGTCCCGCCTTCCTCAGAAGAAGTGTAAGGTCTTCCCAACTCAAATTTGCTAATGCCTAATGATTTTAGTTTGTCAGCATAAGCTCTTGCTCTTTCAAGACCTCCTGAAACAGCGACAAAAAAGGGATCATCGACTAAGCCACCAATATCTGCTTCAACTATAAGACCTGCACCCTCGGACTTAAATTTTAATGTCTTAGCATCAATAGCAACGCCAAATCTACCGTGCTCGCCTGATTTTCCAACTTCACCATAAAGGATTTTGTCAGACGTATGAATAAATTCATCATAGTCCAGCATCAACATGCTTCCCCCGCCTATGAAACCTTTGGCAATATCTGCTAGTCCTGAGGGGGCGATAGGAATTCTGTGAATGCTGCTGAAATCATTTGCGTCTTTCATCGCTATGCTCTTCAAGTCATAGATTGAGTCGGCCTCGTCTCTACTTTGTTTTCTTCCTATTGGTTCAACCCATTTATCGATTGTATTAGATCCGTGAACAACTCCAATAACATCTGTCATAGATTTATAGGTGAAGCCGCTCCTAAAACGAAAAAGATCTGTTCCTGTCAAAAAACCACCATATCCACCTTGATTAGCAGTTGGTAAATTTTCTTTAGTCAAATGTCCTTTGACAAAAAGATCAATTACTTGATTTAATGGCGCTGTTCTGTAAATTGCTCCGCTGCTTCCATGGATCATCCCTTCACCCTCATTCAGAATTGAATTAATCAGAGCTATCTGGGGACAGGTTAAATCAACCAGACTCAAAGTCCTAGGTATAGTTATAACTCTTTCATCTCCCAGAGGGACCCTTACAACTCCCGTAGGAATTTGAATCTGTTCTGCTGCTTTTTTGAATGCCGCTTCTATTTTAGGAAACTCTTCCTTCAAATCTTTGTATGTTACTACTAACTTTTCTGATCTGTTATCATAATAACCGATTCTTCTTCCCAATAATGATGACGCATCTTCATCATAATCATCATAATTCATTTTATTTCATCTCCTTTTTTGTTTTAATTTTTTCTTATTGTTTTATTTTGGTTCAATAGCTCTAATTTTGTCTGTATCTGCAAAACAAGTTATAGTACGATAAAGTTCCAAAGTAGGAATGTCTTCATCATAGAGGTGTCTATACAATTTGTGAGCCTCTTCCATTACTCCTAAAGCACAGACAGGATATACTTGCACTAATCCAGTGTACTCCATATCCTCCGCCATTTGCATGACTCGAGCACAGGCACCCCTACATTTTATTCTCCCACTTTCGGGGTTTTCTTGACCATGGCAGAGAACAGTAATCTCCTTCTCGTCAACGGTGACATTGTAACTTCCATCTCCTGCATCATGCAATCTTCCATCACGCATCAGGCGCTTTCTTTCTCGGCTCAAGCGATCATAAAGCTTTCTTTCTCCTACCACCATGACTCGAAAAGAAACCCCTTTCTGACTCAGATCAAGTAAACGCCCCTTTACTGCGCTGGGTAGAGCATAATCTTCGAAGAAATCTTCTCTGTTCTCAGAACCATATTCCTTTATTCCCATATGTAAGTCGTTGACAAACAGCAATAAGTCAGCGGACTTACCCTGCTCATGAGCATACTCAATTATTTTCAGAGATTCTTCTAAAGCGTGTAGAGGCTGTTGGGGCATTAAATCCATATTTCTTAATTCGGGAATGTAATGGCCACCTTCTACCAAAATATGATCCCCCATCCCATCAACCAAAGATCGAACCATCTCATCAATAGCTTGAGTCTGACCACGTAATTCTGTCAGTTCTTCTCCATTATAAGCTAAAGTTTCAAACCCACGAGCACAATGGGGGTTGCCACATTTTCTTCTCCATCCGCTTAAGCGATCGCCTAGTACCTCGACAGGAACTTCAGAAAGGTTTTCTTCCGTTCTTTGATGATCTACAGGTACAGCCCGCAATTCAATACCCTTTTCTCCGAATTGTTCCACTAAGTAAAACAAGCCGGCGCCAAAGGGTTTCGCTTCCGAACAAGGGATAGTGGTCATTTTGTTTTGCCTCTTTTTATTTTATTTTTGTTTGATTTCGTTTTTGATGAGTAGTAACGACTGTTAAGATATTAAAAATCTTTTAGTATTATTTTTGCATATTAGAAATATTTATAAGTAAATAATGATTTAATGCCAATAATAAGACAAAATGTACAAAATTGATTTAAAAGATAGAAAGATCCTTTCTTTGCTAGATTTGAATGCAAGGATGCCCCTTACGAAATTAGCCAGAAAGGTTGCCTTAAGCCGGCAAGTGGTAGAATATCGTATAAAACGGTTGCGAGAAGAAAAGGTTATCTTGGGCGTTAAAGCTGTGTTTGACAGTGCAGTAGTAGGATATAATTGGTATCGAGTAATGTTACGTCTCTTAAACATCAACAAAGAACAAAAAGCAGAAATCATTTCTTATCTTAAGAATCACCCCCACGTCTTCTGGTTAGGAGAAGTAGGAGAAGATTGGGACATAGTAGTAAACTTTGTTTGCAAAGACAATTTCCAATTTAATAAAATCTTTGAAGAAGTTGCTTCAAAGTATGGTGCATTCATTCTAGATTATGAAGTGTTGATTTATCTAAATGTTTACGATCTAGAACGATCTTATCTCTTAGAGAAAAAAGAAACAAGAAAGAATTTCTTTCATGAGATGAGGACAAATTCAAAAATACAGTTAGACCAATTAGATCGAGAGATTATCAAAGTGATAAGTCAAGACGCTTGGATTTCAAATTTACAATTGGGTCAAAAATTAAAGGTTAGTGGAAATACCATTAAAAACAGAATAGAAGAAATGCAAAAGAATAAGCTTCTGTTAGGTTTTAGGTTGTTTCTAAATCCTTCTGTTTTGGGGTATCAATCTTTTATGTTGTTTCTGAAGGTCAATAGGTTAAACCTAGAAAGGGAAAAAATGCTCTTTGCCTATTTTAAAACAAATCCCAACATCACTTTTGCAGTTAAACAGATGGGAGATTATCGTATTGGATTGGAAATAGAAACAAAAACAGTCCAAGAGTTTCAAGACATCTTTATCGAAATTAGAGGAAAATTTAGCGATATGATTACTGACTTTGATTCTTTCCCTTTGTTTAAAGATCATAAGATTAATTATTTCCCAGAAGGTTGTTTAGAAGAATAAAAGTGATTATTTCCAGTGATCACATAAGATTGCATCCTTCCCATTCATCTGTTCTATCGCTTTAAGATAAGCTGCATCAGCTACCACCTGTAATTCTTCTTTCTCTCTAATTAAGACTAGTTCGTACGCTTTTAGTCCTCCGCCGCATTGGGAAACTTCTAAAACGACTACTTCAGGAGAAGATTTCTCGGAAAAGTTGTCCAAGTCGTGAAGATTTATCTCAAATAGATACTTAGACGGACCATACCTTTCTCCACCATAAAATTCTAATTTAATAGCATTAGAATTTACCTTATGCTCTAGAGGACAGTTGGTTAGTCCAGCGATATAACATTCTTCAAAAAAAGACTTAGATAGAGCTTCATTCTCATAAGGAGATAAATGTTCATCTAATCTCTTCGCTAATAGTTCAACTAAATGTTTATACTCAGGTAAAATTTTTCTTACACAAGTTTTACCCACAATTTCTATTCCAGCAGGTCGATGGTTTAACTTTTGTTCTAAGGAAGAAGTATTTTTATCCTTTTCCCCACTGCAAGCTAAAGTTAGCGCTGCTAGTGTTCCAATTAATAATTTATGTAATTTCATTTTTATTTCTCCTGTTTAAGATTAATGTTGGTAATACAATTCTTCTATTTCTTCTTCGAAAAGAGTATTATTCATAACATAACGTTTTGACACTTCTAAAATCTCTTCCATGGACGGACATCTAGTGCTTAGCTGACGTACTCCACGAATGAAACCATCATACCTTAAACCGCATTCACATGTAGCCCCTAATTGCACTCCTCCACCCATAAATTTAGTATTCAACCAGGAAGGTCGCGCAATTGGTCCTTCTTTGGCCTTGGCTTTAATATAATCTGGTGCCAAAAGGATAAGTGTAAAATTTCGGGGGTTACTTGGAGCGTCTCTTACCCTAGCCATATTAACCTCATAATCGGCTTCGGTTGGTCCTAAGATTCTTAACAATAGTTTTTGTTCTTCAGAATTATAATCACTAAGTTCTCGAGAAGGGTCTATATCAAGACTTACGTTACCATCTTTTCTATGATTGTCAGAGAATCTTATTTTGGTTAAATCAATAGTCACTGTATCAGAAGCATCTTTAACTGCATTAAAATCATCTGTAGAGACAGCGTAATCTTTTGATAAGACAGACATCTTTCTAATGGTGTCAATATGTTTTAAAAGGGGATTAGCAGTTTCTCGGGTGATTCTTAAGGTTGGCATGCCCCTTTCTAAGGAATAGACAAACCCATCAGCAGGAATATAAGATCCTCTTAAGCCGTGATCGTATCCCTCTGCCCAAGGATCTCTTACATCGAGACCTTCTTGCATTAACTCATCTACATGTCTTAAAGTTCCAGGAATAATTCTTCCGTATTTTCTGAAATCTCCTTCAATGTTTTCAAGGTTTCCGTTCTTTTGTGCGGATTTATCCATTTTTAATCATCTCCTTTGGCTATGTTCTTGTAAAAACATTCCTGCACAGCATGTTGATGAGCTTCTATTTCGGGAATTCCTTCCTTTAGTTGATCAGACAGTTCTGTCCGATAACATCTAGAGTCGCAGAGAATTCTAGTCAACAAAAATCCTTCCGGGGTAGAACGACCCTCATCTGTCAAGACCACCATTTCCACATAAGCTTGACAATCTTTAATTTGTTCTCGTTCAATACGTTCACGATAAGCTGGACTACCTCTAAAATAATATACTGCTCCAATTATTAATCCAGCCGTCAGTAACGAAACAAGACCAAGTTCTTTGTAATCTACCCATAAATCAACAACTTTGTTTTTAAGACCCAAAACTTTTTTATTTAACATATTATTTCATCTCCTTTTTTTCCTTGTTTGTTTCTCTTAACAAGTAGTAACCCGAGCCAATACTTAAATATTCTGAGAAGAATTTTTATCAAAAACAATATATTTATAAAATAAAATGATTTTGATAAAATAAATGATCTTAGACTTGTTTGATAAGAGAATTATCTTAGAATTAGAAAGAGATTCTTCTCAATCCATCTCTCAACTTGCCAAGAAAATCAGGCGATCAAAAGAGTTTGTGAATTTTAGAATTCGTCGTTTGGAACAAGAGGAAATTATTTTAGGTTACAGCGCCATAGTGGATATGTCCAAACTAGGATATTTCACGTTTAGAATTTATTTGAAATGGCAAAATATGACTCAAGATCAGAAACAAAAATTTTATAAGGAGATAAAAATCAAGGAAAACATTTGGACCACTACCGTTCTTCATGAGAAATGGGATTTCGCTTTTTTTGTGGGAGTGAAATCAACGGATAACTTCCACAAGATGTGGAGTGAAATTCAACTGAATTATAAGGATAAGATTGCAGAGAGCAAAATTGCTATTTACGCACCAGTTCATAACTTTAACAAACGCTTTTTTGTGGATTTTGAGGATAAGAGAGAGGTTATGGAAAGAGTTTACGGAAAGGGACCTTTAGTAAGCTTTGATGAACTGGATGAAAGAATCATTAAATTATATTCTATCAATGTCAGAGAACCACTCACTAAAATAGCCAAAAAAATGGAAGTTACTTCTGAGACAATCAGAAAAAGAATTCTTTCGTTGGAAAAGAATAAAATAATCACCGGGTACAAAATTAACCTGAATCTGCAAAAGATGGATCATCAAGGATATCGAGTAGACTTTTTACTAAATTCTATTAAAAGAAACAAAGAATTGTTTGAATACCTCAAACAACATCGATATTTCTATCAAATAAATGATTCGATTGGAGGAGCAGATTTTGAAACGGAGATTGTGGTCAGGGATCTAAATCATCTTTTAGAAATATTGGAAGAAGTAGTAAAAAGATTTAGTGATGTAATCCGAGGATATGAATACTTTGGATACACCGAATTCCCGACGTTATCTATGGTGCCAGATTAAAATTTAAAAAACAAAATCAATTAAGGTTACAACTATTCATCCCTGCTTTTTCCACTACTGCTTTAACAAAGCCCAGATACATCGGATTTGGTTTAAGTGGCCTAGAAGTAAACTCTGGATGAGCTTGTGTAGCCATAAAGAAAGGATGTACTTCTCGAGGCAGTTCTAAAATTTGCATAATCTCTCTGCCCGGAGCTTTGCCAGAAAAAATCAAACCATTAGCTTCCAGTTGAGGAAGATAAGCAGGATTACATTCCCAGCGATGTCTAAACCTTTCTCTAGCAACAATGTCTCCGTACAACTCTGCGGCAAAACTATTTGCTTTAATCTCGATATCAAAACCACCAAGACGCATGTTTCCTCCCAATTCAGCGATTCTCTGCTGCTCTGGAAGTAAATCTATCACTGGATGAGGAGTATTCTGATCCACTTCAGTAGAATTTGCTCCAGCTAAACCGCAGACATTTCGAGCATATTCAATAGTGGCCATCTGAAAACCATAACATAACCCCAAGTAAGGAACTTTTTGTTCACGAGCATGCTTAATACAAATTATCTTTCCTTCTGCACCCCGAGAACCAAATGCTCCTGGAACGAGAATACCGTGAACTTCGGCTAATTCCTTAGCTGCTTTTTCCTCATTCAAGAAAGTAGTGTCAATCCATTTAAGATTTACTTTAACTCCTAAACTTGTTCCGGCATGTTCCAATGCTTTGATGATAGAAGCATAAGAATCGCGTAAAGCAGTATATTTTCCAGTAATGCCTACAGTGACTTCCTTTTCGATCCCCAAAATCTTGTAAACATAACTTTCCCAAGCGTTCTTAGCAGTTTCATTTTCCTTAACTCGATCTTTCAACCCTAATACTTCAAGTGCTTGTTCATCCAGTTTATACTTCCTAAGCATAGTGGGAATTAAATAAATGCTGTCTGCATCATGTACGCTTACCACTCTGGGTAAAGGAACATTAGCAAAGATGCTAATTTTTTCTCTAACTTTTTCCATAACTTCGTGTCCACACCGACAAGCGATGATATCTGGTTGAATTCCTAACCGAGTTAATTCACGTAAACCTAACTGGGCTGCTTTACTTTTCTGTTCACCTAAAAATTCTGGTTCAATCACATAAGTTAAAGCCACGTTACACACATTTTCCCTGCCCTCCTCATATCCTAATTCACGCATAGCTTCGATATAGTGACTGTTTTCTATATCGCCAACTGTCCCGCCGATCTCAACAAAAACAATATCGGCTTGACTTTTTATAGCTAGATTTCTTAACCTTAATTTTATTTCCCCGGTAACGTGAGGGATATATTGAACGTCTCTTCCAAGATATCCTCCTTTTCTTTCTTTGTTGAGAATATCAGTAAAAATTTGTCCGTTAGTGGCAAAGTTTTCTTTACATAAGTTCTGTTCGATAAATCGTTCATAGGTTCCCAGATCCATATCTGTTTCAGTGCCATCGTCTAGAACAAACACTTCTCCATGGCGGAAAGGGTTTAGAGTGCCGGCATCAACGTTCAAATAACCTTCCAACTTCATCTGGGTTACTTTGAACCCTTTAATTTGAAACAGTTTAGCCAAAGAAGAAGCAAATATTCCCTTGCCTAACCCAGACATAACTGTTCCATAAACGATAACATACTTAGTTTTACCAACTTGATATCCTTCTGGAACAGGATTATAATATTCATGCTCTTCACTTTTCTTAGAAGCGCCAGTTAAAATAGAATTCATGGAAATCACCCGAGTTTATTTTTTCAGTAAAGGAACTTATTTAATAACTTTTCACACCACAGTTAAGGAATGAAAATTAGTATCTCTTTTAGAATGCAAATCCTTTTAAAGATAATTTAACAACTATTCAAAAATGGAAATCTATGTCGTAGCCAAATTTGAGAAAAAGGAGTTTGTTCATGAAGTTTACAAAAGATTAGAAGCACTCGGCCACCATATTAGTTATGATTGGACCACCCACAAGCCAATTAAACCATATCGAGAGAATCAAGAATTAGCTCGAACCTACGGAGAAAACGAAATTTCTGCTATCCTTAGAAGTGATGCGGTAATTGCTTTCCCAGATGAAACCGGATCTACTTTATTTTTAGAAATTGGAGCAGCGATGATTTTGGCTGCAGAAAGAGGAACTCCCAAAGTTTATGTGGTAGGAGAAGCTAACGCAAAATCTCCTTGGTTCTTCAGTAAATATGTTAAACGCTGCGATTCGATTGAAGAAGTGTTAACTGATCTCGGTTCAGCCAACCCATAACCTTTATAAACTTCTTCTCTTTCATTAAAGACGTGGAGTTCATCCAACTAAAAGAGGTAGGTAAATCGTTCAATAAGTCTAAAGTATTGAGTGATGTAAATATAGTTATTCAAGAAAAAGATGTGTTTGGAATCATTGGCCAATCAGGTAGCGGTAAAACTACCCTTCTGAACTTAATTTCTGGTTTTTTAGAACCAAGTGAGGGAGAAGTGATGTACTTCTCTAAAGTTGATCATCAGCCCAAGAATTTAAACAAGCATTTCAGTAAAATAAAGAAACATATTGGCTTCACCCCACAACACACTTCTTTTTATCCCAAATTGACTATCCATGAAAATCTTCTTCATTTCGGAAAGATGTATGGAATAAAAAAGGACGTCTTAGAAGCTAACGCTCAAAGTTTATTAGAATTTACCGGATTAAAGAACCATCAGAACAAGTTAGCGGAACAACTTTCTGGTGGAATGAAAAAAAGATTAGATATCTCTTGCAGTTTAATCCATAAACCTAAATTATTGATCTTAGACGAACCTACGGCAGATTTAGATCCACTTACTCAAGAAGAGATTATTGATCTCATTAAAGCAGTCAATGAACAGGGAGTTACGGTAGTGATCGCTTCGCATCATTTAGAGAGTCTGGAAAGAATTTGTAACAAGTTAGCCATTGTCCACAACGGTAGAGTACGTGGATATGGAGAAATGGAAGAAGTACTAAAACCTTACATGAAAGAAAGTTTCATTTTCAATCTTCGGGTAGGAAAGGATAAGGAAAAACTTATTTCTCTAGTACGAAAAGTTCCGGGATTAAAAATAATTGATCAGGGGCATCAGTTAGCGATAAGCGCTCAGGATTCAGAGCGAGCCATGCTAGCTCTGATGAGAATCATCAAAGAGGAACATCTTTATTTGCACGATTTTGATCTACGTAAACCTTCTTTGAAGGAAGTATTAACCAAAATATCGCAGGAAAAACTATGAATTCGTTATGGCTATTGACAAAAAAGAATCTTAAACTATTGATTAGAGCTAAAGGTTCAGCTTTGATTGTAGTTTTTGCTCCGTTATTAATAATCTTGATCTTAGGACTTTCTTTTAATAACAATTCAAAATATGGGTTGAATATTGGGATTTATTCGCCAAATTTTAACGAAGACACTAACTCTTTCATAAACACCTTACAAGAACAAGAGTTTAAGATCATCAAATATATTGATAATGCTACTTGTATTGAAGAGGTGAAGTTAGGTTATGTCCACACATGTATAACTTTGCCTGACTCTTTTAAGATTGAAGGCAATACTGCTAAAGAAATAACTTTCTATATTGATCCAAGTAAGATTAACTTGGTGTGGATGATCCAACAAACTTTAGAAAGTAAATTTAATCTAAAAGAACAAGAAATAACCCAAAATCTTGCTCAAGATATGCTTACCAGAATGAGTGAAGCTAATACTAAAGTTTCTACTGAAAAAAGTAATCTTAAAACGGTAGGAGATAAGTCTAGTTCTGCCGCTAGTTCAGCGGATAGTACTAAATCCACCTTATCTGGATTAGATTTAATTGCTCCAGATGTAAATTATGATCTTTCAGTATTAACTTCTTTCCAAACTAGTTTAACTAGCAGTTTAACCACCAGTACTGCCAAGATAAATTCTGCTAAAACGGCATTAAATAATGCTAATATCAGCAGCTCTGCGCGTACCCCCATTATTACTTTGCTTAACGAGGCTGGAACAAGTGTAAGTTCTGCTGCTTCAGTTTTAACTTCTACTTCAGGAAACGGCACTTTAGCCGCGGTCAGCGCAATGGTTACGGGGATGCAAACAGACTTAACTTCAGCCAAGACAAAATTGTCAACTGCGTCACTACAAGTCTCGGCCAGTACTAAAAACTTGGACCAAATTAAGAAAAGTTTAAACGAAGGGATTAGTAGTTTAGAAAGCATTCAGAAAGGATTAGATGAAGTTAGTTCAAAATTGAGCTCGCAGAAAGTTACTGATGCTAAAGTTGCTTCAAATCCCTTAATTACTAAGATTGAAAAAATTAGTCCAGAGAATACTTACCTGAACTACATGTTCTCTGGATTGATCATCTTAGTGATTATGTTCACTTCCTTATTGTTAGGAACTACTTTAGTGATGATGGAAAAAACCAGTCCGGCATTCACTAGAAACTTCTTTTTGCCAATTAAGAAAATTACCTTTGTCTTATCCACTTATCTTACTAATTTAATTTTGATATTAATACAAGTAATAATCATCTTAGGAATTGCCATATTTTTCTTAAAAGAGGGGATTTATGCTAGCTTATTGCCTTTAGCATTGATTTTATTCTTAGTAGCGTCAGTATTTACCTTCTTAGGGATGATCATTGGTTATATCTTAAGTTCTGAAGAAACTGCAGTGTTAGCATCGATTTCTTTAGGGAGTTTATTATTATTCTTCTCGGGATTAATCTTACCGTTAGAAAGCGTTTCCTCTACTGTGCGAGATATAACTTTTTTTAATCCGTTTGTGTTAGGAGAGAAGTTAGTGAGAGAAACAATCCTTTTCGCCACCCCCTTAAGCTCATTATGGATGGATTTAGTGGTATTGTTCGGATATGCGTTAGTATTATTCTTAATTATCTTGATTATTGAATCATTGATGCACCAACATATCGTTAATAAGTTGTTCCATCATCATCACGCTCAGAGAGAAAAAGATAAGTTAGATAAGAAGGATATTTAATTTAGATAAGTTTATTTATTAAAGTTTTATTTCTGTTCCTATGAAAGTTATTGCCATTACTGGTACTCCCGGAACAGGTAAATCAACTTTAGCTAAAAAGATAGCTAAAGAAAGAGGATATTATCACTTAAATTTACATTCTCATTACAAACAGTTGTCTGTTCGTTATGATCGAAAAAGTCAAAGTTATGTCATTGACGAGAAGAAGTTCTTAGAATTGGTGAAGAAAGAGATCAAAGTTCATGCTAAAGAGAAGGGGATAATTATTGATACACACATTTCTCATTATTTGCCTAAGAAACTGGTTAATCAAGGGATAGTTATGACTTGTTCAAACTTGAAAGAGTTAGAAAAACGATTGAAAAAAAGAAAGTATTCTGAAGCTAAGATTCGTGAGAATCTTGATTGTGAGATATTTCAGGTGTGTTTAGGAGAAGCTCTGGAAAGAGGACATAAAGTTAAGATTATTGATAGTTGTAAGAAATAGATTCTTCATATTTTTCTATTTGTGGTCTATATTTGAGGAATAAATATATAAACTGCAAAATAATCATTGTAGTAAAGAGGTGATTATTATGTGTAAGAATGTAGGTGATCTGGATAGTGGAATCAGAGTAGTGATTGGAGTAATCGTTTTACTATTGGGTACTTTCTATCAAAGTTGGTGGGGGTTGTTAGGATTAATCCCCTTCTTGACCGGAATATTTCATTATTGTCCGTTATATTCCTTGTTTAAATGGAATACCACTTGTTCTTGCGGATGCTGTAATGAAAAACCAGTAACTAAAAAGAAGAAGAGAAAGTAGTTCTGTTTTTCTTTTTTAATTTCTATTTTCTAATAAGATAGGTTTAGGAATAACCTTTTACCCCCATAATTTTATAAATCACAAACAAAATAACTGTTCTTATGTCTAATACAACCTCAGAACAGAAGATGCATGTAAGGCACCTCATCAAGGAGCTTAAAGCACAAAAAGCGCTCCATACCGAGTTTGTATCTGTTTATATTCCAAAAGATTATGATATGGTTAAGATTATCAACCATTTAGCAGAAGAACAGGGAACTGCTTCAAACATCAAATCTGCAGTAACCAGAAAAAATGTACAGATGGCTTTGGAAAAGATGATCCAACATCTACGATTGTTCAAGAATACTCCCGAGAATGGATTGATTGTGTTTACAGGTAATGTCGCTGCAGTTGAAGGTAAAGAAGATTTACGGGTATGGAGTATCGAACCCCCCGTTCCCTTGAATGTGCGAATATACCGTTGTGATAAGACCTTTGTTACGGATATTTTAGAAGAGATGATGGCAGATAAAGAAGTTTATGGATTAGTGGTATTAGATCATCGGGATGCTACCATTGCTTTGCTTAGGGGGAAAACTATCATTCCTTTAATGAAAACCCATTCAGAAGTTCCGGGAAAGTTCAAAGCGGGAGGTCAATCAGCACCTCGTTTCGCTCGTGCTAGAGAATTAGCAAACAAGGAACATTATAAGAAAATTTCCGAGTATATGAAAGAACAATTCTTACCCATGGGGAATAATCTTATGGGGATCATCATTGGCGGTCCGGGGGTTACGGTTAATGATTTTATGAACCATGACTATCTCACGGGGGATATAAAGAAAAAGATTATTGGAACTAAGGATTTATCTTATACTGATGAGTATGGATTGCAAGAATTATTAGATAAATCTACTGATTTATTAGAAAAAGAAGAAGTGGCTAGAGAAATGAAAATCATGGAACGTTTCTTCAGACAGTTGTTAGATAACCCGGGAAAGGTAACTTATGGAGAGAAAGAAACCTTAAGAGCTTTAGAACTAAACGCAGTAGATGTATTACTTCTTTCTGAGAGTATGCCTGAAGAAAGAGTGTTTGAATTAGAAGAAAAAGCCCAAAAAGGCGGAACAGAGGTAAGAATCATTTCTACCGAAACTAGGGAAGGAGTACAGTTACAGCAGATGGGAGGCATTGCTGCTTTGTTGAGATATGAGATTGGGTAGGAAGAAATATAAATTCTGTTAATATCTTAAACTTATGTATAATGTTATCTCTGAGATTAAAAAATTAGGTTTAGCTCCTGCAACTAAAAGAAATTTGAGTTTATACACCCTGAGTTTTATTGCTTTAACTTATGTTAAACTTCTTAAGAAAGAAATAGGAGTTAAGTATTTGGGAGCAGCCGGAATTGGAAACCCCCAGGGATTTAACCTTCTTTTGAATGAAAAGAGATTAGAAAAAGAGATTCATAAAATTCTTCCAAAAGCGGATTTAACTAAAGTATTGAAGGAAGCATACCAAAATTTCTTGACCTCAAAATCATTACTCACAACCAAAACTAAATTGGCGAAAGAACGTCTAAAAAATATTCATCAATCTTATTCGCATTATATTCTATCTTTGGGGGTTTACAATTGTTTTTGGCGTTATTTAGGGAATGATTCTCATAATAAATTGCTTTCAAAAGCAGATATTCAAATCATTTCTAAACAAAGAGAAGAGGTAGGTTCTTTTTATCCGTTATTAGAGAAAGCGTTTGTTTCTACACTTAAAAGAATAAGAAAGAGAGGAGAATTATTAAGTTATTTAACGTGTTCAGAAATGAAAATATTTCTTAATAATAGTAAGAAGGTTCCTTCAGAAGAAGAGTTGTCAAACCGAAGAAGAGGATATGTTTATTTACTTACTGAAAGAAAGGAATTTCTATCTACTAAAAGGGAATTGATACAAGAGGTAGAACAAGAATTCTTTAGTGTTAAAACGGGCATAAAAGTGATTAAAGGACATTGCGCTTGTCAAGGGAAAGTTCAAGGAACTGTTTTTAAGTCAGGAAAGAACATTCCTTCGGGATCAATATTTGTTACTCACATGACTCATCCAAAAGACACTCCCTTATTAAAAAAAGTTGTTGGAATAGTTACCGACGAAGGAGGCATTCTTTGTCATGCTGCAATTATCGCTCGAGAAATGAACATCCCTTGCATTGTAGGAACTAAATTTGCTACAAAAATACTTAAAGAAGGAGATGTTGTTGAAGTAGATGCCACTAATGGAACCGTTAAGATCCTCAAATAATCTTATCCAACAAGCATTTTCTCGTTTATTCCCAGATAAAGAATTCTTATACGAAACAGAGTTAAACTATAATTTACGTCTCTCTGATTTCAATTCTAACATTCGCTTCACTCCAAGAAAGATTATCATCAACATGAACCTGCAATGGAAAGATATTGATGATGAAATAAAGATAGGATTAATTCAATCGTTGTTGTTAAAGATGTTCAAAAAGAAAGTAAATTCACCCAACATTGATTTATACAATAATTTTGTTAAGAACATTCCAATTTTAACTCCAAAAACTAAAACAGACGTACAGTTAGAATCGGCTTTTCATCGAGTTAACCAACAATTCTTTGAAAGTAAGTTAGAACTCCCTAACTTAACTTGGGGAAGTGATTCGAGAAGAAAACTGGCTTCTTACAATTTTCATGAGGATATTATTGTAGTGTCCACTATTTTCAAAAATAGTTCGGAACATATTTTAGATTACTTGATGTACCATGAAATGCTGCATAAATGGCAGAAGTTTGAGCAAAAGAATGGAAGAAGTGCTTTTCATACTAAAGAATTCAGAGAAGCAGAAAGAAAGTATCCAAACTATCCAGAAGTGGAGAAAGAAATTCAAAGTATTATTAGAGACAGCAAGAAAAGTCGGTGGAGCTGGTTCTAAAAGATTAAATATCCTTTAACGATACCTTTTTAAATAAAAGTTCATTTTTCGTGCTTATGGCAGAAGAAAAATTTCTCTCTTATAATGCGATGGATAAGATTATGCGCAAAGCGGGAGCGATTAGAGTATCCGATGATGCTAAGGAAGCTCTTGCCCAAAGTTTAGAGAAGAAAGGAATAGAGATTGCTGTAGTGGCTAAGAGAATGGCTGAACATGCCGGAAGAAGGACCGTAACCAAGAAAGATATCGAATTAGCCCTAAATAATCAGTAAACTTTATAATTAAAGGTCATAAGTTAAACAAAAGGTGGTTTTTATGTATGAAAAGAAACTTGTTAGTATCGGTGAATTGAAGAAAGGTGATACCATTATTATAGATGGTAACGCATGTAAGATTACAGATGTTTCAGTCTCTCGTCCGGGTAAACATGGACATGCTAAAGTGAATATGATGGCAGTCGGTTTGTTAGACGGCAAAAAAAGAAATTTGGTTTTACCAGGTCATGACAGAGTTGAAGCCCCAATTATCGAAAAGAAAAATGCTCAGATCCTGTCCATATTGGGACCAGATAAAGCTAATGTGATGGACTCTGAGACTTATGAAACCTTCGATATGGACATCCCGGAAGAATTAAAAGGACAAGTTAAAGCAGGAGTCGAAGTATTATATTGGGAAATCATGGGTGTCAAAGTAATGAAACAGATTAAGAATGCATAATTAATAGAGGAATAACAAAATGGTTAAATTTGAAGAAGCGGCGGCAAGAAAGATTAGAGGTATATTTGTATGTAGAAGCTGTAAGTCTAAAATTAGAGCTCCTAGCTTAAAAGTATCACAAAAGAAAGTAAGTTGTCGCAAGTGCAATTCCAAGAAACTTAGACCCAAGAGAAAGAAGTAAAGTTTAAGTAGTCTGAGAAAATAGGTGGATAGATGTTAAACCAAATAGGTTCATTTATTTTTCAATATAAATGGATTATTCTTTTCTATTTAGCGTTAATTGTACTTCTAGTAATTAAGCGTAAAAGTTTAACCTTTCAAGGTAAAGTAATCATCCTTTATCGCACCAAGTTTGGACTACGATGGATAGAAAAGTTTTCTAAGAAATTCAAAGAATGGATCGTTCTGTTAGGTTATATTGGAATAGGTACTGGTTTTGTAGGATTATTGTTTATCTCTTATATTATTATCAAAAATTTATATGATTTATTGTTTGTTCCAAATACTGCTTCAGGAGTCTCATTAGTATTGCCAGGGATTAACGTACCTGGGATGGGAATCCTTCCTTTCTGGCACTGGTTAATCTCTATTTTCATTATCGCTTTAGTGCATGAATTTTCTCATGGAATTGTAGCTAGGGTTCATGGAATAAATGTTAAAAATACTGGACTGGTATTCTTAGGTCCGATCATTGGAGCTTTTGTTGAACCGGATGAAAAGAAGATGAGTAAAGAACATGATTTCAAACAATATTCTGTTTTAGCTGCTGGACCGTTCTCTAATATCTTATTAGCTTTAGTGGCATTATTACTATTAACTTTCGCTTTCACTCCATTACAACAAGGAATGACTGAGCCTATCGGGTTTACTTTTGATGCTTATTATAATGAAAGTTATCCTTTTGCTCAAACAGGGATCTTGCCGGGAACCTTAATTACAGGAATTAACGGAAAGTCCGTTACCGATTTCACTCCTTTCAGTGAAGAGTTGGTTTGTTTAAATCCAGGAGAAAAGATAAAAGTTAACACTCCAGATAAGAATTACACTTTAACTTTGGCTGCTAATCCTCAAGAGGTCAGCAAAGCCTTTTTAGGAATAATGCAAATTCATAATGAGATAGCCGTAAAAGAAGAATACTCTTCAGGAATGGGCAACGTAGTGTATAAGGTGGTTGATTGGTTCTCCGCATTGTTACGCTGGTTGTTCTTGCTCAGTTTAGGCATCGGCTTGTTTAATTTATTACCCTTACCGATTGTAGATGGCGGAAGAATGATGCAAGTTTTCTTATGGAAACTTAAAGGGCAAGAAAAGGGAAATAGATGGTATGGAAGAATTGGGATGTTTTTCTTGTTATTATTGATCTTAAGTTTAATTTATCCTTTTATTCTCAAACTATTTGGAGTTTAAACAGAAGGTTTATCTTTTTATCCGGTCTAAATATTCTTTAACTCTCTTTTCTCCTTTAGGTTCAGCTTGCGGCCCCAGTTCATAAATTATTTTTTCTACTGAACTCCCCCAAGTAAATTCTCCTTTTTCTATTCTAATTTCCTTGACTTCAAATTCTTTAGTTTGTACCCCTTTACGTAGATGGTAATAAATGCTACGAGAAGTAACTTTAGGGAAAATTTCTTGATAAATCTTATTAATCTGATATCCGTAACCTTCACGTAAATAGTACAAGATTTCAACAATATTCTTTCGGATAGTACTTTTTATGGGACGTCCACGCATTTTAATACGTAACAAAGATAAGTTTATATTCTTTATTACTATTATTAACTTATGTCTAAACCTCAGTTCAGTAAGGAAGAACAAAAGAAAATTGCTTTAATTCGGATTAAGAAGTTATTTGCGGAAGCAGAATCAGTCTTCTATAAAAATAAAAAACTGGCTAATCGTTACGTAGAGTTAGCAAGCAATATCTCTATGAAAGTTAAAGTTAGAATTCCTTTAGAGTTTAGAAGAAAGTTCTGCAAACATTGTCATGCTTATCTGGTTCCCGGGAGTAATTGTAGAGTTAGAACGCGAGATGGAAAAGTAATCATTTCTTGCTTAGACTGTAAAGAGTTTATGAGGATACCAATAAGATAAAAATAAGATAATAATAATAAAAAGAAGAATTACTTCTTCTTGCCCACTTTCTTCTCAGCTTCCGCTACTACTGCTCGAATCTTTCCTACAGCGTCAGGATTAGCAGAAATGGAATCAATTCCTTGATGGACTAAGAAATGGGCCATCTCTGGACGAGAGCCAGCTTGACCGCAGATAGAAGTTTGCACTCCGTACTTCTTACATACTTTAATTACTTTAGCCAATTCCCCTAAAACTGCTGGATGCATCTCATCAAAACGAGAGTTAAGCTTTTGATTATTACGATCTATACCTAATGTTAATTGGGTTAAATCGTTAGTCCCGAAAGAAACAAAAGATATTCCTTCTTGACATAACTCTTCAATAATCCAACAAGCAGCAGGGGTTTCCACCATAATTCCAAAGTCTATCTGAGTTACGGGTTCTAATCCAGTACTACGCATAATCTCTTTAGCTTTTTGCAATTCTTCAGTACGGATAATGAAAGGAACCATGATTCCCACATTCTTTAGCCCTTCTTGATGTAATTCTCGGATAGCTTGAAATTCAGCTTTAAGTATACGTGGTTCATCTAATAAACGACGAATTCCGTGCCAACCTATCATCGGATCGGTTTCTTTAGGTTCGCGTTCTCCTCCTTTCAACCCTCGATATTCGTCAGAACGCATATCTGAACATCTTACCCATACGGGTTTACCTGTAAAAGCTTTAGCTATCTTTCTTATCCCGGATTTAAGTAAAGCGATATATTCCCTTTCTCTTCCGCTACGGATATATTCTGCGGGGTGTACTCCTCCAGAAGCAATAATGATCTCTAAACGAACCAATCCCACTCCATCCGCACCACATTCAGCAGCTTTAGAAGCTAAATCTGGAAGGTCCATAATAGTTTTAATCTTAATTTTGGTGGTAATTTTTGGTCCAGAGACAACAGTTTTAGCAAGAGGAAGAGTTTTATCTTCCACTTTCCCATCATAAACTAATCCTTGAGAAGCATGCACGGTAATCAATTGACCATCTTTAAGAATCTTAGTAGATATCTCCGTTCCCACAATACAAGGAGTGCCCATTTCTCTGCTGACAATGGCAGCATGACAAGTCATCCCCCCTTCATCCGTAACGATGGCTCCAGCACGTTGCATGGCCGGCACCATATCGGGTGTGGTCATGGCGGTAACTAAAACATCACCTTTCTGGATTTTTCCTAATTCGGCCGGACTATGTACAATCTTTACTGTACCGGTATAAAATCCGGCAGAAGCGGTTTCTCCGTGAAGTAAAACTTTACCTAACAACTCAACTTTCTTTTTTCCAATGAGTTTCTCTTCATCTTTCTTGAAAGTAGTAATTGCTCGAGATTGAACGATATACATTTTTTCATCTTCCACGGCCCATTCG
Source organism: Candidatus Woesearchaeota archaeon (assembly GCA_041665465.1). GTDB lineage: Archaea > Nanobdellota > Nanobdellia > Woesearchaeales > GW2011-AR9 > JACRPH01. Next base: position 781,319 of record JBAYIU010000001.1, read on the forward strand.
ATATCTTGAGGTTTTCCATAATGTTTTTCAATCCGTCTACCCAGATTAGCTAAATCTTGAATTTGTTTAATGCTCAATACTTGCTGACGTTTAAGTTCAGGAGAAAGTTTTCGCTTGGTGTTCTTTCCCTTATCATTACGGAACAACCCATAGTCTTTAGCTTTTACTTCCACTTTTTTTATTTTAAGATTACTTTTTTCTACAGCATAAAAGTCTGGATTAACTTCCCCCCCAACAATAAACTCACCTAACCCAAAAATGGCTTCTATTACTAACTCACTAGCTTCATTATTAGAGGGGTTTATGGTAAACATAATTCCGGATTTAGCAGAGTTGACCATCTTTTGAATAACTACCGCGATGTAAACTCGACTATGATCAAACCCGTTTCTTACCCGATAGAAAATAGCTCGAGCAGTAAATAATGACGCCCAACATCCTGAAACCGCTTTAATCAATTCTTTCTTTCCTTTAACGTTTAAGAAAGTAGCTTGTTGTCCGGCAAAACTGGCACTAGGTAGATCTTCAGCAGTAGCAGAACTTCTTACTGCCACAAACACTTCATCCTTACCCACACCCATCTTTTCATAACTTTTGATTATTTCTTGAGCCATATCTTTAGGTACGGGAGTTGATGAAATTAATTTCTGAATTTTCTTAGAAACTGCTTGAAGTTGAGTATTATTCTCAACATTCAATCCTTCTAATAATTTAAGAATTTTATCTTTGATTTTGGTTCTTTCAATAAATAATTTGTAAGTGGGAGCAGCAATCACAAAACCGGGAGGAATGGGTAACCCAATATTATACATTTCTCCTAAATTTGCTCCTTTCCCGCCAGCAACGGGGATGGACTCTTTACTTAATTGTTTAAACCAAGCAACGTAAGACATGGAACACACCTCTTTTTAATAATAATAGAACAAAAGAAAAGAAATATATAAAGTTTTAGTATGCTTGCTTAAGATAAGTTCATTTTTAGTCCAAATTCCCCCAAAACGCCATAAATGGGTCCGTTAGGGGTTAGTTTACTCTCAAAAAGACAGATTTTGGTCACATCTTGAACTCCAAAAGAAGTGTTTTGATATGAAGAGATAAGTTTAGGAAGTTTATCATTCTGGACTTTAACCCGAGCTATGGTTAAGTGAGGAATCTCTTCTTTATATTCATTAAGATGAAGATAATTTAATTCTTGGTCTGTTTCTTTCATTAAACTGATCATCTCATTACTATCAACTCCCACCCAAACAGTATGAATCTCTTTTTCATCGGGAAAAACTCCCACCCTTTTAAGTTCTAAACTAAACGGAGAATGATGTTGAGCAATTCTTTCTAGCTTTTGAAATATTTCTTCTACCCTTGTTTCTCCTACTTCTCCCAGAAATTTTACGGTAAGATGTAAATTTTGAACCAAGACAGGAGAAACTCCGGAGATAGAAAGAGTATTTAATAGGGGAATAAAATTACTCTTCAGAACTTCTGAGAGAGGAATTCCCACAAATAATCGTTTCATTATTCTCCGAAATCTTCAGTATCTTCATAATTATACTCTGGTTCTGGTTCAGGAGCCTTAAACTCTTCCTGAGTCATGGTTACAAACTTAGACTGACGCACAGGACGTTCCATCTGTTGAACCACTTCGGCAAAACCAACGTTCTTTAGAACTTTAGTAATCTTGATCTTTACATAGTCCCCTTTTTTTACTTTAGCTACAAACAACACAAAGCCTTTGACTTTGGCGATGCCGTCACCTTTTTCTCCAACTGCATCAATAGAAACTTCAAAAGTGTCTCCCACATTAACAGGAGCAACTCGCTCATTCTCATTCATTTATGTAATACCTCCACAAATTGGTTTATTTAAGCTTAAAATGCTTGGTGAGTATAAAAAGATTTGCTTGAAATTAAGAAAAAAAGAAAATAAAAAGGAGGTTTATACATCCGTATCTTTTAACCCACCTTCGGTAACTTCAAACACTACTTCCCCGTCTGGCAAGTTAGGAGCATCGATCAATTTAGCTACCCTAGTGCCTTTCTTTCCTTTTCTGAGATAGATACGGAAAGTAGAAGCGTGAGCCACTATATGTCCACCAATGGCGGTAGTAGGATCACCAAAAAATTGGTCCGGTTTGGCCATAACTTGGTTAGTCACGTAAACACAAAGATTATTGGAACTGGCTAACTTAGATAAAGTATGCATGTGCCGATTCAATTTCTGTTGTCTTTCCGATAAAGTTCCACGCCCGATAAATTCTGCTCTGAAGTGTGCTGTTAATGAATCAACAACAACCAACTTAACTTTCTTTTTCTGTTCAGTAATTAGTGAATCAACTTTTTCCACCAACAACATCTGGTGATCAGAATTAAAAGCTCTAGCTACCATAATTCTACTTAAAGCTTCTTCTTCGTTTATTCCTGCTCCGCGAGCTAGCTGTTGAATTCTTTCTGGACGGAAAGTATTCTCAGTATCAATATACACTGCTACGGCATCAGGATCCGCTTTAAGAATATTTACTGCAAGAATATGTCCTATTTGAGTTTTTCCACATCCGAATTCACCAAAACATTCCGTAATAGCTGCAGTTTCAAACCCACCACCCATTAAGTTATTGAAAGCTTCACTTCCAGTATTAATCTTATTAACATCCTCTCTTTTTCTTAATACTTCTGTACCAGTCTCAAAACCCATTTTCATACTGTCACGAGCAGCATTGATCATTTTTCTAGCTACTGCTTCTGACACGCCGGCAGTTTCGCATAATTCTCCTAATGTAGCTACGGCTACGGCCATCATATCCCTATAACCTGCTTGTTCCAGTTTTTCTGCGGTAGCTGCCCCTACTCCGGGTAAATCTTGAATTCTTTTCATTTCAGATTTTACTTCAGTTTTTAATTCTGACATTTTAATTACCTCTTTTTCTTGTTTCATTTTAATCTTTCCTCTTTTGTAATGATTAGTTTGCTTTAAACAAGTCTTGTTCATTCAAGACCAGATGTTCGTAAGCTTTCTGTAATACTACTGCCGCTTTAGGCAGATCAGCTACACGAAAAGAATTGGTAGATTGCCATTTTCCTTCTTTATCTTGATACGACCGTTCTAAAGAAATGGTTCTGTATTCCGATTCTTCACCATTAGACTTTTGTCCGTGGTTGAGCCAAACAGTAGCAGCTATTGCTCCGGCTCTAAATTTTTTCTCAGGCAAATTGCCCTCCCTTTCGGGTACTTTACTTACGTTTTTTTGTGTTTGTGTTGTGTTCATTTTATTCACCCTTGCTTTCGCGTCTTTTTTCAGCCATGCTCAATTTTGATACATGGTGGGTTGCAACCAATTTTGATTGCTGAGAATTAATTTGGTAAGGGAGTTTATAAGCGCTAGCCGGAGTTGTCCAGTGCGGGAGTGGCTTAGTCAAAATGGCTTATTCCTTAAAATTTTAAGGTTTAGAGGTCTGGTGCCACTAGACAAACAAGATTGGGAGTGGGTAGCTGGTTGAAAACATTTATTAAGTTATTTTGAATGACTGATTACATGGGATTTCCAAACCTTAAGAATAAACATTTACATGATTCTATGTTCTCCCCTGTTGATTATATTAAGTACAAAAAAAGTATTGGGACTTTTCCTAAAGAAACTCCTCCGGTCGGAGTAATACTTTGCTATTCTAAAGATTTGATGGTTCATGTTTTAGGAAAACACAAAACAACAAGAGTACAGGGAGCATTTTATGATAGATTCTACCTAATTAAAGATACAAATTACAAAATAGGAATTATTGGAGACTTTGGAGTGGGTTCTCCGGTTGCTTCTGTAGTTTTAGAAGAAATGATTGGGTTCGGAGTTAAAAGGTTTATTTCTTTAGGATACGCTGGAACTCTACAGAAAAACATTAAGATTGGAGATTTGATGGTCTGTGAAAAAGCAATTCGAGATGAGGGAACTTCTTATCATTACATCAAACATTCCAAATACGCTAAAGCTCCAGAGAAAATTACTTCTGAGATTAAACAATCTTTACATAAATTTAACTTGAAGTATTTTGTAGGAACAAGTTGGACCATTGATGCACCTTATCGAGAAACCGTAGCTGAGGCTAAACAATATCAAAAAGAAGGGGTAGCTACAGTAGATATGGAAGCTTCAGCCTTGTTTGCAGTGGCTAAATATCGAAAAGTAGAACTTGGATCGATTTTCACCATTAGTGATTCTCTGGCAGAATTAGAATGGAAACCAAAATTTCATCTGAATAAAACAAAAAAAGGATTAGAAACCCTTTACAAAGTTGCAGTGGATGTGTTGTTGAAAGATTAAGTCAAATAAACATCCTTTCTTGAAACTACTTAAAAGTGAATATGTTGTATATGTTTTTCCGAAAGCTTTATAAATAACCACTTGGCAATTAATAATATGCCAGAAAGAAGCTTAACAGAAAGAATAAATCATCCTCGGACCTTGGTTATTGATGATGATGCCGAGGATCGTTTTCATACCGCTAGGATTCTTAAAAATTATGTTGGAGCTCAGGTTGATGAAGCTGCAACTTTAGAAGAAGCTTACTCTTTTATGTCCTTACAACAATATGATTTAGTGGTGAGCGATACCCAATTACCTACAGGGAGAGGATATGATTTATTAGACGAGATTAATGGCCATAGAACTTTCCCAGTGATAGGTCTTTCTAGTGCAATAGAAGTAAGAGATAATGTAGGTGAGAGTAGAGCGCATACCGACCAATCTCAAAGTTTGTATTACGTTGAACACTGGATGAGAAGAGGAGCACAAGCAGCTTTTGAAAAGTCAATCCTTTATGAAAAAAAAGAGGATCGAACGGGAAAAGTTTTCGCAGATATAGTGAAAAAGATTCTTCACGATTACTATTATCCCAATTAGAACAATACTTCTTTAATTATTAATAACACCAACATTCCGAACAAGATCCATTCTTGCCAAGTACCACAACGGATTGGACCTCTTAACTTAAATTCTTTAAAGGGCCAGAGGATAGGAATACCCATCGGAGTTAAGGCATCTGCTAACAGATGTACAAAGTAACCGATGAATAATGCTGAAGCATAAGCAAAGTTCCAGAAGTACCCCAATAATCCGCATCCAATCAAGGGCAGCAAGAAAGAATGGAATATTCCTCGATGTGAAGCAAAGAAAGAAACAATCTTTCCAATCACCCCAGATAACTGGGCCGCTTTACTTTTATGTTCATCTATATCCGGAAGAATACTTCCAATTAGAATAAATAATAAGATTAAATATTCATTTCCGGGCAAGTAAGAATGCAGTAATAAGAAAGTAATTATTCCTATTAATACATGGGTATGAAAAAGCATAAATAAATTAAATTAAATAACTATTTAAGAATTGCTTTTCTCCAGTCGAGCAATCTCTTCTTGAGCATTACCTTTCTCTACTAACTGAACACTTAATTCTAAACGGTCAAACATCTCGTTTCTTTTTACTCTTCCGGTAAGCTTGAACTGTTCGCCCAATAAGTCGGTCTTAACCTCTTCAAAGTGAGATAAGTCTTCTTTATATCCCACAATAGCGGTTTCTTCTTTTCCTAATAATCGAGAAGCTTGATTTTTCCAAAATACTCCTCGAATAGTACCAGTACCATCATCTAAAATAGCGTTTAAGACGAAAGAAGTTGAAGGTTTAACCACTTTATGTTCATCACAAGCATAACTGCCTTCAGATTCTACTACTTTCTTCCCACATTCAGGACAGACATTAAAGAATCTTGGATCAAATACCTGTACTACTGTACCAAATATTTCTACTCCTTCTTCCCCATCATGTAATTGTTCAATCTTCTTACGTTGAAAGTTGGGATTAGCTTGAGTTTTCAAAACAGTGCCAATAATTTCACCAGTGGGATTAAGTTCTAACTCCCCCCTATTTCCCATGTGAATCTCTCGATCATTATTATTCTCACGAGCAAAAGCATTTTTTACTAACACCACATCATCAACATTAACTTTGTCTAACCATTCTACTTGTTCATTCCAGAATACTACCCTGATGGTGCCGGTTTCATCACCAACGATGATAGAACAAACCTTACCTTTAGTTTCTCCCTTAGCAAATTCGCGAACATCGAACTTACGAACAACTTTTCCTAAAGTGGTAACGTCACGCATCCCCGCATAAACTTCTTTAATTTTCAAGCGAGAGGAATTGGAATTAAACAGTTCGACTCCCAATTCATTGGCAAGAATATGTGCTGCTCCTTCCTCACTAATTAGTCCAGAAAGATCATTAATCTTCTTCTTAATGCGTTCATCTAACTCACGAGGAGTTATTTTATTACTTTTGATTAGTTTATCTTTAATTTCTGCTAAAGGAACACGATACATTGGCCCACCCCATTTTTATATAATTAGGGGCAGAGAAAGGGTTTATAAGTTTTTGTATGGTAAATGAGATATATATACTCCCGATGGTTTAAGTTAAGGTTGAGATTGAGACAAATCTAATTTAACCAGATTATAAACCAACGATTCCTGGTCAGAATTGGTAGAAGTTATCCCAAAATAGTATGTTTCTCCGAGTACTAACTTGGGATCGTTAAATAAGTAAGTTATTTGTATTCCGCATAAATAAACCCGATTAAATTCCATTTCAGAAGGGCAATCTTCAATTAGAGTGTTGGTTAAAGATAACTTCTCATAAAAGTAGTTGCCCATAGTAGCAAAGAAGATCTGCTGAACAGTAGCAGGAAATTCTCCGGAATAAGGCCAATTAGTGTAATATACTCGATATTGTTCAGCTTCTTTAACTGCGTTAAAAGTCACTTTTATTTCTTCTGTTGTAAACACAACTTGTGCATCTTTAGGAGAAAATGTTTTTTGGGGAGAGAAATCTAATCCAAACAAAGCGGCATTGCCTTCTTTTTCTACACAAAGGGGAACTTTTCGATCCATCTCTTGAAATTGTTCTTGAGTACAGGAAGAATATTTCCAAGAAGAAGGTTTATTTTGATCTAAGCAGGGCCTTATCTCTAATTCATTCTGGCAAAGGTAGACTAATTGTTGAGCTTGTCTTTCCATCTCTTCATAAACAGAAAAAGATAAGTGTACTGGGATCCTAAAACTTGGATTGTAAGTGTACTTTAAGTAAAAGGGTTTAGTTAAATACGCATCATAACTAGTGAACAAACCGGCACTTTTCTTTTCAGTAGGAATAATGTTTGGATTCTCTGATCCAACGGTTTTCTTTTCTTCACTCTTGCCAATCAGCTGGCCATCTTGAATAGATAAATTATAACTTAAGAAGCCTGCTTCAATCATCTTTTGGTTAAACATTTGCGTAAACTTCTCTTCCAATTTTAAGGAACAAAATTGTTCTTTCTTGTTCCATAAAGGTAACGTGCCTAGAGTTCCACAACCCAAATCTTCAGAGAAAGGATTAGAAGAAACTTGAATATTTGTTTCCTTAGCTACGATTAAAGCTTGATTGTCAATCAACAAAAGATCTTTTTCTGCTTCTTGGGTTGCACGGATAAAACTTAACTGCCATACCCCTTTTAACTCCCCCACTTCAAGATCATAATTCACCATAAAGGATATTCCTACTCCTAATAAGATGGCTAACAACAACCAATAAAAGATCATTCCTTTTTTATTCATTTTCGGGGACATATTCCATTTGACCAGTTCTTAACATTTTTATTTCTCGAGTGATCACTTCCGGGTCAATGGGTTCTCCTTGTTCTATATGCACTCTTTGCAAGATTAAATAATTATTAACTGTTTCAGTACGATCAAGATGTTCAATGGTAGCAGCAGTTTTATCATCTAAAGCTTTAATAACGGTGATTTGAATAAAGATGACTAAAAGGATTATACCCAAGATTAGGATTAACCAATCTGCAAAATCTTCTATTTGGCCTTTTTTATTCATTTTTCTGAATCGCTCCGTGAGTAAACAAATCTCCTTGAACATAAATGGTTAAAGTATCGGAACTAATGTCTTTTCCTTCACGCACTAACACTTCCCTAAATAAGGTAAACTGATCACCATAAAAATAACGATTAGTTAAAACTTCATCTCCCTTGTTCTTAAGTTTTAGACGGAAATTATATTCTTCATATCCTTTTTCTTCACTGGTACGATAACAACCGTTCATGGTTTGATTATTGAATTTGCTTATATCTATCACTCCAGGATAAACACGGTTAGTATCTGGATCTTGATAGGCAAAACATTCAGGAATATTAGCAAAACGCATCGAAATAACTTCTGCTTTAAGTTTTTCAGGAACGTAAATTAAACGAGCTTGTAATCCAGATAAGAAATAAGCGTAAACTAACACCACAATCACTAACATTATTCCTGCCACCATCCAATAAACACTTTTTCTAGCTATGTCGTAAGCTCCACCTTCCATTTCTCCTTTATTATTCATCGGCACGACACTCTCGTAATATAATTTTCTTGTTCTTCTTTTCTAAACAGACTTTATCTTTTTCTTGTATTACTCCTTCTGCAACATATCCATTAGGAAGATTAAATTTACGTACTTCCCATAACAACTGGTTCTCTCCAGGAGAAATGACGCTAATACTATCTTGATTTACAATTAAATTATAATTAGAAACATTGTGTGGGTACGCTATCGTGACTTCTCCGGGGGTACCGATGAGAGTGTTAATCATCAAGGCAAAATTATTGGCAGTATTAGATTTCATTACCGTTTCAGAATTAGCTAATCTTTCAGCATAAGATAACATCATCCACATGAGGGTAACAAATACTAACACTTCTCCTATCGCCAAAACTATACTAGATGCTTTTTTGTTCATGATACCGACTCTTTTATGGATATACCAGTTTCATTCTTTTCTAAGGTGAGAAATCTTCGGCGGATATCTTGGTTACCCCAACGGATAGCGTAAGGCATTTTCTCGGAGTGTCTCTCTAAGATATACCCTCCATCAATCTGTTGAATATCTGGTTTACTTTCAAAAAAAGTCAACCAACTAAAATCATAATTGCTTTCAAAGGTAGAAGGAACATCTACATCAAAAGAGTATTCTATTTCTCCTAGTTGGGAAGCTTTAGCATTCATAGCAACAATATCATAATTTAGTTCTTGACAATATTTAACTTTACAGTCAAGCTCAATATCTAATATCTTTCTAATGGTTCCAGTGTCATTAACTCGAACATAATATTCTTGACAAAGACAAGCGCACGCTTTTCCTAAAGCACATTCTTTTGGACGAGGAAGATATAATTTATTAATGTAAGCAGAAAGGAGAGGAATATCAACAATTTTTCTTTCTATCGCATTAGAATCTTTAGGAAAAAGATATATCCCCGTATCTTGATCTATAATCAAAGTAAAGCTGCGAAGCTCACCCACTCTTCCTTTCGCACCAAGGTCATTTAATTCTGCAGTAAACTGTTCAAAGTTATCTTCAGCTTGAGCACTAAGTCTAAAAAAGGCACCGAGAAATTTCATTCCGGTAAAAACTATCATCGACGCTATAAGGATTCCAATAATTGCACTTAATACCAAAGCTTTTTTGTTCATGTTATTCTAAGAGGGAACACAATCAGTATTCTTATTGCCAGTACAGACCTTACAACGTGTACCGGTGGCTGGAGCTGTTTCTCCATAATTTTTATCACAAGGACATTTATCAAACATATCTGCGATCTTATCGCTATCACAATCACCTACTCCGGCAATGTTTTTGTTGATAGCTCCAAATGCACCTTCACCTGCACCCCTGAACCAAATCAACAATAATATCACTACAATCAAAGCAATCGCAGCTACGGCAATTATCCACCACAAATGACCATCCCCTTTTTTATTAAATAATTTCATTTTATTTATCCTCATTTTCCTGCTAAGTCTCCTGAACCACAAAAGGTTGATCCGAAAGCGGCATCACTTACGTAAATTGAACTTCTTTCTCTTTCTTTGAACATTTCATCCATAGAAACTTGATTTCCGTGTACTTCTTCTGAAGAAGTTGGTGTTTCTTTTTCGGGAGTATATTCTCCTCGACGAACTTCATCAGTTAAACCTACTGCTGCCGCTGTTCCTCCAACAGTAGAGAGGGTAGTTAAGGCAGACATGGCAAAAGGAGCACAAGCACCAAGAGTAACATAAGAACAAGCTACAGCGCCTACAAATCCTACCCCCATAGCTACAAATCCACCGATCTTAAGCCAATTGGTTTTTCCTTGTTCAGCGTTCATGGGAAGAATAGAAATAGCATAAGATCCTCGAGGTTTTATTCCATCTTTAAGGATATTGACTAACATTCCTGGTCCCCCATACTGCTGAATATATTGAACATAAGTAACACTGCCATTCATATTAGGTGGACTGTGAGTAGTAAGATAATCCATAAATTCACTATTGGAAATCACTCCACCCGGGATAGAATCTTGGTCGATCATCAGATTGTAACAGTTAAAACATTGGTTAGGCTGTCGGGTTGTTCCTAGTACCGTAGGCATGAGTTTAAAACTACTTTTACCCAAAATATTATCATATCTTCCTTCTCCGAACATCCACCAACATCGAGCGATCTTTTGAGCCATCTGTTCCATAATTTGTTCTTTATCTCCTTTGATCATCTTATCTACTGTTTTACACAAGGCAGGAACGGCCTTGATCTGAGCACTGATAGCTGAATCATCACTATTGTCATTAAGGTTGATCGCGGTTTGAGCCCTAAAAGCAATGGTATCCCGACAAAGTATTTCCGCTTCCTTGTCGTCCATATTTGAAGAAAATTTCATTACTGCTACCCCGATCATTAATCCAGAAACGATGATGATAATTAAAGCTACCAGAAATCCCGCTTCCATTCCTTTTTTGTGAAATTGCATCTTTTATCCCTCAGTACACAAATTTACTTCCCTATGATCAATTTTGTAACGTAAAGATTCGACACGACCAACTTCAAAAAAATCATTATCTATTCCGTCTTCATCGCCATTTACAACCCAATTGGTAGGAAAGAAACATATTTCTCCGTTGCTTCCTTTAAATAAGACTCCGTTGCTTTCCAGATTCTGTTTCCCATTAACTGTATCTGCTCCTAACTCTGGAACCCTAATCACATTTCCGTTTTTTCCTTCTTGATTATAATAAATATCAATCGTAGAAACGGGGGTATAATATTTTATTTCTTGTTTGTATCCTCCGTCAGCGAGAGGAGATTCGGAAAGATACATTTTTCCGTCTTCCATCATATAACGATCATCACGTACAATGAAAAATTTGAAGAAATTCTCTGCTACATTATTTGGGCCAGCGATTACACAGGGAACCATTCCCGGAACGTCAAAATTACTGTGAATAACTGATTTCTGTGAGAAAATGGTGACTTTGGTTTTATTTCCGACTATTTCAAATAAAAACTCTGGAGAAGTAGCTTCTTCTGAACTAAGATCGGTAGAAAAACCTCCATCCACAAAAGAGAAACAATTCTTGTTGTGGGGTTTAGCCATCATTTTTAATACTCGAGGAAGCGCCTTAGCTTCTTGTTGTGCCCCTTCGGGTAAGAAAGTGGTGGAAGAGTTCAATTCTTTCAATCCAATGCTCATGTTGGGGGTATAATTCCAAAGAGTTTCTGCTGCGTTTTTAACTCCGTTAAATAATCCTTCTTCGCCATAATATTTTCCGCCCAAAATTATCATCACTAGTAAAGCTAATACAATCAGAGAAATTATCCACCATATTTGTGTTGCTGCTTTTGCATTCATAGCCAACCACTGATTTTGTCTAATAAAGCATTCATTTTAGTATTCAGTCCTCCGTACCAGATGAGAACAAAAAATAATAATAATATCGCCAAGATTATCAAAACTAACATCCAAGTTTCCATTCCCTTCTTGTCGTTCAAGTTAAGATACCTCCTATTTTCTTCAAAACCACAAAATAAAAAAAAGCTCCGATCAGGAGAAGACAAAGGATGATGATTACAATTGTTTCCGGACTAGCCCAGTCAACTCCTTTCTTGTTCATGTTCAGGAAGTGGAATAGCAGTAATCGCCTTCACCCGGTATTGCTCCAGAACCACAATCACTACCTGGAGAAACTTTTTTAGGTGTACCAATGCAACATTTTTGTGCTTGATTAGGACAGGTAAAAGCAGATGACTCTAAAGTATATTGAGGACAGGAAGAGGTAGAGGTAGAAGAAACGCATACTCCTCCCTTGCCTAAACATTCAGAAAGGCCGCCTTCCAGTTTATTGGTTTTCCCGGTGAAGATGATCATCAGGATGATTAATACCACTAAAGCGATTACTGCTCCAATGATAATCCACCACATACTGGCATCCGCTTTACGATTCATGTTACTTAACCCCATCTGCATCCGTTAGCTTCACAGATAGCTTTATCGGAACTGTAATCTTTACAAGTGTTGATCACTTGAGCAAAATTGGTTCGCGCTTGTTCTTTTGCTTCATCTACAGTAGCTTTACTAAATTCAGACTTAAACGTTGTTTCAGCAGTTAATACTGGCCTACATTGACCGTAAGTAATACGCATAGTAGTTAGTTCTGTATCTCCGGTAACAGCTACTCCTTGTTGAAAGATAGTAATCCTTCCAGTAAAAATAGCTACCAGAACTACTAACACAATCAAAGCAATCGCTGCTACAATTATTACAGTTATAGAAATATCTCCTTTATTATTGACCATCTCTGGTTCCACCTCTTTTAGATTTTTAGTGAAAAATGTTCCATTTTTCATGACGACTATTAACTTAAGCTTAATAAAGAAAATGTCTATATAAACCTTACTATAGGTTTAAGAGAAGATTGAGCTAAATTTTGTTCAATTACAGATATATAAGACGCTTTCTACCAATCCGATCTCAGTGTTTAAGAAAAAAGGTTTAGAAGTATCGCGTTCAAAATTAATGGGACATCCTTGAAGAGAATTCTTAACATCCAACAAAGGTATGCCCGCGGTATTTCCCACCAAGTACAATTTTGAAGTCAATTGATACTTCTTACCCCAAACACCAATGGTTTCATTTAACAGATTAGTGGTCAAGTCCTTTAAGAACACACAACTATGTCGATTATTACAACGATATAGGGAATATCCATTAGTTGTATCTTTAGTATCGTAATTTAAAGCACAGTCTTCTAATAAGTCTTTCTCAATCTGGGGAGCGGTTTCCGTACCATATTCTTGAACACAGCTAGTTTCGGCAACGGTAGTTTTCATTAAAGCACTCATAGTACTATAAGCAAGCAATTCTCGGGTAAATATTTTCTTTTGTGGATCTTCTTTAAAGGCGAAAAAGGCCATAAATAACATTCCTAAAGTAACCAGAATAACAATAACTACTAAACCTATGATTTCCATCTGACCTTTTTTTTGCTTAGTGAAGAAGACCATTAGGAGTACACTCCCACTTCAATATATCCATAACCATAACGAATCTTTTCTCCGCCAACAGATTCATCTTTTAAAGTTATGGTGAAAAAGGTGGCTTCATATCCTGAACTTTCGGTGCTAGAATTAGTTGGCTTAGGTTGATCGTAAATGGTCCATTTTCCAAACAGGGGATATAGCTGATTAACGGTAATACGAGAATATCCAAAAATATTATAATAATAATCAATTTTATGTTTCTTAAAAACATTTTCTACTTGACGCATTTTCATCAGATCAATACAATTGTCTTCTGGTTCTGCTTCTCCTTTACTACACTGAAGTTCTGGCAAGAACAAGACCTTAGAAGTGGTTCTTATAGCTCTAGAGATGATAATCTTTTCTTGTTCTTCTTTTAAAGAATATTCTTGATATTTAGAGTAAAAGATTAAACCAAAAGCAACTAACACAAAGAAAATAAAGAGGACAGCAATAGTCTCGGTAATGTGCATTTGCCCTTTTTTGTTTCTAATTTTCATGTTAATATAAGGGAATACAATCTCCCCTTTCCGCTAGATTTTGATTGGCATTTTGCACCGCCAAAGAGGTATCTACTAAACCAACACATTCTGGAGGAAGCAGGTTGGCAGTAAAACGAGTTAAGCATTCAGCTACTTTATTTTGGTGGCTTTGTAAGGCTGTTTGAAGATTTTCAGGATTATTAGAAATATAATTAATACATTCACTAGTTAAAGTTAATTCGGGATGAAGTTGATAATAATTAATCATTTCAGACATTTTTCCACCTACCGTATTAGTTAAATCATCTCCTCGATAAACTTCAGTAAGATAGAATAAACGTTGAAAAGATTTTTTCATATTACAAGTGTAAATCTGATCATTACCAGAAAAAATTGCTCCATAACGAGCAGCATCATTTTTTCCCCCCATAGAAACCATCCGAATCGGTTCTTTATTTAATTTTTTCCACACCAACTTCTCTTTAACAAAGAAATTTATGGTTAAACTTGAACCTGCTCCTTGAAATGAAACTGCAGTTAAAGTTTCATCACGTAAGTTTTTCATTTTTTCTACAATGATGGAAGGAATAGGATCACCGTCATTAATCTGTCCAATTCCGTCAATAATTCGAATTTGAATATTCGGAGCAGGTTGAATCTCAGTTAAGTTGTTAACTTTTAAAACATTAAATCCCATTTTTGCAGATTCGTCCTTGCCACTGATGTTAGACACAGAACGGAGAAAGTCCGAAGATATTTCATTATCTCCCCACAACACATACTTATTATTGGTAGAAGTAACAAATAGGAAATCAATCACCTTGAAAGGTAATTTATAGGGAACACTCCAGGTGATTAAGCTAGCTGATTTAATCTCAGAGGGAGCAAAAATTGGATTGACGGGATCTTCTACCGGTAAAGTACGTCCAAGTAAACCATACTTACTTACTCCTTCATCACAACTAAAAAATAGAGTATAATCTCTTAATCCGCTAATGTCGATAGTGGTTTTAGTATTCTCTGAAATTTGGGCAGCAGTGAAAATGTTTTCCATGATACGAACGACTTCTCGATCAAGATTATCCTCTGATGCAGCTTTTTGTTTAACAATTATACCTGCAAAAAAAAGTAAAATCACTGCTCCAGCAATTAATATGTAGACCCAATTAAAAGTTACTTCCACTTGTCCTTTCTTGGTTATTTTAAGTACCATAAACTTAACCCACATTGGGATAAATCTTAGTATGATCTCCCTTTCCTTCTAGGATCAAAGAAAAAGAGCCACTTTTTATGGGAGGGCATACGTAGGGAAGACTTGCTTCTTCATCGTTCCTATCGCCGATACTGATCTGATAAACTTTTATTTTGGCTAGTCCCTCAACTAGGGGACTTAAGAAAACATTCTCATCAACGCTAGCGTAACCATTCTTACCTTCCTGTTGAGCTTGTTGAGCATCTTTTAAAGCTAATCCTGCAGCTAAGTTTAATTCCTTAAGTTTTTCAATTTGATCGTTGGTTATTTGTGGATAATCTAAATTGACAAAACATATCTGCTGAAAGCTTCCGGAAACACGATAATTATTAACTCTAACTGAACCATACTCGGTATAAATTTTTTTAATAGAACTTTCTAAATTGGTTTTAAACTGAACCAGTTGAACTCCTTCTCCACTGGAGAGAAAACTATTGATAGCTCGGTACCCAAAAATAAGAATTAGTGTAAAAGCTACTCCTGCCATAATAAATATAAAAACCTGTCCTACCCCTACTCCTTTTTTGTTAATCATCTTATTTACCTTTTCTTTTTTGACTAAGATTCTTTAACTTGTTAAAAAAATCTTGCGCTTCTTCTTTACCTAATTGTTCTCCAATTGGTTTTTCTTTTTGGGCCAGACTTTCTAGTTTAGCAAACAAACTTTTTTCTTGTGGTTTAAGACCAGGATGTATTTCTTCTTTATGTTCTGCATATTTCTGGGCTACCTGTTGTAATTTATTTTCGGGTGCTCCACGTTGGTTTAATATCGGATCGATATGTGGAATTTGTTCAGATTTAGAAGTAAACTCTCCAAAAATATTTTCCCTGGAACGTTGTTTTAGTTTTTCTTCACGTGATCTTCTAAGTTGTAATAGTTTCCCTCCCCATGAAGAAGAAACTGAACTTTCTTGGGGAGTAGTTTGGGTATAATAATCTGTAGCCCTACCAACTACTGGTTTAACGCTTCCTCCTTTCACTGAAGAATATTTATAATAATAAATAAGATACCCACTGCCCCCAATAGTTAAGAGTAATCCTATCAAGAATAATATCCAAGATAAACTACTACTTGTTCCTGAGGAAGTACCTGTTCCTGGAGGGGGAAGATTGGGAAGAGAAGGAACTTTGGTAGTAACATTACCTCCCGTTAATATATTTGGGGAAGTTTTACCTCCCGGTAAGGTAATATCGGGAGAATCGCTAGCAGAACACGGGTTAGTTTCATAAATAAATTCCTGGTGGTTAGTATATCCATCGTCATCAGAATCATCATCAGAATCATCAATGCCATTTCCATCGGAATCTGGAAGTAAATAATCAAATACGCAACCAACTTGGTTATACCTCTTCTCCCAACTATCGAGTAGACCATCTTTATCACTATCGATTAAACTGGAGGCACTTTCATTCTTATCAATCAGATCTTGACCAGAACACCCCTTAATATCGACAACTTTACCCAATCCGGTGTCACTACAATTATCACAACGATCAATAATTGCATCCCCATCTGTGTCTTTAATATCAATCAGTTCTTTACCGGTGTTATTGTTTCCCACATTATCGGAAACAAAATAGCATAACCAGGATTTTTGTTTGAAAGCTATTTTATTCCCGTTATAAGTTTGGTTAGCTGAACAACTAGTCGATTCAAAACTGGTCCCGTATTTAAATTCCTTACATCCAATATCATCATTACATTTTAATTCTATTAATGGAGAAGCCAGAGAACAAGAATCATTCATTAATACGCTGACTGAAGGAGCAGTGGCATCAACTTTACAATAGGAATAGTTTCCATCAACAATCGATACCCCGTTACTTTCTTTAAATTCTCCCCAATTTCCAGCCATATCTCCGGCTCTAACCTTAACATTATAACGATGAGTGAGATTTAAGGATGAGACATTTATTTCTAGTGGTAAAGAGGGAGCAACTGAAGCATTCGCAATTAAAATTTTAAGGTTAGATGAAGAGGAACCAGCACTGGAATTTACTTTCTTAATCATGGCCGTTATTTGGTCGTTAAGACTAAGGTTACTATTTTTATTTAAAGTAGAAAGATTTACATTAGCAATATTATTTAACACGTTCTTGTCTTCTCCCAAGTCGTATAATTCATAATAATATCCGCTAACATTCTCTTCTGAGGTATAAACCATCACCCGGATAGAACTACTTCCACAACTATAATTACCATCTTCTATTTCTGTAATTATCGGAGCAGTGGTATCTACAGAGAACTCTATCGCTGCTTCTGCTTGATGATCTCCCATCACACATTGTAATGGGTATTTATAATGTCCATCAGACAATCCTTCTAGATGATAATAATGGGATTTTCCATCAACGGTAGAAAAGGGAATAAATTCTAAGCTTTCGTTGGTTCCGTCACGGAAAGAACAGGTTGCAGTTTTACTGGTACTTAAACTAAGATCGCCAGCATGATTAGTAAGATATCCTATTGGCAATAACGAACTAGGATAGATAAATCCTACGGAGGTATAATCTACCATAAACCTTAATTCTGAAATGTCCGATAACATCCCCGGACCGTTTTTACATTGAACAGATAAAAGATAATCTTTTTTACCCGTATCTCCTACGTCAGAAATACTGTAAGAGACAGTATGGTTCATTTCTAAGTTTTTATTGTCTTCTCCCGGGAAAGAATGGGGCATAGTCAAATATTCTTGGCTTCCACGTCCCTCGGAATTATCACTAAAACGACAAAAGGTTTTGTCATCAGTAAGGGCAGTTAGTGTTGTGGCTAGTTCCTCATAAACTTGATTTGGATTAGCGTGTACATCCAGAATTTTAGGAGCACTAGAATCGTATTCTAAGTTCATCTTCTTTTCTGGACCAAGTTCTCCTTCCGCGTTCTGACAAACGACATAAACACTTTTTATTCCTCCATTGGAATCGTAAGTAGAGAAGACGCTTTCGGGGAATTCAGAAAAAATATATTTCTTTTCATCGTTTAATACCTTAACTTTATGTCCGGGTAATTCTCGATAGTTAAATCCTGAAGCAAAGTCAAATCCACAAACGGTAGTGGGAACTTTAGTGTAAAACTGCCAGTCAAAAGTAGGAACGCTACTGAAACCCCACACTTCTCCCGCATAAGTATATGGTTCTGGTAGTTCAAGAGTGATTCCGTATCCTTCTACTTTAACTTGACCACAAAGAGGTTGAAAATCTTTATTCCCGGCGATATCGATAGAATAATAACATATTCGGGTAGTTTCATTAACCGAGAAAGATCCTTGATAATCTTTATAATCGGGACTCCCCACTAAATCGCATCCTTCTCCTAAACAGTAGCGAGTCTTAGCGCAGGCGAAACCTTCGGGAGTACACTCTAAAGTGACTTCTGCACCACGAATAAAATAAAATTCCCAACCATAACCAGAAGGAGTTTCTGTTCGATTTCCCTCTGCCAAGGAAATAGATGTACTGGGGGCAGTAAAATCAATCGTGAATTGGAAATAATCTTCCAGGGTTTTATCGGTAAACAATTCTTTACATATCACTTTATATTCATTAAAATATTCTTTCTCGATAAATCCGGGAATCTCAGCTGTATAATGTTCTTTCCCGGTTTCATCGGTATTGTTAAAGTCGGTTACTTTTTCAGTTAAACGATAAAGAGAACAAGTTGATCCAACTTGAGTGTTAACCTTGAAAGAGATACTGGTTTGAGCTAACCTCTCTCCGATAGTAGGAGAGATGATATCAATATCTTGTTCTTTGTCAAAAGTATAATTTTGTCCTTTTACTTGAACATTTCCTAGTTCATCAGTACAAGAAACAGTTAATTGATACATCACTCCGAGTAAAGAGGTAAAGTTTACTTGTTTATCTTGAACATCTAATCCCGCCACCTTTATTTGGGATGAACCAACCGGTAAGAGGGGAAATAAAGTAAAATTACAATCCATTGGTTCACTAATACCTTCTAAATATACGGTTAAGGCGGTACTATCCCCTTCAGTATCGTTAATATAATTTATTGTGAATTGGGGAGGAACGTTATCTACATAGACGACAGTTTCTTGAAGTTGTTCTCGATTGAGATATTGATCGGTAGAATAATATTTTAGTTTGTAAGTCTTTCCATCGATCTGAGAATGAGATAAAGAACTAGCATTTAATATGTCTACTTGAAGAGTATCCGTTTGAGTCTTTTTTAAATAAGGAAGAGAGTCAAAGTTATTATTCTCAATGTTCTGAAGACAAGCGTCCGGAGCGTTAGGTTCAGCTGAAGTTAAACAGTAATATAGTTTTCCTAACGCGTTATTTTGTTGGGGATTGGTTTTCTTGCCGGTATGAATGTCTTGAGCTTCAAAAGTAAGGGTTGAATTAACTAGAGAAATACGATTTATTCCCGCATTGAGTAATTTAGTTTGGGGGGGGAAATTGTCGATTTTACAGGATTGACTTTGTCCAGCATCTGCAAAATTAAGACAATCTTCTTCACCATCAGCATTACCATCTTTAACACAAGTTCCTACCTTTCCCGTTTCTCCTTTCCAAATACATCTATGCCATCCACAGCGATCATTAGAAAGGGTAATCTCTCCTTGGTCGTTGCTTTTAATCGCTTGACCCCCAGTACATTCTGATTCGGTCGTATAAGTATAACAATTAGCATCTTTAGTGGGTGCTTCTCCGCAAGATTGACAACGACTGAGTTGATTAGCTGCAAAACAGTTCCCTAATCCGGAACAAACTTGGGCAGTACAATAATAATTTTCAAAAAGGGCGGCAGAAGGATTACATAAATAACATCTATCATCTTTTTTATAATCGGGATCAATACAATACCCTGCCCCCGTTTCCGGAGTAACCAACTGAGGTAAAACTAAACCGTAATCAATTAACTGATCATTAGCTGCCCCATTTATCCACTGACAAGAATGACTTAAACAATTATTATACTGACAAGCCTCTTTACTAGAAATATCAAAGCAACTTGAAATCTTAGCACAACTCTTACAACTATTTACGATGGAAGAGGTTTGTTCATAATAACAATAATTTCTAGGTTTCTCTTGGGTAATATCTCCACTGTTACCTTTTCCAAAATAACATTCTTCTTTAAGGGAATATAATCCGAAGGGATTAGAAAATAAATTGCAAGATCCTGAATCCTTACAATCAGCTTGAGTTTCTGAGATTTGGGCACAATAATAATCTTCAGGGATGCCTGAAGAAGAGGTACCATCGCGAATTCCACAATCTAATCCGGTAACAAGTTTATTATTCTCATCGCAGGTCCAGGTCCATTTACGAGTATCTTTATCCTCGCCAAAACAGAAAGTTTCCCATCTCACTGGGGGTTCATGATATTTTCCTTCACATTGCTCATCACCAAGAGTAATGGTTTGTTCTGCCGGAGATTCTGATTGAAAACCAGAATCATATTTAGCAATAATTCTGTAAGTATATGTTCCTTGCCATTCTACTTCTGAATCGAGGTAAGTTATGTCTGTAGGAGCGATAGAAATAGTGTCAACTACTTCTGTTCCTTGCAATTTTTCTAAACTGTAAAGAGTTACTTCTGCACAAGGCTTATCCCAACTGAGCAAAACCTCTTTTTTACCCAATACGTGGTTGGCAGCAAAATTTTCTACGTTCTTGGTTGGGTTTTCTCCATAACGACCACATTCTTGTATTGGTTTAGTGAGAAGAATAGACAAAGAAACGGTCTGCCCGTGATTAATCTTAAAAGAAAACCAATTAAATTTGTAATCTTGGTAAGTGGCAGAAACGGTGTGTGTTTCTGGGACTGCAGATTCTGCAATGTTGAAATTAAACTGGAATGCTCCATCCGGATATTTAGAATATCCGATAAATTGATCGTCAACGTAAATTTTAGC
Organism: Candidatus Woesearchaeota archaeon; assembly: GCA_041665465.1. Taxonomy (GTDB): domain Archaea; phylum Nanobdellota; class Nanobdellia; order Woesearchaeales; family GW2011-AR9; genus JACRPH01. The sequence continues at coordinate 802,345 of JBAYIU010000001.1, forward strand.
CCCGTAAATCTGTTCTTCCGGATCGTCAGACAGGTTATTAGAATTTCGGTCTAAATATGTTTTCCCTTGTAAGTTTGATTGGGTTGCTGGGTTGAGAGTAAAAGAGTAAACGTTTTGACCTTGGACCAGTTTGATTTGGACCGTTTGAGAGATATATCCTATGGCACTAGCAGTAAAATTAACTGTGGATTCTGGAGAAAAACCTCCTTGAATGAATTTTCCCTCTGCATCGGTTAATATTCTTTGATCTGTTCCTTCACCCCAAGAAATAACTGCTTGGGAAAGAGGTTGGTCTTGAGAATTGTGTACAGTTCCACTTAAATTTGCTTCTTTACCTGCAGAAATTAAAGTAAAGTTTATTTGGATAGAAGAGTTGGAACCTAAAGGGACAACCCTAGATAAGGGAGAGTATCCTTCTTTGCTAATCTTTAAAGTATAAGTCTTAGGAGTAAGAACAAACAGGGTTTGACCGTTACTGGAAGTGGTTGCTTGCTTATTTTCTCCATCTAGAACCACTATCGCTCCGGACAGAGGATTGTTTTCTTGGTTAGAAACTAGTACAGTTAAGGTTGCGGGCAAGATGTTTACTTTACAATATTGGACATTACATTTATCTAAATTCATCCCTAAAGAATTGTCGAAAATGATCTTCTGTAAATCTGTAACTCCATATTGTTTAGCCATCAACTCACATTGATAACGGTTAAGATTAAATTGACAGAATTCTTTATCTGCAGAACTGGTAAATTTGCAACAGCCCAGATTACACCAAGGATCTTCTTCCCCTGAAGCAACAGCAGGAACAGCTATTCCTCCCATTATTCGACATTTTCCTAAAGCGTGAGTCTGACAATCGACGTTACAAATTACTTTCTCACAATCGGGAAGAGAAGTACAATCGTTCCCGGGAAGAAAATATTGATCAAACTGACAATCTGAATGCAAAGCACAATCTGTTTGAGCTTCACTGTTAAGAAGTCTGGGTACACAGTAAACATCTTCACTAGCTTGGGGATAATAATAACATCCTTCCTGATCTGCAGCATAAATAACTTGAAGGAAAATAACTAAAAATAAAGCTAAAACTATCCATACCTTACCTCTTTTTTTAACTTCCATCTATAGTCTAGAATTAAACAGTTTACATTTATAAATGTTCCGAGGAGAAACAGGAGTGAGAAATCTCACTTTTTCTGGGAAATCTTAGCTAAACGAGAAAATGGGCCAGATTGATCTAGTTTAGAGGAAGCAGGTTTATCAATCACCGGGGGGGTTTGTTCTGTTTTGGGAGAAATTAACTCAAATAAACGAACAGTGGGCTTTTTTTCAGGTGGAGGAACTTCTTTTTGTGGTTTGGGCTTTTTGTGTTGACTAAAACGCTTCAGTCGGGCAAAGAAACTCTTGAAAGAAGTTATTTTTTCTGGTTCCATTCCCGAAGAAATAAAGAATCTTTCTCTCTGGTGTTGTTTTAGTTTGTGGAAATTATGTTTTTGTAAAATGGTGTTTGGAAGAGGTTGGGTTTTAGAAACAGATCGAATAACTTGTTCTTCTTCATCTTCAAAGTAAAGGGATTCTCTGCGAATAGACTTTACTAAAAATAAAATTATCAACCCAATAAGAATTAATCCCATCCACCACCAAGAAGAAGTTGAAGTAACCGTGTCTTCACCTTGTTCTGAAGAAATTGTTGTGGGGGGAGAGACCAACATAGATTCAGAAGAAGAGCGTACTGATAAAGGAACAGGACTTAGTAAACTGTCATTATAATTCTGCAAATTTAGTCCTTTACAGAATTGAAGACATTGGGAGGGGTTGGCACTAGAATCATATCCAACGCTTGGTGCTTCTTTATTTTTAGCTTGCACTTGGCAGCGCCATTGGGTTGATTGTTCACCACAATATAATTTATTAGAATATTCAAACCAGCAACATCCGGAAGAACACCAAGATTCTATTTCTGTTTCGGGAACCTCTCCAGCGGGACAGGATCCAGCAAATTCGAAAGTGCAGGAACTCTTACATAATATTTTTCTACAACTAGGAAATTGAGAAAGGTCGTTGCAGTTCTTATCTATAAAGAAATCTCTCGATAAATCACAATCAGTAAAGAAAAAACATTCTTGTTGCGCTTGTTCCATGGAAACCGTTTGACAATATGCCGGACTATCTGGAAAAAAGAAACATCCTTCTTGTGCTGAGACTAAAGTCGTTAATGAGAATAATATCATTAACATGAGAGAAGTGATTTTCATATGTCATTCACACATCCGGAAATAGTACAATGGCCCCAGAAACGTCCATCTCCTGTAGAGTCGCAGTACGAATTGGCAGTTATATCGTTGGGAGTACATCCTTGATGCAAATAGAACTTTTTTGGAGAAGAAGTGTCATCTAAGTCTCCACTTTCAATAAACGCCTTAATAATAGAAGAAGTGGTTAAAACGCGAGTATCCGTTTTAGTATAAACTAGAGGAGCATCGGAAGTGATGAGTGTGATTTTGCTGCACCCAAATAACCCATGACACCATCCCTTATTTCCTTGATCGTTAATGAAACTAAAAGCAGGTTTTCCCTGACATTGAGAGGGGATATTACTGTTACATTGGGAATCTAGAGAATGAATACCACAAATCATAGTATTATTAACTAAAGTATAATCCATATCTCCAGTGCAGGTGTTTCCATGCACCCCATCACAATATCGACCTTCCTGTTCTAGTAATAGTAAATATTGTGGGGCTTTCTGGCTCACCTCCGATTTACCATAACAACCAATTTTTGGATTTACAAAACAAGTAACATTTTCACTTTGGGGAGCTATTCTCCATCCAGAAGGATTGTCAACGCTACCTAAACAGCAAGCATGAGTTGCTTCTAAAGGATTGATGTTGGCATCTTGAGTAAAGATTCCATTTTTCAATAAGTAGTTCTGATAGGGATAAGGAAAGGGACGTTCTGGATTATGATGAGGTAAACAGGTTTTAACAATAACCCTGGCGGAACTAGAACTGCTTTTGTTTAGTTCTCCACCACAATATTGTATTGAAAAAGTTAAGTTGAGAAATCCTTCGTTGGTAGGAGTATTGAAATGGGCATAATTCCCGGAGAGGGGGGCGGGCCAGAGAGCAAGATTTTGGTTTTTATAATCTTCTAAACTACATTTATTGTTCTCTTTATCCCACGGAAAACTTAAACATTTACTAGTTATCCCGGCTTTGGTTTCAAAGGGAAAGGAAAAATCTTCACTTCCTTCTTTGTTGGTGTAGTTCAGGTTAATAGTTGCACTAAACTTGGCTAACGATTCTGCCGGATAAGTTATATTCACAAATACCGGATCTTCGGCAGAGGCGAAATATAGGTCCCCATACCCCGCGGGAATATCATTATAGGGTAAACTTAAAGAAAGATTAGTTACGATGGGACGATCTACCAAGATTCTTACTTCTTGCCAATCACTTAATTTATGTTGATCAGTAGCATTAAAAAGGATATTCCATGTCCCTTGAATTAGATCTTTACCTTCACGAATCATCGCACTTCCCACATACCATTTATCTTGTGCATTCGGTTCTAGGGGATACATTTCTTTAGGTTCGAGGAAAGTGGTATTAACACTATCTTCGTCTGGGTCCCAAGCAAAAGAAGTGATATTTATGTTGCCTAGTTCTGAATCTCCTAAAATAACTAAATAATCATAGCCGGAAGTGGGACAACCATATCGTTGAATGTAATCTAAAGCAGGAGGACGATTCTGACGAGCTAACCGGAAATAATATTCGGTGGGAGAATTTAGGATAGTATACAAATTTGGAGTAAAGGTAAACACATCATCTCCGTTAGATAAAGAATTCTTAATCATTTTTATCCCTAATGATCGATAAGAATCGTAAGCAGTAAAGGCAGGACTAGATAAATAATCTTGAGCATAATTGAAATCTAAGAAACGATAATCCCTTTCTAGGGGATAGGCTACTGCTGCGTCAAGTAATAGTTTAAATTTGGAAGGATAGAAAAAGTCGAATTTGGTTAATTCGAAAAATTCGTTTGAACCTATCTTGAATTTTAAAGGATATTCTGCTGAAACAGAAATTCCATCATTCTCAATAGCTAAATTTAATTGTAATTGAGTTGATTCTATCTTAGCACTTTTGGAAATATTGTTATGAGTAAAATTTTCGACGCAGGTAATGGTCCGATTGATTAAATAAGCTTTAAGGTCTTGTTCTAAAGTGCTTTTACGGAGATTTAAATCCCCAAACCCGGTTTGAATGTCTGGATGAGTATATTCACAGAACTGGGGAGAAAGAGAAGTGTCCCCAGTACAGGGATAGGCGTTAGGATAATTAAAATATTCACGATTAGAAATTCCATAATATATTTTATTTCCGTCAAAAACAATTCCTGTCTTATCTGTAAATGGCTTACTTCCGCCGGGCTGATCGCCCCAAATCCTTCCTTGCGTTCCCAGTAAGAGTAAACCTTGTTCTAACTCATCCTGTAAACAATCCTCGACATAGATACGCATCCCTTCTTTTTTAAAAGAGTTCATTAAGATGGTGTCTTGAGCATTATTAAGCTGATCTTTTTGGACACCGCTAAATACTTGAATCACAAAGATGAACCCAAAAAGAAGTAAGATTCCAATAATGATAAAGATAGTTACCTGAGCTCTTTTATTCCTACCTCTAATTATCTCGGTCAACCTCTTTTTTCCCATATAAGAGAATAAATACTTTCTAGCTTATAAACATTATTCTTAAGCTCAACTTGAATAAATGTCAAATTAGGTTAGAAAACTAATTCTCTTCTGGACGAAGCTGGGCAGTTAATTGTGGCCATAAGAAGTCCAGCCCGGCAATTGCTTCTACTTTTTGGGTAGTACCATTTTGGGAACAAGTTAACTTTCCTTCCCCCGATACTTGATTAAATAATTCTACTTCTAGTTCCGCTGGAGCTTTAAGATTGAACAAGTAACCGGTTGGAGAACAAATAGGAGTATCATAATTTTCATATTCTGCTACCAGCATTTGTTTCTGCTCAGAGAAATATTCTTGTAACACTCGCACTTTCTTATCTCCCTGTTTGGAAAGGTAAGCTTCTCTGAAATTCTGGGCTTTTTCTACAAAGTTTTGTTCTGGTGAGAGTTCACTCTTTGTGCTGAAAAGGTTCTTGAACCAGTCAGTGATCTTTTGGAAAAGTCCGGGAGAGAGTTGAATTCCATTCTTGGCATAAATGATAGAATTAAGTTGTGGTGAGTACCATAGGTCCCCTTCTAATTCGGGAAGATCACAACGTACAAAACCGGATTGATTATAAGTAGATAAGGAAGGACAAGCAGTTTCTACTTGACTTAAAGGGATACTTAAAGCAGGTAAGAAAGAGTCGCTACTATTAATGGGTTGATTGAGTGAAGTAGCAAAAGCAATTTTAGTTGCCCCACTCTCTTTATACTTTAAGATACAAAAATTGTTAACACAGGTGTTTTCGTGATGTTTCTCGATATCTTGAACTAAACGTTTTCCTTCTCCATTCATGATTTTATCAAAACAAGAACTGATTGCTTTGGCTTCGCTTACCGCTAAAGGATCCTCGTTAGCAGAAGCCACTTGTTGAGAAATTCTTCCTCCAAGTAGTGGTTCTTGTTGTTCATATTCAGGAAGAGTGTTCTTATAATTGCTACAATATAATGTATAATCGTTGTTCTGGCCCGCTTCGATCAGTTTCCCAACCAAGAATTTAGTACGAGAAGTCCAGTTACCATTATCACAATAATGATCAAAAATATATTCTCCTGAATTTATACAAGTAGGATAACTGCCTAAATAAAAGTCTAAAGCAGTATTAGTCTTTATTCCTCCCAAAGATGAAGCAAGCACAAAACATTGATCGTTTCTTTCACAGTATCCCCAATGGTCAGGGTCACCAGTCCAGTCCATCTTTGAAGGTAAGTATTTCCATTCTCCTTTAATACAACGATAATTTCTCATCACATTTACTGGTTCGAATAGAGAAGTTTTTTCACTCATGTCACTTACACACAAATATCCGTTCCAACAAGAGTTAGTAGGACAACAGGCTGCCCCTCCTCGATCAATTCGATCATTATAAGTGTAACGATTTATCCCTTGTGCATCTAAAACTTGTAACATGGGATGATAAACATCTCCTTCAGTAAATTCAATTAATAGGTAAGATGCATTCTCTTCAATCTGGAAAGGATTGTCGGTTATTAAAGAACGTTCTCCGTTACGATTAATAAAATAAACTGTACGTGTTGCTGATCCCAAGTGTGATAAATATAAGGAAACTCCTTCAGGAACGGGAATTCTTTCTGATTGTAATATTTCTCCATTTAAGATTAATTTATAGTCTCCCTCGAGAGTTACTTGAACTAGCTCTTTAACTTCTTTTTCAGAATTAATAATGTCCCAATGAGAAACTTCCGTTCCGGTTAATATAAATCCGGCGTTAGGGATGATATTTCTTCCTGGTAATAGTTGAGCACTATAATTGCGTTGTTCAGGAGCAGTAAGGAGGGGAAGAGTAACCAGATTTAAACCTTGTGCAAAGTCGGTTAGGTTTTGTGCCCCGGGTTGAGGTTCTTCATATCCTAACTCCGTCAATGATTCTGAACTCCAACTATTAATAGTGGTATATTTATCATTTTTTATTTCATACGTCACGCTGGGAGAACAGAATAAATTAGCTTTGATACTACAGTAAGGAAGATTTTTATCTGGTTCTAAAGGTAAGAAATCGGCTGCCTCACATCCGTAAAATCCTTGGTCTGTTTCTTCACTTGAAGAAGAATTTTCTGGTTGAGGAGAGGCGGTATTAACATAAACCACTTGTTGCGCTACTTTCTTGGCCATCAACGTCCCTAAAGCATTGAACTCTGAATTTGCTTCGGTAACTAATTGAGGATCTTTATTTTTTTCAATGAAATATAATTCATATAAATCTGGATAGGTGTTGATGATAGTATAGGGGGGTTCTCCTTTTAACGGGAAGTAACAAGTTTCTTGGTTACAAGGATAATTGAAATCGGTGGAATTTTCTGTTGAAGAGATAATTGGGGTCATGGAACGCCATTCTGCTAAAAGAAGAAGGTTCCTGGTATCATACTTGGAAGGATTAATATTATCGTCAGAAATTACCTGCCCGTCCTCAGTGTCAAAGAAATAAAATTTAACTCCGTTAGGAGCAGAAGTTAAAGTGAGTTTCTTTAACTTATATTGAAGAATGTTTTCTCCTGCTGTTCCGGTAATATATTGAGAATAGGTAGGCATTTCCATTACAGAAATACCATAAGAAATATCTTTAATATACGTTTTTGTTTCGATATGATCTCCATAGGTGGATTCATCATCGTATTTGTAAAGAGAGGTAAGGGTATAAGTAACAGAAACGTTGGGATAAGATATTTCTTCAATGGGTTGATTATAAGTTAAAGAGAATTTCACATTCATAGTAGTATTACCGGAAGCAATGGGCATAGAATTCCAACACCCATAGCCAGTTTTAGAACTGCCAAAGTAATATTCGTTATCATCATCACCACAACAGTATGAAGTAAGGGCATTCTCTCCTAATACTTCTTTCTCATTACCCAGCCAAGCATTTTGGCCGTAATGGTTGATACACATCTGTTCCCCGTTAACCATACTATCTGTACTTCCATCATCAAAAGAAGTTAGCCAGGAATTTTTATTGGGGCTGTCTGCTCCGGAACAGATTTGTGGAAGAGTGTTGGTTTTACTTAAATAAACATTTTTAATCTGCATATTGGCCGTTTCTGGATCGCTAGTAAAAATCAAATGAGATACTCCTTTCAAATTATTTGGGATTGGGACTTTAAGATGCATCCAATTATCCGGACCGAGGAAAGGACTATTAGCGGCATATCCTAAAACAGATTGGCTGAATAACTTTCCGCTGATAGTTGAAGTATCATCAGCACTATAGATTTCTAACTTAACATTAAAAGGCAAATTAGAAGAAAGGGGAGTGGTTCCAAGGTCCCCAAACCTAACAAAAAATTCTAATTGATCATATCCAGAAAAGTCATACTTGGCTTTAGCAAAAGGAGAGTTGCCAGAACCAGCACCATAAAATTTGTTATACTGGCCATTTTCGGAGTTAAGAGTGACTAATGGAGAATCTTTTAAGATAAACTCGTTTCCGGGAGTAGATTCTCCTAAGTATAACGAATATTCTCCATCACCGGGATTTCTTCCCTTAATACTCTTATCATTGAAAGTTTGCTTTCCTGCACCATAACATTCAGCCCAACTCCAATGTTCACCTTCTTGATAACAACTGAAATGGTTAGCCGCCGTTTTAGAATCTGCCTCCAAGTTAGGATTAGTTGAAATTAAAGATCCTTGAGTGGAAGTGTTACAGTTCTGCCATTGTTCAGAATCAGAAACGACATCATATGGAACGGTTCCGGGAGTATTGATAGTAATAACCTTAAAATGAAAATTTTGAATATTTGCGGGTAAGAGGTACCAATTTTCTCCTCCTTCTACGGGTTGAGCTCCGGGAAGATTAGTTATGTCAAAAGCAGAACCAATCATGTTTTTGTTTACGCAGATATATTCAGTTAAGTCGTGTTTTCCAACAATTATTTTTCCGTTATCTTGGGCCCCATTATAACCACAACAGAAAGAAGTATCCTCTACTTCTATCCAGGGAAATTTTTGTGCAAATACATTCTCTTGGTCAGTTAATCCGCTGTCTAAGGGGACAGTGTCTAATTGACAAGCATATTGATTAAGATTACAATCATCCGAGGTTTCTTCATTGCAATCGTTATCTATTCCATCCCCGCACCATTCTGGAGCTCCCGGGTTTCTGCAAATAGAACATGCAGAATCTCTGGGATAGACACATAATTCTGCAACCTGCGATCGAGCTTCTTCTAAGGTTAAACCAACCATTAAATCTCTTAACAGGGGTTTAGGACAATTGATAGGGTCGTTTGTAGGATCGTTGTGAGTATCCCCTTCACTCGCTAAGTACCCGTCATAATCGGCATCTATGTCTTGCTTTACCCAGTTATATAAATCTGTGTTCGGGTCTTGGGTGCAGTTGTAAAGATAATTATCTACCCATGTAACTAACCCATTAGAGATTTCCGAACATTCATACCAAAAGTGCATTGATCCGCAAAGATATTCCTTATTGCTTTCTGACCTAAAGGGAGTGGGACAGGTTCCGCATTCGTAAAACGCACTATTGTCGTCGCCCCAATCACAATCATCACCCGGACCAAACCCTAAAAATAAACCATCCTGAGTTTCATCATAAGCATAATTTAATGAATAGTACTTCCCTTGTAAAGATGTTCCAGATAGAGTTATAATTGTCCCTTCGTATATGTTAGCATAACCACAATCATCTGCAGCATCCGTATCTTCCTCCCTCATATCAAAAATGCAGCCCTGTGAAGGTGGAAAGTTTACTGGTCCTTCGTGAGAATTGTATCCCCACCAATCAGTACAAGAGTAAATCTTCCAAGTAGATCCAATATCTCCTACCACTAAATTATCAATGACTTCTGTAGACTCTGCTTCTTCACAATTGTCTTGGTCACCAACACTTACTTCCAAAGCAGCATATCGAGGAAGCTTTCCAGTGGGAGGAGGAGGATTTTCGGCTACAACTACAAAACTCATAAGTACAAGAATAAACACTAAAAAAACTAACAACGTACCTCTTTTTTTACCTACCATCTCTAACCTTAAACTAATTTCTTTTTATTTATAAACTTGCCGACTTTTAAAACTGAGAAAGTATCCTAAAAACTGCTTCTAAATCCTTCTCTGCACGTATCTCCCACTTATCTCGAGAGAAGTTACTAAATAGAACTTTAACTTTATACTTCTTACACAAACGTAAGTTAAAAGCTACCCGATGCATGAGTTTGGGTCTTTTACCCGAATTTAATAGATCTGAAAAAGAGAAACATAAGGTTTTTCCTTTGCTAGCGGCAATTTTCATCAAAACTTGATCCATTCCCGCTTTGGGATAATGAGTAGAATCTTTTCCAAACAACTTTTCCATCCCCATCACTAAATCTACAGAAGTAGATTCTAATACAAATCGAAGCTGTTCTTCTGTTTCTGCTTCGTAGAGGGTTATTCTCTTCTTAGTGTGAGCATCCCGAGAAATGTTCAATATCTCTCGGGGAGTTCCTTTAATTAAAACAATGTCTCGGTCTAAGAACAGGGCATTAGTAAAACCTAGTTCTTTACTTAACTGCTCCAATCCTGCTTCTGGTTTCATCAACAGATAATTTTCCATTACAGAAGAGAAATGACCTAAACCTTTATAAAACCACCTTCTAATTATAACTTCAATTCAGCCCACAGAAAAAGATATTAGGTCTCTTTCTTAAGCTAAACGTACCGGCGTTCTAAAACTTCGGTAATTCAGCTCATTAGGAGATGAACATAATGGAAATAACTGTAAAGATAGAAAAAGATAATAGTACTAAGAAGATTAACTTTTCAGGTAAGACTGTAGCTGAACTTTTAATTCAATTAAAAATAAATTCCGAAGTTTCAATAGTCACAAGAAATAACGAGATTCTTACTGAAGAAGAATTGATTAAACCTAAAGATAAGATTGAAATTCTTAGCGTGGTTTCAGGAGGATAAGATGCGCTGTTCTCAATGTCAAAACAAGGCTCTTATTGAACTACAGCACGGAGCGGTTTGCTCGACACATTTCCTTTCTTATTTTGAAGAGCGAGTATTTAAGACCATTAAAAAATATCAAATGGTTGGTCCAGAAGATAAGGTGTGTGTGGCTTGTTCTGGAGGAAAAGATTCTCAAACAGTATTATATCTTATCAAGAAATATTTCTTACAAAACCATTACGATCCAAAAAATATCTTCGTATTATCTATCGACGAAGGAATTAAAGGATATCGTAGTAAAACTTTGCAAGACCTAAAGAAATTCTGTATTCAACAAAAAGTTACTTTAAAAATAATTTCTGCAAAGAAAGAGTTCAAATACACTTTAGATAGTGCTTTAAAAATCCTTAAAAAAAATAAATCTGATTGTAAACCCTGTCATATCTGTGGAGTATGGAGAAGGTATCTTATCAATAAATATGCTCGAGAGAGTCATGCCACTAAATTAGTTACTGGACACAACTTAGATGATGAAGCCCAAGCAGTAGTAATGAACATATTCAAAGCTAACACTTCTCTTTCTGCACATCTTGGCCCGATTTCTGGAATTAGGGATTATGATAAATTTGTAAGAAGAGTTAAACCTCTATATTTCTGTCCGGAGAAAGAAGTTAAGATGTACAGTCTGATCAAGAAATTTCCGGTGCAATTTGTGGAATGTCCTTACGCCGAGGAAGGATACCGAGCCAAAGTAAGAGATATGTTAAACGACTTTGAAACTAAGTATAAGGGGACCAAACAAGGAGTAATCAGTTCTTTTTTACAGGTTTTACCCTTGATTAAGGAAAAAGAAATTCATACCAATAAAAATCCGTTAATCTCGTGTAAACGCTGTAAAGAACCCGCTAACCAAGAAATGTGTCATGCATGTAAAATTGTGGAGATGTTAAAGTGAATTCTGAAAGATACGCTCGACAGAGTAAGTTGATTGGTGAGAAAGAACAACTCTTCCTCAAAAATAAAAAAGTAATGATTGTTGGTTGTGGGGGCTTGGGGAGTGCTGCTGCAGAATTACTATTACGTTCAGGAGTAGAAAATCTAACTTTAATTGATGAGGATAAGATAGAACTAACTAATTTAGCAAGACAGTTGTTATATGAACAAAAGGATATCGGAAAGTATAAAGCAAAAGTAGCCAAAGAAAAACTGTTAAAGATAAATTCTAAAGCTAAGATTAAAGATAAAATACTGTTTCTCGACCAACACAATCTTTCTTTGTTGAAATCAGATCTGATCTTAGATTGTACTGACAATTTAGAAACCAGATTTTGGATTAATGATTATTGTTATAAAAATAACCTTCCTTGGATCTATGCTTCAGCTATCCGTTGGGAAGGATATGTGATGTTAATCCAACCGAAAAGTCCTTGCTTAAGTTGTTTCTTAAAGAAAGGAAACATCGAAACATGTAATCAGCAAGGAATTATTAGTACCTTACCTACAACGATTGCTTCATTACAATCAACTTTAGCGATAAGATATCTGCTTGGAGAAAAAGTCACTTCAGAATTGTTTTATTTTAATCTCAAGAAGATGGAATTAAAAACATTGAATATTAAAAAGAATCCTAAATGTCCAACTTGCGGAAAATTTTAAACGGCCCTATAAGTATCTAACTCTTCTTTAATCTCTTCTTCAGAATACGCAACTAGGGGATGTAAAACTGTCAAAGACAAATTATATTCTTTAAATTTTTCTAGATTCTGTCCACTGACAATCACGTCTAACTTATTTTTAATACAAAACTCCTCTATCTCTTTCAAGGTTTTAAAAATATTAAGTTCAATTTTAACCGGACTAAATTTTTGCAATAGCTCAATTTTATTTTCTTTCGTAGAAAGAGGATAAATATCACAACCGCGTTTCATAAACAGCAAGGCAGCCAGTAAAGACGCTTCATCCTCGATTAAAACCCCCACTCTACCTTCTACTCCTGTAGGTAAGCCACCAAAACAGCCAATTACTTCTGTAAACAAATAGGCTCCGTCTTGATTTATCTCAACACCTAATAGATGGTCGTAATTCTCTCCAGAAAAACGTAAAGAAGTATTCTCCTCAATATAATGGCCAAGTTGAATGTTTATCTCCGGAGAAGTTACAGGAAATCTTTTATCGGAACGTTTGGGTTCGATTTTGAAAGTTCCTTTCTTGTCTTTTAACAATTCTACCGCACTTTGTTTAATTTTTTCAAAGTCCGTTTCTATTTTAATCGCCGGAGAATAAGAAACCAGACCAAAAACTTGCTTCAATTTAAGATGGTCAGGAACATAAGCAGCGATTAAACGTCCACGAATGTTTTTAATTTTAGATATTCCTGCTATTTTGCGAATATTTTCCAATAGTCTCTTTTCAAAAAAACCTTTGTTTTGTCCTTTGAGAAAAATCTCTCCATAACGTAATAAGAGATGAGTGTAATCCATTTTAAAAAAAATAAAAGAGAAATAATTTATATAACTTCCTTTAAAGAACAGATAAACTTCTTGAAGTATTTACCACTGCCCGGAAGTATGTGGGGTATATGCTAAAGACAAAAAAGTATATTTATAAAGGAAGTATTTAAATACTCCATATTAGATTTATAAAGAAAAATAAGTCTTATTATTTAATGAGTGGGGGTCAAATATGGCTAAAAAACAAGCAAAAAAAGAGATTAGAATTGTTAATATTGTTGTTTCTACGGGATTGGAGAAAGACATCCCTTTAGAGAAGATGGCAGCTACTCTGCCGAATACCGAATATAATCCGGAACAATTTCCGGGATTAGTGTTAAGAATCAAAGAACCAAAGACTTCTGCTTTAATCTTCTCTAGTGGGAAAGTGGTGTGTACTGGAGCTAGAACCATGGAAGATGTAGATCGAAGCATCCAAAGTATCATAAAAAGTTTAAAGAAATTAGATATTCATGTTACTATCAAACCCGTTATCACGGTTCAAAATATCGTCGCTTCGGGAAGTATCGGAATGGACCTAAACCTAAACGTGTTAGGAGTAAAGTTACCCAATACCGAGTACGAACCGGAACAATTTCCGGGTTTAGTTCACAAACTTAAAGGCACTAACGCTACTTTCTTGCTGTTCAGTAATGGAAAGATTGTATGTACTGGAACTAAAACTGAGCAAGCGGTACATGAAGCAACCGATAAGTTAATTGAAAATCTTCAAAAACTGTTAGCAAAGTAGAATATTTTCATTTATACTTTTTTTGATATAAATCTTTATATAACCCAAAGACAAAATTGACATATGGATGTCGATGAACAAATAAAAGTGTTTCGGGAATTCATCGAACATAATTATCATCCCCAACTTTTAGAAGCGGTGCGTAAAGGTCAAAATTTCTTAGTATTAGATTTTTCTGAGCTTATTAAATTTAACACGGAACTTACTGAAGAATTGTCTGATTCTCCTGAAGAACTGCTTAAGGCAGCAGAATTGGCAGTTAAAGAGTTTGATCTACCTAAAAAAGTGACCAAATTTGCGGTTCGTCTATCTAATCTTCCCGAATCATTAAAAATTAAAATTAGTGAATTACGTAGTAAACATCTAAATAAACTTATTTGGGCCGAGGGAGTAATCCGTCAAAAGTCGGACGTTCGTCCGCACGTGGCTGCTTCTAAATTTGAGTGTCCTTCTTGTGGAAATATCATAAATATGATCCAACTGGACAACAAGTATAAAGAACCAACTAAATGTAGTTGTGGACGTAAAGGAAAATTCAAAGAAATCTCTCGAGAATTGGTAGATGGTCAAGGAATAGTGTTAGAAGAAGCTGCCGATGATTTAGATGGAACTCAACCTAAAAGAATTAATGTATTCTTAAAAGAAGATTTAGTTTCGCCTATTTCTGAAAGAAAATCGGGCCCGGGATCAAGGGTTAAAGTTTGTGGTTGGGCCACTGAAGTTCCAGTTATTCTAAAAACGGGGGGACAATCTACCAAATATGATTTAATCATTGAAGCAAATTACGTCGAACCAATGCAAGATGATTATATAGATATGCAGATTACTGAACAAGAAGAAGAAGAGATCAAAAAAATAGCTCGTTCTCCAAACGTTCTTTCTTCCTTAGCGGGGAGTATTGCTTCCTCTATTTATGGTCATGATCGAATTAAAGAAGCGTTAGTGTTACAACTGGCAGGCGGATGTCGTAAAGTCCGTCCAGATGGCGTTGCCACTAGGGGAGATATTCACATGCTTCTTATTGGAGATCCGGGTTCAGGTAAATCACAATTACTTAAAAGAATTACTTCAGTGGCTCCAAAAGCGAGATTTACTAGCGGTAAGGGGGCTACAGCTGCAGGTTTAACTGCATCGGTGGTAAAGGATGAATTTTTAGGAGGATGGAGCCTAGAGGCAGGAACCTTGGTTTTAGCTAATAGGGGTTTTGCAGTGATTGATGAAATGGATAAGATGGGAAAAGAAGATCGTTCAGCTCTTCATGAAGCGCTTGAACAGCAAACAGTGTCCATTTCTAAGGCAAACATTCAAGCTACTTTGAGATGTGAAACTACTGTACTTGCTGCAGCTAATCCTAAATTTGGAAGATTTGATCCTTATGATTTGATTGCTAAACAGATTGATCTTCCTCCCACCTTAATAAATCGTTTTGATTTAATTTTCCCCATTAAGGATTTACCTAATCGAGAAAAAGATGAAAAAACTGCGTCGTTCATACTTAGTCTGCACAGCGATCCAAGTAGCCATCTTTCAGATATACCTACAACCTTATTAAAAAAATATTTTGCTTATATTCGCCAAAGAATTACTCCTAAAATCACCGAACAAGCGATGGAAGAATTAAAAGAGTATTATATTAAAATGAGAAATCCAGGAACTGGAGAAGAACAAGGAGTAAAAACGGTTCCCATAACGGCTCGACAATTAGAAGCGTTAATAAGATTATCTGAAGCATCAGCTAAGATTAGACTAGCTAAAACAGTAAACAAGAAAGATGCTCAAAAGGCAATAGAGTTGTTAGATTACTGTTTAAATGAAATAGCCAGAGATAAAGAAACCGGAACCATCGATATTGATCGTATTGGAAGTAGGATAACTGCCACACAAAGAAGCACAATTAGTGTTATTAAAGAGATTATTGGCGCTTTAGAGGAACAACTTGGAACTAAAATTATCCCGGTAGATAATATTGTAGAAGCAGCACAAGAAAAAAATCTTAATCGGGAACAGGTTGAAGATCTTTTAGAAAAATTGCGTCGTTCAGGAGATATCTTCGAACCGAAACGAAACTTTATTCAAAAATTATAAACTTAACAATTTTCAAATATTACCATGGAATCCAAGAATATAATGGTTCGTCAAATTGCATATAAAATGACTATTGGAGAAATAAATAGATCAAAATACATACAAGAAAATGAACAAGGATTGAGTTATTTACAAACAGAAGATCAACGCTCTATTTTTCGCCTAAATATGGTAGGAATAATAATAAACATTCAAAAGCAAGGGAATATCACTAATTTATGGTTAGAAGATGGTACAGAAAAGATAATAGTAAGGATTTTTGAAGAAAATGATAAAGTTTCTTCCCTGTTTCCAGGAGAGGTGGTTTTGATTATTGGAAAGGTTAGATCTTATAATCAAGAGAGATATATCTCGCCAGAAATAATCAAAAAAGTATCTTCTGATTGGTTAAAATTACGAAGATTGGAATATCCAGAAAAGTATTGTGTTACTTCTACTTCCCCTGTTTTGGATGAAGAAGTTTCTATTTCACCGATTAAGATAGAAATCAAGACTCTTACAATGGAAAATAAAGGAGATGGATTATCCATTGAAGAGGAGGAAGTTATTGAAGAGGAAGAAATTAAAAGTGAGAAGGAGGAATCAATCTTGCCTACTCAAAAATTATTACTATTAATTAAAGAGAAGGATAAAGGGGAAGGAGTTAAAATAGAAGAAATTATTTCTTGTTCTTTCTTAAATGATACAGAAACCCTTATAGCAAAGATGTTAGAAAGAGGAGATATATTTCAAAATCTTCCGGGTAGAGTAAGGGTCTTATAAATTAAGTAAAAAATAAATTAATTCAAAATAAATAAGGTGTAATGTAAACTTCAACCAGTCCTGCTGCAATTAAAATTGCTAAACTCAATAAAATAAGATCAAGTGCATCTACCAAAACCTTATCTTCCTTAAGATTGTGTTTAATAAGAGCAATAGAAATTATTCCTCCTGCTAATCCAGCCACGAAATAAGCTGCCATTTCTAAAAGCCCATGGGTCATATAACGAAAGAAACTAAATGATGCTGCACTAAAATATGCTGCAACTCCGGGTAAACCCACCAAAGAAGCAGCTTTAGATAATTCTATTTTGAACAGATTTCCCATTGCCGTAGCTACCACTGATGCATTCCAAGTTAAGATAAACATTGCTCCCGTCCCATACAAAAAAGAAAAAATGATACAAAAGAACATTACTTTAAGATTGTTAGCAAAAATACGTGTAAAAAGATCAAAATGAGTTATTTTTCCTTGAACGTTCATATTAACATTAGATATAGCTTGTTGTTGTAAGCCAAAAGAAACGTCAACCATTTCTTTAGGTAAAAAGACATAAGCCACTGCTAATGCAACCACTATTCCTAAAAATAAACACATCAAGAAAACTAACACTTTTGTATGTTCTTTGAGTAAAGCTATTTCCCCATCCATTTGAAGATCTAACTCTTCTTCGTTTTTAATAGCGGTAAATAATAAAGGCATGGTTGCTATTACTATAAGAAACACTGCTAATAATCCCGCATTCTCTTTAAAAACAAGATATGATAATATTAATCCTGCCATAGAATAAATAAAACCAGCAATAAACATTTCCCACGGCTTCTTTTTAACAGCAAACGGGTTAAATAAAGATTCTAAAACCATGAATGGAAGATTAATTAAATCCTATTTAAACATTTCTTTATACCTTCTTAATTTTACCTCTCCCCCCTCCACTTCCGATGGAAGATGTTATTTTCATTTTTTCTTTTATCTTTTTGAACAAAATAAGAAGAAATGTTTCTTTTTATCTTTTCACTTGACTGAAAAAAGGAATATAATAATCTTAATTAATCTAATTTCGAATGGAAGAAAAACATTTACTCTTTAAGTAAGAATAAGATATAATAATAATATAATTAATAATGAATTATATTATTATATTATTATATTATTTCATTATAGAAAATAAATATATAATAATAATAATAAATAATTGAATATAATTAAATATAATCTCAAAAACGAAGATAAATGGTTAGAAAACAATTAACCATTTAATAACTCCTTTAAATCAAAGGATCATAATTGCATTTAACCTTTATTTGATTCACTACTATTTAAGGTTAGAATAAGTATTTATAGGAGTTCCACTAGCAAAAAGGGTAGTTGAAAGATATAGTTAAGAATTCATAGTTTGAAGTTTGGCAGTGTTTATATAGAAGGGCAAAAGAATAATATAATCTAATAAAAAGATAAGATAAAAAAAATAAAATAGGGTTTCCATGAGAAACCAAGGGGTGGGGGACGTGGGAATTGACAATTTTTTTGAGAACTTTTTGAGGAAGGACTCCTTATTTAAAGATAAAAATGTTTTACTCTCTTCTTATACTCCTCCTGAAGTATTATTTAGGGAAGAACAGCTTCAAGAAGTGGCTAATATCCTTGCTCCCGCACTGAGAGTGGAAAAACCTTCTAATTTGTTTGTTTATGGGAAAACGGGGACAGGCAAAACTTTGTCAGTACGTCATGTTCTTAATTCTATGAACCAAATAGCTTTAACGAATAACATTTTACTTAAAACCATTTATATTAATTGTAAATTAAAGAAAATAGCCGATACGGAATATCGTCTCATCGCCCAAATTATAAAAGAATTTGGTCAAGATATTCCTGCTACGGGTCTCCCTACTGATGAAGTATATAATATATTTTATAAACTTTTAGATGAAAAAAAACAAGTCATCCTATTAGCATTAGATGAGATAGATCAATTAACCAAAAAGATAGGTGACGATATTTTATACAACCTAACCAGAATAAATTCGGAATTAAAAAATTCTCAAATTTGCCTTATTGGAATCTCAAACAACCTTATTTTTGTCGAAAATCTTGATCCCAGAGTTAAGAGTAGCCTTTCAGAAGAAGAATTAATCTTTCCTCCCTATAATGCATTACAAATTCAAGATATCTTAAAAAATAGAGCCCAGAAAGCATTTAAGGAAGGAGTTATACTTCCGGGGGTAATTGAAAAATGTTCTGCCTATGCTGCTCGAGATCACGGAGACGCTCGCCGAGCTATCGATTTATTAAGAATAGCGGGAGAACTTGCTGAAAGAAAAGGAGTAAATACCATTGATATAACTCATTTGGATGAGGCAGAAAAAAAGGTAGAAACTGACACCATAATTAATGCTATCACTAGTCAACCAAAACAATTTCAATCTGTTCTTTATTCTTTGTTATTACTTTCTCCACAAAAAAAGATTTTTTTTACTGGAGAAATTTATGATGTTTATACCGAATTGTGTAAGAAAACTAAACTAAACGTGTTGACACAAAGAAGAGTTTCCGATATACTGGCCGAGTTAGATATGTTAGGAGTGATTAATGCAAAAATAATTTCTAAAGGAAGATACGGACGGACTAGAGAGATTTCTTTGTCCCTTGAAGAGAACTTAATCATTCGTATCAAGGAAATGTTAGAAAAATCTTTACAATTCAATTGAACCGGTATTAAAGAAAACGGATTATAATATTGAAAAATATGGAAAAATCAAAATTAATTGAAGAAATGTTCGAAAAAGGAATATTGGTCAGTAAAGAGATGTTGGGCCAAGAAGTAGACCAAAGAACGATCGGACAGATACAAGCAGAAGGAGATCTTCTAGTATTGAACCAAGACTATTCTGAAATTTTAAACAAACAAACTTCTTTAGTAGATTGGTACGAAATAGATAAGATGAAAGTAGCAGCAGAAAAGGATCGAGATGACGATCTATATCAAAACCAACTGCAAAATTTTAGAAAAGTAAATATTACTTTGAATACCTCCACGACTACCCAAACTATTTCTCAAACGCAAGAACATTCCAGTTTAGAAGTAGAGCTTAATTCAGAAAGCACATCTACTTTATTTAGTGTTCAATCTCTACCTTCTTCTAACGAAGAGCAAACCTCTGCCATGGAAATTTCTTCTAACTTGAACTCCACTTATTATAATAATCTTAACCTAACTTTTCCAGTTACAATAGTCGTTTCTTATGAGAACAAGCCCCACAAATATGAAATTAAAGATTTTACTAATATTTTTCTAACTCGTTACCGCTTTTTAGAAAAGATATTACGCGGAAGGCACGAATTAATTGAAACATTAACTTCTATTAGTCGAGTTTTGATCAAAAAGGAGAAAGAAACAGTGTCTATTATTGGAATTGTGGAAAGTATAAGTGAAACTAAAAACGGAAATCTTATGTTATCAATAGAGGACCCAACAGGTAAGATTAATGTGTTGGTATCTAAAAATAATCCTGATCTCTTAAGTGAGGCTAAAGAATTAGTAGAAGATGAGATTATCGGAGTTTCAGGAATGTGTGGAGATAAAATTGTATTCATAGATAAAATAATTTGGCCAGATATTCCTGCTGCCAATGAAATCAAGAAAGGTCCAGACGAAATTTACACTATCTTCCTTTCGGACATTCATGTTGGTTCTAAGATGTTTTTGCGAGAAGAGTTTGGCCGTTTTTTGCATTGGATACGAGGAGAGTCCGGAAACGAAGCACAAAAAGAGGCAGCCGCAAAAGTCAAATATATCTTTATTGCCGGGGATTTGGTTGATGGGGTGGGGATTTATCCTTCTCAAGAAGAAGAATTAGAAATTAAGGGAATTCATGAACAGTACGTTGAATTTTGTCGTTTAATCTCACAGATTCCCACTGATAAGAAAATTATAATCTCTCCTGGAAATCACGATGTGGTTCATTTAGCAGAACCGCAACCTGCATTTTATAAAGAATATTCTCCCCAACTATTTGATTTGCCAAATGTTACTCTCGTGACTAATCCCTCAATCATCAACATCGCAAAAACCGATACTTTTGAAGGGTTTGACGTTTTAATGTATCATGGGTATAGTTTTGATTATTATATTAACAATGTTGAAGCTATTCGTAACAATGGAGGATATCATCGTGCAGATTTAGTGATGAAATTTCTTTTAAAGAGAAGACACTTAGCACCTTCATTTGCTTCTACTCCTTACTTTCCTGCCCATGCTGAAGATCCCTTATTAATTAAGAAAATACCCGATTTTTTTGTTTCGGGACATATTCATTATTCCAAAGTTGCTAATTATAAGGGAATCACTATGATAAGTGGAAGTTGTTGGCAGGGCAAAACCTCTTTCCAGGAGAAAATGGGACACGAACCGGAACCGGCCAGAGTTCCCCTAGTCAATCTAAAAACCAGAGAGGTAAAAGTTTTAAAATTTATTTAATATGATTGACAAACCTTCCACTCCCCAAATGCAAGAGTATTTTCAACAATTAACTGATAGTGTTAACGTTAGTTATGAGATTGCCAAAAGGGCGCGTAAGAAAGGACTTGATCCAGAAGAAGAAGTGCCCATTCCCTTAGCAAAGAACATGGCAGAAAGAGTGGTTGGTTTAATTTCGGTAGTAGCACCACAAGTGATGGGATCAAAAATCCCCGAAAGAATCTTGGAATTAGAGAAGCAATATGGCATATTGGATTGGAGAGTGGGCTTTAAAATTGCTGAAGAAGTAGCTAAAGAGGTCCATTGTAAATTTGAAACAAAACAAGAAGCAATGGAAGTAGGGATTCGTATGGGTTTTGCTTACCTTACCCTGGGTATTGTTTCTTGTCCTCTAGAAGGGTTCATTGGATTAAAAATTAAAAAAAGAATGGACGGAAAAGAATATTTTGCGTTGCAATATGCCGGACCTATTCGTGCTGCAGGGGGAACTGCTGCTGCTGCATCAGTAATCCTTTCGGATTATGTCAGAATTAAAATGGGGTATGCTAAATATGATCCTCAAGAGTCAGAAATTAATCGTTATGCTACCGAAATCCAAGATTATCATGAACGAGTCACTAATTTACAATATTTTCCTTCAGAAGAAGAATTAAAATTTATGGTTAGTCGTCTTCCGGTAGAAGTCGATGGTGATCCTACCGAAATTTTTGAAGTTTCTAATTATAAAGATCTTCCCAGAGTAGAAACCAATATGATTCGTGGGGGGGTTTGTTTGGTACTGGCAGAAGGATTAACTCAGAAGGCTCCCAAACTATGGAAAAAGTTATCAAAATGGGGAAAAGAATTTGATTTAGATTGGGAATTCCTAGCTGATTTCATAAAACTAAAAGAGAAAATTCATTCCGGTCATGGAGCCAAAGAAGAAGATAAAAACGCGGCACCAAGAGTTAAACCAAACGATACCTTTATTATGGATTTGGTAGCAGGAAGACCAATTCTGACTCACCCCATGGCCGAAGGAGGATTTCGTTTACGGTACGGCCGGGGCAGAACTTGCGGTATGTACGCTATGGGTTTTAATCCCTCTACTTTAATCGTTTTAGATAAGTATATTGCGGTGGGAACACAACTTAAAGTAGAACGGCCACGTAAAGGTGCATCAGTTACCCTTTGTGATACAGTAGACGGACCGATTGTGAGAATTAAAGATGGAACGGTTTTAAAATTAAGCAATGAAGAAGAAGCCAAAAGAATCAATCCCGAGATAGAAGAAATTTTATTTTTGGGGGACATGCTTTTTAAT
Source organism: Candidatus Woesearchaeota archaeon (assembly GCA_041665465.1). Taxonomy (GTDB): domain Archaea; phylum Nanobdellota; class Nanobdellia; order Woesearchaeales; family GW2011-AR9; genus JACRPH01. The sequence continues at coordinate 824,856 of JBAYIU010000001.1, forward strand.
TATGGTGACTTTTCTGAAAGTGGCCATACTTTAGTTCCCGCTGGTTACTGTCCGGAATGGTGGGTGCAAGAACTAGAAAAATCTTTAAATTTACTTTATGAAACAAATCAAGAAGAAAAGAGAATAATCATCGCTAAAAACTTGGGGTGGGATGTAGAAAGATTAAAAGAAATATTAAACAATTATCTCACCTCTTTTCCCACCTTAGAAGAAGCTCGTTTTTTAAGTAAAACTTTCAATGTTTCTCTTCATCCAGAATACACTTTCTACTGGAAATTAATCTCTGGAAAAGAAGTATTTGAATTGTTAACCTATCTAAAAGAAGGAAAGATAAAATTTGATGAAAAGGGGATTTTTAAGATGATTCTTCCCTATTTTCAAAAAGATAATCCTTGTCATGAAAAAGGGAAAAAGGTTTTAGACAAGTTGGGAGTTCCTCATTTAATTGTGAATAAGGAAAATCTCATCTTAGAAAGAAATGAAATTAACGTATTTTGTCTATTATTTGATTTTAAGAACCCGGAAGAATTAGAGAGATATAACTTTAATCCTGAATTTGAAAATAAAAACGGTTTGGAGATAATAAACAGTATTAGTCCTGTTTCCATACGAGATAAAGCAGGAACATTCATTGGGGCACGTATGGGTCGACCGGAAAAGGCTAAAATGAGGTTAATGACGGGTTCTCCACAAGTAATGTTCCCCGTAGGAGAAGAAGGGGACAGATTAAGAAGTTTTCAATCTGCGATTGAAAACGGTAAAGTCACCGGGGATTTTCCTCTTTTCTTTTGTCTTCATTGCAATCGTAAAATGATATACCCTTCATGTGAAGAATGCGGACAGAAATGTGTAAAGAAATATTATTGCAAGGTTTGTGGAGATTTGGATAAAGATACTTGCAGGCACGGGAAAAATCATAGTTATAAAAAACAAGAAATTGATATTAAATATTACTTTGATAAGGCTAAAAAAAGGGTGGGCGATGCCGTTTTTCCCGAAATGATTAAAGGAGTAAGAGGAACGTCCAACAAAGAACATTATGTAGAACATTTGATTAAAGGAGTTCTACGAGCTAAGCATGACATTTACGTTAATAAAGATGGAACTACCCGTTATGATTGTACAGAACTGCCCCTTACCCACTTTAAATCAAAAGAAATAAAAGCTTCAGTTTCTAAACTCATTTCTTTGGGGTATACAGTTGACATCTATGGTAATCCCTTAGAAAATGAAGATCAAATCTTGGAACTTAAACCGCAAGATGTTGTCCTTCCGGGATATGATTCTTTAGATGAATCTGGCGCTAGAGTTTTGTCTCGTGTGGCCAATTTTGTGGATGAATTGTTAATTAAATTTTATGGTCTAGAACCCTTTTACAATATTAAAAAGGAGGAAGACTTAATTGGCCATTTGATTGTTGGTTTAGCACCACACATTTCTGCAGGAATAGTGGGAAGAATAATCGGATTTTCTGAATCACAAGGATTTATGGCTCACCCTATGTACCATGCTGCAATGAGACGTGATTGTGACGGGGATGAAGCATGTTTATTGCTCTTAATGGATGCGCTATTAAACTTCTCTCGTCAATATCTTCCGGAAAGAAGAGGAGCAAAAACGATGGATGCCCCGCTCGTTTTAACTTCTATTATCGACCCTAAAGAAGTTGATGAACAAGTTTTAGATTTAGATGTGGCTTGGCGCTACCCCTTAGAAATGTATGAAATGGCTCTTTTATTAAAAAAACCCGGAGAAGTACGTTGGGGTCCGGAGCAGAAAAAAGTGCCCCAATTAATGGATCGTTTGGGCACCCCTCAACAATACGAAGGTATGGGGTTTACTCATAGTACAGATAATTTCAACAAAGGAGTATTATGTTCTGCTTACAAGACTTTGCCCACCATGAAAGAGAAACTGTTTGGACAAATGGAAATTGCCCGTAAGATTCGTGCTGTTAATCTTGATGATGTAGCTAGACTAGTGATTCAGAAACATTTCTTAAAAGATATTAAGGGAAACTTAAAGAAATTTTCTATGCAAGAGTTTAGGTGCGTTAAATGTAACGAGAAATTTAGACGTCCACCTCTTTGTGGCAAATGTACGGCTTGTGGAGGAAAATTAGTATTCACTATCTCTGAAGGATCGGTGATAAAATATTTAGGTCCTTCTTTAGAGCTATGTAATAATTATAATTTCTCTCCTTATCTAAAACAAACCATCGAAATGCTTAAAACTAATGTTGATAATGTGTTTGGTAAAGACAAAGATAAACAAGTGGGATTGGGAGATTTTTTTACTTGAACGAGGTGTTTAAAATGGAAGAAATGTTAACATTAAAATGTAATTTTTGTAGTAAGGAAATAAGCTGTCCAGTCGAAGAAAAAGATGTAGCGCAACATGCTTGTTTTGAATGTTACCAAAAATTAGAACAACAAGGTAATCTTTCAGAAGAAGAGTTGGATCAGATTCAAGTAGATATTTCTGCAGAAGAGATGAACAATATGGTTGTAGGGGATCTGTTGGAAGAGATCTTTCCTCACTTATGGAACGAGAAGAAAGAAGAGTTAAAAGATGTTTCTAAAAAAGAGTTAGCGGAATTTATGTTTGCAGCAGGAGCTTCTGCGATGGGAGAACGTTTAGCAGAACTTGGTGAAGAAGCAGAAGAAAGTGAAGAGGACGACGAGAAGGAATAGGTTTAAATAGTTTATTTCCTTTTTAATAATATGAGAAAAGAGTTGGTGATTGTAACTTCAGTAGTTTTATTTCTGTTTGTCTTAGGCTTTATTGGAGAGAGTAACGTTGGTTTTGCTTCTAAGCAAGCAGTTAGTGAACAGAAACTACTCCCTGCTTATGATCAAACTAAGTGTTACGATTCAGACAACGGGATTAATTTGATTGTTAAAGGGGTTACTAGAGGACCATCATCTCTCAAGGGTCCCCTCACTTCCAAAACAGATTACTGTTTAAACAATGCCACGATAATGGAATATTCTTGTTTTAGAAATATAGTCATTAATAGTGCTAAATCCTGTTCTTCTTTAGGAAGCAATTCTTTTTGTCTAAATTCAAAATGTTGCAGAATCATCAGTAATCCAGGAGTTTATGTTTTAGAAGACTGTGACTTAATTGAAGGATACTATGGCAAATACTTCTTGAGATATGATTCTCATGATGGAAACTTATTAAAATTCAAGAAATATTACTCTTCTCCAAACAAAGGGTATTTAGATTTAAACGGAGAAGATTATCTTTGGATCTTGCCTTTTGGACAAGAACAACAGGTATTAAACTCCTATTCTTATAATATTCAGTTTGTTAACTGGACTGCAGACGGAAAGTTAATTATTCGCAAATATACCTCGTGCAATGAAACTGAGAATCTTCCGAATGCCGGAGCAGAAGGACCCATGGATTGTGTTTATGAACAAAATGAAAATTATGATAAATTCTTTTTCAATAATATTTCCGTAGGTATCATTGAAAAAGGATATCCTCATCCAGAAAAATTAGCAGAATGTACTGCCAGAGGAATGGCCAATGAATATTTGTCTATCGGAAACATCTTAGGAATAACCTCTCCTTATGATAGAGTTGTAGCTATTCGTGGTCTTTTACAAAGTGGTTGGGTTGCAGCATATTCACCAGGAACCAATAGCGTGCGTTTTTATTTATCAAGTCAAAGTAACATCCAAGACACCGACAAGTATTGCTTACAATATTTAGAAAATAATAACTCTTATTATGGTTTTTTCCCTCACGAAACAACTCACTTAATGACCAATGGGTTCTTTGATGATGGTAATTATTGTCTTTTTTTCACCGAAGGATTAGCTCAGTTTGTGCAATCAAAACAATCATTTGATAAGAATCAAATTGAACATCCAGAAGACACTTACCAGACCCTAGATTGGTATGTTGGCGGCTGTGGTTTAAAAGGCTATAATTATGGATATATCATTAATGGAACGCAAACATATCAGTCAAATTACACCAATTATTCCCAAGGATGCCAACTTGGATGGCCCAATTATGATCAGGGAGAATGTTTTTGGTATCTTGTTTATAATCAATATGGGGAAGAAAAATTTCAAAAAATAATGCAAGAATTGGACAAACGAAGATTTGTAAGTAATCCCAACGTTCCTAAACAAAAATACCCTCTTTTTAACGACATTTTGGTTCCGATTCTTGGGCCAACTATTATCAATCTAACACAAGAAAGATGGGGAATCCCCGTTAGTTAAAATCAACTACCCCAAAACTACTTCAGCATGAGGGATTCCTTTAATCGTGATCCATTTTCCCTTTTCTACTAATCCTTCTTTTAATGCTAAACCCACGGCAGCAGTTCCAGTAAGATGAAGAATGTAAGCGCTTTTAATCAATTCTATAACTTCTTTCTCGTTTTTTTCAGAACCATGGTAAAACTTATTCTCTAAATCTAATTGTAGATGTCCTTGTTCATGTTTCTTCCCTATAATCTCTATATCAGTAATTATCAGAATGATTCCGTTTGGGCTAGATTTTTCAGATACTATAAATTTCATCTTAAGTTAAACTTTTTACAGGTTTTTTAACTCCACAAGCAAGACACTTTAAGTAATTAATCTCTTTCTCTTCAACTAATTTTGTATCTGGTTTTCCGCATTCAGAACAATATACAAATTCTGAAGCATACTTTTTAATCTTTTTATTAATAATGGTGGCAGAAATCTTCGTACCAAAAATAATCCTTTCTCCAGACCATTTTCCAGGAGTAGCTAACTCTCGTAGAAGATATTTTAACAAGTGAGTTTCATCCCTGCCTAAATCTTTAGCGATTTTTTTAAGATTGGTAATTACGGTTTTGTTACCTTCAATGTGGCCCAGAACCTTATCAATAACAAAACGTTCTGATCCAGCCATTTTTTCAGGCAGTTCCTGTTCAGCTTTTAGTAACAGTTGTTCGTAATCTTCCATCAGATTTCATTATTTCCGGCTTATTTTATAAATGTTTAGCATATTTCTCCTTTTGGATGAGCCAAAACGTTTATAAACTTCCAGCATTTAATCACTTCTATAATATAACAATTACAACATTCAAAAGAGGTGTTTAATATGGCCGGATTAGAAATGGCAGAAGTAATTTTGGCAGTTATTGTAGGTACTTTAGCAGCTATCGTTTATTCTCTACGAGTCTTGATTCTAGTGGAAAGACGAGTGGCTTCGATGGAAGAAAACATTCAAAAACTTACTTCTAAAGTATTAAAAGAAGAAGGAATTATTGAAAGAGCCGTTAAGAGAAGAAGATAAGAATCTATTTTTTCTTCTTTAATTTTGGTTTAACTGTTTTTTTAACTGCGATTTTAATGTTTTTCTTTGAAACCTTTTTTACTAATTTAAGTTTCTTCCTAACTTCTTTTGCTTTTATAGATTTATTTTCTTCTTTTGTGGCAGTAGCTAGTTCTGCTTCAACTTCGGAGATTTTACTTTTTATCTCTTCCATTTCTCCCTGTCCAGCCTGTCCAACCAATTCTCCACATTCCGGACAGTGGAATTCAAAGTCCATGGCCTGATCGAAATTTAAGCGTACACAGTTATTTTTACATACAAAGAATAATTCTCTTTTTTCCTCTTCCAAACGAAGCTTAAGGGTTTCTAACAATTCCTTTCTTTTTTTAACATAAACATAAGCGATACTTTCGGGAAGGAGGGTCCAATAATAAATGTACCATCCTTTCTGCTTATCTTTCTTACGAGTGAAACCAACAACATTATTATTATAAAGAAGATATAATTGTTTACGAATAACTTTAATGTCCTTCTTAGTACGATTAGCAAGGTCAAATTCAGAAACGTTTTCTTTTCCGTAAAGTTCTTTTATTAAGGGTAACCCATCATTCCCTAATATAGAGAGAGAAACTTCTTCTATTTTTTTTTGATTAACGCGCATAGTAGTAACAAAATGGGGGAGGTTTATAAACTTTAAGTTCGAGTTTTTTCAGGTAGGTTAATCAACTCTTCTTTAGTCAACCCAATACTATGGGCTCGTTCTAAAGATAGAGCAAAATTATTGCCTGTGTTTTCTAAATCTTCTAGCATAATGAAATACCACGGTTGTGATGGAAAACGTACTGCAATCCAAGCTTCTGCTCCGAAATTAGTAGCGAAGAATCTTAATTGTTCTACTTCCTCTGGTGAGAAATACTTCTTTTTGTCAGCCGTAACTTTGCATTCAATAGCTAGGCGTCTGATGGCATTCCCTGCTAGGATGTCTGGAGAAGGATATTTCATCGATCCAGAACCAGCAGACCTAATGGCTGACCAACCATTATCATTCAAGAAATGGATCAATTCACGTTCTCCGGCGGTGCCTTTAGCTTTAGTGTTTATTCCCATCAAAAATAAAAACTTAAAGAAGTATTTAAGGTTATTCTCTTCAAGAAGGGATAAGTTTTTTAAACTGTTGTGGAAAGTTGCCAAGTAATGATCTCAAACATCACCCAAGAAACTTGTTTAAATTGTTCAAAAACCCAAAAGACCTGTTGTTATGGTTATCCTAGTATTCCTTTTACCCTCTCTGAGATTGAGAAGATAGAACAGAAAGGGTTCAAGAAGAAAGACTTTATCATTGCTGGAGATTACACTGATGAAAATTTAGAACCGCACGAAAAGTGGTGGAAAGAAAGTATGGTCAAAAGTGGAAAGCGCTTATTGAAGACCAATGTCCACGTCGATGCCGTAGGTAAATGTTTTTTTCTGGAAGAGGGAAAAGGTTGTGTTCTCGGTAATGATCGACCCGCCGTATGTAAGATCTTTCCTTTTTGGATTAAAGATGATCAAATATATTATGAACCTAATGAGGGTCTCTGTCCTAAAGAGAAGAATCTTAGTTTCATAAAAGAAGCTCTTTCTTCTCTAAACGAGACAGAAGAAAGTATTAAAGGATATTACGAGGAGATCAAGGAAGATTGCATCAACAATAAAAAAGAACACGAAAAAATTCTTCGTGAACTTTATCCTTACGAATTTTAATAAGTTTTTTCTAAACCCTGATCCTCATAAAATCCTCTGCAATAATGGTGTTGTCAAAATATTGTCGAGCTTCTTCAGTAATCTCAGCAATACTCTTGTAGCGAGGACTAATATGAGTAATAATAAGTTTCTTGGCATTATTTCCAGAAGCAATCAAGGCAGCATCTTTAACTGTAAGATGCATGTACTTTTCAGTTTTCTCACAAATGTCACTGAGATGAGTTCCTTCTGAAATCAATAATTCAGCATTCTTAGCAAGTTTGTCTGCTCCATTACAAGGTAAAGTATCAGCGATATAACTTATTTTCTTCCCTTGAACTAAATAAGTTACTTCACTTGATTTAATTTTCTTGCCTTTATGGATAATATCTTGACCTTGCTGCAATTTGCCTAATTCTGGTCCTTCTGATAAACCCAATTTCTTTGCTTTAGCTAAGTTGATTCTCAGACGATCTTTTTCAATGAAACTAAACCCCACACAAGTAGCAGAATGTTTTAATGGCTCAGCTATCAACTTAAAATCCTCATTTTCAAAAATAGTTCCCGATTCCACCTCATGAACTTCATGTTCAATAATATCTTTAGCGGCAAAGGATTGCAACAAATGTTCTAAATACTTTTTGCTTCCTTTGGGCCCGTAAATGTATAATTTTTTAGCAAACTGATCTGCCCCCATACTACTAAGTAATCCCGGGATCCCAAAAACATGGTCGCCGTGCCAGTGACTAATCAAAAGTCGAGTTATTTTAGCAGGTTTAAGTCCAGCGATTCTTAATTGTCTTTGGGTGCCTTCTCCGCAATCAAAAAGAATATTTTCTTGATTAAACTGAAGCAAAAAGCTAGAATGGTTTCTTTCTTTGGTCGGCTGCATACATGATGTTCCTAAAAAGATTATCTCTACCATTATAGTTTGGTTATGGCTTCCTCCAGTTCGGTCAAAGAGGATATTTTTGGAGAAAACTCTCGAACATTCTTACGATCAATCAAGATAGCTTTAATGTTGGCTTGTTGTGCTGCCAAGACATCACTTTGTAAACTGTCTCCAATAACTAAACACTCTTCTGGAGAGACTTTCAATTCCGTAGTGACCATCTCAAAAAATTGTGGGTCGGTCTTTAAACAGCCCATTTCATGAGAAAAGAAGGCGTGATTGAAATATTTCAACAAGTCAAATTTCTCTAAAACTCTTTTTTCAGAGAAACAGTCAGTATTAGAGACTAAAGCTAAAGTATATTTTCCTTGTAATTGTTCTAACATTTCCTTTACTTCCTTATATGGGCGAGCTAACATCCAAGAAGTGTTCCACATCCCAATCAAAAGATCCAACTGTTTTGGGCTAACTTTAACCTTAAATTCATCACCTACCGATTGGAAAGCATCTTTCAACTCAAAGAACTTAGAAGTCATCATAGCTTTTTCCATTCTGGTTACATAATCCGAGAACGGTAAGTCTATTTGGAGGATATTTTTAACTTGCTTAGTAGGACTCCATACTCCATTTTCTACTAAAGTTCCCCAAAAATCAAACAATAGCACTTTAATCATAATTTGGATAGGTTTGGTGCTATATTTATATTTTACCATTAAATATTTATAGTTCTTCCTTTTCCGCTTAAATCATGACAAATAAAGAACAAGAAATGACTCCTGAGCAAAAGCTTAATTTAATCACTTCTGACCTTCAAGAAGTTAACGGTGAAGAGCAAATTAAAGACGTTTTGTCTAAAAGAAATCTTAAAATTTATTGGGGCACTGCTCCTACCGGAAAACCTCACGTGGGCTATTTTGTTCCAATGTTAAAGATTGCTGACTTCTTAGAAGCAGGTTGTGAAGTTACTATTCTTTTTGCCAATATCCACGCTTATCTTGACAATATGAAAACCAGTTGGGATTTGTTGGATAAGCGCACAAAATATTATGAGTTTGTGATCAAGGAAATGTTACGATCTGCTAAAGTTCCCCTTGATAAACTTAAATTTGTTCGTGGAACAGAATTTCAATTAGGCGAAAAGTATACTTTAGATATGTACAAAATGTCCGCCATTACTACCATTAAAGAAGCCCAAAAGGCCGGTGCAGAAGTAGTCAAACAAGCAGATAATCCAAAAATGAGTGGGATGCTTTATCCTTTACTTCAGGCGCTGGATGAGATTTATTTAGATTGTGATGCTCAGTTTGGTGGAAATGATCAACGAAAAATTTTCATGTTTGCTGCAGACTTCTTACCAAAAATAGGGTACGATAAAAAAGCTCACCTATTAAATTATTTAATCCCAGGGTTAGGCGAAAGTGGAAAAATGAGTTCTTCTGAACCAAATTCTAAACTCGATCTAGACGATTCCGATGAGATTATCAAGAAAAAGATCAATAAAGCTCATTGTGCGGACGGAGTGGTCGAAGGGAACGGGTTACTGGCATTACTTCGTTTTGTGGTATTTAAATATCTAAACAAAGAGAGTAGAGAGTTTGTTATTAACCGTCCTGAAAAGTATGGTGGAAAGATCTCCTTCAAGAGTTACGTTGAGGCAGAAGAATCCTTTGCTTCTAAGCAACTAGCATCAGTTGACTTGAAGATGGGTGTTGCCGAAGAAATGATTAAAATTATTGCTCCGCTTAGAGAGAAGATCAACAATAATAAAAAGTTGATGGAAGAAGCGTATCCTCCACAAGAGTGATTGAAGTGGAAAATTGTCTGTCTTGTTGTACTACCTGTGGGGAGAATTGTTGTCATACTCCTAAAATCTCTAGTTTTATTGGAGTAAATTTAGAAGATGCAAGAAGAATAAAAGCACACACTAACTTAGATTATGCTAAATTCTTAACCTTTACTCCTCTAACTTCAAAAGTGGTCAAAGAACTGGTTGAAGAGGTGAAAAAAAGTCAAGATACGGAAAGTTCTTTGCGTTTAAGATTGTTGACTTCTCAAAATAGACTGTTAAGAATCAAATCTCTTCGGGGAAGATGTTACTTCTTGAACCAGGAAAACAGATGTACTATTTATGAAATCTCTCCTGGAATATGCAAACTTTATCCTTATTGGTATAAAAAAGATCAAGAAGGAGAATTAACTCCCGTCTTGCACGAAGGAGGACATTGTTGTGCTTTAAGTCACAAATATCTTGATCCTAAAAATCTTCCCTTATCAGAAAGAGAAACACTGATTGAACATGCTCGAAAAGTAGAAAGTGGGAATGAAGATTATTTAGCCGAAGTAGAGAAATTCACCCTAGAAAATAACATTCGTAGAAACTAAAGGTTATCTTCCCTCAATCACCGCAAAAACATAATTCTTAAAATATTTTTTAGCTACTCTTTTAACATCTTGCAATGATACTTTCTTTGCTTTAGGTACAAAATGATGTAATTCTTCTGCTTTTCCGGCCTGAGCAAAGAATAATAACTGATCAGCTACCTTTTGGTTATCTTCTATTTCCAAATAAAAATCTCCTTCTACATAGGTTTTTGCTTCTTCTAATTCTTTAACAGTAATGTCTTGTAATCTTTCTAATTCTTTAATCATCATCGTTTTAACTAGTTCAATATTCTTGCGATCAATGGTAGCGTATACTGCAAAGTATCCATAACTAATCTCACTAATATTTTGGGTTCCGACATCGTAAGCTAAACCCTTCTTTCCACGAATTTCCGTAAACATTTTCCCACTCTGACCTCTTCCCAAGATTCCATCAATTATTTCTAAAGGATAGCTATCAGAATGATGTTTTGGTACTGTCTTGAATCCCAATACCACATAAGTGTTAGCCACATCTCTCTTTTGTTTTATAATCCTATTTCTGGTAGATATGGGTTCAACTGTTCTTGTTGGAAGTTCAAGTTTTCCTGATAAACTAGAAAATTGGGTTTGAATCTCCTTCTTCCATCCCGTAATATCTCCCACTACCGAAATAATCATATTTTTTGGAGTATAATAACGATGGAAATAATCTAAAATCTTACTTCTGGTCAATCCCCGGATAACCTCCTTATCTCCATAGGTGGGATTTCTGCAAGGATTTTTCTGAAAAAGGTTTTTTTGTAACATGATCCATTGATAAAATTTTGGTTCATCATTAACCAAATCAATCTCTTTTAATACCACTCTCTTTTCTTTCTTAATCTCTGTCTCTCCAAAAGAAGAGTTTTGAAGAATATCTGCCAATATTTCTACTGCAATTCTAAAATGTTTTTTTAACACCTTTACATAAAAGCAAGTTCTTTCACAAGTGGTGTAAGCATTAAATTCTCCGCCTAACTTTTCAATCTCATTAGAAATCTCCTGATTGCTGGGTCTTTTTACAGTTCCTTCAAAAAGCATATGTTCGATGAAATGAGAAATTCCCCTTTCATTAGTTTTTTCATGATTACTTCCTACTTTAACCATTACTTCTACTACTACCGACTTTCCTTTCTGCGGTTCAAAAATTACCGTAAGCCCATTAGGCAACACCACTTTTTGCATGTTCTAAGCATATTTTAAGGGTTTATAATCATTTCGGGGTAAGTAGTTTAAATCTGGGAACGGCGCAGTACAGTAAAAGGGTTTTTATACCTTAATTAAATCTTTTATCTAATGAGGTTAAAAGAGTTCCAACAATATCTCCAGAAAGAGAAGATTGATCTAGTGCTGTTAATCCACCCAGATGTAAACATTACTTATTTTACTCAAATCAAGCCTAGTTTTGCAATGTTAAGTATAACTTCTCACAATGCTAATTTATATTTAACTTCTTTAGACGATAAGCCCACGATTAAAGGAATAGAAGTTTTTACTTTTAAAAAAGATTGGGACAAAAAGATGGCTCAACCTAAGATCAAGAAAGTGGGTATAAATAAAGAAGTGGTTACTCTCGCTTTTTGGGAAAAGATACATAACATTTTTCCTAAAGCTAAGTTAGTTGACGTTGCCTCAGAACTAAAACAACTTCGAAGTAAAAAAACAGAAGAAGAAGTAGCCAGAATAGCTCACGCGTGTAAGATTACTGATTCTGCTTTTGAAGCGATGTTAAATAGATTATCTAAAGGTAAATTAAACACCGAATTACAAGCAAGTAATTTTCTAACAGAATTCATGTCTATTTATCACACTTCTCCTGGATTTCCTTCCATTATAGCTAATGATGTTCATGCTTCTATCCCCCATTATCAAACTGGAGAAAGCAAATTAAAACGCGGTTTTTTATTATGCGATTTTGGGGCATGTTATAAGAATTACAATGCAGATATGTCTAGAACCATTTTCTTAGGAAAACCAAATAAAGAGGAGAGAGACTTATACCTCTTATTACAAACTACTCAGCAAAACTTATTATCTCAAGTTAAATTAGGAAAATCGTTTGCCGAATTACAACAACAAACGAAGAGAGAGTTAGGTAAGTACTCTTCTCATTTTATTCACCTGTTAGGACACGGAATTGGGATTGATGTGCACGAATCTCCTTCTTTTTCTTTGGAAGCCAAAGATAAAGTCGAAAAGGGTCATATCTTTACCATAGAACCAGGAATCTACTTTCACAAAAAGTTCGGATTAAGAATTGAAGATACAGTTTTGTTTGATAAAAAGTTGAAGGTACTCACAAAATCATCTAAAGAATTGATTAATCTAAAAATGTGATTCTGGATTAGGTTATTACAATTCAATAATCCTTATATACTTTCTTTTTAAAAAGAAAGGAGATGGACCAAGACAAGCTTAAATTTGAACTTTTGAAAAGATTTGGTAATGTTCAAGAAGTGCATAATTTATTAATTGGTCAGGACGCTTCCGAAGAACAGAAAACAGTGGATATTTCAGAAACGTATTTACATAGTTTAATTCGTTGGCCTATTGGAACAAGGGAAGACATAGGGCCCTATCGAGAATTGGATGCTGACGAAATCGAGAAGGAGTTGAAATTTCCAGAACTAGAGAGATATCTTAATAATACCCATAAATGGGATATCATAACAGAGTTTATTGATGCCGTTGGAGGAGAATTTGAGCGCTATGTTGTTGATCCTCCTTGTGAAACTTACGATCCCTTAAGTCTTTTAGGATTCTTAAATCATGACCCCTTACTGCGCAGTATAGAAAGAGGAAGAGAAGAGAATACCCCATTAAAAACTGCTTCGAACAATTTGGTTAAGAGAGCCTATCAAATCCTCTTTACACATGACATTAATGATGAATGGTTTAATCTTTCTTACCCAAAATTAGAAAAGTGGGGAAAATTTGTTGACCCCCTTGAATTGATCGTTCTTGCTACTCAATCCTTAGCCGAATTTTTCTGGGATAGGCGTGGGAATGAGTCAGATAGCAATAAAGATTTATTTTCTGTTGCGATTCCCTCATTAGTTAATTTGGTTGGAGAAGAAGTAGTAGCTCAAGCATTATATCTCGCGGTTGAGGAGAAGGACAGAGGGAGATATCAAGTGGCAGTCGATGCTGGTTATGTTCCAGATGGATCCAAAATTGTTAATATAGATAGAGAGGAAAGGATAAAAGGAATAAGAGAAAGGAACCACCAAGAACTTCATCCTCAAAGATCATTAGAAGGAAGAACGACCGGGAAAGAGTTTGAGAAAATAAGAACTGGTGAAGAGGACTATTCTCACCTATTTGGAGAATGGTTTAGAACTGGACAGATGGGATATTTAACTTTTGTTATGGAAGATTATGTTTATACTTCAAATAAGAGTCAACTTAACTATAATCTTGAGAATGCGAGGAATTCTTTAGGGGAAGCAATAGCTGATGCTTTAGAGCAACAAGAATGGGATAAGCTAAAATGGGTGTTGAATTTTCATTCAGACTTTATCGACAGAAGTAACCCTCGATTGGCTATTCTAATAGAAGCTTACGATTTGACAAAGTAACGTATCTTTATCTTATTCCTCAATCCTTTTCTTTTTAAATCAAAAGTATTATATAAAAAACCCGTTTTTAAACAAAAAGTATTTAAATAGGCGCTGGGGCTGTAGTGTAGCTTGGACCAAGTGGTAAATTGGAAGCAACTATCATTAGCGGTTTGGGAAGTAATCAAAACACCGCTGGACCCCGGTTCGAATCCGGGCAGCCCCATCATTTTCGTGAGGTAAAAATATGTCATCTACAAAACGTTTTGGCGCACGTTACGGCCGTAAACCAAAGGCAAAATTTGGCCTAATTGAAGCTCTTCAGAGATCAAAGTATAAATGTCCTTATTGCAATAAAACCGCAGTAAAAAGGTTAGCTTTAGGAATCTGGCAGTGTCAGAAATGCGATGTGAAATTTGCTGGTAGAGCTTATACTTTAAACAAGTAAAAGGTGCTTAAAAATGTATTATGTTTGTTTTGATTGTGGAAAAAAAGTTGAAGAAGAGTATACTACTAAGATTCGTTGTCCGTATTGTGGTGGTAAAGTCTTATATAAAGATCGACGTACTGTAATTAAGATTAAAGCACGTTAAGCATGGCCAATTCTAAAATTTCTCAATTGCAATTATTGCAACAAAATCTACAGAATATTCTTGCTCAAAAACAGCAGTTACAAAGCCAAATAGTAGAATATGACTCTGCTCTGACCGAACTGAAAACTACTGATAAGGCGTATAAAATAGTTGGTAAAATCATGTTATCTGCTTCTAAGGAAGATATTATTAAAGACCTGGAAGATAAAAAAGAAGTAGTAGAAATACGCTTGAAAAACTTTTCTCAACAGGAAGAGAAGTTACAAGAAAGTTTTCAGCAAGTACAACAAGAAGTAATGGCTGAACTTCAACAAGATAAGAAAAACGAAAAGAAAAAGTAATTACTTCTTTAATAAAGAGTTGGGAATATACAACAAATCTCCTCGTTCAGTCTTAATAATAATCTTTAAGAACCCCACTTTTATAATGGTCCCTTCTATTTCATTGAGGATTATTTTCCTACCCTTCTTAAATTTCTCTTGCTTTCTAATCAAGAGACCGTTTTTGAAATTAGAAGGAAATTCCCATAATCCTGATATGGCAGTCACTAAAAGTAAAAGGACCATCCCAATAATGATCAAAGTTATAACCAATCCTCTTATCTCTAACTGATCTAAGAAAAGAATAATGGTAATCAGATAGATAATATAAGCAACAAAAGAACTAATCCCTTTTTCCAAGTCAAAATTCCATCCTTTCCTTGAAGCTACTAGGTTAAGATGAGCATCTTTTAAAAAACGCGTTAGAAGTTTGTTTACTAACGTACCTATAGCTAACCCCACTAATAAAATAACCACTGCCACAATAAGATTATTGGCATAACTCTGGGCATTTTGTAAGGTTGAATTAAACATAAAGAGAAGATTATTTTAACGTTTATAAGAATTACTGCCCAAACTAGGAGAAATAATTAAAAAGAAGTTTTGTTATTCTGATTCTAATGGATTATAACGAGCAAATCAAACAACTGGAGAAAGAGCTTTCTACGACCAAGTATAATAAATCAACCCAGGGCCATTTTGCTATAGTTAAGGCTAAATTGGCCATGTTAAAAGAGAAACAAGTTGCTAGAAGTAAAACCGGAAAGTCAGATTATGGATATACGGTTAGGAAATCTGGTGATGCCACGGTTTTATTGTTGGGGTTCCCATCGACTGGAAAGTCAACCATTCTCAATAAACTTACCGGAGCAAGATCAGAAGTGGCTGCTTATGATTTTACTACTCTTACCGTCGTTCCCGGAGTAATGGAATACAATCAATCAAAAATCCAGATTCTAGATGTTCCCGGTATTGTTTCAGGTGCAGCTTCAGGTAAGGGGAGGGGAAGAGAAGTGTTGACAGTTATAAGAAATGCCGACCTAGTTTTAATTGTGGTTGACATCACTCACCCTGAGCATCATCGAGCCATACTCAAAGAGGTGTGGGAATCCGGTATTCGAATCAATAAGACCAAACCTGAAGTTTATATTAAAAAAACTGCACGAGGAGGAATACAAATAGGTAAGACCGTAAATTTAGATGTAAGTAATGAAACCCTAGCTCAAGTTCTAAGAGAATTTAAGATCAATAGTGCCAATGTTCTTATTCGCAGTCCCATCGATGTTGATGATTTTATTGATTGTATCGAAGGAAATAAAAAATATCTCCCCTCTATAACCTGTTTAAGTAAGGTAGATTTAGTTACGGTTGATGTAGTTGATCGAGTTAAAAAAGAACTTAATGCAGATCTTGCTATTTCCGCTGAGCAAGATATGAATATAGAGATGCTCAAGGAGCTTATCTTTACTCGTCTTAATTTCATGCGTATTTATATGAAAGAACCGCGTAAAGAAGCGGACATGCAAATACCCATGATCTTACCTAATCGTTCAACTATTGAAGATGCTTGCAATAAATTACATCGTGATTTCCCCGGTAAATTTAAATTTGCGCGAGTATGGGGTAAGTCTACCCGATTTCCTGGGCAAAGATTAATGCTGGGTCATACTTTAATGGATGGAGATGTTATAGAATTACACCTCAGGTGAGATGGAGAGTATTATTTTTGCGAAAATGGGCGGTTCTTATTGTTAGTGATAAAGTTTATTAGGTAACAATTACTTCTTCTCTTCATGTGTGGAATTGTAGGTATATTTGGAGAGGATCAAGCTGATCAGAAGGTTAAATTAGCGTTAGAAACAATGAAAAATAGGGGAAAAGACAAGGTGGGGATTGCTTCTTCCGAAACGATTCAATATGGTAAACAAACAAGTCGATTCTTAAAATTTAAACAACGGAACCTGTTTGGTCATCGGTTACATTCTCTCGTGGGATCAGTTCCTCAACCTTTACGAGGAAAAGGATTGTTGATAGCCAATTGTGAAATTTATAATTGGAAAGAACTAGCTGAGAAATATAAACTTAAAGTTAAAAACGATGCAGGATTATTACTTTCTCTTCTTGACCAACAAGGAGCATCCTTTGATACTTTAAACAAATTAGACGGGGTTTATGCTTTTGCGTATTGGATCGAAAACAGAGTATTCCTTTCTCGAGATCTTTTAGGGGTTAAACCTATTTGGTATTATTACACCCAAGATGTTTTTGCATTTGCTTCTGAGAAAAAAGCCTTAGAAGTTATGGGGTATGTTGATATTCAAGAACTTAATCCTCGTCAAATGATTATCTATGATTTAAAGAGTAAGAAGATAGAGATAAAAACTAAAGAGTTTTTATCATATACTCCAGAACATTCTGAAAGTAAAGAGATCATAACAGTTAAAGTTGAACAATTACTCTCACAGGCTATTGATAAGAGAATTCCAGATAAGAAATTTGGGATATTATTTTCGGGGGGAGTAGATTCAACCTTTATTGTTAATTATCTAAAGAAGAAAAAAGTAAAATTTTGTTGTTATACTGCGGTGTTAGATACCGAGAAAGTATCCAGCGATTTGGAGTATGCTAAAAAGGCTGCCAAAGAATTAAAGTTGAAACTAAAAGTTAAGAAAATTAAAATTTCTCAATTAGAGAGATATTTAAAAAAGATTGTTCCCTTAATTGAAGATTCAAACGTAACTAAAGTGGAAGTGGCCTTAACTTTATATTTAGCTTGTGAGTTGGCTCAGAAAGATGGATGTAAGGTAGTTTTCTCTGGTTTGGGAAGTGAAGAAATCTTTGCCGGATATGAACGTCACAAACTTTCTACCAATATTAATCAAGAATGTGTTTCGGGATTATTAAAATTATACGAACGCGACCTTTATCGTGATGATGTTTTAACCATGGACAATAATTTAGAATTACGTTTGCCCTTCTTAGACTTAAACCTGGTTGATTACTGTTTAAAGATTCCTCAGCAGTATAAAATATCTGAGAAAGGGAGCAAGATCATTTTAAGAGAGATTGCCGAAAAGCAAAGAATTCCTATCGATCTAGCCTGGAGAAAAAAAGTGGCTGCTCAGTATGGTTCATTATTTGATTGGGGGTTAGAGAAACTTTCTCGCCAGAAGGGGTTTATCTCTCGTTCATCTTACCTTAAAGAATTATATCCTCGTCATAACTTGCGTTTAGGGGTGTTGTTTTCTTCAGGGAAGGATTCAACGTATGCTGCAATGGTTATGCAAAGGCAAAATTATGAATTAACCTGTTTAATTACCCTTATGTCAGAAAATCAGGATTCTTACATGTTTCACACTCCTGCCATTGAGTTGGCTAAACTTCAAGCAGAAGCGATGGAAATTCCCTTAGTGATGTGTTCAACTAAAGGAGAGAAAGAATCTGAATTGGTTGATCTTAAGAAAGCGTTATCTCTTGCTAAGAAGAAACACAAAATAGATGGAATCGTTACCGGAGCATTATTTTCCACCTATCAAAGAGATCGAATTGAAAAAGTGTGTGATCAAGTAGGATTGAAAATATTTTCTCCTCTATGGCACAAACCACAAGAAGTAGAGATGCGTGAATTACTCGCTAATGGATTTGAGATTATGTTTACGGCAGTAGCAGCAGAAGGGTTAGATAGAAGTTGGTTGAACCGTTCCATCACAACTGAAGATGTTGATCTTCTGGTCAAACTTAAAGAAAAACTGGGAACCAACGTGGCTGGAGAAGGGGGAGAATTTGAATCTCTAGTGTTAAATTGTCCCTTATTTAAAAAGAGATTAGTGATCGAAGAAGCAAAAATAGTTGAAGATAATTCTTGTACTGCTAGGTTGTTGGTTAAGAAAGCAAAATTAGAAGATAAAAAAATTTAAGGTGAGCTTTCTCCAATCATCTTATTCACGTCAACAGTCATGGGTCCAGCGAATCCGTAAAGGGTTATTATCCCTTTAGTGGAGGTTAACATTCTAATTATTCCAAGGAATAATCCTCTTCTGGTATTTGTTGATATGATTCCCACTGTCTTATTCTCTGTTCCTTCAACAGTATTTCCCGAGCAAATTGGTCACGAGTCATGTTTAACCACCTCGAGGATAAGGATGAGCGCTTCTTTAAATATAAATTTAAAGAAGGTTCTTTAGAGCAATTCCTGAGCATTCCTCCATAAATCTTATAAGGAGATAAAATAGAATTTAAGAATATGAACTTTGCTGGATTTCCTGAATATGACGTCGTTTTAGAATTACTTTTTGGAATAATCTCTCTAGTTCTATCTTTGTTTGCGTTTAGAGTTTATAAAAGAACTTCTCAACGTCAAACAAAGTTATTTGGGATTGCCTTTATGTTTATGTCTCTTTCTTATTTCACTCAATCATTGTTTAATTTTCTGATTATCTCTACCGCTAAAGGGGCAGTATGTAAGGCGGCGTATGTTCCAATTTTCAATTGGTATAATTTTTTAGGAGTTTATACTCATATAATTTTGATGACCATTGGATTGGTAGTTCTTACTTATATGACTCTTAAAGTTCAGAAACCTATGTTATTATGGATGATGCTTTTAATTTCCTTAACTGCTTTGTTCTTTAGTGAAGAACACTTTTTTACAGTGTTCTTAATCTTATCCACCATTTACTTTATCTTCATTAGTATCCATTTTGTGAACAATTATCGCAAGAACAGAGACCGTAAATCTTTGGTCATAGCTCTGGCGTTCTTATTCTTACTATTTGGCAGTATTAACTTTATCTTTTGTGATCAAGCAGAATTGTTCTATCTAATCGCTCATTTACTAGCGTTAATCGCGTATCTGTTTATCTTATGGGACTTTTACTTGGTGTTAAAAAAATGAGTAGTGGAAAGAGAAGGGACCGTTTAGAAATTATCCATGACATTCTTCACGTTATTCGTGAGAAGGGAGATAGAATTAAACCTACTCATATTCTTTACAAGTCTAACCTCTCTCACCAGATGCTTACTGAGTATATGACGGATTTAATTTCTAAAGGGTTTATTGTAGAAGATATTGATAAAAGAGGTAAAAGAACTTACCGTTTGACGGAGAAAGGGTTTGCTTATCTAGCTGATTATTCTACCGTGAGAAAGTTTGTAGATTCTTATGGATTAGAGTAAAAGTACCTTAACTATTCAAAATCCACAAAAGCTTTATAAATAAAACCCGGTCTAAAAGCAAATATGACTCACATACTTGAAGTTGATGCTAACGATCTTATATCTAAAGTGGCAGATGAGCTTAAAAAACAGAAGCTAGTCCAGCCATTAGAGTGGAGTAACTTTGTTAAAACCGGTCACCATAAGCAGCGTCACCCTGAAAACCCCGATTGGTGGTATTACCGTGCTGCTTCCTTATTAAGAAGTGTGGCTAAGCTTGGTCCGGTAGGAACGGAAAAGTTAAGAACCAAATATGGTGGTTTGAAGAATAGAGGTCATAAACCTGAACATTTCTATAAGGCTTCTGGTTCAATTATTAGAAAAATTTTACAACAACTTGAGAAATCTCAATTAATTAAACAAGCAGTTGTAGCTAACCATAAAGGTAGAGTATTAACCCCACAAGGAGTCTCCTTGATCGATAAATTTGCAGTGCAATTAGCTAAACAAGAACACAAGGAGAGTAAGGAATAAAAATGGCTACTTTCAAACATCCCGCTAAAAAGAAAAGATTGATTAAGAAAGGAACTCAAACCAAATGGGCCCCTTTTTGGACCGTCTTTAAGGTATATGGTAAGGGTAAAAAAGTACATCCCTCTCGTCACACTCACGTAAAGAGAAGTTGGAGACGCGGAAGTACGGACGTCTAGGTAAGTAAAATGGCAGAAAAAGCAGATAAAATCTTGTTAGAACGAACTTATAATGTTCCTTTAAGAAAAGGATATCTAAAAGCTCCTAATTGGAAAAGAACCAATAAGGCAGTTAATACTTTAAGAGAATTCTTAGCTAAACATATGAAATCTGAGAATGTTAAGATCAGTAAGGCGCTTAACGACAAATTATGGTTACACGGAATTAAGAATCCTCCTCATCATGTTAAGGTTACGGTTACTAAGGATGAGAAAGGTGTAGTTAGGGCAGAATTGTTTGGCGCTAAAGAAACAGCTGCGAAGAAAGCTAAAAACAAAACAGAAAAGAAGAAAGCTCCTGTTAAGAAAGAAGTTTCTGCCAAGAAAGCTGAAGTTGTTAAGGAAGAGAAGAAGTAATTCTTATGTCGTTCCTATTTTTATTCTAATTTAATTATTTTTCTTAAAAGCCACTCCCACTCAGACAACCTCACTGGCGTTCGGAGCCTAGTTGTCAATCTTAAGTTCTTCTTGCTGAGAAAAGCCACTGGACAACTAGACAACTCCGGGAAAAGCATATAAAGGAGTTCCTTTGCGCAGAATACATGAATAAAAAGGGAGGAGAAAGTAGTCAAAAATTATGTTTTCAAAGAAAACATTTTCTTTTGATTAAACTTTTTGTAAAAGTTTATGGCTAAGAGGGTAGAATCTGCATCTTCTATTAATACGTTCAAGCAGTGTAAACGCAAGTATTATTATCAATATGTGGTTAAACTGCCCACTGCTTCAAATATTCATCAATTACGAGGAAACATTGCTCATTCCACTTTAGAAAGTTTTTATGATATTAATGTACAAGAGTTTACCGAAGAAAATTACGTTTTAAAGTATCAAGAAGCGATTCAACGTTTATTCTTATACCATTGGAATTTAGTTCAACCGGAACTTAAGAAATTAAATCTCAATATGGACCAGGAGATGTTTTACTTTGAAGAAACTATGTTAATGTTAATGAACTGGTGTAACCAATTCTTAGAAAAAATGGGAACCGTAATGAAAGCAAAACAACTAAATGTGGGGGATGCCTTTAATTATCTTACTCCGGTTAGAGAGCAGGAATATACTTCCGAGAAATTGTTTGTTCATGGATTTATTGATGCTATTCATCATTATGATGACGAAGTGCATATAATTGATTATAAAACAAATAATGATTTTGAGATTAAAGACAGCATAAAATTACAGTTATCATTATACTCCTTAATGTATCATGAAAAACATGGAAAGCTTCCTGATAAACTAGGAGTGTTCTTCTTAAGACATAAATTGAAACTGATGAATGTGGATCCAGATATGTTAGATTCTGCGTTAAGAGATATAAGTATGATTCATGCCCATACCACTAAAACAGAACAAGTAGAAGATTATCCCCAAACCCAAGGAAAGCTGTGTAAATGGGGCTCTGGTCAGTGTGATTTTTTTGATGAATGTAAGCCGTTCGCTAAACCCAAAGAAGAGATTAAATAATTTACTTCTCGTTATCTAAGGAAACTAACCTCCTGCGGCCATAAAACTCATTCTAATAATTTCTTGGTATATTCCAACATGATTTAACACAAATGTTTCTACCAACGCTCCTAAAATTAAGAAGATTATTGCAAAAATGAACAGATAAAAGTTGAACCCAAACACTTCAAAAAACCGATCCGATGCAAATTCTTCTAAAATTACATCTTTACTGATCAACGATCCAGAAATAGCTGCAAGGAAATAAGATATTCCTTCCAAGATCATATGTGGGAAGACGATCAACATAATTAATCCAAAAAGGTATAATGCATTCTGCCCAGAGAAAGCAGCAGCATTCTTGGCAGTTAAGCCAAAGATGGTCCCCCAAACAGAGGCATTCCAAGTAATCAAAAAGATTGCCCCATCCCCGGTTAATAACGCTAAGATGAAACAAGCCACTAATACTAAGAAGTTGTTGCTTAATAAGCTCCAAAATAGCTCTGAAGAAAAGATTCCTCCTGTAGCT
Source organism: Candidatus Woesearchaeota archaeon (assembly GCA_041665465.1). Lineage (GTDB taxonomy): Archaea > Nanobdellota > Nanobdellia > Woesearchaeales > GW2011-AR9 > JACRPH01. The sequence continues at coordinate 847,489 of JBAYIU010000001.1, forward strand.
GAACCACTAAACCCTTGCCCAAAGCGAATTTCTAATTGTTCTCGAAATAAGGAGTTAGCTTGCATCTGAGGTAGAATCATCGTACCTAAGGCGTAAATTAAAAGAATTCCTAAAAATAAGAAGATATAAATTTTTACAGTACCGAGATCATCTTTCCAAATCTCTCCTAAAGTAATTTTTTGTTCCATACTCTCTTGGCGTTCTTCAACATCAAAAATTTTGTACAGTTCTGGTAAAAGTAATAAAGAAGTTATCGCTACTCCCACCAAAGCAGGATCACCTGGGAATAAGATAGAAGCGACAACGATACCAATGATAGAATAAACTATTCCTAAGATAAAAGAATACATCCCTTTACGTTCCAGCCAATCTTCGGGGAACATATGCTCTAGTACCAAGTTACACTATCACCTCTTTAGGGAGAGGATTATATTCTGGTTTATATAGGTTTTGATAGATGTTCTGGGCAATTTTATAATAGCTGATTTATCCTCCAAAAGCTTTTTAAACAGATTGTGCCTTAAAACCTATTATCATATAATGGAGGATGGTAAAAAATGCTTTCTATCGGATGGATTATCGGAATAATTGTAATTGTCTTAATCCTAGCAGTAATCGTAGTTTACAATAGTTTAGTAAGATTAAGATTAAGAGTAGAAAATGCTTGGTCGCAGATTGACGTACAACTAAAAAGAAGATTTGATTTAATCCCTAACTTAGTCAATGCAGTTAAAGGGTATATGAAACATGAAAAAGGCGTTTTGGAAGAAGTAACTAAAGCCAGAGCTTCTTTAGTTTCTGGTTCTATGGCAGATAAGGCTAAAGCTTCTAACCAAATTACCGAAGCTTTAAAGTCAATCTTTGCCGTAGCAGAAAGTTATCCTCAACTTAAAGCTAATGAAAACTTCATGCAGTTGCAGGAAGAGTTATCTGGCACTGAAAGTAAGATTGCTTACGCTAGACAGTTTTACAACGATAGTGTTATGGCTTATAATCAAGCTAAACAAACTTTTCCTCGAAACATCTTTGCTAACATGTTCAATTTTCCGGCAAAAGAGTTTTTTGAAACTGCTGCTAAAGAGAAAGAAGCGGTTAAAGTTGAATTTTAATTTTTTTATTTACCATGGGCATTTACGAAGAGATATCTTCTAATAAACGAAGATCGTACTTGTTAGTATTCTTCTTCTTCGTATTTATCGTTTTTATTGGTTTGATCATTGGAATGTATTGGGGCAACCAATACTTTGGAATAGTCTTAGCAGTTATTGTGGGTGTGATTTACTTCTTAATCAGTTATTACGGTGGGGCGCAGTCTATCCTATCGATGTCTGGGGCTAAAGAAGCTCAAAAGCCGGAACATACTTATCTGATTAATACGGTAGAAGGATTAGCTATAGCAGCAGGTATTCCCATTCCTAAAGTTTACGTGATTGAAGATACTGCTTTAAACGCTTTTGCTACCGGTAGAGACCCTCAGAACTCTTACGTGGCAGTAACTTCAGGATTGCTTAAGAAACTCAATCGACAAGAGTTAGAGGGGGTTCTAGCTCACGAATTGTCCCATATTAAGAATTATGATATTAGGGTAATGATGTTGGCGGCAGTAATGGTAGGCGTTACTGTCCTTTTATCTGATTTCTTGTTACGCAGCTTCTTGTGGGGTGGCAAGGGTAGAGATCGCGAGAATAATCAAATGACTTTTGTGTTAATTATTGTGGGTTTGGCTCTAGCTATTCTTTCTCCTTTAATTGGAGAGATGATGAAGTTAGCTATTTCTAGAAAACGTGAATATCTGGCCGATGCTTCTGGAGCTTTACTTACTCGATATCCTAAAGGTTTAGCCGATGCTTTACGTAAAATTAAAGCTGATCCAGATCCGTTAGTAGATCATGCTAACAAAGCTACAGCTCATCTGTATATTTCTACTCCTTTCAGGCATGATGGAGAGAAGAAGAAAGCTTCTTGGTTGCAAAGCTTGTTTAGTACTCATCCGGATATTGATTCCAGGATTAAGAAGTTGGATGAGATGTAAATATTAAGAATTCATACTTTTTTCTTCTAATTCTACTGCTGCTAATAAATCCTTAGCATTTCTTTTCATAGCTCCTAAATCTCTTTCCACTTTTGTGGCTTCTTTAGGAGGAAGAGATTGATTTAATTCCTTGGCTCTTTGGTTAAATCTCTCTAATCTCGTATTAAGTAGTTCAACATCTATCTTGTTTTTGATACTTAATTGTTGGGCTTGTTCAGTTTTCCCAGCAGTTCTGAGATCTTTAATTTTCTTAATCTGTGATAAAATACGAATTGCTTCTTTTTCCAGATATGCTGCTTCTTTAAGCAATAAAGTAGCTTGCTCTTGAGATTGAATAAGGGTCTTTGTTTGTACAATTAATCTCTCAGTTCGAGATTGAGTGGTCGCCATTTGTGTCCTCAATCTATCCACTTTACCTTGTTTCGTTCTTACTTCTCTGTTTTCATTTTCCACAGAAGCAAGAGTTCTATTTAATAACTTAAAATCATTACAAGCAGTAGTTGTAGATAACGCCAAAAGCCCAGCTAACACGTATGCTGATTTTCTTCTTCTAAACCAATCTCTGAATGTCATATTTCTATAAAGGAATAAGGAGTATAAAAGGGTTTCGCTGGTATAAGATTGGATGAGATGTAAGTTTATTTTTAAACTAATTGGTATAATTGATCAGGGAAATAATGAGATTTGTATCTCTTACCTCCCTCATAATCATACATCTGAAAATCTTCTTTATTAAACTTAGGAAAGTCTGAGGGTAGTTCAAATCCTCCTTTAAATAATCTTCCATCTTCTGATTTAGCTCCACAATAGAACAAATCCCTTAGATGAAGTCCTGGAGTATTTGCATTTAATGAGGTTGATACACCAAAACAGTACGGAAGATCTTCTTCGCTCCAAAGGGTAGGAATAATTATTCCTGATCGATCATCTAAAACATAACAATCAAAACATCGATAATTACGTTCAGGGTGTTTACCAACCCACAGTTCTCCTACCGAAGTGTGATAAGTTCCAAGACATCGACGCTCAAATAAACGGTTTAAATGACAGAGAAAGTATACGCTTTCACCAGATCTAATTGCATCATAACATACTCTTCTGGCAATTTTCGCAAAATCCTCTTGAGGAATATGATTTCTGTATATTTCAAATATCTCTTTTCTTAAACGGGGATTAACTTCACATTCTTTAGTTAGATCGCCCTCTTTTTCTCTTTCTATCTTCTTTTCGTATCTATAGTCTCTCAAATAAGACGTATGAAACAGTATCTCAAAAATTTCATTTCCTTCTAAAGAATTGTTAAATAACCACTTTTGATATTCGGAGGGGTTGTCTGGTAAGGACTTTTTTGCTTTAAGGATATTTTCTAGTACACTCTGCATATTTGGACTTAAGGCGCCAATATCAAATTGTTTTGTCATTTTATCCCTCCGCTTTGTTAATCAAACTAGAATAAGCAGTCTCTTTGACACCATTACCCGTGTTGATTATAGCTATCAAGTCATATCGATCTTTAATTTTAGGCAATATTCTTGGAACCATTGCCATTCCTGCTGCTCCACTAGGCTCAGCTTCAATTCTTAGTTCTTTAAACATCTGCATTGCTAACAAGATCTCTTGTTCATCTATCTGGTGAATTAAGTCTCCACTATTCTTTGCAGTCGTAAAACCTACTTCCCTTAATTCTTTAAGACTTCTTTGCCATGTTTCGGAACTGTCACAGATTTTATCAGCAATAGTCTTTTTATTGCCCGTGCTTACGGCCATGAAGTCGATGGGCCAATTATGACTTAAAGCAACGGCCTTACTATCGTCGTATAACATCCCTGCTCCGAATTGGATTATTGCTAATGTTCTAGGGACATATCCATAACAACCTTTAATTTGTGTTACATATTCTTCCATAATTTGGTTGTAAGTTGGTTTAAATCCTTCAGTAATATCTAGAGAATTGTCTCTTCTTGCGTCTAAACCTAATTCAATCATTCGATCTAAACAAGGAGTATTCTCACTTTCAAAATTGTCAAACCAATATTTTTCTTTAAAATCTACTTGTATTAACCTTCCACTTCTATACTTCTCCATTTCTTCTCGAAATCTTTTTCCATCAGTAAATCTACCCTGACTATCAGGCCCCAATAATTTGGTATCGTAATGTTTGGGGTAAAAATTAGCTACAACAACCCTTTCTTCACCCAAAAGATCGTTTAATAAATCCGCGAAAGCAAAATCCGCTATCCCTGCATTTCCTGTTGAACCCAAATAATAAATGAAATTATATGGAAAATGATTTGTCAAATAATCCCAGCCCATCTTCCACCCGTGTCTGGCTTTGTAGGTTCCGGTTAGGTTAACACTTTCATCTTTAACCGCTAAAGAAATATTATGGTACTTTGTAAACAGTACGGGTGTGCCTTTAGGTTGATATTCTTCCCATTTAGTTAATAATTCTGTTCTTAAGTTTTCAACATTGTCTCTCATTTGTTACTTAATAATGATAATCTAATATTAATCTTATTTACCCCGTTTGGAGGATATACTTAGAAAAGCTTAAATATCTAAGAAAGAACAATCCCTCTATGGACTATCAACTATTCAAAGAAATTGGTTTTACAGATAGAGAGATAAAAGTATATCTAGCTTTAATCGAATTAGGTTCAACTACTGTCGGACCGTTGTCTAATAAAACTCGACTTCAGCCGTCTAAAGTTTATGAAACCTTAGAAAAATTGAAAGACAAAGGGATGGTTTCTTACACTGTTGTATCTAAAACCAAACACTTCCAAGCTTCTAATCCTAAAGAAATCTTAGAAATGCTCGACGAGAAGAAACGCCAATTTAAAGAAGTGGTAGAAGAGTTAGAACAGAAACAAAAGTTTACTTCTTCACAACAATTAGCGGTGGTTCACGAAGGGTATAAGGCCTTCAAAGCTCTGTTCAACCGCATTATTGATACTCTTGGACCAAAAGATCACTATTGGGCTTTTGGGTTTAGGGAAGGATATCAAGACCAGAATCTTGCTTTGTTCTTAAGAAACGTTCATTTCCGCTTAGCGGAAAAGAAAGTTGATGATCGTTTATTGGGTCATATTTCCATGAAAAAAGAAATCCTTAAATCTCATGGAGACAATAATAATTATAAGATTCGCTTTAATGATCATCTTACTCCTCTTGGTGTGGTCATCATTCAAGGAAAAGTTATCAATTTACTGTGGGGAGAGAGACCCACAGCTATTGAAATAACTTCCGAACAAGTTTACCAGCAATACAAAGAGTTCTTCTTAGAATTATGGAATAAAAGTAAACCATAAACTCAACCTCTCCAAAGCTTTAAATACCTTCTTTCTTTACTTCCATCAGATGAAAAAGCTGCACATCGCCATGGTGGTGGACACTTATGATACTAGGACCGGAGGGATTGTATCTACTAAACGATTTACTGAACAATTAAGAGCTAATGGCCATAAAGTAACCATCATCAGTGCCAGTTGTAAAGATCCAGAAAGAGTACTAATGAAAAAGTTCTATCCTCCTTTTGGGAAGAAGATCATGAAAAAGATGAAAATGGTTTTTGCTTGGCCCGATGAAGAGAAGATTAAAGCGGCAATTGAGGGGGTAGACTTAGTTCATATTCAACTTCCATTTTATTTAGGTACCAAGACCATAAGTTTAGCACGTAAATTACATCTGCCCGTAGTTACCTCTTTCCACGTTCAAGCTGAAAACATAACTCATAATATTGGGATCACTTCTCAAAATGTCAATGACCAGATTTATCGTTTTTTTGTAAGTAGTTTTTATAATAAGTCTGACTTAGTTATCTGTCCTAGTAAGTTTGCTATGCAAGAATTAAAACATTATCATCTTGGTGCTGAACACAAGATTATCTCTAATGGATATACTGAAACTTTTTATCCCCAACGGGTTAACAGAAAGTTTCCAAACAAATTTGTGGTCCTTACTGTTGGTAGGCTCTCCGCAGAAAAAAAGCAGCAGGAATTAATTCAAGCGATTAATCATTCTAAGTATTCTCCAAATATTCAACTAGTTATTGTTGGTGAAGGGCCATTAAAAAGCGAATTAAAAAAAGAAGGAAAAGTTCTTCATTGTAACCCTTTATTTTTAAGTAAGCTTACTCCAGAAAAATTAGCCTTTTGGTACAATCAAGCAGACCTTTATGTTCATTGTGGCAGAGTGGAATTGGAAGGAATGACAGTATTGGAAGCTTTAGCTTGTGGAACGCCTCCCTTAATCGCCAATGCCCCTAAAAGTGCCAGTAAGCAATTTGCTTTAGATCATCGATCTTTATACAATTCTCCGATGGACCTAACCAGAAAGATAGATTATTGGTATGAACATCCATTAGAACTTTTAAAATCAAAAGAAAGATATTCTCATTTAGCCAAAAGATATCCTATTAAAAAATCATTAAAAGAATTGGAAAAAGCATATGAGAGAGCGATAATAATAAACAGTAAGAACCATAAAAATAAATATAAAGAAAATGAAGGTCCAGCTTGGAAGCAATTCCTGTTTCGTCTTGGGGCTAAGTATGAATTTTCTTTAAGAAGGCGTTAACCACTTCTTCTACGGTTAAACTTCCTTCTCTTTCTTTCAAGTTATATCCTACCGTAACCAAGGGCTTATTGATCTTAATCAACTTAGTTAAAGCAATAGGAGTTCCAGAGATAACCACCTCACAAGGAACACGATTAATAGTCTCTTGTAAATCTTTAATTTGTTGATCACTATAACCCATAGCCGGCAACAAGTTTCCAACGTTAGGATATTTATCATAAGTTGCCTTTATCTCTCCAATTGCTACATCTTTAGCAGAAACCAATTTTGATGCTCCTCCTCGTAAAGCCGCAACTGAAGCTGCTCCGGTTTTAACTCCTCCGTGCGTAGTAGTTGGGCCATCTTCAACACAGAGAGCAACTTTACCTTTAATTAATTCAGGCTTATCTACAATCAACTCAGAATCAGCATAAATGATTTTGGCATGAGGATTAAACTTCTTAATATTATCTTCAATTCTCTTCACCTCTTCGATTTTAGCTGAATCCATCTTATTAAACACAATTACAGAAGCTCTTCTGAAACAAATTTCTCCAGGATAATAAGCAACCTCATCTCCTGCTCTTAATGGGTCTACCACGGTAATCTCTAAATCTGGCAGATAAAAAGAGAAATCATTGTTTCCTCCGTCCCATAAAATAATATCTGCTTCTTTTTCTGCTTCTCTGACGATCGCTTCATAATCTACTCCTGCATAAATGACTAAGCCACGGGAAACGTACGGCTCATATTCTTCTCTTTCTTCAATAGTACATTTAGCTTGATCCATATCTTCATAAGTAGCAAAGCGTTGTACTTTTTGTTTAACTAAATCTCCATATGGCATGGGATGTCTAATCGCTACTACTTTCTTTCCAGAATGTTTGATGAAATCAAGAATCTTTCTAGTAGTCTGAGATTTTCCGCAGCCGGTACGAACAGCACAGACAGAAATAACTGGTTTAGTTGATTTAATCATGGTAGCTTCCGGTCCCATAAACATAAAGTTTGCTCCAGCTGCTTCTACTTCTGCTCCTTTACTCATAACGTAAGGATAATTAGTGTCAGAATAAGCAAAAACAACGGTGTCAATTTTATGTTTCTTAATCAATTCAGTTAATTCTTCTTCAGGATGGATGGGAATTCCTTGAGGATATAATTCTCCTGCTAATTCGGCAGGATATTTTCTGTCGTCAATATAAGGAATCTGGGTTGCGGTAAAACAGATTATATCATATTGCGGATTATCTCTAAAGCAAGTATTAAAGACATGAAAATCTCTTCCCGCTGCTCCCATGATCAAGACTCGTTGTTTAGAATTTAACATTTCAATCACCTCTTAAAGTAAGAAGATATTGCCTTTGATTTAAATGATTTACTATTCTAGAGAATCAGGTTTTACAAATCCTTAATCCGTTTCATAGCTTGAGAGAAGAAATCTTTCTTTTCTTTTATGGCAGTAGGACTTCCACCTCCATGCCAAGTAAACCTAGGTCTCATCTGTACTGGGAACATTCTCTCGTTAGAATCATCAAAAACCAAGGCTGCTCCTTGGACATGAGGAAGGATATTTAACTCTTCATCTAGACCTTTACGCATATAACTTTGCATTAATTGACCTAAAGCTTCAATATCCATTTGTGCTGTTAAACGATGAGCTAAAACAATGTCTGCTTGAGTCATCACATCAGTATGAATCTTGGCCGGTTGTTGGGTCGCGAGAATTAAAGAAATTCCCGGTTGGCGTCCTTCTCTAAGGATAGTAATTAACGCGTCGGTAGCAGCAGTCTTTCCATCGTGAGGTAAGAGTTCATGAGCTTCATCTAAAGCTATCCAAACTAATGGTTCTTCCATCCTTTCTTTGATATCTTTGGAGAAGTAATGCATAGATTGGTCCACACTTTGAAATTCTTCAGTCTTACGCGCGAGCATACGTTGATTAAACAAGGTTCGACATAATAATCCTGTAACTAAAGCTTTAATGCTCCATCCAGAAGCGATGGTGGCGTAAGGAGAAATATCTAAGATGGTTACTTGGCCACCGGCAATGATATCTTTTAATGGAGTGCCTTCGGTAGAGAATATTCCCCAAGATTTAGATTTTTCTAATTGGTTAATAACAATACTTTTAGTAACCTTTTCTGTTTCTGGATCGTTTCTTATTGCTTCAATCAATTCTTCCATGGAATAACTGTTTCCTTTTTCATTAAGATCCTGGACCGTTTTACTGATCAACACTCCTTCAGCAGAATTGGGGTTAATCTCAAAAGCTAAACACCAATCTTCCGGTCCGACATCGATCGGTCGGATGGAAAACGGAAAATCGGTTGGAATACCTTCTTCTTTAAATTTCACAAAAAATCCGGCAGGCGTATATATCTTTACATCTAATCCTTTAGGTTCGAATCCCCATTGTCTAGCTAGTTCTGCATCTTGAAAGTTGGGATATTTCATAGTCCAATAAATTCCCATGGTATCAACAATTAGAATGGAAAGGTTTTGTTTAATCTCTTTTGGCAAATCAACCAGACCTTCAGCAATAGCTCCCATTGTGTAGGATTTTCCCGTACCTCTCTTGCCCACTATAAATACTACATGTGCTCCAGCTACGTCCATATACACTGGATTTGATAAAGAAGTGGTCTGGCCCATCTTAACATACTGTTTAGCCATTAGAATAGTTCCTTCTTTGCCGTACTTTTCTATTCCTTTCCTGTTTCTTCCGATAATTACATCAAAACCCATAAAGAAGAGTTAAAGTAAAAGAGAATAAAAAGGTTGTGGTTAAAGATGGTTAAGTGATTCTAACTACTTTCAAGCATTCTTATGGCCTTGGCGTGATCAAACTTATGGATCAGGAACAAAATTATGGTTACGATAACTCCCATTATACCTATTATGGAAAAAGAAGCTATATTCCCTAAATAATCTGCCAAGAATCCGGCCATCATCGGCCCGATTACACATCCTAGATTTGTTACAAAGTCTGCTTGAGTTTCTATTTCCGCCTTAACTGAATTTGTTCCAGAAATGCAATCTGCATACGATCCAGAATTTGCGGGTAGAGAAATCGCGAAAAATATGGTTCCGATAAAGGTAGAAATGATGATCAAAATAGGGTTGGACATAAAGAATAATAATGAAAAAATTAACGATCCCAGTAGTAAAGAAATATTAGAGGTTTTAAAATTACCAAACTTTTGTGTAATTCCTCCTATAATCCAACCAACTAAAAGGAAGGGTAACAAATATGCGGTCATGAACAATCCGCCAATAATCCCCACATTTGCCCATCCATCAACTACCAATGGCCCAATGGTCCAAAAAGTAGAATCAATAATACTTAACATTAAAGTTATTATCAAAATGGGAAATATTTTTTTTGCTACTCCTTTCCAAATTTGTAACTCGTAAAACCTTTTTCGGGAAGTTGATTTCTTAATCACTTCTTTATTTTTCTCCTCTTTAGTTTTTCTAACCATTAATAAAAATATTATGAAGAACAAGAAGGCAATTCCTAAAAAAATCCATGCTCCGATAAAAGGAGTTGCATCAACAACTTCACTTATCAAAAGTCCAGCAAACAAGGGAGCAATTAAATAACCTATAGACAAGAATACTTGTAATACCCCAAAACTCGAGGCATGTTCTTCTTTTTTAATGTACCTCCCGACAAAATCATACTGTCCTATATTGAAAATGTCATAATACAACCCCCATACACCCATGGCAAAAATGTACATCCAAACTGTCTTTGATTTCCATAGGATTAATGGGTATATTGCACAAATTAGGAATAAAACTAAATACATCTTTCTTACATTTGACTTTTTAAATAATTTACATAATACAATATCAAAGAACATTCCCACAATGGAGGATGAACCCAAAATGATTCCCATCATAGTTTTTGAGATTCCATCTCCAGTAATAATTAATGGGGCCATATAACCCAATAAGCCGTCAAAAATGGTCCAAAACAAAACTATAAAAGACATCGCATAAAGGGGTTTATGTGTAAATCCATATTTTTTGACGTGAGTATATATATGGTGAAATCCGTTCATGTAAGAGAAACTATTTTGTTAGCCTTTAATAATTTTTGGTTTTGTTAATCTGGATAGAAATGAATACTTTTATTTAGAATTTGCGTCATTAATAACAAAAATAAAAAAATAATAAGCCTTAACTAGTTAACTTATCGTCCATCAATAAATTAACTTTACCTGCTTCTTTGACTTTAGTTCCGGTAGCGACAATGTGTTGGACGTTTAGTTTTTCTGCAATCTTGACAAGTTCTAAATCAATGGTTCCATCTAGTACTATTGCATGTATTCCGCCATTCAAGCTTTTCATAGTAGAGGAAAGTTCGCTCAAGGGAACTTTACCCAAAATATTTAGTTTATCATCAAAAATGCATGCTCCTCGAGTACCAAACAAATCATCTAAGGTTTGTTTGTAAATCTTTTTCTCTTCTAAAGATAACTTATTGTTCTCTTTTAATGAAGGAACAGGAGAATGAGTTTGGGGTTTTGGTGCGCTGGGCAAAGGTCCGTTACTCGAGACCGGTTTTGGTGCAGGAGTATATCTTTCCTGAACCGGTTTACGTTCTTGAGTTTCTGGCTTTCGTTGAAAATTATTCTTTTGTCCATTATTATTCTCAAACATATTCCTCTTGATACTTTCTGTTGGTTCTCTTAAACCTCCATGCTCATCAATTCCCAAGTCCATCTTAGCTTGTTCTGCAGTGATTCTTCCGCGTAAAGCTTTATGAATCTCTTTCTTGGTTATTTCTTCTACTTCTTTTCCATCTGGTGCCTTACACACAAAATCCATCTCAGTAGTTGACAACAATTCTCTTAAATTCAAGTCTCCACCACGATCTCCATCTACAAAAGCGGTACAAGTTTTCTTTCGACTTAACTCTTTGATGGTTTCAGGAACAGAACTACCATTCATAGCAATAACATTCTTGAACCCGTGTTTAAGCATGTTTAAAACGTCTGCTCGACCTTCAACAATGATAATTTCATCACTGGTTTCAATATCCGGGCCAGAAGCAAGTTTTTCTCTGCCGTATTCTGAAACTTCCATCATTCTTACTGATTGAGCTACTTCATCAGCTAATTCTTGAGAATCAGGCAAGGTCTCTTGAGTAAGTTCTTTTAATAATTCTTTTGCTCTATCAATAACAAACTGACGTTTGCTAATTCTTACATCTTCAATTTTCTTAACTTCAATCTTAGCATTACAAGGACCAATCCTTTGGATAATTTCCAGGGCGGCAGCTACAATTGCGGTTTCAGTCTTGTCTAAACTAGAAGGAATAATTATTTCTCCCGCTGTTTTTCCAGAACTGGTATTTACATTAACTTCAATTCTACCGATACGGCCGCTACGTTGTAATTCTCTTAACTCTAAATCATTTCCTAAAAGACCTTCAGTTTGTCCAAAGATTGCCCCGATTACGTCCGGACGATCAACTACTCCATCAATATTGATGGTTGAATGAACAATATATTTAGCTGCTACTGGACTTATTTTTGCCATATTTCCTCCATGCGTACTGTAGAAAGAGCTGTCTATCTGCTTAAGGAAGAAACAAACTTCCAAATATAGTTATTATTGTCTTGGTGACAATGGAATAAATTAAGCATGATATTGGCGACTCCCCCAGTCGTTTTTTAAATTTAATTTTATTATTTTTATGTACTTTATGGTACTATACTCCAATCCATTTAGAAATAGAATTATTCTCTAACGACTAACCTCAACGAGGTAAGATAGTGACGTGATGAATATGATGTTCTACTTCTTTTAATTGGAATATGAGGCCCGTACTACTAACCCCCGGACTCATTGCTTGGCAATCGCCGTAAGCTCTGACGGGTACTCTCGTACCGGGCTCTAAACATCGTGAAGAGGCTCTGATATATAAATTATTCGTTCTTAATTATGTCCTCTTCTTATCTTCTCAAATTTTCTCCCTTTACCTTTAAAGGGGTAATTTTAAGCTTTTAATTATAAAAAACCTCAGTAAACCAGTTTCCTGGTTCACCGAGGCCTAAAAGACTTTAACATCTTTTAGGCGCAAGAGATGAATCCCTTGCGAAAAGAGGTGGTTTTAGGTGTTTACTACTTAAGAATAACAATTAGTATATAAATGTTTCGTCAATTTGTTACTTTTAAGTGGTGTTCTAATCCCTTGATTGGGAAATTAAAATTAACAAAGATTATTCTTAAGTTACAACATATATTTTAGAAGGACTAAATGTTAATATCTTTCTATTATTAAAGGGTAATTATGCCAGTAAGATTAACATTCTATGGGGGAGTAGATGATACCGAAAAAGGGGAGTTGGGGGGAGTTCAATTATTTGTTGAGGATCTGGAGAAGAAGGTTCAATTTTTGTTTGATTTTGGTCAGAGGCCAGATCATACTAACGATTTTTATGGATTTCCATATAAACCTCGTTCATTTCAAAATCTAGCTGTTTCCGAATTTTTAGAACTCTTTCCTTCCCTTCCCGATCTCTATAGGCATGATTATGAAGCAGTGCGTGGAAACCATATCAAAGAACTGCCTATAGATGCTCTGGTCTTAAGTCATGCTCATTATGATCATATTGGTGGACTTACTTTACTTCGGGAGGATCTTCCCATTTATACTCATAGTCATTCTATGTACATTATGTACTTATGGCAGTACATGAGTGGAAGGACTAATAATCAATTTGTCGATCTTTATGATCAATATTCTTTAGTACGTGATGCTTCTGGTAAAATGAGTTTTCCTAAGGGAGATGAGGGAGTATTTCCTCGAAAATTTAATTGCTTTAACTCAGGAGAAAAATTTAACCTCAAAGAAATGTTACTAACTCCTCATCCCGTAGATCATTCTGTTCCAGGAGCTTGTGGTTTCATTTGGGAAACTTCTGCGGGAAAAGTGGGAATCAGTGGTGATTTACGTTTAAGAGGAAGAAGAGGGAAAGACACAAAAGATTTTGTCAAAAAGCTTCTAGAGGCAAAGATTGATTATCTTTTATGGGAAGGTTCTTTGTTACATTTCGATCACGAAGGAACAGAAGAAGATTTATGTCAAACTGTTTCTGAGCTGATTAAAGGAAAAAGTTTTGCAGCTATTGCTTACCCTCCTCGAGATTTAGATCGTATTGCTTCTCTCTACCAAGCTGCTAAAAATGTAGGAAGAATGCTGGTAGTTAGTCCTTCTCAAGCTTTATATTTACAATTATTCAACGGAATCAATGGTTATCCACGTTTGGACAACAAATATATTGGGGTATACCTTCCCAAAAAAAAGAAAGGTCTTCTTGATCGAGAAGGTTTTGAAGAATTAGCTGAAAGTGATTATTATGCCTGGGAAAGAAAATTTTTAGAATTAGAAAGATGGCAAGAAAATCTTTCCAAAAGACAACGCGTTTCTATTGAAGATTTAAAACAACACCAAGACCAATTCTTAGTTTTTCTTCCTTTCGGGAGTATGATAGATATGTTAGAAGAGATTAGGCCGGCTAAAAATAGTATTTACATTCGTTCTCATCCCGGACCATGGACTAAAGAGATGGAAGTGCAAGAAGAAAGACAGATTGAAATTTTGAAGGCTTTTGGGATGTATGATGGTCCACAGGTTGATTATTTATTACGTGGGAATGTTTTAGCGCAACAGATCGTTAGAAATATGCATCAAGTTCACGTAACTGGACACTTAAATCGGAGAGAAACTCGGGAGATTTTACAACAATTTGATTGTACCATTATTCCTTATCATTGTTATAATCCACAAGATTTTGTTAATGACGTGGCTAAAAATAAAAAAATTATCATTCCCCGAAGGAGGGAAACATTAATCCTATGAGATTAGAAGATTGCATCTCGGAATCGGATATTCGTACTTATTTACGTTGTCCTTATTCTTACTACTTAAAGAAGAGCGGTTTAACTCATCTCCCTAGAAGTGTCGCTGCAGCTGAAGCAATTTTTTTCTCTCAACAAAGAAGATATTTATTCAATCTTCGTGATCAGGAAGTAAAAAGATTGTTTCCCTTTCAACATCGTTCTGGACCAAGATTAAAAACGGCTGAGATGATGAACGAAGAAGAGTTGCGGCAGTATTTGGCTTATACTTCACCAGAAAAGTTTGGTGGATCATTGTTTGGTGATTGGTGTAGGATTGTTAAAGAAGGAATTTATGCCGGTGAAGAGTTAGTTCTTAATTATAAGGGACAAGATTTCTGGGCAGGAAAAAACTTGCGTCTTGCGGGAGAAAATTATTATAAATTTATTTTACAACAAGGTGCCCCTATTCTGGGTTTTATTGATCGTGAAGTTACTTTTCCATTTCAAGATCTAATCCTTAAAGTTAAGCTTCCTGAGTTAAGGCCATGTATAATAGATGAACCGGGATTATGGGGGCATGGTGCAGATTCAAATGAAGATAGAAATATAGAATTACCCAAAAGTGTTTCTATAACCTTAAGATTATTAGCTTACTGTATACTGGCTCAAGAACAATTCTATCAAAGAAAATGGAAAACTCCTTCTGATCTGAATCTTCTTGATCCACGTATTATTTATCGTCACACTAACTTAATTTCCGGAAAGAGCACAACTACTACTCGTTCTGAGACAAACTTGGCAGAATTAGTAAAAGTTCTTGATCGATATAATGATGGAGTAAGTAGAGAAAAGTTTTCTCCAAATCATAAACATTGTCCTACTTGTATGTATAATGTGGTGGGATTAGATGGTAAGATTGTCTGTAAAGAAGTTCGTTCTGGAGTGAATCCCGCTGTCCCCAAATATTACTTTGCCAAAAGTAGGTTTTTTGTCGAGTCGCGAAAGGAAGGAGAAGTTATTTATTTGTCAGGAGAAGTAGAAAAAGGAGTGATTAAGAAAAGAGGAGAACCCCTAGAGCTCTCGAAAAGAAATCGTAAATGGGTATCTGAAGGAGTACTACCGGTGGTGGATAAGGGAGATTATTATGAGGTAAATTCTGCATATCGTTGTTTGATACAAGGTTTCGAAGAAGGCATGATTAAGGAAATGGAACACCAATTAGAAAATCTACCCAAAACCGTAGTACACAAGATAGACCCCTATTTGGCTAAATGTGCTGCTCCATTATTACAAAAGCTTGGTTATGTGGAAGGAGTAAAAAGATTTGAAGCGAAATAAATAAATTTATTAAATTATAAATAAAATTACTTTTTATGAGACTAATTCTAACTCGTCACGGGGAAACTGAAGAGAACAAAGCTGGAATTATGCAAGGGTGGCTTCCGGGTAAATTGACGAAATTAGGACAAAAGCAGGCTCAACAACTAGCTCAAAGATTGAAATGGTTAAAAATTGATCTTATTTATACCAGTGATTTAGCTCGTTGCGTTGATACCGCGAAAGAAATCGCTAAATTTCACACGAACACAAAGATTATTGAAGAGAAGAGATTGCGCGAGATGGATCATGGCGAACTTACCGGAAGGAAAAAAGGAGAAGTTGAATGGAATCCTCCCCCAGGAAAAAAGTTTACTGATAGATTTTTAGGGGGAGAGTCATACGAAGATGTCTTGATCCGAGTGAAAAAGTTTTATCATAACTTATTAAAAGATAATTCTGATAAGACAGTTGTTATTGTAACTCATGGAGGTGTATTGATGTTATTACACTCTCTCATTAAAGGGACTTCTATTGAAGAATCCCTTAAGTATAAGCAAAAGAATACGGGAGTTTCTGAATATCAAATTGATTCTAAGAGGAAGTATAAGGAAATATGTTTTAATTGTGAGAAACATCTGTAAAGTTTTTTATACCCTTGCTTCTTTTTAGCGTTTATGCAAATAACTCATTCCGATTTCAAGAAAGGAACAGTAGAATTAAGAGTGGACGATTTAGAAGACTTATGGTATTTAAGTCATTTAATCGATCCGGGAGATTTGGTTAGAGGCAAGACTACCCGTAAAATGAAAATTGGGGATGGAGAAAACGCCAAAGTCGTCAAGAAAACTCTCACTCTTACCGTAGAAGCTGAATCTATAGATTTTTCTACTGGAGGTAATGAACTTAGAGTAAATGGAAAAATTAAGGAAGGGCCGGAAGATCTTCCCAAAGATTCTTATCATGCTATCTCTTTAGAAGCAGGAAGTGATTTCATTTTACAGAAGAAAAACTGGTTAGAATATCAAAAAAATAAATTGAAAGAAGCAACAGAAAAGCGTTCTACCTACCTTATCTGTTTATTTGATCGTGAAGAAGCATTATTTGCTCTGACTAAAAAGTCAGGGTATGAAATATTAACTAAGATCAAAGGAGAAGTTCCCAAGAAGTCTAAAGATGATTCAATCAAGAAAGATTTCTATGAAGAAATAATTAAACTTTTGCAAGGATACTTCGAACGAGTTAAACCAGAGAATATTATTGTTGCATCTCCGGCATTTTATAAGGAAGATCTGTTTAAACGTTTAAATTCATCTCAACTTAAGGAGAAAATAGTGCTTGCTACTTGCTCTGACGTAGAAGAAACTTCATTGGACGAAGTAATCAAACGACCGGAGTTAGCTCCCTTACTCAAATCTTCACGCTTACGCAAAGAGAAAGTACTAATAGAAGAATTATTGGGCGAAATTAACAAAGAAGGAGCGGCAATATACGGGTTTAATGAAACTAAAAAAGCAATAGAAAGTGGGGCAGTCTTAAAATTATTATTAACCGACGAATTTGTTCAGAAGGAAAGAACTTCTGGAAATTATCAAGAACTTGACGATTTAATGAAAATCGTTGATTCTTCACAAGGAGAAATACACATTATCTCTGCAGAGCAAGAAAGCGGGAAAAAACTAAATGGATTGGGTGGAATTGCCGCAATTTTAAGATACAAAATTAGATAACTTTTAACTTAATTTATGTTTATTTAGTAGTAGTGTATATTTTGGCAAACCACAACCTTTTAATAGTAGTGCATTTTATTGATGTGTAAGTAACAAAAAGTTTTTATTTGAAAAACAAAGGGGTGTGTGGGAAAATGATAGTTAAAGAGGAATTGTTAAGTAAGTTAAGGCGTTATTTTGACCTTAATCTGTATGAAGTAAAGTTGTGGACTGCATTATTAAGCAGAGGAGTTTCTACTGCCGGTGAACTTTCTGATATCGCAGATGTTCCACGTTCAAGAAGTTATGATGTTCTAGAATCCTTAGAAAAGAAAGGGTTTGTAGTAATGAAATTAGGAAAACCAATTAAATACATTGCTATTAATCCCAACGAAGTTCTAGATCGAGTTAGAAAAAATATGCAACTTGAATCTGTTGAGAAAATCAAAAGATTAGATACTGTTAAAGGGTCTCCTTTATTGGGGGAGTTAGAAAGTTTGCATGCTAATGGAATTACCTTAGTCGATCCCGCAGAAGTAAGTGGTTGTTTAAGAGGAAGAAACAATCTTTATAACCATTTAGAACTGTTAATGAAGGAAGCTAAAAGTAGCATTAACGTTATGACTACCGAAAAAGGCTTTATCCGTAAAGTGGAAGGATTATTACCCACAATGGAAAAAGCAGCTAAGCGAGGAGTTAAGATTAAGATTGCTGCTCCATTAACTAAGGAGAACAAGAAGACTTTTGATTCCTTAAAGGGAATAGCTGATGTTAGGCATAATTCTAAGGTTACTTCACGTTTCGTTACGGTTGATGCTAAAGATGTCGTATTTATGACTTTAGATGACGAGACTGTTCATCCTTCCTATGATTTGGGAGTATGGGTAAAAACACCTTACTTTGCCAATGCTATGGATCAGATGTTTAATCACGTCTGGAGCATGAAGTAATTTTTTATTTTATCTTTTTATTATTCTTTTAATAGTCTTAACAAATAAGAAACACTCTTCTTCTTTCCATAATATCGATAATAATTTGGTTTATTCTTAATCTTCCAACGTAATCTTTCTTTTATCCCCCCATAATCTTTGATAGAGGGGCGCCAATCTCGGCGTAATTCTCTTGAGAATTCAGAAAGAACCACTCTCTTGTTTGTTTCAAATCCTCTTCTTTTCATCTCTTTTCTGATCAATTCATGACGTTTTTGTAAGTATTTCAACTTATTCTTAAAGAAAAGGATATGTCCTTTACCCAATACATAATTCTTTGAAATCTTTTCCAATTCTAATTTTGGGTACTTTCGTACATAACCCAATAACATTAATATTTCATCATATTCTGCGATTAAATGCTGATCTGCTAACTTTTTGGGAGAAATAAGGTTAATCCTTACCATTATTCCGCAAAGCGAGGTTAATTTTATAAATACTTGTTTATTCTTTCCGTCTGTAATGGATACAGAGAACTTAATATCTAAACTTCATCCCCTGGAGAGGAAGGTTTTACCGGTGTTGAAGACGGAAAAAGAACTATCAGCGATAGTTAATGCTTCAGGATTGCAAGAGATTGAAGTTATGCGGGCTTTGCAATGGCTGGAAAACAAAAATGTTCTTAAGATATTTAGTGAAAGTAAAAAAGTTGTTGCTTTGGATAAAAATGGGATAAAATACCAAAAAGAAGGATTACCAGAGAAGAAGTTCTTGCAGTCCTTAACCAATAAGTTTCAACCATTAAGTATTATTGCTAAGAACACTAGTTTAGAAAAAGAAGAAATTGATGCTTGCATTGGGTTATTGAAAAGAAAAGTAGCAATAGATATCCAAAAGGATCAAGAATTAATGATCAAGTTAGGTTCACAAGGAGATAAGATTTTAAAAGAAGGAACGTTTGAAGAAAAACTTCTCTTAAAACATTTCCCATTAGACTTTAACGATTTGAGTGATATAGACAAATTTGCTTTAGAGGAACTCAAGAAAAGAAAAGAGTTTGTGAAAACTGAAGATCGTAAAACAGTAACAATCGAATTAAGCGAATTAGGTCAAAAATTAATTTCTATGAAGATTGATGCGGAGGTGGTTAATCGTTTAACTCCCAACATGCTAAAAACAGGTAGTTGGAAGAATAAACAGTTCCGTGCTTATGACATTGAAGTTAATGTGCCTCAAACTTATTATGGAAAAAAGCATTTTGTGAATCAAGCGATTGAGTATGCTAAAAAAGTGTGGATGGACATGGGTTTTGAAGAAATGACTGGAAATATGGTTAACACTTCTTTCTGGAACTTTGATGCTTTGTTTACTGCTCAAGATCATCCCGTTCGTGAGATGCAAGATACTTATTATCTGGGCGGAAAAGTGGAAAAGGGCACTCTTCCTGAAGCTGTGCTGATTAAAAGAGTTAAAGCAGTGCACGAAAACGGAGGAAATACGGGTAGTCGAGGATGGCGTTATGCTTGGAATGAAGAAGAGGCTAAGAAAAACGTTTTAAGAACCCACACTACCGTGTTAACTTCTCAAACCCTATCTAAACTAAAAGAGAAAGATCTTCCTAAGAAATATTTTGCTTTAGGAAAATGTTATCGCAACGAAGCTTTAGATTGGTGTCACCATTTTGAATTTAATCAAACTGAAGGAATTGTTATCGATGAAAATGCCAACTTTTCTCACTTGTTAGGTTATCTTCGGGAGTTTTTTAAGAAAATGGGTTTTCCTCAAGCACGATTTAGGCCGGCTTTTTTCCCTTACACCGAACCCAGTGTAGAGATTGATGTATGGCATCCTGTGCATAAAACGTGGATTGAATTGGGGGGAGCAGGAATGATGCGTCCAGAAGTGATTGTTCCCCTTCTTGGAAAGGATATTCCTGTTTTAGCTTGGGGTCCAGGATTTGATCGTATCATCTTAGATTATTATCAAATTAAAGATATTAGAGATTTGTACAAAAATGATTTAAAATTGTCTAGAGAAGCGAAAGCGTGGTTGAAATAAAAATGGAACATAAAAAGAATACTTTTGAACAATGGAAGAAAGTAATGTTTGATCCTATCAGCTTTTATGCCAAACTTGATTCCAAAGGACAGTATAAAGAAGCGTGTAAATACTTCTTGAAAGTTCAAGGAGTAATCATTGCCCTAATCATGTTATTATTTGTGTGGGTAATGGTTTTGTCTGGAACAGGCAATAGTTTAGGGACACTTAACGTTTCTCAAACAGTTCAGGTGTTGATTTTTATTGGGGGAGCAATTATTATCTTTCCTATTTTATTACTCTTTGCTTGGGGAATGCTTTGGCTGAACGCGGGAATTATGCATCTATTTGTATTGTTATTTGGCGGGAAGAAAGCATATTCAGAAACGTTTAAAGTGTACGCCTATTCTATCTCTCCTAATGTCTTCTCGGCTATTCCTTTTGTAAACTGGTTTAGCGGAATTTATATGATCATCTTACAGATTGTGGGAATTAAAATTAGGCATAAACTTAGCTGGGCTAAGAGTATGGCCATAGTTATTGTTCCTTTAGTGATAATAATTAGTATTGTATTTATGTTATACTTGAAGTACATGTTACCCTTGATGTTGGCTTCTGGGGTGCTATAAATGTCCGTAATTACTGTTAATCGTAAGTTGTTAGAGAAAGTAGCTGGAAAGAAACTATCCGAAGAATTCTTACAACAGAAAGTTAGTATGATGGGGGCAGTGTTAGAAAAGATTTCTCCTGAAGAAATTGAAGCAGAAGTGTTCCCTTCTCGTCCGGATTTAATCTCTGAACAAGGTTTTGCTCGAGCCTTTAGCAGTTTTATCGGAGCTCAGATGGGGTTGAAACAGTATCCTGTTCTGAAAAGTGGGAATAAGGTAGTTGGAGCTAAATCATTGCCTGCGCAATGGCCTTACGTGGTAGCTTGCATAGTTAAGGGATTGAAATTTAATGATCAACGGATCAAAGAAGTGATCCAGATTCAAGAAAAACTGGGTCTTACTGTTCTTAGACAGAGAAAGAAAGGGGGTTTAGGATTGTATCCGTTAGAGAAGATCACTTTCCCAGTAAGTTTTGAAGGACGCAAGCCAGAAGAGATAAAATTTCAACCCTTAGAATTTCCTAATGTTATTACCGGAAGACAGATTTTATCTCAACATCCTACCGGAAGAGCTTACGCTAACATCTGTCAAGATTGGGATAAATTTCCGGTGTTTGTGGATGCAAAAGGAATTATTATGTCTATGCCTCCGATTATAAATTCTCATAATGTGGGTAAGATTACTGAATCTACCACTGACGTCTTCATTGAAGCTACTGGAACAGATCTTAATGCTATCAATCTCTGTTTAGTGATTCTGGCTACTTCCTTAGCCGATATGGGAGGAACGATTTATTCTTTAGAAGTTACTCAAAAAGATGGAAGAAAGAGTAATATCCCCGATTTAACTCCACAAACCATGAAACTGGATTTGGGTTATATTAACAAAAGATTAGGATTAGAGTTAAAGGAGAAGGAAGTTAAATTCTTCTTAGAAAAAATGGGGATGGGATGTGAAAAAGGAATGGTTTCCATTCCTGCCTATCGAGCAGATGTGTTACATCAAGCAGATTTAGCTGAAGATGTAGCTATCGCTTATGGTTATGAGAATTTCCCCGAAGTAATCCCTAATGTGTGTACTATCGGGCAAGAAGATCCCTTAGAGAAGTTCTCTCGACAAACTAGAGAAATTCTGGTTGGAGTTGGATTGTTAGAAGTTAAGAATTTACACCTGATGACTGAAGTTGAATTAAATCAAAAGATGGGGCTTCAGAATAAACTGGTGGGATTAAAGAACGCTTTAGGAGAATATAATACTTTACGTAACTCTTTACTAACTTCTATGATGAAAAATTTTAGCGAGAACCAACATAACGAGTATCCTCAAAACATTTTTGAGATCGGCAGAGTATTTGATTTCGGTCAGACTGAAACGGGGATTGTCGAAAAAGAACATCTGGGGGTTATGCTTTGTCATGATCAAGTTGACTTTACTCGAGTTAAGCAGGTTTTGGACATCTTAATGAAAAGTATGGGTTTAGAAGTTAAGATTAAAGATGCCAAACATGCCAGTTTTATTCTAGGTAGAGTGGGAGAGATTATGGTTCAAGGTAAGAAGTTGGGGGTTATTGGAGAGATCCATCCTCAAGTGTTAGAGAACTGGAATCTAGCTGTGCCCGTAGTGGGAATGGAATTGGATTTGGAAGAGTTGTGGAAGTTAGTTTTGAAATAGATCAAATAGTAGTGATTGGTCTACTTTGTACCACATAAAAAACTTCTTTTTCTTTTGCCCATTCAACATCCACCGGAAAATTATAATGGTTCTCAATAACTAGAATTAATCTAGATAATTCTAAAATTTCTCTTTCAGTGAGTTTTTGAATCTTGGAGAGATTATCATCCACTTTTACCCACTCATTCCCATTTTTAGTTCTAATTATCATTCTCTCTTGATATCCAATATTCTTATCAAGAATCTCTAAATTATTCTTATCAACAGTATAATCGTCAGGGGTAATCTGACCAGAGACGATGGCCTCTCCTAAACCATAACCTGCTTCAATGATAAGGTGTTTAGGATCTTTAGTTACTGGATGAACCGAAAAAGCAATTCCCGAAACTTCACTTTGAATCATCTTCTGAACTACCACTGCTACTGATATTTCTTTGTTAACCAACTGGTTTTCTATACAATAAAAAATAGCTCGAGGAGTGAATAAAGAAGCCCAACATCTTTTTACTTTGTCAATAAGGTCGGTTGCAGTAACGTTAAGAAAACTATCTAATTGTCCTGCCCAAGCGTTTGATATTCCATCTTCTGCAGTGGCACTAGAGCGAACGGCTACAAATTCGGTGTTTATTCCTTTAAAACAAACATTAATCTCAGTAATTCTTTCTGGACATATCTTTGAATTAAGAATCACTTCTTGAATAATGGCCGAGGTTTGATTGACTGAGGAAAAATCGTTTGGATTAACATTCTTCAAAAGTTCATTGATTCTTTGGTTAAGCTGATTATCAAATAAGAATTCTTCAAAGGTGTTGGAAAGTATCACAAATCCGGGGGGGACGGGAATTCCAACTTGAATCATTTCTCCCAATGATGCTCCTTTTCCTCCTGCGAAAGAAACATCACTTATATTCAATTCTGAAAGCATTTTAAGATATTTCATCGTGGCATCTCGTTATTGTTCTCTTCATCAAGCAGATTCAAAATGCCATTCATAGTATCTACTTCCACTAAATCTCCATCTTTTAATCGTTGAGTAATCTTATTTACTCCCACTAAGCAGGGCTTTTTCATCTCTCTGGCTACGATAGCAGCGTGACAAGTTATGCCTCCTTGTTCGGTCACTATAGCCGCAGCCTTTCCCATAGCCACAATCATCTGGGGATTGGTAGCAAAAGAAACCAGAATGTCTCCTTGTTCAACCTTGTTAACATGATTAGCTCCATTAACAATTTTGACTCTACCACGGATTTTTTCCTTGTGGACGTACGCTGGTCTGCCAGTATATTGTTTCTTGGTTAGTTCGGGTTCAGATGATTCATCTTTTTTAACTTGAACCATAATCTCTTTGATTTGTCCTCCAGAGAGAACTTCCTCTTCTCCCTCGTTTACGAGATAAATACATTCCTCTTTTCTCTGTTCATATAACAATTGAAGATGTTCTTTATCACATTCTTTTGGGAGAACAAATCGGAACAATTTGTGGTCCACTTCCCAATATTCAGCCAGTTTTTTGTTTAGTTCATCAATGACATACATGGCGAAGTAAGTTACTTCTTTACGATAAACTTTATAGAAGCCTAGATCTCTAGCTAAGAAAAACCTTCTTTTCTCTTGATCGGATAACTCCAATAGAGTTTCGTATTCTTCCTGTTTAAGTGCTAGTTCTTTAAGTTCTGTTTTCTTATTGACATATTCTTCTTCGAGAAGTTCCAAGTCAATCAACTTTTCAATCTCGTTTTGATAATATGTAAAATCGTGTACTGGTCCGACGTAACCGAAATCTAACCATAAATACTTAGATTGATGTTTGATAATTTCTTTCTTTACTTTTTCGGAAGCTAGTCCGTTGGTTTCATTCTTGGCCAAAAGAGCAATTCTTAACAAGTCTACTTTCTCCTGATGTAAAAAAGTATCTTTTACTGGAGACAAAAGTAAATTCAACAATTTAAGAAAATTGGCTTTAATCTTTCGTTCATTCAATCTACTAATAATTACATCTCCCAAATCTCCGGAGATAAAGTTATTTTCTCCATACTCTGAAAGAGCTGAATATTGGTTCCACTTGTTAACCAGACAGATACCATTAGCTAAACGTTCTAAATAATGGAGAATTTGATTCTCATTAAGTTCAGGGATACGAGAAAGGACTTTCTTACCTAAAGAGATAAGGCTTTCCAGTTCTTCATCTAAATTAATGATTGATCGTTCATATTTGTTGAGATCTAAGTTGTGCAGATAAGCAGTTTTCCCTACTTCAATCATGTTCTCTTTGTCTACATAAAACTCTGCGCCTTTAGGATGGAAGTAGATTAAGATCGGAGAAAGATTCTTGTTCATGACTGCTTTTATGTCACCAGCAATCGCTTTAGCAAAGAGATGAAAGGGCATTAAAGTAGCATCTCTTTCTTGAACAATTCTAGTCCAATGATGATTACTAATTTTCATTTTTGCAAGTATCCTCTGCGATTCTTAAGGCAAGATTATTCTCAATCCTGTAATTATGAGTTAAGTCATAGAAATTATCTCGAACACAGCTATCTAAACAGGATTGGGTGTGCATATTTTGCTGACAAAATTTCTCACTTAGTTCATCAACAGTAATTTGACCATAACCCACGACACCAAACAGACACACCAATCCCGTTCCAATCGCTCTGTAAGGATGCTTTATAACGGAATTAAGGCTTCTTTCTAGAAGATTATACTTTGTCATTTTATTCTCCTTATGATTATTATCTATAATCCAATATCATCCATCATTTTTACCGTTTCTCGAGAGTATTCTATGTTAGTTTGAAGATAAGAAATTACTGGAGCGAAGTCTTTTATTACTTCTACACCATCAACTTTCTCGTTTAATCCTTTTCGGTCCAACCAGAAGCTTCTAAATCCCTCCTCCTTTATTCCTTCGTAAGCAGCAGTACAATTCACTTTTTGGTCGTCCAAGAACAAACATGGCTTTAATTTATCTGTTCCGATCATAAACGCTCTGCACCCACTTCTTTCTGATCTTAAATCATGCTCTAAATGAGAGAACGATTGGGGATTATCTTTCGGACCATATTTCTTTCCATCAACGATGAAAATACCTGTATTTCCAGGAGGGAATTGGCATGATTCGGATAAAGCCACTCCTGCTGCATTTAACATTGTTAATGCGAGTTTTTGAGTAGTTCCATTAGAATAAATCACGATGTTACCTTCTGCATCTTGACTAATCGTTTGGCACAGCTCTTTAATGCCAGGAACAGGAGTGGCTGGAACATATCCACTTAAGACTGCTCTTTCTAAAGTTTGTTCAAAATCAGATTCTGCTTGAAGTCTTACTTCTGGTTCTGGACTTTTCCTCAATTGGAATAATTCACTTTTACCTTCTTGAGCAAAATATTCATTTACTTTGTTCATGTCAAGGTCAATTAAGACTCCAACCAAATCTAAGATATATGCATTTACCATTTTTTCTCCTTAAAGACAAGAACAAAGATCAGGATCTCTATCTATCATTCTTTTGGCCATAATAGCTTTATATTTAATGTATCCTGCCACTTGAGAAAGATTTTGCATGACGACAATTCCTGATCTTCCAAGACCCCGGTTATTACACGTGTTCTTGCGGTCGAGCCAGACACTCATTTCAAAACCATTGTGAGAATAAGCTCCGATTCCTCTTGCAGCAAGAGCATTATCTTTCTGATCATCAACAAAAAGACGTGGAACTAATTCTTCATAACCAGGAGAAGCTACACCAGGACAAGATGCGCGAACTCCTGTTTGCATCTCTTCAATAATTTCAATCATGTTCTTATACGATCCTGAGAGGGATTTATTTCCACAGGCTTTACCATCTAAAACAAACAATCCTCCTCGATAATTTAAAGCTGGTTCATCCTCTATCATTACTCCTGGGATTTCAGCTACATCTAACAAACAATTAATGGTTTTTTTAGTAGTTCCATTACTATAAATCACTAAATTCCCGGTTGGATCTTCAATAATTGCCTCTCTGATTTCATCGACTCCAGGAACAGCAGTCGCTGGAACATAGCCACTTAAGATTGCCTTTTCCAAAGTCTGTTCAAACTCTGTCTCTGCTTGAAATCTGGTCTGTTCATCTGGACTTTTTCTTAACTGGAATAATTCACTCTTCCCTTCTTGAGCAAAATATTCATTTACTTTACTCATGTCTAAGTCTACCAAGACTCCGACCAAATCGAAAATATATGCATTTGCCATTTTTCCTCCTTAAAGACAAGATCAAAGATCAAACCTTCTATCTTTAGTTCTGGCAGCTTCATACTTAAGGTAACTAGCAACCTGAGAAAGATTTTGCATTACAACAATACCGTGGCCAGAAGATTCACCTGTCTGTTTGCGGTCAAGCCAAACACTCATCTCAAATCCTCCCTGAGAATAAGCTCTGATACCCTGTCCTGCAGCTAGGGCATTAGCTTTCTGATCATCTACAAACAAACGTGGGATTAATCGAACTAGGCCATCCCCCTTCCCCTTTTCGTTTGAGATGAGACTAATCATCTTTTGATAAGATTCTAATAAGTCCTTATTACCACAAGCCTTACCATCTAGGACGTATAGTCCTCCATTATCAGTTAGTTTTCCTTCTTTGATCCCGGCAACTTCTAACAGGGTTAGAATTGTCTTAGAAGTAGTCCCATTGCTATAAATCACTAAATTACCCGTTGGATCTTCAATAATTGCTTCTCTGATTTCCTCAACTCCAGGAACCGGAGTCGCTGGAACATATCCGCTTAAGACTGCTTTTTCTAAAGTCTGTTCAAAATCAGATTCGGCTTGAAGTCTTACTTCTGATTCTGGACTTTTTCTTAACTGGAATAAATCACTCTTCCCTTCTTGAGCAAAATATTCATTTACTTTACCCATATCTAAGTCTACCAAGACTCCGACCAAATCGAAAATATATGCATTTACCATTTTATTTCACCTTTTGTTTTATTTACTTAACAGTAACAATCTATTTAACATATAAAACATTTTCTCAGAAAAGTTTATAAGATAGTAAAAACTAGCCAAATAATGCGTTTTTATAAACAAATGGTCGTAAAAATAGATTTGAAGGATCGGAAGATATTGTACGAGTTGGATTTAGACTCTCGTCAATCTAATAAACAGATCGCCAGAAAAGTTGGCTTGTCAGAACAAGTAATTGGAAACAGAATTAAAAGATTGATTGAGTTAAAGGTAATTGAATATTTTTATGTTAAGATAAATCCTGCTTTGTTAGGATATTTACATGTAAGAATTTTCTTGCGTTTACATAACATTACTAAACAAAAGGAAGAAGAATTGATTTCTCAATTGAATCACGAAAAAGGAGTATTCTGGTTATGTTCTCTACGAGGGAAATATGATTTAACTTGTTCTTTAGGTGTAAAAAATATGTTTGAATTTAGTAAAAGATATGAGGAGATTTTTGCTCGTTGGGGAGATTATATCTTAAATCGGAATATTGTCTTGGTAGAAAAAGCCGACATATTCCCCAAAAAATATCTCTGGCCTCAGCAAAAACCTCAAAGTATAATCTACACTAAAGGAAGCGAGGAAAAGCAAGAATTATCAGATTTTGATTTGGGATTGTTAAGTTTGTTAAATAAAAATGGTCGTTTGACTCTAATTGAGCTTGGAAGAAAGTTAAATGCCAGTTCCGATACTGTCAATTATCATATCTCTAATCTTCGAAAAAGAGGGATTATTACTGGTTTTGGGGCCAAAATTGACTTTAACCAATTGGGAAATAGTTTCTATCTCATTTCTATAAAGATGCAAAATATGAATAATGAGAAATATCTTAAATTACAAACTCTTTCTAAATTTAATAAGAACATTATTTATTTTATCAAGGCACTTGGTGATCACGATATTGACTTAGAGTTGGAAACGAGTTCTAAGGAAGAGTTAGATCAGTTAATAAAATCACTTCGCGACAACTTTGTGACTGAAATAAAAGACTATGAGATATTAGAAGTAATAAAGGAGCACCATATCTATTATTATTCTTTCTAAATTATAACAAAATAAAAAAATAAAAAGAAAATTTATTCTTTCTTCTTCTTAACAGCAGGCTTCTTGACCTTAACTTCCGCAGCTTTAGCTGCTGTTTTGGGAGCAGCAGCTACTTTGGAAGGAGTTTTTCTTTTCTGCAAGGTTCTTGCCGCAGCTTGTCTAGGTTTAGTTTCTCTTACTTCCATCCCTGCTTTCTTCAAAGCGGTCTTGAGGGTTTCATGAGAAGCTCCTGCTTTGATCTCTAAGACTTGGTCTAATGGTTCTAGATGTTTGACGTTAACTTTCTTTCTTCTGGTTTCTCCGTCAACTAGAACGTAAACGTGGTCTATGACATCAATGATTACACATTTCAAACCTGCATCTCTACCGGCGAGCTTTACGCACACTCTTCCTACATCAAATAGTGCCATTTTTATCCCCTCGCCTTCTGTTTTAACAACAGTCGAGTACATGCTGAACATAATACTCCGCCGTAAGGTCTTTCGGGCCTTTTTTTGGTCTTAGCTAGGTTTTTCATCTTTAAGGGAAGTTCTCTCGGTACTCCCGCTAAAAGTTTCTTACAGTTAGCACATTTAGCTTTAGACGGTTTTCTTCGTCTGTAATGTAACTTAACTGTATTTCCGGGAACGACTACTTTGATTCGACGGAAAGTTCTGGACTTATACATTCCTCTGGGCATTTTATTTAACCTCAATATTTTATATTATAGCGAATCAGAAATACTTTTTCTGATCTGAGTCGCCTACAGATCACTCCGCTTGGGAGTAATGTTTATATTTAAAATTAAGGTGATTTATAAAGGTTATGGACAAACCCAGAGGACTTTGTCCTAATCAAGAAAACAGAGTTTTCTGTGGTTATTGAAGAAAGATTACTATCTCAACCAAAATGTAGAAGAGTGTGCCTCCCGTTAGTAAAACGATAAAAGCAGAAAATATAAATAGTCTAAGAGATTAATTTAATCATAATGAATTCAAAACAATTAATCCTTCAGAACCTAAAAAAGCTTCGTCTTTTATCCAAAACGAACTTTGTGATACTTTTCGGATCGGTTAGTAAAGGCACCAGTAATCCTTTGTCCGACATTGATCTTTGTGTTTCTTTGGATTTACCAGCAAAAGAACGATTCAAAGCCAGAATTAGGCTCTCTGGTTTAGCACCAGAGAAGTATGATATTCAAATTTTTGAAGATCTGCCCCTATACATCCAAAAGAGCGTTATTTCAGGAAAAGTGCTTTATTGTAAAAAACAGGAAAAATTAATCGAAAAAGCTATTCAAGTCATTAATGATTATGACAATTTTAAGAAAACTTATGATTTTTATCTGGCTAAAGATAAGACCACGGTGGAAATATGAACAACAAAGTTTATGATTCTCGAATTGCTCAAAAGATTAAAGAGATTGAAGAAAATTTGGAACTAATTCAGGAAAATCTTCCCTCCACCTTTAACGATTTTAATAATCTCGGTTTGGTTAAAGATGGAATATATAAAAGATTAGAATATTGTCTGCAAAATTTAGTGGACATTTTTTCTATAATTTATACTTCTTTAAAGATCGGCGTCCCTTCCAACTTAGATGATATTTTTAAGGGTTTGTCTCAAAAAAAGATATTTCCTAAAAAAGTTATGCTTTTGGTTCAGGAGATGAAAGGTCTTAGGAACATTTTAGTCCACCAGTACGGAAAAATTGATGATGCTAAGGTTTATGAAATTCTTTCTGAGAAAATTGATGATTTAAATGCGGTTATCGTTGAAATTGAGAAATTTATAAATAAAAAATAAAAAAGATACTTAACTGCAACTGCCACCTTGAGCAGAAGCAGTAGCTGATGCAGAAGTAGCATCAATTACTTTAGCACATTCTGCAGGTGCAGTATTGAAAGCATCACAGATAGCTTTTTGGTAAACATCGGGCTTTCCGTACTGATACACGCTAGTGGTTTCTACACCATTAATCTTCATGGTCGGAGATCCCTGAGCGCCAGCAGCATCGGAAGCAGCAGCTTCCGCTTTCATATACTCTAATCCTTTACTGGCAACACAACTTTCAATCTTAGTAGTGTCTACTCCGGCAGCCTTAGCTCCGTCTTTCCAACAAGCTCCGTTAGATCCACAGTTATTGTTTACGTAACTTAAGAACTGTAACATCTTGTCTAAACCGTAATTTTCTTTGACACATACTTCTCTCATATTCTGATCAGCTTCAGGTTGTCCATGTAAGGATTGAACAGTAGTTCCAGAAACTCCGACAATGTAATGGATGTTCCACGTGACTTTATCCTTTAAGGCTTTGTAAACTGGATAAATAGTCTCTTCGGCTTTATTTCCATAAGGACAGAAACTCATTACATATAAGTCTACTACTGGTTTATCGGTTTTAGGAATACTTTCGGGAGCAGCAGTTGCTCCGCTGTCAGCAGAAGTAGCAGCAAATTCTGCCACGTTGATTCCTTGTGGGAAAAATAATGCTCCGTCTTTAGTGACGTAAGTATCCATCTCTCTTCCGTTAAGGTCTAACTTCATAACGTACATTCCTTTATCTTCAGATACGGACTTTAAGGAAGCAACGGTTTGTCCTTGTAACAACTCTTTATTTACAAAATCTAAAGTATTCTGGGTTACAGTGTTTTTACTAGACATACTCCAAGCTCTAAATCCACTGGTAAAAATGGATACTAATAATAGAACTACTGCAGCAACTGCGACTATTTTCCACCAATCTAATGGTGTAGCTTTACTCTTAGGAGCTTCATGATGATGTTCATGATGTTCCTGGTGCTCATGATGTGTTTCTTCTGGCATAATTTCACCCCTCTTTTTTTGTTGTTTTAATATAAGTTAAACAGTTTTCTTAATCCCAAACTGAAGATTAAGGAAAATATGATGTACAAGCCTACCCAACCAGGATGCCACCCAAAAATAGAAAGGGTCCCTAACGGTTTTAATTCTTTATAATTAATCTGAACTCTTTCTAAATCTGAATGTTGATAAAGGGTTATGGCTTCAGCAGTGTTCATCTTTTGAGTTATAATCACTGTTTTATTCTGTTCAATTTCTCCAGATTTAAATTTAAGCAGATGTTCTCCTTCTTCACTTTTCAAACCCCAAGTTACTCCTTCTTTGGATATGTTTTGTTCTGCTGGACTGATTAGAAGGGTAGTATTGTCGGTGATTAATTTGGCAGTTCCCACCACTCCTTCTTTGAAAAACGCAGTCACGGTATAAGTTTCTCCCGGAAAAAGGGGTTCATAGCTTAAATGTCCGGCCATCCAGCCAAAGATTAACAATACTGGAATCATAGTGATTAACATCGGTTTGAAAGAATGTTTCATATAACCCATGTTAGCTTTCATGGCTTCCTTCTGGACTTTCATCATTTCCTCAGGATTACTACGTAATTCTTTCATACGTTGCTGGAACTCTTTCTGTTGTTCCTTTAATTTCTTCATCTCACCCTGATCAGTGAAATATTTGTAAACTAAAGTAACTAAAATTGATATGACTAAAGCTAGTACAACTAATCCCCAGAAGGGACTTAGGTTTAACAACCACAAAAATATGGGGTTAAATGCTGGATCTAAAAAGGCCATCTCTTTCTTTACCTCAAAGGTTTAATAGTCAATATTTCTCGGTTTGCTATATAAATTTGTTGGTAGTTGAGGGTATAAAAGCTTTATGCAGGAATACTTATTTTTAGGGTAAGATTTATATTTGTAACCTCCCTTTTGCGATTATGATTGATACCGCTTTGATCTTAGTTGATTTCCAAGTAGAATATTCCACTAAACAATCTGATTATTATATTGGTAATCCTGAGAAGTTGATCGAGCGGGTGAATAAATTGATTGGGTTTGCTCGAGATAAAGGACATAAAATTATATTTATTCAACATATTGAGAAAGAAGGGGAGAATTTTGTGGGAAAAACGAGTGAGATTTGGTCTAAATTAAACCGAGAGGAATCTGATGCTTTAATCGTTAAACATCAGATTAGTTCTTTTTATCAAACGAGTCTGGAGAAAGAGTTGAAAGGTATTTCTAAAATTCTGGTTTGTGGATTATTAACAAATCTTTGTGTAAGGATGCTAGTAGAGGAGGCTTATGATCGAGAATATGAGATTACTTTAGTTAATGATTGTTGTGCTGCGTTGAATGAAGAGGTGCACGATTTTACTTTAGAAGATTTAAGGATCACTAGGGAAGAGATTAAGTTTGTTAATAGTAATAAATTGTTTCAGTAGATTATTTTACTTTTACTAAGACATTCTTGGGATTTCTTCCAGTAACTCTAGTGATTAAACGATCACCAAAACCAAATCCTTCACTTAAATCTAAACAAGTAAGATTTTCTAATAGTTCAGTTAAATCCGGATTAGGCATTCTCCATTTGTAATATCTAAGTCTTTCTTCTTTTTCCAATTTTTGTTGTTGCTCACTCATTGGTTTAGGAAGTTCTGGTTCTACTCGGGAAAAGGGAACACTATTCCATAAGAATACTTGGTTCATAAATTCATCAATATTTTTTGGGTTATTCTTAATTGCTTCGTAAGTTTGTCTTAAATCCGGAAGATCTCCACAAACATGAAATAAAGCATAATTCCATCGGCCGGATTCATCTCGATGTAATCCTTTTCCATAAAATAATAAAGTGTCTAAGTTTCTGAAGACTTCTGAACGATGTAATAAAAGAAGGGGAGTGTATACTTTTCTTCCTACAAACTTATTGAAGTATACTTCACTTCCAGATTCATAAGGTGAACCATATCCTGGAACACTAGAAATCTGAAAAGAAGGTTGATTTTGACCCAGATGCAATTCGGTCTCTTGAAATAATTCTACGTATCCGGTTCCGGTTTGCTTTAATCTTTTCCAAGCTTGATTTAGTTCAGGAGATATCATAGTAATCTTTAGAATTCAAGCTAATTTATAAATTTGCTCCTAAAAAGTAGTGTTCCAATTGTCTCGCGATTACTTCTTAAATCCTCTAATCATATCCGAGATTCCATCTTTGATGAATTCTGCAGCTAAGGCTGCTAACATCAATCCTAACACTCGAGAAAGTACTTCAATCAACCGGTCTCCCATTCTGGAAGCAATTTTCTCTGAATAATATAACATGGTCCAAGTGATAGCCATGACTAAGATTAAGGCAATTAGAGGAGGCCAATACCCATATTGTTGAGAAAGGATGACAATAGTGGTCATCGCTCCCGGTCCAGAAAGTAAAGGAGTCCCAATAATAACTGCTGCAGCTTTCTTATCTTGATTTTCTTTCTTAGAGAATTCTATTCCAAATACCGCTTGCACTCCTAAGATCAATAAGATTATTCCACCGGCTACGACAAAACTGGGTAAGGAAATCCCCATAATATTTAGCAGGATCATTCCCGTAAACAAGAATAATGCTAATAATCCTCCCGCTACAGCCGTAGCGATTAAGGCAGCTTTAGCCTTTTCTCCTTTTTCTGCGCCTTTAGTTAGAGTAACAAATACCACCATTCCTAAAAACGGATCGATGATAATAAACAGAGCTAAGAATGATTTGAACATCCCGATTAGGAATTCTGAAGGAAGCATACCTGGTTATGTAAAGAGGTTAGATTTAAAGATTACGGATTTTTAAAATTAAAAAATTATGGTCAAGATTAACAATCCCAAAATAACATCAACAATTATCTCATAAAACGGAATCTTAAATACATAACCTTCTTCTTTTAATCTCAATATCTTTTTAGTCTTAATATGAATATCATCTAATAACAAGTGTGAATAATAACCTAACACTAACACTATGGCTCCGGGCCAATAGAATAATCCCATCACCCCAGAGATTAAAGCCACAATCAAAGCGCCGAATCGATGATGCAAAAAAGTTCTTTCTCCGGGATCGCCACGTACTATTGCCCCATTCCAAGAATCTTTTAAGCTAAAATCTTTATATTTAATAACGCGATATAAATAATGATCCAAATCAATAATCACACCAATCAACCCCGCAAGAAAAGCTAATTTATGGTTCAATATCCCTAACTTAACTAATACTTCTGCTAATAAAAAAGGGACAATGAAATGAGTTTGCGGGTACATCCTTTAAATAAAATCCTTAATCTTATGTTTGATCTCTTCATGTGCTAACCAAGCAAGTAATAAGATCGCGTCAATCGCAGCGTAAACGTTAATAATCGCTTCTGAAGAGATCCAATTCAATCCGTAAGTTCTAACACTAAAGGGCCAGAATAACATTAAAGTTTCCGTGCTAGAAATCAGATAATCTAACAAAATGTGGGTTCCGATTCCAAAAGAAGCTACAAAGAATAAGATGGCCCACTTCTTGTACTTGTTCTTATTGAACCACAAGATGATTCCGGGGATGAGAAACAATAAAGCAAAGAATAAAGTGTGTGTAAATCCTCGATGAAACAATAAAGGTATTTGATATCCTAACTTAGTTAAAATTAAAGAAATAGGAATATCGATATCTGGCAACATTCCCGCAATTCCAGCAACCAAGATAGTAAATAAAGTAAAATGTTTCTTGTGTTTTGTGACGTAATCTCGATATAAGTCTGCTGAGACAATACTGGTTAAGGCATGAGTTACGGCGAAAGGCATAAAGAAAGTAAAATTTAAGAGAATATAAAGGTAACTGTGACTTCCAAGTTCTTACTTAACTTATTCCATAAACTTTCTCAAACCAGGATTCATGTCTGACATATGTTGCTTAGCAATCTCTTCATAGATCTTGTAAACAATCATTACGGTTAATAAGATACCCGTTCCTCGAGATAAAGCTCCAGATAAATCGGCAATAGAAGCAAGTATTCCTACTGCTGCTCCACCTAAAACGGTTAAGGGCCAAATGTATCGACTTAAAACTTTTTCAAGAATACGTTCATCTCTTCTGAATCCGGGCATTTGCAATCCTGCAGCCATAATTTGTTTAGCTTGACTTCGAGCGTCCATTCCTGCAGTTTGTACCCAGAATATTCCGAACAGAATGGACCCACCAACCATAACCAAGATATAACTTAAAGCTTGAAGCAATTGAACGGAACTGAAACTTCCAGTGATAATATTGTTTAATAAATCAGGAGCACGGATCCAAAACACTAATCCACTAATGGGCGAGTTTCCTGAGAATGTTCCGAAGATGGGATGTCCCCATCGTTCTAATAGTTTACCAAACAATTCGATGTTAGCAACTAAAGCCGCAGTTAAGATAACCGGAATATTAGAAGTGTAAAAGAAATTTAAAGGCCAACGCATTCCATACCCTCTTACTTTTCCAAAAGCTAAAGGAATCTCTACTTTCATGGCTTGACCATAAACACAAATAGCGAAAACCACAATGGTTGAGACTACTGCCGCGATTTGAAGTGTAGCCGTGGTTATATCCCCTGCTGAAAGGGATTGGAATAAGGCAGGAATAGCACCTGCAGCTATATCGGGGTTAGTGGGAGAAGGTAAGAAATTAAATGCTCGAATAAATATCTGTTGAGCTACTCCGGCGGCGATGAATAAAGAAATACCCGAACCGATACCCCATTTGCTTACCACTTCATCCATAAATAAAATTAAGATTCCACCTAAGACCAACTGAATAATTAATAATAATTCCATCTGTCCATAGATAGGAGTTCCAGCAAGAGCAGCGGAAGGGGCTAATCCTCCCATTAATACATAGATGCATGCTTCTAATATAATAAAGACAAAGGAAGATATCTTTTGTAACCCTTGAAATTTACGTCTTCCCTCAGGAGAGGTCAAGTCTAAGTTTAATATTCCTGTTCCTGCTAATAATTGTAAGACAATAGAAGAAGTTACTAAAGGACCAATTCCTAAAGAAATGATACTTCCAAAAGAAGCTCCTAAAATGATAGATAAAAATTCAAATTGTTGTAAAGCATTTTCTCCCAAGCCGTACAAAGGGATTAAACCCATCACAAAAAAAAGCACTAAAACGATTAAGGTCCACTTTATCTTTTCTTTGAATGGTAAGCGCTTTTCTTTTGGAGCACTAACCTCAGGAAGATTGTTCAAAATCCCGTCTAAAATGGACATTCTTTTAACCACCAATTATTTAATAAAAAGAAATACGTAGAGAGGTATATAAACCTTACTCTTCCTCAACGGAAGCACCCACAACTTCTCCACCGGCAGCTTTAACTTTCTCGGAAGCAGAAGCGGAGCATTTACCCACAGTAATCTTCATTTTTAAGTCGGTTTTTCCCGTACCTAATAGTTTATGATACCCTAAAGCAGTAAGATCGATAACGTAAACTGATCCTTCTTTCTTAGCATCTCCAGCTTCAACATATTTAGCAATAGTTTTAGAGGTGAAATTTCCAACATTAATAGTTTGGTCTCGACGTAATCCTCTTCTTCTAAGGAATCCTTTAATTCTTCCTAATTTGAAATCTTTCAATCCGGCTTTCTTCTGACCAGCTCTTTTTCCGGTTCCAGCATTACCTCGACCTCCACGACTACCTGCACCACGATGCTTCTTACTTGCACCATGGCCATTAGTATTTCCGCCTCGGTGTTGTACAACTTTTCTTCGACGATTGACTACCATTTTTTATAACATCCTTTTAATTAAATCGTTAATTTTATCTCCGCGATAACCCAATGCTCCACCCGCTTGAAATCCGGCTTTAGTGCCTTTTCTTTCAAATCCTTTACGTGGAGGGCTTAATCTGAAATAAGTTTTATACTTTTTCCCTTTAATCTCTAAAAATTTATAAGTGTACTTATTCTTGGAATCACCAGTTCTTCCCTTGAACTCTTCTCCTCTCTTACTAACCAATTCTTGAAAAGTTTCTTCGTTAATCTCTCCCCAAGTTGCATAATCTTTGATTTTATTAATCATTCCACGATAAGTAGGAGTATCCGGGACGACTGCAGCATGATTCTTTCTAAATAGTTTGAACAGTGCAAAAGTATCCCTTACTTGCTGAGGAGAATCAACCATTCCTCGGATTTTAACTAGAGCTAACTTCTTCTCATTAGTAGCTGCTTTAGCCACTTTTGGTTTAACTTCTTTTACGGGATGAGTAGTATTGGCTGCCATGTTTATTCTTGCTCCACTTTAGTCTCTTTTAATTTTCCTTCAATAATTCCTAATTTCTGAATATTCTCAGGACTGACCTTTACGTCAGACAATTTTTTAAGAGCTTTTAAAGTAGCTTGAGCTAAATTCAATTTAGTTCCAGTTTGACCATCAGTTTTAGTCCAAATATCTTTGATCCCGGCTAGGGTTAGAATTTTAGCACACTCTTTTTCTGCACATAATCCTTTACCTTTAGGAGCAGGAATTAAAGTTATTTCTACTGATCCAGATTTTCCAGTAACCGCGAAAGGAATAGAATGGGGTTGTCTACAGTTACATTCCCAACTTCCGCATCCTCTTCTAATTCTAATCATATTTAATTTGGCATTTCTTTTAGCTTTGTCACGAGAAGGAACAGTTTCTTTGCTGTTACCCACTCCTAAACCAACAAATCCATCTTTATTTCCAATAACTGCACAAGTCATAAAATTGGGCTTGTTACCCTCAGCAGTTTTCTTTTGAGTTTGTTTGAAAATTCTGCGTTGTCCTCCACCGAACTTTCCATGAGCTTGACCTACTAATAATAATTCTTCATCCAAACTAGGAAGTAAGGTATCAGTTATTCCTGCTTCCATAATGCGGTATCCTGCATCAAAGAAATCGTCAACGTTTCCAACTTCTCCTTTTTGTACTTTCCTACCTAATTCAGTAACAGGTTTCCATAAAGATTGTTGATCCGGAACTTCTTCAATTCCTTCTAACTTCTCTTTTACTTCTACTGCTTCCTCTACTACGATGGCAGTCTTTTCTTCCGGTTTTTCTTTTTTCTTAGCAGTTTCTCTGGTCATTTTTTGGTCTCGTAATCTTTATTTTAAAGTTAATATCTTTTGTTTAGTTGAATTAAACACTTCAGTCATCTTTTCTGGAACACTCTTATTCTTTAAATATAAGGAGAATCTTTGATCATACTCCTTCTTTCCTTTTAGTGATGAAGCATAAGCTACAATATTTTTCCCGCTCAATTGTTCTTCGTTAGGGAAAATGTCCTTATCTCCATGAGGAACGTTTAATCCACCATCTACTGTTCCTTTTAAGAAAGCATAACTCTTTCCCTTAAGCAAAGGTGATTTCAATCCGGTATCTAATATTGCTTGTTTGATTCCCTTCTTTTGAGCAAGTTTTGCTAAAAGCAAGCCAGTAAGATAAGTTGCCGGAAAATTCTTTCCAGAGTAATTCCATCCCATCTCCTTTAACTTACTAGAATCTGTAGCTACAATAACCTTATCCCCTTTAGTGTTAAACTCTACAATCTGAGCAATAATTTTACTATTAGTAAATCTTACTACTATTCTTAGCTGTTTAGAAAGCAACAGCTTTAATCGAAGATGATAATCCGTTTTTTGTTCTCGCTTTCTTCGGAACAGTACAGTACGATGTTTCTTGTTTGCCATTTTACTTTTTCTCTAATAACTTATATTCGTTTAGGTAAAGTTTAAGATGTCTCTTATTTCTAAAGAATCCGCCCTTAACTCTTAAATAAAGCATTTGATAGTTCTTACTGGTTATCAATCCTTTCTCTTTTAATTCTTGAATCAATTCTCTTTGAGTTCTTACTCTATTCATCCATTGTTCTTTTCTGGTAATTATAGCGTATTTCTTACCTTTTTTACTTCCTTGGCCCATTCTTCTTCCCTTTCTCTTCTGTGCAGAGATTTTACGGGCTCGAGCTAAAGAGTGTCCATTACCGGGACGTTTGTAAATTTTACCTACAGCAATCAATCCCCTAATATCTGAACGCGTTAATGCTTTCTTAATCTCCTCTAGAGATTCCGCAACAAATT
Source organism: Candidatus Woesearchaeota archaeon (assembly GCA_041665465.1). GTDB lineage: Archaea > Nanobdellota > Nanobdellia > Woesearchaeales > GW2011-AR9 > JACRPH01. Next base: position 887,137 of record JBAYIU010000001.1, read on the forward strand.
TAACCTTTTTAGGGGAGGTCTTCATAACCTTGGATGCAAGTAACTTTTTGTTAATCATTTTTATTGCCTTTTAATTAATTCTTTTTCAACTAATACTTTTTCTTCTTTCTGCTGGTCTTTAGACTCTTCTTTATTGTCAACCTTTTCTTCTTTAGTTTTTTCAGCTTCTTCTTTCTTTTTCTTCTCTTCAGCTTTTTTCTTTTTCTCTTCTTGTTTCTTGTTCTTCTCACTTAGTCGATCTTTTCTTTTCTTTTGTCGAGCAGTAAACTCCAATTGGATCTTTTCCATTAATTTGGAAATGTCCTTAACATTTAAGACTCTGATTTTCTTTTCTACCGCTAACTTTAATAATTCTATTCTATTTCTGTTACCTACAGATGAAGCGATCACTGCTCCTTGAGTTTTGGTGTTAACAGCTAGTAATTGTTCCTTATTACTTACAACTACTTTTTCTAATCCGGATGAATGTAACCCTCTTACTTCTCTTGGGGAGCCGAAGCCAATACTTACTAGTACCGGTTCTCCGCGTTTTCCTTGTCTGATCGCAGAAGAGGTTCCATAAGGGAACTTCCATTTTGACTTCATACGAGCATAAATCTTAGACTCGCGAACTACAAACTTCGGCTTAACCTTCTTTTGCTTGTTCCTTAATTCTAATAATCTTTTGGTTTCCATCTTTAATCATTATTTTATTCTGGTTTTTGAGTAATATAACATCCGTCTTGAAAGATTCGAATGTCCCTATTAGTGATTCTACATAAATTTTCGATAGTGGATGCAGCTAGTCCGGCTGCTTCAATGTCTGGGCTACTAATAGTAATATCATTTCCACTAACCTTAATCTCAATCCCTTTTGGAAGTTTGGCTTTTCTAGCTACAGTCTCTCCAAAAAAGTTTTTAATGGTAATCTCATTTCCACTAACCGCGACATTCATAGGGAAATGACCGGAGCATACTTTTAATTTGTATATATGTAATTCTTTAACTCCTTTTAGAGTGTTTTTAATGTGAGACACAATTGATCCAAACTGCATCTTGATTCTTTTACTCGCTTTTGGAGAGGAAATAATTATTTTTCCGTCTTGTACTTTAAGGTCTACTTGTGGATATGGAAAGTCTCTTTCTACTTCTCCTTTAGGTCCTTTGATTCTTAAAAGGCTACCTTTTAGTTCGGCAGTTACTTTATCTTCCAATACTATTTCTCTCTTCAGATCGTTTTTCATTTTGTTTAATAGCAGTAGGCTACTAATTTTCCGCCTACCTTTTTCTCTTTTGCTTGATTATGAGTCATGATTCCTTTTGAGGTTGAAACAATGATTACTCCGAAATCTTTTGCCGGCAAGTATCGTTTTTCCCATTTCTCAAAGGTGTTGTGCTTAGTGGAGAAACGTGGTTTTACCACTCCACATTTGTTGACGTTTCCTAACAAATTAACTTTCAGAAAGTTTCCCTTTCCATCTTCTGTTTCTTCATAGGATCCGACGTAATTGTAAGTGTTCATGATAGTTAAAACTTCCTTGATCAACTTCGAGGCCGGTTTTATCAATACTTCACGCTTTCCAACCTTCTCGGCATTCAAGATCTTTGCCAGTGCTGCTGCCAACGGGTCATTAAACATTTTTTACCTCGATATCTTTTAACTGTATTTCTTGAAACCAATGTTTGGTCCGATTTCACGGAAGCATTGTCTGCATAAATTGATTCCATATTTGTTGATTAGTCCACGGCTTCTTCCGCAATTGCGGCACTTGTGTAAAGCCAGACCACAGGTTCTTTTTTTTGATAAGTTGAACTTGATAAACTTAGCTTTCTTTACTGGTTTGGCGTTAAGCTGTTTGAAAGCTTTTTTAGCATCACTAGTGGTCATTTTCTTACTTAACCTCCACACCCATCTTTTTAACAAAGTCTATTGCTTCTTCCTTTGTGATTTGATGATCTTTACCAATTGGAGTAACTCTTAATCTACGTTTTTTAACTCTATATCCTCGACGTTCTAAGGTTACAGCAACTTCTAATCCCATAATTTTTAATTCTGGATCGTACTCCATCCCTTTAATATCAATATATTCTGGTACACCAAAAGAAAAATTTCCTTTGTCATCAAAACTTCTTAGACTTAAGGTGTTTTCCTTTGCTGCTAAGATTCCTTTTAATAACTCTTCAGTATTTTTTCTTACTGTAACTTTGCATCCAATGACTAAACCCGGTCTTAATCCCCATCCCGGAATTCTTTTCTGAGTTTGGGTTTTAACAGGAGCCATTCCAGCAATTTTCTGTAATAATTTTAATCCTCTCTTTAAGTGTTCTTCGTCCTTACCTGCACCTATATTTAAAGTAATCTTGGCAATACGAATTTCTCTCATTGGATTTTCTTGGTTAGCTTTCATTTTTTATAAGTTTAATTTTTAATCTCAATTACCGGTTTATCTTTTCCAACCACAAATAAATACTCTTTTGCGGTCATAATCTCTTCGCCGTCTTTAATGTAAATTGCTTCTCTTCCCTTAATTTCTTTGAATTTTCCAAGGTCGCCATTATGTTTTCCCTGAGTTAAGAAAACAGATGCTCCCTGGGTCAAAGGTAACACTTCTTTGACTTTATTCTCTGGAACAGTTAGTACAACACTATCTCCAACGTTTACTTTAACATCAGTGTTTATATTTTTACCATCATGCAAATTAATTTGCATTTTATTCCCAGATAAGATTGACTTTCCAACTACCTTGCACACTTTAAGGTGGCTTTCTGTTTCACTGATTGGAACGATTATGATTCTCCCCTTTTTATCTAAAATCAATCGGTAAGATTGTTTATTAGCAGTAACCTTTAGTACATCAAACAATCCGACTATAAATCGATAATCTTTTCTTCTCTTTCCATCAACCAATATCTCGTTATTGGTTAGTACTTTTTTTGTTTCGGTTAAAGTTGAAGCTAGTTTTAATTCGTCTCTTATAATAATCCCCAAAGCCAAACCGTTGGAAAGGGAGTGAGCTCCAGATTTAGGACGAATAGTAAATATCTTAGTTTTACGATCGATAATCCACGTTTTTGGTGCCGGGATGCTTTTTAAGTGATTTTTCATTTTTATCCTTTACTCTTAGTTTTAGATGCTTTTTTAACCACTTTCTCTGATTTCGGGGTTGGGTCTTTGAGATGTGACTCTAGTTTTTGTTTTCTCTTTTTATCTTCTAAATTTAAATCAATAATTAGTAAGTTAGATGGATGCAATTGAACCGGTAATTTAGTCCCATCTTTCTTTATGTTTTCTATCCCGGTGATAATGACTCGTTCTCTTTTAAGGAAGACTCGTTCAACTTTTCCGTCTCTCTTAGCAAACTGGCCACGCATAATCTTAGCTTTGTCACCAACACGAATCTGAACACAACGAGTGCCATATTTCTTTCTTAATTCTGCGGAAAGATGTACATGGACCAGTTTCTGTCTAATATGTAATGGAGCATTATATCTGAACTTGCGCTGTTTTCCTGGTTGTCCGCTTTTGTTCCAATGAGTGGAAAATTTTTTGTTGGTCATGTTTATCGTCTTTATTAATTATAATATCATCCCAGCAACTTTAGCGACTGCTGGCCATCTTTCTGCTGCTTCTTTAGCAATAGGTCCTTTGAAAATGGTCCCCTTAGGGTTTCCCTTCTCGTCTTTTAAAACGACTACGGCATTATCTTCAAACTTTACTCGCATTCCGTCTGCGCGGCGATATTCCTTTCTTTGTCTAACCACGATTGCCGGAACAACAGTTTTACGCATTTCTGGTTTACCTTTTTTAACTGAAACCATTACGAAGTCTCCAACTCCTGCGGATGGAACTCTTCCCTTAACTGTTTTGTGTCCTTTAACCGAAAGGATCTTTACTACTTTGGCACCGGAATTATCGCATACGTTTACCCAAGCTTCTAAAGGCAAGGCGCGAGTGACTTTACTTTTTACTGCTTTCATTTTTATTTCTCTTCGTGATCTTTAACTTTTTTATTTTTAGGCGTTGATTCTTTCTTTTTCTCAACCTTTTTTTCTTTTATTTGTAATATAACATGATGTTTGGTTTTACTCAAAGGACGAGTTTTAGCTACGATTACTTCTTGTCCAATCTCTGCATTAAGACAAGCAGGGTTGTGTACTCTCATTCGTGATCTTTTTAACTCGTATCTCTCATATTTATGAACATAATTTGGTTTGAACCATTCAATGGTGGCAGAATGATTAATGTCTTTCTTAACAACCTTGCCAGTAAATAGTTCCTTCTTTACATTAATTTCTCCGTGAAACGGACATTTTTTATCCGTACATTCTTTATGAGGAGCTTTAATCCCCAGGATTTCACTTTTCATTTTTGTCTTAACCTTTTAATCGTTCTTCTGATCTTTTGGCGATTTCTTTTCCGTTAATCACCTGATTAGTCCTTTTTAACTTAAGGACCACGTTTTTCTTAAACAACGTCTTGATCACGTTGCTATACTCGATTTTAAGTGTAAATTTTGTTTCATCTACAACTTTTCCGACGAAATTTAATTCGCTGGGATTAGTTGATTCGATTACTTCAACCTCTTCCCCGATGAGTTCATAGGGAAAGCCTTTTTTCATAGTTATTTATTCCAGTGGGTCCACTTCAATGGTTTCTTCAGGGAAACCAAGTTCCACCAACGCACTTTTCATACGCGTCTTGTGATTTCCTTGCAACTCAATTTGTCCTCCCTTAGCTGTTCCGCCACAGGCGAACTTGTTCTTGAGTTTCTTAAAGATTTCTTCGATGTTGGCTTCTTTACTTATCCCGCTGATCACGGTATATTTCTTTCCAAACTTTTTCTTTTCGATCCTGACCAATATCTTTTGTTGTTCACGAGCAATCATCTCGCAAACACATAAATCTTTAGGTAACCCACATTGGTTGCATACTTCACTCATGTTTTATCTCTCCTTAACCTCCTTTTGGCTAAGTAAAGTTAAGATACGAGCGATATTCTTTTTGGTTTGTTTTACCTTACCGGGATTCTGGGGATTAGTCCCCATTGCAACTTGAGCATTTAATTTTAAGAGTTCTTTCTGTAGTTCTCCTTTTCTAGTCATTAGCTCTGGTGAGGAAAGAGTCCTCATCTCTTTAGTTATTTTCATGGTATAGTTAATTCTCTGGATTTTTATTTTCAATCGCGACAGGTTCTTTTTTCTCTTCTACTTTCTTTTCTTTTTTAACTCTTGGAGCCGCTTTCTTTTTAGGAGTTTTTGTTTCTCCACTTACAAGAGATTTTTCTTCTTCTAACCTCTTCTTTCGTTTAGCTCCCTTTTCACCCTGGATCTCTTCCACGATGGTTTGAGGTTCAGAAAGGATGTCAATCCTATCTGGTAATTTTAAATCTGGAGGCATAATAGATACTTTTACTCCTACAATTCCACTCTTTAATAAAGCAGATGCATTAGCTTTACGTACTCCACTTACAGAGATATCTCCGCATTTCTTTAAATAACCTTGATAAAATCTCCAACTTTTTGCACGTGCACTAGGAATCTTTCCTGAAATGATGATCTCTACTCCCAAAGCACCAGAGCGAATTACATTTTCCATAATCTTGTGCCCGACACTTTTGAAACGCTGAGATCCGAACCTTTCTAAAGCACTAGTGATTTTCTCTGCGACCAAATTGGCATCTAAATATAAATCTCTCACTTCATTAATTTCAATCTGGGGATTCTCTAAATGAAACTGAAGTTTAAGTTCTTTAGTCAATTCTTTTATGTTTGATCCTTTAGACCCAACGATTAAACTGGGTTTACTTGAGTTGATTATAATTTTCTCTCCTAACGGAATCTTTTTTAATCTTATACTCGAGATTCCCCCTACCTTACTTAACTTATTCTTGACATACTGTTTGATAGAGTATTCTTTTGTTTTTTGAGTGATAAATTCGCGTTCAATCATTGTGATTCACCTTTCTGCTTCTTAGCAGCGGTTTTTTGTGTTGTTTCTTTCTTCTTTTCCTTTGATTCAGATTTTTTCAAGGCAGGCATTTCCACCACTTCAATTTCAATGTGGGTTCTTTTTGTGCCGCGATGCCATCTATTTCCAGTTTGTGGAATTGAAGCTTTATTAGCGATAATCTTAGTTATTTTTAAATTAGCAGTATTAAGGCCCTTAGCATGAGCGTTAGCTTCTACATTCTTAACTAAACGTAAAAATTCCTTTGATGCTTTCTGAGGATATCTTCCGGTAGACATTCCTGCTCGATGTCCGATATCATGCACAAAACGGTAATAAGGAAAAGCGCGTTTCATAGCAATAACTTCTTCTAACAACTTCTTAGCCATCCCGGTATTCTTGTAACGTAAGTTACGTGATATCTCAATAGATTGCTTAGTGGAGATGGGAATGTTCTGACTACTAGCACGAGCCACATGTTCAGTTTTAGTTGAAGTTTTTTGAACCATTTTTATCTTGCTGAGATAGCTTTACTGGATCGAGTTGCTCCGATACCTGCTGCGCTATGTTTAACTCCTCTTCTGGAATGGGAAAATTCTCCCAAGTTATGTCCCAACATCTCTACCGTGATTCTTACTGGGATGAACTCTTTACCATTATATACATTTAAGGTTTTTCCTACCATCTGAGGTAAGATTACCATCGCTCGGCAATGAGTTTTAACATTATCTCGTCCTTGATTTAATATCTTTAATAGGTCCTTCTGGTCATCAGTAAATCCTCGTTTGAGAGATCTTCGCTGTCTGGAAGTTGTTAATTCCATGAATTCTTTTAGGTCTAACTTCTTGACCGCTTCTTCGCTTCTTCCACGCCAGCTTAATTCTTTTGCCATTTTAAATCATTACACCTTTATTTCTTTCTTCCCGTTCTTTTTGGAGCAATCTTACCAACTTTTCTACCCGGAGGAGCACTACGCGGAGATTGCGTCGGTCGTCCTTTAATGTGAGAACACTTTCCACCGAAAGGATGATCTACAGCGTTCATGGAAATACCACACACTCGTGGCCATAACTTATTACGCGCATGCATTTTATAAAATCTAGTTCCGGCTTTTAAGAAAGGTTTCTCTAATCTTCCTGATCCGGCTACGATTCCAATTGCTGCATGACATTCAGGTAAGAGTAATTTTTCTTTTCCGGAGGGTAACTTTACTTTGACTGAACCTTCAGACTTTGCAACTATCTTTGCAAAAGTTCCACTAGTTCTAACCAACTTTCCACCATCTCCTGGACGAATTTCTAGATTGTGAACGGAAGTTCCTTCTGGAATATTTTTTAAAGCCATAACATTTCCTTCCTTTATCTCTCCGTTATAAACTTCAATCTGGTCTCCTACTTTAATTCCTTCTGGAGCAAAAGCTAATTTTTTCTCTCCAGTTAAATAAGACACTTCCATTAAAGGGGCAGTGTGCCCGGAACAATGTACAAGATCAGAAACAATTCCAGTGGTTTCTTTTGAATATAATTTTACTTCTCCTTTAAAGCGATGGCTAGGTGACCTAAACGATAAGGTTCCGCGTCCTCTTCTTTGTTGGATTAAGCTTTTACCCATTTTATTTTACCTAAATCATCCCCAAATCGGCACCGATGTCCGAAGCGAGATGTTCTTTACCTAATTTAATATAGGCTTTTTTCTTTCCTGTAATTGAATTTTGAAGGTTGACTTTTATAACTCTTACTTTAAATAGAGTTTCGATAGCTTTCTTGACTTGGGCCTTAGTGGCTTTGTTATCGACTACGAAAACTAATTTATTATCATATTCTACTTGTCTGATGCTCTTTTCTGTAGAAATAGGATGTTTAAGGATAGCATAAGGATCAAAGTTTTCTACATTCTTGTTAGAAGTAGTTGGAACTTCTTTCTTTTTTTCTGGGGTTTTAATTGTTGCTTTAGCCATTTTACATAAATAAGTGTTCTTTTTCTAATACTTCTAAGGATTTTTTAGTCCATAAAGTTACTCTGCCTGGATGAGCACCGGGAGCAAGTAACTCTGCATTGAGAGAGTTTACAGGCACGACATCAATCCCACCAATATTCTTAGCAGCTTTAATCAAAGGACAAGTCTCTCCGGTAACTACAAGGATACTCTTTTTCTGCTTATATTTTCTTCCGCGCATTTTTCCTTTACCTGCACGTACTTTCTTCTCAGCAGCGCGTTCAAGCTCTTTATCGAAACCTAAAGCCAGTAACATTTTTTGTAAATTTTTAGTTAAACTTAATTTCTCAATAGATGAGTCAATAACAAAAGGATATTCTGTAGGAACCTTGTGCCCTCTTTTCTCGACCAAGGACTTATTAACGGTAGCAGACATAGCCGATCTGATTGCTTTTCTGTTTTCTTTTTGATTAATCTTTTGTTCCCAGTTCTTCTCAGCACGGGGAGGATGAGCAGCATGACCACCACGAGTTTGAGGAGAAAATGCTCCTACCCAGAACATTCTGGTTCCTCGATGGGATAAGATTTTTCTGTTAACTCTGCTAATACCAAAACCATAACATCCGCGATAATGTCTTCTTTCTTTACTTAATCTAGAAGAATGTCTTAATCCTGCTTCAGGATCAGCACCATAAGGTTGTCTGGCAACACTTTGAAGCGCATGCACAGCACGGCAGATTAAATCTGGACGTAAACTCTCATTAAACTGGGCTGGTAATTCTATCTCGCCAACTTTGTTCTTCTGTTCGTTTAATATTGGTAATTTCATGGTTTAACCTATTTATGAATGTAAGTTACTTCTGGTGCTTCTTTGATTGCTTTTTTGTTTTGGCGTGTAGCTAAAGTCATAACGACTGCTCTTTTTCTTGGTCCAACGACTGAACCTTTTAATAATAAATAACTGCCACGAACAACGCCATAATTACTAATTCCGCCAGTCGGAGTCACTTCTTGTCCGTCTGCACCAATTTTTAAAACTTGTTTATTATATTCAGTTCTTAAATGATAACCCATTTTACCAGGGTTAGGAACAGTAAATTCTACTCTCTTTGGGGTCCAAGATCCTAAAGTACCGATACCTCTTTTAGTCTTTTCTGCTTTATGTGAACGAATAGGAACGCCGTATCTTTTAACTGTGCCTTGAAAACCTTTTCCGGTGGTTGTTCCATGTACATCCACATAATTTCCCTTATCAAAAACATCACTGATAACAACAGTTTTCCCTAAGATTTCTTTAGCGTATTTTAGTTTGTCTTCTTTCTTTCCACCTAAAGCAACTTCGATTAATTTTGGCTTCTTTACTCCAATAGTAGTTAACTTAGGGGCAGAATGTACTAATACTCGAAGATCATCAAATTCTTTAATATCTTCTATACTCTTAACCGCTTTTTTAGGTAGTTGAATTTGTTTAGCTAATTCCTTATCTAATTTTTGAGCGAGAATTGAAGAAGTTTTAATTAAACCATTAGGTGTTTTTTTATAGAAAGCAACGCCACAAATGGTCATGGGTGGGCATTCAATAATAGTGGCAGGCATATAAATCTGCTCTCCCTTAGTCAAGGCCTTAGCCCGATTATCAGTAACGTGTAAATGGGTCATTCCTGCTTTGTAAGCGATGAACCCGAGAAGTTTAACTTTATTTTCTTTAACCCAAGAACGAATTCGAGCTAAAGAATGTTTAGAGCGCTTTCTAGGCCAAAACTGCATACTTCCTCTGCGCGGATGATGTGAGTCTCCCATATAGCTCTATTTTTGAAGTTCAATACTTCTAATTTGTTTTTTAATTGCCTATAACGAATCTCATCAAAGAAGCACGGATGCTTGTGATGATAATTCTTTTCAGGCTCTACACCAGCACATTTGACTTATTCAGTCAGTATGACGCTAGTTGTCGTCGTAAACAAAGTTGCTTTGTTTAAGTATGTACATTGGGAAGGAGGCTTATTTATAAAGGTTTTGGTAATGAATGAAAGTTTCTTGAAATTGTTAATCTTAAGCAGAGTTATTATAAACCTTCAGAACTCTCATTCATCATGGCATATTATTTCCTGGGTCAGTATGATCCTCTTGAAACTAAAAACGCGCTTTTGGGTGGAGGTTACTCTGAACAGGAGTTTGAGTTATTTGGAATTAAATGTTATCGATATCTTAGTCGTGATGGTGCCTTTACTATTAATTTAACATCTCCTACAGAAGGAAAAATGCAAATTCAAGGTGCTGGACCAAATGATATTTCTCTGAATAAAGAACAGTCAAGCTATTATCCTACATTAGAAACCTTAGTTAAGATTCTTAACCCCAAAAGGATTGTAGATGAGGGTGTTGAAGATGTTTTCCCCAATTTATTAAAAACATCCTCTTAACATTAATTGGAACTAATTATTATTACCACTTCTCTCTTACTTTCCTTATAGTTGATTCTAAAGAAGAACATCCTTGAATAACTTGGTCATGACCAGAACCGTCAAAGTCCATCTTGACCCAATTTTTCTTTCCACAAGAACACTTAATACTTTTATAATGATGTACATCATGGTGAAGTGGGTCCCATTGAGAGTCCCATTGCATCAGATCTAGCTCTTTCTTACAATATAAGCACCGTTTACCCATCTCTTGATGAAATTCCATCGCTGAAAAATTTTAAGGGAATATTTATATAACTTACGTTTCTCTAATCTAAATCATGAAATACTGGTTTGCACATATTCTGAACGGGTTGGTTCTAGATGCAAATCTGAAAGTATTAGAAGAAATCAAATTATCAAACGAATCTGGTGAAGTTACTTTTCAAAAATTGAAAAAGAAATATTCTGATCTGCAACCTTTACCAGAAGATAAATGGAACAAAGCTTTGGAACATTTCAAAGATAAGAAGTACTTCTCTGCTCTCTATCTCAGTAATTTAGAGATTACTCAAAAGAAAGTGAGAGAAGCAGTTTCTGAAGATGGATTGGTTATGCAAGCTATTTCTAATATTAAAGAATTGGACCAGATCAATAATCTATTAGTCAAACGGTTGAGAGAATGGTACAGTTTATACTTCCCTGAGTTATCACATGGTTTAGATTCACACGAAAAATTTGTGGAATTGGTCTTAACTAAGACTAAAGCAGAATTAATTAAAGAATTAAATGTTAAGTTTAGTATGGGAGCAGATTTATCTCAACTCGACCGAGAAGAATTTTTATTGTTGGCTAAACAGATCCAAGAACTATATCATTTACACTCCAAGCACGAAGAATATTTACATCTAGTCATGGTTAAATATTGTCCAAATATATTAGAACTGGCTGGAGCAAATATCGGAGCTAAACTGATTGAACTGGGAAGAGGGTTAAAAAACCTGGCCTTATTGCCGGCATCTACGATCCAATTACTGGGGGCTGAGAAAGCACTCTTTCGACACTTGAAAACTGGAAGTCGAAGTCCTAAATTCGGAGTGATCTTTGCTCATCCCTTAATTCAAGGAGTTAAAGCCAAAGATCGTGGTAAGGTTTCTCGAACTTTAGCAGACAAATTGTCTTTATGTGCTCGTTTAGATTACTTTCATGGAGAATTTAAGGCTCCGGTGTTTAGAAAAGAATTAGAGGAAAAATTCTCATGAGCCACAAAATCATCCCCCATAAATTGTTTGAAATATACTTGGATCAACGTAACAATATTTATACCAAATCTATTCTTCCCGGAACAATTCCCTTTGACGAAAAAACAGTTCGTGATGGGGGTGTAGAGTATCGTGAATTTGATCCTACTCGAAGCAAATTAGCTGCGATGATCAAGAAAGGTTGTACCAATATCGGGATAAGGAAAGGTGATGTGGTCCTTTATCTTGGTTCTTCACACGGGTTTACTTGTTCTTTTGTTTCAGATATGGTGGGTAAAGAAGGCCTAATCTTTGGAATTGATCCTGCTCCTAGAGTTATGCGAGATCTGGTTTTCTTATCTGAAGATCGACCGAACATTGTTCCCTTATTAGCTGATGCTAATCATCCCGAGACTTACGTTGATAAAATCTGTCAGGCTGATGTGGTTTTTCAGGACGTGGCTCAACGTAATCAAACCGAAATCTTCTTAAAAAATTGTCAATTGTTTCTTAAAAAAAATGGGTATGGGTTATTAGCGGTTAAAGCCAGAAGTATTGATGTTAAAAGAAAACCCTCACAGATATTTCAAGAAGTGCGTACCGCAATAGAAAAACAATTTACGGTAATCGATTTTAGAGTTCTGGAACCTTTTGAGAAAGACCACTGTATGATCATTATCAAGAAATAGATTTTTTGGAGAGGGTGGTTCTGGGAATATTTATATACTTCTAAAAAATCATTTCTAACATGGGAACCATCGTTCACCAAGCAGCGTATATCTATGTGTATTCTAAGAAGTTGTATCGAGTAGACCACGATTTACGTCATCTGCACGGGGATGTGCAGAAGTACACTTCTAAATATCATCTTGCTAAAACTATTGAAGAACAACAAACCTGTCGTAAGAAGTTAGAGAAATCTGCAAAAAAATATCATGAACTGGTTAAAGAAAGGCAGAATATCCAGCATAAATTGCATGAACATCTAGCTGGATTAGCCAGAATGATGAGAACAGAACAACATTTTAAACTGTAAAATTATTTTTTAATTTTAATTATCTGGACCGGACAAGCATCAGCAGCTTCTTGATTTTTTGCTCGATCTTCTTCACTGTTAATATCTCTTTCCCAATGATCATCTACTAAAACACTTTCTTTAAGTTGAGCATACCCCTCTTCATCCATCTGCCAGAAATCCGGACAAATTGCGGCACAAGCTCCGCAGCTGATACAATCATGTTTATAATGTAAAATTTTGTATTTACTCATATTGATCACCCGCTCATCAATCCATTTAGGACAAAGTTTTTAACTTTTGCTCTGGGGGTTATATAAATGTTTTCCTTAAATTTACAACAAACCATCTCTCCCTCACCAAAAAACTTATATACGTTCTTTTATTAGTAAGATGATAATGGATAGTATGCTTAAGAGAGGTGTGTTAATCTTTGTATTATTGGTTTCTTCGTTATTTATCATGTCTTGTGGTGGATCGGTCTCGGCTGGACAGAACCCTACTGATACTGCTACTGCATTAAAAATGGCTAATACCGGAACACAAGGAGTAGAAATAAGTTTAGTTACCAATTATCCTCCTCCCTTAATTTATGATGATAATGAACTGGTGGCATTAGTAGAAGTTAAGAACAAAGGAAATCATGATCTTGAACCCGAAGATTGTTTTATTCAAGTTACTGGATTTGATCCTAACATTATCAAGGCTGGATTTAATATGTTCCGAACCTGTTCAGAAAATTTGGGGACATTGGAAGGGAAGAATGAATATAATTCTTTGGGCGGAAGTAACCAGATAGAGTTTCGTTCTACTGATAACCGTCTTCCAGCAGGGGTGTTTGAATATAATCCTACCTTGAACTTTGTTGCATGTTATAATTATCATACCATTGCTAATCCTTTAGTGTGTGTCGATCCTCTGTTTTATCAAGTTACTTCACAACAGAAAACCTGTATTCCTCACGATGTGGGAATGGGTGGCGGTCAGGCTGCCCCAGTAGGAGTAACTAATGTAGGAGTAGATATGGTTGGAAGTCGAGCAATTTTTGAAATCGGGATTCAAAATTACGGGACAGGAAGAGTATTAAGCTCATATTCCGATTTACGCAATTGTGGTCAAGCATCTTTAACTTATACTGATTTGGATCAAGTGTATTATGCAGTAGAGATGAGCGGGGCTCAGTTGGATTGTAAACCTCGAGACTTTGTACGTTTAGTGAACAACTTCGGAAAAATAGTCTGTTCTGCTACTCTCCCTAACACAGCTGCGTTCGAAACTCCTCTAATGGTAGATCTAGATTATAATTATATCCAATCTTTCACTCGTCAGATAAAAATTGTGCGTACTCCTCAATAATTTTTTATCACTTCTTTATCTTAGCCTACAATAAACTTTAAATACACTTACTTCTTTTTAACGGATATAACTATCTAAAAATTAAAAGAGCGTGATTTAGAATGAGAAAAATATTCGTATTGTTTACATTGATGATAAGCTTGTTTCTATTGGTTTCTTGTGGAACAGATACAGGTACACAAACTAGCACCACTGGTGCTTTTATTGGTGGAACTCAAGGAATAGTGGGAAACTTTGAGGATTTTGGAGTATTAGAAAACAGTGTTTCCTCAGTTTTTGATAGTGAAGATTTTCCAATTGAAATTACTTTGAAAAACAAAGGAGAATATAAGATTAAACCTGGAGACGTAACAGTAAGTTTACTTGGGCCAGCTAAAGAAGAGTTCACGGGCATATCTAGTTGGGACTTAAGCAACAAAGGAGAAGTGGAAATAATTTCTGATCTTCTTCCTCTAGGAGGAGAAGAATCTTTAAGTTTTGCTACCGGTGCTAAGTATGCTAAGGCTGTAAGTGGAACCTTAGAACGGTCCTGGTTTGCTAGCGTGGAGTCCAAGTACCAAACTTATTTGATCATCCCAGAAGTATGTTTGAAAGAGGATTTAACTGATACCAGAGTGTGTGAAGTTAAGGGAGCAAAGTCTTTCTCTGTTTCCGGTGCACCGATTATTATATCTAGTGTAGAAGAAGAAACTGCTGGTCAAGGAATTATGGCCTTACGCATTAAAGTAAGTAATGTGGGTGGAGGAGACGTGGCTAAGATAGGAGATACTTTTGATACCAATTATCAGCGTTTAACTTATATTGTGGATGATACTGCTTGGGAATGTAAGTCTGGCGGGAAAATTGGTGAAGCTCGTTTGATGGATAAGGCAGCCGAATTACTATGCCGAACTAAAGATCCTTTAGCTAAAAACCAGTTAGCCACAAAACAGTTACGTTTAACCTTTGATTATAAGTATCGCAGTCTAATTGAAAAGAAGATTGCTATCAAACAAAGCGTGAAATAAACTTTTATTTTTTAATTTATTCTAATTTAATTTCTAATAGATCAAACAAAGGTTGAACCTTCCTTTTAGTAACTTCTTCTATTGCTTGTTTTATTTTTAGGGAAGTAATATTCTCAATACCTTTTCTATTCTCATGTAATTTTAGAACTACTTTAGTTATGCATTCCTTACTACAATTATAGTCCTGATTCAGACCCATAATAAATAAAGCTCCAATAATATGAGGAGATTTTTTTTCTGTGGACGATAGATTAGTTTGCTTATCTTTTAAACGCGTATAAAAATCATAATTCAAATAAGTTTTGTCATTCATCTTTATCCCATATTGATATGATTCTCCTTCATTTTCAATCAGGTAAGCATCTCCTTGCCAGTATTCTGAAATTTCGCAATGTACTCGTTCATTGGTTTGGATAGCGATGGCTTCGTTGAACCAATCGGGAATTTGATTTCCCAACATCTTAAACAAAAAATAATGGGTAGTTTCATGTTTGTCAGCAATTAGGTCGGAAGGATTAATTGGTTGATTTTCTCCGAAGGGATGTTTTCCCGGAAGAGTAGACATTGAAATCAGAGTGGGGGTAGTTCTTCCTCCCTCTGCTCCTTCACAACCGTCCTTTTGCTGGCAAATAGATTCTTTCGGGTAATAAATTACATAATTGATCCTCATGGGCTTGAAATTAAAATAACTAGCTAAACAGTTATACACTTTACTTTGTAGATTAAAAAATTCAGAGAATAGTTTTTCTTGCTTAGAGCAGTTTGAGTGTTCTTCTACATTTTCTAGAGGATTAACTTGTTTGGATAATTGGGGGTTAGAATAACCACAATATACCCATATTTTCTCATTGCAGTAGTCAGATTTGCATTCTTCTTGGCAATCATAAGGGCAGTTGGAATTATTTTCTGAGCTTTGGCAAATTCCATCTCCACAAAGAGTATTCTCCTTCATAGGTTCGTCTATCTTTGGAGTAGAAGAGCATGCGCTTAGAATAAATATCATTAATAACCCAAAAGTAAAAATAATTAACTTTTTGTTCATATGATTCTAATTA
Organism: Candidatus Woesearchaeota archaeon; assembly: GCA_041665465.1. GTDB lineage: Archaea > Nanobdellota > Nanobdellia > Woesearchaeales > GW2011-AR9 > JACRPH01. The sequence continues at coordinate 903,075 of JBAYIU010000001.1, forward strand.
AATCCAGCTACTTTATATCTTTTTACTTCCGACTAAAACAACAAAAGCTAGAAAACTTTCTATCTGTAAATATTCATCAGAACCTTCAGTCATTCTAAATTCGGTCTCTCCACATTTATCAATCAATTCTACTTTCTGTCGGTCCGGGAGGTCTAAGTTCCAGATCTCTTTTTGAATCTGTTTTATCACATCAATTCCCGATAATCCGTAATCTAACATTAAAGATAAAAGTTTCTTCCTTGATTCTAAAAAATTCCCTTTAGCAGCAACAGTTAGAACTTCTTTTACTTCTTTAGGTTTAGCTACAGAAGCCATACTGTACACCAATTCAGGGTTAATATTCTTGTTTAATACTGCACAAGATTGCATGATATTTTCTAGTCTACGACAGTCTCCTTCAGAAATGTCAAATAAAGCCTTTTTTGCTTCTGCACTTAGTTTCAGTCCTTCTTGTTTAGCTACTCTTTCTATCACTTGATTAATTTCTTCCTCACTTAATGGTTTAAAACGGAAGATAGCGCATCGGGATTGAATCGGATCGATAATCTTACTACTATAATTACAACTGAGAATAAATCGGCAAGTTTGAGTATAATTCTCCATGGTTCTTCTCAAGGCTTGTTGAGCTTCTTTAGTCAAAGCATCAGATTCGTCTAAATAAATCAACTTGAACGGAACTGTGCCGATAGATTTTGTCCTGGCAAAGTCTTTTACTTTTACTCTGACTACATCGATTCCTCGTTCATCAGATGCGTTTAATTCTAACGTGTTCTCTCGCCAATTCTCTCCAAATAATTGTTTAGCGATAACCAAAGAAAGAGTGGTTTTTCCTACTCCCGCTGGACCACTGAAAAGAAGGTGAGGCATATTCTTAGATTCTACAAAAGCTTTAATCTTTTCTACGATCTCTTTTTGTCCTCGGATCTCTTCAAAAGTGCTCGGTCGATATTTCTCGGTCCAGATAGATGATTCAGTCATAATTTTGTTTTTGTTTAATGCTTATATAAAAGTTTTGTTGGTGTAGACTAGAAGTTCCATAGTACGATGTCTTTAGCCCAAGAAAACAGGTCTTGATAAGAAATGCCCATCCATAAGATGACCAGTATAGTTATTATTAATATCCAAAACAAGAGTTTTAACAGTTTAGGAAGTAAAGAAGTGACCAATAAAGCTACTATCGCAATAATTATAATACTAATAATCTCCATTCTGTTCTTTTAGGGGATAGAAAGCTTTATATACTTTATTATTTTGCTTTTGTTCAATGAAAAAGAGTTGGATGTTTAGTTTGTTGTTAATATCGATGTTAGTTTTCTCTTCAGTAATGGTTTCTGCCACTATTTATGATACCGTTAAAGATATCGGCAGAGAAGTTATCAGTGTTGCTAAACTTGATTGGGTTAATGGCGGAACTGGAATGTCTAGTGAGAATTATCTTACTGGATTTATGCGTTTAGCAGTATTCTTATTAGTTTTCACTATCTTATTCGAATTAGCTACTCGAACTGCAGTTTTAAGCAGAGGAGCAGGAGCAGCTATTGCTGCGATAATCTCTATCATTTCTGCTATCTTTATTCCTGGTTCAGTTCTAGCTGCTATTGGGGTATCTTACGCTACGATTGTTTCTTTCATATTGATTGGTTCAGTGATTGTAGGTGGTATGGTGATTGTTTATCTGATTCCAACCACTAATTTAGGGTTTAGGATATTACGTATTGTTTTATTATTATTATTATTTTGGATTTTAAGTGCTACAGTTGAGCATGCTCAGGCGTTGGTACCATGAAGACTTTAAGAAAAATCGGAATTGTAACTTTAGCTACATCTTTAGCTTTAGCTAGTGCTTTAGCTTCACCAGTAGCAGAACAAATTGCTACTTTTGGTTATTATGGAAAATGGGTTTTAGGAGTCTTAATAGGATATGAAGTCATTAAGGCCATTGCTGCTCACTCTCCTGCTTCAAAAGCAACTGTTGCCATTGCTGGTGGAAAAATGGGTGATTGGATCAAGAAGCGAGCTAAGAAATTTGGTACTTCTGAAGTAAGAGCAGTGGGAGAAGCTGCTGCTGAGTATAAATGGTTAACCACTTTGAGAACCAAGGTAGCTGGTGCAACTGGGAAGAAAGCAGAATTAGATGACATTAAATCTTCTTTAAACAAAGAAGAGAGAGAAGAACGAACCTTTCAACGCAGATTAGAGAAAGTGATGGATGAAGCAGACACTTTTAAGAAAAGGTTAAGTGATCCAACCGTAACTTCTCAGATAGATCGGTCTCTTAGTGCATTGAGGCCTTTGAGTGCACGTTTAATTTTTAATATGGCTCGTGGAGGCAAGTTTGAGTTTGCTTTAGGCAAGAAAGATTTTAAGAAAGGAGCTATAGATAAGAAGTATTCTACTGATCTCATTACTTGGAAGAAGCATCAGGCTGAGATGATTGATATTCTTGATGAGAGTATTTCTGCTGATCAAGCAATTGTAAAAGAAGTACAAAACTTGGAAGCCTTAACAAAAAGGATTTTAAGTTCTTAATTGAGTTTTAAACTTCTGATTACTTCAGATGATTTTTCTTCTCCCACAAATCTTATAAACCCCTAGATTATTCTTTCTTTCATGAATAAAAAGTGGTGGATGTTAAGTGCTTTAGCAGCTTTACCTGCAGTCTTTGCTTTAGACGTGAGTGGAACGCTTTCTAACGTGTGGTGGAATATTATTTCTGTTGGTAATCTAGGCTGGTTAGGCGTTTCCGACGGTAGCATTATCACTTCTTTCACCAGAATCTTATTAGGAATACTTACTTTTACAATTTTCTTTGCCGTGATAACCATTTGGGGTGGTGGTAAAGGAGACGCTAAAAAAGCGCCAGTGAGTTTCCTTAATCGTAATCAAGCTCTGATTGTTTCAGGGATATTAGCAGTGATGGTAGCAATATTCTTACCTCCGTCAGTAATCTTAGCAGTAGGGGTAGGATGGGCCACCATGGTGGCTTTATTGTTAATCGGGGCACCGGTTATCGGGATGGCTTATTTTATGTGGGTCTGGCCTATTCGTGGTCCAGATACTCGAGGAACATATTTCTTAAAATTAGTATTATGCATTTTATTATTTTGGATTCTTAGTGCGATGAAATATCACGTTACGAGGTTTATCTAATGGTGATGGAATGGAGTCCGGTATTGGGAACAGTAGAAGAGTTTATTGATTATGCTTTATTCTTTGTGGGTGTAGCGGTTGCTTATTATGTGGTAAGATTAATCATGACTGCTAGAAATAAAGAAGATCGTGCTGCTCGTGAAGCAGAATGGGCAGAAAGAGGAGAAGCTACTCGTAAATGGGCCGGTGAACGCTGGACAGCATATAAAACCCAAGCTGAAAAAAAAGAGGATGATCGTAAGAATAAAGAAGAGAAAGAAAGGGTTAAATCTCTAGCTAGTCCGGTGATTGATCATATCCATAAAGCGATAGACCTTTGTCAAGTAGGAGAACATCAACTTAGTAAGAAAGAACGAACTCCGGCTATTCGTACTGCACATGAGGTTATAGACCGATTAAAAAAGGCTAAATATGGGTTAAGACAAATGCGTCATCGTTTCCCCAAAGCTCATGATAAAATAGATCCTATTATTACCGAAATCGAAGTACAATTAAAGAAAGTGGATCACGAATGGATCGACAATATCCCTAATAAAGTAGAAGCGGATTGGGACACTAAAATTGCTCCGATTAAGACTTTGATTAGTGGAACTATCCTTCCCGGATGTGGTAAGATCTTTACGGATATAACTAAATTATATGTTTAAAGCAATTATAAAACCAGAAATATTTTATTCTACTTTAACTTTCTGACCTAAAGCTTGTCCAGGAAGACCTTTCTCAGTAAAAAGAACTCTGACGTTTCCTTTCTTGCCATGCAATTGAGTAATCTTGCCTTTGATGACTTTACCTGCGGGAGTAGTCCAAGTAGCAGTCTTGCCGACCATCTTCTGTGCTCCTTCAGCATCTTCAGCTACTTTAATGATATTCTGCTTAGTATTCTGATGATGTCTTCCTTGTCTATAATGTAATACCGTTCCTTCAGCCATAGTTTAAGTTAAGAAGAGGGTTTATTTATAAAGATTTTTGTTTTATTAGGTTATTCTGATGTTTCATCACCCAAATTCTTAAAAACCCTTTCTGGTCATCTAAGATTATGATCAAAGGACAGGTGGTAAGTGGCGATTTTAGTAAAATAGTTATGCGTGTAAAATCTGGTGAAAAAGTAGAAATTGGGGAACTGTTATTAATTGAAGAAGAGCAAGAATCAGTATTATTGCAAGCATACGATCTAACTTACGGTTCTCAAATATCATCTCAGAACTTAGAGATGGTTTCTGGGATCAATCTGGAAGAAGGGAATTATCAAATTATGGACGCTTCTTTAAGAAATTATCAATTAGCTTATCTTAAACCAATCTTAAACATTTCTAAGAACAAACAAAGTCATACTTGTAAGAAATTGCCTACTTTCTTTACCAAAATCAGAGCTGTCACTAAAGAAGACTTATTCTTTATCACTACACCTCCTAATCCATTATTCTTGGGAAAGTTAAGAAGCGGTAGTCAAGAAATTGATGTGGACCTTTTCTTACCCGGGAAAGAGGTTCTTTCTCATCATGTTTTAATCCCTGCAAGTACGGGTAAAGGAAAGAGCAATCTTATGAGCTGCATCCTGTGGGACTTAGTGGGCAAGAATTACGCCGGGGTTCTAGTTTTAGATCCACACGACGAGTATTATGGACGTACGGGATTGGGATTAAAGGATCATCCTTATCATCATAACGTTAGTTATTATACTCCTCATAATCCCCCTCCCGGAGCGGGAAGTTTGAAAATTAATTTGACCTTACTTAAACCGGAACATTTTCAAGGGGCAATTGCATTAACCGATCCACAAAAACAGATGCTTTATGCATATCATAAAAAGTTCAAAGAGGTGTGGATATACAGCATCTTAGCAGAGAAGAAGATTGAAGGAATCGCTTTTCATGAAGATACTATTGCAGTAGTGAAAAGAAAATTAATTTCCTTACTTAATTTAGAGATCGATAATGGCAGAATGTATTGTCAAGGTATTTTTGATGAAGTAGCGGGAGAAAATATCGTTAAAGATATCTGTTCAGATTTAGAACAAGGTAAAGTAGTAATCGTTGATACCAGTTACTTTTCCGGAGCGATAGAAATACTTATCGGCAGTTTAATCACAACTGAGATACTTGATCGTTACAAATATTATAAACGTCAAGGGGTATTAGAAGATAAACCCGTAGTATCTATCTTATTAGAAGAAGCTCCCCGGGTCCTAGGTAAGAATGTGTTAGAGCAAGGAAGCAATATTTTTGATACTATTGCCAGAGAAGGAAGAAAGTTTAAAATAGGATTGATTGCTATAACTCAACTACCTTCTGAGATTCCTAAAAACATTCTAGCTAATATGAACACCAAGATTATTTTAGGTTTAGAAATGAATTCTGAGAGACAAGCGGTGATTGAATCATCTCCTCAAGATCTTTCTCAAGATAATAGAAATATTGCTGCTTTAGATAAAGGAGAAGCTTTAGTTACAAGTATCTTTACTAAGTTTGCGGTGCCTGTGAAGGTTCCTTTGTTTAAAGAATTTGCTTCAAGAGAAAGAGCAGAGAAAAAGGTGCAGCAGAGTTTTTCTGGAGTGGGATTTTAACCTTAGTTAATTATATAAACCTAACACTTTTCTTTCTTATATGAAACATCGTTTGGATATCACGATTTTACTTCTAACTATTTTCTTGCTGGCCCAATTTTTAGGTATTGCTATCTTGTATAAGTATATCGATGTTGATAAAAGTGTAGCTCTCGGTAATACTCAGTTTAAAGAATTGCCTTTAGGAGAAAGGCCGGAAGTAAACGAACAATATTCTTATCTGCCGATCATGATTACTATAATCCTTGGAACGGTATTAATGCTGCTTCTAATTAAGTATAAACTAAATTGGATCTGGAAAATTTGGTTTTTAATCGCAGTATTTCTCACTTTAACCATTTCATTCAATGCCTTTATCTCTTTGAAGATTGCTTTGTTCTTAGCTTTGGCTTTAGCTTTATGGAAGATATTCTGGCCTAACTTTTGGGTGCAGAACTTTACGGAGATATTTATCTATGGGGGATTAGCAGCGATATTTGTTCCTGTATTCAATCTCTGGTCAATCATTATTCTTTTGATCTTGATTTCTATCTATGATGCTTACGCGGTATGGAAGTCTAAGCACATGATTACTTTAGCTCAATCTCAAACTAAATCAAAAGTGTTTGCTGGTTTGTTGATACCTTATTCTATGAAGAAGAAAGTTAAGCCAACGCGTAAATTACCAGAAGTCGCAGGAAGAATCGCTTTATTAGGTGGAGGAGATATTGGGTTCCCTTTGATGTTTGCTGGAGTAGTACTTAAAGAAATGGGATTATGGCAAGCGTTGATTATTCCTTTCTTTGCTCTAGCTGGATTAGGAACATTATTATTCTTAGCTAAAGAAAAGAAGTTCTATCCAGCCATGCCTTTTATTTCTGCGGGATGTTTTATTGGGTTGGCGGTAGTGTGGTTGATTAATATAATCTAAAATCCTTTAACCGGACTTTTGTTAGTATAACTTTCTGGATAGATTAACAAACCATCTTTTGCTGCTACAGTGGGAATCCCAGTAGCGCGTTGTATTTCTCGAGCTTCTTCTAAGATCCCAGCTTTATACATCTCAAATCCGAAATGGGTGATTACAGCTACTTTAGGTTTAACTGAATCAACTATTTTTATGGTTGAAACAGTATCTAGGTTCATCCCTTGTCCTTTATCTCCGGGATAAGGAACGTTAAGAATTAAGATGTCTGTTCCGGTTAATTCTTGTAACAGTTGATCAGTAACTTTAGTGTCTCCAGTATAACTTAAAGTGAACTTGGGACAGAGAAACTTAAATCCTACTGCGGTAGCGTCAGGATGTTCTGCAGAAAGAGCATGAATTTCTACCATATCTATCCCCACTTTATGGTTCTTCTCCATAGGAATAACTTTCTCGGGCATTACTGCATGATGTTTAGTCAAAGCGGGAGTCATATCTTCATGTCCTAGAACTACTGATTTGGCTGCTAAAACCATCCCTCGATGGTCCATACCACAATAAGTCATAGCATCAATCACTGGATTAAGCTCACTGCAGTGATTGATATGATTATGAGAAACAAGAACAGCAGTTGTCCGATTTAAATTAACTCCATATTCTTTAGCTTTACTCAAAGCACCCGGTCCGGGATCGAGATGGAACTGAAGATCTTCTACTTGAACAATGATTCCTCCCGCAGACTGGATTTGCTTACTAACTGCATTTCCACCGGATGTACCTAAAAAAATGATGCTAGACATGAAATATCAACCTCTCTTGGATTTAAGAGCAATTGAGGTAAGTAGCTTAATAAAGATTATTATACTGTAAAGGCGAGATCTTCTTTTCTTCCATAATCTTTATAAAAATAGCTTCTCCTGAAGTAATTATCTTTGAGGGGGGTTTAATATGGTTCATAAAGAAAGAATTATTGCCGGAATGGAGGCAGTATTAGAAGAATATCAACAAGATCATTCCCTTTTACAGATTATATCTGGTTACAACGATCCGTCGGAAACTACTGCTAGTCAGCGATTAAACCTTACTCCTAGACACTTTCGCCCCGAACGCTATTTCTTAACTTATCAAGGGGAGTATATTAAATCTCGAGGAGGAGAACAAGAGCGTGAAGTATCCCCTTTACAAGTGGCTGAGGCAATCTATCCACATTACTCTTTTACTCAACGTGGTCGTGGACCATTAACCGTAACTAAAGCAAGAGCTTGGCTGGACCAAGATCTTGGTGAAAAAGTTCGTAAATTAAAATTAGAACATGAGGCAAATTAAACATGAATAACAACAGTAACTATCAACCAATATTTATTCTACCAGAAGACACTAAAAGAACTACCGGTAAGGATGCGCAAAGAAACAATATTGCTGCAGCTAAAGCCGTAGCTCAAACCGTGAGAACCACTCTTGGTCCCAAAGGGATGGACAAGATGATTGTAGACGGAATGGGAGACGTAATTATCACTAACGACGGAGTTACCATCCTTAAAGAAATGCAGATTGAACATCCTGCCGCTAAGATGGTGGTAGAAGTTGCTAAAACTCAAGAAGATGCAGTAGGAGATGGAACTACTACTGCAGTAGTTATCGCTGGAGAACTGCTTAAGAAAGCAGAAGATCTTCTAGATCAAAATATTCATCCTACGGTTTTGGCTAAAGGTTATCGTATGGCAGAAGGAGAAGCTCAAAAGATCTTACAGAGAATGGCAGAACCATTGTTGCTAACGGATCACCAAGCATTGTTAAATATAGCCATCACTGCCATGACCGGTAAGGGGGCAGAAGCGAACAAGGAAATTCTAGCGGAGATAATTGTTAGGGCAGTTAGGGGTATTGCTGAAGAACGTAATGGAAAAATCTTGGTTAATATTCATGATATTAAGATAGAAAAACAAGTGGGAGAAAGTACTGATAATAGTGAATTAATAGAAGGAATAGTTTTAGATAAAGAAATTGTACATCCAGGCATGCCTAAGAGGATGGAAGAAGCAAAAGTAGCCTTATTAGATTCTGCACTAGAGATTAAAAATACTGAAATTGATGCTAAGATTCAGATTACTGATCCTACCCAATTAAACTTATTTTTAGAACAAGAAGAACGGTCTTTGAGAGAGATGGTTAACAAAGTTAAACTTTCTGGAGCTAAAGTATTGTTTTGTCAGAAAGGTATTGACGATTTAGCACAACATTTCTTGGCTAAAGAAAAAATTATGGCTATACGTAGAGTAAATAAAAGTGATATGGAAAAACTTTCTCGAGCGACCGGAGCAAGAATACTTAGCAGCTGGAAAGAACTTTCTTCTGAAGATTTAGGTTACGCCGGTTTAGTCAGAGAAGCTCAGTTAGGAGAAGATGAGATGATTTTCGTTGAAAAGTGTAAGAATCCTAAAGCTATGACTTTATTGATCCGAGGAGGAACAGAACATGTGGCTGAAGAAGTTAAACGAGCCGTAACTGATGCAGTAGGCGATTTAGCTGCTTCTCTGCGTGAAGCTAAAGTTGTCGCCGGTGCCGGTGCAGCAGAAATGGAACTAGCTAGAGAAATAAAGATTTATGCTAAGACTTTGCAAGGTAGAGAACAATTAGCAGTACAAGCGTTTGCTGAAGCTTTAGAGATTATTCCCCGAACTTTAGCCGAGAATGCTGGATTGGATCCTATTGACGTTCTAGCTAAATTAAGGAATGAACATGAGAAAGGCATGAAGTGGGCAGGAATTAATGTCTTCACCGGAGAAGTCATGGATGCTTGGAAAAACGGAGTTATAGAGCCATTGAAGATTAAAACTCAGGCTTTGAGTTCAGCAGCAGAAGTGGCTGAAATGATCCTCAGGATTGATGATGTGATCATGGGTGGAAGAAGTAATCCTGGGCCGGGAATGCCCCCTAATGGGATGATGGAGTAAGATAAGGAACTTACGAGAAAGTTTATGAAAACAAAACTCTTTCTTTTCAGTTGTTTATCTTTCTTCTACACTTTCTTATTTTTTGTAGGATTAATAGCTTTTTTAAGCTTATTAATCGGAACTTTATTCAAAATAGAATATCTTACTTATGGAGAAATAATCATTTATGCAGTTATTTTTACCTTTATCTTCCTTGTTGTAAAGTATGGCTATAATTATTTAAATAAAAGAACTTAGGATTTCTTCCCAAATGTTTTTATTCTGGTCTTATTATTAGCTTAAAATATGGGTTTAGCTAACTGGATTACCGGACTGAGAATTGCTTTATTACCGGTAGTTATTTATGCTATTTACCAAGAAACTTGGGGATATTCATTACTAGCGGTAATTCTGTTCATCTTTATGGCGGTAAGCGATTTCTTGGATGGTTACGTTGCCCGAAGAAGAAACGATGTAACTGAAGCCGGATCTTTCTTAGACCCTCTGTCTGATAAGATTGTGGTCATTTGTTTATTGATTGTTTTTTTATCGCGAGGAGAGTTCTGGTTAATACCCTTATTAATCTTTATAGTTAGAGATTTTGTAATTAATGGGATACGCACTATCGGAGCACGTTATGACGTGATTATCTCTGCTGACATCTTTGGTAAGATAAAAACGGTATTTCAATTTGGTTTAATCTTGTTACTCTTATGGAAAAATCATCTGATCTATGATGGGTATGAACGTACCGGAGTTATAGATGTGCTTGACAATTTTATCATTTCAATTACATATATGGCAGTGTTATTAGCAGTATTTTCGGTGATTAATTATGCTTTAAAATGTCGAACCGCTATTCGGAGCAAAAAAGAGTATGGAGAAACGATTGAAGATGAGAAAATATTAGTTCTCGCTAATAAGAAAGCAAGGGGATATTATAATGGGTATCGTCGTCGATTGTTAAAACTGTTCACCCGAAAAAGAAAAGCGGAATTGAAATATATCTCTCCAGAGGAGGGCATGTTTGATGAGGCTAAAAAAGAGATCCAGAAATATCCCCATATTATTATTGCTGGTGGTGATGGGTCTTTTGAAAGCGCGTTAAATTATCCTGCCTTTAAAAAGAAAGTATTAGGTTTTTTCCCTCTCGGTGCAGGTAATGCTTTTTATTCTTATTTCTATAAGGGTAAAGGGTTTGTATATTTAACTTCAAAATTTAAATTTAAAGAAACCCAATTAGATATCTTGGAAATAGAATGGGACGGCGGAAAAAAAGAAACCACTTTCTTAGCAATAGGAGTAGATGCAGAAGTGTTAAGATTAATTAAAAAAAGAACAATTAAAGGTTTTTCTGATTATTTGGGTGCTTGCGTAAAAGGAGTAAGTAGAGCTCGAGCAGATTATGATTTGAAAATTTATGTGGATGGAAGAAAAATTGAATGGGAGAATTGTGTTAATCTGATTATCGGAAAAGTCCCTTATTATGGATATGGATTACGTTCCATGACTTACACTAGTCCCACTGATGGTCAAGTATATGCTCAAGGAATAGTCAATCGAGGATCTCCTTTGTTTAATAAATTCTTAAGATTATGGGGATTGTTGTTGTTGGTGCCTTTACACTTAGATTATCCTCCTTTATTCTCTTTCTCTGGTAAGGAAGTAGAAATTAATAGCGATGTTCCTTTCCCCATTCAAGTAGGGGGAGATTTTATCGGTTACAGTCAGAAATTGAAAGTTAAAGTTAAAAGAAAACAAAAAGTGTTAATGATTTAGTTATTGGACTAAGTCTTTAAGCGAAGTTCTAATATTTCTGTTAGGTAATCCTTTTTTGAACTCGGTAAAATAATCAATAGAATATCTTACCCAAGCATCAATAACTTGTTCTCTTACTTCTTGGTATTGTTCTGAAGTTAAGTTTTCAAATCTTCCCGAAATTACAGGAGATCCGGTCTTTAAATTAAACCCTTCTGAAGGCAACCACTTAAATCCGGCTCTTTCTAAGGTATAATGGGTTTCTTGGTCTAAGAATTGTTTAAACTCACTTCCTTGATAAGAAGCATGAAAATCTACTGGAGAGTGTAAGCAATATTCAGTGTAAACGCGAAAAGCCATACTAAATAAGAACTCATCGGCAGTCTGTTCTAAAGAAGGATGAGGATTACTTTCATATGCTCTTTTTATTCTCTCTTGATCTAAAATGTCAACTTCTTGAAGTAATCTGTTCATGATTATTATCACGAGGGCAAGGGGTATATAAATTTTGTTATCTTCCAGTACTCAAAAAGAAACATTTAAATAGTTGCTAATTTCTCCAGTTGAATATGATACAAACCAGAGTTGATTGTCGTCATCAAGGATAATTCAAATCTTTCTAGTTTCAACTCTAATCCAAAGTTTTTTAAATCATCTTCAGTTACGAATAATTCTAACGCTTATGGCGGGTGTCGTATAACGGTTAGTATTCAGGTCTGTGGAAATATTTACAGTCAACCTGAGACGGGGGTTCAACTCCCCTCACCCGCCCTTTTTATTTTTAATAATCTAGATAGTTCTATTTCTGTAGATCATCATTGTTAGGGTTTATCCTCCCTCATTGTTATATTTTAACTAGAATTCTTTCCTTAAAATTGTGATGCAAGAGTTCTAGATGATACCCTTAGAAAACACCTTTAAAAATTAAAATTGGAAAATAAAATGGCAAAACAAGAAATAAAAACTGAGACCACCTGGTCAGGAGAACGAAAGGAAGTTATTTATGAAAATGGTAAGAAGATTGGTGAAACTAGACATGAGACTAGTCTTTTTGGTCAGCCACGAGATAGGACTTACGATACTAGTGGGAAATTAGTCAGTGAAACCAGAACCAGGGATACTGTGTTTAGTGGTCCGGTTAGTAAGACTTATGATACAAATGGAAACTGCATTAGTGAAACTAGGAAGGAAAATACTTTTTTTGGTGAAAGAACCGTCATTGTTGAGAATGGACAAAGAATAGCTCAAATAAACAGAACCTCCACATTTACAGATGCACTCAGCGGATATTCCGGTAGGAAATCTATTAAAAGTTACGGCAATCGAAATATAGATCCCTTAACTAGAACTACTTTGAGAGAAGAATTTTGTCCTTCTACGAGAAGCGATTCTTCTTACTCTTATTCTTCTGGAGCTAGTGGTTCATCTGTAAGTCCAGAAAGAATTACTGCCTCCCCTTTAGAGGCAGTATTATCTGCAAAAGAGAAGGTTGAATTGTCTCGTCGCCAAGTATGGACTAAAGAAAGATTGCTACGAGTTCTTGGATCTAAAAAAGATTTATCTTTTATGGTTCAGGAGATGAGATATCTTGCTCAAAATAGTGAGGGCGAATTAAAAGAAGCAGTTCTTTCAGTTGCAGATAACGAAATATTGAAACAAAGTTTTCTGAACGATAAAGTTGTACTTACCGTAGGCGATTTGGATAAATTATCTGAACCAACCTTAGAGTTAATTATTGAACAGGAAAAACCAACCTATTTGTTCGAAGGAGCAGTCCAAAGAGTAAATGGGTCTAGTCCTACTTTGGCGAGGGTTGTTCAGTATAAGAAAGAGAGGATCGGGAGGTTAGCGATTGATAAAATGTCTTATGAGGTTTTAATGTCAATCCTCTTAGATGCACCCCCTTACGTAGTTGATTATTGTGCCAAGAAATTTGGAGAAACGGTCCTTATGGCTGTAGCAAAGGGTAGTTCTAACCCCTATGAGAGATTAAGAGCGGCAAAGAAGTTGTATCCTAACTCCTATTTTAGGCAATACCTTTGTATGCAGGATAAAGTGGGGTTTGAAGAGGTAATGACGGGATTATTGTATGCTTTATTTAAAGGAAAATAGTAATTAAGCCTCGCGGGCTCTAAACGCGGAGATTAAGAAAGTGAAAGATCAAAGAAAAGACCTGTTAAAGAAAATGTATAAAGTACAAATTGGGGCACCAAGCGGCAGAAATGCTGATTATATTCACCCCAATAGATGCTGTTAAAGAATTTGTTACTCAAAAATATGGTCCAGTAACCTATGCGGCATTAGGAGAGAATGAATCTCTGGGGGGGTTAATCTCAACCAGAGATGTTCTCTTGAAAGCTAGAAGTAATGGGCAAAGATATGAATTCGGGACGTATGGTCGGCCGGTTTTAGATTCTGCTAACCTTTCCATTGAGATTCTTTCTGCTTCAAGTCCACTACCAGAAACAGAAAAGGTAAAACGTAGAAAGACTTACATCGAAAGTTCTAGAATCAGTGGTCCCAAAATTGATGATTATTCTCTTCTTTTAGGAGAATGGGGAGACAACCCTCGAACGGAGTTAAGAACTAGAAAGATAAGAGAAATTTATGTTCTGTGCAACGGATGTCAGATTCCACTTTGGATTTGTGATACTTTAGAACCAGTTTTAAACTGGGGAGAGAACAGTAAGTCCGGAGTACAACAATGGCTTAACGAGAATTGTGATGGTTATCTGGGGTTGCCTTTGTATAAGATTCCACCTGTTAATTTTTCTCAGTTTGACTTAAGTGAATTTCCTGAAACGGAAAGAGCTCTCATTGAAGCCGGAAAGTTGGATAAGTGTACTAATCTTGCTGAACAGAATATCGTGCTATTGCAAGAAGCATGCGAGATTTTTGGGTTAAAACCACTTTTAATCGATCAGAGGAAATTGCGTGATGCTGGGGCTTATGTTAAAGGGACGGACGTCATTCTTAAAAACCTTGAATCTCTCAGCAGAAGATTTGGCGATCAAAATTTGTTTAGAGTAGAATGTCCTCAATGTGGAAAGTATATTTACGATGTAGACGTTACTGAAGGAAAAGTAAGAGGAAAGTGTAGTGGCCAAGTTCGTTCTCAAATAGAAGGAGAATTTAGGGTTCGTTATGAAGGATGTGGTAATGACTTAGAAGAAAATCTAGATTACCTCTATCAAAAAGCAATGCCCAATGGAAAGATTCTTACCGCAATTTATATGAGCAATTCGGAAGTGGGAATTTTCTTCCCCGACGTGGAGTTCGTGCCAGAAAATGTGGTTGCTGGTAGTTTAGAAAGAATGATCTTGACCACGGGAGAGATATTTAATTCTGGTATTCCTACCATTGTTCAGACAGGATGGTTTACAAAAGACGGAAATGTGGAAAATATCTTCGATGTTCTTGATTCCGTTCCCGCCGAAATTATCTTAGAAAGATTTATGGCTACTCCCTCAAATCGAAGAATTGACATGAAAGCATGTTCAATCGAATCTCAATTATTAACTAAACTCCGAGAATATGCTCTTCCTGCTGACCCTAAACTAATAGCGGACATTCTGTTTAATCTAAGAGGAACATCTATTGATATGGATAAATTGGGGTTAAGTAAAGATATCGATAGAGATTACCTTCTAAAGATGTTAAGAGGTTTGGGAAAAGTTAGACAAAACAGAATTATAACTTCCAGACCAACCTTATCTTGGTCTGAAGATTATACTACTTTTATGGATTCAATTTTCGTGTCCGAATCTGAAGTAGGTAAACTAAGAACGATTATGGTTGATCCCAATGCTGCGGTTAGAACTATTTTAGAAACGGGATATCTGGTGGGGTTAGTAAAGTGAAAAATTATATAAAGGACAAGATTAGAGGTAACTAACATGGAACTACAACTAGCTAAAGGGGTAAGAGACATACCACCGGAAGAAAAAATAGTATTAAATCAAATCTTGACCAACTTAAGGTTGGTTTTTGAAAGATATGGATTCACTCCTTTAGAAACTCCTCTTATTGAACGATGGGAGACTTTAACTGCTAAAGGTGGAGCAGGAGAAGAGTCTGATGCTCTTAAAGAAACCTTTAAACTTAAAGATCAGGGGAATAGAGATTTAGCTTTAAGATTTGATTTAACCGTGCCGTTAGCTCGTTATGTAGCGATGAATCCGACCTTAAAACTGCCTTTCAAACGCTATGAAATGGGCCCAGTGTTTAGAGACGGTCCAATAAAATTAGGTAGATACCGACAATTCTGGCAATGCGATATTGATACCGTAGGCGTAAAGTCAATGTTAGCAGAAGCAGAACAGTTAGCTTTAGTAGAATCTGCTTTCACCCAGTTGGGAATTGAAGTGGTGATAAAAGTTAATAATCGTAAACTGCTTAACGGAATTCTTAATCAGTGTGAAATCTCCGAGAAAGAATCAGCGATAGTAGCAATTGATAAATTAGAAAAAATCGGAGTTAAAGGAGTGATTGAAGAATTACAACAAAGAGAATATTCTTCAGATCAAATTGTAGCTTTAATGGACCTGATCAAGGAAAATTCTACCCTAAAACAGCTAAAACAAAAAGTGGTTAACTCAGAAGGTCAAGAAGGGATCAAAGAATTAGAAGAATTATTTACTTATCTTAAAAGCATGAAAGTTAAATCAGTTCAATTCGATCTCTCTTTGGCTCGAGGATTAGGATATTATACCGGAACAGTATTCGAAGTTGTTGCAATTGGTAGTTCAGTTACTTCTTCTATCGCCGGCGGGGGAAGATATGATGAGATGGTAGGAAAGTTTGCCGGTGGAGGAAGACAAATTCCTACCGTGGGTATATCTTTCGGACTGTCGACTATTCTTGATGTGCTCAAAGCTAAACAAGAATTTAAAGAGAAGACTCCCGCTAAAGCTTACCTTATTCCAATCCAAACTCTTAATGAGTCTCTCCAGATCGTGCAAAAGTTGCGATCTAAACAGATTAATGTAGATATGGATCTTAATGGAAAGGGTATTGGTAAAAATTTAGAATATGTTTCTTCCTTAGGTATACCCTATGCTTTAATTATTGGTGGGGACGAAGTAACTCAGAAGAAAATCTTGTTGAGGGATATGCAATCAGGAACTCAGGAATTGTTAAATCTATCCGAGTTGATTAAAAAATTGAAGAAACCATGAAAGCGGCAACCAAACTTAAAATTGTAGGAGTTTTCTTTGGAGTAGTTTTAATTCTTAACATGTTATTGGTAGCATTTAGAATAACTTCATGGGGAGTATTCTGGTTAGTTCTAGCGATTGTAGCTGCTATTTCTTATTGGGGCATCCCTTGGCTGAAAAGAAGGATGAATTAGTATCAACAGAAGGATAGTTACTCTCCAGTAGCAATCTCCCAAATATTTATAAATACCGCTATCTTTTGAAAATAAAATGACTAAGTTTGCTTTTCCTAATAAGAAGGTTGTTGATGAATGGAACCCTCATTTAGTTAGATATGTGCGAGAATCAGCACCATTATTCACCAGTCATCATGCTAATGAACAAGAAATGGCACTATTTTCTGGGCATATTCAAACTTGGTTAAGCCAATGGAATTCTGCTCAACGAGTATTGAATGAAGTTCAATCAGCAGGGGTTTATCCTTTAGTTTATCGTCTAGATCCTCAACTTTCTGTTCCTCTTGAAATTGATCCGATTAGTGGTTCAAAATTTGGAGGAGTTCCCGATTTTAGGTATGAAATTAAAAACTGGGCCTCATCGGAAGGAGAGTTGCAAGAAAGAATTTCTACTCTTTGGCCTAAATGTGATGAGTGTGGAGAACATATGCGGTTCTTAGCCGGAGCAGATTTAAGTGATTGGTTATTAGCTATCCATGTTATGACTGCTAATGAACCCACCCATACTAATTATGGGAGGAAGATTACCGAAGCGGATATTCATTACTATCAACATAGTGGAGTGGGATTTGGAAAGAATGTTTGTGCTGATATTTGGCCTTTTATTTCTCCATTCTATCAGATTTTCTATTGTGCTGATCATCATGATAAAGATGTTCCTTTTTCTGATGCAAGAATACAAATTGAAAGACGGTATGGTAAACGATACGAAGAACGAGCTC
Source organism: Candidatus Woesearchaeota archaeon (assembly GCA_041665465.1). Classification (GTDB taxonomy): domain Archaea; phylum Nanobdellota; class Nanobdellia; order Woesearchaeales; family GW2011-AR9; genus JACRPH01. The sequence goes on from JBAYIU010000001.1 coordinate 920,497, forward strand.
TTGGAGATAAAAAACTGTTAGATATTGAACCTTACCGAGAAGTAATCTCACAATTCTTAGCTGATCATAAGATTGAATCGGATTTACCGATTCAAACTATCGATCGGTTATCGCTTAAATTCGATATTGATATTCCTGGAAAAAGGAATATTGATTGGATGGGAAAGGTGAGAGAAGCGCATCCGGAAATATTTGGAGAAGAACGAGGTGTAAATGGAAAAACTTCTCCTTATCAATTCTTTGGTCATCCTTATAGTCAGCAGGATGAACGCAGATACGCTTGTCAGAGTACTTTTCTCGGTCTTCATAGAATGGCTCCCATTGTAAATTGGACTGATCAGAATGAGGATTATTCTAGACAAATATATGGTTGTCTTCGATGCCATGGTGATCAAGAAGTTTATTGTAAAGTTGATGGTTCTTGTACTTAAATAAATCATTTTTTCCTCGTTCTAAAATTATCTCTCTCTATACTCTCTCTTCTAGACTATAAATCTTTTTAAAGGGGGTTAAGATATATGCTGGTAATGGTCAAAGAACTAGCTTTATTCTATTTTCCACGTTATCATCAATATTTTCTTAACGGAAATGATTCTTTAACTTATCAACATGGAAAAAGTGTTGGATTTGATACTCTTAAAAAAGCGTTAGATTATCTTATTAGAGAAGACGGTAAACGTCCTAGTATTCTTTCTTTAGATGAGAAGTGCACTCAAGAGATTCCTGAAGGTAGGACTGAGATTCGTCATGATGAAACTTTAGATCAGGATAAGTTATACTTGAAAAATACAAAAATTGTTATCAAATAATTAAATTCTAGTAAACACAATAGGTTCTTTCATCACGATAACTGAATGTTCTGCTTGACTGATCATTCCCCGATTAGTATCAAATAAAGGAGGATGATGTTGCAGACATTCTGCAGTTGTAAGTTGTTTAATCCCAAAGTTAGTCTTAGGAGAAGTAAACTTCTGTTCCAACCAGCGTTTAGCAAAAGGAAGTCCTTGATAAGTTTTTATCTCTTTCAAAATGTTTCTGCTAATCGGATCTCTAACTCCTGAATCTGAGACTAAAGTAAAAACAGTCGCGGGAGAACTCTCTTGTACTAATCCCGAACCGGTAGATGCGAAAGGTTCGATAGCAATAACTTGTCCTTCTTTTAAGACGTTTTTATTGCCGTTATCATAGTTGGGAATGGAAGGAGAAGTATGGATCTCAAATTTTCCTAGTCCATGGCCGGAAAGATTCTTTACTGGAGAAAAACCGTGAGAAATGATAGTATCTTGGATAGTTTTACCAATCTCTCCTAAAGTTGTCCCCGGAACAGCAATCTTCAAAGCGTTGTTTAAAGCTTCTCTGCTAGCTTTGACTAAATGGGTATATTTTCCCGATAAATCTACGGTTAAGGCGGTATCGGCGATGTATCCATCTATATGTACTCCGATATCTAACTTAACTACCTGATCTTTTAGAATAGTAACGTCGTTTAAGTCAGAACAAGAATGGGCAGCGAATTCATTTAAAGAAATCTGGGCCGGGAAGGCTGGTTTTCCGCCAAGTGAAACAATCTTCTCTTCCACTTTTTCTAAAACTTCTCTAACCTTAACTCCTTCTTTAATCAGAGAAGATCCATACTGTAAACATTCTGCAGCGATCTTACCTGCTTTAAGATACTTATCGATTATTTCTTGGTCCATGTTGTTCTTTCTGATTAGTCTTTGGTTTTAAAGCTTTTCTTAATTGTTCGATCTCTTTTTCATTTAAGTAACGCCATTGTCCTACTTTCAATTCTCCTAACTGTAATGGGCCGAACTGAATTCTGGTCAGTTTAGTGACTAGATAGCCTAACTCTTCAAAAATTCTCCTTACAATATGTTTTCTTCCTTCATGAATCTTAATCTCTACTCGATTAGGGGCTAGTATGTTTAGTTTTTCTACTTTAACCTCACGATCATCGATCACACTTTCTAAAACTTTTTCCAAGTCCTCCCTGGAAATAGGACGGTTAAGTTTAGCGATATAGATCTTGCTTACTCCAAAAGAAGGATGAGTGAGTTTATGGGCCAGTTCGCCATCATTAGTGAAAAGCAGTAATCCATCAGAATATCGATCTAATCTCCCTACTGGAAAAATCCTTTCTTTGATAGGGAGTAGGTCCATGATGGTTTTCATATGATGATCTTCAGAAACGGTCGTCACAATACTCCATGGTTTGTTGATCATCAAATAAACTTTGTTTGGAACAGATTTGATGAGTTGTCCGTTTAGGGTTATCTTATTTATTTCTAGGTCTGCTTTGTCTCCTAGTTTAGCTAGTTTACCATTAATTTTGACTCGGCCTTGTTTGATAAGTTCTTCACATTTTCTTCTAGAAGCAACTCCGGCATCAGCAAGGATTTTTTGGACTCGAATTAACATAAGCTTAAAGAAATAAAACTAGTTTTTAAATTAAGAGGGTTTAAAATGTGATTTAGCGTGTTCATACTTCTCCAGAGTATCAGTAGGGAACCACTGTCCTTGGTGCAAATAAGCTGAGATCTTACCTTCTGGAGCAATCTTTTCAAAACAATCTCGTTCGATAGAGAATTTACCTTTTGGAAGCAGATCTAATATTTTTGGATCGATAACTAATGCTCCGGCATTGATAAGATTAGAAGGGGCATTCTCCCTATTTGGTTTTTCTACAAAGTGAACAATCTTATTCTCGTTAAGTTCAGCCACTCAAAAATTTTCTACATCTTCTCTGGGAGTTAAGACCATTAATACCGGGGTTTTATTTTTAAGATATTCTTTCTCCACTTCGTTCCAGTTTAAGTCCATCAAATTGTCTCCCCATTGCATGAATAATGGTCCGTTTAGATTTTTGGCTGCTTGCTTAATTGCTCCGCCTGTTCCTAAGGGGAGAGATTCTCGAGAATAACTAATCTTAACTCCAAAGCTCTCTCCATTTCCAAAATATTCTTCGATCTGCTCGGCTTTGTATCCTACACAAAGGATAATGTTATTGATTTCATATTTTCTAAAATTATCGATAATGTGTTGTAATAAAGGTTTGTCTCCAATGGGTATTAGCGGTTTAGGAATCTGATTGGTTAAAGGTCGAAGTCTAGTGCCCATTCCCCCTGCTAAAATAATCGCGGTTTTAACCATGACTATCAATAAGGGGTGCTATTTTAAGTTAATTATGGTCTTCAATTTTCAATGATAAAATTTAAGCAAAAGCTTTATAAATAAGCCTTAGGTTGAATATGTTGGACGGCCATAGGAGCTTGGTTCACCTGATCCCGTTCCGATCTCAGAAGTTAAGCAAGCTTCCGTACTGGCGTGTACTGCATTACGCGGGAAACCCGGTAAGCTGTCCTCCTTATTTTTTCTTCTTTACTTTAAGCATAACTTTTTAAATCTTTAAAAAATCAATTATTAAAAGAGGTGGTAAGATGGGATTTTTAAACAGTATAATTGGAATAATTGCTTTAGCTTGTGCAATTTGGGTAATCTATGAAGTGTTAACCAGTAAAAAGAAATCAAGTACTGGTAAAAAGATAGTTTGGATAGTTTGTGCATTATTATTTAACATAATCACTGCTATAGTATATTACCTAGTAGAAAAAAAGAAATAATTTTTCTTTATTTTTTTAATCTCCGTGAATCACTATCAAAGATTGAGTCTTATCAATTCCTTCAACTAACTGTAACTTATTCAACAACACCTTATCAAACTCTTCCACATCTTTAACTCGGATAATGGCAACTAAATCTGTTCCTCCAGAAACGATATCTACTCTTTCAATGAAATAAAATTGTTTAATCTCTTTAGCCAAGTCATATTGGGTTTTCTTCTTCTGTTTAAGCATCTCTAAATTCGCCGAAATTAAGACGTAAGCTACAAAATTCTTATTTGTTTTTACTGGATCTAGGTCTATGGTAAATTTACGGATAATTTTATCCTGCTTTAATTTCTTGATGCGGTGGTGAATGGTGGTAGCAGGAAGAAGGGTCTTTTTAGCAATCTGTCTAGTGGTATAATCTCCATGTTCTTTTAATATTTCTAATATTTTCCAATCTTTTTCGTCTATTATCTGGGACATAATGGAACAAATGTACAATAAACTATATAAATATTACTAAAAACTGTCACTTTTATCAATTTTTTTGAGATACTCTTATTAAGAAGAATAGTTGGTTATAATTAAATCAGTCGAACGGACTTAAAGCGTGGAAATAAACAGATGTTACCCAAAGATTATCACCCAAAACTGGATTTTAAACAAACGGAAATAGCTATTAAGTTAGTTAAGGATATGTTTGAGAAAAAGTTAGCTAAGAAATTATCTTTATTAAGGGTTTCTGCTCCTAAATTTCTGAAAGTTGGGAAGGGATTGCAAGACGATTTAGCTGGCACTCAGATTCCGGTTTCATTTCAAACCAAGTTTACTTCAGAAAAAATTGAAGTGGTCCATAGCTTAGCTAAATGGAAGCGTTATTCTCTATGGAAATATGGGTTTAAAGAAGGTACTGGTTTATACACTGACATGGACGCAATCAGAAAAGATGAAGATGTTGATCCTATCCATAGCATTTACGTTGATCAGTGGGATTGGGAAAGAGTGATGAGCAAAGAAGAAAGAACTATCCCTTTTCTAAAAGGAATAGTCAGAAAAATCTATTCTGCTATTCTAGAAACAGAAAAAGAAGTGGAGAAGAGATTTCCCGGTGTTAAATCCAGATTACCTAAAGAAATTAAGTTTGTTCATGCTCAAGATCTGGAAGAAGAATTTCCTAAGCTTAGTTCTAAGGAAAGAGAAACTGCTATCGCTAAAAGGTATGGGGCGGTGTTTTTGATTGGAATTGGTCATCCCTTAAAATCGGGCAAGCCCCATGATTTAAGAGCAGCAGATTATGATGACTGGTGGACTGAAACTTCCGCTGGAAAAAGAGGATTAAACGGTGACATTTTAGTTTGGGATCCAGTAAGAGAAGAGCCATTAGAATTATCTTCCATGGGAATAAGAGTAGATGCTTTAGCTTTAGACAAACAGTTGGATCATATGGGTTTAAGCGAGAGAAAAACCTGGGAATTTCATCGAGGAGTATTGTCTGGCAAGATGCCTTTGAGTATTGGCGGGGGTATTGGGCAGTCTCGATTATGCTTGTTGCTGTTACATAAAGCACATTTGGGAGAAGTGCAGAGTAGTGTCTGGCCCAAGGAAGTAGAAGAGGAGTTTGCTCGAAAAGGAATTCCTTTATTATAATTTTTAATTTCTATTCTTTTTGAAGTTAAAGACAAGTTTATATAATTATTTTCTTTTTTTATTATTATGAATATCATTGAATTTCATCAAGGATGTACTTTAGTGGGAAAATGCTGGGGGGGGCCAGTAGGATCATATTATACTATTTTTGGAACAGAATTTGGTTTCCTCAAGAATTATTTATATTTGTCTTTGTTAGTGGGGTTTGTTTTGGGTATGGGGTTGTTTGTACTGAATAAAACCGGTAAGATTAAACTTCCGTTATATCTGATTATTGTTATTCCTATGTTGGTAACAGTTATACTATTCTTTCTTTTAGCATATTTATTCCCAATAATGGTATTGTATTAAGGTTACTTCTTGTACCAATTAACCAAGAACAATATTCCTACTAAGAAAGCAATTCCACTAATCTGAACTGCCCAGGTTAAGTAATACCATTCAAAACCATTACTAATTACTGTAACCAGAATGCTGACAATATAAGCTATTCCTGCTAGAATGAAAGCAATCCCTCCGACAATCTCATATTTCCAAGAGATGATTAATATTATGGTTAGAAGGAAGGAGGGAATGTTATGCATTAAGAATGCTCCTAAAGTGTACCAAAAGCCCCATCCATTTCCAAACACGTCTAAAGAAAACAGGGCTAAGAATAAGATAAAGATGATTCCCATAATTCTGGGGGCCCAGTAAAGAGGTTTGCTGATTTCAGATTTCATCTGTTAATAAGAGCTGTACTTCTATATTAAGCCTAAGTTTTGGGGATATTCCTTTGAAGTAGTAACTATCCAAAGATTTATAAATCTCCCCCTATTATTGATGGGTATGAATCCAGATCAATCTGCTCGATTTAATGAACATCTTGGACCACACGTAAGCCGATTGCGGGAGTTAGGTAGTCTAGTTAGAGAAGACGGGTTGTTTGGTAGTAATATAGTTCGGCTTTATGCTCTTGATGATAAACCCATTGATCCGGTAAGAGATGAATTTATTTCTTTTTTGGGATTAACTCTGGGGTCCGATAAAATAAATCGTATTGAAGTTGGCCCAGATCAAAGGATTGTAATCAATAATCATCATTACACTGGTTTGATTATTGATGGAGAAAGAATTGAATCTGGCTCTGACCTAATGAATTCATTATTATTCGGAACATGGACTATGCGGAATGGTCGAGTGGCAATTTCTGGAAAAGGATCTAGTTCTTATGGTGTGATGGCTAGTATGTATAGAGTCTTCTGTCCAGAGATTGATTGTTCAAGAAGGGAAGAGATGAATGATTTTCTTACTCAGTATAAAGCTGAAATGATTAAATATAAATTTTGATCCAATGAAATACCAAAGAATTGACAATAAAAAAATTGAAATATTCCCTGAAATGGTACCTATTAGGGAGCTGTTATTAGCGATTGCTAAGGTTTCGTATGAGACTGCAGTTCCACGAGGGTTAGGGCATTTACAGCACTTCCAAGCACCGAGCACAGAAGTATCTCTGGAAGGGTATCTCCAATATGAAGGAAAAACGCCAGTAATGTTACTGATGGATTATATTGCTGGCAGGGACTGTAGAACAAAAGTGTTTCTAGGAAGAGAAGGAAAATGGTATTTAGATTCTTATGCTTTCCAACAGAGAAAAGTAACCTCCGAGGAATTTCTTAAAGGGGTAGTTAGAGATCCGGCAGAAGGATTCTTAGATAAAGTAATTCAAGAGATTGAAAGAAAAGGAGATAATTGAAGATTAATATAATCCCTTTATTAGAAAAATGACTCGAAGAAATTTCCTCATAGTAGAAGATGGACATGATCTCCCTTTTGCATTAACTGCACATATTATGGAAAGATATTCTCCAGAAAGATTGCAACAACTGATATTTGAATCTCTACCCCATCTTCAAGATTATCTATATACTGGTGGTTTAGCCCAGATATGTGATAGTGAGGTTAATATTCATTTACGTCCTATAATCCAAAAATGCTTTGATGGGAATAAACTGGAAGAAGATGGGTTGAGAGTTATAGTAGTGTCCTCCTATTCAGAAGCTATCACTGCTATAAATAATGAGATATTTGATGGTGCAATATTGGACATGGGCATCGAGGCGGGAGATAATACTTTCTTGGATGTTGAAAATCTCTCCCTGGGTGTTGATAATCAAAACCTTCAAAGATATCATCGAACAATTTCTAGGTATGATTTTCCCATTGGATTTGTTCGTTTTCCTGAACTTCCTGATAAAGGATTAGCTAGAACCTTGGAGGAATTGCAAGCTCAAAAAGAAAGATCTGAAGATGGGCCTTATGGTATCTTGGTCGCAAAAAGATTATCAGATAAGGGCGTTCCGGTAGTAATGAATACTGCAGATATTCCTCATGGAAGCGCAGGAATTTATTTGGGTGTTGGTCTTGGCTTGTTCGATGGAAAAAGAGTAGCCGAGGATATAGGAAGATTTTCAAGTGATTCTTACCATAGAGCATACGAAGAATTCAGTAGAAATAGGCTTATTGCTGGTGAGTTGCTGTGGTATCCTTCAAGTGTTCCTTTTGAAATTGTAGAAAAATGGCATAATAGGAATAATGATCCAACAAAATATTGGATTAGTGCTGATTCTATACACAGAGATATAGATAGGGTCAACCGAAGGCTTGAGCTGGAAAGAAATTTTAATAGATCTTATAAAGTATTATGTGGGGATGGAAAAGTTCCTCTTGTAGTTGGTGCAAAAGAAGGTAGTAGTACTTATGAGACTACCAAACTTCCTGTAACCCTTCTTTTAGAGAGAGTAGAGTAGAATTACTTGTTAGTATAGAAAATTCTTTGGATCAGCAGAAAGAAGCTCCATCTGCACTTCCTCCACTATATTTAACTAAATTATACCTTTTAACGTATTGTTCTTTCAGTTCTGAGGAGAAATAATCATAAGGACAAACTGCTGTAGTGTAAACTGAGCTGGTATTCCATTCTTTGGAATAAGTATACCTGTTTTGAGTAGTGGAATCGTAAACCCCAAAGTCCCAATTTCCTGCTTGAGTTGTTCCAGTAGTGTAAGCTATCAAATCCCCGGCTTTAAAACTAATTTGATGAGTTATTTCTTGATTCTGGCTATTCTCTGAAGGAGTACTGGGAAATACTTCTTTAATTTCATCAATTGGTTCAGTAATATGGCCAAAACGTAAAGATATTTCACAGCTTACTTGAAAATCTAATCCATAAGGTCCGCCTACGTAGAAAGAACCAGTAGTTAAAGTCATATCTACTGGAGCATAGATGGGGACTCTGTTGTGGTTAGTATCAATATAACTATGGGTTTTAAGATGACCTGCCATAATCATAGGGGGAGTTTGTACGGTGGTTACTTGATTAATATCTGTAATGTGATGAGTAAATACGGGATACTTATTATTGATACATTTTTTCTCTTCAACAAGAGGGGGAGGGATAAAAGGAGTTTTATTTATGGCCGGATTACTTGTTTGTTCAACAGAATTGTTATAATCATCAAGAACGGCTCCTTGTTCTTTAGGTAAGTGGAACTTTTGAAATTCTTCTTTGAGAATATTTATTTTTTCCGAAGAGTATTCTCTTTCTTCCAAATTCTGGATCATCAACTTAATCTCTTCATATCTAATAGGATTAATCGCTCCTCCATTTGTTCTAATCACTTCAAATTCTTGCTGTAAGTTAAGATAAACTTGGTCTAATTCTGAGAGAAGATTGTCTCCTTTAATATCTTGTTGATCGAATTCAGGAATCGTGGTGCAAGAAGTTAAAATAATCAATAATAAAATCAAGTAATAGTGTTTCATATCAGAAGGAATAATTTTGGAGTATTAATATTTGTCGATAAGGGGTTATTTTTATAAACTACTACTTCTTACTTGAACAAAAGGAGGTTTTACCATGGATAAGAATATAAAAGTATTATTAGGTGTGTTTTTAATGTTAGTACTTTCTGGGATTGTTTATGCTGCTAGTGATAAGGCTACAGAAGTAAAAGCGACTACCGCGGCTGCACCAGAATTAGCATCAGAAGCGCCTAAAAACATGACTTATGGACAGTGTGTGTCAGAGTTAGCTAAAGTAAAGAACACTTGTTATGAAGCAACGAGTGTAACTCAAAAAACTTGTCAAGACCAAGCATCTGCGGATGCAACAACCAAGAAAGACGTTTCTAAGCAATGTAAGCAGACCTATAAGAAAGACAAGGCTGGATGTAAATCTGTGTTCAAAGATGGCAAGAAGGAATGTGCCAAGATAAAACACAATTTCTTTGAAACAATGGGGTCGGCATTTAAGTAAATTTAACTTTTTATTTTTTTATTTACAGTTCCTTTAGGTACTAAAAAGAAAAGAAAGAACAGGAAAAATAAGAACCAAATTGTTTGTGGCGGATTTATGAATGCTAAAAACGCCAGGAAGGATAAGAATGCTAAAGGGTTGTATTTTTCCATAATCTCTCCTACAAATAAGTAATTTATAACACTTTTTGTGAGTTGAGTAGGTAGGCCAAGACATTACTTAGTCTCGGATTTTACCCAGGCTTCAAACTCCTCATTTGCTTCTGCATTAATCTTTATAATGCAAGGGGTTTCATAAGAATGATTTTTCTTAACCTCAGACTTCACTTTTTCCCAATTATCTTTTTTGGTTTTACAAATAGAAACAATTTCTTCAGAGCTATCAATTTTACCTTTCCACCAAAAAAAACTTTGAACTGGGAAAAAGTTTGCACAGGAAATAAGCTTTTTTTGAAGCAAATGAGTAACAACTTTCTTGGCCTCTTCCATATTCGGATAAGTTATGTAGACTATTATTAATTCCATATTTTTAGGATGCTTTGCTAATTTAAATATCTTGCGATAAGCAAAATAAATCCTGGAGGAATTATCCCGCAAATTGAATGGAACGATGTTATGTCTTCCGTTAGGGCAAAATTCTTCTCATTTTGAGTTCAGGATCCCAAAGCTAGCTATTACTGTGAAGTGGTAATTTTTCGAAAAGTTTATAAATCTCCGTTTAATATATTATAAACCTATGAGATATCTCCTTTACTATCCTATGATTCACATACCCAATATGGATTTTATAATTAGCATGCTGGGGCCTAAAGCAGGAGCTGAAGCAAGGCTAGGACATGGAATTGAATTGCTTGAAAGACAGCAGGCAAAGGCAGACGATTTATGGGATCTTTTCTCTAATTATCTCTCGGGCCAGCCCCAATTTGACAGAATTTATGGTGAGGGTGTTTATGATAGAAGGGTTGACTTCAAATTCGCTAGAAGGCCTGGAATGCAGAACTGTCTCGCAGATTTATCTGATACCCACGCACCTTTTGAGAAGACAGAGAGTGAAACTTTAATCAGAACACTAGTAAGATTACGCTATCCTAATGCAAGGCTAAAAGGGATAAATCGATTAGGTGATTATGTTAGAGAAGAATATGTTGCACAAAATATTGATGCCACTTTGAAAGATGGTGAAAGAGGTTTATTGCTCTTTGGGGCAATGCACCTTAGTGAGATTGGCAATGTACTGCAGAGACTACCCGATACTCAACTTGAGATTTATCCTGTTGGGGATGATATTGAAATTATAAATGCAAAATATGATTAATTTTACTTTAATATAATATGGATCCGCAACATAATAACAAAGATTTAATGGAATTAATTAAAACTGCAGAAGATACTGTTCAAGTTTATGATGATGATATTAAATCTGGTACTGCACACTTGTACTCCGAAGGGTTTGGGTCTTGTATAGGAATATTATTCTTGGATCGTGATATGACCAAAGGGACAGAGGGCCATTTGAGTATCAATACAGACCCCTGGCAATGTTTTCACGGGTATGTTGATTCACTCCCGGGAATTGGACCAAGACGGGTAGAGAGATTAAGTGATATTTATCCTAATCCCGCGGGTGTAAAGGCGGTGCAGATATATGATAAAAATGGTTACACTTGGCATCCTAAGGACACTAAGAGAATGTTAGCTAAATTGAACTTTACCGATTTTGGGGTGTATGTTATAGAAAGTCCGAGTGATAAAGTTCATTATAAGAAGATAGCACTTGCAGTTAAGACTGGCTTAGTGCACATAGATCATCCTTTAATTCCAGATCTAATAACTTTCTCAATTTTCGATGTACCTCCCTACTAATCTCTTTAAAGTAGTTACGGCGAGAGGATTTTTAAAGTATTATCCTATTTCTATTATTATGGAAGAGTCAGAATTATTGAAATTAATGCAAGAAGTTGCAGAAGAGGAGGGAATTACAATAGAAGCAGTTCTTGAAAGGATGGAAAGAAATGCAAAATTATTTGAGACTCCATTAGCACCCTCCGGCAGATTATCTTATGTCGAAGGTTTGATAATTAATGGTACAATTGGACCGAATCAAGCAGATATGATTATAAGAAAGAATCATATTCTTCAAGATGAAATTAGTGAATTAGCAGAAGAATCAAAGCGAACTTTATCTGAACGATATGGAATTGAAATTCCAGATTACACTCTACAATTTTACTCTACCTTAAATCCAAACGGCCCAAACGTTGGAAAAGGATTAACCAGTTGGGTAGATAGAACCTTGACTCTTCCTACAGAAGGATTGATACAAATTCCTATATTTATTGCTCATGAACAAGCACACGCTTATCACATGGAAGAAAGTGAAATTTTTAGAAGACTAAAAGCAGTCTACGACCCAGAGAATCCCTCTAAATACGAAGAGATTAGACAAGCAGGACATTTTGTGATTGAAGGATGGGCATCATTTTTTTCTGGGTTATATGCTAAAACCAGAGATGAAAGAATAGGTGTAAATTTGTATCAAAGACATCTTGAAGAAATGAATGGATTTGCACATCTCCTAGATATTGCTAATAGAACTGATAGAAGAAGGTATTATGAAGGACATAAAATTTTTGAAGGAATATTTGAAAAACATGGGTTAGAAGGTGCTAAGATTGCAGCGAATACTCTGATTACAGACGAACAATTAAGAAGATTCTGAAATCTCTTACTTTTAAGCATTCTAAAAAATTGCAATTAATTGTGGTTATGTTCTCTCAACTTTATGTCTGGGTCGGAGCGTAGCGGAGAAGTCACGAAGGTATTAAATCTTTTTTAATCCATATGTTAAAGTAAAGTGTTACTTTGCAATCTTCCATTGATCAAGAAAAAATTCTCTAAGTTGATTAGAAATTGTTTCACTTTCAATCTTTATAGCGGTGGGAGATTCAATCCAAGAAAGGATTATTACTATATTTCTAAATATAGTTATCCCCTGAGGTAAATTAAACTCCGTGTACTTTAATTTTAACTTTGTATGTTTCTCTTTGATGTAATGTTTCATGTTTTTAAGCAATCGTACATCCATCTTTTTCTCTTTTCGTCTTACTGCTAGATTCTTAAAGAAAAGATTTGCAGCACTATTCTTATTCTCTTCATTTATAGAAAATATAAAATATTGCTCATTAGCTTTTGCTTCTTTAATAAGATTAGTAAATAAAGAGAAAAGAGCTTTTTGACCCTCAAACATCTCTACACTTTGTTTAGTGGAAAGTTTTTGTTTTAATAGTAATTGTGGAAGAATCTCTTCAATCTTTTTCTTTTTCTCATCAATGTAATTAAGTAATGTTTTTGGATCAGATGCTTGGTAATGTTTTATTTTACCTATCTTCACATATGAAACCAAACCTCTATTGATGAGTTTATCTAATATTTCATAGATTTTAGAAGAGGGAATTCCTGTTTTTTTCACAATTGCACCAATTTTTGATGATCCTAATTCAAGAAGCGCAGTATAACAAATACTCTCTCTTTTGTTTAATCCTAGTTCTTGTAGCGTTTCTTCAATCATAATGGTTCAAATAACGGGATTTTATATAAAACTTTCTAGAAACTACCCCTTTTTGGGGTAGATATATTTTATGGTGTCTGAGAAAATCTTTATTTCTATAAAATTGGAGGCATAAAAAATGGACGAACAAAAAATGAGATATCATCTACAAAGATTGAAATGCGGAGAAATTTATTGGGACAGTAAACATAATGAGAAAGTAGAATTTGGATACATGGGACAAACTGGACTTGCTATTGTTTACGAGCCCGGTGATTCGGGAGGAGGCATGCAAAGTTCTTGGGGAATTGACCCTGATAACTTGGAGAAGATAGTTAGAACAACCCACTAGATAAAAAGTAAGAAGCTTTACTAGTGTCCTTTTGATTAAGTATAATTAGTGTTATGTTTCCTTTGCTTGCAAAGGTCGGAGCGTTAGCAGAGAAGTTCAAAGAATATTTTCATTTTTTATAAGTTGATTTCCTGCCTTGGATTGTCTGGAAAATTAATTTGATCAAACCAAACAATTTTAGTAGCTTTAACCACATATAATTTAGAGCCAGCTCCTCCTTCTTTTAATCTATCCAAATTTATATGATTAATAGCTAACTTCCACTTTGCTACGAAGTTATTAAACACCTCTGTTAGAGAAAATCCACTAACTTCTTTTGCTACACCTTCGAAAGATAAGCCTTGAACCTTTTGTCCCAATTTTTCCAAAGGATAATGGGGAGTTATGGAACAGGCCACTTTTGGATTATTTTTTAATTCATTAATATGTCTACTGGTCTGTCCAGAGATAAAATAGAAATTAAAATCCTTATCAAAAGTATACCAACAATTGATAATCCACGGCTGATCTTTTTTTACAGTAGCTAATTGCATCAATTTGCCTTTTTTAAGATATTCTCTTACATAGTTTAGTATTTCATTTTCTAGCATCTTATTTATACAAGTGAAGACTATATTTATAAATAATTTGTTTTGCTTTTAGAAAATATTCTTCGAATTGAGCTTAATTGGAGTTATGTCTTCCGAGCAAAGCGAGCAATCAAATAAGTGTATCTAGGGCTTTGATGTTTTTTGGCTCGGTTTTAATCTAATTTGTTTCTATAAAGTAGTTACAAAATGGAAAGATTTATAAATATCTCCTAATTGTCCATTTCCAAATGTCAACATTAAATCAAGCATTAGCTATGGGTTATGAAAGAGCTTTTAATGAAATTAAGATAGCTGAATTTGCAAGACAAATGGGTCTTCCTACAAATGCACTAGATCCTGTTTTGCAAAAACAATTAAAACTTTCGGAGTACTTGATTCAAGTTGCAGCCAATAGGAATGCACGGGGTCTTGGAACTGAAATAACTTATGGGGTATTAGATGATTTAATAGGAGAGTTAGGTAGTCTTGGAGAAGGAGTTCCAGAAGGAGCATCATCAGGTTTAGCCGAAGCATTGAAAGGTAGAGTCGGCGCGAGAGTGAAATTCTATCAAGAGTTACTGGATTTACCTGAAAACTATGGTACCTGGCAAGAACTTTTTAGAGCAAAATATGAGGATGGTACCGGATATAGGCAAGCAGTAGATGTATTAACTATTTCTGAAAGAAAGATTATTGAGTTTGAAGATGAAGTTTTAAGGCTAAGTAATGCTCCTGCTGAAGCTGTAGCTAAAAGACCAATTAGTAAAAGTGTCTATGCTGCTGCATATGCAAGAAGGCAGATTGCGCAAACGGCTTTTTAGTAAAGCCAAAGCTCCTTCTATTTTTAGGACTTCAAGTTTATTGAGTATAATTGGTGTTAAGTAGCCCCGAACTTTATGTGGGGGTGCGAGACGTCAGTCGAGCAAGTATGACGTAGGGAGCCACATTCTAACACTTCCTCTACAGGGTAAAGTGTAAGCAATGAAATAGCATTCTTTTGTTTAGTAACTACTTAAGAGAAGTAAATCCTCGGAAAGATTTATAAATGAGAATATATTTTATGGGTTTATGACATATTTAGCTAGTTATGCTTCACTTTGGGATCAGGTTGCGAGCAATGATGGACGGAATTCCCCATTGGCAAAATTACCTCGTGCAAGAGAAGGTGATTTAGAGTTAGCAGTTAGAGGAACGTTTAATGGTATTACTGCCATGTTCAGATTTCATGAATTATCCGAAAAAGATTATTTAAGAAGTTTAGAGGATCCTTCTCTAAAGGAAGTTCTAACACATTATGGTTTTGAAGCAGGATGTGTCCAAGAAAAAGTTTCTGAATTTAGGGAATATTCAACCGGTAGAAAGATCATGAATAATGTATTATCTAGATTGCTAGTTGGACCACTTTTTTTTGGGATCCAAGGAGTCTATTCTTTGAAAATGGTTCACCCAACTGCCGATGAGATTAAGAAAGCAAATGAAGAATTAAAAGGAAGATTTAGGGAAGCATCAAGAAGGGCAGGAAGTTTACAGAATATTAAAGCATTACAAACGGAATATCTAGAGAACATAAGGCTCGTTCCCAAGGTGGTTAGTTGTTGGGAGAGAAAGTTACTTTCTGGAAGGCCATATGCAGAATTAGGTGTTATTGGGTTAGCAACAACCGAAGCAAATCACCTTTTTCGAACTTATATTGATGTGGTAGATAGATTACGCACTTAAGAAGATGCTTAAGGAAAGAACGTTTGTTAATGATTTCGTACTAGAATATTGTAATTTTAATCTGTTGGCTCCCAGGTCGTATTCTGCATAAAATAATGTTAGTTACCTCCTTTCCTCGAAACGAGCCCGAAATTTTGGAGAAATTTTTGGATGCGAGTTTCAGAGTTGAAAGGGTCAAGCGACATTGTGAGCAACTAAATTTGAGGCAACCCCTAATTTACAAAGCGAACAAAGAGCGAAGAAGTCCGAATGTCAGCGGATGGTGGGAAACCATAATTTTATTAGTATTAAGAGAGGGCACTTTTAGTTTAGTTGGGGGCAGTTAGTTATTAGGTTCCCAATTAGGCGAAATTTAAGGTTTAGGCTCAGTTATTTCTTTTTTATCGTAAAGTTATTGTTCATTTTTGTTTTTCGGGAATGTTATATGCCTGAATTGCTTCAACATGCCAAATATGACGAAAAACAGTATCAAAAAATTCCCTAGCCCCAATAGCCCTTACTCTTTCTGGAATATCATTATCTATGTATACTGGTGTGCTACCCATAAAAGCATTTGCTCCATGCCGATTTTCTTTCATAAATCCTGCAATAGTATAGAATCTCTCCTTAATATTCATTGATCCAACTAAGTACTGCAAATCCGTTCCTTGCGTTGGTGGACAGTCATGCCGATAATCTCTAGAGTAATCAACTAAAAAAGGTGCACCTATTGGTTTAACCTTAAGAAGTAATATTTTCCCCAAACTTGTATCCCTTTTGGAAATTTGACCATTCATTTCAATCAATTCGGTTATGCCTTCAACCCTTTTGTTCCACCATTGTAGATATCTCTGGTTCCTTTCTTCTTGCAGTTCTTCCCATGTTTGTTTTTTCATTTTATTTTCTCCATAGCTTTTAACTACTAAGAGATAACTACCTACTCGTATATAAGTCTTTGTTGTATATTTAATAGACAACTTTATATAGTCTCTCTGCCTTTTAAGATTATGGATAAACAAACTTTGACAAAACTTGGACTTTCAAACAGAGAAGCAGAAGCTTACTATAACTTACTTCATGTAGAAGAATCTCTTGCATCTGAACTCTCAGATAAAACTCAAGAGTCAAGGACAAATACGTATGATACTCTAAATTCCTTGATAAAAAAAGGATTAGTCTCTTATGTTATAAAGAATAATAAAAAATTCTTTATTGCAACACACCCCAAAAAACTTCTTGACTGGATTGAAATGAAAAAAGAAGAAGCAGAAAAAGAAGAAAAGATAGTAGAAAAAATGATTCCAGAATTGCTCCAATTGAGAATGCCTAAAGAAAAGAAGGTGGTTGTTGAAGTTTATGAAGGTAAAGAAGGAGTTAGGACAATGCTAAATGAAACCGTTCAATCTTCAAGAGAAACAAAAGAACTATTAATCTTTGGGGCGATTTCAGGGTATTTAAGAGATTTAGACCCAATCTATCATGAAAGATACTTCAAGGAAAGAGCAAAATACAAAATAAAGACCAGGTACATCTTTATTGAAGGAGAAAAATACCCAAAATCTTTTAATGCCGAATATAAATTCCTGCCAAGCCATTATAAAAGTTTTGCAGCAACAGCGATTCATGGAGATGAAGTTTCGTTTTGGTTGCTAACAAAACCCGAGACAATCATACTTGTTAAAAACAAAGAATTTGCAGAGACCTACAGAAATAATTTTGAAGCTCTTTGGAAGTTAGCCAAAAAGTAATCGTTCGTCCGTGCCCTAAAAATTTATAAATCCATACTCATTATACTGCGAGTATGGGGGATATAAAAGGGTCTGAGATTAAGTATGAAGATGAACGTAAATCACATACAGAGAATTCTCATGTACATGACAATGTGGAAGTTAGTGGAGTGGGCCATACGGTAAACGTAACAAAGACCCAATCCACAATTCTACCCACCGAAAATTCCCCCTTCGAAGAAATGGTCCGAGCATTTGGCAGATGGTTGCTTGGTATAAAAAAACCGGTTTCAATACCAATACTTCTGATCCCATCTCTCGCATCCATGTATATCTATGCAGATTGGGCTTGGTGGGATGTGATTGACAGCATAGGAAATCCAGGCGCGTATTGGATACGAGGAGTTGTGATTGTATGGACACTTGTGATTATCGCCTTATTCATCATGATTAAAAGAGATGAATGTCCCAAATGCAAAAAATTACTTGCAACACGGACGATCAAAAGAGAGAAGCTTAAAACCGATAAATACAGAGGAGAAAAAATCCACAACATCCAAGAGACTTATCAGTGTGATTTCTGTAAGCATAAATTTTCTGATATGATCACTGAGACAGAATAGGGCTCGAACTCTATTGAAACTAACTCTTTATATCCCTAAAACTGTGTTTTATGGGGGTATACGCGCTGTAAGCGCAAAATCTTCAAAGCTATAACTCTAAAATCTGTTACTACTTTACTGAACCACTAGACAACCACTCTGTCCAGTGGCAGGAAGGCTTGATTCCCCAATATTTCTCACTTCTAAGGCTTTTAGGAGAGCCACTCCCGCACTGGACAACCCCGGCTAGACTATTTAAATGAAATAATTCTCATTCTCCTAATGGACATCAACGAACTGATTAGAAAAGAAGGATTGCGTCGTGGTTTAAGGCCCAGAACAATTAAAACTTACCAACAATGTGTAGAAAGATTCTTTCGTAAATCAGGAAAAGAACCGTTGTCTTTGCACAAACAAGACATTAAAGATTTCTTAGATGTTTTAATCAGTAAAGGTGCTCCGGGAAACACCATAAATGTATATCTCAATGCTCTCAAATTCTTTTACGAAGAAATCTTGCATCGTAGATTAACTTTGAAGATAAGGTATACCAAAGTTGCTAAGAAGCTCCCTGACTTTCTCACCAAAGAAGAAACTATAAGATTGATCTCATCTATAGATAATCCTAAACATTCTTTAATGATTCGTTTATTATATTCCTCTGGATTAAGGATAAGTGAATTGCTCAACTTAAAAATAAGGGATTTGAATATCCAAGAGAGTTATGGTTGGGTTAGAAACGGCAAAGGAGGTAAAGATCGTCCCTTTATCATTGCCCATTCTCTTAAAGAAGAATTACAGCAATATATTCAAGATAAGCCTCTTGAAGAATGGCTGTTTATTGGTTGGAACAACTCTCCTTACGATGATTCTTCCGTTCGTGAAATACTGAAGAAAGCAGTTCAGAAAGCAAAATTAAGCAAAAAAGTTCATCCGCACATGTTGAGACATTCTTTTGCTACCCATTTGATTCAAAATGGTTATTCTCCTTTAGAAGTACAACCCTTATTAGGCCATAATAATGTTAATACCACTATGATTTACGTTCATCTGGCTGCAACCAATCTGCTGAATGTGAGAAGCCCCTTGGATAGTTTAGGGGGAAGAAAATGAATAAAATAATTGTATTGAATAAAGAAATCGAAGTGTGTATCGAAAAAAAGGAAGATTATATCTGTCTTACAGATATAGCCCGATACAAAGATAAAGATAGAAGCGATGATATTATCAAAAATTGGCTTAGGAATCGTAATACTATTGAATTTTTAGGAATTTGGGAAAAAATTAACAATCTTGATTTTAATCCCGTCGAATTCGACGGGTTTAGGAAAATAAGTGGTGTCACAAAATGTGATACCTCAAGGATCCTTTAAGGTCACAATTTGTGACCTTAAACAAAATACCCTTATATTTAGGGGTGGTTTTGAAAGAATACTCAAAAACCAGAGAAAATAAAAACTTAACGCTTAAATTATGCTTAAACCTATGCTAAAAGACTTCACACCAAGATTGTACCAGCAGACTATCCTAAACACTGCTGCTTCACATCATACCTTAGTAGTTCTACCTACAGGTTTAGGAAAAACCGGGATAGCTCTACTCTTAATGGTACAACGTCTTTCTAATTATCCTAATTCTAAGATCTTAATGTTAGCTCCGACTAAACCTTTATGCGACCAGCATGCAGAGACTTTTAGAACCCATTTAGAGATTGCAGAAGAAAAAGTGGTAGTATTTACTGGGAGCGTGGCTCCAGATAAACGTGAACAGTTATGGAAGGAAGGACAGATATTCATCAGCACTCCTCAAGGTTTAGAGAATGATGTAATCAATCAAAGAATAAATTTACAAGAGGTGTCTCTGTTAATCTTTGATGAAGCCCACCATGCAACTGGTGAATATTCTTACGTGTGGCTAGCACAACAATATGAAAAGCTGGCAAAATATCCAAGAATTCTCGCTTTAACTGCTTCTCCCGGAAGTGATATGGAAGCTATTAAGGAAATTTGTCAAAATCTCCATATTGAGAAAGTTGAGGTGCGCACTGAAAATGATTCTGATGTTAAACCTTATGTTCAAGAAGTAAAGATCAAATGGATTGAGATAGAGTTCCCCGATTCATTTAAAGCAGTACAAAAGTTTTTGCAGAACTGTAGAAAGACTAAACTGGAAGAAGTTCAAAAGTATGGTTATTGTAACAGCATTAATACTTCTAAAGGAGAGTTGTTAGGAATTCAAGGCGAACTACAGAAAAAGGTCTCTTCTGGTGAAAGGGACTTTGATGCGATGCGTTCCATGTCTTTAGTGGCAGAAGCACTAAAGGTTGATCATGCCTTAGAATTACTGGAAACTCAAGGTCCTAACTCGCTTAATTCTTATCTTAAAAAGTTGCAGCAAGAATCACTTACTTCTAAGACTAAAGCGGTTAAAAATTTAGTGATGGATGAGAATTTTAAATCGGCAGTCTTCCTAACGGAAGAAATCGCTAAACAGAAGATTGAAAACCCTAAGCAGGTTAAATTGAAAGAGATCATCGCAGAAGAGATAACTACCAATCCAACTGCTAAAATTATTGTTTTTACTCAGTTTAGAGATTCAGCAGAAGAGATTGTCAAAGCAGTTAATGAGCTGAGCATTAAGAACCATATCTTTGTGGGGCAAGCTAAGAAAAACGGAGTTGGATTCTCTCAAAAACAGCAGAAAGAAATCCTGGACCAGTTCAGAGAAGGAGAATTTAATATTCTAATCGCTACTTCAGTAGCAGAAGAAGGGTTAGATATTCCTAAGGTCGATAAAGTTATTTTTTATGAGCCAATCCCCAGCGCTATCCGTTCCATTCAACGTCGAGGAAGAACGGGAAGATTGGAAAAGGGAGAAGTCACTATCTTGGTAACTAAAGGAACCAGAGATGAAGCGTATCGTTGGAGTTCTCATCATAAAGAGAAAAAGATGTTCCGTAATTTAGACCAGGTAAAGAAGGAATATTCTCTTACTCCAATGGAAAGTTCCGAACCTAGAAAAGAATCTTCTTTGTTGAATTATGTTAAATCTGAAGAACCGGTAACTGCTATACTTGCTGATCATCGAGAGAAGAATAATCGTATCGTTAAGGAACTGATTGATCTGGGAATTTCAGTTAAAACTGCTCAGTTGGAATCAGCAGATTATTTAGTTTCGGGAAGAGTAGGAGTAGAGTTAAAACAAGTGCCAGATTTTGTGGCTTCGATCATTGATGGGAGATTGTTAGAACAAGTTCGTGATTTGAAGAAGAACTTTGAAAAAGCAGTGGTTATCATTGAAGGAGAAGAAGATATCTATTCCGTAAGAAAAGTGCATGCTAACGCTATCCGAGGAATGCTCGCCTCAATTGTATTAGATTTCGGTGTTCCTATATTGTACACCAAGAATCCTCGAGATACAGCTGGAATTTTAGCGGTGATGGCTCAACGCGAACAGAACAAGGATCATACTTTTTCATATCATGATCGCAAACCCAGAGATATGAAAGAACAACAAGAGTTTTTTGTCTCTTCTCTGCCCGGAATTGGAGTACAGACGGCTCGCTTATTATTAGAACATTTTAGTTCTATTAAAGAGTTAGTTAATGCTTCTAAGGAAGAAATTACTTCTATCAAAGGAGTGGGAGAGAAGACGGCGGAAAGGATTATTAGTTTGATGATGGAAAAGTATCCTAAAAAATAATTTTGTTGATTGTGATAAAACTTCAACGCTTTTTCTTTGCTAGTTCTAGTTCCTTTCTAGAAGCGAGTGCAGAAATAAGTAATGCTCTATCAAAAGCATTCTTATCTAATATCTTTTTTTTAGTAAGGTGCATAAATAAGTACTCTACAAGATCATAAGCCTTCCTTGCTTCTATGGCTACTCCAACAAACTCTTTCTTAAGAAAATTTAAATCCTTACCCTTAAGATATTCTTCATATTCTACCCTAACTTTATCATAATTTTTATGAGCTTCTATACATTCATCAAACTCCTCTTTTTTAATTTTTGTTTTGGCCATAAAACTATAGAAAATCTTTCAATATTTAAACCTTTTTCCTTCTAACTATGCCTATTACCCTTTTTCTTTAAATTAGGGAAATATTCTCGGCGATAAAACTGCAGAAAAGTTAGTAGGAATGTTTGAAGAAAAGTATGAAAAGAAATAATTACTCTTTTAATCAACCTTTAATGGAAAAACCACCCAAATTAGCCAATCTTTGCAAATAATTTTCTTCCAGAGGCTTAAGTTCTAAAGTTGGAACATATCCTTTCTGTTGCAATCCTTCTCCTAAAGATCTCATTACAACACATAAGGCGTCATATCTGGCATTTTCTTCTCTTGGAAGATCTAATCCGTCTTCTTCATATTGAACAAAACTTTTTGCCCCTTGTGGATTGATGAAGAATCCAAAATTTCCTCCACGAGGATTGTATTCTTCTGGAGAAGTAAAAATAAGAGGATCGATTGATGAATCTATGTGGCTTAAGTCTCTCATACAAGCTTCAACAATTCTTTCGATGGCTAAAGGGTTTGGAATATATGTGGTTGTCATGCTTTAAAAGAGTAAGATTAAGTATTTAATCTTATCTGTACTGGAGACAACAAAAGAAAGTTATTATTCAATTGCTTCAATGATTTCAGTTACTTCTTGATTTGTAAATAGAATAGATCTTACTCCCCTGTTCCGGGCAATTTCTATATATCTTGGATTATCATCGATAAACAAAACCTCTTCCGGGTTTAGTTTAGTCTTTTCCAAGATCAAGTTCCACATCTCTGGGTCATCTTTTCTTCTTCCATATTCATAAGAAAGGAACAGATGGTCAAAATACTCTTGCATATTTATCTTCTTCTGATAATTCTCAAACACTGGCTTAAAGTTTCCGGTGAATAAAATAGGGGTATATTTTTGCTTTAATTTTTGGATTAATGTCAACACTTCTTGATTCAGTGCTGGAAGCAGGTTAAAGATCTCGGGACCAATATTAACTCCTAATTGACTAGATAGTTCCGCTAAATATGCTTCTGGTTCAATTTCTCCGGTTACGAATTGAGGGAATAGATCTTTCAAAACCAACTTAACTCTTTCTTCCAGAAGACCATACTTAAGAGCTATCTCTTTAGCAACATGGTTAGTCCAACCTTCTTTAGTGCACACATTGTACCAATCAAACACGATTGCTCTAATCATACAACGTAAAAAGCTATAGAGACTTTTAAATAGGTAAAACAACTAAAATAAGTTTATGGAACTTCCTCAGTACCTAGACCTGCTAGATTTTAACTCTTATGAGAAGAAAGTTATTTTATTTTTGTCTGGAATAGATTCGGCTAGTGCCCGCCAGATCATTAAAGGAAGCGCTGTTCCTCAAGGAAGGATATATGAAGTGTTAACCACTCTTAATAAAAAAGGGTTGATTCAAATTCATCCTGGGTCTCCTAAATTATTTAGTATAAAGGAGGTTAAGGAGAGTCTTTCCAATTATCTGACTACCAAGAAAATTAAAATAGATGAAGAGATATCTGCACTTAAAGAGCTTGATCTAAAACCAAAAGTTTACTTAAAAGAAAGCACCAACTCAGTAGAGATTATTCAAGGAAGAGAAGAACATCTACGTAAGGTTATAGAGTTTCGTAATTCTGCCCAGAAGGAACTTTTGCAGATAGCTCCTTCTTTTGTGGGTACTTTTGCTTCCTCTCTAGCTTTAGAAAAAGCTTTGATGAAAGGAATTAAGGTTAAAGTTATCACTTATGCGATAACTCCCGAGAATAAGAGAATGGCTAAAACCTTGTTGGAAAATGGGGGAGAGTTAAGGGTGATCCCGGCTAAAGATCGGCTAGTGTTACAGATTAAAGATCGAGAAGAATTAATCCTGGGCATGCATGGAGAGAAAGAAGAAAGAACCCTGATTTACAGTAGAAATAAGGCTTTACTAGATACATTGACAGAGACGTTCAATAAGATGTGGGCGTCGGCTAAAACAATAACTATTAAAAATTTAAAATAATAACATTAAAAGCTATGAGCAATTTTTCTCAACTCTTCTTCTACTTTTTTAGCAACTTGTAAAGTAGAATACTCTGCTTCGATGGTTCTGGCAAACTCTTGATATCGATCTAAAGGTAATCTGTCCGTCATAGATCTTTCCAAATCTTCCCAGTGCAACCCATCATGATGCAAGTTCATACTATCTTTATGCAAACCCCCATAATAAACCGTTAGAACCTTATTTGTTCTTCCTAAATATTCTCTAACTTCTCTATCTCTATTTAGTGCCAATAACAAAGCCTGCATATCTGATGGAACTTTTGTTTCATCGACAGTCCATTTGTTTTGTACAATTTCGAATAATCCCATTTTAATCTTATCCTCCACTAGGGTTAATAATCATTTAAAATAAAAAACAGTTCTCCTAAAAAAGGAGAATAAAAACAAACTTATTTCTTACTAGCAGCAGCTAATCCTAAGATTACCGCTATGACAATTAACAAGCCTAGGGCTCCTAACATCCACAAGTAAGCGTTACTGTCACGGAAAGAAGTTTCTGCTACCGGGACAATATTCTTTTGAGCGTTAGCTTTCTGAGCTTCTAATTCTGCTTGTAATTGCTTCTGTAAGTTAGCGGCAAGTTGGTCGTAGTTGCTAGAACTACTCATGCTGGTTGATCCACTGCCACAGTCTCTTACCTCTAAGTTAACAATGACAGAGTCTTCTAAATCTCCATCCAGATAAGATTCTACACTTAAAGGATAAGTTCCGGCTTTAGCAGATTCAACTTCCAGATTGAAAGTAGCTTCGTAAGAGTTGTCGTTTCCAGAATACTTGTCTAAGTCAATATCTTTCTTACTTAAATCTATTCCTAAAGCAGTATTCTTAACTCTGATCTCAATGTTATTCTCGTTACTCTTACCTACGTTGCGTACTTCTGCATTTAAGGTAGTTTGTTTTAAACATTGAACACTATTTGAACTAAGATCAACGTTGCGTAAGATAATCTTATGGCTGTCTCTGCTCACATCAACTATCTCAGTGTAAGTCGTTTCTTGATCATTTCCATCAACGTCTTCTCCGCTAACCGTGATGTCTAAAGTGTAACTGTCTTCGTCAAGATTTTCACCACTAAGATCAAAGGTTAAAGTTACAGTGTCATCGTCGCCGTTGTTTAAATCAAACTCTTCAGATTCTTCTTCTAAATCGTCGTTGTCAACGTCTCTAAGGGTAGCAGTAACTACAATGTTCTCAATGTCTTTGGTATACTCATTCTTAACAGTAACATCAACAGTATTATCGCTGTCAGGGGTGATTTCTCCGTTATTGTCTCCATTAATCTCTACATCGGTAACTTTTAACAAAGAAGCATAGTTGACTTTAACCGGCAAAGTGGCGCTAAGGTTATTATTGGCTTTAAAAGTTAAGGTTCCGAAAGTAATCTCGCCTGAAGTGAGAGTAGAAGGAACAGCAACACTTAAAGTAACTTCAATACTTCCTTTAGCAGGAACATCCTTTAATCCTGTAACAGAGATACTAGCAGAGGTGCTAGTATAAGTCAAATTTGTTAATGCTTCTAAAGTTCCTGGATTGCTTAAGGTAACAGTCTTAGTCAAGGTCTTCCCTAAATCACTTTGGGCAAGAGCAATGGTTGACAAAGAGGATACTTGCAAGGAAGCGGGTGTTGGTTCAGGAGGTAAAGTTACAGTAACTTTCCAAGTTTTACTATCTGCTCCAGCAGTAACAGTTAGGGTATGAGTTCCAACGGTTGGACTAACCAAGTTGTAAGTGGTCTTAGTAGTAGGTATGATAGTATTTCCATCTAAGGTCCAACTCACAGGAAGGTTCTGATCCTTAACACTAACACTAAATAACTGAGATGTTCCTTCGTATATAGTTACATCACCAGAAGGATTTGCTCCAGATAAGCAATCGCTTTTAGTAATAGTATGTACGTTAGTTTTACTGTCGGTGTAAGCGAAGTTTCTATAATATAAACTTACACTTAATGGTCCGCTAGTTAGAACGTTTTTAGTCAAAACGATCGGGAAAGATCCTTCACTGTTTGCTCCAAGTGATTGAACACTAGGAGAAGTGTAAATTAAATTTCCGTTTTGAGTTATTTTAAAGATTAAGTCATCTTCAACAGTATTCCCAGTATTTGCTACCTTAACAGTTAGAGTAACTTGATTATTACAATCAACATTAGAAGTATCCACGCTGGTGCTAGTAATATAAGTAGTAGGATTGTTTAAATTCTGAGTTACGTTTACTTTTACTGAAAAACTGTTTGAAGCAGGGGCAAGATTGAAATCTTTTCCTACAGAGCTGATCACTAAATTATGTACTCCCATTCCAAAGTTCCAGGGAACGTTAAAGTTTAGAGTTACAGTCTGAGTAGTATTTCCAGCAATGTTAATCTGTCCTGAGGAAGCAAGTTGAGTAGTTCCTTCAATTAACCCGGTGTTGATATTAGTAATCATCTGGGCTTGACTATTGCTTAAAGTGACCAAGAAACTTACTTGATCTAAAGGATGAGTCACGATGGTATCGTTTACAGATATACCATTGAATTTAACTTCAGTAATGGTTAAACCATTATCTCCCCAAGCTGCTTGGGCAGTCAAGACTACTGCAGCTATCATTAATAATACAGTTAATATTTTATATAGGTTTTTCATTTTTACCTCGCTTTGGTTTTTGTAATTATAACCCTAGAATCCATCCTTTTTCCTTTAACTAAAATCAAGATAAACAGTACAATCAATATCAAGATTAGGACTATTCCCCCGATCATCACTGCTACAATATAATCATCAGTAGTATACGATTTCTCTACGGTCTTAACGATAGTGGCAGAAGAAACTTTATCATCTCCCTTAACCGTGCTAGTTGGAGTAGTTGAAGTGCTTGATGCTTGGCTAGTGCCAGTAGTTATAGCCGGAGTGGTGTTGGTCTTAACGGTACTAGAAGCAGCCGAAGCTGTTGAACATCCTTTAACAACTAAGTCAACGTATTCTTGGTCTCCTAAATCGTCAAGATTGTAGAAAACTCTTGCAGTAAGAGGGAAACTACCTGATAAGATTTTTGGATCAACATTAAACGTAAATTGGTGGCTAACCTTATTATTCTTACTAGTACCTTCTTTTATAGAGAAATCAAATTTTTGGTTAAGTCCCAATTCAGGATTGTCTAAAGTTAAAACTCCTCTGCTTTGGGCCCTGTTTCCGTAATTGGTAACATCTACATTTACTGTAACTTGACGAACACAACTAACTTCAGTAGGTGTAAAGGTAAGTTGATCTATACGTAGATCGTTCTCCTTTCTTTCCACTTCTAAGTTAATGGTCCAACTTAAATCGTGATTAGCTTTGGAATCATCTTTTGATTCTATATTAAGATCTAAGGTATAATCTCCTTCTTCCGCAGTAGAAGGGACAGTGAAATTAATAACAATATTGTCTTCTTCAGTTAAGCGTTCTCCAGCAGGGATATCAAAGTCAACTTCTTCATCAATATCATCTCCAAAGTCAGAATCGTCTATTTGTACGTTGATGGTTCCATCAATTGAACCATCATCATAATTGTCATCAAAAAGGTTTTCTAAGGAAAATCTTAATTCAACCACGTCGCCGGGATTTAATCCAGATATTTTATCATCGTTACTTGAGAGGGTGTCTTCTTCAGCATCATTTAAGTAAACATAAATTCGGTCGATGTCTAACATGTTTTTAACTTTAGTGTTTAAACTAAAACTCTGATCCTGACCTGAAGTGGTAGTGATTTTTAATTTAGCGATATTTGATTGAGTTCCAGCATCCTTATTTACTGGAGCTTCTCCAGAAAGTTTAATAGCACGGCTGGCTCCAGCATCAAGAGTGAAGGTAAGAGGTGAAGTTGATCCATCTAACTGCATTTGATTATAGCCAGAAGCTATTTCGGTTAGACTTATCGTAACTGTCTCAGTAATTGCGCCGGTATTGGTAACATCAAAGTTATGATTAGAAATGATATATTCATTGTCATTATCTCGCAAAGAGCCATAATTTACATCTATAGTAAGCTGGTCTTGATTAGAGATGATCACTTCTGCAGCAGCAAAACTAACTGAAAATAAAGCAAATACAATTAATAGTCCGATTAATGATTTAGGTATAATAGCGTTCACCCCGCTTGTTTTTATTCTAGAGTAGTTACTCTTTTTTAAAGGTTTCGGTAAAATATCCTATATTATCTATTATATGGGTTTATATTAAGAAACAAATAAGATAAAAAGAATTAAAAACGGCCTTATTTGCGGCCCATATAGAAGAATTTCTCAATCGATACTTCTGCTTCGTTGAAGTTACCCGTACGGGGATGATTAGCTGCAGAAACGACGGGATCAGGCCCTCGCTGAATTGTATTGTTAGCGGGAATCTCTCCTAATCGATGTGGTTCTTGCGATGATTGTACTGGTCTTTGATAAGTAAGTTTATTATTAATACTAGCAATCTCTTTTTCTAAAGCAGCCATCTTTTCTTCTATTTCTTTTAGTTTTCTAACCACATATTTAGTATTCTGTTCTAAAATCTCTTTTAATTGGTTCTGAGAGATGTCTCCATTTTCTCCTCGAGGAACATCAGGATGAGCTTCTTGATCTACTTTTTGCATGGTATCTCTAATTCCAGAATATTCTGTTGATCCTTTTGCCTTAAAGATTCTTTCCGCTTGATTCACCGCATCTTCTCTATCGGTAGCTAGGCCCTGTTTCATTAATTCTAAAGCCATAGCGTTAATTTTTTGAATTCTTTCTACATCCATTTTTCTAACCTCATTTTTTGACTGATTGTTATTAAACCTACAAGAAAGATTCTACGATCCCATTATAACCTTTTCTATACTGAAAGAGATGAATTATTATATCTATTTAACCTTAAATCAAAATTGTTAAGAAAGATTACTTTCCAACTACTCCACAAAAAGTGGACTTTAAAGAAACAGGAATAATTCCCTTTACGCTTAAGTAAATCAAAACTGCACCAATAATTATTCCGATAACTACTCCTATCGCAAAATATTTGAATTCAATAATTCCCAATTGCCCTCTTTTTTGCATAGAAGGAAGTAATTTTTAGGGGTATATAAATGTTTCTAAAGGTGGGGAGGGTGGCTTTACAAAAAGGGCTTTTCCTCTGGGAATACCACAAGATTTATATACTGGTGTGGTGAACTATATTTAAATTTAATGTTTCATGTTAAGGTGACAATTCTTAACAGGTGAAGATAACTATGATTAGAAAGACTATTAAAGAGTGCCCAGAATGTGCCAGCAAGAATATTTATAGAGATACGGAAAAGGGGGAAACCACTTGCCGTGATTGTGGGTTAGTTATTGAAGATCGAATGGTCGATTTCTCGCAAGAATGGCGTGAATTTGAAGATGATGAAAGTTCTCGAAGAAGAACTGGTGCGCCCAGTTCACAAACTCAATTTGATCAGGGATTAGGTACAGAAGTGGGTACAACCTCTGACTTTTATAAACTTGGTTCAGATAAAGAAAGGGATAAATTCTTTCGTTTGAGAAAATGGAACATCAGAATTTCTACTGCTATTGAAAGAAACCTAAAAGTTGCTCTAGCTGAGCTTAAAAGGGTCAGTTCTTTCTTAAAATTGCCTAAATCGGTAGAAGAGGAGGCCGCTCGTATTTATCGTTTAGCGGTTCAAAAAGGGTTAGTTAGAGGAAGATCAATGGAATCAGTAGTTGCTGGTGCATTGTATGCTGCTTGCCGACGTCATGAGGTTCCTCGTACTTTAGATGAGATGGGAGAAGCTTCTGGAATTGAGAAAAAGGAAATTGGAAGAACTTACCGCTTTGTTACTAGAGAACTGGAGATAAGTATTCGTCCTAGTAATCCTGCTGATTATATTCCCAGATTTGCTTCTGCTTTGAAATTAAGTCCAGAAACTCAATCTAAAGCGGTAGAAATCTTAGAAATGGCTCGTGATATTGAGCTAACATCTGGTAGGGGTCCTACAGGAATCGCTGCTGCTGCTTTGTATGTTGCTTCTTTAATCCATGGCGAGAAAAGAACTCAACGTGAGGTTGCTGATGTAGCTGGAGTTACTGAGGTTACCATCAGGAACCGTTACAAAGAGCTGATCAAGAAATTGAAGTTAGCAAAAGATGTAGAGAAGAGTAAGAAGAAATAATTTTTTATTATATTTTTTTGGTGATGTGATGTTTTAGGTGTGATGTTTGGAGATATAAAATGACAACTACAGAAAATAATTCACCAAGAGTATTGTTTATGGTTCCTGGAACGGAGTATATGGCTTATCAGGATAGAATATTAAGAGAACAACGTGGATGTGAGATTGACATTGTTCAAAGAGGGGATATTGCTTTAGATTTAACTTCTCGATTTAGATATGATTTAATTTTTGCTTATATTGCTGGTATGCCTCCAGGGAGTGATTCCGCATTAAGTAAAGTATATTGTGGGGGATTGGCTCGTCTTCCAGATCACGTACCCACTGGAGATACTTTCGGGGTATTATGTGCTTGTATTAAGAGAATTAAAAAAGAAGGAAAGAATCGTGACACGCCAATCTTGGCTCATAGTTTTTATGATCAACCTGACGATGATAGAATTCTTTCAGCAGGCATTGATGAATGGATAGGAAGATTGGATGCGAATAAAGTTGTACCTCTTTTTGATAGATATACTTTAAAATAAAACTATGAAAAACTTAATCATTGCTCACGGGGAAGATTTGGACGGAATTGTAGCACATACCTTGTTAGGGATGCATGCTCCAGAAAGTACTCATGTTTTAACTCGGCATAAATCTCTAGAAGCAGATTTTGATTCTGCTCTTTCTATTGTAAAAGAAGGAGTTGATCAAGTTTATGTTGCAGATGTATCTTTTGGAGAATCTCTTTTCTCTGTAGTTAACGAGATTTCTCAACGAGCTCCGATTACTTGGATTGATCATCACGATCTTACTTTAAAAAATGTAATCCGCTTAATGAGATATCCGCGCAATACTATTGCTCATCATCCTTATCTATGTTCTTCTGAATTAGTTGCAATGAGATATTTATTGCATTCCAATTATGCTGGTTATTTAGCTGATTTAGCTCAACGGTCTGATTATCCTGATCGATTCACTCAAACTGAATTGGGAAAGAGATTAGAAAAAGCGGTAGCTTTACTTAATTTTAGAAAAGATGATTCGACCATTCTTCAATTTATTGAGGAATTGAAAGGTGAGGGAACCGTTATCCCCTCGGAGAGTTCTTTATCTCCGAAATGGGAAGAGAAGGTTGAAGAGTATAATAATTTAGAACAAAGTGCTCTTGATTGTTTATATGAAAGCGGTCGAGTTTATACTATTGGTACAACTAAAGTGGTATTTTCTCACACTTCAAACATCATTCCTGGGAAACAAGCTACCAGAGCATTAAGAGATCATTTTTCTGATCAAGCAGATTTGTTTGTGGTATTGTTTGATTCTCCCAGTAATAGTCATTGTTGGATGCTTCGTAAAGAAAGATTCCCTTTTCCCTCAGTGGAATTATGTGAATATCTTGGTGGGGGAGGAAGAGGTAAAGGGGGAGGTTTCCCCTGGTCAGAATCCGTAACCTCTGAGAGTTATATTGGGGTTAGTGATGCGATTGCGGCAAGAATGAGAGAAAGCGGTTATTTCAAATAGGAAGGAGTTTTGATTAGTTAAAGAATAGTTATCACTAAAAAGTGGTTTCTACCAAAAGTTTTATAAATCAACTCCTCTCTTAAAGAAAAGATGAAATCAGTAATTATCGCTCATGGTGAAGATTTGGATGGAATAGTTTCTCATACTTTATTTGATGCTGGACTGAGAGCACGTTTTCCTGAGGTTCCCATTGAACATCACTTTGCTCGTTATGATCAATTAGATCTTCCGTTTATTGCTTTATTGGACTCTCTTAAACAGAATAGGGAAGGAACATTGGTTTATGTGGGAGATTTATCGGTTAACGATTCTTTGATTCCCGTTCTAAAAGAACTTTCCGGTTATGCTAGCATCAGTTGGTATGACCATCATCAAAACACTGTGAATAAAAGTGATGATTTAATCCGTTTAGGAATAGATCTAACTTTTGATTCTAGTGATTGTACTTCAGGAATTGTTGCTAAGAATTTCCTTCCAGAATGTTCTGGAATTACTCCTTATTTAGAAGTGAGTAAACTGGTAGATCTGGCTAGACGTTCAGATTTCCCTGATAAGCATCGTCAAACTAAGCAAGGAGAAAAATTAGAGAAAGTTATCTCCTTAGTAAACTCTACCGGAAATACTTCCTTACTGTATAGATTAGTAGAAGCAATGCGGGAAGGAGTCCTTTTCTCTGGGGAAGAGGATCTTGTTCCGCAAACTGAAGAATTAGTTGATGAATATAATCGTAGAGAAGCTGCTGCATTTCAGAAGTTAGAAGAAAGAAGAGAAATGTTCGACCTTTGTGGTTATCGGACACTTTTTTCTTACGCTTCTCCTTTACTGGGAGGCAAGAGTACACTTCAATTTTTAAAAACAGTTTATGGAAGAGAAGCAGAACTTTTTGTAGCCGTTTATGAAGATCCTAAGAGAAATCATCTGATTACTAAAAGTAATGCTTGTGCCGTTGATGTTCCGGCCTTATGTGCTTCTTTAGGCGGTGGCGGAAGAAACGATATGGGCGGGTTTACTTGGCCTACCGGGATATCTGAGCAGAATTATGTTACGGAAAGAGAGAAAATGATGCAAAGTATGCGCGTTTATCTTACCACTGTTCCGCGTAGTGTTTAGACAACTCAAAATATTTCTTAGCTTCTTCTGCATGGAACAATTTCTTTTCAGGAGTTAAGTTCGGATCCTCCCAAGTAAAACAGTTGATCTTAGCGCGGATGTAAGAGCGATAACACTTGTAGAAATCAAGCAGTTCTGGAATATCTTTATCTTTACTTACTTTTTGATATTCATCTACGAAAGAAGTGGAAAGATCGCTTCTTTCATGATGGTCAAGGTCCATGGCCATGAAGGCCACTTCAGCAATCACGTCAGAACAAGGGAAACGTTCATTGAAAACAATCCCATCAAAGATATGAAGATCATCATTAGTCACAAACACATTTCCAGAATGAAAATCACCATGACAATGTTTAGTTTGATTTTCTGTTACTCGTCTTTCAAACAAGTCTTTGTTTTTAGTGATGAACTTATTTATCTGTTCTTTAATAAAACTAAACCCTTCTTGAGAGATAAGTTCTCCTCGATATTTATCTGTCTGTTCAAAATTCTCATCCCAATTGAATTGGATCATTTCAGTTTTACCAAAGGAAGAGATATGTTCATCGGTAGGAGCAACTTTATGAAAAGCATGAATCTTATGAGCTAACTGTTTAATATGGGTTGGATGAACCTGGTTCTTTCTCAACAAATTTTCCATAGTGGCTTCAGAGTCCATCTGTTTCATCTTGATGGCATACTCAATAATAATCCCTGCTCCATCAATCTTGATGTTTCCGTTTGAATCTTTAGTGATTGGCACTACTTTTTCATATAATTGGGGCGAAATTAAGGAATTATACTTAACTTCTTTTTCACATTGCTCTTTTCTTTTCTCTAAAGTTGAGAAGTCTAAAAATCCTAAGTTTAATGGTTTGTTAATCTTGTATGCATAATCTCCGGTTAAGAAAACTAAAGATACCGCAGTAGTTATAACTTTAATCTGTTTACTTTCATGAGGGTAACCCTTGGGGTTACTTAACGCTTCCTTTATTCTTTGGACTTCTTCATACATGTTGATTTTATTTTAAGCATAACTTATATAAATGTTTAGGAATTATTTTTACTATGAAATTGTTATTGACCTCTGCAGGAATTGTTCCTGAGATTCGAGAAGAATTCTTATCTTTGTTATCAAAGAAATCCTCTCAAATAAAAGCAGTATTAGTAGAAACTGCAATTTATGGCGAGAATCTGGCCCCTGAAAAATTAAAAGAATATTCTAAGCAAACTATTGAACAATTAAAGGGGTGTGGAGTTGTTAATATTACAAATGTTGATATAAGAGAACAAAGTTCTCAATCCCTCTCTGTAATCTTAGATAATGTAGATATTCTAATTATTGATGGGGGAAACACTTTTTATCTTCTGGATTGGATAAAAAAGAACCAGTTGGATAAAGTCATAGTTGATCATGTCAAGAAAGGTTTAATCTACGTGGGCATAAGTGCAGGAAGTTATATTGCCTGTCCCACCATTGAAATGGCTGCTTGGGGATATCAAGATAGAAATCGATGCGGTCTAAAGGATTTAACCTCTTTGAATTTAGTCCCATTTTTAATTACTGCCCATTACGCTGGGGAATATAAGAAAATTATTGAGACTTCCGCTAAAAATACAACTTATCCGGTCGTGGCTATTACTGATTCTCAGGCATTATTGATAGTTGATGGAAAAGTTAAATTGATTGGAAAAGGTCAGCCTAATTTCTTTAATGGGTTTAAAGAAAGTTAATTTATCAAAATATATATAAAGTAAAAAGAAAATATTTCTTCCTATGCCAAATCCAGGAGATAAAGTTAGGATTACTACTAAGGATAGTACTGAAGAAGGAATCATGATGTCTTCTCCAGATGAAGAAATCCTCCTGATAAAACTAAGTACGGGGTATAACATCGGTTTTTCTAAAGAAGATATTACTGAACTAATTATTCTAGAAGAAAAAAAAGAAACTCTACCCTTAGAACCTAAAAAGGTAGAAACAAAACATGGGTTGAAAACTATCACTATTTTGCATTGTGGTGGAACTATCGCTTCTAAAGTGGATTATGAAACTGGAGCAGTAAAACCCACTTTCTCTCCAGAAGAGTTACTAGAACTGTTTCCCGAGTTGGGAGAAATAGCCAATATCAAGAGTCGTTTAGTAGCAAACATGCTTTCAGAAAATATGCGTTTTGCTCATTATAACCTTATCGCTAAAGAAGTTGAAAAAACTTTGAAAGAAGGAAGCGACGGGATAATTGTAACCCATGGGACGGACACTTTACATTACACTGCTGCTGCTTTAACTTTCGCATTAGAAGGGTTACAACACCCCGTGTTATTAGTTGGTTCACAAAGAAGTTCTGATCGAGGTAGCAGTGACGCTTTTATGAACTTGAAATGTGCAACCCAATTTCTTATTCATTCTGATTTCAAAGGAGTGGGTGTGTGCATGCACGCTCATCCTGATGATGATCAATGTGTGATATTGCCTGGGGTAAAATGTCGTAAAATGCATTCTAGTAGAAGAGATGCATTCAAGGCCATCAATGCGGAACCCCTCGCTTTAGTTGATGATCAAGGAAAGATAGAGTGGAAGGATAAAGACTATTTCCGTTTTGAAACCGGATCTTTAAACTTAGCTTTATTCAAGCCGGATTTGAAAGTGGGAATTATGAAGTCTCACCCCCAAATGTTTGCGGAAGAGTTTAAACCCTATCACAATTATGATGGGTTGGTATTAGAAGGAACGGGGTTAGGACATTTTCCTATCTTGAGATATGATAATCTAACTAAAGAACATGAATCTATTCTGGAAGAGATTCAGAAGTTAGCTAAACAAATTCCTGTAGTTATGACGGTCCAAACTATCTTTGGGGTAGTGAACATGGACATCTATGCTCCGGGAAGAACTCAGATAGAAGCAGGGGTTCTAGGAACACAATTGGACATGCCTCCAGAAACTGCTTTTATCAAACTAGCTTGGCTGTTGAGTAATTATGATCAAAAAGAAACTCGAGAGATGATCTCTCAAAATCTGAGGGGAGAGATAAGTCTAATTAGAAAGGTTGAGAAGGAATGGGCGAATTAAAATGTGGTGGGTTTACTTATTAACAATAATTATTCTAATTGTGGGATGGAATTTAATCTTTCGTTATCTTACTTATAGAAGTTTAGAAAAAGAAATTCGAGGCAAGTCTTGGAAAGATGTTCCTCTTGATGATTATATTAAACAATGTTATCATTTCATCTCTGAACGTTATCCCATGCTTAGACATTGTTGGGCTAAACGATTCTGGCGAAGCTTTTTCTATCGTAATCTATGGAACTTAAAGGGTAAAAGTCTTCCTTGTCATATGTATAACGTTTTATTTAATTATTGTATGCGGTTACGTTTGCCTAAAAAAGACATTCGTTTAAAGTATATTGCTGATTTTGATCAGTTAGTGTTTGTCCATTACTATTCTCAATTACGAATTAATGGTAAATGGATCAATGTAGATGTATGGGGTAAACATCGGGGAGTTCCTTTAGGGGAAACTATCAACTCTCCGGGATGGAAGAGGTGAAATCGATGAAAAATATAATTTTAATTATAATGATGTTGTTAATAGGAATATTCTTAGTTTCTTGCACTTCGAAGGATGTCTCTTTAGAAAAATCTTGTCAAAGTGATTCTGATTGTGTTCCGGCTAGCTGTTGTCATGCTAAAGAAGCGGTAAATTCTGTTTATGCTCCTAATTGCAAAGAAATGTTTTGTACCATGGACTGCGAACCCGGAACGCTAGACTGTGGACAGGGAGAGATTAAATGTGTCAATAAAGAATGTGTGGTGGTGTTGAAATAATGCCTGCTAATAAAATCAGTTTGGATCAAGCTAAAAAAGAAAAATTGTTTTATTTTGTAGCTAATGTGATTGTATATCGTGAATCCGATGGAAGATGTTTAATCCTTAAACGAAGTGAACGAGAGAAAGTTCATCCGGGAAAATATGCTGTCCCGGGTGGAAAGTTAGAATGGAAGGATATGGATATCAATCATCCCACTCGTATTAATGGAGATGTTCTTGATTATGAAAACGCAGTTGAGGAATTATTGAAAAGAGAAGTGCAAGAAGAAGCCGGTATTGAGATAGAATCGGAATTAAAATATATTAATAGTGTTGCGTTTATTCGTCCTGACGAAACTCCGGTAATTCTAGTTAAATTTGCTGCTAAGTACAAAAGTGGAGAAGTTAAACCGGAAGAAGGTGGTTTTACAGATTATGTTTGGGTTAATGCTGAAGAGGTTAGTAATTATCCTTTGATCAAGGGGATTGATGTGGAAATAAAGCAGACCATTGAATTGTCTAAAAATAAATAAAATATCTCTTTTTGAACTATTTTAAATATCATTTAATTCTCTTTCTGTAGATACTTGAAGTCTTCTTTTTTTCAATAAAGGAGATTCCACTAATTTCTAGGTCCTCTTTTCTTCGTTGTAGTACTTCTAAGTATGCTCCAATTCTTGAATGGTGATTCAGAAGGTCGGTCCAAAAGGAAAAAGAGTTTCTTTCTAATTCGTCTCCTTTATAATGCCATTCTCTAAATTGTTTATACTCTACTACAAAATCATTTGGATCAGGATAACACGATTGTAAGGTATTGTCAAACAAACGAGCAGTTTCTTCTTCACTGATTAAGGAAACCATTTTGTCTATTTCTCCTCTTTTTGCTTTATGAATAACTAATTCTATGGTTCTGGCTCGGAGATAAGTGGACAATCCCATAACGATGGCCCATCGGGCTAGTTGAAATTCCTCTGAAGCAAATTCTTCTCCCTCTTCTCTCATATAAAAATCTTGAATAATCTCTTCTATTTCTAGTACCTTTTGTTCTGTTCTAGGATAATGGGTTATTTCTTCTTTCCAAGTCGGGGAAAGTTCATATCTTTTACTTTTGATAAATCCATAACAGACATCAATATTACTCTTAGCTTGGTCTAATTTATCACGATAGTTTGAGATCTCTTGATCAAGACTAGTTCTGTTCGTTCCTCCAGGAAGTACCGTGAGCATATGCGGAAAAATTTGCTTCTTATTAATAATATTTATCCTTCTGTAAAGGTTATATTCGAAAAGGTTTTTAATGATCAGGATTTTTCTGAGAGTATGAAACTGTTGTCTTCACGCTTCTTTGCTCGAGATACTTTAGTTGTAGCTAAAGAATTATTGGGAAAAATAATTCAAGTCAATGGATGTTCTGCTCGTATCATTGAAACGGAAGCATACAAAGATGATGAAGCTTCGCATGCTTTTACTAAGACAGATCGAAGCGCTTTGATGTACGATACCTATGGTCACGTTTATGTTTATCTGATTTATGGTATGTATTACTGTTTGAATTTCACCACTGAGATTGCAGGGAAACCGGGAGCAGTGTTAATCCGTGGATTAGAACCAATTAATGGAATAAAGAAGATGCAACAGCGAAGAGGGACTTCTGAAGTAAAGAATCTGTGTTCTGGTCCAGGGAAGTTGTGTCAAGCTCTCGGTATTGATAAGACTCTTAATGGTACTTCTGTTGGAAGTAAACTGAAGATTTACGATGATGGGTTTAAACCAAAGAAGATTGAGCGAAGCAGAAGGATTGGTATTTCTGTAGCTAAAGAATTAGAGTGGAGATTTTGTGTGAAGTAAGAATTCTATCTGGTCAATCTACAAATCTCTTTACTGTAGCGCAAGACTGGTTTAAGAAGACTTTTCTCTAATCGTTTTTCTTCTTCATTCAGTTCAAATAGGAACGGAGCGGCTTTCTCAAATTCTCCGTTAAGATAGTAATTAAAAGTTTTAGAATACATTTCCTTAACTTTTTCTAACTCTTTGGGATTAACCGTTCTATCCATTTTTTCTAACAGTTCTCCCAAGCGATGAATCTTTTCTGCCACCATACGATAATCCATAGCCCTAAGCAAGGAAATTTGATTTCCCTCAATGAATTTTCCCTCGGCAAGATAACGACGTATTTGCATAATCAACATGTAATAAAATCTCACCATCGTTTCTCTGGTCTCTTGGATTTTAGTTTGATCTTTATCTTCCATTAACTCATCAAATAGCGTTAAAGAAAGGAAATACATTCTCTTGAGACATTCTTCTATGGTTAGATCGTCAATGCGAAAACACTTAATTACCATCCTCGTTGAAGTATCATCAATAATTTGAACATTCATAAACTTCTTAAGAAAGAGGTAAAATTTCTTACGCTCATTTTCTGAAGGCAAGGATTTGAAAAGGAAAGTAATCTTCTCATTGCCAAAAAAGTAAGCTCGAAAGAATCTTCCTTGGTAACATCGGTCAAAAGGAATAACCGTTTCTAACTTTTTATCTTCAGCTACAAATTCCGGAGCGATGGAGAGATTACCTTGCTCGGAGATGATCATCTTGATCTTGGATCCTTTGTGGACTTTTAACATCTTAGTCCAAGAACTTGGCAGACTGATAAACAGAGATTGTCCGATTTGCTGTACATTTCTCTCGATGATGGCCATATTCTCTAAGATTGTCAATTTATATTTAAATTTTTCCTTAGTTTAAATTAGTTTAAATGTTTATAGAAATAGTTTAAGTTAAACCTTTGGGGTCTTAATTGTATGAAAAAGATTGACATTCATTGCCACACCACCAACAGACCTGTTTCAGATGTTGTTCCTAAATCAGCTGACATCGAGGCTCTTCTGCAAGAAATGGATCTTCACGAAGTAGGAAAAACAGTCTTGTTAGCCACTTATTTTCCCCATAAGGCTTCGGGAATCTCTAATTTTAGATTACTCCATTGGATTAAGAGTTGCTCTCAACCAGATCGTTTCTTGATGTTTGGTAGTTTGGACTTTGAACATTATTTTTATCAAGGCATCAATGAATTAACGGAATTGGCGGAAAATAAGATAATCCGGGGAATTAAAATTTACACTTCTTACCAACAGATTGATCCTTTTTCTGATAAGATGCATCAAGTGGCAAAGCTGGCTGCACAATATCGCTTGCCGTTAATGTTTCACGGCGGAGAATCTTATACTTCTTTGATGAAATATGGCAAATATGCTGTAGCTAACTTAGTCATGCCAGCTGAGCTAGAGCATCTTTCCAAAGATTATGGTTTGGATCTTATCATTAGTCACCTTTGCACCCCTTTTGTCAAAGAGTTGATTGAGGTAGTCAAGCGTAACGATCACATTTACTCTGATGTAAGTGGGGTGTTTGATTCTTATTCTAGCAGAAGTGCTATCCCCGAATCTATTGAGGAAGTCAAACTCTTCTTAGGAGAATGCGGTCCTGAAAAGTTACTCTTCGGTACAGACTTTCCAGTCATGACTCATGAAGATGCAATTATGCTTTTAGAGGAAGGAATGAAGAATTATTCATCTGAAGATAAACAGAGAGTGTACTATGACAATGCAAGGAGGTTATTAAAATGCTAGAAGAAAAAATAAACGGAAAAATCATGTTTGTCGGAGGAACTTTCGATGAGAATGGCGGCAAGGAGTCAAAGATTGCCAGACAAGTCTTTCAATCATTAGGCATGGCTGATTCAGATTCTCTTTACGTTAATGGTGGAACCTTTAACGATCTAGAGGCTCTTCTTCCAAAAGTCAGAGATTATCAACAGATATATTGGTTTGCTAACGTGGATAATGATAAACCTAAGCTGGTTAAAGAAATAAAAAGACAGAATCCCGCCAGCATCTTAATTACCTCTAAACGAAACGTTGACAGCAAATATTCTGCTGCAGATTTAGTTTATCATGCTTTGAGTAATAAAAGTAATTTAGTGGTCGAGATTACTTCAGAAAAAGGTAAATACTTCGGAAGAATTATCGATCCCTTAGGTAATATTTTTCAGGACTATACTTCTGATTTCAGTCAAGTAGCTTGGTCTTTAGGAAAGCGAGTAGATGAGCTTTCTAGTTATACCCGAGTTGGAAGCAAGCAAATCGGACCAGCTAAAGAAATTCCCGACAAGGAAAATTTCTTTGAGTTGATTAGAAAATATGGTGAGCAGTTTCATACTTTAGTTCATGCTCGTCCTGAAGCGGTCAACCGTTTTTTTGGTAACGCTTCTTTTCGTTGTGAGAGAGGTTTCCCCTCTTTTAGAGAAGGAGATTTAGTTTATGTCTCGCAGAGAGATGTAGATAAGCGTTATCTCAATAAGGAAGGTTTCGTGGCGGTCAAGCTTGAGTTGCCCATTCAATATTATGGTGATAAGAAACCTTCTGTGGATACCCCTATCCAAGTTCAGCTCTATCAATATTATCCTGGGATAAATTACATCTTGCACGGTCACGTCTACATCAAAGATGCTCCTTTCACTTCTTCAGTCGTCCCTTGCGGAGCCATGGAAGAGTTTGAAGAGATAATTAAATTGTTTCCAGAAAAGGAGAAAGAGGATTTTGCGGTTAATCTTCGTGGGCATGGCTCTTTGCTTTTAGTTCATGATTTAGATTACTTGAGAAGGATTCCATACTCTGCTAGACCTTCTCCTGAAGTACATGCGGAATATGAAAATAAAGAGGAGGAAAAACAAAAATGAATGAAGACCATCAAGTGGACATTGTAGGAGATTATCTTAAAGATAAAACTATTGCTTTATGCGTTACTGGAGGCATTGCGGCAATTGAATCTCCTAAAATCGCTCGCCAGCTGCGTCGTTATGGCGCAGAAGTTCATGCCTATATGACTGGAGAAGCTCAAAAATTTGTCGGTCTCGCTGCTCTGGAATGGGGAACAGGTAATTCGGTAGTAACTGAACTAAGCGGTCGCTCAGAACACATCTGTCGGGAAGATTTAGTCTTAGTTGCTCCCGCTACTACTAATACCATTGACAAAATCTTTAATGGCATCGCTGACAATCCTGTGACTACTTTAGTTGCTAGCGCGTTAGGATATCAAACTCCGGTTTATCTTGCTCCCACCATGCATGAATCCTTGTACAAAAACCCTTTTTTGCAGGAGAATTTGAAGCGTGCTTCTGATTATGGGATAAACATAATTGCTCCTCGTCTGGGAGAAGGGAAAGCTAAGATGCCTAAACTTGAAAATTTAGTTGCTGAGGTTTGCCGTGAATTATCAGATGATCCTCTCAAAGGTAAGAAGATTCTAGTTACTGCTGGTCCCACTCCCGTGAAGATTGATGCCGTGAGAAGAATAACTAACATTTTTACCGGAAAGTTGGGGATGATAGTTGCTAATGAGGCTTATCTCAGAGGAGCTGATCCTTTACTCTTATTAGGCAAGACCGGTTTGAAAGTTCCATCTTACTTACCAACCTTGTATCATACTGACTTCGATCAATATGTTGAAAATGTTTTTGGTGAGCTTAGTAAAGGGTACGATTTAGGCATCTTCTCTGCCGCAGTAGCAGACTATCGTCCTGAGGTGGTTCAAGAAGGTAAGATTCCTTCTCAAGGTCATTTGAAAGAAATCAAGATGATTGAGACTATGAAGGTAATTAAAGCAGTTAGAGAGAAATACCCTGAGCTTTATATGGTCACTTTCAAATATGAAACGGGCGTTTCTGTTGATAGGCTAATGGAGATTGCCAATTCTCGACTTAAAGATTATCAACTGGTGGTAGCTAACCGTGATTTAGATATGAAAGAAGGAAAACATGAGGCTTACATCGTTGGAAGGAAAGGTGTTTTAGCCAATCCTCAAACGAAACAAGAGATTGCTACGCAATTGATGGATGTACTGGGGAAGGAAGTGGGCAAATTCTAAACTTTTATTAACTTCTTTTTATTTTCTTATCTGATGGAACACTTAGCGATCATGAATCCTGCTTGGAAATTAATCGACAAGATTATTTTCGGAGAGAAGAAGATTGAGTCGCGCTGGTATAAATCCAAAAGGGTTCCTTGGAATCGTATTCAAGAAGGCGAGGTAGTTTACTTCAAAGATGCAGGAAAAGTAGTTACAGCAAAAGCAGAAGTAGAGACAGTTCTGCAGTTTGAGCAGTATACTTTAGAACAGTTGGAAGAGATAATTAAGAAGTATGGTGGGAAAGGAGGAATTTGTTTTTCTGGAAGTTATGAATCAACCTTAGCTTGGACTAAAGATAAAAAGTATTGTGTTCTTATTTTCTTAAAGAATGCTCAGAAAGTTGAACCTTTTGAGATTGACAAAACCGGGTTTGGGAATGCTTGTGCTTGGATTTGCGTTGATGATATTGAAAGGATTAAACGGAAGTAGAAGATTTATCCCGCTACTTTTTTAAATCAGAGAGGAATAGTCAATCTAACATGCGGGGGTAGGAAAGTGGTCAAATGAAAACGGAGTTTTCGCTGAGAGAAAAACGTTTTCGGACCAGATCTGCTACCTTGAGGACAACAGTCAAACGGGTAGTCCTTCAGTAGGTTCGAGGGTTCGAATCCCTTCCCCCGCAGTTCTTTCGCCAACTGGGAGCGAGAGGCGACATTCATTCGCTTCGCTCATTCAGTCCCCTATTCTGAGGTTGATAAGGACAGTATGTCCTTATGTGAGAATCTTTCTTTCGCAGTTTTTTAAATTACTGACGAGCGTTCTTTTCCTTCGCTTCACTCCACATCTTTTCAAAGTATAGTAAATAACTCTCAGCAACTATTCTATCTTTTATCAAAAACAATACTGGTTCTTCACTCCATACTATCGTTGCAACTCTATCTTTCTGAATATTTATCTCTGTCAATGGTTCAAAATCTTTTCTTAAATACCGAACCGTTGTAGATTTATCTATTATTTTTTCCCCATATTTCTTAAGAGATAAATTAAACAAGATTTTTGCTTTGATTTTCTTCTCGTTTTTTCTATTTACGAGGTTTAACCAAAAATGTTCTCCCATAATTTCAATTGAATTGCCTGGGGCTCCAAAAACAATGTAGTC
The DNA here is from genome assembly GCA_041665465.1 of Candidatus Woesearchaeota archaeon. Classification (GTDB taxonomy): domain Archaea; phylum Nanobdellota; class Nanobdellia; order Woesearchaeales; family GW2011-AR9; genus JACRPH01. Next base: position 964,200 of record JBAYIU010000001.1, read on the forward strand.
CTCTCCACTTCTAATTAACTCATTATAAAAGGATCTTATCCCCTTCTTTCCCCTAAAAAGTGTTGCTTCTTGCTTTAACTTTTCTTTTTTTACTATTAATCTGATTTCGCTAGCAATTCTTTCAGCAGATTTTTTCTTTTCTTCTGCATCTTTAATCTTTTCCTCAAATAATTCAACAAGCATATTCGGATCAGCTACTTTGAAGATTCTGGTTCTTCCCTCCTGAACAAATGAAACCAACCCTTTGTCAATTAACCGTTCTAAATTCTCATAAACTATTTTTTTATGTAGTTTTGTATCTTTAATTAACTCATTGGCCTTAGCCAGATTAAACTTAACTAAAGAACAATATACTTCAGATTCATTTTGCGTAAATCCAAGTTCAAGTAATTCCTTTTTATTCATAGTGGTAACTAATAGTGTCCACCAATATTTAAATGTTATGCGTTAATTTCAGGAAAGTAGTGAAATGACGCTCAAAAAGTTAATTATATATGCAGTAATGGGTATTGGTCTAGCTAGTTGCCAACTTAATATGAGAACTTTTATAGAAGAAGTTGACTTAAATGGAGATGGTAGTAAAGAAAGAGTGATGGTTTGTTCAGGAAGACACACATCAATAGAAATCCAGGAATTGAATCAAGTCAGAGCAACAAAAGGTGGTCTGTTAGGTTCAGCTTATTTAACTTACGATAATCTATTTTTTAATCGCGGATCTTATTTTATTGATTTACCCATTGTTCCTAACTCCATTGGTTTTAGAGATACTAACGAAGATGGTTATCTAGATCTTCTTTTTCATTCTGAGGAGAATAATGGCTTAGAATCATACGTGGCTGAACAAACAGGTGACGGAGGAATAAATCAACCTAGAAAAATTAATATTAATCCCTATTTGGATTTAGATCAGGCAAATGATTTGTATGAACGAAGTATAAGTTTTTCATCTAGAAGGGATTTCGATGGCGCAATTCATCTTGCTGAATGGTCTCTTGAATTCCTAGATCCAAACAATCCTATTCATCATAGAACACTTCTAAATGAATATCAACTTCTCTTAAGATTATATGAACAAACCAATAATCAAAAAAAAACAAACAATATTAAGACTAAAGAATTAAATTTGAGACTTTTTAGGGCAAGAATATAATCATTTTCTTAAAGAACGTTCTTTATAATTACTTTTTCTTTAGCTGCCCTTTCATACTGTCGCTTCGCTCATTTAATTCCCTATTCTGGAGGTTGATAAAACTATTTTTCTTATATGAGAATCTTTATGTTCTAATCTTTAATATCTTAACTTCTATATCTAAATATAGGATAAGCTTAGATACAAAACTATATAAACCTAGCAAATTTAATTTATACCATGAATCACGAATGGGAAATCACGCCAGAAGCAAAACAATTACCCAAATTACATAATCCGGTCTTAATTGAAGGGCTTCCGGGCATAGGTAACGTAGGTAAGATCGCTGCTGATTTTTTGGTAGAAAGTCTTGGCGCGACTAAACTGTACTCCTTCTTCTCTTATAAATTCCCTCATTCTGTGTTCGTGGGAGTAAATAACCTGGTAGAAATGCCGAAGATTGAAATGTATTATAAGAAATTCAATTCTCCCAAAAAAAGAGATTTACTTATCCTAGTTGGAGACATCCAACCTATCGATGAAGAAAGCTGCTGGCGTTTCTGTGATGAAATTCTTAACATTGCTAAACAGTTCAAATGTACGGAGATAGTTACTACCGGAGGAATCGGGTTGCAACATGTTCCGGACAAACCTAAAGTATACTGTACTGCTAACGATCCTAAGATGTTTAAAGATTATGTACAAAAAGGAATGGGTACAGAAAAAGACATTTTCGGGATTGTTGGGCCAATAGTAGGAGTCTCTGGGGTTTTGTTAGGATTGGGTCGGAAAAGAAACATCTTAGGAGCAGGATTGTTAGCAGAAACTTTCGGTCATCCGATGTATTTAGGGGTAAAAGGAGCTCAGGAAGTGTTAAATGTAATCGAGAGAAAATTCCAATTTGGATTAGATTTAAGAAAGATGAATAAGGACATCATTGAAGTAGAAAAAGATCTGATTCAGAAGACCCAAGAATGGGCGGCGGAGATGAGTGGAGCAGCAGGCGCAAAGCCCAAAAAGAAAGAATCTAGTTATATCGGATAGAAATTGATAAATTCTGGTTTGGTTTAAGACGTTAGCTTTATAAAGCTAGATAATATCCTCTTCTCGATGGAAAAAAAGAGGTTCCGATTAGATTTAGATAGAGGTATTTTTAGTATTTTTTCATCTAAACAAGCTCAAGTTACCGTTTTTATAATTTTAGGCTTAATTCTCTTAATCGCTTTAGTTTTAGTCATCGTTCTTAAGAATGAGATCATCACTTTCAAACCTGGTGATTTATCTTCATTACAAAAAGGAAGCGTGGAAGATTATCTTACTGCGTGTATTGAACAGTTAGGAGAAGAAGCGGTGTTTAAAATCGGGCAACAGGGAGGATATATTGAACTTCCAACGGCCTTAGCGGTTGACCCACGTCGAAGTATGGCTACTTCTCCGATAACTAAAGTACCTATCTGGGCTTATGGAAAAAGTGTTAATGTTCCTCCTCTGAGTGATATTAAATCTCGTATTGATGATTATATCAAAGATAATCTACGTTCTTGCGTGTTCAGATTTGAACCTTTCACACAACAATATTCGGTGGTAGAGAAAGGCCCAATTACAGTTAACACCGAAATTGTGGAATCTCAGATTATTTTTAACGTTAATTGGGACTTAGAAATTAGAAATAAAGCGGGAGAGATGGTAGTAGAAACAATCAATCATGTAGCCAGTTCTCAAATTAAGTTGAAGAAAGTTTACGAAACTGCTGCTTTAATCTTAGAGAAAGAAATGGCCAACTTAAAGCTGGAAGATATAACTCAAGATTTATTAGCTTTAGAACATTCCCAGATTCCTCTTTCCGGGATGGAGTTAAGTTGTACTCAAAAAGAATGGAATGCCCAAACCGTGGAAGAAAATCTGCGTAAGATGTTAAGAGTGAACATTCGCGAATTGCAAATTAAAGGAACCAGTATTATTGAATATCCTGAAGAACTAACTTATTACCAAAACCATTACTTATGGGACATGGGAGAAGGTTACTCTCAACCACAAGTATCAGTATCTTTTTTGTATGATGATTATAAGGAATACCCTTATTACTTTAATGTTGCTCCTCGTAGCGGAGATCGCTTGAAAAGTAATCAGGTTAGCGGAAGTGAAGTACTCTCTTTCTTCTGTATGCAAAACTGGAAATTTGTGTATGATATAACTTATCCCGTAATGATTAACGTTAGAGATGAAACTACTGATTACGTATTTAAATATCTTGTAACTGTCCATATTAAACATAATTATCCTGATAGGGGTGAAGAATTACCAGAATCTAATCCTCTTACTTTGAGTACTACTTTAACTTACGATAGTAAAGATTTCTGTGCTCAATCACGGGTACCGATGATAATTAAAACTTATGCCAAAATAGAGAATGGATATAACGGGGTTTATTTTAGGGAACCGCTAGAAGAAGCAAATGTAAGCTTCTCCTGTTTACATTATCGCTGTTCATTAGGAAGTACCGAGTATGACTTCTTTGGTAAAGGAGATGTTTCTGGGGTAAGTACTAGCTTGCCTTATTGTGCCGGAGGAATTGTTAGAGCAGAGAAACCAGGATATAAAGATGATTGGCAACGTATAGTGACTGAACCAAATAAAGAAGTAGAATTAAACCTCACTCCAATCGTTAATCTACCTTTATCTAGGATCAAAGTGGTTAAACATGAATTCTTTAGTCCATCACAAATAGGTCCGGCAGTTCCTTTGAGTCAAGATGAATATGCCTCTATCATGATAACTTTCGATCAGAAAGACTGGACAGTTACTAATCAAAGTAATGTTAATACTAATCTTCCCATTAATTTAGCTAACACTTATGCTAATATGGTTAATTCTGAACACACCCATCAATCTCAGATTGTCCTCTCTCCTAAGATGGATCCTAATCTTGGGATAAGTACTTTACAGTTACTAGCTCAAGCAGATTTTAGTTACGATCTGAGAATTGACTTATTCAGCGGAGGAGAAGATCAAAGCAGTTTAACGGGAGGTTATCATTATAACTGGACCGTGAGTTGGGAAGAACTTCAATCAGCTAAAGAATTAACTTTCCACGTTTTAACTAAACCGAATGCTAATGAACAAGCTCAATTAGAAATGATGAATGATCTTGAAATGAATAGTGTCTATATCCCTACTCCGGAGATTACCTAATATGACTTCCATTAAGGTTAAAATCAGAACTAAACAACTGTTGGCATTACTATTCATCTTTATGTTCCTTAATCTTAGCGTGGTTAGCGCGTTAGAACTTTCTAACATCCGAGCGGAAGATGTTACTGGTACTAGTGCGGTGGTTAAGTGGGAAACGGACCAAGCAGCAGATTCTTTTGTGGATTATAAAACTAATTCTAGTGAGTTTATCAAAGTTGGTGATGCTAGTTCAACCAATTCTCATTATTTAGCAATGGATCAACTATCTGCCAATACTCTTTATTATTTTCAAGTTACCAGCGGAGATGTTATCGACAATAATTCTGGAAATCTTTATACTTTTACTACTTTAGCTCCAGACATTCTTGCTCCGGAATTAAAGGTTAACCTTTCTGAATATGTTGCTGGAAGTATGATAGAAATTTCTGGATGGACAGAAGTAGGATCACAAGTGAGTTTAAAAGTTAATGATCAAAAATCTGGAGAAGTGTCGGCAGTTCCTTTGGTGTTAGAAAATGGTTCCACCTCTCCCGGAGATCAATTTACTGGGCAGTTTAAGTTTGTTAATGTTGAACTTCAACCAGAAACAATCAATACTCTTGATATTATGGCTATCGATAAAGCCGGGAATAATGTTAGTTGGAATGGGAGTGTATTTGCGGATACCCATAAGCCTAGTTTAGAATTAAGTAATGTTTCTTCTATCACTGATCAAAGTTCGATTCTTTTAGATGGAACTATTTCTGAAAATTCTTCTTATGATATTTCAGTTAATAATCGTTCTGTACGTAAAGGAGAAGGAACAACAATTAATGATTCTGTCCCCTTAACTGACGGGAAGAACTTGATAAATATCAAACTTAAAGATCGGGCAGGATGGGAGAAAGAGTATCAATTAGAAGTGTTTGCTGACACTAAACCACTTACTGTTAGAGCAGAACTGGAAAAGGGGTATGAATATTTTGAAGGAAGAGCAGAATCAACCATTCATGGAGAAACCAAACCAGGATCGACAGTTTATTTATATGTTTACAAAGTAATAGGAAATGATTTCCATCCCGATTTCAAACGCGATGCTCGGGCTAAAGTGGTAGCTGATGGAAGTGGTAATTTCTCTTTTAATGATGTAAATTTTGCTCAATTGATCACTGATATGTCTTTGAAAGATTTCGGGCCGAGAGAAGTTCCTTCTAACTTATTAGAAGTTTCCACCTATCCTATTTCGGAAGTAGCACAACAGCAATATTCTACTTATTCCGTTTATATTATTGTAGAGAGTCCTACTGGTAAAACTAATTATTGGCAGCACGGAGTTACAGTCCAAACTTGTTATTCCGGATTAGTGTTTAGTGTTGAATCGATTGACCAATTTCAAGGACCGTTACGTCTAATTCCCAGCTTAATGGACGCTGGAAGACAAGAAATCCAGGCTGCGTTTGAGTTAAAATATCTGGGTGCAGGAATGCCTAAGGTGGGAACTAACGGAGAGGTGATTGAACCTGGTTTCCAGATCAGCAGCGTTCAGTTTGAACCGGCATGTACTGCCAATATGAAGAAAAATGAAGATAAATTTGGGTTAGGTTGTAAAATATTTCCCCAGAAATATCATGCTGTGCCCAGTGGGGACAAAACTAAAATTTATGTTACTTGGACTTTACAAAGTGCTAAAGATTGGAGTAAAGCAGAGACCAGTTATTGGGACCAATTTCATAAAAGTCAAATTGTTTTTCCGTTAAAAGTGACAGTTAATTACCAAGAACGAGAAGGAACAGACACTTGGAGCGCATCACAAACTCAAACTGCTTGTTATGATTTAGGATATTTTGTAGATGTTCCTATTGATAGTTCAGATATGATTCCGGACTTCTTAGCGGATGAAGGTGTTCAAACAATCAATTGGACCATTGAGAAAATTGACCAAGTTTCTGGATATGTTAAGGATGCTTACTTAGTAGCGGGAGTAGCGTGTATGAGCGCTTCAACTTTAAAGACAGCTATGCGTTGGGTAAGAATATTTACTGCCAAAGTTGAAGCTTATTATAGTACGGTTAAGAAGCTGATTACCGATGATGATGGGAAGAGTTGTAGGGTTGATCAAAGTGGAATGTACTTAGACGGTGATTTGAGAGCTTGGGGTAAGATGAGCAATTATGGGGCTGTTCCGGTATTGGGAAGCGGAGATAAACTTTCACAAGGAATAATAGATGCGATTGATGGCGGAGAAGGGAGTAATGAATGGAAAGAGGTTTCTCTGAATACTCGTTGTCCAAAAACTGCTGGAATGTGGAAAGCGGAAGCGATGTTGGATCAAGCATATAGGTGGGTATGTGATCGAGCTTTCTGTCGAACAGTTCCGGCCAGATGGACTGAAGACAAACCATTACAAAACATTACTCAACGTATTTTAGAACAAAAACAGTGTGCAGCTACCGCTAAAGGGTTAGTGATTGAGAAAGTGGAGAATTGTGGAGAATATGTTAAGAAGAATGTTTTGTTAGAAAGAGAGTATATCACTTTAAAAAGTCGTGATGAGGTAAACGGTAAGACCTCAAAAGACATTTGTTATAAGTACGAAGGTGCTTTGTATTATATCCCTTATAGCTTGCAAAATTCAAACTCGACTTTGAATGGAATATGGAGCATGTATCCGATCGGTCCGGATGGGATCAGTAACTTTCAAGTAAAACCAGACCAGGTACTTGTTTACAACCCTTCTCGCTCTACCGAGCTGCAAGACTTTATTGCTGCCAGAGAAGTTATGTGTAAAACCTTATGTGAACGCAAGATAGGGTATACTTCAATTAATAATAATCTCACCACTGCTGGTTGTCTTCCTGAACAAAAGGATGGAACCAAAACCTTTGTAAAAGTAGGTCCCGATCAGTATGATGCTGGATATACTAAAGATTGTTTTGTAACTCTTCTTCCTGCTGGTTCAGCCAGGTTTGATCGTTGCATCTGTGAACCTAAAAAAGATTATCGAGATTTACTGCTTGCTAACAAAGGGGCGAGAGAAGCCCAAATTAAAGAACCCTGGTCTTATCGACAGTATCGTTTTTACGAGGAAACTAATCATCAAAAAGGAGTTTATTATTCTCCAGATAGATATTACTCCGGTAGAGATCTTTCTGGGGCGTTTGGAGCAAATGCTTTAACTGATTACCTTCATCCTAATTCAGAAAGTGAAGCTAAAGTTGATCCACATACTCAGATCATTGGAACTTTCCAAACTTTATGTCTCTCCGGAATCTATAAGAATTTACAGATGCTTAAGAGTATCTTAACTGGCTTACGTAAATGTATTAACGAAGCTAAGTATACTGGGTTGCATGATGCCGGGATGTGTAAGACTCTATTTACTCAACACGTGTGTGGTTTAGTCTATAAAGCCTTATCTTTGTTCCAAAGTGGATGCAGTCCAGACAATTCTGATGGGCTCCAGAGTTCGGGAGTGTTCGGAGATGTGGGAGCATTAATCTCTGGCGGGTATAGTTCTATGAATCAAGCTTTAGAAACTTCCGTCAATGATCTGAAAAGCGATTATGGTAATGCACAATTAAATCAGTATTTTGATAGCGGAGCTCAAGGAGTGGCTCAATCTATCTGTCTAGCCGCTTTTGGATATGAGATTCCTATCTTTAGTAAAGAGTTTTTAATGGACGCGGCTTATGCTTTCCCTTCTGCAACTTCAGTCTTAGTCGCTCCAGCAATTAGAGAATTGAGTACTTATAATCCGGTTAAACAAACTGCAGTGTACCGTTATGAACTTGGTGGAGCAATCATGCCCGGATGTAAAATTAAACGTTGGAGCGTTTCCTTAAAATGCATCGGTCCAGAAGATGAAGGGTATGAAGGGGTAGATGTTTCTTGTTTAGGACAAGGATGCGATTGTTTAAACTTACGTACCGTTGATCCAGGAAGAGAACGATTAATTAAAGCCGGATTTGATTTAGAATCAGGTCAGTTGTTTGATATACCTTTAGAATCTCCAATATTATTACAAGATTCTGCTTTTAGATATGATCATGTGGTGGTTAAAGTTGATCTGGATCAATCTGAAAAAGGAAACCAAGAAATGTGTTTTGATTCTCAATATCAACACGGAAACCAAGCAGTATATTACTTCCCCATCAAGGATGTATCTCCTTCAGCTAAATTTATTTGTCAAGTGGATATTAATACTGGAAAGTATGTCTGTCCGGAGATTAGTAAAGAATTTGGTTGGGGAGAAGCTTATTTGGAAGAACCATATGTAGAATGTTGGAATAAAGGAACTAATAGCTGGGCCAATTGTAATGTTATTAAATATGCTATAGGCGATCCGATCAGAGTTAGAGCTAACATTAATAATGATGGTAAAGGCCAATGTCTAAAGCGTACAGTTACCGGGATCTTAGGTGCAGAAAGAGAGGTAGTACGCACTTTACCCGAAGGAAGTGTTGGATCACAGCCAGTGATCGATGATTTAGGTACAGTTAATGATTTAATGTTTGGATCTTCTGGTGGATATACTAGTTTAAGTTTAGTTCCCGGTGGAAATTCCGGTTGTCAAGTTCCTCAATCTCTTCCTTCCGCTACTACTTTGGGTGGAACTAAAACTTATACTTTTGAATTTACTCCCACTACTGGTAGTAAAGTAATGTTAATCTTACCTTCTGAAGCTACTCCGGTAGGAGTATTATATAGTAGAAGTGGACAATATTTATCTAAAGCCGGAATAACTGAATTTGATTTAACTGAGATTAATTCTGTAAACTTCATGATGGACGGATTCCAAGTTAGTCAGGTTTTAAGGGGAGTAGTTCTAACCGATCCAAATAAACGTTGTACTTATCAAAGTGGCACTTATTCTAGTTCTAGCGGAGGAAGTAATACCGTAAGTGTTACCTATGAATTGTTAGATAAAACCGGAGTGAGTGATTGTCGTTTAGCGGAAAAAGCGGTTAAATCAGTATTTGGAAAAGCTAAACATACCACTACCATTAGAGTTTACAAGGAAGACACCAGTGCTATGAATCGATTATACCTTGCCGGACAATATGATGCAGTGCTTGACAATGCTAAAGCAGTACTGGAAGAAAAGCGTGGAGATCTTCCCAATGCTTTAGCAGTTTATTACAGTGCGGCTAGTTATATCAAGAAAGGGGCAGCAGAAGGAGATGTTACCCGCCGCTCTGCTGAGATTAAAGAACTTCTAACTGCTTTCTTTCAACGTAAAATGTATTCTCTTCCCTTAGAACCTTATGATGCAGTAACTAAAAGTGGAAATGAGTTCAGGATTGTAAAAACTTATCTTTGTCAAGTTGATCTATTTTTTGGAGGAGTTAACCGAGCTGAGTGTGTTACCATATGATGATCAACAAACAAGGTAAACTAGAAACAGAAATCTTAATCTTCTTAATTCTATTATTGGGAGTTAGTGCCATTATCTTTGGATTGGTTCATTTTGGGGTAATTTCAGTTAAACCGGGAGTGGAACAAGTTTCAGTTTTAAACACGGAATTCCTACCTATGGGGAGAGGGGGGTCGTTAACTATCCCTTCTTTTCAATTTTGTGGGTGGATAGATCAAACTTATCAATGTCTTGATCCCAGAGAAAGTTTTAGGTTTGGTGAACCGGTTCGCTTTAAGTTTATTGCAGACAGCTCAACCTATCAAGGAGCAGTAAAGATTGTTGAGAATTATCAAGTGGTTTCCCCCAGCGGAAAAATCGTTTTAGAAGCAGAGTCAAAGAATGATTTTAATTTTGAGTTGAATAGTAAGAAACCTTTAGAAAGTTTATCTTTTCAAGATTATTTTGTAATCAATCCCGGTGGAGAAGTGGGAATATATACCTTAAACTTAATATTATATAATCCGTTGATAGACAAGAAAGTTACTCTAACCAAGAACTTTGAGGTGAAGTAGATGAAGTTCAAGATTATTAACAATCAGGTTTTCTGGGTTTTAATTGTAGGTATGATATTACTTCTAAACTCTAATTTTGCTCTTTCTAAGAATATTTGTGGTGCTGGGCAGAATGAACCTTGCGCATATGATATTCCTGATGATACTGGAGGGAATAATTATCCTCCCGGATTGATAACTGAAGGATCTTCCGGAAGTAATCAAATAGCGATTACTTTAGATGCTTGCAGTGGTGATTATGATCAACAATTGATTGATTATCTGAAAAGAGAGCAGATTCCTGCTACTTTATTTCTTAACTCTAACTGGATCGCTCAGAATATGGATGTGGCTAGACAATTAGCCCAAGATCCCTTGTTTGAGATTGAGAATCACGGGACTAAACATATTCCTTGCACTATTTTAGATGATTATGTTTATCGTATTAAAGCTACTGCAAATGAGCAAGAAATCAGTACAGAAATTCTAACTGCTGATGCTAGCATCAACGCTTTGAGAGTTAAGGCCAAATATTATCGTCCGGGAACGGGTATGGCGGATCCTGCTTGTATTCAAGTTGCTAATCAGAATGGGTACCAAGTAGTTGATTGGACTATTAGTGGAGATGGGGGAGCGACTCTTTCCGCGGAAGGAGTTAAGTCTCAATGGTTAAGAGCTACTTCCGGATCGATTATTATCTCTCATATGAATCATCCAGAAGGTCAGACGGCAGAAGGAGTGGCATTAGCGGTTCCGGAATTAAAAAGTCAAGGATACGAATTTGTCAAATTAAGTCAAATGTTAACTGGAGCAGCAGTGACTTCATCTCTTCCTCTGGCCAATACGGGGATTAACTCTAATTCTCGGGTTATGATTATTGGGGATTCTCATACCAGTGGTACTACTTATGGTTCAACCTTATATAATTCGTTTAAAGGAACCGGGGCGCAAGTTTGGAATTATGGGGTAGGTGGTGCTTCTCCGATTACTTGGGTGCAAGGAACTTGTGATGGTATTAAAACAAATGGAGTACAAAATACCTGTACTTTAGTTACAATCGATGCTTCTGGAACGAACCAAAAATATTTATCTGGAAATGAACTTAACCCTTACTCTTTGACTAACTTAAAATCAACCATTAATCCAGATATCATTATTATATCTTTAGGTTCTAACATGATTAATGGTAACCTTAATCAAGATTTAACTATTAATCTGGCTCAAACCGCTTCTTCGGGAGGAACAACTTGTTATTGGGTTGGTCCACCTAAATCCACTCTTAGTGGCATGGAAGATGTCGCGTTAAAACTCAATCAAATTGTTTCTCCATGTATTTTTATTGATTCATTGCCATTGAGCGATCCAAGTAAATTGGCAGATAGTGTTCATTATACTTCCACGGGGGCAACAGAATGGGCTCAGAGAGTATTCCAACAAATCACTTCAGGAACCGCAGCAAGTCTTGGAACTCCTGCTGGAGTACGAGGATCTGCTCTTGCTACCCCTACTGGTAGTCTAACTTCTGGAGGAACATCTAGCACGTCGGGATGTTTAACTAGCACTTGTAGAGAAATAGATCAAGTGTGGGTTTCTATTAGTTCTTTGGTGGGAAGCAAGTATGCTGGACAAGTGTGGGACCCTCAATTAGGATGGGTAACTCAAAAAGCAGGATATGTATCTCCTGCAACTAGTGGATCTTTTAGTTCAAGTAATCTTCCTTCTACTGGTAATTCTGGTAATTATTGTGGTGTGGCTACTGTTGGTTCAACTGAAATGCGTACTTTATTGGACACGATTGCTTGGGCTGAAGGAGCTAATTATAATACTATTGTTGGGGCAGAAACTTTTACCGATTTTAGTACCCATCCTAAAAAAAGAGTTTATATCCCTAGGATAAAAGATTATTCTACTGCTGCAGGAAGATATCAATTTATGGATTTTACTTATGATGATTTAAAGGGTAAGAATTTGGCTTTCGTAAACGGATTCTATCCTAAAGATCAAGATGAAGCAGCATTATACTTAATAAATATTCGAAATAGGGTAAGTGATAATGATGTTCTTAACTCTATCTCTAATAATAACTTTATTCCCATTTGGGATAAGTTGGCCCCAACCTGGGCCTCTATTCCAGAAAGCTCAACAGGAACAAGTCATTATGGTCAGGGGGGAAGATCGGTTTCGCAGTTAGATGGAAAATTCAAAGAGTGTTATGAAATCCAAAAAGCTAAAGGATAAACTCAACCATTATCATAATTAGAGGTGCTATCTCATGTCAAACATTACTCAAATAAAAGCCAGAGAAATTCTTGATTCTAGAGGTAATCCTACTCTTGAAGTAAACGTCTTCACTGGAGAATTTATGTCTTCTGCTGGAGTGCCTAGCGGTGCTTCTACCGGAACCCATGAAGCGTTAGAATTAAGGGATGGAGATAAACGCTATCAAGGTAAAGGAGTAGAGAAAGCAATCCAAAATGTTCAAAGGAAGATCGCTCCTTTGCTTAAAGGTATGGACAGTACTCGCCAAAAAGAGATAGATAAGTTGATGATAGAAAAGGATGGGACCAAAAATAAAAGCAAATTTGGAGCAAATGCTATTCTAGGGGTATCTTTAGCCGTAGCTCGTTGTGGGGCAGAATCAAATAATCTTTATTTGTATGAATATATCAACGAATTGTTAGGTGTGGAAAAGAAGATGACTCTTCCAAGACCTTTCTTTAATGTGATTAATGGGGGCAAACATGCCGATAATCAGTTGAGTTTCCAAGAATTTATGATTGTTCCTAAGTTTAAATCTTTTAAGGATAATCTTCGCGTGGCTAGTGAAGTATATCATACCTTAAAACAAGACATTCATCAGAAGTTTGGAAAAGGGTCTACTAACGTGGGAGACGAAGGAGGATTTGCTCCGGAAGGATTTCAAAATGTGCATCAAGTTTTGGAAATGTTAATGAAGGCTATCAAAGATGCTGGTTATCTCGGTAAGGTGGATTTAGCTATAGATTGTGCTGCTTCTGAATGTTATCAAAATGGGAAGTATCTAATTGATGGGAAGAGAATGAGTAAAGAAAAATTACTTAACTATTATTTAACTTTGATCAAAAAGTATCCCTTAATCTCTATCGAAGATCCTTTCCATGAAGATGACTTTGAGAGTTTTGCAGAACTAACCAAAAAATGCAAAATTCAAGTAGTGGGAGACGATCTTACCGTAACTAATATTGAAAGAATCTCTCAGGCTATTAAGTATAAAAGTTGTAATTGTTTACTTTTAAAAGTAAATCAGATTGGTTCTCTAAGCGAAGCGTTACAAGCAGTAGAAATGGCGTATAAAGCAGGTTGGAAAGTGATGGTTTCTCATCGTAGTGGGGAAACTGAAGATCCTTTCATTGCCGATTTAGTGGTAGGAATAGGAAGCGGGATGATCAAGTCCGGGGCTCCTTGTCGGGGAGAGAGAACGGCTAAGTATAATCAACTGCTCAGGATAGAAGAAGACTTGAATTAAGCCTAAACTTTAAATACTTTCTTTTTATTCTATTCTTTTATGGACAAGGAAGGGTTTATCGGTTATGGAAAAAGTAAAGATTATTCTAAATCTAACCTCTCTCTGTTTGAAAAAGCGATAGATTATGCTTCTCTTCAATTAGGTGGATCTAAACGTCTTTCTGGAAATTCTTATCTTGAACACAATCTTCGAGTAGGATATATCTTGATGGAGAACGGAGCTGCTCCGGAAGTGGTCTTAGCCGGGATATTGCATGGTTTGTTGAATCCAGAAGATGAAAAGAAAATTAAATCTGACTTTAATCTGGAAGTATGGCATTTAGTTTCAGGATTGCAAGAGATTGAAGATATAAAATCTAGAAACATGCCTGCCGAGGTGCTTAAGAAAGTTCTTCTAACTACCCTTAAAGATGTTCGAGTTATCCTGATCAAGCTGGCTAATAAGTTAGATAATCTTCGTACTATCTCGGTTTTAGCTAAAGACAAACAGCAAACCATCGCTCAAGAAGTGTTAGACATCTATGCTCCTTTAGCTTATCGTTTAGGAGTAGAGAAGTTACGTATCCGTTTAGAAGATGAGGCTTTTAAGATTCTAAATCCTAAAAAATATGTCGAGATTGAGAATTTCTTAAAAGAATCAAGCGAACAGAGAGAGAAAGATATAGCTGATGCTACGGAGTTAGTAAAGAAAAATATTGGAAACAAAGTTACTTTACTTAAGATAAAAGGTAGATCTAAACATATTTATAGTATCTTTAAGAAAATGTCTGTTCGTGGAGTACCTCTTAATGAACAGTACGACCTTTATGGTATCAGAATATTAGTCCCAGAAGAGAAGGATTGTTATACTGTCTTAGGATTATTACATGAGAATTTTGATCCAATCGAAGGCAGACTGAAAGATTATATTGCTAAACCAAAACCTAACTTTTATCGTTCTATTCATACTGGATTAAAGTTGCCTAACGATAAAATCCTTGAAGTTCAAATCCGTACCCCTGAAATGGATGAGTTTGCAGAAGAAGGTATTGCTGCTCATTGGAAGTATAAAGGGATAAGTTCTGAAGCTTCTTTTGAAAAGAAAGTGTCCTGGCTGAAGGGAATTCTAGACTTACAAAAGAACGAAGGAGATAAAGAATTCTTAGAAGCAGCTAAAGTAGACATTTTTGGGGACAATATTTATTGTTATACACCTAAAGGAGATGTAAAAGAACTACCCCTAGGATCAACTGTCTTAGATTTTGCTTTCGCCGTGCATGAAGAAGTGGGCCATCATGCGGTGGGAGGAAGAATTAATGGTAAGTTTGTCCCTCTACGTTCAGAAGTGAAGAAGGGGGACGTAGTAGAAGTAGTTACCAACAAAAATCAAAGACCGCATCGTAGCTGGTTGAAGATAGTTAGGTCTACCGGTTCTCGTCAGAAAATTCGTAAATTCTTACGTGAAGTAGAAAAATTACCGGATATGCATTATCGTTTACCTAAACAAGTGGTGATGGAAGAACAAGGAGTATTAACTGAAGCCAAAAAGTATCCTACTGCTTTATGCTTACTAGCTAAATGCTGTTCTCCTCTTCCCGGAGATGAAGTTGTTGGATTTATCACTAAACGCAGAGTGATATCTGTACACCTTCCCGAATGTCGAGCAGCAGTTAAAGAGAAAGAGAGATGGATAAATGTTGAATGGAAGAACTCTTTTGCTCAGAAGATAAAGTTTTACGTTGTAGCGTTTGAAAGAAGCGGTTTACTCGCGGACTTGTTACACACTATTGCTACTGCTCACTTCGAAGTTAAAGAGGCTAAAGCCAAGTTATTAAATATGGGGGAGATGGAATGTTCTTTTCTTGTTGTTCCTAGAGATTTAGATTTTGTTAAAGAAATGGTCAGAAGAGTCAGAAAAGTAAAAGGAGTAAAGAAAATTTATTTTGAATAATTTTTCAAATGAGACTTTTTTATTGTATTATTTAAATTTATTATTTAAACCCTTCATTCATATTTCCACTTTCTGCTACACTTTGCTCAAACGTTTTTAGAATCAAGAAATATTTCCTTTGTCTCTTCTCGTGCACTACCCCCATAAAAAAGTTAGCTTAAAATAGATTGAAGAGAATAATATCTTAGATATATCTAATATACCAAAGAGGTGAGACATTATGGCAAAAAAGAAAGTCGCTGCAAAGAAAAAGAAGAAATAATTCTTCTTTAGTCTTGATATGCGCGCAGTTTTGTTTTTTTATTTTTTTAATATCTAAGACATACTCCTTCAAAGAACAAATCTTCTGATCCTTTCGGATTAGCGATTAAGATTTCTTGTCTTATCCCCTCTTGGACCACATAAATTGCTCCTAAAACATAATCTTCTAGAAGTTCCTCTTTTCTTTTTCCTTCGTTATACTCTTTTAATAACCCATAGATCTCATAAACCAAATATTCAAAATCAAATAATTTTGGGTCTTCTCCTGAAGGAGCAATCATGCGTTGATATCCTGCTTTAATCAATGGTTTTAGTTGTGAATCTAATCCTGATTGATAGATTCTTCTCACCGCTTGAAATCCTTCCGGACGTAGTTCTCGATCTTCATCGATTAAGTTTTGAACACTTAGTTTTCCCATTATTTGCTCATATTGCCGGATACCCCTCTCTCTAGCTTTTGAATAGATTTTATCGTGAAGCTGGGCAAAATGGTTTGGATTTTGGTTCATAAACCCGATTTTTGATACTTGATTAATAAACACATCGCTATTAGAAGATATTCAATTAAGGATCCCTTTGTTTTCTATAATTTAAATCTCGAATGATTCTTCCCATAAGTTTTTTGTGAGAATAGTCTGCTCTTTCTGCAGCGGCAATAAGTCCGGCATCAGCAGAAATACAGGGGTTAGTATTGACTTCCAGAATCCAGGGCTGAAGATTCTGGTCTACTCGGAAATCTACTCGAGCATATCCCTTTAATCCAAAAGTGGTCCAGCAACGCTGAGCCAGAATTCTCATCTTTTCTAACAGTGGAGCATCTTCGGGAGAGAAATCAAAACTTCTTAAGGTATGTTGGTATTCAAAGGTATCTTCTTTCCATTTAGCATCATATCCTAATACTTTGACTTTTCCTTCAGGATATCCATAAAAACGAATCTCTGCCGGAGGAAGAACTTCGGGACGAGATCTTCTTCCTGCCAGAAGAGCAAAGTTGAACTCTCTTCCTTCAATATAAGATTCTAGAAAACAACCTCCTCTCATTTTCTCTCTCTGAGGTAACTGGGAGTAAAGTTGTTCTGGATTGAATACTACTGAAGTTTCATCTAGTCCGATAGAAGCATGTTCATGAATAGATTTAAAGATGGCTGGAAATTCTATCTCCTTTCTTGCTAAGAGTTCTTCTAAAGTCCACCATTTAGGGGTTGGAAGGCTATTCTCTCTCATAATTCCCTTACTTTTAAGTTTGTCAGAAGTAGCGATTATGGTTTTAGTAGATGAACCAGTATAAGGGATATTTAGTCCTTCTAACATCATTGGGGCAAGATAAGCCAAAGTGGCATTGCCATTTATCTCTTCTACCACATTAAAAACAAATTCTGGCCTTATCCTTTTAAGTTCATCCATTACTTCTTCATAATCTGTAATGAAAGCAAGAGGAAGGGGAGAATAACCTAATTGCTTTAAAGCAGAAGAAACAGTGGACACTTCTTTAAGCACATCTAAATTGTCTGGAGAAGCATCTGAAGAAACTTCACTGTGCAGAATTACTACCTGATTAACATACATCCAATTATAAAGATAGGGTTATAATTTAAACCTATTGATAAAAATAATTTAATAATTACTTCATCATCTTTATCAGATCTATCATTCGATTAGAGTATCCCCATTCATTATCGTACCAGCCTACTACTTGCACTAATTTTCCATTAGCTTTAGTAAACTCGCTGTCAAAGATGCAAGAATGTGGGTTTCCCACAATATCTGAACTGACTAAGGGTAGCTCACTGTATTCTAAGATGCCTTTCATCGGTCCTTGAGCTACTTTCTTGAATATTTGATTAATCTCTTCAACCGTGGTTGACTTACGAACCATTGCATTAATTACAGTGATAGAACCGTCAATTACTGGAACACGCAGGGCCATGCCCTCTAAGCGACCTTTTAGTGCAGGAATGGTCAGAGGTACAGCTGTGGCAGCACCACTTCCGTGTGGAATGATATTTACTGCTGCAGCACGAGCATTTCTTAAGTTCTTATCCGGTGCATCATGCAATTTCTGAGTAGCGGTATATGCATGAGTGGTGGTGAAAAAAACATGTTCAATCTTAAAATGGTCATTTAAAACTTTAACCATGGGAGCAGTACAATTGGAAGTGCAAGAGGCATTGGAAACTATTACATCTTTCTTGGGGTTGTAATCTTTATCATTTACTCCTTTGATGATGGTTTTTATATCTTTGTCTTTAGCATCAGCGCTGATTAATACTTTATTTGCTCCAGCCTGTAAGTGTTTTCCAGCAGTGTCTTTGGTTAAGAAAAAGCCAGTACTTTCTACTACTACATCTACTTTAAGTTTTTTCCAAGGAAGAACTGCGGGATCTTTCTCTGCAAACACCGGGACTTTCTTCTTTCCTACTACGAGAGAATCTTTAGTAAAAGAAACCTCTTGATCGAAGATTCCATGAACTGAATCGTATTTGAGTAAATGAGCTAAGGTTTTAGTATCGGTTAAATCGTTAATTCCTACGATATTGATGTTTTTCTCTTTACCTGCTAAGCGGAAGATCATTCTTCCAATTCTGCCGAACCCGTTAATAGCAACATTAATCATAGTAAACACCTCTTTTTGATAATGGTATATCTTAGGTATAAAGATATATAAGTTTTGCTAAATTGGGGTTTTAAGTTTTTATTTCTTTAACAGATTCTTGAATCCGGGAGTCCATAGATCGGTAATCATCAAGACTGATTCTACTGTTCTGATTACGTAACAGAACTCTTTTTTCAGATTTTCAATCAAATTATAATATTCCTGGAAGCTGTCTACCGCAAATTCTAATTCTATCTGCCAGAGATTGCGAATTAAGTACTGAGTTTGAGGAAGATTAGAGACATAAGTCAACAGTTTTCTTTCATCTTCTTTACTATAACGATCTAAACGCAGAATTACTTTATATAGTTCCTTACCTAAGAGGTTTAAGTTCACCCCTAACCTATACTGAATGATTATTCCTTTCTCTTCTAACTTCTTTAATCTGCTTCTTACAATAATGGGAGTAGAAGTAATTCTGCGGGCAATCTCATTAACCGGCAAGCGTGCTTCATTAACAATTTGAGATAAGATCTGATAATCAACTTCTTCTAACTCTGAATGAGAGACTTCTCCTCCAAATTGAACCGGGGGATGAATCTTATTGGTAAAGTACATTTTCGGATACTGTTTAACATCAATCAAGATTTCTCCATCTTCTTCAATGATTACTGAACTGAATTTAGAAATAAGTTGATTCTTTAATTCATAGAACTGATAATCATTACGGGCAAAGGCGGCAAAGATCAGGTCCCAGCTACCGGAACATTCTCCTATCCAATAAACGGAACCACAAGATTGCAAATATTCAAACAGTTTCTTCTTTACTTCAGGAATGTTTCTCAATCTCAGGTATACTTTAAACAACTTATAACCCATACGATGAGGATTTATCGAGGCATTAAAGCTGGTGATTAGACCTTTCTGAGTTAACTGAGTGATGCGATATTCTACTGCTTGTCTGGATTTGAGAACGTTCTTGGCTAAAATAGTACTAGGAATACGGCAATCTTGGTCTAACTCTGCCAGGATTTTCTTGTCAGTCTTGTCTAGTTTAATTTTTGATAAGATTCCCATAAATTAAGCATAAGTTATCTTTAATATATAAATATTATCCTTTATGCTCACTTTTCTGGGGGAAGTTTGAAATATGTCTCTGTCATTACTATCTCATAACAAAAAAGTTAGAAAACAAAAATGAGGGATGAAAAATGGCAAGAGATTTAGGAAGTGAAGGATTAGAGTTGAAGATTGGTGGGATGTGTGAAAAACATGAACTTGAAAAGGACGATATTGAGGGAAAGTTTGTTGTGGCAAAGAAAGAAGATGGTTTTTACTTCTTCTTTGAACCAAAATTAATGGCTCATGCAGACTTAGCTCAAGAATATGGTTTAACTGCCACCTATCTTGGTGAAGCTGCTGCTCCTTGGGAAGGTATTGTCGGTGGAGGAGATGTTTATGTATGTGGTGGAAGGTTGTTTGTAGGTAGAAAATCAGGAAGTTATGGAAGCATTCCTCTAGAAATGGCTAAGGAGTATGCCTTGAAGGTGAAGGAATATCTTTTCGGAAAAGAGGTAGAAATAACGACCGTTGAAGTTCAAGTAACTTCTGATCTAAAACCTATTTGGAAAGAATATCTTGGTGAAGGATACTTTAAACTCATTGAAGGAGAAGAACAGAAAATGAAAGAACTTGAAGAGGAGATGGAAAGAATTAGAAGTGGGGAGAGCAGAGGACTTCTTTACGAAGAGATCTTAAAATAATTTTTCTTTTTTCTTTTTAGTTACCCTAAATTATATAAAGCGAATATCTATTTTAATGGATATGTCAAAATTAGAACACATCCCTACTTCAGAAGAGATCGAATGGAAGCCTGCTTTTATCGAGAGATATTCTAAATTAACAGACTGGGAAGTGTTCAAGACCTATTCCTTATCCTTTCTAAGAAGAAGCATTCGTATCAACACTTTGATGGGTAGCGTAGAAGAGACTAAGAAAGATATCGAAGCTAAAGGGTGGAAACTTAATCCTATTCCTTGGTGTAAAGAGGGTTTTTGGATCGAACATGCAGATCGAAGAGATGTAGGAAATTTATTGGAACATCATCTGGGCAAGATTTACGTCCAAGAAGCTGCTTCGATGATTCCTCCCTTAGTTCTAAACCCACAACCAGGAGATATTATTTTAGATATGTGTGCTGCTCCCGGTTCTAAAACTACTCAGATGGGAGCGATGATGCAAAATAAAGGATTGATTGTTGCTAATGATAATAAAGGAGTTAGAATGCAATCTCTAGGAATTAATATTCAAAGAAGTTGCTTAACTAATGTATTAATCTCTTTAATGACCGGTAAACGGTTCTATCAATTTCAGTTTGACAAGATTTTATTAGATGCTCCTTGTTCTGGCACGGGAACGATTAGAAAGAGTTTGAAAACTATCCGCATCTGGAATCCTTTGACTATCACTAAGATATCTCGTGATCAGAAAGAGTTGATCAAAAGAGCTTTTGAGAATCTTAAAGAAGGTGGAGAGATGGTCTATTCCACTTGCAGTTTAGAACCGGAAGAAGATGAAGGAGTGGTAAGTTATCTGTTAAAGGAATTTTCTAATGCCGAGATTATTCCGGTTAAGTTGCCAGGATTAAAGTTAGCTAAACCAGTAATGGAGTTTGATGGAGTAAAATATGATCCTAGAGTGAAGCATTGTTTAAGAATCTGGCCTCAGGATAATGATACGGAAGGTTTCTTTGTCGCCAAAATCAAGAAGAATTAAAGCAGCTGCGTTAAATCTAGTTCTCCTTTTGGTTCTTCATAAATCATCAAGATTTCATAGCTTCGAATTATTTCTGACATGTCCTCTTTCATCTTTTTGAGCAATTGGTTGATTTTCTCATAACTTTCCACATCCATCTCTAATTCTAACATCCAAGGTCCGATTTTTCTTTCGTAATGGAAAACATTACCTAATTGTCGACAATATTCTTTTAATCTGGCGTCTTTATCTTTGTTCATCTCTTTGACATAAAGAATAACTTTATAGAAACTATAACCCATCTTGCTTACATCTAAATGTGGCCTGAATTTGGTGATTACTTGTTTCTTAATTAAGTCTTTGATCCGATAAGAAACTATTCTTTGGGATAACTTTAATTTACGAGCCAATTCTACGGAACTAATCCTAGCATTAGTGGAGAGTTCCCTAAGAACATTCTTATCCGTCTCATCTAAATTGGAGGGGATTACTTCTTTGGACCAAGTTACTCCTGTTGATGGCTTATTTAAGAAATAACCACGAGAGAAAATTTCTACTTCCACATGGGCTGCCAAGCTTTGATTTAAGATGTACTTTCCAAATTTAGAATTAAACTCCGTAACGGTATTATAAAACCCCTTTACATCTTTTACTCCAATACTGTAGATTAAGTTCCATTTTCCGGTAGTTTTGGCTGTCCACCAAACTTTCTTATTCTTTTGCAAGTAATCGATAACTTCTTTCTCTTTTTCTGAAGTTAGGTCTTGAAATTCTAAATAAACATTCCAAATCATTAAACCCAGCTTACCGGCATCTAACAAAGTCACAAAATTTTTGATAATTCTGCGCTCTTGCATTCTCTTAATCCTAAATTCAATGACGTTACGGTTATGTCTCAGTTTCTTGGCTAAGAGGGTTAACGGTTGCCTAGCATCAATTTCTAGTTCGTAAAGAATCTTCCGATCCAATAAATCTAATTTATACATAAATATTGTAATAATCTGCTTATTTTATAAATATTTTGTTATTAATTACGATATATTAATCGATTATCTTATATATCTGTTTAATGTTAAGAAGGTTAATTTGTGGTTTCTAGGATGTTTGGAGATGATTAAAATGAATCGATACAATCAATTAGTGCACGCCTTTGGTAAGGCTCTTGAACTAGGGACAGAAATAATTACCTTATCTGAGATTCCAGCAACCTTTAAAGAAGTACATAAAGCAAGAGTTGACCATTTCTCTAATCCCGGTATAGCTGCAACATTTGAATTAAATGATCTTAATGATCACAAAATTTATCCCGTATTTAATCTAAGTAAAATCGGTCACACCCCCTATTTTCCTCGCGGAGAAAGTATGGATTTATTTGAATCAACTAATGGAATGGTTATTAATGTTGGTGGAGTCTGGTCGTTAGATCTTTCTTTATGCAGTTCAAGTAATCAAATTTTAGAAGATTGTTATCCACACCACTCCAAAGACGATTATGGTCAGAAAGATTGGCCAGATTTACGAGCTAGAATTAGGCTACAACGACTGACTTGTTTTGAACCGGAAGAAGCTAGAGATTCTACTGCAGATTCTGGCTTAATTGAGAACATACTTAAGAGATCAGAGGAAGAAGGAATTTATGGAGATACTTTTAGATATAGATATAATCTCCAACGAAGAGGAATACTTTTAGAAGCAGTCCTACCCGAAAAAACCAGTTCTGCTGAAATTCGAAGGTATGCTGATTTCTTTAAGTGGGCTGATGGAGAGATCTTAAATTATCTAAAAGATAAAGCTCCTCAGGATTTGTCTATTCTTAAAAAACATGTCCGATCGAGACATTCCCGAAATCTTAAAGAAATCGAAAGAATGAGAATAGAGGGTTTATTGTAATTGATTTATATTTTTTCTATTATTTCCTTCAAATCTTCTTCTTTTTCAAAATCTAACTTCTCTCTATCTATAATAATCAATCGATCTCCAAACTTCTTCTTAGTAAAGATTCTCTCATACTCTTTAGCTAGGAATAAATTTTTCTTAACTATTTCTTCGTTTTCAAAAGAACGATCTCTTTTCTTCATCTGTTTTACTATTTTATCTTCAGAAGCTTTTAACATAATAATCTTATCCGGCAATTGAAGATTCTTTTTGTTTTCTTCAAGGATTTTCATTGCTTCTTTTCTTTCTGTATCCTCTCGGACAAATTCTAAATAACATTCGTCAATCATCCAGAAAGTATCTAAAATAACAGTTTTACCTGTTTCTTTTAACTTCTGTGCTTCTTTCATTTCTTTAATTAGTTTATTCGTAAACCAGATAAATAACTTTAAATCACAGTAATAATCCCCTAACTTATCTAACACTTCTTTAGGGAAATCTTCTACTTCTCCTTCTAAAAATAACTGGGCATTCAATCTCGGAGCTAGTTTTCTGGCTAAAAATGATTTACCGCTTCCTGGAGCTCCGATAATCGTTATAATCTTTCCTAGCATAAGAACTTAAAATTAATCTTAATAAATAAACTTATCTCTCTTTAATTGATCCAGAGACTAAATCTATGATCTTAGAAGGGTTACTGATCTTCTCTCCTTCATAAATCGCAAATTCGGTACTTAATTGTACCGATGAATCCAGATTTTCTAATTTTGTCATGGCTTTCTTACCACAAGGATTAGCAGAAGTAGTAACTAAAGGAAAATTTAATACTTTTATGGCTTGAGAAAGCCAATGTTCAGGCATACGCACTCCGATAGTATCTTTACCCAGATTCACTCCTTTAGCTATCGCTTTTTTATTCTTTAATTTAAGAACTAATGTGTAAGGGCCGGGAAGTTTTTCTAACCATGCTTCTGCTTTCTTATCTACTATACAATTCTCTTTGATCCATTCTACCGAAGGGGCCCATACTGAGAAAGGGATCTCTTCATTCTGTTTAATCTCTCTTATTTTCTTAACTGCTTTATCATCTAAAGCATTACATCCTAATCCGTAAATGGTATCGGTGGGATGAATAAATAATGTTCCTCGTTCAATTTTCTGGGCAATTTCCTCAAAGCGTAATTGTAATTCTGATTTGGTTAATATCTCCATAAACCGAAAAGGGAAGGATGCGGTTTATATGCTTTACGCATATACAGTAAATTGAACCGCCTTTGCACCCCCTTCCTTCCCTTTAACCGGAGGGTAGAGATGGTTTAATAGGCTTGGCACTGTTCCAAATAGTGTTCAGTTAAACTCTGTCTGAGGTCAGCGATGGAAATATAATATCGGTCGTAAGATAACATCTCATACTTCTTCAACAAATGGTTTATTCTGTTTTTAAATCTCATCTTATCCAACCCCCGCTTAGTTGATAGTCAAAGGTGCTTTCTTTGCTTAAGGTACGCGTAGTCAGCGACTGTACTTGTTGCTGGAACAAGTTTCGTATCGTTTCGGTAGACAAATCAACCATGTGGGGATACCTCCTCTTTTTTATGAAATGTAAGGGGGAAAGGTCCTTTATATAGTCTAGCCGGGGTTGTCCAGTGCGGGAGTGGCTTATAAATGAGCCAGATTTTATCGTCGCTAAAGCCACTGGACAAACGGGGTGTTTTTCTTGTCCAATGGGTTTGTAATAATAAGCTTTAAATACCAAAAACTTATCCTTATCTCAAAAGAGGTTTAAATATGATCAATTCATCTCCTACTCAATCAGCTTCTGTTCAACCTGCTTCCACTTCTCAAGCTGGACCGAGTGTTTATGAAGAAAAGTTTCATTCTGAATTCTCGGTAGTTTCCTTTATATGTGGTATTTTGGGATTAATTTTACCTTTATTCAGTACCATGGCCATAATCTTTGGGATTGCTGGACTGATGCAGACTCATCGAGAAGGAATGAAAGGAAGATGGATGGCAGCAGTAGGAATTGTTTTAGGGATCTTTGGGATGATTTTAATTATTGTAGCAATTTTGTTTGGGTTTAGCTTCTTAGAAACTTACTTGTTACGTTTTGGTGGAATCGATACCTTAATCGGCAAAGCACATGCTTATGTAAATAGGTAGAAATCTATTCTGGGATTGGAATAGAATATCTTGCACACATACCTTTAAGATATTCTGGGCCGTTAATATTTACTCCTGGTTCTGGAGAGAAACTCCAAGTTCCAAGGTGTAATCCACAACTTAAAGCATCTTTTAACATAAAATCAGGAACTTGTGGGGGTTTATTGTAATAAATATTTTTAACCACCTCTCCTTTCGCTGCTGGATCAACCAGTTCTATCTTACCTAGCAGATGAGCTGCTTGGAGATAACTTTTTAGTTGGGATCTTCCAACAAAAGGAAGAACTTCTACACCTATTCTTACCTCAAAAGATCTTCTCTCATCTTGATAACATTCAGTTAAAGTGCCGAATACGTCGTTTGTAACAAAAGGAATCTCTTCCCAAGGAAGAGGTAATTTTTCTTCATATCTGCTTATTTCCGTTTTGAACCACTTCCAACTAGCATATCCTGAAGTGGGAAACAATAATGCTTCTTCAGGGGTTACTTCTAAATTCCCTTCAGTTAAGAAACCAAGACGATATATCTCTTCAACCGTAGTGGGAGAGTCAGCTATATCTCCTCTTCCTATCTGGCCAATTCTAGGAAGAAAATCTTTACAACGAATCAACATCGGTTCTCCTTGATGCGCAGTTAGAATTTCATTAATCTTATTGGTAACTAAACGTTCTGGGCTTCCGATATCTTTAGTTTGGACATAAGCCATCCACAATAGGTTTTCTAAACTGAGCTTTCTTCCGCTACCTACTTCAACGATCATATCTTCGGATAAGAAGTTTATGCTTATAAGGATTTATATTTTGAAGGATAAGAGTAATAAAGAATACAAATATTTTTATTCTAAGATTTTTAGGATTACTTCATGTATAATTCGATTATCTTTGATTTTGATGACACTTTGGCTGAAGGACAAACTTGTTTTGCTGCTACGACCACTCTGGCTGCCCAGAGATTGGGATTGAGAGCACCTACTGAAGTGGAAATGAAATACTTCGGATCTTCTTGGGATGATTTTATTAATCGGAACTGGCCAAGATTAGAATGGCCAGAATTAGAACCAGAAAATTTTAAAAGAGAATATTTTAAAGTCGCGAAAGAAGTGGGTTGTTCCAGTTTACCAGGAGTGATTGAAGCTTTAGGTGAAATAAGATTGGACAGAGAAATGTACATTCTTAGCAAAAAAGCTAAAGAAATGATGAGTCTAAGATTAGGACAAACCGGGATTAATCCGGAATGGTTTAAAGGGGTATATTGTAATGAAGATACTTTCTATAAAAAACCAGATCCGAGAACTTATCAAGAATTGTTTCAAGAAATGCAAAGAAGAGGTTATTTTAATCTAAATCAGATCTTAGCAATAGGAGATCATCCTGACGATTATCTTGCTGCTCATGGTGCAGGGATTAAGTTTGTAGGAGTTCTTACCGGGATTTATGATAGGGATGATTTCTCTCAGCACGGACTATCTCCTGAAGAAGTTATTGAATCAGTAGCTTCTTTACCAGAATATCTTAAAAGAATAGAAGAATAAATTAAACTAAAACACCACTTAAGGTGCCTTCTTGACCAGGACGAGAAGTTACTTTAACTTTTCCTAACTTGGTCTCAACAATAGCTCCTTTAGTGATAATGTTACGGATAACCAGTTGAACATTGGCAGGATTTCCTACTACATTCAAAATCTCGGTTTTAGTAGTCTTACCTTTCTTATCAGTAACATTAATTAAATTGGTAGAAAGAGTGACTTGTTTTCTTTTTCCGCCCATTCCTCGAGCTGAAACAACTTTTCTAGTTTTGCTTAATTTAGTACTAGCTGGGAACCCGCCCAGTTCGCCTTTAATCTTAGATCGGGAATAATGATATCTTCCACCGCTAGCTTTTCTTACGGATCTTCGTTGTGAGTTTGCCATTTTAGAGCTTATTTTGAAGGGGTATTTAAAAACCTTTTGTTTGGGGTTTAATGCTTCTTAATCTTTCCCGTCTGCCAGTCTTTCAGAATCATACGAGAAACTGTGTCTTCATCAACGATTCCGCCCGGTAAAAGCTTATTGGTCTTAATCCCAATATCCTCCAAAACCTCTTCCGGATCTTCTTTTTCTTGCACTCCATAATACTGGCATATGTCAAAGGTATTCTCCTTAATTAATCTTAAAACGGCCATTCCTGGCTCTTTTACTTTACTGTAATCAATCGCTCCGGTAAAAGCATGTTTTTCTTCATTTTTCTCCATGTCAGGGAAGACCCCTGGGGTGTCTAATAAGATAATTTTATCACTTACCTTGACTTTCTGAATCCCATGTGTAAATCCACTACTACAAGAAGTTCGGGCCGATTTACGTCCTGAAATGCCGTTAATAACTGAAGATTTTCCCACGTTAGGATATCCAACTACTCCCACTACGGTTGGTTCTCCGCGAGAGATCTCTAAGATTTTCTTTTTTAACAGGGTTGTTCCCAACCTTTGGGTACTAGAGACGAACACGCTGGGTTGAAGTTCTTTATGCGCTTGGTCAATAGTTTTCTTATCCGCTAAATCACATTTATTGATCACATAAATTATCTTCTTTCCGTACTTCTCAATCTTACGCTCAATCTCAGGATTACGGGTTTTGGCGATCATTCTTGCATCTAATACTTCTAGAACAATATCTGCATTCTTGATTACCTTATTAACGCTGTTCCAAAAATCGGTCATAAGAAGAAAATATCTACTGCGCTATATATAACTTACTCCCCAGAAAATCTTTTAAACTAGAGGAGATTATAGATAAATATGACTTTCTCCAAATCATTCGCCAGAACCTTGTCTGGAACAACTTATCCTGTATGGGAAGAAGTAGTGCTTACTACAGAAGAAGAGAAAGAAGTAGAAGAGAAGTGCAAGCAAGAGAATTTCTATCTAATGGATGAATGTTTAAAAGAAGCTAAAAATCTAGCTATTAAGAATAGTGTCAATGATGATCGCAACTTAGTAAGCTTGGCTATAGCTTTGTTTGAGAAAAGAGCTTCTCATGTAATCTTCTGGAAAGAATCTAAAGCTAAAGAAAAATTTGATAATAAAAAATAAATTATTTCTTCTTTCCGTGCCTTTTCATGAAAGATTCAAAACGTTGTACTTCTTTCTTAGTATTGAAGAATAAAGAATGTTTTTTACCTTTATGGGTTAGGATGTACCCTCCCAAAAAAGTATGGTCCAACTTATGTTGTTTAATATCTTTAAAGTGGACTTTATGTTTTACACTTCCAAAACGATGTTGACGATGAATCTCTAAATGAGAAGGAGTAAGGGTGTATACCTCTTTAACCAATCTAATCTTCTGGACTATAGCTGAAATCAAGAAATAAAGACTGATGAAGATTACGGTGAAAAGAATGGCCAGATACCATCTTTGATCGAAATCGTAATATGAAAAGATGAAAACAATAGCTGCGATAATCGCTAAGAAAACTAATTCTAAGCGTAATAAAGTGAAATCCTTATCCGGGAATTTCCAAGACAGTTTTTGTTGAACCATTAAATTTACCTCTTTATTCGTTTATGACTGGCGCTTTAGTCATACTTATCACTGAAGCTATGAACATAGCAATGAACACTAAGATGAAAGCTGTTCCCCAATTGATACTCTTTGGATAGACCCAATAAACAGAAATCAAGAAACCGATGATAGAAAGGGCCATGAAACTGCTTTTTAAAGGAACTACATGCCAAGGTCTAGGTTTATTCTTCTTAACAGATTTAACTTTAGACATTTTCTTCTATCGCCTCTTTTTATGTTAGAAAGTTCTTCCGGTTTAAAAAGCTTGTGGAGAGCAAAATAGAGGTTGGAATGAAGCTATTCCAGTTGAGATAAGAATTTCTCTACTACTTTCTCTGCTTTCTTTCTTTTTTCCTGATGCTCTTTCAAGAAAGCAGTTACTTTTTCGATGGCAAGTTGTTTAAGTTCTCCGCTTAACAATTTTCCTGACTTGTAATCCTCATAAATCTTCTGCAATGTTTTGTCATCCGGTTCGAACCCATATTTAAGTATTTGGAAAGCTACGTCCACCTCAGGGTTTCCACCCAGTTTACGATGTTCCTCAATTGTAGCTTGGCCTCCAGAGAAGGCATATTTCTTGATTTTCTTAGTGGCTTCTTCTGGAGTGTCCGTTAAAGCAATATAAGAAGTGGGATCAGAAGAAGACATTTTCCCTCCTCCTAATCCGGGTAGGAATTGATGGCAAGTAGAACTGATCTGAACAAATTTATGTTCTTTAATTCTCTGGGAAATGTCTCGAGCTAAACGGATATGTGGATCTTGGTCTGCTCCTACTGGAATGATTACCGGTAAAGGTCCTTCAAATTCGGGCAACTGAGCATGAAGCATATCTGATGCTTGTAACAGGGCTGAACTCATCTTACCGGGGGAAATCTGGCCGTAGATTGCTGAAAATTCGTTAAACGTAGCGTGTCTGGAAAGCATTAACGCTAGGCTGTAATAAGCATTAGACTTCTTTCCGTCAGTTGATCGTTGTGATTGAAAATAAAAGTCACATTTCTTAAGGTCTAATCCCAACGCTACATAATTGGTAAGATATTCTTTAATTGCACATTCACGCAACTCTTTCATGTTTGGATTACGAGAATTATAAGCTTCCACATCTGCGACAGTAAGATATACTTTAGCGCCAAGTTTTTGATAGAAGATAATCTGATCTGCGACCATTTTATGTCCAAAGTGCATCTTACCGCTGGGCATTAATCCGGTCATCATCACAAACGGTTTCTTGTTTTGGATAGCATCTACAATTCTAGCGAAATCTCGATGCGCAAAAATTATTCCTCTTCTGAATAAAGGAAAGGATTGAAACTCTTCCGGAAGATGATGTAAAGGTTGGAGTCCGAACTCTTTAATCAGTTTATCGTAATCAACTTCTCCTTTAACTTCCCAAGGATTAACTGTAGCTTGCATATCTTAGATTCATCTTTATGAGATTTATATACTTTTCTTGAAACTTTGGGTTCCCCACATCTTTCTGAGAGAGTCAGGAATTTCAATTTCTGCTTGGGTGAGATAGAGAATTAACTTGCCGAAGTGCAGTTGTTCATGTTGAAATAACCAAGACATCACGTTTAATTTACTACTTTTCTCTCCGAAATATTCAATCTCTTTGATTTTGGGTTCGCTAATCATTCTTAAAATCTCGGTTCCGGTTTCTTCTAGTGCTTTGAACATCTCTTCTTTACTTAACTTTGAAACCTCTTCATCATCTAGGCATTCTGTCTGACCGTTAAGTTTTCCTTGCTTTATCCCCAGAAGATACATTTTCCTGGTAGTTAAAAGACAGGCGAATTCCCAAGAGAAAGATCTGAACCTTGGCGAGAAGGGTTTAGTGTGATATGTTTCTTCCGGGATACAGTTCAGTAAGTCTAAGGTGGTTGCGTTGACTTGCTTCCAGGTTTTCAAGAAATCTATCATTCTCTTAATCCTGGTTTATTTCTTAATAAAGATATCGAAACGGAAATCTCCCAAAAGCTTTTTAAATCAACATCTTATTTTCTTTTCTATGCCCCGGTAGTGTAGCCCGGACCAAGATAAACTTGTTTATTTTGGGGACAAACTATCATCCCACACTTTCGAGAACTTAATAAGTTTGAAGAGATGTGGGGACTCGGGTTCAAATGTTGGCGCTCGATAACAATTCGAACGTCAGTGAGAAATTCCCGACCGGGGCACATTTTTATTTTATTTTTCAAGTGTGTCGCTTTGTCGACAAACATATATAAATCTGTTTATCCTTCTTTCAACTATGGATGCCAATATACTTTTCGCTGTGATCACTGGGGTATTCTGTGGCTGGATGGTTTCGCATATGAAAGAATATATTACTGAACCGGTGTTAAACATATTTCTTAGGTTAGTACCGGAAAAGAGGTATATATGCAGGATTTTAATTCAAGCTTTAACTTCAATGGCTAGTCTGATTCTTGTTTTTGTGATAATATTTATTGTTGAGTTGCTCTTCTTTTAATATAACCAAAACGTTTATTAAAACTTAAAGTATTCTTCATTTAAATGAATATAAAAATGTTCTTAGGGATTGTATTTTTAGTATTTTTCATTATTGTTCTAGTTGGTTGTGATTCTTCAGTTTTTGCAAGTTTAACTGGTTGTCCACAATTAAATATCTCAATGACACTTAGATGTCCCGAATCTATGCCCTGTTTACTTTATGATGGGGATATCATTGCAGATTTAACTAATCAGGAATATAGAGCACAGTCCAATTCTTACGTTAATTGTAGAGGAGCATCACTTGAAGGAGAGAATAAAAACTATCTTTATTGTGATGTTGGTGGAAGAATCGGACATATTAATACCAAAATAATCCAGCAGGCATCAGGATTTTTTGATTCCACATACGAGATTGAAAGAATACCTTTTGTTGTAAAAGTACCAAAAGAAGAAGGGGATGTTATTCAAAAACAAGAGCTCGTTAGAAAAAGTTTTACAAATATTTATTCTAAGGAAGATAGCGTATTTATCAAAACCATATGTGGGAAAGACCCAGTTGAGATAGTTAAAGAGCGTCAAAAAGAGAAAACAAGACAATATAAGGAACGCGTAGGGCAGATTGGTAGCTTTTTTGAATAACCCTCCAAACATTTATATTATATGTTTGTTTAACTATACTTATGTGGATAATAGATTTATGTATCAAATTATATGAATTGATTGTAGGATATAAAGCAAGATTAACGATTAATAATGTTACAATTTATCCTCACGGAAAAGACCTTTTACAAGGGAGAGGGTCCCATTCTATCGATATCGATTTAATAATCAGAAATAAAAGTTCTAAATCTTCTACAGTTGAAGGAATATATTTAAATCTGAATGGTAAATCATTGAAAAATATTCTCCAAAAAAAGAACTTACTAATAGAATCATTAAATGTATTGAATAATTATTCTAAATCAGTAGAATTACATACAAACACAAGTATCTCTGATCTTAAAAAAATTCTGAACAAAAATGTAAATAAATTAGAAATTATTGTTGCCCATACTTATGGTGAAGTAAAATGGAAAGAAGATATTGAGTTGAAACTCTAATTAATTGAACCTAATTTGTGTTATCCACCTGCAATTAAAAGTAATATCAAAGTGTCTAAAAAGACACTTCCCTTTTAGAACCGTTTAGTTTCCTTTAGTTTTTCAAAGAAGTTTTTCTATTTTCCTTGTTTGTAAGTTTGATAATTCCCACCTACTCACAAAGATACCTTTATAAAATATAAACTATTATCTCCCTTAAGGGTGATGGAAGATTAAGAAATTTAGTGGATATATTCCTATAATCTTAGCGATACTATTAATAATCCTTTCTTTCTTCATCGTTAAACCATTCTTAGAAGCCATCTTGATGGGAGGAATCTTAGCTTACTTTGCTTATCCCCTGTATAAATGGATCAATAAACACTTCTCTGATACTATTGCCTCTTTAGTGGTATGTGTCATCATCTTGGCGTTATTAGTTGTTCCAGCGGTATTTATAATAAATGTATTAGTAGAAGATTCTTACACCACTTTTAATTTAATTAAAGAAAAGCTATCTGTCGGATTATTATCAGAATGTACGAACTCTCTTTGTCAGAGAGTAGAAAGTCTGATTCAATTACCTTCAGTAAAGGGCCAAATTCAGACCGTTACTGAGTTTCTTACCTCTAAAGTGTTCCAGTTAGGGTCACAATTCTTACTGAGTCTTCCTCGGTTTATCTTAAATCTATTTGTAATGTTTTTCACTTTGTTCTACTTCCTTAAACATGGAAAACATTTCTTAGTAAAAATAAGCAAATATTTGAGCATGCAGAAAAAGGAGTATGCCTATATCCTTTCCAGATTAAGCGAGATTGTACATGGAGTAGTTTATGGTTATTTAATGGTAGCATTAATTCAAGGTGCTTTGGGAGCATTAGGTTTCTTAATCTTTGGAGTTTCTTCTCCTTTTTTCTGGGGTTTAATTATGGCCTTATTTGCTCTGATTCCTATTTTAGGTACAGGAGTAGTGTGGGTGCCAGCTTCCTTGATTTTATTCTTTGATGGAATGATTCAAAGTTCTAACTCTTTAATGTTTAAGGGAATCGGATTATTCTTGTATGGACTATTAATTGTTAGTACCATTGACAATATTCTTAAACCAAAATTAATCAGCGAGAAAGCTAAAGTTCATCCAGTAATTATCATGATTGGAGTATTCGGGGGACTATTGTTGTTCGGTCCATTAGGAGTGATTATCGGTCCGTTAGTTTTGGCTACCACTCAAGTAGTATTTGAAACTTATCTTAACAAGAAAGTTTGATCATACTGGTCTACTTCTAGCATAATTGACCAATTGTTGAAGATAAGCTTCAATCTGCATCTCTTCCGGGATATTCTCTACCTTAAGTTTATTCCCTAAATCCAGATGATAAGTCTTGAATCTCTTGTCCACAAAACTTTGCACTCTTACTACTTGAGAAACTTGAGTATAAAAAATAGCTTTCTTGTGTAACATAATCCGGTTCTGATAAAATCGGTAAGGTTGGCCTACTTGGTGATACCCTAAATAAATTCCCAAAGCCAGAATCATTCCTAATAAAACAATAGAAGCTAAGTTAACCGCACTTTGTTGTTCAGCGTCTAGTTGTAATAAAGATAAATTTAGCAGGATTCCTGCATAGAATAATCCTCCCAGAACTATTAAAGTGATAATCTTGGGTACCATCACTCTCTTCTTATTCTGCGGTAAAAGGTACAAAGGCTGCTCTGGGGTTTGTTCTACCATAGTCTGAAGGATTATTTTTTGGTTTATATGGTTTACTGAAGAAGAGGGATTAAAAACAAAAGATTTTTTAAATAAAGCCGGAAATTGATACCTTGTGGACCCATAGTCTAGCGGCTATAACGACTCGTTGACGAGAACATTCTCAAAGTCGAGTAGATCCCCGGTTCGAATATAAGAGCAGTCTGCCCTTATCAACCCCCACAAGAAGGTTGAAATACGAAAGTCCGGGTGGGTCCACTCATTTTCTTCCACCTTTTAGAAAATGTTATAAACCTGAATAAAGTATCTTAAGTATGCATAATGATCATCATTTTTGGTGGAGATACTTCCCTAAGAAAGAATTAACTCAAGTTTACATCTCTGCAGCTATCCGTTCTTTTGCTATTTCTCTGATTAGTTTATTCGTTCCGTTATACTTGTACGTAGAATTAGGATACAGTTTAAATCAAACTATCTGGATGTTTATGGTTTATGCTGTGGCTCTGGCGGTATTCTCACCGATAGCAGCAAAGTTTGCTGCTAGATTTGGATTTAAACATTCAGTATTAGTTAGTGTTCCTTTATACTTAGGATTTATCGGAATGTTATATCTTCTACCTTTCTATAAGATTCCTCTTTATGTCCTAGGTATAACTTTAGGAACCTCTTTAGCTTTCTATTGGATGGGAATGCATCTTATTTTCATGAAAGCTAGTGATTGTAAACATCGAGGGGAAGAAGTAGGAAAGAGAGAAAGCATTTCTATTCTAGCTACTATGGTTGGTCCAATCCTGGGAGGATTATTGATTAACCTCTTAGGATTTAAACCGGTATTTCTCTTTACTGGAATATTGTTATTTATTTCTGCCTTCTTCTTGTTCTTAAGTAAAGACCAGCATACTCGCTACCATTTCTCTTTAACTTCTTTATTTGATCCTAAGGAGTGGAAAAATTATTTATTCTTTATCTCTAGAGGGACTCGGGCCTTAGCTGCAGGAGTAATCTGGCCCTTGTTTATTTTTGTGATCTTGAAAGATTATCTTTCTTTGGGGATAGTAGAGTCAATCCTAGCCGGGATAAGCGCCTTTTTGTTATGGTTCATGGGCAGATATAGCGACCATCTAAATAAACATAAAATATTACATTGGACTACTTGGTTTGAAGCTCTGTCTTGGGGAGGCCGAGCATTAGTAACCACTATCGATCAAATCTTAAGTGTAACTATCTTTGGTTCTTTAACTTACGGAATATTTGAAGCTCCAGCCGGAGCTTTAGAGTATGATAAAGCTTGTGGAGATAAAACCGCTTACTTTGTGAACAGAGAAATCTTTATTTGTGTGGGTAGGCTATTGGTGGGGGGAGTTGTGTTGCTAACTAGTAGCTTAATAGGGGGATTATTATTCAATGGGGTGGCTACTTTTGCTACTTTCTTATTCTAACCATGAATGCAGAAACAGAATTTTTATCCGGACTGATTAAGTTACAGTATGGAATGAAGGTCGAACCTAGACTTAGAAGGTTAGCTAAAAAAGTAACTTGGGCGAAAAACTGGCCTCAAGATAGAACTTCTTTCTGGAACGCAGAAGCGTTTATGTGGGGTCATAAAATCCAGAAAGAAAGACGTGATTTAATAAAAAAAGAACTTTCCTTTCTAAAAGGAAAGAATTTAGATCTGGGTTGTGGCAGTTATTCTTATCTTCCTTCTGTGGGGTTTGATCTTTCTTCCAAAATGCTTGATTTTAATGAAAACCTTTCTAAAAAAGTAATTGGAGATTTAGAACATGCTTTACCTTTTAAGCCAAATTCCTTCGATTCAGTTACAGCTATCTTTGTGTTAAATTATGTTAAAAATTATCCCCTACTATTTACAGAAGTACACCGAGTTCTCAAAGATCAAGGCAATTTTGTGGCTTTATTGAGCGCTAAAGGGGTACAGGCCTGGCATGCTCAGCAACAAGTTAATTCTTTTACTTCTTTAATATGGAAGAAAAACTTACAGAAGTCGGGGTTTAAAGTAAAGGTTAAGATCAAGGATAAGTTATGTTTCTTCTTCTGTCAAAAAGCAACCAAAAAGTCACCCTGGCCGTAAAACAAGTGATCCTTAGTAAGTATATTTGAAAAGGAGCATCTACCAATTCTCATTTAGGATAGCAGTTCTTGTTTTATCTCCTGGCCTAGGTGGTGACTTTCAAAAAGATAAAACTTATTAAGGTTTGAAGCTATTCTTCATTAAAAAGAGGAAAGATGGACGAAACACAATTATGGAGAGATCTTCTGAAAGAAGGAGATCCTAAACGTTCTGAATTATTAGTAAAGTATGGTTTCATTAAAAAGGAAGCTTTAAGCAAATATCAATATAATAAAGAAAAAGCGGTGTATGAAGCTGCTCCCGGATATGAATTTAGTAACGATGATGCCGCAGAAGAGAATACTGAAATTCTTAAAGATCAGTATGGTAAAACCGGTTTTCCTGCTTCATTTAAGAAATATAAAGCAATATGGGAAGTGTACGATTTGAGTTTAGAAGAACCTTATTTCTGGGTTTTAGACAGTTTGAAAGAAAACTTTCCAGAAATATTAAAATTAGAAGATTCCTTTGCAGCGGCAGAAAATTCTGCTTTCTTTGGAGTTACTCAGCAAAGGTTGGGTGCACAACAAGATAAAGTATCTCAATACCTGGCTACTACCGGAAAGATGATTAAAGAAATGTTCCAGATGGTTAGAGAATTAAGAATCTTAGATGAACGTCTTGGTTATTATGACGATGTGGATGTCGAATTGAAGAAACCTCTCTCTCAGCGAGGTAAAAGTTCTGATATAACTCTCAAAGGAGTGTTTATCGATTTGGTTCAAGGAGGAGGTAAAAGTGCTTCTTCTGTTTATGGAATGGCCAGAGAATTAGAGTTTGTCACTCTGCCCGATTTATTCTTCGATACCCCGCCGTTGAAAAGTAAAGGCGAACTGGAAGGGCATATGGTTGGATTAAGTAAAGATTTCAATCGTAGCGTGCTAAGGGTTTTAGAGCGACATCTTGCTCAATATATCGAATGGCGTGTTCGTACTGGCCAAGAACATCGTAGCCGTAAACGTTTCATGTTACAATACTTGTTACAACATTTCCGTATCATTCAGATGTACATCGTGTGGGTAAAACCATACTTGAAGCATGTAGCTAAACTTAACGTGAAAGAATCACGGATGAAATCGCCAGATCTAGTTTCTGCTTTTGAAGGAAGCATGTTGGATATAGAGATATTAGCTAAAAAGAAAAAAGGTAAAGCTAACGAATGTATTCTGGTTACTTTCAATTATCGTACTCGGCCTGAACTTAAAATTCAGCAAGAAGGATATCAGCGTGGACCAGTACACATCGGTAAGATGGAAATGAATCTGAGGGTGTATGGATGGACCGATGAAGAGATCAAGAATTATATTCGGCTCAAAGAGAAAGAAACTATGCTTTTGATGTCAGACATTTCTGGAGCAGTATTCAACGCTATGGAAGCTTTGGGAGAAGAATTGGATCGTTATATCGCTGAAGCTAAAGGTGAAGAGTATAAAGAGAAAGGAGAAGATAAGAAGAATTCTTCAAAAGTTAAAAAAACCTTCATGGAAAAATTCTTAGGCGATTTCTATACTCCTTCTGAAACTAAAGCCAAGATGAAAGGCACGAGTGCTAAAGAGCTTAGACAGAAAGTAGCAGGAGAAGAAGGGGCAAAGAAAGAAGCAGCAAAAGGTGCTGCAGGTACTTGTTGGAACACTTATAATAATTTCAAGAAGTCTCGTGGAATGATTTCCTGGTAAGTTTGGTTATTATTCTTTCTTTTTAGAGTTTTTCTGATTCGAAAGAAGTGCATATGCTACGCCTAACCCTCCGAAGGCTAACTTCCCCTTAGCATAAAGAAGATCTACATAGCAATTACCAGGTGAACAGAGATCTACATGATTGACCACTCCTTGATACATTTTCTGAACCAGACTTGTGCCAGTTCCGTCTGGAGCAAATAAATCGT
The DNA here is from genome assembly GCA_041665465.1 of Candidatus Woesearchaeota archaeon. GTDB lineage: Archaea > Nanobdellota > Nanobdellia > Woesearchaeales > GW2011-AR9 > JACRPH01. The sequence goes on from JBAYIU010000001.1 coordinate 1,002,280, forward strand.
AAAGTCCCCAACAAGCCAATCCTGCTCCTGCAACTCCCACAATAATTTCTAATTTTTTATTCATAGATACTACTTCTTAGGGGTACTATTTAAATCTTTTGGTAAGGTTGAAAGTAGGTAAGCGGAATTTTCATTCAAATTTAAACCAGAAAATATAAAGAATTACTTAAATAACAAAATCCTCTCTGAGGAAAACTAATGCTTCCAAATCTTTTAGTTCGTTGACTAATTGTTCTGTAGTGTCGAGGGGCTTTAGTAGATACGTTCCTTCGCTTCCGGCGGTGTATCCTCTTTCTCCAGTTAAAACTTTGTAAAATTCAGTGGTGGTTATTTCTCTAGCTACAGCTAGTCCTAGTCCTCTCATTTCCGGTTTTTCTGTGGTCTTGGCAATCCCCATAATATACATTCTTTCTACCAAACCCGCTCCATTCTTCTTAATTGTCTCTTCTTTATTAGGATTAGCAATCAGGCCCGGAGTAAATGTGGCAGCACCAATTTTCCACAGACTGTCCTCTCCTAATTGTTGTCTTAAGTGTTGAGCATAAGCAGTTCTTACTTCTGGTTGTTCCATTAAAGGTATTGTTTCGTACATGGTGAATTATTTCACTAGGGGAAGTTTATAAGTTTTTATCCTGTGAGATAGTTACATTCTAGTTCGTATTTCTTCCTCCTAAAACTTTTTATACTTCTTCCTCTATTAAGGTTAATATGGCTAAAGATGATCTAAAGAACTTACCTCCAGAAGAACGGATTAAGAAACTAAAAGAGTTAGAACAACAGAAAAGGAAAGAGATAGAAGATGCTCAAAAGGAAATAAAGGAGAGCGAGAAGGAATTAACTGAAAAGCGAAAACAAAAAGAGAAAACACCTATCCCTCAAGTAGCTAGCAGTGATTTAGAAAGTCTAAGCGAAGAAGAAAAAGAAGTGGTGCGTACTCATCGGGGATTGAAGAAAGAGAAAAAGGAAGCGGTAGAAGAAAAAACCGTTAAACCTCAACGAGTGGACGATTCTGAATTAGAACATCTAGCTAGAGAAAGAGTAGAACTTCCTCCAGAATTGATGCAATCAGAATATACCTTGAAGCTTAGTCAAGCTCCCATGAAAGACATATATGCGGAGATGACTAAAATCAATCGGGCAGTAGAAGAAAAAGGGTATATCAATGCGGAAGAACAGAGAAAAGCTCAATATCTAAGTTCAGCCGTGGAAAGAAAACTGGAAGATGTGGAAACAGGAAAATACTCTTTTACTGAATCAGTCGCAGCTGCTGCTAGTTTAACTCAGCAGATGGGTCTTAAACTTAGAGATGTGTATAAAAGAAGTAACGATTTATATAAAAATTAATTCTTAACAATTATTGTTTCCGGAATCTTTTCTTCACTAACATTCATCACTGCACGTAATCCATCAATGACTTTACTTTTCTGTGCATTTAAATCGTTAAGATTCTTTTCCGAGATCATTTTATCTGCGTTAACTCGATCAAACAATTGTTGGTTTAAATTAATGCATTTATAGATTAAATGGATAGTCACATCTCTTCTCCATTCCAGTTTGTTCTGGTCTAAGATCCCAATTAGCTCGTTGACCTTCTCAAAAGAATTAATTACACTATTAAATACCAATTCCGTGTTTAAGGTGTCTAATACTTTAGTATACTGACTACCATCTTGTCGATATACTAAAGCATAAACTTCACGTAAGATATCTTCTAAAGAAGAAATATAAGTATATAAGTCGCTAATCTCTCGCTTGTGCACTTCTTTTTCTTCTACTCGGCTGATGATCCTGCTGATGTTTTGTCTAAATACCAATAAAGAAGAACGTACTCGATTGACTTTCTCATGAAAAGATAATTCGTAAATCTCTTCTAGAATAATATTCTGTTTGATAGAAACAAATTTAGAAGTAACTACCGCTAATAACAAAAATCCAAAAATCACTTCAAAGATGGCTACCACTTTAAACATTCCAAAAGGGACAATATCTCCAAATCCGGTAGTGGTAGCAGTAATAAAGCTAAAGTAAACATGATTTAATATTCCTTCTACCGGTCCATTGGTAGGATTATAATGCAAATAAGAGACGTCTGTACTGAAGAAATAATAAGATAACCCGAATAGGAATACTAAAGTTATCCACACGGAGAGAATTGCCGCGAAAGAAAGTTTATCGAACCAACTGTTAACTTTTTTCTGAGCGATTTGATCTACAAATTCGTCAATGGGAGTAAAATTTTTCATCTAGGCCTCTTTTAGTGCTAATTCCTTAATGGGTAGTTAATAAAGCTTTTTATTTAAAGCTTCCTTTTAGGTTCGAGTAAGGATAACTTTTATATACCTATAAAAAATAGTTTTACCCATGGTAAGTTTTGGGTCAGGATCTGGCTATTATAGTCCGATGGATCGGGAGTATGGTAAATCGGTTACTAAAGAGAACACCAATGATGTAGGAGTAAGTGTGGGAGATATAGGTATTAGTTTAGGATTAGGTGTTGTTCCAAATATTCCTGCCTTAAATGCGCGTTTACGTGGCGGAACTAAAACTGCTGAACTTTCATTTATGGGTGCAGGAAAAGGTTCTGGTCAAGGACACACTCCAGAAATGTACGGAGAAATCCAACGTCAAGCTTTACGTGAAATTCAAAAAGCTAATGAAATTAATTTTACTACTCATGCTACGGTAGGAGTTTATGGTATGGCTGGAATGGACCAGCAAGGTAATTTTTCTAGACATTCTAAAAGTATGGCTGTTGATGAGATTAAAAGAGCAATAGATTTTGCTGCCGATGTGGCTCGTGGTGGTCCAGTAGTATTACATTCGGGAGAATTCCATCGTCCAGTAGCAGATGCAGAATGGAACAAGGATAAACGATTTAGCATGTATGAAGGAGAAGAAGAACGTACTGCTTTCAGGGTTGTAGATACTAGAACCGGACAGGTAATCCAAGAAGCGCGTAAAAATCGAGCTGTTTCTCGTCCAGTGTGGAACACTACCGAAAAGGGGATGGAATACGTTGAGAATGGCCAGAAGAAAGTTGCTCAAGGAGAAAAGGATGAACGCGGACGACTAATTTATGTAGATTATCTAGGTAACCGATTACCCGATGAACAGCGTGTTCCTAAGATGAGTAAAGATGGTCAAAACTTTGAAGTTAAACAAATGGGTTGGGATGCGTTAATAGAAGAATCTAAACAGATGACCTTAAGAGCTCAAGAGGATTTTGAGAAATGGAAATCCGGGAAGTTTAGTGAGGAAGAAGCTAAGAAATCTCGTTGGTCACGATTCTTTCGTTCAGATCTTACTAAAGATCAAGTTAAAGTTCTGCCTGAAGAAGCATACATTATTTCTACTTTAGAAACTAACGCTGCTAACAGTAAAGGGTGGGCAACTTATTATTATGGTAATTTCCAAGATAATATTGAAAATTTAAAGAAATTACAAAAAGCTCGGGAATTATACGAAAAAATAGAGAAAGAAACTTCTGAAGACGAAAAATGGAAATTGAAACAGCAAGCTCATTCCATCTTAGGCAATCTCCTTCCATCAGAATCTAAATTTCCTACGGAGATGATCGATGACGCTTTGGATCAAATTAAAAGACAGATGAGGCAAGCTCAAGAAGGTTCTTCCTCACAGTTGGCCCAAGCAGCAGAAGCAGAAGAAACAATTAGGCATGTGGAGGGAGCAGATGTCTATGCTAAAAAAGAATCTTACGATGCTTATGCTCAAGCAGCAATCTATACTATGAAAAAATCTCAAGAGTTAGAGAGGAAAGGAACGATCAAGAAACCTATTTTCTTAGCTATGGAAAATCTTTATCCCGAAACTTATGGAGCCCATCCGGATGAACTTAAAGATTTAGTTCTTAGAAGTCGAGAAAGAATGGCTCAAATGCTGGTGGAAAAGAATAAGATTTCTAGTGAAGAAGCTAAAAGTTTAGCTGATAAACATATCGGAGCTACTTTTGATACTGGCCATTTTAACATGTGGAGAAAGTATTGGCAAGGAGATTCTAATAAGACTTTAGAGGATAACGATAAAGATTTTAATAAATGGTTCTTGAAGAGAGTAGAAGATCTGGCCAAGTCAGGGGTAGTAAAACATTTGCATTTGGTAGATAATTACGGATATCAAGATGAACATCTTGCTCCTGGGCAAGGTAATACTCCTATTCGTGACGTTATCAAGATCTTTAAAGAAAATGGGTTCAAAGGAGAATTGATCGTTGAGCCCGGTGCCGGAAGTAATGTTGATTCATCTCCCTCTAGCTTTATGACTAACGCTTGGAGTTATTTTGGCAGTTCAATTCATAGTTATTCTGGCGGTGGAGGGAAAACGTGGAAAGATGTTCAACATGGGTATTTTGGGCAGACTCAACCTCCTTACTTTACTTTTGCTCCTTATTCTCCTTCAGAAGATTGGACTTTATGGAGCGGAACACCTTTAGAATAGAGGAACTTCTGTTGTAAGTTAAAAACCTCGCTTAAGGCGAGGCGAAAAGAAGGTGTTGGCGTCGAAAGTGTGTTTTAGGTATAGATAAATTAACTTGTTTATAAACTACTGGAACTTAAGCTAAAGAAGGTAAATTAAGAAAAAAGATACATAACCTTTTTAAAGCGAAAAAGGATTTGTTACTCCTAAGTAAGTTGGGGGTAAACTAATGTATCAATTATTTTTCACACCGTCTTGGTTTCAAGGGTATGATTTGGTCTTTGAAGGAATCAGCTTAATTATAGCCCTGCTTATTGCTGGATACAGCTTAAAAGTTTATCGTATGAGTAAGGAAACTAAGTATGGTTACTTCTCTTTCGCTTTCTTGTTTATCGCTTTAAGCTTAGCTTTAAAGATGTTCACTTATGGAGTACTTTATTCCAGCCCGTTAAGAGAAGCGACGGTTACCATACTGGGGCCGGCAGTAGGTCAGGGATTAGAATTTGCAGATCTCTTTTATCGGGCCGCTTTCTTCTTACAGATGGTAGTGATGTTAGGGGCATGGTTACTGATCTTCTTTATCTCTCAAAAGTCTAGGCAGAGGTTACATAACTTCTATGAAGTTAGTCAGATGGCTCTTTTTGTTTATCTGATCTTCTTGATTTCAGTAGTAAGCAACTTTAAATATTCCGTATTTTATCTTACCAGCGCAGTTATTTTGGGTTTAACTGTGTTGAATTATTTCAAGAATTATCTTAGTACTAACTGCAATCGTAATGCTTTCTTAGTAATGGTAAGCTTTATGTTTATGTTGTTTAGTAATATTGCCTTTATTTTTGTGTTTTTGTGGGACAGTATGTATGTAGTAGGAGAAGTTTTACTTTTGGTAGGATTTTTACTTTTACTTTACACTTATAACCGGGTGACCAAGAAATAATGGCCGCTAGAAGATCTCGTTTAGAACTTATTTTTGACATTCTTTTGTCTATCCAAAACAAAGGAGGAAGAATCAAGCCGACCCATTTAATGTACAAATCTAATCTTTCTCATAAATTGTTAAACATGTACATGGAAGAGTTGTTAGGGAAGGAGTTGATTGCAGTTGAGGAAGAATTTCATAAAAAGAGAGAAGTGCCTTCAAAAGTAATCTTATTGACTGATAAGGGATCGATGTTTCTAGCAGAATATAGAAGAATGCGCGAATTTACGGATGCATTTGGGTTGTAAAATTAAATAATTTGGAGTTGATAAAATGGCCATACCTATTGATGATTTAGTTGTTCCGGAAGGGTTTAGAATGGAGTTAGTAAGCGGTGCAGAGAGATATAATGCCCAAATTCTAACCGTTCCTGGATTTAATTTAAAGAAACCAGTGGAAATTCATGTTGGTCCTGGAGGAAGGGAAGGGGTTCTTTTAGCCGATATAAGAATTCCAGTGGGATACTTTGTCAGTGGTTTTGGGGGATCTAACGAACAAGCAGCTTATCGATTATTTAAACAAATGGATGATATTCGTAATAACAGAAAGCCCGGACATTGGTTTTCTCCCAGTGATTTGGAAACTCTTGCTGGTTATTATGAATCGGTTTAATAATGCTTAGGAGAAGATAAATGGGAAGATACTTTCGTGAAACTTATTGTCTGGGTGTTGCATCAGAGAATGTTTTACATAGATTAAGTGCTCTAGGTTCTCATGTACAAGATAATGTTTATCATATCTATGATTTCACCGTTAAGGTTACTAGAGTAACTGAAGGAGGTCCTAAATCCCTCTTGACCGTTTCTGGTCAACATGAACATCTCGAAGGAGTAGAAGGATTGTTGAGGGAGTTGGGGTCTTAAATAAGATGATCACTCCCGGATACGTTGGATTTTTCGATGAACTGGATCTACCAGAAGAACTTCTCCAGAAGCCGCTATCTTTAGAAGCGTTTTTTAAATCTCAGAAACAACTGAATGATTCTCGTGTGTTTTATCTTAAGGTTCTAGCAGGATTGGAATTAGAAGAACTGATTCAACCAAGCATGATGCGTGAGCTAACTCCAAAAGGACAAGAAATATTTCAGGAATATTTTTCTCAAGCAAGGGACCATCTTAACGGAGAAACAACCAATTCTAACTTAGATCATCTACTTTTTATGATCCAATCTGTTTCTTTGAGCGTCTATCTACCGGAAGGAGAGAGGTGTAAGTATTGCGAACAGGATATCTTTGTGTATGAGATGGCCGACCAGTTATGGAGGACTTACTTTGGAAACCATAAAGATGGTTTATGGCGAGAAATATGTGAGAGAGAGCATTATCCTTACAACTATCTACCTTTTCTTGGGGCAATAGATGTGATGAATAAGTGCGTAGAGAAAGGATGGTTGGAAGTAAATCCTCGTGAGATTCAGTATGCTGATCGATGTACGGTTAAATTTGTTCTGCCTACTGATAAGGAATTAGAAAGAGTGATTCATTCGAGAAAGAAGAATTAATCTTCCTAAAACTATTTAAAGTCAATAACTCTGTGTATAAAACATGTTAATCTCGGGAACGGACGAAGCGGGTAGAGGACCAATTTTAGGTCCAATGGTAATGGTAACCCTAGCAGTAGAAGAAGAAGATCTTCAACGATTCGAATGGCTAGGGGTTAAAGATTCTAAGATGTTAAGTTCCTCTACCCGAGAAGAGATGTTTGACCGAATCAGAGAAATCGTTAAAGATTTCAGAGTAGAAGTAATCGAGCCTGATGCAATAGATTTGTCTTTAAGAGAAACAGAATCAAACTTAAACTGGTTGGAAGCAGACACTACCGCTAGAATGATCTCTGAGATTGCTCCTAAGAAAGCTTACATTGATTGTCCCAGTACTAATATTCCTGCATATCATCAATATATGTTCAATAAGATCGACCCGGATGTGCGTACTCGAGTTGATTTGTACATTGAGCATAAAGCTGATGTTAAATATATTGTGGTAAGTGCTGCTTCAGTAGTGGCTAAGGTTATCCGGGATAGAGCAGTAGAAGCGATCAAAAAGAAGATTAAGATTGATTTCGGTTCTGGATATCTTTCTGATCCTAAAACTCAAGATTTTCTGAAAAATTATCATGATAAATACCCAGAGTTGTTTAGAAGAATGTGGCGACCGTATAAGGATATAGTTGATAGCAAGAAACAAAGAAGTCTAGGTGAGTTCTAGATACTTTTTTAAACTTTAATTATCTTCTCTAGTATAATGGTAGTATTTACAGGTGTTAAAAAAGAGGACTTGTCTAAGCTTAAAGGTGTAGTTGAAGAAGAACCTAAAACTATTCATGAAGAAGCTCGCTCAAAAAAGAAAGGGGTTGTTCTAATTTTATATAATTCTGGGAAATTATTATTACAAGGAAAGGCTGCTGATGTTGAAACTCTATCGAAAGAAATACAGAAACTAAAGATAGGAAATCTAGAGGAAACTGAACCGTTCAAAAAAGAGTTGGGCTGGATCATTGGCAGCGATGAATCACTTAAAGGGGATACTTTTGGAGGAATTACAGTAGCAGCAGTTAAAGCCGATGACGAAATCAGGAAAAAGTTGATAGAAATCGGAGTGGCTGACTCTAAAACCTTAAGCGATCATGAAGTGATTCGTTTAGCTGAACAAATTAGGTTGATTGCACCTTGTGAAGTCAAGAGTGTTTTCCCAGAAGAGTATAATCAACATAAGGAAAAGGTTACTTTACTTCTCGATCATCTTCATCACGAATGTGCTCAGTTCTTACAACCAGGAAAACATATCGTAGATAAATATCCCGGTTGTAATGTTGGAGAGGTTCGGGAAGAGAAAGCTGAATCTAAATATGTAGAAGTAGCTGCCGCTTCCATCTTAGCCAGAGACGCAGCCTTGAAACAATTGAGTTCTTTATCTGCATTAGCAGGATTTCATATCCCTAAAGGTAGTTCTCATGTTAAACTGGGTTTATTAGAGTTAAAACAGAGAAAGTTAGATCCTTCCAGATTTGTCAAGACGGACTTCTGGAATGTCAAGGATTTTCTCAAAGAAGAAAATCCTTGAGCATGATCAAAAGAAATCGTTGTTTCTTTTGACATGTACGAGAGTTTATGGGAGAAGATTAACTATTTTTTAGGTTCAGTCCAACAATCTGTCGAGAAATTTGTACTAAATATTCTGCTATCATTCGAAAGTTGAATTTAATCTCTTGGTCTTTAATTTGACTAAACCAATTAAAGTGGGGTTGTTCTTCGGCAATCCAACGAAACTTCTCTTCCGAATAGTCATAATATAAATCATAAACCCGATTAAATAGATCATATAATCGATGATATTCTTTGAGGATGGTTTTATCCATCTTGACTTTTGGATGATTCACCAGATATCGACGTAGATAATCTAAATGGTTAGCTGTGAGTTCCAAGAATGTAACCAAAAGATAAGTGTAATGAGGATACTTATATCCAGTACGATTGATGATTCTTTTCAGAAACATAGTGTATTTGTTGATGGTCATCTCTAAAGAGTTTATTTCTTCCAATCGGGAGAGTTCTTTTTGTTCTAATATCTCTTTGAAAGTATGGATCATTTGATGTAACACAAAAAAAGTACGTCTTAGTATGGTGGGAAACTCTTCATCTAATTGTTTCGAAATTGATTTAATCTTAATTTTATTGGGACTAGTTTCTACAATCTCAAAACCCAGTAGGAGGTTTACCGATTGTTGGATTACCTTAAGTGTATTTTTGTCTTTAAAGTGTAATATTACTTCATCACAACCAGAGATGTATGCTGGTTGAAGAACTCGCCATACGTACTCTACTTTTGGAGAGATTAGATTAATCTCGGTCTTTCGCTCATAAACTTCGGAAGTAGCGGTAGCCACCAGTTTATTGTCAACTTCATTGAAGTTGATATCATCTCCCTTCTTAAGATGATGTTTCTGGATCCATTTACTGGGAATTGCGGTCATTAGGGTGTGCTTTCCCATTTGAACTAGTTTTCTTTGCATATCTCTTAAAATAGCTTCTTTTATTTATAAACATTACTAAAAAACTTATATCTTTAAGCTAAAAGCTTAAGTCAAGTATTTGTTTTAAGTTTCTTTGGTGATTAAAATGAAAACATACAAATTTGATTTAAAGAAAGAGTGGGAAACCCTTTGTGGATTGAAGGATGGTTCGCCATTGAAGATTTATCACTTTAACTTAACGAAAGCTATTGGCGACCCATTTCCACATTTTCATCCCCGCGGAAATGAATATTATCTGGTATTAAAAGGAAGGATTGCTTTAAATTTTAATGGGAAAGATATTTGGGTCAAAGCTGGGGAAATGGTACAATTCAACCCAAAGGAAATTCATCATGCTCTGCCAAAGATTGACGGTCCAGCGCAGGTAGTGGTCTTTAGACAAGAGTTCGAGAAGGATGACAAAGTTGAGGTTAAATCATAATGTCTAATCTCGAACAAAAACCATTTTTAAGTAAGTTAGTTCACAATATGATAGAAATAATAATTTTTGATTTTGATGGGGTTATTATTAATGAATTTGAGGAACATTATTCATTCTATAAAAAACGTATTGAGGGTTTAACTAAAGAAGAATTCAAAAGTCTTTTTGAAGGAAATCTTCATGAAAAGCTCAAAAGTTTCAAAGAAAGAGATAGAGGTCTTGATCCTCAGGATAATTATGGTCTGTACCAGCGAAGTGTCGATGTTGATTTTAAAATAAAAGAGATATTGAAAAAACTATCCAAAAAATATGTATTAGGAATAATTAGTTCTGGATTAGAAGAAGATCTAAAAATAGCATTACATAATAATGAAATGGGTAGTGTATTTACCTTTATTTATGGAAAAGAAACTCATTCCAGTAAAGTTGAAAAGTTTAAACTAGTCTTTGAAAATTATAAAGTTGAACCGAAACAATGTATTTTTGTAACAGATACCATCGGGGATATTATTGAAGCTAGAAAAGTAGGGGTAGAGTCAATAGCTGTTGATTATGGTTATCATGAGAGAAAAAGAATTCAAAAAGTTAATCCTCTAAAAATAGTATCCTCTTTTTCTGAAATTAGACGAGCAATTGAATCGGCTTCAAGAAGGCAAAGCTTGAACGGATTAAATCCTCAATTCTCTACATAGTTCCTTACTCACTTAATGGCCAACAACTTAATATGTATCTAATCAAGATAATTTTATAAACAACCAAGTTTAACTTCTCCTTATGCCGGACATGACTGATGAGCAGCGTAAACAGCTAGAAGAGAAGATTAAAAAGATGTCTCCAGAAGAGCTGAAAGAGTTCCAGAAACAGCAATGTATCTTCTGTCAAATCATCTCTGGAAAGATTCCTAGCAAAAAAGTATATTCTGATGATAAGTGTATTGCAGTGATGGATATTAATCCTGCAACTAAGGGCCATGTTTTGATTATGCCTAAAGAACATTATGCTATCATGCCTCAAATTCCAGATAAGGAAATTGGTCATTTATTCTTAGTTTCTAAATATCTATCACAAGTGGTTCTGAAAACGTTAAAAGTCTCTGGAACGAACATCTTTGTAGCTAATGGGGGAATTGCTGGCCAGAGAGCACAACATTTCATGATCCATCTAATCCCTAGAAAAGAAGGGGATAAAATTTTAGAGATAGAAGAGAAACTTATTGATGCTCAGATTATAACTAAAGTAAAAGAACTAGTGCAACCAAAATTACATGCCTTATTGGGGGTTAAAATCGAGAAACAAACTACTCTCCCTCAAGAAAAAATAGAGCTTCCTGAAGAAGAAATAGTGGTGGGAAAAAGGGATCATCCGGAAGAATTGTTAGATGTGCCTGAAGAAGTGGAAGAAGTAGAAGAAGAAAAACCAAAAAAGAAATCTTCTTCCAAAGTTAAGAAAGTTGTTACTAAAGAACCTAAAACCGTATCTAAAAAGAATCCTCCAAAAAAAGAAGAAGTAGCACTAGATGATATCGCGGACCTGTTCAAATGAGAATTAATCATAACGGAGCAAGCTATGAAATGTGAATATTGCGAGATGATGGAACGGCAGAATAATCCCGATATCCTTTATGAGGATCCGGAAGTAGTTGTCGCTATAAAGGATTTCTCTTCTATCGCTGGTCAGATTTCCATCTTTCCTAAACAGCATCATACCATTTTAGAAATGGTTCCGGATGAAGTTATACAGAAATGTTTTATCTTAGCTAATAAGGTTAGCATGACTATTTTTGAGGGATTAGGAGCTCAGGGAACCAATATCCTGGTCCAGAACGGATTAGGAGCAGGTCAAAAGATACCTCACTTTTCTATCGAGGTTATTCCCCGAAGAGAGGGAGACGGTTTAAACTTAATGTGGGACCCTAAACAACTTTCTCCAGATGAGATGGATACTGCTTATCTAATGATCAAAGAAGAAGGAGATAAGTTAGTAGATATCGGTAAAAAGAAGAAAGAAGAGAGAAAAGAAGAAGTCAAGGGGGAATCTTCTAAAGACGGGCCTAAGAAAGTTGATAATAAAAATAATTACCTCTTAAAATCAATTAAAAGATTACCTTAATTTTGATAAGAACTTTTATAATATTATATCCCTTTAAAGAATAAACCTTGAAAATAAATTTCTACCCTTTAGACTTTGACTATCAAGTCAAAGATGGACAGACTTATGTTTATCTATTTGGAAGAACAGAACAGGGGGAACGCTTGTGTGTGGTTCAAGCTTATAAGCCCTACTTTTATGTTCAGATTAATGATATAGATAAAGAAGAACTAACTAAAAAGTTAAGTAAATTACTGATTGAAAATAAGCTTGAACCAGCTAAAGTAACTTCTTGGGAAGAAGTAGAAAAGGAATTGCTCGGTAAAATTCAGAAATTATTGAAAATATATGTCAATTATCCTAAAGCTGTACCTCTAATCAGCAGAGAATTGTCTTCTTGGGGCATTGAATGTTACGAGAAGGACATCTTGTTTGTACATCGATATCTTCGTGACCAGAAAATTTTACCCATGACTTTAGTCCAAGTGGAAGGAGAATTACAGAAAGAAGGCGGTTTAAGAGTGCCCTTATTTATCGCTACTAAAATCGAACAAGTTAGCCATGAAAGTATTCCTAAACTAAAAATGTTGGGGATAGATATTGAGACTTACGCTAAAGATAAGATCATTGATCTGGAGAAGAACCCAATCCTGATGCTCGCTTTTTATGGGGTTGACGAGAAGGGTGAAGAGTTTCGTAAAGTTATCACTTGGAAACGTTTTACTCATAAACTGGATTATCTAGAAGTGGTTTCTGATGAAGCAGAATTGATCAATCGTTTTAAACAAGTGATCATTGATTATCAACCGGACATCCTTACTGGATATTTCTCGGACGGGTTTGACCTTCCTTACATTAAACATCGAGCGGATAAGTATCATATCGAGCTAGATATTGGCTTGGACTACTCTTCTCTTCAAACTGGAGGAAAAGCCGATTTCAAAGAAGGAGAAGCAAGCATTACCGGAATCTTACATTTAGATGTGTGCAAGTTTATTCGTTACATCTTTGGTAAGAACCTTAAGACGGACAGTTACACTTTAGATGCGGTAGCAGAAGAACTGATCGGACATAAGAAACATGTGGTTAACCTGGACAATCTAGCTCACGTCTGGGATGACGGATTAAAGGAGTTGAATGATTATTGTGAATATAACTTACATGATGCTCATCTGGTATTACAATTGTGCCAGAAATTGTTGTATGACATGATTGAGTTCACTAAAATTGTGGGCTTGCCTACCTATGATGTTATTCGTATGCGTTTCAGCCGTTTAGTGGAGAATTACATCTTAAAACGAGCCATAGAGTATAACGTATTAGCTCCGAATAAACCGGTGCATGAAGAAGTGGATCAACGCATGGAAGAAACTTTTCAGGGAGCGTTTGTGTATGAACCTATCCCTGGATTGTATAAAGACATCATCGTGTTTGATTTTCGTTCTTTATACCCTAGCATTATCACTGCACATAATATCGGTCCGGAAAGTTTTCATTGTGACTGTTGTAAAAATGTTAAAGAAGCAAGAGTACCTACTCAAGATGAATATTGGTTCTGTAATAAAGAGAAGAAGTTTATCCCTACAGTATTAGAGCAGTTGATTTCTATTCGGGCCGATCTTAAGAAGCAAATTAAAGAAGCTAAAGCACGTAAAGAAAATACAACTATTTTAGAAGCACGTTCTTGGGGGATAAAGACTTTAGCTAATTCTTTCTACGGTTATCTGGGATTTTTCGGGGCAAGATGGTACTGTATTGAATGTGCTCGGTCTACTACTGCTTACGCTCGCAATTATATCTTGACTACCATCTCTAAAGCAGAAGAAGTTGGGTTTAAAGTAATCTATTCTGATACTGATTCCCTTTTTGTATTACTGGGAGAGCAAGGGATGGAGAAAGCGTTGAAATTCCAGAAAGAGATTAATTCTCATCTTCCCGGACAGATGGAGTTAGAGTTAGAAAGTTATTATCCTCGTGGGATATTTGTGGCCGCTAAGGGAGCATCTGATAAAGGAGCTAAGAAAAGGTATGCTTTAATCTCTAAAGAAGGAAAATTAAAGATTACTGGATTTGAAATGGTTCGAAGAAACTCTTCTTTAATCGCTAAAGAAGTTCAAGAGCAAGTTCTTAGAATGGTGTTAGAAGATAAGACTAAAGAAGCTTTCGATTATGCTCAAAAGATGATTGTTGAACTGAAAGCAGGGAAAATAAGTTTAGATAAGTTGATTATTAAGACTCAGATCACTAAAGAGTTAAAAGAATATTCGTCCATAGCTCCACATGTGGCTATTGCTTGGCAGATGATCAAGAAAGGTGAAAGGATTGCTCCTGGAAGTGTAGTTCAATATGTTATTTGTAAGGGAAGCGGTTTAGTTCGAGATAGAGCTAAACTACCTACGGAAGTTAAAGATTACGATGCAGAATATTATCTTAACAATCAAGTTTTGCCAGCCATTTCCAGCATCTTTGCAGTGTTAGGTTATTCCGAAGAGGAGTTGACTAAACGAAGTTCACAGATTGGGTTGGGAAAGTTTTTCTAAACTTTTAAATACTTTAATAATTTAATCCTCTTATGAGTAAACTGGCCAAGAAAAATTTTGCTCTTCATTGGATCTTTAATGTCTCCGTTATAGGACTAGTCTTTTCTGGTTATCTTTCTTATGGAGAATTGTTTAGAAAGGTATGTCCGATTGAGGGGGGATGTTCTAATCTGTTGGGACTACCGGTTTGTGTGTACGGATTTATCATGTATCTAGCAGTGTTTATTCTATCTTTGTATGGGTTGAATGTAAAGAAGAAATGAGAAGGTTTTGGGTATATCAATCCAGATAAGTGCTAGGGTATTATTTTGATCCTAAAGATTTAAATAAAAATATTGGTGTGATTTAAACTATGAATGTAGAAGAAGGAAAGGCTTTTGGGAAAATTAGCAACATATATGATAGTTCAAGAACTAGTTATCCTTCTGCTTTAATTGATGATATTCTCAATTTCTCCGGAACTAAAATTGGAAGAGTTCTAGATATTGGTTGTGGAACTGGTCAAGTAACAGCTCTTTTTGATCAGAAGGGGTTCTCAGTTACGGGATTAGATATTAGCCAAGAGATGATTAACATAGCTAAAGTAAAATGTTCGGGAAAGACAGACTTTGTTTTAGGTACTTTTGAAGGGGCAAAACTCTCCGAAGATTATTATGATATTATTACCTCTGGCATGGCATGGCACTGGGTTGCTTCAAAAGATCGTTATGAAAAGCTACATAGAATATTAAAGAACAACGGAACGGTAGCCATTTTCTGGTCTCATCAACAAAAAGAAAAATCTCAATTAGTGAAAAATGTAGGGAAAATTCTTGATAAGTATGGGGGAATAAACAGAGGACCAGCCGGATCATTAGTGGTAGAATCCTTTAATTCCGTCTTTCAAGAACTAAAAGAAAGTAATCTTTTTACTTCTGTTGAAAAGAAAGAATATGAGGAGAACATTGAGTTTAACAAACTAAAATACATTAATTTGGTTATCTCCTATGGGTGGGTCCAAAAATTATCTGCAGATCAGCGAGAAGATCTAATTAATAATTTGAAAGAGTTATTTGAACAATATACAGAACCTCTAATTATCCCCTACAAATATTTATTAGTCTTAGCAAGAAAGTAATCTTTTCCTTGAGCATCTCTTCTCGCTAGACACGCAGAGTTACCGCTACCTTTATATATTCTCCACTTACTATCTAAATCATGCAACAAGTGGGCGGACAAGCAGTTATTGAAGGAGTAATGATGCGTAACAAAGAGAAGTACGCGGTGGCTGTTCGTCTTCCTAACGGTAAGATAAAAATCAAGAAAGAAGCTTCTTCTAAATATCCTAAATACTTTGATTTCTATTTCATTCGAGGGGTAGTAGGATTAGGTTATTCTTTATATGATGGAATCCGAGCCTTAATCTGGAGTTCTAACCAAAATCTCGGTCAGGAAGAGAAGATGAGTACGGGAGAAGTTGTGCTGATGTTATTAACTTCTTTATTCTTTGCAGTTGGTTTCTTTGTAGCCTTACCTTTTTTTACCGCTAATTGGATCAGTTCAGAAGGAGTCTGGTTTAATGTACTGGACGGGTTGTTCCGAATAGGATTATTCTTAATCTATCTATGGGCCATTTCTAGGATGTCAGAAGTTAAACGGTTATTTCAATATCACGGAGCGGAACACAAATGTATTGCTTGTCATGAAGCTAAAAAAGAGTTAACAGTTAAGAACGTCAAACCTTATTCTCGTTTCCATCCTCGATGTGGAACTTCTTTCATCTTTGTAGTATTATTACTTTCAATCATCATGTTTTCTTTCATTACCGGAGCTTGGTATGTTAAGTTTCTGGGAAGAATATTATTATTGCCGGTGATTGCAGGTATAGGGTACGAGTTAATCAAGTTAAGTTCTAAGTATCAGAGCAATCTCTTTGTTAGAATATTTATCGCTCCCGGATTATGGTTGCAGCGTTTAACTACTGGAGAACCGGATGATAAACAAATAGAAGTAGGTATCGCTGCACTGAAGGGCGTGTTGAAGTAATATTTATAAATATCTTTATTCTTCCACCTAAAATGGTCCTTGACAGTTTAGTAAATACTTTATCTTCAATGTATTCTCCGTTAGATTTTCCTATAGCTGGTTTAGAGAGTGGAGGTAACGGAGATATTTTAGGAGCGGGTATCTGGCTTGTTTCTGTAGTGGCAGTACCTATAGCTGCTTTTTATATTAGCAATTATGCAGGTAGAGCAAAGAAGCAAGATTATGATAATATTAAGAGATAGATTCTAATTTATTATTTTAGGATTTAAGAAGAAATAAACTTGTTCATTGACTAAAGCAATTCTGCAGCTAACTCCGCAGCAGCGCTTCTTTCTCCTTTCTTAACAATCACTGCAGAGAATAAAGGCTGATTAAGAAGTCTTTTAGTAAGATAAACCAATCCATTCTTTTCTTGATCTAAATATCTGGCATCAATCTGATAAGGATCTCCATTAAAAATAACTTTTGATCCATCTCCACAACGAGTAGCGAGTGTCTTTACTTCATTCTGGTTTAGATTTTGAGCTTCATCCACGATAATAAAAGAACCGGTAATATTTCTTCCCCTAGCAAAGGTTGGAGGCATTATCTCGATAATTCCTTCTTGAACATAACTTTCTAAACCAAAAGAGACACCTCCCCTTTCTTCTTCTCTGCGATGACCACGTTCTTGGTTTAATTGAATTACATCTATAGCATCAGCAATGGGTTGCATAAACGGAGCTAGTTTTTCATCCAAGTCTCCTGGAAGATAACCTACGCCTTCTCCTACTGTACTTAAAGGACGGATAATTACTACTTTTTTATATTTTCCATCCGTCTCTACTTGATGTAAGGCTGCAGCTAATAAAATTAGAGTTTTACCTGTCCCTGCTTTTCCTATTGCTGAACCAAGAGTGATGTTCGGGTCTAGAGCTAAGTCCATCAAGTAACCCTGTTCTTTATTCTTTGGTTTTATCCCTGAAATCAAGCCTCTTCTGTCCATTAGTTTCGTAAAAGTATGATAATTTCCATCTCTGGTGTGTCTGACACTCATTCCTTCTCCAGTTAAGAATAAATATTGATTTTGAAATAATTGGGGGAGTATTTCCAACTCTCCAGAACTTAAACGAGTACTTCTATTTTGTCTTAATTCTTCTCTTTTATCTGGTGGAAGATCTATCTCTTCTTGCATGTTAAATATTTCATGTAAGCTTCTTCCCTTTCTAGCATCTCTTCTAACTTCTGCTTTGTATCCTCGAACCAAAGCTAAGCTTAATAATCCTGTATCTTCACTAATCAAAGTAAGCGGATATCTGGGATCAGATTCTTTTAAATAATCTAAAAGAGCGGGGTCTCCATGCGTATACCTTGCACCTTCTTTTCCTGAAACAGCATGAAATATCGCTTGTCCTTCATTATAAGGAATGGGGTCTTGGGGATGTTCTGTTGAGAAAAGTAAGTCTCTTATTCTGCCTAAGGCTTCTTTTGCGTTTCCTCTGACAAAGGGTTCTTCATGATAATCATTTTTAATCTTATCTAACTCTTGTAGAACCATCTCATGAACATAAACATGATTTCCTCCAGTTCCTAATGCCCAGATGACGTTTGGATCATCAATTAGGCAACTGGTGTCTAAAAGATAATGTTTTGGTTCAGTCATTTTTGATTATATCTCTCTTAATGCGCGAAGAACATGATTGTATTCTTTATAACGATTGTCTCGGCCTTCTTTCCTGAAATTTTCTGTCATGAATTCTTCTGAACCTTTTTCTAAGGCTTGATAAATCTCTTTTAATCCCGAGGTTGATTCTCTACTGATTGCTTCTGCAACGAGTTTCTCAATTGTACCCTCTTGAAAACGTAGGAATATTATTCCAGGGGTCCTTTCATGGGATGGCTTTTCTCCTTCATGAAGAGCTTCTAAGGCTTTGTCAACATTTCTCTGATATTCGGGTCTTAATTGAGAGAACGGTACTTTCCCCACATTAAGATGTTGAGCAAGAAGATATAAGGAAATTCTTGTCTCTTCTTGAAATTTTCTCTTGAAGTATTCTACTGATTCTGGATCACCATTATAACTCAACAGATGTCTCTTAGGTAAACTTAATACTGAAGAAGAATAACTAAAAGCAATCTCTTCTGGGGAAAGAACCTTCAACTCCTTAAGAATAACAGAAATGGGGTACCTTTGTCCCTGATGGTACATGTCTCTTCTTTTCTTAACAATTCTATCTTCAGGAGTAACCGGCCTCATGTCACTAACACTCGGGAATTATCTATTTAAGCGTTTCCATCCTCTAAAAGTTATAACCAAGAATAGTTATTTACCCTACCTCACTTACATGCCCATTCTTACTAACCCTAATCACTTTCTCTACAAAAGTTTCAATCTTAGACTCATGAGAAACTATCAACACTTGCTTTAAATGCAGCCTATCCAACACTTCTCTAACTTTATCTAGTTGCTCTGAACTGAAACCATCAGTGGGTTCATCTAAAATCAACAAGTCTTTGGTTTTAATTTCATGAATAACATCGTTAATAACCTTATTCAAGGCTAATCGATAGGCTAAGGCACAAGAGGTCTTCTCTCCCCCACTTAAGTTGCTAAAAGAAATCTCATATCCGTTCTGTTCAATAATTGGAGTAAAATTTTCATCAATCTTAGAATACACATTCTCATCTTCAATTAACAATCCGAACCATTCTTGGAACAATCTATTGAAAAGTCTATGAATAGTTAACATCATCTGCTTCTCAATGGTATACGTAAGAGGTAAAAAATGATCTTCTAACCAATGATATATTTCTCTAGACCTTAACAACTTCTCTTTCTGCAAAGTCAAACTTTCTATCATCTGCTTTAAAGGAAGTTCTTGGCGATTAAGATGATCCAGCTGGGTCTGCAACTGAGCCTGAAGGATAGAAACTTCTTTTTCTTGAGCTTGTCCCCCTTTAAGTACTCCCTTTTGTTCTTGGATGGGCTTAGTCAGGTCCATTAGATGGGCCAGTTCTTCTTCAGTAGAATGAATACTTTGATTGAGTTTATTCACTTGTAACGAAGTAGATTCATGTTGTTGCTTAATCTGTACTGCTTGTAGCTCTAAATATTGTTTTTGAGCTAACTTTTGAGCTAATTCTTGAGCTTGACTGATCTTCTGGTTAATCTGTTCTAAGAAGTTACTCCTCTGCAACGTTTCTTGTTCTTGCATTAATCTGTTGTTCTCTTGTACTTTAGTTCTTACCAACTCTCGTTGCTGTTCTAGTTGATTTCTTTTTTGTTGTAAGTGTTTTACCTCCACTTTTAATCTAGTTAATTGATTCTCTGCTTTGAGAATTGTTTCTATCTGTTGCAATATTTCATCTTTCTGTCTTTTGTAACTTAGATGGATCTGTTCTAATTCTCTCAGTTTCTTTTCCGCAAAAACACTTTTCTCTTGCTCTTCTCCCGACAGGCGTTGCTTATGTTCCATAGGCACTTCTTGTAAACAAGTGGGGCAAGTGCTTAAAGAAAGTATTTTCTTTTGCAACTCTCTGCTCTGACTTAGAAGTAAAATATTTTTAGTGATAAAATTGGAATTTTCTTCCAGTTGATGTTCTACTTCTATCTTCTTCCGTCCTAATTCCTCTTTTAACTTAATCTGTTGTTCTAATTGTTCAATCTGTTTCTCTTTATCCGATATCTGAGTTATCTCTTCTTCCCCTAATTTAATCAGGGTCTGTAGCTCGGTTATCTGTGAACGTAGCTGAAGAATCTTCTCTTTCAAAGTACTTTCTTGATGTAAAGCTTCATTCCGAGTTAATTCAAATTCTTTAATCTCCATTCTGATCTGCTCTAAACTTACGTTAGGAGATAATTCTAAAGCCAGGATCTGTTTCTGTAAGAATTCTTCTCTAACTCCTAACTGGGCCAATTGTTCTTTCTTCTCTTCCCATAACATCTTGCTCTGAACTAATTGTTGTTGCTTCTCCACAAAATATTTCTGTTTTAATTCTAGCTGATCTAATTCTTGTTGTTGTAGTAGTACTCTAGACCGAAGCTGTTCTAGTTTAGGAACAAGGTCATTTAATCTTAGTTGTACTTGCTCTTTCTCCTGAGTTAATTCTTGTAATTGTTTATTTTGTGTTTCTAACGGTTCAATCTTCGCTTCTAACACCGCTAAGTTAGAACGCATCTGTTTTAAGTAATTCTGCAAATTATCTCGAATGTTCTTATACTTATCAATATTGAAAATCTTACGTAGCACATCTAATCTTTCTTCAGGATTATCCTGCAGAATTAACTTCATCTCTTCTTGAGGAGTGTACAAAGTATATCTGAAAATATAATTACGATTTTTGCTGATTAACTCTTCAGGATAGCCTAATAAATTAATGATCTCTGCTTTCAGTTCTACCGGGGTAAGCTCTTTCTTGACTTGGTTAACGATTAAATAGCCGGTAGTTTGTTTAACTGAGTCTTTATCTTTCTTTAAGGTTCTCTTTATAGTTACTTCTTTGGTTTCATTCTGTGATGAAATGGTGAAAGAAAGTTCTACGCTTCCTTGGGTTGTTCCTTTTCTTAACAGGGCTTCTCCAGGAATATCTGGCTTAGAAAGACCAAATAAAGCAAATTCAATGGCCAAGAGAATGGTTGATTTTCCCGATCCGATATCTCCTGAAAGTAATATTGAGCCGGAAGGAAGATCAATGGTTTGATCTAGGTAAGAACGGATATTTTGCAGCTTAAGCTGGCGGAGAAGCATGATACTTAGGGGGGAATCAGGTTTATATAGATTGTTATACTTGGAAACTATATTTTCTAAAGTAGTAAGCTTTATTAAATGGTATTAGTGCTCCTATTTAAAATGAGGATGATGATAGATGGATGCTAGACCCTACGTTCAAGGTCGAGTTAAAGTAGTTTCTGGGCCAGTTAAATCTAGCAAAAATCGGGCCGTAGAAGTTTTTCTTAATCGTTTAGTTCATAGTGAATATCTAGCTAATCATCCTGATGCTGTGGTTACCTTTCGTCATCCTGAAGATGATCCCAATCCAGAATATATCGGAGAACATCGGGTTAAGGTTAGTGATAATCTTGACCAGATTGCAGAGAGTGTTACTCCTAATACTAGAACGGTTATAATCGTGGGTGCTTCACATTTTAGTTCTTTAGAGATTATAACCTTAGCTGACGCTTTAGTGCGTAGTAACCGCGATGTGGTTGTTTCTGGATTAAACTTGGATGCGCAAGGAAAACCATATCTAACTATGCCTGGATTAATGGCTATTGCTGATGAAGTAGAATTAGCAAAAGCTTCTTGTGCTCAATATGATTGTCAAAGTAAACAAGCTAATCGCAGTATTTTAACTCCCGATGGAAGATATTTCCCTGTGTGCGGCCATCATCATAATCCTACAAACAACCTATCTGGAGGATGGTTTGAGTTGGATACCGGGGGAATGTTTTCTGGAAAGACTGATTCTTTGATGGATAAAATTGCAAGGGCTACTCATGAAGATATTCCTTATGCCTTCTTTAAATCTGCTATTGATGTCCGTTATGGACAAGAAGGTGGGAGAGGAGTATTTGAATTACATAAAGCTACCCAGCATAACAAAGATGGTTTACATGCTATACTCGTTCCTGAAGCTAAACACATCTTAGAATATCTGGGTGGTCATCCTAAAGTTAAAACTGTTTTTGTTACTGAGATGCAATTTATTCCCGGAATATATGATGTGGTATTTGAGTTAGTTTCTAAGGGGTATCATGTTTACGGTGATGGGTTAGCTCGAGGTTGGAATCGTCAACCTTTTAATGAGTATCCTAATCTGATGTGTTTAGCTGACTCCGTAAAGATTCATCATGGTATCTGTGTTCAATGTGGGGATCCTTCTACGGAAAGTCATCTTTTGGTACAAGATGCTAAAAAACAATTAGTTAAGCCGGGAGGAAAAGGAGAGTATGAAGCTCGTTGTTTGTCTTGTTGGAATGTTGAAAAAGAAGAACCTTTAAAATATAAATTTGAAAAATTTAGGTGGAGTTAAAAATGGAATCTGTATTTGTGTATGGAAATTTGATGGATGATAATGTTCAAAGGCTTGCTTTTGGCAGAACGGTTGAATTTGCTTATGATGTGTTGTTTGATTTTATAAAACAAGATGTAATAGTGGGAAGAAACAGAACCTTTACTATTATTCCTAAAAGAGGGTTTAGTGTTAATGGAGCGATTCTTTACCTTAATCCTGAGGAAATATCTTTTATTGAAGGAAAACAAGGCCAGAACTTTAAGAAGATTAAGGTTAAATTGAACAGCGGTAAAGAAGCATGGACCTACGCTTGTCCTTAATCTCTCATGGAACTACTTAAAGGTTACAAAACCTTTATAAATTAACTCTTCTTTTTAATCTTCAAATTATCTCTTAGAGGATTAAAATGGACGCAAACCCATCTTTAGAACTTATTCAAGGCGACTTAAGAGCTTATGCTCAGCTAGAGCCGGGAACTTTCCAAACTGCAGCGCAATCAACTAAAGCTCGAATGACTGAACACGATTTGTGTAAAGTTTGGTTATATTGTGCTAACGGAAATGCTTATCACTCCCAAAAAGGTAAATCCATTTTATGGGGAATAACTCCTGAAGAATACAATTTAATCTTAACCCATTTATTTGATGAAAAAGATAGTTCTTTTGACCAATTAGTTCAAAAAGGTAATTTCATTCCAAACTCTGCTGAATCTGATATAGCAATGGAGCACGCAGTAATATCTGATATTTCTCAATTCAGATTACAAGGCGATGATGCAACTTATCGTTATCTAGAAATTAGAACTGCCGATGGTTATGTGAGAGACGGGAAAAAATTTAAGCCCCAAAATAACCATGAAGCATTATCTTTGCTAGAACTCGGGTTTAACGAAGAGTATCTAAACTTTTTAAGGGATAATCCGATAAGGAATATTGAGACAACTAGATTGTATGTTTTGAATCCTGCTTATGTACGAAAAGAAGCTGAAGGTGGGAAAACACTTTGGCGGGCTTCGTGGCTGAATAATTTCGACGTCAATTCCAACTTCAACGCGAGGGGTCGTGACATCGGCGGCAATGGCCGTCTCCGTGGGGTACGTCGTGTGGTCGCCGAAGGCGACAGTGCGCCGGCAGGCGCAGACGTCAAAAAGAGAGAGATAGTTCATACTTTAGATGAAGTATTAGCTGCGTTGGGCAAAGGTATAAATCCAGAAGTTGAAGCAAAAATTCGAAAATTATACCTGGTTTAGTCTTTTTATATTAATACTCTACCCCTCTTCTGGCTGAAACGCCTTTATCAAAGTAATGCTTATGTGGTTTCATCTCTGTAACTAAGTCAGCTAACTCGATAATCTCTTCCGGAGCACCTCGACCAGTTAGTACTAATTCTACGTGAGCCGGTTTATTAGCGATCATATTCATCACTAAGTCCACATCCAAAAAACCCAAAGACATGGCTACATTGATCTCATCTAAGATAATTAAATCATAGTCTCCCGACAATACTACCTCTAACGCTCTCTTAAACGCTTCTTCCACATAATCCCGTTGTACATCATCGTTGAGAAAACAAAATCTACATTGGCCACAGTCTACGTCTTCTCTTACAAAATCAAAGATCTCTTTATCTAACTTTTTCTCCGAATATCCGTTCAACTTCAACTGCTTCTGCTGTTTAATACAAGGACGTCCAAATTGTAGAATTTCAATATTTGGAAGATAATTCTGAATGGAAATATACTCTCCTGTATAAGATCCTCCTTTCATGAACTGGATCATAAACACTTTAAATCCTTGTCCGATTGCTCTCAACGCTAAACCCAGTGCAGCGGTAGTTTTACCTTTACCTTCTCCAGTATACACTTGAATTTGTCCGTTTTTCATAATTTATAAAGTATTAAATACTTTTAAATTAGAGAAAAAGTAAGTTTTACTTTTTCTCGTTGGTTAAAACAATAAATAAAAAAATTATAAGTTACACTTAACACATCCTCCTGAAAACTCTGCATCTACGGTCAGAACTTCAGATTTGGCTTCACCATTATTCTCTAAATTTGCCGGTTCTTCTTGGCGTGCCTCTTCTTTCTTCTCTTCCCTTTTGATGTTCAATACCTGTACTTCTCGGCTGCCGTCTCGGTAGATAGTGATTCCTTTACACCCTAACTGGTAAGCTAACAAGTAAACTTTGGTTACGTCTTCTACCGTAGCAGTAAACGGAAAGTTAACAGTTTTACTTACCGCATTATCAGTATGTTTCTGGAACGCTCCTTGCATTCTTACATGTGATTCTGGATCCAAATCCATAGAAGTAACAAACACCTTTCGTATATGTTCCGGAATTTCTTTTAGATCTTGGATACTTCCTCTCTGAGCTATCTTCATCATCAGTTCAGGAGTGTAAAAACCTTCCTGTCTGGCCATCTCTTCAAATACCGGATTAACTTCCAGTAATTCAAACTGAGGGGTCTTACGGATAAAAGATATGGCAAACAAAGGCTCGATCCCTGAAGAACATCCTCCGATGATAGAAATCGTACCGGTGGGAGCAATAGTGGTTATGGTGGCATTTCGATATACATGTTCTTGATTCCCATTATCATAAACACTTCCTTTAAAGTTGGGGAATGCTCCGCGTTCTAAAGCTAGTAGATGACTTGCGATTCTACCTTGAGTATTGATAAATTCCATCACTTTGTCTGCTAATTTGATTGCTTCTTCAGAATCATAAGATACTCCAATCTTGATCAACATGTCTGCCCAACCCATTACCCCTAATCCAATTTTACGGTTACCATTGACCATCTCAGTTATTTTCGGGATGGGGAAGTGGTTCATATCAATCACGTTATCTAAGAAATGTACTCCCTGATGTATAGTCTTCCGGAGTTTCTCTAAATCTAATTTCTTATCTTCAGTAATGTGGTTAGCAAGATTTATCGAACCTAAATTACAAGATTCGTAAGGAAGTAAGGGTTGTTCTCCACAAGGATTAGTTGATTCAATCTCTCCTAGTAAGGGGGTAGGATTACTGGTGGGCCAGTTCATTCGATCAATGAAAATTACTCCCGGCTCTCCATTCTTCCAAGCCATAGTGCAGATCAAGTCAAACACTCTCTTTGCATTCAATTCTCCTACCGGCTTTTTGCTATGGGGGTCAATCAAATCGTAATTCTGATTATTCTTCATCGCTTCCACAAACTTATCTGTAATCCCTACCGAAATGTTGAAATTGGTAATTTGATCATTTCTTTCTTTACAAGTAATAAAATCAAGTATGTCTGGATGATCTACTCGTAATACTCCCATGTTGGCTCCTCTTCGCTTTCCTCCCTGTTTAATAACATTGGTAGCAGCGTCAAACACTCGCATAAAAGAAATCGGTCCCGAAGCTACTCCTCCAGTGGTTCCAACTCTAGCCCCTTTAGCTCTCAACCTGGTGAAAGAAAAACCTGTCCCTCCTCCCGATTTATGGATAATGGCGGCATGTTTAACGGATTCAAAGATTCCTTCCATGGAATCTTCTACTGGCAAGACAAAACAAGCAGAAAGTTGTTGAATTTCTGTGCCTGCGTTCATTAAGGTAGGAGAATTAGGCATGAATTCTCGGTTCAACATAATTTCTAAGAATTCTTTTTTAGCTTGGTCTACATTCTTTCCATACTTTCCGTCAGCTAAGGCCACGTTTCCGGCTACGCGTTCAAATAATTGTTTTGGGGTTTCAATAACTTTGCCATTATGGTCTTTACGCAAATAACGGCCTTCTAAAACTTTAACTGCATTTAGTCCCATCTTACAGTCGTCCACCACTCCCATCAGAGACATGGTATCACGCATCTCTTTTCTCTTCTCGCGATATAAGATGAATGATTTAGCAGTCTTAGCATGTCCTCCTTCAATCAAGATCTTTTCAATCAAATCTTGGATTTGTTCTACTGAAGGAATATCTTTCTCTGTTGATTCTAAATTAGCAATAACTTCTTGAGCTAACTTTTTAGCTAACTGTAAATCTTCTCCACCCACAGATTTTGCTGCTTTAAAAATAGCTGTTGTAACTTTCTCTGGATCGAATCCAACAATTCGTCCATCTCTTTTTCTAATTTGGGTTATAACCATATTTTTCACCTCATTATTATAATTTTATAATTTGACTTAGTTCTTTTCTGAATAATTCTGGACTGTTAAATGATTTATGTACTGAAGCAAAACGTAAATATGCTAGTTTGTCAACCTTCTTTAATTCCTGTAGCACTAATTTACCGATTTCAGTAGTGGGAATAAGATTATTTTTTTGAGAAAGTATCTTCTGTTCAATCCGTTTAGTCATCTCTTCGATATTTTCTTCAGAAGTCTTGCTGCATGCTTTGATCAGGCTATTCTTTATCTTCTGGCGTTGAAACTCTTCTTCATGTCCATCCTTCTTCTTTACTGTGATGTTAAGTAAGAATTTTTCATAAGTGGTAAAACGAGAATTACAACTTCCACATTCTCTTCTTCTTCGCACAGAATTCTCAATAATACGTGATTCCAGGACCTTAGTCTCTTCGCAAGAACAATATGGACAGTACATCTATTCCCCCCTTGATTAAACACTACCCCTAGCGGTTATTTGGGTATAAACAACCAGATATAGTGTTTTTATATGAAAAATAAGAAACAGGGTTGGTTTAAATAGTTTATAGTTTGGGGAAGTATAGTTTGTAAAAGATAGGTTGGAGGATACAATCCCTTTAAGGAAATAGTTAATTATTTAAGTTAAAGAGATTACCTAAGTGATAATGTCCTTAGGAATGCTGATCTTGCAAAGTTTGTACTTTTTCTTGCCTGCTTATCTAGCCAATATGGCTCCACCTTTGTTTAAATGGTTGCCTTTCTTAAACAGACCAATTCACGAAAAAAGATTGGGGGCACATAAAACTTGGCGTGGAGTGATCGTGGCTACTTTAATTGGGACGTTAGTTTTTGTATTACAGAAATGGGCTTACTCTTTGGGCTTTACTCAATTAGCTTTAATTGATTATTCTGGGTTCTCTATTATTCTAGGAACACTTCTGGGTTTTGGAGCAATTTTAGGAGATGCCATCAAGAGTTATTATAAACGAAAGATGAACATCTCTCCCGGAGAACCTTGGCTAGTTTATGATCAATTAGATTTTGTAATTGGTGGCTTATTGCTAGGAATGTTTTTCTATGTGCCTCAAGCAGAAGTAGTGTTGATCTTATTGATTATTAGTCCCTTATTACATTTATTGTTTAACTATTTTGGATATCTTCTCGGAGTGAATAAGAACAAGTATTAATGGTGTATTCTCTAATTACTAAATATATTTAAAGGTAATTAGTTAAGCTATGATATAATGGAAATCGCTCATCCCAAAAGAAACAAAAGAGAGTTATGTGCCTTAGCGAGACTGAGAGGGGATCTGCTGGATAAGGTTGAAAAGTTAACCGGTGATAGTGGGGGATTGGGTGCTTTTATTCAAGGAATGGCTTTGAAGGAGCGCGGTAATGATCGGGTTGTTGTTGATGGATATGTAGAGGTGGGATATCTTCATTATGAAGCAAGTCCGCTTCCTGCGGTCGCTTATATGGATAAATATCAGAAAGGGATGTTAATTGATCCTTGTATTTCAGGAATAGGTTTCTATGACCTTACCAATCTTGAGCGTTGGACTCATCTACCTAAAGAAGGTATGGGTCTGGTAAGCATTGTAAAAGCTAGAGAAATAGAAAGTGCTGCAGATGTGCTTCCACTGGATTGGTATCCTGATGATGTTCGTGAAATTCGAATTCAATGTGGTCAGAGAAGTTATCTCAAATTCAATTTTAGAGGAGAAGTATACGCTTTAACCGGTAAAGTTAGTAAAAGATAATTCTCTCATTAACTAGTTCTTTCTTTTCTCTTACCAATAAACCACTGCAACTGTTTGGCTAAAGAATAAACTGAAGCTACTCCCGTACATAAGTAAGTCAAGATTAAAATATAATTAGCGTAAGAGGAAACAGATGGTAGATAGAACATTAATAGTATCAAAGTAAGGGTTCTGGTGAAGAGGATAGGGGTATCGCGGTCATTTAGAAAGTAGACCACCTGAGATAATAAATATAAGCCTACTACTAAGAAAGCATAATAATCATTTAAGTAAATCCCTATCTTTAGTAAAGCTAAGAAAGTGATAAAACTATCTACTAACGCATCAAAGTAATTCCCAAATTTAGTGGGTCCTTGTACTCTAGCAATCACTCCATCTGTGGCATCAGCAAGGACGTGTAAGATTGCAAATATCAAGAATAGCCAATAAGATTCAAACAGGAAATAAACGGACAGGATTCCAAAAATTAAGGAGAGACTGGTCATGATATTAGCAGTGATTCTTATCTTGAGAAACACCTTTCCTAAACCAGAAAGTTTCTTAGAACGAAAGATTCTCAGTTTCTCCATCTGCAATTGATACCAATCCATGGAAACATATATAAAACTCCATCTATAAAAAGGTTATCATGAATCGACTATTTGTAGAAACGAAGTATAAAGGAAAGGTAGAGATTCCTTCCAAGGTTATCTCCACCTTGCCAGGGAAGATAGTTTTAGCTATGCCGGTACAGTTCTTAGAGTTTCAAGCTAAGATTAAGGAACAATTAGAATCATCTGGTAAGAAAGTTATCCTGTTCAAAAGCAAGCACGGTCTTTATCCCGGACAGATTTTAGGTTGTGACATCTTCAAATTTAACGGGAATTACGATGCCTTTCTATATGTGGGGGATGGAAAGTTTCATCCTACTGCTTTATTATATGAGAATGAGAAACCGGTTTATTGCTACAACCCTTTTACTCAGAAGTTAGAGGTTTACGACCAGATCTATCTGGAGAAGGTTAAACAAAGGAAACAGGGTCAACTGGTTAAGTTTCTTAATTCTCAAATGGTGGGGATTCTTGTTACCACTAAGCCCGGCCAGAACCAGTCCAAGGGAGTAGAACTTTTGCGGGAGAAGCTAGAAAAAGCTGGAAAGCAAGTTTTTATCTTTCTGGCTGACGAGATTAATTTCGGTTCCTTAGAGAATTTTAATTTTATTGAAGTGTGGATTAACTCTGCTTGTCCTCGTATCGTCGAAGACTTCAAGTGTCTAAACCTTTCTGATCTCTCTAAATTAAAGTTATAATCTTTTTATTGTCGTCGGTAAAGATAGTCTCCGTCGGGTAGTAGACGGAAGAAAAAGAAAACATTTATAAACTAGCTTTATTTCTCTAGCTCTAGAAAAACGGGGGTTTAAAGCTTTGTTTTTCAGAATACTATTAAAAAACAAAAGAGGGATAAAAAATGGCTGAAGTTGTAGCAAAAACAGGTGTTAAGAAGCAAAAAGGATGGCTTTATTTCGTTGATAAGGCAGGTAACGTTTCTCGTGCTTTAATGAGCAGAGCTGGAAGAAAGAAAGGAAAAGCTAAAAAAGAATTAGTCGCTAAAGCTGGCGTTAAGAAACAATCAGGATTCTTGTATTTCATCGACAAGGGCGGAAATGTTTGCCGAGCTAAGATGGCTAGAGGCAGAAAAGCTAAGCCCAAAGCCAAGAAGAAACGATAAGTTTCTTAGTTTTTATTTTTTTTATATTATATCTCATTTAAGCAACTTTAATATATCTCTTCTCTTTACTTCTTCCTTATGTGGTTAGCTAAAATTAAATATCATCATGATGATTGCGTTACCCTGTCCAAGGTGGTTAAGCACCAAGTTACCGCTTACGCTGTCCCGGGCAATTCCTTTTCTGATTCAAAGTTTATCTACAGCACTGGTTTCTTAATGTTAGTCGGAGAAGAAAAGAATAAGAGGAATTTCATCCGTGACTTAAAGAAAGACAAAAAAGTGTTAAAGGTGGAAGTAAATCATGACTTGATAATGTTTGTAGAGAAAAATCCTTTAGATCATCCGGAATATGCTGTCTTTAGATCTCCGGAAATCATGACCACTAAACCGGTTTATTGTAATCCCGAAGATGGTTTTGAATATTGGAACGTCTGTGCTTGGGATAAAAAACATTTGCAGAAGTTTCTAGTTGATATCAAGAAGATTGGTGAAGCTCATTTGATAAGTATTCAAAAGATGAAACTGCAAGATCTGTATCAATTCCATCTCAGTCCGCGCTTGACTTCTAAGCAGAAGCAAGCTTTAGATTTAGCCATGAAGTTTGGCTATTATGACCTGCCTCGCAAAACGGATATTGTTGAATTAGGAAAAAGAATGAAGATCTCTCATCAAGCCTTTTCTGAACATTTGAGAAAGGCAGAAGCGAAGTTGCTGCCGATGTTGGCTGAAAGTTTTGTTAAGTGAGTAAAAATACTTTCACCTGCAAAGTAAAATAAGAAATAAGTGTCTGTTTAGTGTTTCTTCTGATTTAGGTGTTCTGGAAGAAAAATGACTATCGAAGATGACGTTTGGAGCAAGAAACACTATCATATTGAAGACGTAACCAAATATGACTTAACACCTGTCCCTTTCTTAGTAGAAACTGTTCCTTTCTTTAAGAGTAAGGGAATAACCTCTATCTTAGATGCTGGGTGTGGTCAAGGAAGAAATAGTTTGTATTTAGCTCAACAAGGTTTTTTCGTTCATGGTATTGATGCTTCGGAGAAGGCCGTACCTCTATGTAGGGAATTATTAGAATCACATCAACAGTTCCGTTATTCTGTTCATCAGCACCGATTACAAGAGTTGAGTGGGTTGTTTCTTCCAGATGTGCTTGAAGTCATTGTGAGCGTAACCGTTCTTACTCATATTTTAGATGCAGATCAGGTCATTAACGAATTTTATACTGTGCTTCGTTCTGGTGGTTATGTGCTAGCAGATTTTGCTAATCTCGATGATTCTACTTATGAATATATCTCTAAAGGAGAAAAAGTAAGTGCTAATGCCTTCTTAGAACAAGGCACGACTGTAGTTTATCGCACTAAAGATGAAGTTGAGAAACTATTTCCTCCACAACAGTGGAAGATTCAGAAATTGGAGGAAATTAAGTTTATTGAACCTCCTCATCCCGGATCAAGGCCATTTGAACATGAACATTGTTCTTATGTAGTTTTAGCTCAATCTAAGAAATTACCTCCTAAAAAAAGGTGGAAATGGTTTTCTTAACGATTTTTCACTACCGTCTCCTCATCCGTAATCCTTATAAACCCCGACCTTTCCTTGGGAAGTATGGTAGATGTGAACAACGGTAACGGTGTAAGAAAAACCGCAGAAGATCTAGCTAAAAAGCAAAGAGACATCTCTATCGCTGAATTCTTCGAGAAAAACAGACATCTTCTAGGTTTTGATAACCAGAGAAAAGCCCTCCTTACTACTATTAAAGAAGCAGTAGACAATGCTCTAGATGCTTGTGAAGAAGCTAGAATCCTTCCGGAAATCAATGTAGAACTTATCCAGATGGGAGAAACCCGTTTCCGAGTAATCATCGAAGATAACGGGCCGGGAATTGTTAAAGAGCAAGTTCCTAAGATTTTTGCTAAATTATTATACGGGTCTAAATTTCATAAATTGGCCCAAAGTAGAGGTCAGCAAGGCATTGGAATTTCTGCTGCTGTTTTATATGGGCAATTAACTACTGGAAAACCAGCCACGATCATCTCTAAGACCGAGCCGGGAAAAAAGGCTTACACTTGTAAGTTAAAGATCAATACCCAGAATAACATGCCCGATATCCAGGAAGAAGCTCATGTGGAATGGGAAGGCAAAGATCATGGAACTAAAATTGAGATTGACTTAGAAGGTTCGTACATGAAAGGGAGACAGTCTGTAGATGAATACCTAAAAGAAACTGCTATCGTCAATCCTCACGCCACTTTTATTTATACTAATCCGGAAGCCAATCAAACTATCTTCTCTCGAGCAACCAATAATCTTCCTCCAGAACCTAAAGAAATTCAACCCCATCCTTACGGTGTAGAGTTAGGAAAGTTGATTAAAATGTTAGAGTTGACTGATTGTAAAACCTTACAACAGTTTTTAACTACTGAATTTTGCAAAGTGGGAGTGGGCACAGCTAAAGAGATCTGTGAAAATTCTTCTTTGTTGCCTAATACTAAACCTAAAGATTTCACTCGAGAAATGGCGGAACAATTGTTTCAAGGTATCCAAAAAACCAAGATTATGTCTCCTCCTACTGACTGTTTAAGTCCTATTGGTCAAGAATTATTAGAAAAGTCTCTTAAGAAAGAGATTAACGCTGAATTTTATACCGCTATCAGTAGACCGGTATTCGTCTATCGTGGTAATCCATTCCAAGTTGAAGTGGGAATCGCTTATGGTGGAGCTCAACCCAAGGATGAACAGGTTACTCTTCTAAGATTTGCTAATCGGGTTCCTTTATTATATCAACAAGGAGCTTGTGCTTTTACTAAGTCAGTATTAACTACTGCTTGGAAACCTTACGGATTAAATCAAAGCAGTGGGTCTTTGCCCATCGGTCCGATTACTCTCTTATTACATATTGCATCAGTATGGGTTCCTTTTACTTCTGAATCAAAAGAAGCCTTAGCTCATTATCCGGAGATAATTAAAGAAATTAAGTTAGGATTACAAGAAGCGGGAAGAAAATTACAATCTTATGTCCATAAGAAAGTCAAAGTGCAGAATCAGCTTGAGAGAGCTAATATGTTTGACAATTATATCCCGGAAGTGGCTGATGCCTTAGCTCGATTAACTGGTGAGAATAAAGATGCTTTAGTAAAGAAACTTAAAGAGATGATCAAGAAAGAATCTATCCAAGCTCAGATCAATCAGATGCAAACTCTTAAAGGAGAAGTGGAAGAAGACACTAAGTTAGCTGAAAAGAACGAGGATGAAGATTAAACATGGCTAAACCTGAACAAAAGAAACTTACTGATGAACCAAAAACATCTTCTCGTCAGTCAGGATACTCTTCTAATCAAAAGACTCCCGCTCAAGAGTTAGTTGGTCTTGGAAAGAGTGTAGTTCAAGACATCAATAAAGGACAAAATCCTAAAATTGAACTTTCAGTTAGGGGGTTGAGTAATGTTGTCTATGATAAGGAGTCTAAGACACTCGGTCTGGGAGATAAGACTGCACAAAGATTCTTTTTCAATGTAGCTCATACTAAAAAGTTCTTACAGACCATTGAAGTAGCTTCAGTATGTAAGGACCTATTAGATGTCAATAAGCATGCTAGTCTGAGAGATGTATTCTATATGGTTAAACGTACCATCCCCAACACTAAAATTAACGTGGTGGATGAACAAAAAGAATCAGATAAAGCTATTGAAGATCTCGAAATTATTACTGAGTTTCCTCGTGAATCTTTACACGTTAACGCCAACAAAATGGGTAGTGTCGCTGGTAAGGTAATCATTGAAGATTCTGGAGATACTATCGATTGGTCCAAACTTGGTTCTGGAGGATGGTCTATCCCTAGTAATGTTGAAAATATTACTTTCAAGAAAGTTGATGCTAAATATGTGATGTACATGGAAAAAGCTGCCGTCTGGGAAAGATTGCACGAAGATCGCTTTTGGTCTAAACAGAATTGTATCATCATGTCTTCTCAGGGTCAAACCACGCGAGGAATAAGAAGATTATTACAAAGGTTAAGTACTGAACATAACTTGCCTATCTATATCTTAACTGATGGTGATCCGTGGGGATGGTATATCTATTCCGTTATTAAGTATGGTTCTATCAGTTTAGCACACATGGCGGAAGAGATGGCTATCCCCACAGTTAAATTCTTGGGAATAACTTGTGATGATATTGTTAATTATGATCTGAAACGACATTTCATTAAATTGACAGAACAGGATATCTCTCGTATGAAACAAATGCAGGCTTATGAATGGTTTGTCAAGAATAAAGATTGGCAACGCCAGTTCAAGATGATGAAAGAGTTCAATGCCAAAGTGGAAATCCAAGCTTTATCTTCTAAGGGTATTTCCTTTATCTCTGAGAAATATTTACCTGAGAAGATAAAGAAGCAGGATTTCTTGGATTAAGTTCTTAAAACAATTTCTGTAACTTTTGCCAGAGAGTTGGTGCATATTTTCTTTGTAGTTGTTGGAGTTCTTGGGGGGTTACTTCATCAATAGGTTTACTTCTGAAACATTCTTCCCAACTTCTTTCCATAATCTCTTTATGAGGATAAATGAAGATTGCTCCGCCGTAAGTTAGACTGTCTGGCAAGTATCTTGTGCCGGATGGGAAGAGTTGTAATGGTTCGTTCTCTTGCTTGAAGATTGGAATGTTATATTCCTCTTTATCAAATTCTACTTCTTGCACCGGAACGTTATAAACCACTTTTATATTTCCTACATTTCCCCAAACGTATTCCCTTTTGGAGCTACCTTCAGGAAGTTCTTTTAAGTTGGGGATTAAAGAAGTTACAATCCTATTAAGAGATTGATTTAATTTTTTGGAAGAAAGAGGTCCTTCTTTTGGTGCAGCAACATAAATTAGCGAGCGGGTTAGTGCGACTGTAGGGTTAAATCTTCCCAAACCATAAAATGCGGAACGAAAAGGCCCTTTCCAGATTAAATCCTCTCTATCAAGACAAGTTTCTAATCCGGCTTGTAGCGGGTGGTAATTATTGGTCATGTGTTAATCTCTTAGTTATTTTAGTCCTAATGCTTCACTCACGAAGTCATATAATCTGCTTCGTAGATAATCTGAATAATCTGCATCCACATTTGGAGGTTCTAATATGAATGGTCTCTTCTTTTCTGAACCGTGAAATCCAGATATGGCTAATAAAGATTGATGTAATTGGTTAACTCGATAATCTACACCTTTACCTAAGTCTGGTGCTCCGCTTTCTGGGGTTATCTTAACTTGTAGGGCCCAATTTAATTTTTTGAATGAATCTAAAACCGTAACCACTAATCCTGATTCTTCTTGTAAATCTCCTAGAACGTCGATTGGAATAGGAATACAATTCATTCTTCTTCTTTTCCCGTGATCCCAGTAATTCATCCTTCCTCCAACCCTTCCTGAAAAATGTGGGTTGGTAGTAGGATATACTCCTCCTTCTATCGCTTTTGATAAAAGTCTCAGATATCCATTTTCTACCTTAGAAGTAATAGTAATCCCATGATTGCTGCGATTATATCGCTCTAATTGGTCTGTAGTAAAATTTGAAAAGTAACCTTCCAAGTATTCAATACTTACTGAATATATTTGCAATCCATCAGTCATATTTCACCTATAAAATAAAATAAAAAATGAATCTCTTTATCTTCTGGAGAACTCAGCTTCATCTACATCCATTGGGACTAATCCTTTTGGTTGCAAATCTTCTTGAATCGCTGCAATCTTAATCATATCTTCTAGCAAATCTTGTCTTAAAGGTAATCTTGTATCGATATCCACTCTAACCTTACCTTCTCCTTTAGGAATTGATACTTGATAAGTTGTTTGTACTAACATGGTAAGTCCGGTTTGATAAATGGTAGCATTAGGGCCATCGATAATATATTTTTGGGGGATATCTGCTCCTCTCCTAGCTGCGGTTTGAAGATCTAAATTTTCCGTATACTCTAATCCCAATGCTCTTCTAACTATTCCATCCATCCCATCTTGTGGTTGAACAAAAAAGGAACCTCTATACGCTCCTTGCGGAGTTCTTTCATAGTGAACTTTCATTTTTCTCCTCCTTAAACCGAATTCAAGCAGCTGCAAACGGTATATCCATTATTCAATGCTTCTAATCTTGAATCAAACTTGATTTTA
This sequence comes from Candidatus Woesearchaeota archaeon, assembly GCA_041665465.1. Classification (GTDB taxonomy): domain Archaea; phylum Nanobdellota; class Nanobdellia; order Woesearchaeales; family GW2011-AR9; genus JACRPH01. Next base: position 1,038,513 of record JBAYIU010000001.1, read on the forward strand.
TTAATTCTCTTAATATTCTTGGCGAAAACACATTTAGAATCATGAACTTTATCTGCTAGCATAGAAGCTACATATTCTGGTTTTTTATCTTCCTTAACAATTTTCTCAATTACAACTTCTTTCACTTCCTGTTTTCTGAACTTAGCAATCTGTAATTCTAAGTTTAGTTTCTTGATCTGTAAAGAAAGTTCGTTGTTCTTTTGAGATAATCCTTCCATCTCGGTTTTTAGTCTGTTCATCTCATTATACAAAGCATAGATGTCTTCTCTAGCGCTTCTGAATGAGACTTTAGTGTTTTGTTCTAGTTGGTGTGGTGTGATCATATTTAAGTAACCTCTTAAGCTTAAAAAGTGGTCTTTATTTATAAATTTATCCCTTTTAAGTAGTAAAGCCCTACTTCTCTTCCTAACCTATCCATTGCATTCATTTCTCTCTACCATAGATATCTTTAAATACCGCCCGTTTCCTGAAATATTAGAATAAACTTACAATTAGAAAAAGGGTGATTAATATGGATATCCGCAGAACCAGAACATGTGAACGCTGTCGGAATGTTGTTCCTTTAGAGAAAGTTAGACTAGTTCCGAAAAATAATGAATTAAATATGCTTGTTTGTGATGCTTGCGTGGAAGAGATGCGTACTTCTCCTCTAAGTAAGATTACCAATTCTCAATCTCGTTACGTGGCTGAACAACCTAGAGTTAAGGTTTCTAATGCTTCTTCTCCCACTCAGACGAAATATTCTTGGTCCAGTCAGAAGATTGCTCCTTTACCTACTCCTAATTATGGGAGATATGTATGTACTCATTGTAATTACGTATTCAGACTAGATCGAGCAAAAGCAGGACTAACTTATGGGGCCAAATGTCCTTATTGTGGTCGTACTGACAAAATTAGAATGAAACGAGATTAAGGTGAACTCATGCTATATCTTCATAATTTAAATCATCTTACTCCCAAAGCAGCAGACGTAGAAAGCGTGCCTTTAATCAGGGAGATTAAACAAAATGTAGGATATCCTCTTACTGAAGCTAAACTTAAACAACACTTACAAGGATTTTTTCCTACTGAAGATGATTTAAATAAGATTGAATTTTCTTTATTATTAGTTGCACCTACTTTAGAACAAGTGGCGAAACTAGCAGAAGAGAAGAACGAAATGTTGCACGAGCCTGCTTCTTTAGTCCGTGCTAAGCAGATTTTAGATGAAATGCCTCCTGCTTTAGAGAAAAATCTTCAATTTGCGCATCAAATCCATGAATGGCAGAACATCTTCTTTATTGAAGCGTTAGAAATATTTAATGCTCTTCCTAAATTAAGGACTATGGATGAGAAAAAAGCTTACAATGAACGTTTGAACGAGATCTTTCGAATGATTCTGCGTAATCCCGAGTTTGCCTTTAATTTCTGGGACTTAGTAAATGAATCTCACACCAGTCATATTGAAGGATTGATTGAAAGTTTCAATAAGGGATTTATCTTCCACTTTACTTTAGAGGAAGAGTTGAAAAAATTAAGTTTTGACCAAATCCGTTCCAGAATCCCTGGGGATCGTATTGAAGAAGTAGAGAAGATAAAAAGAGGAGTGATGGCCATCAAGAATGGAGTGGAATTATCTTACAACTTCAATCGGAAGATGGTAGATTTATCCGTATACTTATATTCTTACATCAAGTGGCTGAATCAGCCCATGTTGTAATTATTATTTTTTCTTACCTATAATCATCTCTCCATAAGCACTTAATTCTTTAGGAACATTAAACTGTTCTAAATCTGCATCTTCAAAACCAGTGTCACTAATTACTATCCCTCCTACAGAAAGCTTTTCTAAGATTCTTCTTTCGTAATCTGGAATCTGTTCTCGCATAATTCTAAACGCTTTCTCAAAGTAAAGATGATAATTAGGAAGTTTAGAGAGAATTTCAGCAATATCTCCTTCAATAAACTCTAAAGCAATTAATTGGTCCTTCCAATAAAAAGTGATTCGATTCTTCTTCTCTGCAAAGCTAACTCCCACCTCATCCAGTTGAGTTTTAAGTACACTTAGGGCTTCATTTTCATCAATAAAGATTAAGTTTGCTGCTTTAACTTCTGGGAATAATCTTTCTAAGTAAATTAAAGGGGAGAACAGGTCTACTCCACATCCGGGATAGATTAAGGTGGGGTTATCAAAAGATAGATTAATCTTAGAGATCTTCTCCAATTGTTTTAACTGGGCATAATCTTCGTCAAAAAAGTACTCTTTTAATTTTTCTTCGTTTACTTTATTCTTTGGATCTAGTCCTTTGGCTTTAACTTCTCTTTCTTCGTAAACGATTAAGTTAGGCATAAATTTTAACAAAAATTCCGACATATTTAAAAGTTGTTTAGAGTTTTTACCCATTAAGGTCCCGTAGCCTAGCCTGGACGTCATTAGACGAGGCAAATAAGGCGACAGCCTTCTAAGCTGTAGATCGGGGGTTCAAATCCCCTCGGGACCGCTTTTTATTATCTGGGTGATTCTTGCTACTAAAATGACTGACACTAAATTATATCTTCCAAATTTAACTCGAAAAAGTATTGATGAGTTAGATCGAGATTTTCGTGCGAAAGATGCTTTCTCCGAGGTAGAGAGGGAAGTTGGTTCAAAGACAAAATTACAACGTTATGAACGTCCAATTGAAAACTTGTTTCTATTCTATTATTCTCCTGAAGACGTGTTTTATCGGAATGGTTTATTCAATGAATTACTAGATAACACTGATTTCAGAAAGAAGTTTGATGTAGTTTATCATGGGATTCCTAAGTCTAGACTTCCAAGTGAAATAAAGACCGAGGGAGAATGGGGAACAGAACGTAGTGAGGCTTCTCTGCGCAGTGATTTATATTTGATTAACCAATATCTTAACTTTCCTAAGGCCTTAGAAGCCATGGCAGAACTTCCCGGAACAGCTGAAGCCATTCAGGATTTAAGAAAGTTTGGAATAGAAGCCAGAAGAAGTTTAGATAATTATATTAAAATCATTCCTGCTTTGCAAGTAAAACCGTTAATCAAAGGAAAAGGAGAATTGGATATTGAATGGGGTAATCATTGTCTTGATCAAATTATGCCTTATTATGAGTTAATCCGCCGTGCTCGAGGAATATATTTAGATATGAGAACCTATTTAGCGTCGTGTATTCCTTACGAACTAAAGTATGAAGGAAAAAGAATCCCTTCTTGCGCTCCCGTATTCTTAGATCCGGAAAGAAGAGAAGGAACCATTCTTCGGGCTTATCATCCTGCTGAATTTAAGTATGGTAAAGATAAGCGAGGAAGAACCATCGTTACTGAATTAAATGTTCCAAATGATATTCGCTGGGGCAAAGAGGCACGTAATACTTTTGTTAATGGAGCAAACAGTCAAGGAAAATCTTTCTATCTTCGTACCATAGCTTTAAACGTGCAGATGGTTATGGCGGGATTGCGTCCGTTTGCAGATTATTGTGAATTATCTTTGCCCAGAAAGTTATTCTCTTGTTTAGATATGGGTGATTCTTTAGGAGAAGGACATTTCATGACCGGAGGAAATAAAGTCTTAAAAATGACAGAAAATGCTACTTTACAAGATTTAATATTTTTGGATGAAACCGGAGCAGGAACAGAGCCGGCAGCGGAAAGGGAGATAGCTAAAGGAATCTCTGATGCTTTAATTGAGATTGGGTTTACTTCTTGGAATGTTACTCATGATCGTGGAGCATGGGAAGGGTATACTGAAAAAGAAGGTGTCCGTTTCTTGAGGGTGGCTGATTTAGATGACTCAGAAAGAAAATATCAAGTTTGGCCGGGAATTGCTCAAGGAGGTTATGCCATGAAGATTGCTCGAGAGAAATGTATTGATCCTGAGTCCGTTCGTGAGAAATTGAAAGTAAGATCTCTGATTAGGGGCTGATTATCCGTAAATTTCCCAAAACTTTTCAAAAACTATATAAATAAACTAAGTTAATTCATTTCTCAAAGCGCCCGTTGCTAAGCGGCTAAAGCAATCGCCTGCAGATTCGTTAGGATGAGCTTCTTAGGAAGCGATGAACAGAAGATAGCGATCATTCGAGGGTTCGAGTCCCTCCGGGCGCTTCATTTTTCTTTTCGAATCATTTAAATAATCATTAATAATCCTTTATTTGTTGAAAGATGTTTAAGAAATATGGTTACTTGGGTATTATTTTAATCCTATTTGCGCAATTAAATTTCTTATTTAAAATAAAGCCCTTTGATTTATGGTATGTGCCCATCGTTTGGAGCGGGTATATTCTATTGGTTGATGCGATTGTTTTCTCCTTGAGCAAGAAATCTTTAATCTCAACTTATCCAAAAAAGTTTTGGTTAGTGGTCTTATTATCTATTCCTCTTTGGTCAGTGTTTGAGTGGTATAATCTTTTTATTCAAAATTGGTATTATACAAATTATACTTTCTTAGTGCATGTAGCAGACTTTACTATTATTTTCCCAGCAGTTTTAGAGACCTATTTTCTGTTGAAAGCGGTTCGTATATTCGAGAAAGTAAAACTTAAGCAGAAATATGAGGTTTCTCCAAGACTAATCACTTTAATGATTCTGTTTGGGATTCTAAGCTGCATTCTTCCTTTAATTTTCCCTAAGTATACTTTTTATCTGGTTTGGGTAGCTTTTTTCTTATTACTTGACCCCATAAATTATGTTTTGGGAAATCCCAGTATTATAAAACATCTGCACGATGGAAAGATGAATATTCCTTTGTGTTTGTTCTTTGGAGCGATGATTTGTGGTATATTCTGGGAATTCTGGAATTTCTGGGCCTATCCAAAATGGTTTTATGAAATTCCATTTATCAGTTTTCTAAAGATCTTTGAGATGCCTATATTGGGATTTATTGGGTACGGTCCTTTTGGTTGGGAAGTTTATGCAATGTACAATTTTGTAGCTGGTTTATTTTCTAAAAAGGAAGATATAGAATGAATCAAGCTAAATTTATAAACTAATTTTGTTTATTTCTGCTTATGAATAAGAAATCTCTTTCCTCCTTGGAAATAACTGCAATTGTACAAGAACTGCAATTCTTAGTAAGAGGTAAGATCTCTCAAATATATCATCAAGACCCGGAATTAGTGCTACAGTTGCATGCAGTAGGTAAAGGAAAACAGTTACTTAAAATTCTTCCCGGGAAACTTCTCTGTCTTACTACTGAAAAGAACGCTCCAGATAAACCGAGCGGGTTCTGTTTACAATTAAGAAAATACTTAGACGGAGCGATAATCCAATCCTTCTACCAGAAAGATACCGAAAGGATTGTGGTGTTTGATCTCGAATGTCATAAAGAAAAATACTTCTTAATCATAGAACTTTATTCTAAAGGAAATATTGTACTTACTGATAAAGATCAAGTAGCAATTGCAGTGTTAGAATCACAAGTTTGGAAAGATCGTACGGTCAAGCCTAGAGAGAAGTATATTTTTCCGGTTTCAGAGATAAATTACAAGAACATCACTAAAGATAAACTTAAAGAGATATTAAACAAGAGTGAGAAAAAGAACTTAGCTACGGCATTAGCGATGGAGATTGGGTTGGGAGGAGTATACGCAGAAGAAGTATGCGCTTTAGTTGGAGTTGATAAGAATAAATTACCTAAAGATGCAGAAGAAAAAGAAATCTCTGCGATTTACAAAACCATAAAAGAACTTCTAGGAAAGATCTCTGAAACTAAAGGTTATATCTACCTAGATGAGATTTCTCCTTTTCCCTTGCAAGGAAAACAGCCGGTTAAAATCACTTCTACTTACAATGAGGCCATCGATACCCTAAATCCGTTTACCAAAGCTTCTCCTTATGAAAAGAAAATTAAATCTATTGAAGCAATCCTTTCTCAGCAGCAAGAAACTATCAAAAGTATGGAAGAACAAATCGAACTGAATAAAAGAAAAGGAGAATTGGTTTATGAGAACTATACTCAGTTACAGAAGCTGTTGGAGATTGTAAAAGAGATGCGTAAAAGTAAAGAGTGGAAAGAAGTTGAAACAGAACTTAAAAAGATCAAAAAGATTTCTAAGGTTGACTTGAAAAATAAGAAGATAATTATCGATCTATGATTTTGAATGATCCATTTTACTCCCTAAATCTTTTAAAATAGGCCCTTCTGGAAGAGAGTATGGGAATAGAAGATACTTTAACTACGATTGATTCACTAGTCACTAAATCAGAACAAGGGGTTTTTGTGGAGAGAGAGTTATTTCCTTATGTCTTCGAATTGATTAAGGATCCTTCTTCCCTTCCTGAAGATAAACTCTCTGTGGCTGAGGATCTTTTCCATCGGATTGCGGCGATGGACAAGTCTACTTATCATGGGTGTGGTTTTTATCATAAACTTAGAGAATCTTTCCTTCCTTTTGTTCATCAAGTCTTTGAAAGAGCAGTTTATACTGAACCTTACTACAATTGCCAGCCAGAAGTTCTTTTTGGATATTTAGTTACTAATGCCAAAAAGAATGGATATGGGGATGAGGAAATGTTCGGTTTTCTTAATTCTCGTAGTGGGGACATAATAAAATACTCCGGGAAACCATTAGATTTAGCTCTTTTACCTAAAGAAGATTCAAGTAATATTAAGATGGCCTTGACTAATTTTTTAGATGATGGGGGACATCATGCCACTTGGTCAGGGTTAGTAGCTTCCATAATTTTCCCTTTTCCAGAAGTTCAATCTAAGATCGTGGATAATTTGAGGGTAAAGATGAGGGAGATCGAGGAAGTGATGGGTGCTCCACAACAGCAAGATGATAATTGGCATATCTTTGGGAATCCATCAATGATGGCCAAAACTTTATATTGTATTAAAAGAGAAGAGGGATATAAACAAATGGGGGCACTTCTGAGTAGCTGTTATACCTATAGAAATCATTTAGAAAGATGGAATCAAGCTCAAGGTAAAGTTAGAGAGTTAGCAGCAAGTCTCTTAGAACAGCAATAAAAATTATAAAAAATAAAAAGAATTATCTTTTCTTTCTCTTCTTAACCGGAGCTTTCACACTAACATTCTTAACTTCAGAAGATCCGATAGTCTTTGGTTTGAACCATAAGAGATAAATTATGGGTAATACTCCTACTGTGTTAATAATCAAGATAGCAATAAACCATCCTTTTTGTTGATATTTTCCAGCATACCATAATCCTAATCCTTTCCAAATCAAATCCCAGACCATAAATAAGAAGAATATTGACATCATCCACATGGTTGGTTGATACATCGCATTAACATCTATCATTTTATAACTCCTCCGTTTTAATGTAAAAAAAGAAAATTAAAGAATATATAAAAGTTGTGTTAAGTAGAACGATTATTTCAGTTTAGTCTTACTAATCTTATCAAGATCTTCTAAAATGTCTGAAGCGATAAAAGTATATCCTTTTTTCTTCTTCAACAACTGATCTCCTACCCAACCGTTAATGTAAGACGCAGCAACTGCACTCTTAAACTGGTCTTTTGTTTTTGCTAGGAACCCAGCAACTAAACCTGCCAATAGATCTCCAGTTCCTGCTTTAGTCATACCTTGGTTTCCGGTGCGATTATAAGCAATCTTGTTTCTAGAGATAATAATATCTGTTGGTCCTTTAATTAACAATACATTATTGTTCTGCAAAAAGTAACGTAAGTTTCCTTGCAAGATCTCTGCCTTCTCTTTAGCATTAGATTCTCTTAGTTTAGGAAGTAAAAATTCTTTCCCACTATTAGTTAGCATGATCTCTAACTCGGTTTCGTGGGGAGTAAGAATGGCGTTGTGGAAATCTTTGAAGGATAATGATTTCAATGCATCGGCATCGATAACTTTCATCTTAGGAGATTTCTTAATCAAATACTGGCAGAATTTGTCTGCTTTTTTGGTTACTCCATTTCCAATAAGTACTGCATCAAAATGTTCTGCAAACTTAACCATCTCTTTAGCATTTTTAATATTAAAATAACTCCCTTTAACTTTATGGGTGATTAAATCGGGAGACATCCTGTTGATGGTCCAGGCCACTTTCTCCGGGGCAGCAATAGTCACAGAATCGCAGCCCGATCTTAGTGCTGCTAAACCCGCCAAAGCTACTGCTCCAACGTAATCTTCAGATCCGCCGATAATTAAAGCATAACCGTTTTCCCCTTTATGAGAGGTTTTTTTGCGGTCCATCAATTTTTTAATTTGGTTTATGTTCATCTTAGCGTAAGTCCCTTTTCGAGGAAGACTATTTTTTCCATTTATAATAGTTTGTTGTAATTGTGTAGTAAGAAATGTTAAAAATGGTACTTATTTATAAAGGTAACGTTTTTTGGAAAGTTGGTTTATAAAGAGGAGCTTATTTACTAGTTGTAAAGGGCGTGTTTTTGAAGAAAACCTTTTTAAATAGTCTTAATTCTGACTAAAATATGATTTATACCCTTCAAATATCTCAGGAATTGCCGGGAGTAGATTTTAAAGAAGTAACCGTAATTTCTGATGATAAGCTTTCGGGGATATTGAGAAGATCAGCTGTTGATGCTGATTTTCGTTCGGTTTACATTGAAAAGTTAACCCAAGGAAGTTTAGCTGAAGAGAACCAGTTTTTAGAAGAATTGGTTGGCAGGTATGGGGTTAACCTGATCTCTTGCGATCCTCGTGGATATACCCTTTTTAGAGTTAAAGAACAAAAGAGACCGGGAAGAGATTTTCCCGGTGTGGGAGTAGGAGTAATCGTTCTTAACGAGAAAGGGGAACTGGCCATGCTTCGACGTAAGAATACCAATAACCGAGCTGGAAAGTGGGAAGTTCCTGGCGGAACAGTAGAATTAGGCCAAGGGACTTATGAATGTGGAGAAATTGAAACTTGGCAAGAAACTACTATGAAAGTCAAGGTTAAAGGTTGTGTGGGCGTTTATGAAGATATGGTTGAAGGACAGCATTGGTATTCTTTTGGGTTAGTGGCAGAACATCTAGAAGGTACACTCCAAATTGGAGAAGTTACTAAATTCGACGCTTGCGGTTATTTTTCTTTAGATCATCTTCCTGTGAATACTTCTCTTCTGACGCTAAAATTATTAGATGATTATACTCGCGCGGGAGATAAATATCTTCCTTTGGATAGGATTTCTGAATAGATTAAGAAACTTTTTTAAATGCCTTTGATAATCGGAGAGTGTGGCCCCATAGCTTACCCTGGCAAACTTTTTTCAAAAGTTTGATCAAAAGGAAGGCGGGCATAAAGCCCACCACTTTGGAACTAAATTTGAAGAAGTTTGGGGAACTGGAGCGCTGCTCTTATACGGGCGTGTTTCATACAAAACGCAACTCAAGTTAAGCAGAGGTTCCGGGTTCAAAAGCAAGCAATTTAATTGTTTGCAGAAAGTCCCGGTGGGGCCACTTTTATTATTATGATTTTGCGTCGTACATTACGATTACTCTAAATCCTTCTGAAAATCTTTCGAATCCTACTTTAACGCAACTATCATAATATACGACTGGTAAGCCTTTACTTCTTTCCATCTTTGACAATTCTTCTTTTTTTGGAATAGTTATCTTTGTAAAATCAATTCCCTCTCCGGGGTCTTCAACTATTGCAGCAAGAGCGTTCTTTCCTCGATGAAGAGCTACTTTAACTGGCCCTTTGTTGCCATAATCTGAACCATGTTCTATGGCATTCATTATTGCTTCAATAACTCGATTAAACGTGCCAAAGAGTTCAGATTCCATTTGATAATAACTTATGTTTTTAATAAGTAGTTCCGATCTTAAGATTCCTTGATGGTAAAAAGCGGATTGCAGTTTCCATCCCGCTCTTTTTCTTTCTCTGGAAGAATATCCCTCTCTTGATTCAATTTCTCTTCCTTCTTTAAGTGCAAGGACTACGGGATTATCTTTATCTAAAATATATTCCTCTAGATTTGCAATCTCTGGATCGATTAATGGTTCGCCCATTCTTTGCAATGCTGTTTCTAAAGTTAAAGTTGAATCAAACATATTTATCTCCTCAACTCCAGTATTGTATTGTAAGAATATCTGGGAAGGAGCAAACCCTCTTGTAAAAGAGATCTCTTTTCCGCTAATCCCGACTCCAGTTGCTCTGAAGTTAATCCGGTGCGATAAGCATCATCGGTCAATTCGATGCGTCTAGTTTCATTAATTCGTTCGTTTTTTTCTAACTTGTCGGAGATATTATCATAACCACTAATCGCAATAATCCCTTTTTCTGTTATAGCATTACTATAGTTTTCTAAAGTCCGATCTACGGCATCATTTTTAATCCATACCTGTAAAGTACCATGGTCCCAAATTAACCCGTATTCTTTCTCTGGAAGAGGGTATTTGGTAATATCCCCAATGATAAAGTTAATGGTTCCAAGAGGAACTCTAGAAGCAAGTAAATGGAAGTAATTTCTAACTTTAAACCAGCAATGAGATCCTCCTTCCGGCGCTTTATAGTCCTGTTCAAAGACATCTAATCTACCTTTTCTTCCGGCTAGTCTTTCAGCGAACCAGATGGCAGCACGATCCATAGGTGGAGCACAAAGGTCATAATTTAAACCAGCACGATGGTCTGCTCCCGGTCCTACTACGAGAATGGGTTGGTCGAAATCTACAACTTGTTCTAAGTAATCTGAAGTTATCATAGTTAATAGACACCCAAGAACCACTTATTAGGGTGTAAAAATAAAGTCTATTTTAATTAGTTTTCGGTAGAATTAATGTTTAATCTTTTCTGAAGAAACATCCCACAAAATCTTGAAATAAGTCTTAAAACTCTCGGCTACATTCTTGTTATGAATAACAATAGACATAGGAGTTTCATGTTTCATGGCAATAGCAATAGTGTCTCCGTAAATCTCTATCCAGGCATGAGTGTTCCCTTTCTGTGGAAGATATTTGACTTTAGTAAACGGTTGCTTTTTTCTTCTCTCCCCATACTCTTGAGCGTCTTGATTATAAATAGTCCAACTAGTTATTTTCTTTTTGATTCTTCTTTGGTTCCAATCATCCCAATAACCCAAAATATTTTCATGTCCGGAAGCAGGATTTCCAAAGAAGTAAAAATTTTCTTTTGGTTTGGTTTCTTTCAAAGCAGTTTCTCGGATGTTCTTAATCCCTTCTGTCCCCTCAAACACTTGCGCTTCTTTTACTGTCTCTCTTTTTCCAATCAATCCTTCAAAATAAGGAAGCATTTTCTCAAACTGGACTTTCTGTTCTTCTAGTTTTTTCTCTTTGTTTCCAATGAAATCTATGATCCTTTGAGGAGGAGCAGCAGTAAAATAGCTAACATTGTTTCTTTCATAATGACTCACTAAACCTTTACGAATTAATTTCTCAGAGATTTCATACAGCTTAGATCGAGAGACCCCTGCTTCTTTAGCTATCTTGCCAGAACTGGAAGAACCTAGTTGAAGAAGAGCAAGATAAACTTTAATTTCTCCCTCCGTAAGTCCTATTTCTTTGAGATATTCTTTCTCCATTCTTGTGTGGTTTGTTTTGTATTATTTAAACTTTTCTTATTGTAACCCCTATAGGGGGTCAAAATATTATTATACTCTAGAGGTACTACTTATCGAAGGTAATTAAATACTCTGGTGAGATAAATGAAAGAAGAAAACGGTAATAATTTGAGTGGACTAACTAAAATCGTATTAGCTGTGACTGTTGGATACGATTTAGGTTGGATGGTCTCAGTTCCTCTTCCATCCATTGCTCATTACGTTAATGAACATAAAGGGCCTTTTATCATAGGAGCTCTAAGTTTGGGTGCCTTGGTTTCTGGAGCATATGCCTTAAAACGATATTATAAACGGCAGGATAGAATAGAAAGAGAAGTGGCCGAAGATATTATTAGGCATCATTATGATCGATTCGAAGAAGAGAGGAAACTAAGTAATGAAATGGATTAGACAAGAAGACGGATGTTTGCACTATAGTATTGATGGTAAGGACCTAAGCGATGAAGTTCAGATGAATTACGAGATGGCCGAATGTTATTCCGGTTCTCGAAGAGTTCCTTGGTTTGGTAAATGGAAGGATATTCCCGAAACTTGGCATTTTCAATCTCTTGACGAAGTTAAAGGAATCCTTGCTGCCCGTTATGGGTCCAATAATCCTCCCATCACTGCTCCTCTTGGTTACGATTCCTTTTATCAATTAGAAAGAATTAGATTAAGAAGAGATGAAACAACTTATTCATTTCAGATAATCCCTGGTTCTGGAGGTTCTTCTGATGGTCATCCTCAATTTGTACATTGTCGAATTAAATATTCTCTTAGATCAGTCTTTGATCTTTATTGGACGGAGAAAGAATTAACCGGGAGAGTGAATGCGCCATAATCTCCTTTATCTCGTCGAGGACTTTTCCTTATCTCTAAAATAACGGTATTTTGATATTGTGGAAATAACAGGTCTCCCTTAAGGAAGGGCGGTGTTTTAGTAAGACCCAAGCCTAATTCTTTATAGTTAAGAGTTGTTCGATAAGCATCTTTATCTAATTTGACTTTGTGGGGGTTATATCGATCCATTCTCTCCAGAAGTTCTTGATCACCTTGATCAATGTCACTAGTTCCTAAACAGATTAATCCCTCTGGATCTAATCCTTGAAGATAATTATCCATTATCCTGATGGATCGTTTATGACGATCATCGTATCCACTGTGTGGATTAACATGAGACCATTGATTTAAGGTTCCGTGATCCCATATTAAACCATACTCAAATATTGGTAAGTTGTACTCTGCGATGTCTCCTTGGAGATAATTTATTCTTCCCAAAGATGTTCTTTTTGTTAATTCTTCCAAATATCCTTTAAGTGCTTTAGGATTATGCGATCCTCCGAATGGAACTTCTATTGGTAAGTCGAATACATCTACTCTACCTTTTCTTCCAATTAGTTTTTCTGCAAACCAGATTAAAGCTATATCCATGGGGGGTAATGGAGCAGCTTTACCCTTTATTAACGGTTCAACCAACTCTTCGCAAGGAAAATATCTTACTCCTGGACCTACAACTAAGATTGGTTGATCAAAGTCTACAATTTGTTCCAAGTAATCTGAAGTTATCATTTTAATTTTACCAGAACCGCCAAATAAAATATGAATGCACCGACGGGGATTCGAACCCCGGTCACAGCCTCTTTGCTGTGCTGGATCATGCACTTGCTGATTGGCAAGGCCGCATAATAACCACTATACTATCGGTGCACAAAATGCTAAAACTGTACTTTATTAATAAAACTTTTTATTGAAAAGTCCTGTTTCTAGTAGAAAAGTTTTATAAATAATTAACTTTAATGATTGTTTGGTTCCCCCACTTAGTTTAGCGGCTAGAACCCTCGGCTGTAGCAGTTGTTTGACAGTTGTCTCCGTGACAATCGGATGAAAAACAAACAGCCAAGGATACCGAGTGATCCCCGGTTCGAGTGTTAAACCGAAAATCCGGGAGTGGGGACCATTTATTTTTAATACTATAAACCTATTCATCATATACTTCCGCCTCATTTCTACCAAAACCTTTATAAATAAACCGCCTAATTTTACCCTTACATGAAATTCAGCGCTTCTACTCATAATAATCTCAAAACTTTATGGGCTAGAAGTAGGAATATCATACCAATGCTCTGGTAGTGTAGCGGCCTAGCATGGAGCCCTGTCGGGCTTCCGAGCATAGAAAGGCTCCGACCCGGGTTCGAATGTTGTCGTTCAAATGAACACAATAAGAAAGTCCCGGCCAGAGCGCGTATATGGGCCGGTAGCTTAGCTTGGTATAGCGTCTGACTTTTATGCTATGATGCACCGAAATCAGAAGGTCGCGAGTTCGAATCTCGTCCGGCCCGCATTATATTTAAAACAGGAAGGGTAAAAACAAAATGGCGTTCGACGTGAATAAACACTTTTTAGTTCCTAAGCACACTAAGTTGAGTGATTCTGAGAAACACAAATTATTAGAGAAGATAAATGTTAATCTTCTTTCTTTACCAAAAATTCTTTCAGATGATCCTGCTATCGCTAAGCTTGATGCCAAAGCTGGCGATGTTATAAAGATTGAAAGAAAGAGTAAAACTGCAGGTGTTACAACTTATTATCGAATGGTAACTGAGGCTTAATGGGGGTTAGCTCATGGATAAATCTATCTTAATCAAGAAATATTATGAAGAGAAGAAGTTTGTAGACAGTAATATCCTGTCTTTTAACAACTTTATCGAAAAGGGCTTGCAAGAAGTCGTTGACGAGAATAAAGAAGCTGAGCCGGCTATTATTCCACACAATATTGAAAAGTTCAAGATTCGTTTTGGGCGAATCACAGTGGGTAAACCCGAAATCACCGAAGCGGACGGAAGTAAAAGGCCCATCTATCCGATGGAAGCTCGGTTAAGAAAGATAACTTATTATGCTCCCGTTTATCTTGAAGTAAGTACTTATATCAATGACGTACAACGTGAAAATTTTATTGCTGAAGTTGGTAAGATGCCAATCATGCTTAAAAGTAAATTCTGTAACCTTAACGGGTTATCAAGAGAAGAGTTAACTAAGCATGGTGAAGATCCCACTGATCCGGGAGGATACTTTATTATTAATGGTACAGAAAGAGTAATCGTTAATATGGAAGATCTTTCTGCTAATACCTTTATGGTAGAAAGTGATGGTGATGGCGGATTTAATTCTCGTTTCTTTGCATCTAAAGGATCTTACAAGATTCCTCATGAATTTGAACGTAAGAAAGATGGATTATATTATATGTCTTTTACTCGGGTTAAAAGTATGCCTATCATTATGGTGATCAAGGCATTAGGTATGATCAAAGATGAAGAGATCATGCGAGCAGTATCAGAAGAGAAGAACTATGAAGAGGTTCTCTTGAACTTGTTTGAATTTGTAGAGATAAAAACCCAAGAAGATGCTATTGATTATATCGCTAAGCGTATTGGAATCGCTCAAGCAAAAGAAATCCGTGTTGAAAGAACTAAAGAAATTCTGGACAAGTACCTTTTCCCTAATTTCGGAATGGACCAAAAAACTCGAATGCTTAAGGCTCGTAACTTGAGTAAGATGTTAAAACGTTATATTGACATTAGTACTGGAGCTCTTCCTGGAGATGATAAGGATCATTATATGAATAAGAGATTAAGACAGAGTGGAGATCTTTTGATCGATTTATTCAGAGTTAATTTTAAGATTCTGGTGGGAGATATTTTATACAACTTCCAGAGAATTATCAAGAGAGGAAAACTACCCTCAATTAGAGTAATTATCCGTGATAAGTTGCTTACTTCACGTATGTATTCGGCTATGGCTACCGGAGAATGGGTTGGTGGAAGACAAGGAGTATCACAAAGAATGGATCGTTGCAATTTCTTAGCGATGATTTCTCATTTACAAAAAGTGGTAAGTCCCTTGTCCAGTTCACAGGAGAACTTTGAGGCAAGAGCATTACATTGTACTCATTTAGGTAGACTTTGTCCGATAGAAACTCCGGAAGGAACTAACATTGGTTTACGTAAAAACTTAGCCATGTTATGTTCTGTGTCTCAGAACACCAGCGAAGAAGACGTTCTGGAAAAGATTAAAACACTCAATTTGAAAGAGGCTATTTAGGGGGAAAAACATGGCAGAAGTATACTTAAATTCCCGATTTGTAGGTACGGTTGAAGACGCCCGTATCTTTGTCGAAGACGTTAAAGGGCTACGCCGTAAGGGAGCGTTAGCAGATAATGTTAATGTTTATTTTGACGAAGCAGCTAATGAGGTACGCTTATTTTCTGATGAGGGAAGAGCAAGAAGACCATTAATTATTATTAAAGATGGTAAACCTCTTTTAACTGAACGACACTTAAAGCAGTTGGCTGATGGAGAGTTAACTTGGGGAGATCTTATTCGTCAGGGAATAATTGAATATTTAGACGCTGGTGAAGAAGAAAATGCCCTAGTTGCTTATGATGAAGGAGAACTTACTCCTGAACACACTCATTTAGAAATAACTCCTGGGTCAATTATCGGCTTGGCTACCGCTTTGGTCCCTTTTGGAAATTATAACCAGCCTTCTCGTTTGATTATTGGAAGTAAGAACCAGAAACAATCTTTAGGTTTCTATGCTGCTAATTATCATTTGCGTATGGACACTGATGTTAATTTATTACATTATCCTCAAATGCCCATAGTTAAGACCAAGATTCATGAAGTGGTTGATTATGACGAGCATCCTTCTGGTCAGAACATGGTTGTAGCGGTTATGTGTTATGATGGTTACAATATGGAAGATGGAGTCATCTTAAACAAATCTTCGGTTGAACGGGGATTAGCGCGTAGTACTTATTTTAGACCTATAAGTGCGGAAGAATTACGTTATTCTGGTGGATTAGTGGATCAGGTTTCTGTTCCTGAAAAGGATGTTAAAGGATATCGTAGTGAACAGGATTATCGTTTCTTAGAAGGAGACGGAATTATTTATCCCGAAGCTAAAGTTGATGAAGGAGACGTTATCATCGGTAAAACCAGTCCTCCTCGTTTCTTAAGCAGTTTGGAAGAATACAATTTATCTGCAGCTATCCGTCGTGAAAGTTCTATCTCATTAAAGCATGGAGAAAGAGGAGTAGCTGACTTTGTCGTTATTACTGAAAATGAAGAAGGTAACAAACTAGTCCAAGTACGTCTTAGAGAAGAAAGAGTTCCAGAGATCGGAGACAAGTTTACTTCTCGTCACGGTCAGAAAGGAGTTACTGGAATGTTAGTTCCAGCAGCAGATGTTCCTTTTTCTAGTTCCGGAATTGCTCCTGACTTGATTTTCACTCCTCACGGTATATCTACCAGAATGACGGTATCTCATCTGTTAGAATTAATCGGTGGAAAAGTTGGAGCAATGATGGGTCGTCAAGTTGACGGAACTTTATTTGAAGCAGAATTGGAACAGAACCTACGTAAAGAGTTAGTCGAAGCAGGTTTCAGAGAAGATGGAACTGAGGTTTTCTATGATGGAAGAACCGGAAAACGTATGCTTGCCCGTATCTTTGTAGGTAACATGTATTATCTAAGACTGAGACATATGGTTGCTAACAAGATGCAATCTCGTGCACGTGGTCCAATCCAACTGTTAACCCGTCAGCCTACTGAAGGTAAAGCTAAAGAAGGCGGATTGAGATTGGGTGAAATGGAAAAAGATACTTTTATTGCACATGGTGCATCGTTGTTATTGAAAGAGCGTTTTGATTCAGATAAAATTGTTTTACCTATCTGTAATAAATGTGGATTGGTTGCAGTTGAAGACGAATACAAAAACCGCAAATACTGCTTAATGTGTGGTGAAGATGTGGGTGTGAGTTATATCGAGATGAGTTACGCTTTCAAATTGCTTTTAGATGAAGTGCGAACTCTAGGTGTGTATCCACAATTAAATTTAAAGACTAAATATTAAAGGGAGATAAAAATGAGTCACGAAGTTCATAATAAAATTGAAAGCATCTCGTTTGGTCTGTTTTCCCCAAAACAGATTGTCGGTTTAGCTGCAGCTAAAGTTGTCACTCCTGAGCTTTATGATAAAGAAGGTTATCCGGTAGATGGTGGACTGATGGATATCCGTTTAGGAGTTATTGATCCAGGTTTACGTTGTAAAACCTGTGGCCAAAAACTAAAAGAGTGTCCTGGTCATTTTGGATATATCGAGTTGGCTCGTCCAGTAATCCATATCATGTTTGTGAGACAGATTCATAATCTATTGAAAGCTACTTGTAAATATTGTGGACATATTCTTGTGCCTGAGGTAAACCTAAAAAGATATTTAGCTATCCTTAGTAAGGTGGGAGAAGAAGATGGGTTTGAAGCTCGTCGTAGAAAAGTTAAAGAGTTAGTTGAAAAACATAAGATTAAAGATAAATGTCCTCATTGTGAAAAGAAGCAGGATGTTATCAAATTAGAAAAGCCGTACAATTTCTATGAGAATGAGATCCGTTTAAGTCCGATCGAGATTCGTGCTCGTTTGGAAAAAATTCCTGATGAAGATCTAGAAGTGTTCGGGTACAACAAAGGTTTCCGTCCAGAATGGATGATCATGACCGTGTTGCAGATTCCCCCGGTAACTATGCGTCCAAGTATTACTTTAGAATCCGGTGAACGTAGTGAAGACGATCTTACTCATAAGTTAGGAGATATTGTTAGAATTAATCAAAGACTGTTTGAAAATATTAATGCTGGTGCTCCAGAAGTTATCATTGAAGATTTGTGGGATTTGTTACAATATCATACCACCACTTTTTTCGATAATGAAGTTCCACAATTGCCTCCTGCTCGTCACAGAAGTGGTCAGACTTTAAAGACCTTAACTGATAGAATTAAAAGTAAGGAAGGACGTATCCGTCATAACATGGCCGGTAAGCGTACCGATTTTAGTGCCCGTACGGTTATCAGTCCGGATCCATTAATTGAACTTAACGAAGTAGGAGTTCCGCAAAGTATCGCTACTACTTTAACTATCCCGGAAAGAGTTACGGAATGGAACAAGGAATATTTGCGTAAGTATATCGAGAACGGTCCGAAGAAATATCCTGGTGCTAATTATATCATTAAACCAGACGGAAAAAGAAAGACTATCACTAATGAAACTAAAGAAGAGATTTTAGCAGAGTTGGAAGTGGGTTATATTGTAGAAAGGCACCTGATCAATGGAGATATTGCTTTGTTTAACCGTCAACCTTCTTTGCATAGAATGAGTATGATGTGTCATCGAGTAAGAATCTTGCCAGGAAGAACTTTCAGATTGAACCCGGCTGTATGTAACCCTTATAACGCTGATTTCGATGGAGATGAAATGAACTTGCATGTTCCTCAAAATGAGGAAGCTCGTGCTGAAGCTCGTATTCTTATGTCCGTTGAAACACAAATTATTAGTCCTAGATATGGATTAAGTGTGGTTGGTTGTATCCATGATGCTATTACCGGAAATTATCTTTTAACCAAAGAATTAGTTTTGTCTCGAGAAGAAGCAATTGATCTGCTGTACACCTGTGGAGCAGAAGATCTTTCCGCTCTTCCAGATAAGGAGAAGATTGATGGTAAAGAAGTATTCTCTGCACTTCTTCCTAGAGATTTCAACTTTATTGGAAAGGATAAAAGCGGTAATGAGGTTAAGATTGTTAACGGAATATTAAAGAATGGGTATATGGACAAATCTAATCTCGGTCAAGAAAGTGGATTAATG
The DNA here is from genome assembly GCA_041665465.1 of Candidatus Woesearchaeota archaeon. Lineage (GTDB taxonomy): Archaea > Nanobdellota > Nanobdellia > Woesearchaeales > GW2011-AR9 > JACRPH01. The sequence goes on from JBAYIU010000001.1 coordinate 1,057,671, forward strand.
TTAAGAAACATTTATGAAACTTATGGTGACATGTATACTGCTGATTTATTAAGTAAAATATCTAAACTGGGAATTACTGTTTTAGCTCGCCGTGGTTTCTCTATCGGTATTGGAGATTTAGACTTAGCTGAAGATACCGATGCAGAGATTAAAGATATTATTAACAAATCTGAGAAAGAAGTGTTTAAGTTGATTGAAAGTTTCCATGCTGGAGAGTTAGAACCATTACCTGGAAGAACTCCCTCTGAAACCTTAGAGTTAAGAATCTTAGAAACTTTAAATAAGGCCAGAAATAAAAGCGGTGACGCTGCGGTTAGACAGGTAAAAGATAGTGCAGCAGTAGTTATGGCAAAATGTGGTGCGCGTGGTAATCCTTTAAACATTGCTCAGATGACTGCCATTGTAGGACAACAAGCTTTACGTGGAAAACGTATTGAACATGGATATAAGGGAAGAACTTTACCTTACTTTAAACATCACGACCTTGGTCCAAAAGCTCGCGGATTTATTCGCAACAACTTCAAAAGTGGATTAGTTCCTCATGAGTTCTTCTTTGGAGCAATGACGGGAAGAGATGCTCTGATGGATACTGCTCTTCGTACACCTAAATCAGGTTACTTATATCGAAGATTATCTAACGCTATGCAGGACTTAAAAGTAGAGTATGATGGCTCGGTAAGAGATGCTAGCGGTAAAGTAGTACAGTTCCTCTATGGAGAAGACGGATTAGATGTATCTAAAACCAAGAATGGAATTGTGGACATAAAAACTATAATTCATAAATACTCGGGGGTAGCCAAGTAAGATGAAAAAAGAACATGAAGAATTTATAGACAGCTTTGCAGAAAAGCTTCCTCCTACCGTATTGGCGGAAATAAAAGAAACTGCTTCTAGCAGCTTGACTAAAGAACAGCTAACCAAGATGATGGCAGAGATTGTTGCAGCTTACGATTATGCTCGAGTACATCCGGGAGAGAGTGTTGGATTGGTAAGCGCAGAAAGTATTGGTGAACCAGGTACACAGATGACCCTTAACACTTTCCATTTTGCAGGTGTTTCTGAAATGAACGTTACTACTGGTCTTCCCAGAATTATTGAAGTGTTTGATGCTCGTAAAGAAATCAGTACTCCTACCATGGAAGTATACTTAAAGGCTTCACATTGTAAGGATCTGGAATCTGTACGCAAATTTGCAGCTAAGATTAAAGAAACTACTTTTGGCGAGTTAGTTAATGAATACTCAATTGATATGTTTAACCAGACCTTGAAGGTTAAATTTAACAAGATTTTGTTAGAAGATCATGGAGTATCAACTAAAGATATTGTAAAATTACTCAAACTTAAGGCTAAAGGGTTCAATGTTGATCCTACTGATGAAGAAATTTTGTTTACTCATAAAGGCAAACCAGAAGAAGTTAAAGAGGTTTATGCTTTGAAAGAGAAACTGGTTGGAGTTAAGATTAAAGGACTAAAAGGGATCAAGCAAGTTCTTCCTGTAAAAAGAGATGAAGAATTTGTAATCTTAACCTCGGGAACAAACTTAAAAGACATTTTGGGGATGGAAGAAGTAGATCCGCAAAGAACAATCTGTAACGACATCTATGAGATTTATGAAGTGTTAGGAATTGAGGCTGCGCGTCAAGCTATCATCAATGAAGTGTATAAAGTAGTAGAGTCGCAAGGATTAAATGTAAATATCCGTCATGTAATGTTAGTATCTGACATTATGTGTGCAAGCGGAATTGTTAAGGGAGTAACTCGTTATGGTGTAGTCAGCGAAAAAGCTAGTGTTTTAGCTAGAGCCAGTTTCGAAACCCCTATCAAGCATTTAATCAATGCTGCTTTAGAAGGAGAAGTTGATTATCTAACTTCAGTTGTAGAGAATGTAATGATCAACCAGCCGGTACCTATCGGAACAGGATTACCTAGCTTGGTTACAAAAATGAAGTAAAAGATTAATAAATCAGCTTAAAATTTAACATAAAGTTAGAAATATATGGTGAATCAATATGGTTAAGAAAAAAGGTATTGAAGAAGAAATCAAGCTCTTAAAGACTAGAGTACTAGAAGGAAAAGCAATTGTGGGTACAGAGAGAGTAATCAAAGGAATCCGTAATGGTTCCTTAAAGAAAATTTATCTTGCTAACAATTGTCCGGCTAAATTGCGTGATGACGTGGTTCATTATGCAAATCTTACCGGGGTACCTATAGTTGATTTAGGTTATAGTAACGAGGAAATCGGAATATTCTGTAAAAAGAATTTCTTGGTTTCAGTCTTAGGTTTAACTGAAGAGTAGATTTAAGACGGAAAAAGAGAGGGAGAGAGTAAAGAATGGCAGTGCGTTTAAGGTTGGACCAAGATACGTTGGCTCTTTCTTCCATTCTGGAAAGAATCGCTAAAGTTAGGGTGAAAGATTGTTTCAAGGATGATAGTAATGAAATGATTTATTTTGTGGTAGATTCCGGTGAATTGGGCAAGGCTATCGGAAAAGGAGGGGTTAATATTCGGATTTTACAAACCGAACTTAACAAAAGAGTCCGCATCATCGAGTATCATGATAATGTGGTAGATTTTATTCGTGGCTTTATCCATCCTGCTGAAGTGGCAGAAGTGGTGCAGGAAGATCATATCATCAATATAAAAGACGAAAATAGAAAAACAAAAAGTTTATTAATAGGCAGGGATGGCAAGAACTTAAAGTTGCTTAATCGAGCGGTAAAACGCTTTTTTAATATCGAAGAGGTTAAAATCATCTAAAATGGCTAAAAAATCAAAAGGACTTAAAGCGGCTAGAAAGCTGATGGACAGAAGAAAAGAATTTAAAGTAATTAAAAGAACAAAAATGAAGAAGAAGTTTGATCCTTTAGGAGGAGCTTCTCAAGCAAAAGCTATTGTTCTAGAAAAGATTCAAGTTGAAGCTAAACAGCCTAACTCCGCTATGCGTAAATGTGCAAGAGTACAACTGGTTAAGAATGGTAAACAAGTTACCGCTTTCATGACCGGGGACGGAGCCCAGAAACTGATTAACGAACACGATGAAGTGGTAGTTGAATGTATCGGTGGAAAGATGGGTAGAGCAATGGGAGATATTCCCGGAGTTAGATGGAGAGTAATTAAAGTTAATGATCAAAGTTTAAATGCCTTATTAAGAGGTAAGATCGAGAAGGCGAGAAGATAAACATGGCAGAAATTAAATTTTTCAATCGTTGGACTACCGATAAAGTAGTCGTGTCTGATTTAGGATTAGCAAACTATATCACTATCGCTCCTAAAATCTTACCCAAGACTGGAGCAAGATATGCCGGAAACAGATTCCATAAATCTTATACTTTTATCGTAGAAAGATTAGCTAGCAAAATGATGGTTTCTGGTCATAAGGCCAAGAAACATTTCATGTCTTCCGGACATAACACTGGTAAGAAGACTCTTGCTTTGAAAGTTATTGAAAATGCCTTAGCTAAGTGTGAATTAAAGCTTAAACAGAATCCTTTACAAATTTTAGTTAAAGCTATCGAAAATGCTGCTCCTCGTGAAGAAATCATCGCTATTGAATATGGTGGTGCAAGATATCCTAAAGCAGTAGATGTGGCTCCTCAAAGAAGAGTAGACATAGCTTTACGTTACATGACTCAAGGAGCTTATGTTAAGTCTTTCAATAAGAAAACCAAGATTGAAGATGCTTTAGCTGATGAAATTATCTCTGCTTATCAATGCAGCGGTAAGAGTGCGGCTATAGCTAAGAAGAGAGATCTTGAAAGACAAGCTGCTAGTAGTAAGTAAGCTTGATTTTTTTATATTATTTTTCTTAAAAATTTTAGCGTAAATGTTTATAAATTGTCATTATCCCTTAAGTTAAATGTCTCTAGATATTATAATCAAAGAGTTCAATCCGATTCTTTGTGCTGATCTTACCGGAAAAGCTATCGCTTGTCGTGATGTAGATAATCTCGAAAGCGAAACCATGAAAGTTTATGTTCATCCTAAAACTATGGATATAAGGACTCATGTGAGGATTGCACAAAAGTATTCTATTCCTGGAAATCTTGTTCTTGGCGGGTTTGAATGGAATGGTTTCGGAGAATATCCGCGTAAGGAGATAAAAAGATATGAGTTTTCTTTTTTTTCTTTCTCTACTGATTATGGGGGAATTCCGAGTATAGTTGTCCCTCAACTGATTTCTGCCTTCCAAACTTACTTAGATCATTATGATTATGCTAAAGGGGAAGAGGAGATTGCTCGTATTCGTTTTGAATCTTCCTTAGGAAGCGAAAGAGGGCGAAGGGTTACTATAGATGATGAACAAGAGCGTCTGGATCGTCAATACCAAAAAGAATTAGAACATTTTGAAAAAAGAATTGTTTCTTATTCTGGGTGGTGGAATTCTCGCACTGCTAAAAAACAAGGCGTTCCGTTAAGAGAGTTTGTCACGCAAAAATATGGTTTAGTTGCTCCTATACTTCCAGAACCTGTTTTTAAGTTCACTCCCAGTGGAGAATTAGGTAAAGAAAACTTTTTCATTGGTGAACCAAACATCAATGATACCTATGCTGAAGATGAAGTTAATCGTTGGATTAAGTTCTTAGGTTATGATTGGAGAAAGCAGTAAACCTGCAGAAAAGTACTTAAACCCTTAATCCTTTCTTTAATCAATGCTTAACTATATTTCCTATCATCTTATCTTTGGTAAGCCGGTAATGATGTACTTAGGGATTTTAGTATTCTCTTCTTTTCTAACTACGGCAATTATCGGCTATTTAATTCATCATGGGAAAAATATAGATATTCAGTGGCATCTGCGTATGGTGATTGTATCTTTCTGTTTAGCAGCGATACACGGGACTTTAGGAATCCTGGCTTATTTCTAAGAATAAAAGAATAATAAAATATTTTATCTTCAACTAAAACGTCAACAATTTCTTGGCATCAGAAGTAGGGATCTCTTTATATGCATTCTTATGTTGACAAGTAGGGCAAATCTCTGGTCCAGCATTGCCATAATGGATATCTCCACACACCGAACATTTAAAATATTTCTTAGCCATAATTCACACCTCAATTTATTGTTGAGTCATAAGTCCAAAATAATTTTGGATTATTCTTTACCATTTTGATGGTTACAAACACATTTTCGGCAATTTCCTTAGCCATTTTTGAATACTCTGGATTATTCTTTATCTTCTTAGTGTCAGTATAAGTGCCATCTAAGACTCCAGCAGTAGCGTACATGTTAGAGAAAGGTGGAAAGATCATTCCCCAATGAGACATAGTCATGTAAAGGGAAGAGATAGCCATGGCTGCCCCTGCTTCATGGTTAGAAACAATAATACTGCCAACCTTTCCAATAAACCTTCTAAGATATCCGGATCCGAACTGGTTATCCTTTGCGGTCAAATTTACAAATTTAGAGTGTTTAATATTTAATTCTTTATCTTTAGGATTATTCTTATCAGCGGGAGAAAGACTTCCGTCCATACTGATTAATCGGTCTATAAACAGGCAGGTTAAAGAAGAAACTTTATAATTATGTACCGGGGTAGCAAAAATAATTCCGTCTGCCTGGTAAACTTTCTTATATAACTTATTAGTCATATCGTCTCCGAATTCTCCGGGAGGATAACAGGTACAGGGAAATTGGCATTGGGTATTGGTAGTTGAATAACATCCTTTACATGGTTTAATCTCATAATCCTTCAATCGAATTAGTTCTACTTCGGCTCCTAATTTCTTAGCATGATCTAACGCTTCATTTAGTAACCATTCGGTTTTACTATCTTCAGCGGCAGAATCGTTGGCTGTTCTATAACTTCCGCTTATTCCAATGATCTTAATCTTCTTTGAGAAGAAACGCTTTTTGTAAACTTGTGCTTCTTTCAGGGCCTGTTGTTGGCAGGCTTTAAACTGCTGAAGTTCTGTTTTAGTACATTTTAAAGTTTTAATCAGTTCTTGATCAGAAATTTGTGTTGGTTTCTTCATGTGAACCTCTTTTAGAGTAACTAATCCTTTTTGGTTTATTAACTTTTCTTGTTATAAATAAGGTATCTACCCCTTTATTTACAATTGAAAAATGCTTTTAATTTTTCTTGGATCAGAGATAGTTTTTTAAAGCTCTTTCTTATCTTTATACCATGTTCATCCTAGGAGTAGAATTCACTGCTCATACCTTCGGTGTGGGTATTGTGAATAACAAAGGAGAAGTTTTAGCTAACGAGAAAGATAGTTACAGCTCTCCTGAAGGTGGGATGATTCCAGACAAAATAGCAGATCATCATAAAGAAGTAGCTGAAGAAATTTTAGAAAGAGCCTTAAAGAAAGCTCATCTTTCTATATCTGAGATTTCTTTTATCACTTATTCTGCCGGACCGGGATTAGATCCAGCGTTATGGGCAGGTTATAATATCGTTAAAGCTTGGTCTAAGAAATACAAAAAGAAATTAGTGGGCATTAACCATTGCTGTGCTCATCTGAGCATAGGCAAAGTTTACAACCATCTGAAAGATCCTTGTTATTTGTACGTTTCCGGGGTTAATACTCAAATTGTGGTGCAGGAAGAAGGAAAATATCGAGTGGTAGGAGAAACTTTGGATATCGGTTTGGGAAATATGCTTGATAAATTTGGAAGGATGATTGGTTTAGGTTTTCCTGCTGGTGCTTTGATGGAAGAATTGGCTAAGAAAGGTAAGTACATCGAGCTTCCTTATACTGTTAAAGGGATGGATGTTTCTTTTTCTGGAATCTTAACTAAAGTAAAGCAACTGTATGAAAAGGGAATAAAGAAGGAAGACCTATGTTATTCTCTGCAAGAAACTTGTTTTGCTATGCTTACGGAAGTGGTAGAACGTGCGGTAGCACATACTGAAAAGAAAGAATTAGTTTTGATTGGGGGAGTAGGAGCAAATAACCGTTTTTGTGAGATGTTAGAAATTATGTGTAAGGAACGTGGATGTAAATTCTATAAGGTTCCTTTAGATTTAGCTGGAGACCAAGGAGCGATGATTGCTTGGGAAGGTTACTTACGCAGAAAACAGTTTGGGGATATAGAAGTCAATCCGCATTGGAGAAGCGACGAAGTAGAAGCAAAGTAATAGTCTTCTGTACCGACATCTTTATAAACCCCAAAATTCTATATTTATTATCAAAATATAGACGATAGATTAAACCATGGATGAAACCCCCACTGAGCAAAATTCTGTACCTCCTGCAGCACCAAAGACAGACAGTTATGATGCTTCTAACATTACCGTACTGGAAGGGTTAGAAGCAGTTCGCCGCAGACCTGGGATGTATATTGGAGATACCAGTTTAGGTGGTTTACATCATTTAGTTTATGAAATTGTAGACAATTCTATTGATGAAGCTTTAGCCGGTCACTGTAATAAGATTATTGTGATTATTCACAAAGACAATTCTGTCTCGGTGATTGATAACGGAAGAGGTATTCCGGTTGATATACATCCTCAGTTGAAAATACCGGCAGTTCAAGTTGCTCTGACTAAACTACACGCTGGAGGAAAGTTCGATAAGAATTCTTATAAGGTTTCTGGGGGATTGCATGGAGTTGGTCTATCAGTAGTAAACGCTCTTTCTATCGAGTTAGAGATGACGGTTAAGAGAAACGGCAAGATTCATGTCCAACATTATTCTCGGGGTAACCCCGTAGACGAATTAACTGTCGCTGGAGTAACTAACGAGCGAGGTACTAGTGTTAAGTTCAAGCCCGATGCAGAGATATTCACTGAAACAGTCTATCATTACGATATTATCGCTAAAAGAATGCGAGAATTAGCTTTCTTGAACAAAGGAATAGAAATTTCCATTACTGACGAACGCGAAGAAAATAAAAAAGATATATTTAAGTATGATGGCGGAATAAAAGAGTTTGTTTCTTATGTTGATCAGAATAAAGTTCCTTTACATGAAGTTGTTTATTTAGAAAAAGAAAAAGATAATGTTATAGTTGAAATCGCTTTAAGATATAATTCTGGTTATCAAGAAAATGTTTTCTCTTTTGTTAATAATATCAATACCGTAGAAGGGGGAACTCATCTTTCCGGGTTTAAAACTGCTTTGACCAGAGTGATGAATAATTTTAGTAAGGCAGCGGGAGCAAAAGATGATATTAAACTAAGTGGTGATGATGTCTTAGAAGGATTAACTGCAGTGGTATCAGTAAAAGTTCCAGAACCACAATTTGAAGGTCAGACTAAAGCTAAATTGGGCAATAGTGAAGTGTTTGGGATTACTACTTCTGTGGTTAATGAACAATTAGAGATTTATTTTAGCGAACATCCCCAAGTGGTTAAGATGGTCATTGGTAAATGCTTAGACGCAGCTAGAGCCCGGGAAGCAGCCAGAAAAGCTCGTGAACTAACCAGAAGAAAAAGTGCTTTAGAAGGAGCAGGATTACCCGGGAAACTGGCTGACTGTTCTAACCGAGATCCGGTTAAATGTGAGTTATATCTTGTGGAAGGAGATTCTGCAGGGGGCTCAGCAAAACAAGGTCGTAACCGAGAATTTCAAGCTATTCTGCCTTTAAGAGGTAAGATCATTAATGTAGAGAAGGCTCGTTTACACAAAATCATGGAAAATCGAGAAATAATCTCTATGATCACTGCTCTTGGTACTGGAGTGGGTGAAGAATTTAATGTATCTAAGTTAAGATATCACAAAGTAATCATTATGACCGATGCGGATGTGGACGGATCACATATCATGACTTTATTATTAACTTTCTTTTATCGTTATATGAAACCCTTAGTTGATCAGGGGCATGTTTATGTGGCTATGCCTCCTTTGTACCGTTTACAAAAAGGTAAACGTGTTGATTATGTATATAGCGATGGAGAGAAAGATAAGCGGGCAGCGGAAATGGGTACTGAGATAGTTATCCAACGTTACAAAGGTCTGGGAGAGATGAACCCTTCTCAACTTTGGGAGACCACTATGGACCCGGTTACTCGTTTATTAAAGAAGATTACGGTTGAAGATGCAATAGTTGCTGACCAGATGTTCACTGTTCTTATGGGAGATGAAGTCGAACCAAGAAAGGATTTCATTGAAAAGCATGCCAAGGATGTAGTTAATTTAGATATTTAATCGATTCTAGCTGTTTAATTTAGAAACATTTTAAAAGAAACCCCTAAATTAACTTATCATTAGGAGGAAAGAACCATGCCAGGATTTGATAAAAGTTTAGATAAAGAATTATTTTCAGCTTCAGCTGATTTTGGGAAAAGCAAGCTTACTGTAGCAGTATTCGCTTATAATGGTGGAGTTGCTAAATTACAGATCACTCGTGAGAATAAAGATGCTTCAGGGCAACCCTCTTTTGCAAAGATGGGAAGATTGACTAAAGAAGAATTGGACGCTATCTTGCCTTTAATCGAGAAAGCTCGAGCGGTTTTGTAATTATATTCTGCGTATCTTTTGTATCCCTTAATTCCCTAGGGAGCGGCCTTAAATCAATTGTCTTCTATTTAAAGAGAAGTTTGCATAATCAATATAATCTTGGCAAACTCCTCTAAGAGAATTTGAAATAGTCGTGATTTTGACATGACTTTAACCGATTGATTGTCAAAATCCCTGTTTTTCAAAGTTCCCTAAAGATGGAACCCCTAGTTCTCTTTTTCTCACTATTCCTCGAATTGTTCTTACTTTAGAGTGATTAAATGAGGAAACCTTTATATATTAAAACCTCTTTTTAGTCTTAAAATTAAATTAAGAGGTCCAAAATGACATTAAAACATATTGTTTATGGATTATGTTTTGCTTTAGGAGTGGGTTTAGCAACTCCGAGATATGCTATTGCAGAGGAGAGATTAGTCGCACCAGAAAGCAGAGCTGTTCAAATTCTGGGAGAAGATGCAACTATAGATTATAATGGTAATCATATTAATCTTTGTTTCAAAGCCAATCCCTTGAAAGCCGATGATATTGAATTGGCTAGGAGTTTAACTAAAGAAGGAGCTGAGATAAAACTACATCATTATTTAAATCAAGTTACTTCTGATGCTAGTGCTCGAGCTTTAACTCTCAATTCTGATGGAATTACTGCTTCAATTGCGGGTTCGAATGCTGGTGGCAAGAGAGTTTATGCTTTAGACAATCCTCGAGTTTGCACTAATCTTGATTTTTATAATCTAATGACCGTTGAAGCTATCTTGAAAGATGCCGATCCGGTTGAAAGAGTTTTATCTGATCCTTTCATATCTCAAGCCAGTCATATCGATGAAGTTGTAACTCATAGTAGCTGTTCTTCTAGTGGGGGTTGTATTGAAGAAACTCCTGCCGTCAAAGCGCAAACTACTTATCAAGCCATTAAAGTAACTAATTTGGCTTTGCCTTATGCTTTAGCAACTAATAAATTAATGGAGCAGAATGGTTTTACTTCCGAAATGGAGTTTAATATTTGGTCTAAATTTGCAGATAAATCTGGTGGTGTGATCACTCTTTCAGTAGCCGAGTCTTTATATCATACTACTGTCGCTTCTATAGAAGCAATTAAAAAAGAAAAAAGTGAACGAAAATGAGCTTAAGAAATGCTTTAATTGGATTGGCAGGATTAGTAACTGTAGCTTGCGGTGGGGCAATCGGCCGTCAGCAAGTTGAAGTCAATGATCCCAACTGTCGGGTCCAGGTTATTTCTCCCGAAGTAAAATTGGTGGAATGTGTTGATCCGAAAACAGGTGAGCAAATAATCGCCGGGTATGAGAATGGCATAAATTTAAGTGAGGCTGTTTATGATGCCCGTGGTTCTTTGCTTAGAGTAAATATTTATGAGTTTGATTCACAAGGTCGTGATCGCAGAATCTACCGAATAGGCAGCGATGATGGTAAAAGAATTCCTTATCAAATCGATAACTGCGTGGAAGGAATATGTGGTTATCAAGGAGAAGGTCATTTATTTAAGGACAATAAATAGAGGTAAATAAAAATGACACTAAGAAATACACTCTATGGGTTATGTTTTGCTTTGATGGGGGCTGCTGCTCCTGTTTATGCTCAGCAACCTTCTTATGAAGCTCAAGCTGCTGAAGCTCGAGATAGATACGATGCTGCTGCTGGCGAAGCCCAAACCCGTTTTCAATCTGCTACTGGAGTTGAGAGAGATGTTGATGCTTTGTTCCAAGAATTGGAAGGTGGTTATTCTCAATCTGTTGATGGTGTAAGAAATAATTATGGTACTGGAGCAGCCAGAGTAAAGGCTTCTTTTGATGCAAGTTACGATGCAGCTAGAAAAGGACTAGATGATAAATTAAAGTAATTCGATAACACACTTCAAGATAAGAGACATTTGTTACTTATCTTTTTCTTCTGTTATTAATCCTTCTGGGAACATTTCTACTTTGAATTCATTAGTAATGGTCATGGTAGTTATTTCATGTACAGTAATGTAAAATCGGTCTTTAATCTCTTTAACCAGAGATTCTAGTTCGTAAGGAGATCTAGTAGAGATAAGAAGATAAATTTCTGGAACATTTCCATTTTTTAAGGCTAATTTTATTTCTGGTTTAGTAAGAATAAACTGACGGAACTCTTCTTCCTTCTCAAAGTTGTGAAAACGAATGAAACTTAAATATCCCACGTACCCAATCTTGGTGTCTTCAAAGTTAAGAGTAAATCCAGTTAAGACCCCTTCCTTTATTAGTCTATTAAAATGATTTCTAGTAGTTTCTAATGATTCTCCAATGTTCTGTCCTAATTCTTGAAAGCTAGCTCGAGCATTTTGGCTAAGAGCATGAAGCAGTTTTAAGTCAATAAGGGATAACTCGGTGGGTTGACTATAATTTATCTTCTTTTCCAGCAGTGGGGGTTCTTTAACTAAGGGAAGATATTCTGGAACTCCATGTTGCAACCTAAGACGTTTTACGGCTATCTTTATCTCATAATCATCAATAAACTGGCCGAACTTTTTTAAGAAAAGAGTTAAATCCGTGTTATAGAAATCATAAAAGCTCTTTGTTACAAATTGTACAAACAAGTCCCATTCTCCAAATAAGGTACAGGCCCATAACACTTTAGGATTATTCTTGAGATGCTCGATGAGCAGATGTTCTTGTTCTTTACGCATCTTTAACTTAATGAAAAGATCATAAGTAGAATAATGAATCTTGTTATAATCAATAATGGGAATAAAACGAAGAATATATCCTTTTTCTTGAAGTCTTTCAATCCTGTACTTTACTGAATTTTTACTTAATTTCAGCTCTGCAGCTAGTTCATGAAGTTTAGCTCGAGAATTGCGATGTAATAAAGTGATTAATTTCTTATCTTTTAAGTCTAAATAGTTCATTTATATTAAAATATTAAATTTAGTATATAAACTTTTTCATAATTTTCAAGTAATGGGCAAATGCTTTTATTATACTGTTCTAATTATTACTGTTTAGAAACAAACAAGCTCAACTCAAAAAGGTGATTCAAAATGGATATGTCAAAATTGAACGGAATGATTTGTAACATGATTGTGGCTGGACAGAAAGCGGCTCAATTTGATGATCTCAATGTCAAGATCAGTACCGCGGAAGCGTGTAAGGTTAGCACTTCCAAATATTAGGTGAAAAATGGAACACTCAACTAATTATGGATCAGTACGAACCTTGTCTGATGAAAGGATTTTCGAATTACAACAGAAAATTTGGAAATCCTGGGGTAAGATTGGAATTGGTAGTACTAATGTCAATTAAAATAAATATTTGGCAATATTAAAATGGAAGATCAAGATTTAATCAATAATCTGATGGGATATCTTTCCCAGAAAGGAAATCTGACTATTGAAGACATTCACAATCTAAGTTATAAGAATCCTCAACTCTATTATCGCTCTTTTATGGAATTCTTACATCAATATTATCCGGAAAGCCATAAAAGTATTATTGATGCTATTGGAGATATTAAGTCGCACGGAATGAACTTTACCGTTCCTCAAAAAATAGTTGATCTGGGGATGGCTTGTTTTCCTAAAGGATATTTGGAAGAGAATAAACTGCCCAAGCATACTTCTTTAAAATCGCTTAAATGTGTTTTTAATCATGAGAGTTATCCTATTGAAACTTTTCCCGGAAAGACAACTCGTCGCTTGAAAAATTATCTTTTAGAGAGAGAAGCACAAATTAAATTTCATAATTCTAATCTGCTGGACCTAGTTAAAAAAGTTCACCCCGAAACAGATTTTTTAAACTTGTGTGCTCGAAGATTAAAAAGAGATAAAATCACTCAAGACTTAGATGATGTTGAGACACCTCTTTTACCCGAAGTGGTTAAATTTGCTTTAAATGCCTGTTCTGTTTTGTTTGCTGCAGAAAAAGAAGAAGGTAAAGTGGTTATTGCTGTTCCGGGAATCCCGGGAGCAAAAGCTGAACCAGATCACGAAGTGGAAGGATGTTACTTTAACAATGAAGCCATTTTTGCTTTAGAACAAGCTAACCAAGGAAAAAAGATAGCTATCCTGGATTTGAATGCTAGTTTTAATCATGGCTTGTTTAGATTCTGTTTTGGACATAAGAATATCATGCTGATTGGAATTCACGTAGATCCATTAGTAGATCCTACCTTATCTTATCGTCAAGATAGTACTAGCAAATTGAATAGTTACCAATATAATCTAGAAGTAGGAACTAATGGTCATGATTACTTAGTCTGTCTAGAAAAAGCCTTGAAGAATATTCCTGAGAACCAAGACTTACTTTTAGTGATTGTTGGAACGAATAGTTATCTTTTGGATAGCGTAGGACTACTCTGCGTAGAAGCTCAGTATTTTCGTAAGTTTGGAGAAATAATTGGAATGGAAGCCAGTAAAAAGAAAGTTAAGAAGATAATCCTCACTCCTGGCGAAGGATATGAGGAAGTTTCTCCTCAGTTGTTGGTTGATTTTTGTCTTGGAATGATTGAGAAGGCAAGTAATTGATTAAGATAATTAACAAAAAGTAAAAAATAAAACGGAGATGGAATAAAATGAATGGAAAAACAGAATACCAAAAACCAAATTATGAAGTGGTAGGAACAAAGATGATGTATGCGGTGCATATGGGGCAGTTAGGAGTGAAATCGGCAGGTCCGTTGAGCTCAACAAATTTAACTTACGATGCAGTATTTGGAGAGATGCGTAAAAAAGTAATGGAATGGAGTGGAAGATATGGAGCACAATTGCCCGCCGGAAAAGAGTATGAAGCTTGGACTGCCATCGGAGATATTTTGCATACTGCTTATGGGGTTAGACCAACTAATTACTCTGAAGCGGTAGGTTTAGTTAACCAACTAAAAAGTGATCTTCCTGCAGATCAGTTAAGTGCTACAGTTGGAACTGATGATCGTACTGAAAGAAAACAGTGTGTAAACTTTTAGAGTAATACCATGAAACCTTTATCTCCCGAAATATTAGTTAAGGAAACTGTTGATCTTCTACGAGCAGACCAAACCAGAAAAGGGTATAATGGCTGTTTGTGCTTACTTAGTGCTGGTCCTGGTAAAGATGGAAAAGGAGCTCCTGGATTAGGTAGTGCAGTTACTCTTCGTTTATTGATGGAAGCGTTTGGTAAAGAAAAGGTGATGGCAGTTACGTATGTTTTAGATTCTGCTAAACCAGAAGATTTTTCTAAATATATTGGAATAACTTTTCCTTCAGTGGATTTTGTTAATCCCAACACTAAAGAGCCGTGGGAAGCAGTACGGGGGATATTGGGTGGATATCATCGATTAGATTGGGTAGAAGCAACCAGCAAGTTTGCTCGACAATTAGGGATAATGCATAGCTCTCATCGTATGACTGGGTATGCTTTATCTCATTGTTGGTACTTATTACGTGAAACCGGAACGGATCGTCATCCTGCTGACGTTGCGTCTAATCTGCGTTCGATACTTGCCAGAGAGATGGCTAACCAGTATAACAAACAAGTAGCTAGTGGTTATAATCTAGTAACGAGGATGCTTTTTGAAGGAGATAAGTTAGAAGATTCAGGAGATATTGCACCAGTAATGAACTTTGATCGTTCTACTTTAATAGCGATAGGAAGGTATTTGGGGTTAGAAGAGAATATTCTTCAAGCTCCCCCTAGTAATGGTGCTCAATCTATGACTAAACATAATCTGGCTTATACTGACAAATTCGGTGCAAATCGTTATTACACAAAGTTTTTCAAAGAAATTGGATTAACTGTTTCAGATTGGAAATCGGAACTGGTACAGGTAGTTGATCAAGCTTTTTATAATGCTCGAACTGGCCTACCCTTGAATCAAGGTTTGGAAAGTGTAACTGATGAAAGAGTGTTAGAAGGAATAAAGAGGATAGCAGCTTGTTATCATAAAAATCATGATAAGGATGATTGTGTTGCTTTAAGTGTGGAACAGGTTGATGAATTAAGAAAATAAGGATAACCCTCTTTAGTGGTTGGAAGTTGGGTCTTAAATCCTGGTAAAAAGTAAAGTTTATATACTTTTATCTCTGTACTTAAAGATGATAGATGATGAAAAATAAGAGATCAAAAATACCTCACTTAGTATCTCAATCTCGATTGTACCCATTAGGGACTCCCGTAATTTTCACGGATGGGTCTTATCTCTTTGAAACTTTCGCAAAAGAGTACATTACTCATAAGAAAGGATTGTTCATAATGGCTCCTTCTGGTGTGGGGAAGACTTATTTTATCAAAAGCCAGAAAGAAAAACATTGGATTGATGGAGATGATCTTTGGAAATCTGCCCACGCTCATCCTAAAGATGGGTGGTGGTTAGAACCAGATGAATTTATGGATGAGATTGATCGACGTTCAGATATGATGACTGAGCAAGCAAAAAAACTAGGATTTTGGATTATGGGTGCTTCTAATTTTGGGCTTAAACCAGATGCTATTGTTATCCCTCACTGGTCTACTCACAAAAAATACATTAAACATAGAGAAACACACAACTATGATGGAGGAGCTACTTCAGATAGATTAAATCAAGTTTTGGAGCACCGAAAGACTATCTTACGTTGGGAGAAAAAAGGAGTACCTAAGTTTAGATCTGTTAAGGAAGCAGTTGATTATCTTACTAAAAAGATTAAATAATCCGATAAAAAGAAATAATCAAATAGATAAAGTGTATTGATTATAATTCCTTTGATAAAAGTATGGTGATGTTAAGATTAAGAACAAAAATAAGAATAAGAAACAGGTGTATCATAAAGCGAGTAAACAATTGAGGTTGTTAGTAAATAGTTTTATCGCTTTAACTCATCTTCATAAACAGGTTGAAAATGCGGAAGGAGATGTTCTTAAAGTTAGCGAAGCTCGAGCTTTATCAGAGATTAAACATATTTGGCATGGTCTGCGTACCGGATTCTTTAATAGTGAGGAAAGATCAGAAAGAAAAGTAGCAACCAATTATGAACAACTGTTAGGTTTAACTAAAAAGGTAGAGGTAGATTTGCCTGCAGAGGAGATCGTAAAGATTAATCGGATCTTAAAAGAAGGAGGGGTGTTCAATTCTCTCTTAAAAAAGCTTGGCTCGAGAGGAGGAGAGATTGAAGCTTCTTTGGAAGCAGCGATGGCTTTTCCTAAGGATGTATCTAAGTTAAAAGCAGCTCAGGAGTTAATTGAAACAGCAATTAACACCATCACCAGTTTTGAAGTGGGTATGAAAGCATTATTGAAAGAGATAGATAAACAAGAACCTGTTTCAATAGATGCTATTAAGAGGCTAGAGGTTTCTGATTTGTTGCCTGAGGTGCCAAAACTCGGGGAAACATTAATTGTTCTACAACGCAATGCTAAAGATATTCGTGATCCTTATCAACCAGACAATGGTCCACTGGATGTTGGTGCAATAGAAAGCACTTTAGCACAGGCGGATATGTTTTTTGATAAGATTTTTTCTAGTTTATCTAGTTCAGATAAATCAACAGTTGACATTATGGTGATGGCTAGTGATGCTGTATTGAGTACTCCTGAAGGAATGAGAAGCGGTCGCAAAAGAGCAGTAGATACAGCACAATTGGTGATTGATTCTATTCGAAAAGTGTTTCAAAGACAAGGCGTATCTAACCGACAGCTTCTTAATAATACCTTAAGAATGGGTGGTGGGCCAATTGAAGTTTCAGAACTGAGAGACCTGTCAATATTGGAACAGTCTCCTGCGTTTGTGGACCTTTTAAGAAAGAGATATGGGACAGGAATTGGTTTTTGGGATGCTTATGAGAACGATGTAGAAAAAAAGATTCGTAAGAAAATGGGAGCAGAAGGTCCTGAAGAAATAGCTGACAGAGTGTACCATGCTTTATCTATCTGGGGCCAGATATCCAAACAACATCATTTAAAATATCCTAATCGTAGACTAATTATCTGGGCTGTAAGCCATTATGATACCATCAGTCCTTTTATCAAGAAGTATGTTTTAAAAATGAGAAAACAAATCTATTTGCCCGTAGCACACGGAGGAGGAGTTATTCTTATGATCAAT
Source organism: Candidatus Woesearchaeota archaeon (assembly GCA_041665465.1). GTDB lineage: Archaea > Nanobdellota > Nanobdellia > Woesearchaeales > GW2011-AR9 > JACRPH01. Next base: position 1,075,105 of record JBAYIU010000001.1, read on the forward strand.
CAAAGAGGAAAAATTGATTGTCTACTTAGAAATAGAAGATTAGCTGTAAAGAAGATTAAATGGTGAATAATCTGTAAATTTTAATATTCATCAAAAGGGGTTGTAATATGACACAAAAAAAACAAAAATACATTAATTATTTTGGGTATGGAAGTAATCGCGATCTGGCTATGATGGCCGCTATGGTGGGAAGAAAAAGAATTTCTGGACTTCCAGCTAAATTATTGGGGTATGCTTTATGTATTCAGAAGATAAACGATATCTCTGCAAAGGTCCTTAAGACTGCTCCTTCCCCTCGTTCTCCTCGTGAAATTCTTACCACCTGCTTTGATAAAAAATTTGAGTTATACATAATAAAACCTAAAGCGCATGCTGTAACTTATGGTACTTTATGGAAACTTACTCCCAAAGAGATTGACTTAGTAAAAGATTGGGAAATGCTTGCTTTTGGTATGCAAGAAGATATAAACGGGGTAGTGATTGATCATAAAGGTAAGAAGATTCTTGCTTATACTCATGGATCACTCTCAACTCGATTGTCCATAAACAGGATAGTAGAAGGGGATGATTATGAGATTTATCTTGTTCCCAAGAAAAAGATATTGGGTGTGGCAGTGGTTTCACGTAAAGAGTATCTTGAAGGATTAAGGAAGAAGAAAAAATAATTATAGGAGATTATACTTTTTTCTCATATCCCCATTTCTTTAGTTCTTGTTCGATATCAACATATTTCTTTCCACAGAGCATTCCTCCCGCAAAAACTTCTTTACTGGTCTTAGTTACTTCAACTAAACAGAACTCTGGAATGGTAAACCCCTCTTTTTCTTCTAAACTAGGAAATTCAAATTCTACTAAGATCAATCCTTTTAAATCTCCTTGAAAAACGTCAATCTCTGCTATTAAGTTTTGGTAAGGATAATAATATCTTACCTTGTGTACTCTTTTCCCGGTTATTTCTTTTTCTAACTCTTTAAACTCTTCTTCGTTGATGAGAAGGTTATCTTCTTTTAGTTTAGATGTGTCTCCATCGATAACTTCTTTTCTGGTTATCTCATACTTATTCCCGTTTTTTCTGATCCTTAAATTCGGATTATGATGATGAGCGGGAAGGTAAATATCGATAATTTCTTTAAATTTGCATTGATGAAGAAGCTCTGGGAGATACTTTATCAAGAATTTTCTTTCGTGTTCGATCATAATCAATAAAAATTTAGGGGATTAATAAAGTTAATCTTATAATTTTCTTAGATTTGAAACAAATTTCCTTCTTCCTACTTTAAACCCTACTAAGTAATATCCTGCACTTAGAAGATAAAATAAGTTTGGAATAACAGTTAAGATGGATGGAAGATCTGATTTAGAAGATAAGTATGCTTGTAGCATATAACCTAAGAAAAATAAGAACACTCCGGTAGAAATGTACCCTAAAGAACGGTCAATCAATCCTGCTCTTATCCTGACGTGGATAGGATAGCTTAACACGAACATCAAAGAGATGATCAGAGGAGAGAGGATACTAAATGTTGGTTGAGATGAGTTGGGAAGGACCAGTTCAAACTCTAAGTAGATTAACCATAACAGAACCATCCCAACGATCCCTAAAAAAAACCATTTATCTTTACTATTAAGATGATGAACTTTACTAGAGCTTTTCCAAAAATGGGTTAAGGCGATAATGAACAATAAATAATGGAATATTAAGATTCCTTCAGTCCAATTGGATGAAATCTTAAGTAAGGGAAAGATCTCTCTGGTTAAAGATGATAAAAATAAGAACATCATTCCCCACATTAACCATACTATAACATTTCTCTTAACTCGATGTAAATGTTCAACATTCTCTTGGTGAACCAAGAACTTAGTGGTACGAACAGCTAAGATCGTTCCCAATCCCAATATAACTATCCTTAATATTTCTAATATTTGGTTAATTAAAGTGGAGTTCATGTTCTAAAGCTGGGAGGTATAGTTGGAGGTTGATATCGGGGTTGATAAGGAGGAGGGACAGTTTGGGTATTGAAAGGATCTTTTCTAGGGCCGGAAGGTTCTGCGAAAGGGTTTGGTTCAGAGAGTTCACTCTCTTGAAGATCTTCAACCATCGCTTTTGGATTGGGGGTGTAACGGTCTAATAATTCAATAAAGAAATAGAACAGGGGGAAGAAAATGATTACGGCAAGAATATGTTCTAACGAGAATGGTATTTCATTATAGAAAACCGGTACAAACATAGCAAAGACGTAAGTTACTTCTCTCACTCTGCCAATATATTTAATGATGGGGTTACCTTTAATCCCAAATCCGATAATTAATCCGCCGTATCCAAAGATAGCAGCAATTAGTACAAAACGGAGAACAATATCAAAAGTGTTGGTTATAATCCCTTCTGATATTAATCTTAACGTTTGTCTAGTACAATCAATACTTCCCCAAAGGATAATCACCGCATTAGTGATGGCGTTCCCCATAGAAGTGCCTCTTTTCTCTTGAAAGAATTCTGCAAAGAACCAAGCAATCCATACCGGAATTAGTAACCAAAGCATATCTACATTCTTAAAAGGGATAATAAAAATAGTGGTCAACCAGTCTCTAAACAGTTCCCATAAGTACACTGCTGCGTTTAGATACCAAACCATCTTTACCTCTTTTAAGCAAAAGGATTGTTTTTCTTTTTATAAAGGTTGCTGGAGGATATATATTTTGGGCAGGCGATATGTTTATATTATTCTTGAAGGTTGAAAAGGGGATGGCTAAAGACAAAGGATATGGCGTGTTTAAGTTGTATGAAAGGACTGATGCCGATTTAGGAAGATCTCCGTTAGAGAAAGTAGTGGTAGTGGAAGTTCCTTATGTTGAAGATATGATTCTGCGTGAACTTAAAGAGGGGGTTATCGCTTTTGGTGACCCTAACCACGTTTTTAAGAGTCTTGGTAAAACTGGGTTTAGAGAATTTTATCTCGATCATGGTGTTAGTTATACTGATTATAATTTTGAGAGATTGGGAGTTATTTCTTCTGAGAAGATTCCTGATTTTGAAGGGTATTGTAAACAACAATGGGATGCTTATCCCTTGAGTGTAATAGGAAGAGTAGCTCAAGTAAGGAGTTTACTTGATCAATTACAAGGAGATACGAGTAAAGTGCTAGTGTTACAAGAGGGATTAGATAAAGCTCATGTTACTTCTGGAGATCTTGTTGAACGGAGTGTTGCTAATCTGTGGATGAGAAGATGGTTATCTTCAGATGTTAGTGAATATTCTCGTCGCTTAAATGGTTGGAAAAGAATTATTGATGAAGTTGTTTTGAAAGATGTTTCTCCAGAAAAACTGCAAGCTCCTACTTTGGGGGGATTGGCGGTAAAATATCTTTCTAAGGAGGTAAGGTAAAATGACTGATGGTAAGAAGAAAAGCAGAGCCAGAGAAATACCTTATCGTGGCGGACCGAAATAAATCTTCAGATTAATGTTACTTTATCTTCATTAGCATAACTTCAGGAAATTACTTAATAATTTTCTTCCATTTGTTCCGGAGTATTCTGGATGAAACTGAACTCCGTAAATGTTCTTCTTTTTATGTTTCATAGTTTCATTATTGCATGAACTGGATTTGGCTAGCAAGTGAAATCCTTTTGGTAAAGTTATATATTCAGAATGCTCTTCTCGGAATAGTGGATGGTCCTTAACATTTGCAAACAACTTGTTCTTACTAATAATCTCAATCTTTTCTTTTTTCTTAATCAACTTATCCCTTTTAATCTTAGATCCGTACAATAAACCAATGATTTGGTGTCCAAGGCAAATCCCCAAAATAGGTACTTTAACCTTCTTCACAAACAGGAACAGTTTAAGATATTCCTTTAAATCAACTTTAGTTAAAAGAGTAGGAGAACCAGAAATAATCACTCCTGTAAATTTACTTAAATCTGAATTAAATAAATTCTTCAACTCAATCGTTTTGTGTGAGTAACCTAATTGATCCAGATTATTTTTAATCTTTCTCAACCAAGAAGTTCCACAATCAATAATTCCGATCATATCCCAACTAGTTAAGTTCGGAATAAAAACGTTTCGAAAGTTCTTATATCTTCAGACTAGTAATCTTACTAATCCCTTCTTCGTTCATACTTACTCCGAACAAAGTGTCTGCTTCAGAAATCAGAGAATCATTATGAGAGATAACTATGTACTGGGCTTCATTGGAATAACTCCTGATAAGTTTAGCTAAGGTTTCAGAGTTATGCTTATCTAGGGCTGCATCGATCTCATCTAAAATATAGAATGACGCAGGTTGATATTCTTGGATGGCAAAAATAAATGATAATGCCGTTAAGGTCTTTTCTCCACCGGATAAGGATTTAATATCCATAAACCGGTTTCCAGTAAGTTTAACTTTAATACTTAATCCATCTTCAAAGATGTTTTCGGGATTTTCTAATTGTAAGTAAGCTTTTCCCTTTTTGAACAGGCTGGTAAAGATTCGTTGGAAATTCTCGTTAGCTCTATCAAAGGTTTTCATGAAATGACCTGTCTTTTTACTTTCGATTTCGTTCATCAAGGTCATGATGTCAATCTTCTCTTTATCTAAACTATCTTTCTTCTCTATCAATTCGTTATACTCTTTTTCTACCTGCTCATAAATCTCTAACGCTTTCATGTTAACTGCAGACATCTGTGCCAAAGTAACTTCAAATTTAGCAATCTCTTCTTGTAATTGTTCTGTAGTACGATCTTTGAGCAGTTCTACGTTTTCATATCGGCTCATCTCTTCTTGCAATCCTGACAGTTTCGCTTTAATCTCGGCATTCTTTAAAGAAATAAAGTTTATTTCTCTTTCATTATTACGAATCTTCTCTCTTACACTCTCAACTTCAGTTTCTTTAGCATTCACTTCTTGACTTAACTTTTCACGTTGATTGAACAGATCTTTATACTTGGAATAGAATTCTTTACTAGCTTTTTCTTTAATAGTCAACTCTTTTTCTTCTAAGTCAATCTTCTCTCCCAACTTCTTAATCTCGACATTAAACTGAGCTTCTTCTTTATCATGCTGTTTTAAGATTTCTCTGATTTTCTCAATTTCTGGTCCGAATAACTGGGCTTCTTGTGCAGATATGTTTTTCAACTCATTCTCTAAACGAACCCACTCTTCACGAGCTTTTTGTTTAGATTCTTCAAAAGCAGTTAATTGTGCAAGTAAACGGGGATTTCTTAATTCGCTTACTTCTGAACGTAAAGTTTGTTTAGTGGTCTTCAAATCAGCCAAATCTCTATTAATGGTAGTGATGTCGCGTTGAATCTTAACCAATTCGTTATCTACTTCAGTTAAACGTTTTTGGAATTCTTTCTTGGTCTCTCCATTAACATCTAAATCGCTGGTTTCTAAATGTAACGTTTTCTCTAACTTGATAATGTCAGCTTCCAACTCTGATTTCTTTAACCTTAACGAAGAAATCTCTTTTTCATTGCCTTCTCTCTTAATCTCAACATTAGCGATAACCCCTTCCAATTCAGCAACTTCTGTCTCTCCTCGTTCTAATTCATCTAAAGAATCTTTCTCTTGGAAACCTAAGGCAGACTTTCTAGCGATAAAACCACCTTTCATCACTCCACTGGATTCGGCTACATCACCTTCTAGGGTGACCATCTTTACTCGTCCGATGCCCACTTTAACTGTAGTGTCTACGTTATCTACTACTAAGGTGTTTCCAAACACATACCCGAAGGCTTTTTGATAAGCTGACTTGAATGAGATCAGATTAAGAGCGAAATCGTGAACTCCGGGAAGTTTAGCTAGTTTACGGTCTTCTGCACCAATTTCCATGGTTTTAATCTTATTTAAGGGGATGAATGACGCTGAACCTAAACGATTACTTCTTAAAAATTTAATACATTCTGCAGCAACATTCTCGTCATCCACTACAATGTTCTGCATCCTATTTCCGGCAGCACTCTCTAAAGCCAAAGCATACTTTTTGTTGACTTGTCCTAGTTCTGCTACCGTTCCATGTACTCCTCTGAACTTCTTTTTATTCTCTAGTATACTAGCCAGAGCCTTATTACTCATCAGCTCAGCTTGCATGGATAAAGATTTAGCGTTAAGTTTAGCTTGTCTTTCTTGTAATTCTACCAACTTCTTACGAGCGTTAGACAATTGTGATGCAAAACCACTATCTTGATCTAAGCAGGAGTTTAATCTTAAAGCAGCAGACTTAAAATCTGTTTTCTTTTGCTGCAAATCTTTAATCTGGTCTTTATTCTGTTGTTCGATCTCTTTGACTTTCTTAATCTTTTCATCAATACCTTGGACATGATATTCTAATCTGTCCTTCTCACGCAATAATTCTTGTTGAGTTTGGCGAATCTGTTGTACTTCTTCTTGTTTCTGTTCTATTAATTTATCTTTATCTTCAATCTCTTTGTCAAGATCTTGAGAAGTTTCAATCTTGTTCTTCTTCTTGAATTCTCCAATACTCTTCTCTAAATCTTTAATCTCTTGTTCTTTCTGAGCAATCTTCTGTTCAATCTCTTTCTTGTCTTGTTTAGAAGCAGAAGTCTTCTCGGTCAGTTCTTGAATCTCTTGTTGAAAAGAATCTTTTCTCTGCTGAATCTTGTTAATCTCATCCTTTAAAGTAGAAATACGGGTCTTGTCTCGAGCTAGACTTACTTTGAGATCTTCAATCTCTTTATGTACTGCCAACTGTTCTTTCTCTCCCTGATTCTCAATCTCTTGATTAATCTTATTGATCTTTTCTTTATTTTCGTTAACTCTTTCTTTAAGTTTAGCGGTTTCTTTCTCTGCGGCAGTAATCTTTTCTTGGAACTTGCTAATCTCTGTATCGTATTGTTGGCGAGCTTGATCTTTCTCTTGTACTAATAGGTGTACCCTAGTAGCTTTATAAGAATCAATCTTATTCTTAACTTCTTTAAACTTAAGAGCTTGATCACGATCTTTTTTCAGTTCTTTTAAATGGGTCTTTCTTTCTTGCAGAATAAGGGTGGCATTGTTTAACTTTTCATCTACTCGATTTAATTCTAACATAGCTTTATGCTTCTTGTCTTCATAGATAGATACATCACTTATCTCTTCAATGATCTTTCTTCTTTCTAGGGGAGACATATCTACAAAACGCATAATATCCCCTTGTAGAATAATATTATATCCTTCAGGATTGATACGTGCGGCAGACATTAAGTCCAATACTTCAGTACGAGTTCTCTTCTTGCCATTAATACGATATACACTATTTCCATCATTACTGATGGTTCGGTTAAGAACAACTTCATCAGAATCTACCGGGAAAACTTTACTTTGGTTACAGAAAGCAATCTCTACACTTGCTTCTCCGGCTGCTTTCTTATTCTTCCCCCCATTAAAAACTAAATTAGAGGCTTTCTCTACTCGCATAGATTTAGCAGAAAGTCTGCCCAGAACGAAACAAATAGCATCTCCGATATTACTTTTACCGCTACCATTAGGGCCGAGAATACAATTAAAGCTCCCATCAAAAGGAATTTCCGTCTTATGGGCAAAACTCTTAAACCCATGAATGTTTATCCGGTTTATCTTAGTCATAATCCCTATCTTCTCTTTTAGTGCATTTGATGTTTTACTGGTGGTTTATAAAAATTGCTATTTTTCAGGATATCTTTTAAAGGCAAATGGAGAATATTTTTACTTACTCTTCAATATTTAAAGGACATAATTGCCTGAATTAAGCTCAAATTGAGCCTTTGCACTTAACTCTAACGAAATCTTTATAAATAAAGGTCCAAAATTAAGCTTAAAATGTTCTACCGTATCAAAGTAAAGGATTACATCAGGGTGCCTCCAGCTATGTTTAATTTAAACAAGCGAGAGTCCGTATTACAAAACGTAAAAAGCACTTATGAAAATTATATCTCCAAAGAACTTGGTTTCGTGGTTAATGTTGTTGATGTTGGAGAAGTTAAAGAAGGAATAATCATTCCTGGCGACGGAGCAGCTTATTATGACACTGAGTTTGAATTATTAACTTTCAAACCAGAAATGAACGAATTGGTCTTTGGAAGAATTCGTGACATCACCGATTTCGGAGCATTCATGGAGTTAGGTGGAGCAGAAGGAATGGTACACATCTCCCAAAGTATGGACGATTTTGTTTCCTTCAGTAAAGATAAAGTTTTACAAGGTAAGAAAACCGGTCAGACAGTTAAAGTGGGCGATAAATGTAAGGCTCGTATCATTGCTGTAAGTTATAAAGACTTAAACAATCCCAAGATCGGATTAACCATGCGTCAAGAAGGATTAGGAAAATTAGAGTGGTTAGATCAGTCAGGTAAAGAGCCTAAAAAAGAGGACAAGGAATAAAATGACTAAAAAGAATGCTTGCAAACACTGTAAGATGTTGATTGAAGGAGAAAAATGTCCTAATTGCCATTCCGAAAGTGTTACTGGTAGTTGGCAAGGAAGAGTATTCATTAATGATGTTAATAAGTCTTTAATCGCTGAAAAGATCGGGATTAAAGTTAAAGGCGAATATGCCATTAAAGTAAGATAAGGTGGAAAGAATGCAGATTAATATTCAAGAAAAAAAACATAATCTTTTTTTAAAAAGAGTTGAAGTTAAAGGGAAGGTTACTTTTGAAGCAGCTACTCCCAGCAATGTTCAATTAGCTGAAGTATTAGCAAAAGAAATGCAGGTTAAAGATGCAACTTTAGTGGTTATCAAACATCTATATACCACTTTCAGTCATCGTGATGCAGCTTTTGAAGCATTGGTTTATGACACTGTTGATGCCAAGAACCATACTGAAAAATTAACTTCACAACAACGTAAAAAACTTGCTGAAGCTAGCAAAGCAGCTGCCGCTTCAGCTGAGAGCAAGTAGGTGAATTAAGATGGCAGATAAATCTTCTAAATCTCCAGCAAAAGGTGGAGCTAGTAAAGGCGGAGCAAGTAAGGGTGGAGCAACTAAAGAGGGCAAAAAGGAGAAGCCCTTAGGGACTCTTTATACTATTGCCGGCGATAAAATTACTCGAAATAATCGTATGTGTCCAAAATGTGGTCCAGGAACTTTCTTAGGAAAACATAAGGACAGATTAGTTTGTGGCAAGTGCCGATATGTTGAGTATACCAAGAATTAGTTTTCTTATTTTTGATTAACTTTTTATATTGATTCATTTTCTATAGGTTTATGTCTCTTGAACAACTCAAACAACAGTATCACGATTGCAAGAAATGTTCTGAATTGTGTAAATCTCGGTCGCAAGTAGTGTTCGGATCAGGAAATCATAATTCTAAGATTCTTTTCATCGGAGAAGCTCCCGGTGCTACTGAAGATAAGCAAGGTATTCCTTTTTGCGGGATGTCTGGAAAAATTCTTTCTGAATTGTTGGCACATATCGGAGTAACTCGAGATGAAGTCTTCATTACTAATACTATTCTTTGTCATCCTCAAGATAATCGGAATCCGGCCAAAGAGGAAGTACAAAACTGCCGAGAAAGGTTAGATAAAATGATTGAGATCATGCAGCCAAAAGTGATTGTAACTATCGGCAATTTTGCTACGGAAAGAATTCTGAACAAAACGGGGATAACTACTTTGCGTGGAAAGGTTTATCCTACTATTATTAATAATAAGGAAGTTAAGGTAGTTCCAGTAATTCATCCGGCGGGTTATTTATATTCTGGCAGGAATCCAGAGATGTTGAAGCAGATGAAAGCTGACTTTGAAGCCATTGCTAAAGTGATTGATGATAAGAAACAGCAGAAGAGTTTAGTAGAGTTTTAAATCTCAGTAACCTTTATAAATAAACTTCTCTTTTAATGTAAACATGCCAATGAGTTGTTGGTAGACAACGAGGTAATTCATTCTAATGAATGTTACCGACGCCTAGAGAGAACATTCTCAGGCACCGAAATTAAAAAACCAAAGAGGGTTACAAAATGGTTAATGAAGCTAAAGTATTAGAAGTTGTAGAAGTAGCTAGAACTAGTGGAAAGATCAGAAAAGGAGCTAACGAAACTACAAAAGCGATTGAAAAAGGCGAAGCCAAATTAGTTGTTTACGCTAGTGATGTGTCTCCAAAAGAGATCGTTATGCACTTACCTCTATTATGTAAGGATAAAAATATTCCTTGTGTTGCGGTTTCTAAAAAAGAAGACCTTGGTGCAGCTGCTGGTTTGAGCTTAGGCACTGCTGCTGTTGCTGTAGTCAAAGAAGGAGAAGCTAAAGCTGCTTTAGAAGAAGTATTGAGAAACAAAGAATAAAAATAGGTGAATTACCATGGCTAAAAAAATGGTCGGTAAGGACGCCAAGCAAGAAGCGGCTACCGAGGTTAAAACTGAAAGTGAAATTAGATTCTCTATAGGGATCCCTTCCGAAATTAAAGAAATTGTGGGAAGAGGCGGAACTCGTGGAGAAATTACTCAAGTAATGTGTGAAGTTCATGAAGGTCGGGACCGAAACAAGGTTATCCGAAGAAACTGTAAGGGTCCAGTTAAAGTTGGCGACATCTTAATGTTACTAGAGACTGAAATCGAAGCTCAGAGATTGGGCGGCGGAAGACGCGGTGGCAGCAGCGCTGGTGCTGCTCGCAAGTAGGTGAAATAAAATGCCAAAATGCACATTTTGTGGAACTTCCTTGGAAAGAGGAACAGGTAAAATGTTTGTTTATGTGAGTGGAAAGGTTGTTTATTTCTGCTCTAATAAATGTGAAAAGAACCTTTTCAAACTGGGCAGAAAACCGTTAAGGGTTAAGTGGACTGAAGCTTATCGTAAAGTTAAGAAGACGGGGATTAAAGCAGAAGCGGAAGATATCCCTACTCCAAACGTAAATGCTGCAGTAGTAGAAGAAAAGTCCATTAAATCTGCTAAGAAATAGAGGTTAAAGATGATCGAACGAACATTAGTCTTAGTAAAACCCGATGGAGTACAAAGAGGATTAATCGGAAAAATCATCACTCGTTTCGAAGACGTTGGATTAAAGATTATTGCTATGAAAATGGTTTGGGCGGATGAGACCTTAGCAGCTAAACACTATTTTGATGTCAAAGAAAGGTATGATGAGAGGATTTTCAATAATCTTTCTCAGTATCTTCGTGAAGGGCCCGTTGTAGCAATGGTGTTAGAAGGGATTCATGCAGTTAAACAAGTGCGCAAGATGACCGGAAGCACTTATCCTGATGAATCTACTCCTGGAACAATCAGAGGAGACTTTGCTCATATCAGTAAGGCTTACGCCAACGAAAACAATCGTCGTGTTGGTAACTTGCTCCATTCTTCAGCAAAACTGGAAGAAGCAAAATACGAGATTGGTATCTGGTTTAATGATAAAGAAATCCATGCCTACAAAACTGTGCATGAAGATAATGTCAGATAAGAGGTAAAATTAAAATGGCAAGTGAAAAGATGATCGATAAGGTCACCAGGATTACTCAAGATCCTAGATATATCCGAAATATTTGTACCAGTGCTCATATTCATCATGGTAAAACGGCTTTTACCGATAATTTGTTAGCGGCTGCTGGTCAGATGGCTTCTAAATATGCCGGAGATCTAGAACACGGTATGGAGACCTGGCAACATAAAGACGAACAAGAGAGATTAATGACTGTTGATTCCGCTAACGTTTCTATGGTTCATGAGTTTGGCGGTCATGAATATTTAATTAATTTGATTGATACTCCCGGTCACGTTGATTTTGGGGGAAACGTTACTAGAGCAATGAGAGCTGTTGATGGTACCGTTGTCTTGATTTGTGCAGTTGAGGGGGTAATGCCTCAAACTGAAACAGTAGTCAGACAAGCTTTGCGTGAAAGAGTTAAACCCGTATTATTCATTAATAAGATGGATCGTTTAGTCAAAGAATTAAAACTTTCCCCTGATAAAATTGCAGAAAGAGTTCTGCTTTTAACTAAACAGTTCAATGATATGATTGAAAGAATTGCCGAACCCCAATATAGAGAAAGCTGGAAAGTTAGTGTTCCTGATGGAAGTATGGCTTTTGGTTCTGCTCGTGAAAACTGGGCTCTGTCCTTTCCTTACATGAATAAAAAAGGGATCAAGTTTGCAGACATCTTAAAAATTTATGAGATGGAAGAAGAAGAAAGAAAAGCGTGGGTGTGGGCTAATGCTCCTTTAAATGAAGTTATTTTAGATATGATTATCAAGCATCATCCAGATCCACTTGATGCTCAGAAGTACAGAATTCCCAAGATCTGGCACGGAGACCCAGAGTCACAGTTTGGTAAGGATTTAATCAATTGTAACCCCAACGGTAAATTAGGTTTTGTTATTACTAGAATTGTGGTAGACCCAAAGTCAGGTAAGGATATTTCTGCAGGAAGATTGTTCAGTGGAACGGTTAGAAGCGGAATGGAAGTATATTTGAACAATACTAAGCAAAGACAAAGAGTTCAAAACGTCTATATTTATAACGGTATCAAGCCAGAGATTATGGAATTTTTGCCTGCTGGTAATGTTTTAGCTATTTCTGGAGTAGTTGGAAATGCTGGTGAAACCGTGACTATAGATGAAGAGCAGCCTTTTGAAGAATTGAAACATATCTTTGAACCGGTTATTACTAAAGCTATCGAACCTAAGAGACAAGGTGATTTGCCAAAGCTAGTTGAAGTTCTTAGAAAAGTTTCCCGAGAAGATCCTTCAGTTAAGATCGAGATTAATGAAGAAACCGGCCAGAACTTAATGCATGGTATGGGAGAACTGCACTTAGAGATTATTGAAAACAGAATCGTTACCGAGAAAGGGGTCGAAATTAAAACTTCTCCACCTATTGTTGTTTATCGTGAAGCGATTACTAAAGCTTCTCCGGAAGTGGAAGGTAAATCTCCTAACAAGCACAACAAGCTCTATTTCAAAGTTGAACCTTTAGAACCAGAGATTATAGCAGCAGCTAAAGAAGGTAGGATTAACTCCGGCAGATACAGAAAGAAAGATGACCAGTTAATTGCTTTCTTGAGAGAAGAGTGTGGATGGGATGCTAAAACTGCAACTCAAGTCAAAGAGATTTACAATGGCAATATGATCATGGATGTAACTAGGGGACAAGTTCACATTGGAGAGATTATGGAACTAGTACTTGACATGTTTGTAGATGTTATGAAACAAGGTCCTTTAGCTCGTGAACCCTGTATGGGTGTAAAAGTTATGTTAATGGACTGTACTTTGCATGAAGATGCTATCCATCGTGGTCCAGCGCAAATGTATCCCGCAATCAGAGAAGGTATCAGAGGAGCAATGATGCAGGCTGGTCCGATCATGTTTGAACCATTGCAAGTAACTAGAATCGAAGCTCCACATGATAATTTAGGAGAAGTATCTAAGTTAGTAACTTCTAAACGTGGTCAATTGTTAGACGTGTTGCAAGAAGGAGATCAAACTGTAGTTATAGCTAAGTTGCCTGTTGCTGAAATGATAGGATGGAGCAGTGATTTAAGGTCAGCTACTGGAGGTAGAGGAACTTCTTCTTTAGTTGATCAAAGCTTTGAAAAATTACCTTACGAATTAGCTGAGAAGGTTAGACAGCAGATCATGCAGAGAAAAGGATTAACTGACGCTCAATTAGGGGCTTAAGTTTATTTTTTTATTATATTTTTTCTTATTATTCTAATCAAACCATTCTGGAAAGAAATCTAACTTCTTTTCTTCTACAATAATCACTGATTCGGTTTTCTTAATCAGTTCTGGGAAATCGTTTCTGATCTTATGGGTTAGTCCATAAAAGTCTTGTAATGTTTCCGTCTCTATTTCCAATTCCATTTCCCACGGCCCGAGAGATTCGATAACATGAATCACATTAGGAAGTTCCATGCAGTAGTTAATAAATCGGTCAATCTCGTGTTCATAATTCTTCAAATAAAGACATAATTTGAAAAAATTGTATCCTATCTTTTGTGGATCAATAAACGTCACATAACCTTGAATAACTCCTTTCTTCTCTAGGTCTTTGATTCTACGTTGAGCAGTTTTAATATTCATTTTAAACTCTTTGACTAAGTCCATATAATTGAAGCGAGCGTAATTGGAGATAAACCTCATGATAGACTTCTCTTCTTCAGATAAATCTACTTTGTCTTCATTCATAAACTTCTTAACTTTCTTTAGAACTGCTCCTTTTTTATTAATTAAATATGTTCTGGGAGAAGTATGTCCTTCTGATAAAAACACTATATCATAATTGGTAATAAATCTTTCAAACTTGTTAAAGAAGTCTTTCTTCACAGAAGTAAACTGATTCATGTTCTCTACATACGCACCAATCATCAAGTCCCAGCTTCCTTCACACTTGGCTACCCAAGAGATTCTTTGATCTTTCTGTAGGTAAGCATAAAACTCTTTCTCTTCTTCTGGCGTGAATCCGGAAAGTTGGAAGTAAATCTTTCCTAAAAATAGTCCTAATCTGGCTAGTGAGGGTTGAACTACAAACTTCTTGATGACTCCTTCTTTAAGGAGTTGATTAACGTGATATTGGACATTATTCTTTCCAATACCTAACTTTTGTCCAATCTTAGAGAAACTCTCTCTAGCATTGGTGTCTAACTCTAATAAGATCTTGCGGTCAATCTTGTCTAATTTGGGCATATTTGGTCTAGTTACCTTTTTAATATATAAATTTTACCCATATGAATAATATTTTCATAAATAGTTTAATCTAGTTGTTATAACTTCCTAGTCCTATTCCCTGTGAAATCAAATGGTTAAGAAAAATAGATTATTGTACTTCTTTTCGGAGAGATATAAGGATCTTTATGATCGAGAAGAAAGATTAGAACAACGAGTGCTAGAAATAGAGCGGGAAGAAAAGAATGGACTCTCTCATTTTGGTATCGAATCTATTACTGATCCAGGATATAAAACGCCTCCAGATCTTTATGGCTCTTGCGGGGAATCAATGGTTATGATAACCCTCAAAGATGGAAGAGAAGTTTTCATTGAACAATTAAGGTATAATCAATGGTGTACTTTCGTTCGTTACTATTTTGGTGATAAAAATTCTAGAGGATGTTTGGAAGTGTATGATTATGGGACTGAGGCCAAGGTTAAGATAAACCGGGAACAGGAATCAATAAAGCAACGCTTAGGAGAACTTCAGACAATAGTTCAGAATTGTCAAAACTTGATCTGTTCTTGGTACAGAAAAGATTATGGTTTGGCGGGGAAATATGCTGGGGTGATTTACTGTATGGAACCAGCAGCAAGGCTTATTGATAGGTACAATTATTACACCCCTAATCACACCAATCAGTGTCTCGAGAAGTAATGGTGATCTCTTTTCTTTCTTTTTTCTCAGTAATCTCAGAAAAATAACTCTTTTTAGGTTGTTCTTTTGTTTCTAAAGAAGGCTTATCAAAATCTATCTGAGAAACATCTTTCACTTGGTTCATTTCAAACACTTTTCTTTTGTTAACATTACCGCAACGTGCACATCGGAAGTATAATCCCCATTTCCCAATGCAAGTTTCTAGATACTCCCCACAAGCACATTTCATCTCATTCATAAGAGCAGCACGATGTTTTTCACAGACGGGAATCTCTTGTTCATTTCTGGTTGTAGCCTGTTTGCCACAGAAAGGACAAGTATCTAGTTTAGATTCACCATAACGTTTAGGGAGATACATAAAAAGAAAGAAAATTATGGGGTTTAAATGGTTTGCTGTTGTTCAATATAAGGTATGCTTCTCACTTTGATTCTCTTTCTCTTGCAAATTCTTTCTATCCATCCATTGAAGATATTTTCTTAATGATGATCTGAAATCCAACAGGACCATTCCGGCATTAAACTCGGAAATATGGCCTGGTTTTCCTCTGAGGATATCTTCAATGGTAAAATGATGAAGAGTATACGATGTCATTGAACCAAAAAGTAAAGGGGCAGTTAAGTTAGGACAATCCTCTTCAGCTTGCTTCCTCTGGAAGTAAGTTCCGTGAACGCAAGAACTGTGATCAAAATAGTCGTGCTCTTTAACAACGTAAATCTCTATTTCTGGATAATTCTTTAAGGTTTCGCTTCCCACATATATTGATAAGATTTTTTCCGTTAGATCTTTAGTTAATTGCATTTTAGTTTCCTCCAAACATGTTTTTGTAATGTTCGTAGTATTGTCCTAATTCGAAAGCCATGGCTGGACATACTTTTTCTGCAAGGGGCAGATAAAATTGCTCACATTCCTCTAAGTAACGTTTTGCTCCTTGAAGAGAAAGAGCTTCTAAGCTGGTCATGTTGTGCAATCTATCCGCTAGCTTAACCCTCTGCACCCAAATCGGTGCTTCCAACAATCGGTTCTTGTACTGCTCTCGGTCAACGTTCCGGGTCAATAAATACACTCCTTGAGCTACGCTTTCCCCAAACACGGACTTTATTTGGTCTAAAGTAAGTGCAGTATCTTCAACCGTATCATGTAGCCAAGCTGTAGCTAGGGCAGTTTCTTCTTGAACACCATATCTGCGAAGCAATTCCGCGACTGCTGCCGGATGAGTCACATATGGAGAACCATCCTTTTTTCTAAACTGTCCTGCATGATACCTTTCAGCGTATAATCTAGCGATATCTTCGGATCCCATTTTTACTTTCCTCAATTTGATGGTATGTTTCAAGGTCTATCTTAATCCAAAATGGGTCTCCAGACGGACGAGAATATTCATCCGGAACTGAATCTGGCATTGTTCCCCAATAATCCTTTATGAATTGTTGACGATCTTCCACACTCAAGTGCAAGCTGTATCCGTCTGGTCTGATCCCCCATCCTCTCTCAGATTCATCCCATTCTTGTTTTACTACTAATTTTTCTTCCAATGATGTCATTTTAATTACCTCCAATCTAATACTTTATACTCATTCAAGATATTTATAGTTTAAATTAAGACAAAATAACTAGACTATTACAAGTTAAAACAAACAAAAAGTTTAAATAAGAAACAAACAACTCTTCCCTCATGGAAAAGAAACTCACCGCTCAAGGACCTAAAGATCGTAAGTCTTATACTGTAACTCTGCCCATAGAATGGGTCAAGTCTCAGCATCTTGACAAGACGAAAATCATTATGATGAAAGTGGTGGGTAGTCGAGTGGTTTTATCTACCAGAAAAGAAACGCTTGAACATGAAGTGATTGATGGTGAAGCACATTCTAATTCTCTGATTAAAGTGTTGCAGGGGTTATATCGACTCGGGGTAAATGAGATCAAGATCACTTACAAGAATCCCAAGGTCATCACTGCTGTTTCTCAGATTGTTAATGAAAAATTAATCGGCTACGAAGTCATGGAGCAAAAACCCAATTATTTAATCTTGCAAGATATTACTAGAGAATCTAGTGAAGATTTTGAGGTTATCTTAAGAAGAATCTTTCTTCTGATGATGGAATTAATGAATTGCCAAGAAGAAACCCAAACCAACAGTTTGTTCAACAATATGAAAAAGTTGATTAACTATTGTCAGAGAATTCTAGCCAAGTGGGGATCTTCCGATTTTCTTAAGACTCCTTTCTATTACGTTTTGCTTGATCATCTGGAAAAATTAGGTGATGAGTATTCTTGGATCAATTCTCTTAAGATCAAAGATAAAAATGACCTAGTTACTCTAAAAGAAATCAATCTCTGTGCTAGAAAAGCTTACGAATTATTTTACAAGTTTGATGCTTCAGAATATGATCATTATGAACATCAAACCTATTTAATCAAACATAGAATAACCTCTTCCGGACATTTAACTGTCTTCGATCTGCACTTGCATAATCTAGCCAGAGTTTTGAATACCATTTATGGGGACATTTTTGTGTTAGGGTTTAAGAAGTAACTTATTCTTACTCCCAACAGATCTTTGGGAAATAAGTATAATAATGTTCTTCATACCCCATCAGGATCTCATAATCTTTTAACTCTGGAGAAAAATGTTCTTTTAATTCAATCATGGTTTGATAGAACTCTTCGGTTCTTTTCACACAAAGATAGATGATCACATTAAACTTTCCAATGGTCTTGCTAGCCCAAATCACATTTTTATTAAACTTTAAGAAAGAACCTAGCTGTTGATCTTTTTTTTCATCTAAGTTATGCAAATCTAGCAATAGGAAATATACTGTATATCCGATGTTAGAATAACTAATAATAGGAGAAAACTTTTGGATTATCCCTGCTTCTTGCATCCTCTTTATGCGATAACTAATGGTATCAGAAGATGTTCTGGTCATTTCTGCTAGTTTAAACAGGGGAATGGTGGCATTAAGAGATAATTGTTTTAACACCAGTAAGTCTGTTTTATCTAAACTCCCTTCTTGTGTCTTCTTCTTTACATTGAGGTTCTCCTCCTTAAGATGAAGAAAGCTTCTTGGTACTGCCTTATTAATATAATTCTTGGATATAATCAAGAGTTCATATTCTTTAAGATAGGAAGAAAGGTCTTTGATAATTTTGTTCACGACTAGATCTAATTCTGAAATATCCTTTGCAGCGATACTTACTTCAAAATTATACTTGCCAATGATTTCTATTACTGCTTTAATATAAGGGTTGGATTTAAGTAATCTAACTACGGTTGAGGTTACTTCTTTGTTTAACTGGTTCAATTGAAGAAATAAGTGATAGGTGTTATATCCTAATTTATTTAGATTCACCAAAACTAGATATCCTTGAATTAGACCTTGTTTTTCCAGATTGTTAATTCGGTATCTTACTGAATCCTTAGACAAACCTACCTGCTTAGCAATAATAGTATTAGGAAGACGAGCATTTTCAGAGAGAAGAGCAAGAATCTTTTTGTCTTTTAAGTCAATCTTTATCTCTTTTTCCGAAATTATTCTTTGATTGAATCGCATCTATTATTATCTTAAAACTTATTTTCTATTTAAATATTGCGTTTTAAGATTAAAAAACAGTTAGAAGTTTCTTCATTGCCTTTTAATTTATGTCTCTGTGATCTTGATGGAAGATAAACTAAATACCTCTTTGGTGGCGGGATGGTCGTTTACTAAACGTTGTAATTTACGTTGTATTCACTGCTATGGTTCTTCTGGATGTAGAGCACCAGACGAATTAACTTTAGAAGAAGCCTTAAATGTGGCTGATAAACTTAAGACTTCTTGTGTAGAAGCAGTAAATTTTGGTGGAGGGGAATGTTGTCTTAGGGAAGATTTTATTCCTTTATGTGAACGCTTACACTCTTTGGGTATAAAGATATCTTATACCACCAATGGAACTACCCTAAACAGAATCAGATCCCATCTATATTTATTTAACGATGTGGGGGTTAGCTTAGATTTTCCGGATGCAGAAAGGCACGATTATTTTCGAGGAGGAAAAGGCATCTTTGCTAAAGCAGTGTCATCGTTACAAGAATTAGTTGAAAGGGGGGTTGATACGGAGATAGTTACTTGTTTAACCAAGATGAATTGCTCTGAGAAAGATCTTTCTGATATGTATCAATTAGCCAAAGAGGTAGGAGTAGATTATTGGAGATTAAATCGTTTCAGAGCTAATGGTAGAGGGAAAGAGAATCAGAGTACACTTTCACTAACTCCAGAAGACCTCAGGAAAGCTTATACTTTTCTTTCTCAGTATGTGGATAATTCAGTTTCTGTTCCTGAACCAATCTATCGGGCTGCTTTTGGGGGTAAGTATACTTTTCCTGGAGATCCTTCAGGATATACTGCTTT
The DNA here is from genome assembly GCA_041665465.1 of Candidatus Woesearchaeota archaeon. Classification (GTDB taxonomy): domain Archaea; phylum Nanobdellota; class Nanobdellia; order Woesearchaeales; family GW2011-AR9; genus JACRPH01. Next base: position 1,094,751 of record JBAYIU010000001.1, read on the forward strand.
TAGAATTCAACCTAATGGAGAAGTAAGTCCTTCAGTGTTCTTGACTGAAAGCGGAGGTAACATCAAGTATAATTCTCTCTCCGAGATTCTCGGTTCTCCTATCTTTAGATCAATCCGAGAAAGAAATCCGCAAGGAAAGTGTCAATCCTGTTCTGCTTACTCTCACTGTAAAGGAGGAGATGCAGGAGCTTCTTACTTAGAATATGGACATTTCAATGGTCCTGATCCTCTTTGTTGGCTTAGTGATAATGACATTAGGGGAATTGTTCAGCAGGAAATAAGTGAGACTTGGAACGTTCATGAGCGTTACCTTTGCACTCTTTATGTTCCTGTAAGAAAATAATGGAGGTATAACTATGGTCGAACATCAAAAATTGCCGAAACTAGACTTGAACATTACTAATCGATGTAATCTACGTTGTAAACATTGTGCTTTCGATTCTGGAGTAGAACAAATGTCAGAAATGAGTTTAGAAAAGATCTTGGAGGTCTTGCACCAAACCAGAGAATTAGGTGGATCTAAAGTGGATATTACTGGAGGAGAACCAACTCTACGAGATGATTACCTGAAGATTATTAAAGGTGCTAAAGAGATGGGGTATCAAGTAGAATTAGTCACTAACTCTCTGCGGTTAGATCATTCTACTTTAAAGACACTTCATTCATTAGATCTAGACAGTTTAGCGGTTAGCTTAGATGGATATACTTGGCAAACGCATGGTTTAATTCGTAATACCTCCTCAGAAGAGTTTGAGAAAGTAGTTAGAAATATTTCTGATGCAGTTAATTTGGGAATAAAAACCAAGATTAACACTTTAGCTTGTCAAGAAAATATGGAAGAGATTCCTCGGATTATTCAACTGGGAGAAGAGAAAGGAGTGAAAGAGGTAGGATTATATTATTTCACTCCCGTGGGAAGAGGAGCTCACCAGAATTTGCATTCTGTGGAACCTCTTACTTGGTTAAGATTTGTCCGAGAGAGACTGGATCGAGAGTATACTCTTAAAGTTTCTTTAGAGATACCTTTGATTGAGAAAGAATTATACTCCCCTAAAATGGGGTGTATTTGGGATGTTGATCCTTTCCATCTTCAGATCTTACCCGAAGGAAAAACTTATCCTTGCGCCATCATGGCGTCTTATCATCTCCCTATTGGTAATTTGTATCATCAGAACATTAGTGAAATCTGGAAAGATGAATCTGTCTGGAGCAGGTATCATTCTCAGTTAGAAGGACACTTTAATAGGAACAAGGGGGGTTGTGTAGCTTTCCGAGACTTCGATCTAAAAGATTATCCAGGATATTCTTTTGTTTGTCCATTAAGAAAATATTCTCCGCAAGAGGTGAGAAGATGAGCAACTTATTTGTGGTCGGTGAGGGAGTGGATAAGGGAGGAAAAACCAGCGTCTTAAAGTACGTGTGCAACCAGCTAACCAAAGAAGGGGCTGATGCTGTTTATCGCAAAGGGATTAAAGGGGACGGTTACTTGGCTAAACTTTCTTCCGTTTATCCTTCTACACCTACTTTCTTGTTGGAGCAGATGGAGCAGAATATTAACTTATATCTCCGAACAGGGATAGTTTTACAAGATCGGTGGTATTATTCGGTTGTTTCTTATCCTGAAAATGGAGTTGGTTCTGATATAATCAGTAAGGTGGTCACTCCTTTTCTAAGAGAGCCGGACTTACTTCTTTATTTCACTTGTTCTTTGGAGGAGAGATTAAGAAGATTAGAACAAGAACCAACCCGAGAACATCTGGATCTAATTAATCATCCAGAGAAGATTGAAGAATGGGAAAACAAGTTGTTAGAACATTATGTTCAATTCTCTGGAACTAAATATTTAATTGATACGACCTACAGAAGGGTGGAAGAAAGCGGAGAAGAGGTGTTGGATTTGATTAAACTTGGATTAAGTCGCTCCTAAAGTAAATCTATCTCATATGTTCCGCTTTAGGATGTTCATGCCCTAATGCTTTTCTTTTCTGGAGATATGCTTGATGTTTAACCTTTTCTTTTAAGAATTTATTAAAATCAAACTCATACTCCTCAAGCAAAGTGGCCATATAATTTCCACCGACAAAATGGGGCATTAATACATAACAAGCACCTTGTTCATAGAATTTTAAAGCATCATCAATTTGGTGAGCGATAGTGATAATAATAATATTCTTGTTCGTTTGCTTAGCTTGACTGATTAATAATAAATTTGTATCAGGGTCAGGAATGGTAGATATGATCATTTTTACTTTCTTAAAGTTCAACTGGTTAAGTAATTCTATATCTCCGGCATCTCCATACTTACAATCAATTTTATTCTTAGTAAGATCAATAATGGTGTTGGGATTAAAATCAATCACTAAACAGCGTTTCTTTTGTCTTTTTAACGATTCTAAGATATCATATCCTACTCGGTTCTGTCCGAACAGAATTACATCATACCCTTTTTCACTATGGAGTTTAAATTCATCAACTTTTCTTCCACGACGTTCTAAGAATCCCAAAAATGGAGCAAACTTATTGTAAATTTTTTCCGAATAAAGTATTAGATAAGAAGAACTGGCCAGAGAAATAAGTCCAACTAAAGTAATGAAGGAAGTAATGTTCTGGTCAAGATGACCTAACTTTGTACCTAAAGCGATTAAGATGAAAGAAAATTCGCTTACTTGAGCTAAACTAATTCCAGTAATAAAACTGTTTCTTTTAGTATATCCTAATAATCCGATTATGCTCATAATAATTAAGGGTTTTATTACTAGAATAAAGAGAGTAATAACCACTAACGGAATGATTAATTCTTGTAAACTGCCAAATTGCATTTGTGAACCGAGAATGATAAAGAACAAAATCAAGAAAAAGTCACGTAATGGTTTAACTTTAGAACTGATCTCGTTATGATACGGAGTCATAGATAGAGTTATACCGGCAATGAGTGCTCCGATCTCAATCGAGAATCCTAAATAATGAAAAAATGCGGCTAAGGCTAAGCACCATCCGATAGAAAAAACTAATAAAAATTCTTGAGACTTAGCTACAAAATTACTCATCTTGGGAAGTAGATAATATCCAAAGAGAATTAGTAAAGCTACTGCCGCTAATCCTTTTATTAACAAAGCAATAGTGTACTGAGATAAACTCATTCCCTGCATCCCTCCCCACGCAGAGGAGATAAACATTAAGGCGATAATCGCTAGTAAGTCTTGAATTAGCAGAATTCCAAGAGCCATTCTTCCATACAGAGTTTCTAAAGTATTTTTGTCTGAAAGAAGTTTTACTACCACGATGGTGCTGCTAAAAGTTAAAGCAAGGGTGAGGTAGATTGAGGGGGTGGTAGAAATAGAGAATCCAAAGTGAAGTATCATGAATCCTAAGAATCCGGTTATCAACACTTGTCCAACCCCAGCGATGGTTGCAACTAATCCTACTTCTTTGATAAGTTTAGGATTTAATCCCAATCCTACTATAAATAGTAGTAAAGCTATTCCTACTTCAGAAAAAGTAGTAAAAGCATCGTTTACAGAAACAATCTTCAGAAATAATGGTCCGGCTAAGATCCCGGCAAGAATATATCCCACAATCAAGGGCTGTTTAAGCAGGCGGATAAAGAAGGAAATAATAATCACTAAAATAATCATCAAACTAATTTCAGTAAATAAGTTCATCTTGCCTCTTTTTAATAAATATAGGTAAAGTATTTGCTTTTATTAATCTTTCCCCGAGCACAAATAAGCATAACTTAAGGCAGAAAGATTTATAAATAAACTCCCCTCAGAAAATTCATAGCCTTAAGCGGCTTTAATTGAAATATAAAATAAACCCAAATACGTTAAAATAACCTATTTAATAGGCGAAATGACGGAGGAAAAAAAATGGCTAAGACCAAAGAACATATCAACTTGGTTTTCATCGGACACGTTGATCACGGTAAGTCTACTACTGTTGGACGTTTACTGTATGATGCAGGTAATATCGATGAGCAAACTATGAGAAAATTGAAAGAGAAGGCTGAACAATTAGGTAAGAAAGGGTTCGAATTCGCTTTTGTAATGGATAACTTAAAAGAAGAACAAGAGAGAGGAGTTACTATTGATTTATCTCATAAGAGATTTGATACCGATAAGTATTACTTCACTATCATCGATGCTCCTGGACACAGAGATTTCATTAAGAACATGATTACTGGTGCTGCTCAGGCTGATTGTGCAGTTATTGTTGTTGCTGCTAACGATGGAGTTAACTCTCAGACTATTGAACATTTAAAATTGTCTAAGATTTTCGGTGTAGGACAGTTAATGGTTGCTGTTAACAAGATGGATATGCCCGGAGTAGACTTTGCTGAGAAGAGATACAAAGAAGTTGTTGAAGACGTTAAGAATCACGCTAAACAAGCCGGTTGGAACATTGAAAAAGTACGTTTCATCCCCACTGCTTCTTTGATTGGTGAAAATATCACTAAAAAAACCACTAAGATGCCTTGGTGGACTGGCGACTGTTTATTAGAAGCTATCAATAAATTTGAAGTACCTAATAAACCGGTCAATTTACCTTTAAGATTGCCTTTACAAGATGTTTATAACATCACTGGTATCGGTGTTGTTCCTGTAGGTAGAATTGAAACTGGAATTATGAAAGTTAACGATAAGGTTATCTTCGTTCCCGGTAGAGAAGGTAAGGGAGTACAAGGAGAAGTCAAATCTATTGAAATGCATCACGAAGCTATCCAGCAAGCTGAACCTGGAGATAATGTCGGGTTCAACGTTAGAGGAGTAGCTAAGAAAGATGTTCAGAGAGGAGACGTAGTTGGTTTAGTATCTAGTCCTCCTAGTGTCGCTACTGAATTTACTGCCCAAGTAGTTATCTTGAACCATCCTACTGTGGTTACTGTTGGTTATACTCCCGTATTCCATATAGGTACTTCACAAGTAGCTTGTCAGTTTGTAGAGATTGTGAAAAAACTCGATCCTGCAACTGGTCAAGAAGTTACTGAAGGTAAAGACATCTTAAGAAATGGAGATGCAGCTATCGTTAAGATTCGACCGGTTCAACCTGTCGTTATCGAGAAGAACGCTGAAATTCCTCAGATGTCTAGATTTGCTATACGTGATTCCGGTTTAACCGTCGCTGCTGGAATGTGTATAGATATGGTCAAGAAACCTATGTTGTAAGTAGGTTTTAAATTTTTTATTTTATTATTTTTATAATCTCAAGGAAACCTTTATAAATAAGGGTCATTCCTAAACGCACACATGATAAAATTGATTTTATCATGTTATACTAATAAACATGGCACAAAGAGCAAGAATAAAATTAGCAAGTACAGACATAGACAAGATCAATCAGATTTGTGTTGATATCAAAGATATCGCTCAGAAAACTGGTGTGGATTTACGTGGTCCTATTCCTTTACCAACTAAGAAGCTAAAGGTAACAACTCGAAAATCTCCTTGTGGCAACGGTAAAGCCAGTTGGGAAAGATACGAGATGAGGATTCATAAGCGCTTGATTGACATGAGTGCTGATGAAAGAACCTTAAGGTTGGTCATGCGTGTACCTATCCCCGAAGGTCTCAATATTGAGATTGAAATGGTGGATAATTAATTCTAAATTTTCTTATAATTTTAAATTTATTCTTTAAGCAAGGCTATGTTGCATTTCTCGGATTTGGTGTCACTTAAAAGTGACAAAAGGTTTATAAAGTTGAGTCTATTTTAAACTAGTATGGGATTAGCTGATAGATTCATAGAAGCAAGAGAAGCTTTTGAACTGGCTTATGATAGAGTTGCTAATGACCATTCTCGCTCATTACTGGATCCTCTGGTTCTTCCAGAGGTAGAACAATACTTGCCTGTACTTGCCGAAGCGGTTCGTGAAGCAAGTCTTCTTTCTCCACTTGAGATAGGAGAACTCATTTTTCATCCTAAAAAGGCTCAACGAGGTATGGGTACTGCAGAATGTCTTCTATTTGATTATCAGCTTGCTGCTGAAGGGTTTGGTTTGGCCAATGTAGAAAGAACATTGGGAGAATTTGCAGAATTAAGTGACTTCATGAGTTTAGTTATTGCGAAATTATCTACTTCTCCTGATCTTCCTGCTGTTGAGAGAATATCTCTTATTGGTGGTTCAAAAAGAATAAAGTTGGTTCAAGGGACATCTGAAGTCAAAGGTGACAGTGCTGCTCAGACCTATCTTGCTCGGGAAAGAGAAGCTCACTGTTTAGTCTTTCAAGGAGATGCCCCTCAACAAGTTCACAATGAAGTTACTGATTTACTTCTAGCTAGATTTGGTCCTCATAGTCCTTACTTTAAGAAAACAGGTAGATACATCCGGCCATATCATGTTGATGCTAAATCTGGTTTGGCAACCATTGCTCAACTTGATTCTGTTCCTGAGGTTCATAATATTGGTAATTTATCTGTAGCCCCTGCCTACTTTAGGGTAGGGGGAATGTTTATTGATTATCAAGATCTAGATGTGGTGATTGGTGAGCTTAAATCCTTTGGGTATAGTGTTAGTCCAGGTAGTTCTAATTCCTCTCTTACTGATCGTTTATTATCCGCAGGAGTACCTGAACCATTGGTTGAACCATTAATCCAAAGTGTTAATGCCCAGATCGATCGACTAGATCATATCGTTACGGATACTATGACTGGGATTATGGGTCATGGTTGCGTAGGAAGATACGTTTCTTCAGAAGGAACGTATTGGTTTAAGATAGATACTAATTATTCTGCAGCGTATAAGTCTTCTCAGATTCCTGCGTTAATTCATGCTCGAGCAGAAGCAGGTAGTGAATTAGCCCAAGCCCTAGCTAGAAGAATTCCTTGCACTTTATCTGGTCTTCCGATTCAAGTAGGAGATTATCATGTTACTTTTTCTCGAGATGCGAACGAAATGATGGTTCAGCCAGATTTAGTAGAAAGATCTATCCTGTCTGTAGAATTAGGGAGAGGAATAGGTCCCGAGATGCTTCAAAGGATTTATACTACTGCATTATATCATGAAGTTTCTACTGATCTTAGTAAGGATAATCCTGATCCTTTGTTAAGCTCGGAAATTTTCCCCACCAATTTAGATCGGGAACAATTGATAGCTCGTTTTAATGGAAGATTTACAGATTTTTCTTCTTTATTCAACAGAACTATTGATGGGGGCTATGAAGAAGGACGTGCTAGGTTATTAGAACATCAACTTTCTGGGTCAATTCAAGGTATCTATGACAACAAACCTGAGAACTATGTGGGGGCTTGTTGTGTTGATCTTGGAATATCCAAACAAGGGGACGAAGTAGATGATTTAGCTAGATTGATGTTAGGAAAGGAAGAATTTGTGAAAAATCCCATTCTCTTAAATAATTATGTTGGTGCTTATATCAGAATTCGTCAAGGAATTCAGAAGAAATATCGTGGAGAAGCAACGTATCATCCTAGTGAAGAATTGTCTGAATTAGTTAGTCTACAATTACAATATGGTACTTGGAGAATGATGGGATGGAGTGTAGTAAGGGGAGATGAAGAAGGATTAACTAAATATTTGCGATGTGCTCAAGAGTTTGTCTGAGAAAAGTTTATTGCAAATAATGGCACAGTAGTAAGATAAATCGTTCGAGCTAACTCTCCACAATAATATAAAATTAGGTTTTCTTCCCCTTTTGATTTTTTAAGAAGAAGAAATATTTCCCCATAAAGGAGATGTTTATTATTGTCATTTACTTGTTCTATTATCTTAAGATCTTTCTTTGAAAAACCTTCATATAGTAGTTCAAAACTGGCTTTAATCTCGGTAAATAATTTCAAGGTGCTGTTAGAAAAAACTGGCTTATTCTTTCCTTGCATTACTTCGTAAAGATGCAATAAACTATGTTGTGTTAGCAACAATCGTGTGTATAATTCCCAGTAGGAGTTTATTCTCTCTTCTACAAATCTTCTTTTGGAGATATTTCTATTGCAAAAGTTAGAGTAACGATCAACATTTTTACTATTTTGTATTAAATGAGACAAATGAGAAAAATCCTTGTTCTTAAAATCGTTTTCTAATTGCTCAAAAGAGTTCTTAATAATTAGAAAGATTCGGCGCAGAAGTACTTCTTGCTTCTCCTCACTTGGTTCAGTTACGTTTTCCAAGATTAAGTAATTGGGGCTTTCTTCCACAATTTCAAACCCTAACAATCTTGCTTCTACTGTGTTCTTAATCAAATTTTTCTGTTTAGGGATGTTAAAAAATACTTTTATTCGGTCAAAGCCAGTACGATAAAGGACATTCAGATTACTGCGAATAATCTGTTCACTTTCAGTAGATATCTTTAGGACAGAACTCTTCTTCTCACCTTTTGATTCGGTGCTGATGATAACTTTATTTTCTATTTCTTCTATATCTACTTCTTTTCCTGCCTTCAATCCGTTGAGTTTGGTCCATTTAGCGGGAAGAGTTAAAGTTAAAGCGTTATCCCCCTGCTTGATCAGTTTTCTACGCATATGTATTGAATGTGGGGGTTTATTTTTAAACTTTTCTTAAACTTATATTACTTATATTTAAAATATAAGTTAAATATAAGTAGTTACCGGTGTTGTCACTTATTAATAACAATGAAGAAGATGAGGTAAAACAAAAATGGTCACGGAAAGTTTAGATTTTGAACGAAATATTGGGTCTTTAGAGAGAGCCCTAAAATTACTCACAAAAGCGTACCTCTTAAGTGGAGCGATTGTAAGAGAAGAACAAGATCAAAGTAGAATTATTGCCTATACCAATGCGGCTTTATATTCTCTTGGTGTTGAACCCCGGGTTGATTTTTCAGAATGTCCTGATAGGTATACACCAAAAAATATTGCCGAACTAAGAAAGAAGACTCGGGAAGCATACCCTCACTTCTGCTAAATATGTTGAAAAATGGGGTTAATCTTGTCTGGAGAATAAAAATGAATCATCAATCAAATTTAGGATTAACTGCTTTGGTTGCTGGAGCTCTGGCTTTAATGAGTGCTTGTAATTCTGGAGTATCTAAAGAGGAAGAAAATAGATTATTACAACTAGAGAGACAAAAGCAAGTAGAAATACAAGAAGAGATGGCTAAACCTCTCTGTCCGGAAATACCTCTTTACTTAGCAAGAGAAAGCTCTCGATATGGGGCATTAGCAAAAGAATTTATCTTGACGTGTAATGATGTTGGTGGCCAGGGGGATTATGGTCTTTTTGTTGAAGTAAAGAAAAATCTTTACAAAAATATGGAACAACAGAGGAAAGCTACCATTAAAGATTTGGTCTCTAAAGGAGTTATGTCTGAGAATGGTACACTAAAATGTAGGTTTCCACAACCCGATTTGAATCAGTTAAGATCTGCCTATGATTCACTTTTTGAGAAAGAAGTAACTCCTATTTGGAGATGTCATACCAATAAAGGAAATATTCCAATGTGTGATTACATTGGATGTGCTGTTTTTACTGACAAGTATGGGGAAGAAAACTTTCAAAGAGGGAAATTTTGTAGTCCCACTGAAGCTGTAAGGGTGGAAAAAGATCAAATTGAAAGATATCTAATGCAAGAGAAAGGGGCTTGTCAACATGTGGATTATAATTATTTTGATCCGATCAGTGGGCAATGGTTCAATACTAAAACTGGAGTGATGAGGGACAAAAAATGAAACTATCTTATCTTATCTTAGCTTTGGGTTTAGCTACAGCTGGTGCTTGTACCTCTGAACAAGACAGAGCTAATCAAACTCGTTATAAAGCAGAAATTATTGCTTTATATGATCAACTAGAAGAGAAAGTTGCTAAAGCTCAGAATCAATTAGCAATTGGCTCTATCGATCCTCTAAACAATGAGTATAAAGTGATTGAATGTTACAGAGTTTGGAGAGATTATCACTTTTCTACTAAGGAGGCCGGAGAACACAATTGGAAATATTGTTTATCTATCACTGAAGATGGAAAATATGATTGGGGGGCTTGTATTGATGACGCGGTGAATGAAATCTCTGAATCTAATCTTGATCCAAATCTATTGAAGGTTGGGGTGAAAAGTTCCTTTGAGAAACATTGTCGAGAACAAATAACCCTAGCTGATGAATTCATCTATTGTGCTGATCATCTTAAACCTGAACCAGGTGTTGAAATTGAGGTAAATGAAATATGATAAATGATAATTTAGAGATAATTGTAGAAAGAAGAGAAATTCGTCCAGAAAGAGATATTGTTGTCAAACAACTTGGGGTAGATTTCATAGATCAAGGAATCAATCGCGGATTTTTCGGATGGATAAGAGCTCGGATTGATCACTATTTAGATTCAGAGAGTCGAACCTTAGCAGTTAGGAAGGAAGAATTCTTCCGAGATTATGCTACTACCTACACTACTTTATTTGGAAATGGGAATGATTGGGATTCTCTTCGAAGTATGGATCAAACTAAGATTGATGATACTCCTCAAGCAAGTTCCTTTTCTGGTTTAAGTCAGAAACATCGTGATGCGATTATTATTGATAAGATAGTTAACGTCCTGGAAACCACCGAAGATCAGTTTGTGGCTGGATTATTCCGTGGATATTTGAGTCATGACTTAATGTGTTCAGATGCAGTTCATCAATTGATTATGGGGTACGAACCGGGACAAGAATTCTCTTGGAGATCTAAACCTCGTCGTGAGATTACTCTTCATCAAGAAGGGGAATATTCCGAAAAGGTCATCTGCAGATCAGAAGAAACGAAACGATTAACTCGAGATTATCCTATTGAAGATACTTTCGGAGAAGCTAGAGAGTATTTTGCTACTTGTAACAGAGCCATGGAACTCGCTCGACATTATCTCCGTTCTCCTGCTCAATGTACTGAAGCGGAAATGGGCGTTCTTGCTCCTTTCGCGGCTATCGCTGCTCGTGATGGAGAATGGCGCGGTATTGAGTTAGAATGGAATGGCACAATTCTCGATTTCCAACAACATTTAGATGGAAATATGTTGGGAAGATTAGGTGAGGGAATCAAGAGATTACAAGAAGCAAATATCGTTGACCTTCAGTATCATCAGGACAAAGTATATCTCTTGCCCACTGAAGGATTCATCCAATTGACTAGAGAGAGGTTGGGAAGATAAGAATGAAAAATCCAATAAATCTACTAAGGGGTTTAACTCAATCAGAAGAATTAAAATGGCAGGAAGCTTATGGTTTAATCTTAGCACGGGCGGAGGAGAAGACCAACCTTAAAGCATTAAGAACTGGAATTTATCGAGATCTTCAAGCACAAAAAATTCCTCCCAATGTCACAATGTCAACAAGAAGACATCCGGTAGACTATCTCTTACAGGCGCGTCTAGTCTTAGGCTCATGGCCGGATGCATTTTTATCCTATCTTTCTCCTAGTACTTGGACCTCTAGTGGTGGATCTTTTAAACTGGCAGAAGAGAGACTGGGTTACGATTTAGTAAACATTCTGCTGGAAAAAGAGAAAAAGCAAGGTCAATCCTCTATATTAGAAGTGGGTGCGGGATATGCCGGATTTAAATCACAACCTGCTCAAGGGATGTGTAAATTATCTCACGTAGCGAATGACAAAATGGGCAATACCATTAATGCTTATTTCACTAACCTTTCTAGATGGCATGAACAACTCCCGAATGGAGTAGAAGAATTTCCCGGTGTTACTGCTAGTACCTTAGATTGTCTAAGCGGAAGAATATCTCCCTTAGATATTATTTATTCTCAATGGGGAGCTTTTTATGATCCTCTAATTGATCGATTCATTCCTAGTGCGAGTGGTTTATTGAAATCAGATGGTTTGTTAATTTTTAATCATTCTACTTTCTATGAGGGAGAGATCTTAAATGAAGCCAAAAAAAATCTTCTTTCCTTAGAAAAGAAAGTAGAGCTTCATCCTGGGAATAATATCTATGCTTTTCGTAAAGCCTAAATAAACTTAATTTGTTACTTTTTATTTTTCTTCTTCTAGCATCTTTAATTGTAATAAAGAATGATTAAACATGGCAATAGTTCTAGCCACTTCAAATAGATAACACATCGCTAGTGGATTTAGCCCTTGTAATTTGTTTATTCGTTGATTAGTTATCTTTTCCATCTCATTTGCAAGGATGCCCGTTCTTTCTAATTCTGCAGGATTGTTTGCTTTAAAATAAGCTAGATACATCTGATCAAACATTTTGGTAAATTCTTCCATAAACGGAAGAATCTTCTGTTTTTGGTTTTTGGGGAGGTTAATGGTTGCTTGAACTAAACTAAACAGTTCTCTTTGGATTACGTAACAATCGCGATACTCCTGCCATTTAAATGGACTATTCTTTAAGGGGTAATTAGAATAATTACTTCTAAGAATTGAATCACACTGAACCATACTCTTATTCAGGTTTGCAATACTTTTGAGGTTTTTAGAATCTTTTTTAAGCAGTTCTATCACTTCCAAAAATGTTTCTTTAACCAGATGAAAAGATCTTTTTTCTACAGTATTTATCTCGCTAGGGAAAGGGATTAAATTAGCTAGAATACAACAATTATTCTTTGTTTCTCTGATCTCATACCCATAAACATAATTATCTACCACTTCTCGAATATTTTTGAGGAATTGATCCTTTTCTTTCTCTTTAAAGAACAAGGTAAAACGGTCGCAACCCAAACGAATCAGAGAAAACATAATTCCTCGGATATTTCCAATATCTGAGTATTCTAGAGTTACACTGCGTTCTTTAGCTGGTCTTTTGTAATCTTCTGCTTGAATAATCAGCTGATTTTGTTCTTCTTCAATCTTAACTTCTTTACTCCCCAGCTTATTGCGGTCTACCCAGTATTTAGGTACTGTCAGCAAATAAGAACCTTTATTGAAGACTAATTTTCTATGCATTCTTTCTTTAATCTTAAGTTTCTATATAAACCTTCCCTAGGGAAGATAGGGGAGAAGTCTATAACAATTTTATTGTTTTAATCTCTCTTGGTGGTAGTGGGGGTTTTAAAAATGGCGTGGTTTATGAGACATAAGATACCTTATTTGGGTAAAGGAGATATACAACAGCAATATGATCATGAGAACAACCAAGTCTCTAATACTTTGTGTTATGGGGGAGTTTTTCTTAATCTTACTGGGGAAGAAAAGAATCGGGAAGAAGCAAGATGTTTTATCGGATTAGATGGTTTTTGGTTTTATGGGCACAAAGCTATAACTGCCTATCCTACTATTGATGCTGGGATAATGGTGGTTAAATATCGTGCTCTTGAAGAGGTTTCTCCTGACCAAGTAAATCATTTCTTAAAAAGAGAGTTCACTAATTGTGATGGTCCGGAGCGTGATGTTGGTTTAGAGATGGATATCTTTAAAGATCAAAGACTAGTCGTTAAACCAAAGGAAATGGCTCGTTATCATGATGAACTTAGAGAATGGCTCGAGGTATTGAATACTCATTATGCTCGACCTCATGCAGTTATGGTGGTTATGGCTATGAAACAGGAACTTCGTTCCTTGCCGGTGTTGGCTTTGGGTAATCGGTTGAATTATTCTGGACAAGAACGTGAAAAGAGAGGTGAACATGGAGCAAACCTATTCCCTCGGCCCACAGACATTCCTCTTCGAGATCGAGAGTTTGCTAAAGAATATCTTAAAGAATGCACTCCCGAAAACTATGAAGTGATTCAAGCAGCAAAAGCACATGGAATTAAAGAAGTGCGGCCGGTTCTAGACGAACTTGCTCGAGCTAAAGAGAAATTTGTGGAATCTTGGAGTTTGGACGGAAGGTTGTGGTAAAATGGCATTAAGTTATCACAAATTCTGTTTTTATTTGTTTTAAAGAAGTGATGTCCTTAATGTGGGCCACTCCTTTACGGGCAACGACTCGTTTTAAGAATTCATAATATTGATCGACGTCTTTAGTTCTTACTTTAACGATAAGTTCACAATCTCCCATACAAACATCTACACTTTCCACTTCGGGGTGTTTAGCTATCTCTCTGCCAATCCTCTCTGGATTATCATATTCTTGTTCTGAGAGGTGAATCAGGACAAAACAGCAAAAACCTTCCTCTATTTTCTTGTAGTCAAAAATGGCTTTATATGTTCTTATAATCCCCTCTCGTTCCAATTTGTGAATATTATAATGAATGGTGGTGGTGGGTTCTTTGATTTTTTTAGCAATCCTAGCCAACTGTGGAGTACAATAGTCCTCTTTAAGGAGAGGAATTAGCTTTGCTTGGATATCTTTCATGAGATTATTGAATAATATTCAATTTTTTATAAAACTTTCGCATGATTATTGAATATTATTCCGATATACTTATAATGATGTTACCCCTCCTAAAGGGTATCAAAAACAAAAGGGGGGAATAAAATGACTGATTTAAGAGGAAAAGTAAGGGAAGTAGTAATAGGAAAAAGTGGAGGCGAATTAGTCGCAAGATTAAATGATGGCCAAGAAGTGGTCCTACTTAGAGCACCACATGGACATTATTTTGGTAGTGTACTTAGTGAGCCACAATTATGTGGGGATATCGTGAGATACACTAGAACTGATCACATTAGTGCTAGGGGAGATTATGGGAGTATTAGTAGAGATGAGGTAATGTCCTGTACTGTTGACCTGCGCGGAACAGCCCTTATTGAAAATGAAGGCGATAATCATAAATATGATTCTGTCAACCGTTCATGTCCTCGTACTCCTACACGATCATTTAGTTGGTAATTAAAGAATCGTTGGGGGTATAAGGTAATTTCCTTTATCTTACTTTATTTTCTCTCTGGAGGGAGTTATCCCTAGGGAAACTAGGGGGGAGTTTAAAATAAACTTCTCTCTATTTTAGCTTAAATAGTTGGTTTTGGTGTTTTATAAATGTGGAGTGATCAATAATGTCAATTAGAAAATATTTTGTGTCGATTGCCGCTGCGACGGTATTATTGGGGGGGTTAGCTTGCACTAAAATTGGATCTACTGCGGATACTTTGCTAGGGATGGCTTTGGATAATCCTAACTATCTTAGAATGGAACAGAGAGATACGGGAGTTGCTAACACTGCTTTCAAGGATAAAACTACCGGAAATTTAGTTTACACTTTGTTAAGAGATGGGTTTGAGGGAACAGTAACAGAATATTTTGATCTTAATCATAATGGGCAAGTTGATGGTGAAGATTATTTTGCTCGAGTTAAGGTACTTAGGGGCATAGATTGCGAAGGAAGTGATTCTGGTTGTCTAGACGAAGAATGTACTTTATGCTCTATGGTTGACTGTTTTACTCATTATCCTCAAACCGTCTCAACTAAGCCGCTTAAGGCTGTAACTACTGCTGCTGATCCTCTCACTTTGTATCCTGCAAGCCAAGTTGACTTAATCTCTAGATATAAGGTTCAATCTCCTCGAGAAATTGCTCTGTGTGTGATTAATGGTGCAAGAGAATTAAACCAAACTTATTCTGTAGTGGTTGATCCAAATCTTTTACCTTAGGAGGAAAAATGAAACGAATCACTTTAGCTAGTTTATTGTTGGGAGCTGCTCTTAGTTTGGGCGGATGTCATGAAGATACTCCGCAAGAGCAGATTGCAGATAAATTATCTCGTTCTCCAAAAAGTTTTCTGTGTGCGGTAGAGGATCACGTTAATTCTACTGCTCCTGCATTGTCCGTGGCTTCAGTATTGCAAACCGTTCCGGTGCTTAGTCCCGTAGTTAAGAATGATCTTCCCAAGACTATTCCTTTTACTGCTAATAGTGCTCCTAGAAAACATCGCGCTAACCAAGTTAATGGTAACATATTAACTGTTTACTTTACTACTGATCATTCTAGCTTTAACTCAAACGATACTGCTGATTTGGAAACCTATCTTCAAAGTTTACCTAATGGAACCCATTTGTTGGTAGAAGGTTATGCTGATCGAAGAGGTACTGATGAACATAACGCCTTGCTTAGTCAGCAAAGAGCTCAAGCTGTATCTGATTACGCTAAGAGATTTAATCCTACTTTGGAAACTGAACTTTATTCTTTTGGTGAGGGTCATCCGGCAGTGGAAGGTAAAGGGTTCAAGACTTATCAAGCTAATCGTCGAGTTAGAATTATCCCTCAAAAAAGTGAAGGAGTGATCACTACTGGACTAAGTACTTTAAAACCATCTGATTATTATCTATTAGACCGAACCGGCTCAATGAAGGATATTCAATGGAATAGAGTTTCTAAGTGGAATGAAGTTCAATCTTATCAATTTCCAAAAGGGGCTAGTCTTTACACTTTTACTACTAATAATGTAACTAAAGGATGCACTGGTGAAGATTTAAATCAACTTACTCCTGATGGAGAGACTCCTTTGTTTGTGTCTTTATACTCTTTGTTAGATGAGATGAAAGAAGGTAGATCTGTAACTGTGCTAACTGATGGGATTAACAATGTAGGAGATGTTAGTGATAAGGACATTATAGAAAGAGCTAGAGCAAAAAAGATTACTCTTTCCTTTCTAGCTCTAGTCCCTTGTGATAAGGACAGATTAACTTATCTGGCGAAAGAAACCGGCGGAGATACTTACTTGCCGATTGAGAAAGAATAATGGAGAATGAAAAATGATTGGATACATTAAACAAACTGTTTTGGCTTTAACGGCCTTTGGATTTATGATTGGATCTGCTTATGCTGAGCAAAGAGATTTTTCTCCTCAGAAACAGTTAGCTAGAGTAGAAGCTCAGATTAAAACCGGAAAAGGAAACTTAGAAGAATTAAGAGAATTAAGATCTTATTTTAGAGATAGTGCTTCTTGTGATGCTCTGCAACAGAAATACTGGAAGAACTGTCAAGAACCAGAGCAGAGAGCTGCTTCTGAGAAACTTTGCGCTAGCTTAGATGCAGAAATTGATTCATTATGGGAATCTTGGTTAGAAACTCCTGATTTTAATCAACGATTAGATAATTATGGGTTTTGCGGACAGGATTATGTTGGTGACTAGTTTTTAAAAATTAAATCATGACTATTAAAGAAAAGTTTGAAGCGATAAGGGATTATCGCAGCAGTAAAAAAGTCCAGATTGATCGTTTCTTAGATCCAGCTTTGTTTCTCACTTTTACTAATGCTGCTAGTTTGTATGGGTTAGATACGGCTTTAAACTGGGTGGCAGAACATTCAGATAAGCATGAAGGATTGGCTATGCTGGGAACTTATGCTGTTCTTGGTACAGGAATATATGAATTAAATAAGCATGTTCTTATCCCGGTAGCGAAGAGAATAAAGCAATATCATGAGATCCGTGCTTTAAGAGGAAAAGATGCTACTGTTCTTAGCTTTGGTAAATCTGGAGCTTCACTAGCAGCATTAGCTACTTTGTACGTTGTAGCTGGATTTAATCTTACCCTTAATGATTTCTACTGGGATGGAGATAGAGTAATTGATGCTTTTGCTCGTCATAAAAAAGCAGAACAAACCATTGAAGAGGCTCAAGCTATTGATGTTACTCCTTTATCCTTAGAAGAAAGAGTTACTCTTGTGAATGAAACCAATATTTTAGAGAATAAAACATCTCTTGCTTCCTCTTCTGAGATTAAAGTAGAAAGTCCAACCGAGATTGGTAATTCTAACAAATATTCTACTAAAGGACGTTATTTAAGAACTCATCGCTGGGATAAAATAAACCGAGCGGTAGAACAAAAATATGGGATTGAAGAAGGTCTTCTCTCCGGATTACAGATGAGAGAGAGTTATGGTAATCCGTTAGAACTTAATTCTGGAGATGATGGTGGAGCAGGATTGATGATGTTCCAACCCGGAACGGCCAAAGTATATGGTCTTAAAGTTTATGATGATGCTGGAGCTACGGGAAGAGATCGTAATCATGGAAGAAAACTTATCAAGTTAGTTAAAGATAATAATTATGATTATGAAGCTCTTGCTTCTATTGATGAAAGATTTGATGTACTTAAGAGTGCAGATGCAGCAGGCAGATATCTTAGAGAGTTGTATGATAAATATGGTTCATGGGACAGCGCTTTATCTGCTTATAATCGAGGAACTCCGGCAACTAATCCTAAATCTACTCGCCATGTTAAAACTACTCGAGAATATCAGCGATATTATCTTGAACATAATTCTGCAGGGGGAGAAAAGGTTGATGAAACCGTTTTGACTCGTCTTCGGCAAGATAGATTACCGGAATATCGATTCGTTAGAACAAATGAATTGGGACAAGCGGTTTATATGTACCGTGTTGAAGCTGGAGATAATGCCACAGTTATCGCTGAAACCTTTAATCGTTGGGATGGGAAACATGGAAGCAGATATCAAGACGTTGATTATACTCATATCGTTAATAGAGATAGAAAATATGTGGGACACAGATTACATCCTGAGCAGTATGTTTACGTTTTAGCTGAACCTCTAGCTAAATCTAAACTTAAGAAGAAATAGTTATTTTCTTTACTTTTTCTTTCAGATATTTATCCTTAAGATGGTGAGTTAGGTTATCTTTTAGTTTAGGACGTTCTACGTTGATCTTTGCATAAATTTTCCCCTTCTCTTCAAATACTTGTTTGTGTTCTTTCTTGAAATGAGTCACGTGTTCTTTTAATGCCAAAGGTGGTCCAACTCTTATTTCGAAACTGGGAAGCTCATTTCTCTCTAAAATGAAATAAAAAAAGGAGTTATTTTTTTTATTCCATTCCCATCCAGATTTTTTAACCTTAAACTTAATTAACTTCTGTTCTATGAATTCAAATGCTTTCAGTAACTGTGCTCCAACAATATCTATTTTCCCGTTTAAGGGTTGAACTTCTAAATAAACTAAGTGTGTTTTTGATCGTTTAGTTTCTTTTTTCAACTCTTCTATATTTAAGTTTTCTTTCTGGAAGAATTTAGAAGAAGGATGAGCAAGATATTCTTTAGCTAACCTCTTAAATTTACTTATCGTTTTATATCCTAAAGCAGCAGCAGCATTACGGTTCTTATCTGTCGGATCTATCAAGATGATTGGTGATTGTTGTTTTGAAGAGTTTAAATGAAATAATACGTCCTTCTTGGGGTAGTGATTCTCTGGGTCGATTATCTCCTTGTCTTTCCATTTTAAACTTGCTTTTAATAATTTATTGAATCCTTTATAGTAGGCAATGAGTATCTCTAACCCGTACCCACTGAATCCCCCAATGTACGATTCTGCTCCATAAATGCTGTTAGTCTTACAGAATTGTTTAGCTAAACGAACATCATCTTTTAAGGTTTTAGTATGCGCATTAACCCATCCTGAATGTAAATGAGATAAGTCTGTGATGTTTTTAGCTTGTTCTGGCTTGCTTACGTTTAAGCTGGGAACAACTTCAAACTCTATTCCCTTAAAATTTAACCTAAAATAATCTCTGCTGCCGTGCAAGCGTTCAATTTTATCCTTAGGGAAAGCTTTCTTAAGATAAGTTTGTAACAGTTCTGAAAGTTGGTCCGACTTTTCTGCAAAAGGAGAATAATCAAATTGAACAAATATATCTACATCATAATTTCCTGATAACCAAGTGTCTTTAGCTCCGCTTCCTCCCACTACTGCACGAGCTTTTTTTAAGTGGGGATTAAGTAGTTTAAGAAATAGGGCAGTTACTTCTAAGAATCTCTTTCTTTCTTCTTTACTGGGTCGAATTTTATCAATAATTTCTTGCATGGATGATTTATCTCGATTAAGAAGTTAAATCTTTTTAAATTCTTTCTCGATCTCTTTCTCTATTATCTTTCCGTCTTTCTCTAATCTGTGGAGATCCTTAATTAATAATCTCTTAATTTGTTTCTTGAACACTACTACTAAAGAAGATGTTCCTAAGAAGGCGACTAGAATAATTATGGGGACAATACTTATCCCTTCCGTTAAAGAAGATCCAAAATAAGAAAGGATGACTACTTCTAATACAAATCCTAAGGTAGAAACAATGTTAAACCACATGAATTTTATGTTGGTTAATCCGGCTGCAAAACTCACTAAATCGTTTGGAAACAATGGAACTAATCGAGCGATGAAAATGGTCCATGCTTTATTCTTCTTAAACATCAAATTGAAATGGACCACTTCTTTCTTATCAAATACTTTTTCAGCTAATTTTTTACCATACTTACGAGCGATTTGAAATACTACTGCGGATCCGATAAATGCTCCAATTAAAGTATAAACAATTCCCATAACTGGGCCGAAGATAAAACCTGCTGCTACTGCCGTTATTTCGTGAGGTAGGAAAGGAACGATATTTTGAATAGCTTGTAGCAAGGTTATCATTAAGGGAGCAAGGTACCCAAAACTTAAAACGAAGTCTTTGATTTGATTCGGATCCTCTAAATAAGTTTTAATCCAGGAAGAAGTAGTTAAGAAATAATAAACTATAGCGATAAATAATATTACTAATAAGATCTTAACCACTTTGATTACTTTGTGTCCACGAATCTTATCCATCCCTTGGAATAAGTAGGTTGGAGTATATAAATCTTTTTTAAGGCAAAACTAGTTCCAATATACTACTCCAGCAGCGAAGATTTTTTAAAGCGTTCTTTATTCCAGCTTATTATGCTTACATTAAAAACTAGGGTGAATTGTTTTAAGTGCGGTAAATCTGTGGATAAGAATGAGACTTACCTAGCTCAGTCTACTGATAAAGAATCTAGATATGAATGTTACGACTGCTTTAAGAAGGCTCGTTCAGCTAAAAGAGAACTCTTCTGTGGAAGATGCAAATATAAATTCCAAGCTAGAGTTCCAGTTTGTCCTTATTGCAGTAAAAGTGATGAAGTAATTGAAGCTGGATTTACCATCCATGACCTTTTATAAGAAAGGTTTTTAAGTTCTTTCTATTTCTTTCTGTTTATGTTTAAAACGTTATCTCTGAAAATGAAGCCTTATTCTTGGAAGTTTTATTTTGGAATAGTGTTAATTATCCTGAGTATGGTCATCGGAGGAGTGACAAAAATAATGGTCTTCTTTTATCTCGAAGATCCATTTTGGTTTTGGTTTAATATTATTGTTTATGCTCTTTCTTGGCCAATGTTAGGTATCGGGATATGGTGGGTAGGTAAAGAATATGCTGATAGACTTAGGAAATATGCTAGTCTCAAATTTTATGAACAATCTTTAATGAAAGGAACAAAAAAAGCTTATCAGTTAACTAAAGAAGGAACGCAACATTTTAAGGAGAAAGGTAAACAATTTAAGTCTCATGCTCAGGAAAGAACTCGAAATCTGAGTAATAACCTTAAAGGGAAGATCCATAATATTAAAAGGCCGTTTAGGAAGAAGATTTAGTCCTGTGGTTCTTAACATGTCGATAGATGAAATAACCTCCGATGAGTATGATTATTACGGCTACGGGTATAGAGATGTATTCTGAATAATTTCTCACTTCATTCCAATGTTCTCCCAGTTTAAATCCAAGGTAAGTTAAGAAAGTGTTCCAAAGAGTCCCTCCAATCAAGGTGTAGATGAAAAATTTCTTGAGATCCATCTTACCAATTCCGGCAGGAATAGAGATCAGATGTCTAACTACTGGAATAAAACGGCTGATAAAGATGGTCTTATCTCCTTTCTTAGCGAACCATTGTTCAGTCTTCTGAAGATCCTGCTGGTCTAGGAACAGATACTTTCCGTATCTGATTAGGAAGGCTTTACCTCCATATTTACCTATGAAGTAAGATAATAATGAACCAATCATGGTTCCCAAGGAACTGAACAGAATTACTGCCCACCAGCTAAAAGTTCCTTTAGCAATCAAGAATCCAGCGAAAGGCATCACTAGTTCTGAAGGTACAGGAAAGATCATACTTTCCATGGCCATGAATAATAGAACTCCACCATAGCCAAGAGTAGAGATAGCTTGAACTGCTAATTGGCCGATCCAGGAAAGTATTTCGGTGATAATCATTAGGAGAATTAGATAGTGGGGTTATATAATACTTTTGTGATGGAAAGGTTAGTTCGTATTTAGAAACGTTTTTATTCTGTTTTACTTTTATCCCTTAAGATATGGGAATTAAGTCGGCTAAAAGCTTGGATCGGGTGTTGCATCGAGAGATCACTTGGGTAATGAGAGAAACCAAGGAAGTTTCCTCCCTAGAAGAAGATATTTCTCATCTTTTAACCATTTTTAAGATTCTTCAAGACCAGAAATTAAGAGTAGTTAAACGAAGCGTCTATAACGCTCTGATGAATCGGTCTAAAAAGAAAGTGAAACATGAAGAAAACAGGGTATCTTTAGTGGAAAGGCGGATTCACCGTTTTCGAGAAAGGTTAGATCAGCAAATTAATAAGATAGAAGTGATATTTCGAGAAGAGAACAAGACTGATGAAATTGCCCAATTAGAGAAGATAAAAACACAGATTGATGTGGATGAAGGTTTATTTTTATCTTTAGTGGGGTGGCCGAATGGGAAATTGCTTAAAGAAGTTGAAAAATCTCCTCCTGATTGGGGAAACGTTTCATCTATTCTTAAACAAGGAGAACGATGCTTAAACGGTCTTCTTGCCAGTTTAGAAAAGTTAAAACCTTTAAAATTCTCTATGGCTGGATTGATGGCGCAACGTTATGGGGTTCATTTATCAGCTAAAGAAAGAATGAGATTAGAATATAATCCTGGAGATAATTCTTATTCAGTTAAAGTGTTTAATCAAGCAGAAGATTATTATGTTCATTTGGAAAAACAGATCCGTTCTGCTCAGTATCAAGTCCTGATTGAAGTGTATATCTTCTGGCCAGATGAAGTGGGAAAATACATTGCTAAGGCTCTCATAGATAAAGCTAAAGAATTCTCCGAATATAATCGTAGAATAAATGCAAACGTATCTAATTCTAAGAAAGTGGTTTTAATGTTTGATGGGTTTGGAAGTATGAAACTGTTCTATAAAGGAAGTAAAATCCTGGAAGAGATGAGAAAAGCCGGAGTAGAGATTCGCATTTTTAATCCTCCCAGAAACACTTTCTTCAAATATAATGCTTTCTCAGTGTTACGTCATCCTCTAATTTCGATGTTTGGGAGAAATCATCGTAAGGTATGCATTATCGATGAAAAAATGGCTTATCTGGGAGGGATAAATTTTGGAGATGAAGATCGTTTACAAAGAGATACTCATCTTTGTGTAGTAGGATCACCTGTTCCGGAGTTGGTTCAATCTTATCTTAACATATTATCTTTATGTCAAGACTATGAAGAAAACTATTTATCTAAAATCAGTCAAGAACGTAAAGAAAAGACAAAAGAATGGATATCGGGGTCTAGACTTGCAGTTCACAAACCATCCCAAAGAAGAGGGTTTAAAATATTAGCTAATGCTCCTTCTTTTAGAGAGCACGCCATCAGAGACGAATATCTCAAGTTTATCCGTGGTGCAGAAAGAAGTATTTATCTTACTTGTCCTTATTTTTCTCCAGGGAGAAGATTTATCCGAGAGTTGGGGAAAGCAGTAGAAAGAGGTGTTGAGGTTAAGATAATCTTTCCCCTACGCACCGATCATAGCTCTGCTGATGCTATTTCTAGAAGTTATTTCAAGAAACTTTTGGAAAAAGGAGTTCAGATATTTTTATACAATAAACCCGGAATCATGTTTATACATGCTAAAACTCTGGTTGTCGATGGGAAATATGGGACGGTTGGTTCTTCTAATTTGGATTATGTTAGTTTGTCCATGAATTGTGAGATTAACTTCTTCTTTGCTAATATTTCTTTAGCCCAGGAACTTGAGAATCAATTTAAAGATGATTTGCGTTACTGTAAAGAAGTTTCTTTAACTAAACATTTAGAAGAAATAGAGAAGGAAGGAATATTACAAAGGGGAACAACCAGAGCGATTGCGTCCATGAATAGTTTAATTGCTCCTCGACAGGCAGAGTATCAATAACCCTAGCTATTTCCCATAGTTCGATCTAATTCTGCTAACAAAGCTCGGTATTTTTCAGGAGCTTCGGTAATTAACAGGATATTGGTGTCTGGTTTGACTTTGAACAAAGGAGCGATAGTAGTGCCCTTTTTATGAATATGGTAACGGTAAACAGGTGATTCTCCATCTGTAAAAGGAATAGCAGTACAGACTTTCCCATCTCTTTCATAACCTTCTGAGAAGAGTCCTTTTAGGGCGGGAAGATACTCTGCAGCGGTAAGCTCTGTTCCTTGATCTTTTTGAAGATCACTCCTTACCGCTAGGTATAAAGTCTTTCCTCCCACTCCTGGAGATGCAACATATCTTGCAGTAACATCGGTTAAGAAAGGAACTTCTATTCCTTCAGATTCTCCGTTGTGCCCTTGGAGTTCTAAGATCTTATCCCAAATGCGTTCTTCTAATGTAGTAACCATATCTTGTAAGGAGTAAGAAGAAGTTTTTAAGCTTTTAGTTGATGAAGAATTATAATTTCTTTATCTTAATCGCTAGCAACCCATGCTTCTTTATCTCTTCATCTGAATAATGCCACGATCCCTGAAGCAATTGCTCCTTAGACTTAAATCGGGGCCCCCAATACTCTAAAGGGGTAGAATTAACTAGGTCTTTGATCGAAGTATATTGATGTATTTCTAAGACCCTCACTTCTATCTTATCTTTATCTTCCGGACGTTTGGAAAACTCAATAATATCTCCTACCTTAACCTTCTGTCTTTTTTCATCATTCACTCGAGATTCTATTATCTTGAGACCGCTTGACATCTCATCGAAGGGTAATGGATCCAGATGCATTTCATGTTTCATGAGATTTAGATGTTATTATCCCTTTTTAAAATTGTTGGAAATATTAGAAGAAAAAGCGCCGACACCCGGAATTTCACAGCAATTACTTGCTATTTGAACCGGGAATCCCAGAGGGATCAGTTTTCAAGACTGACGCAATACCGGGTTATGCGATGTCGGCTTCAAACTTTGGGTATTTTGATATTTTATAAAGCTTTAGGTGACTTATCCAGTGCAGCACCAAAAACTATTTAAAACACCGAAACCACGAGCTTATTATGGGATTTTTAAGCAGATTATTTGGAAAAGCAGAACCGGTTGAAGAATCGGTAATCCAGGCAGAACTTAAAGAAAATAAGGATATGCTTTGGGAGAGAGTTAGCGATGTTCTTTCTTACGTAGATAATGACCTGAGACCAGAACTAGTGCGAGCACAACAAAAGAAGTGGGCACGTGCGACCATCTCAGATTTCCGTAACTTTTATACTAAGATTCGGGACGGAAGAATGCGCTTAGAAAAAGATATGACTAGAATTGAAGCTGTACCTTTACAGAACCCCTCTTTCCAAGAATATTCTCATAGCATTTCTGCTTCGGTAAAGAAGATGTCTGAAGAACTGAAGATAGTAGAGAACCAATTAAGCGGAGAAAAGAATATCACCGAAGTAACTGATCATATTACTGAAGGGATCAATGCTTTCGACGAACTTAAGAATTACTGGGCTACTCGAGTAAGAAAACAGTTTTTAGATTAAATTTATTTTTTATTATCTTTCTTATTTCTTTAGATGATAAAGTATATAAATGTATAAATTAACCCCTTCTTGAAAGAGGAAATGGAAAAGAAAACAATTAACCCCGAAATAGGTGCTTATATTCGTGACAATCTTCGTTTGGGAAGAAGATATTCTCACATTACCCAGAAATTGATGGAAGCAGGCTGGTTAAAGGAAGAGATTAATCAAGCTTATCACGAAGTTCTTGGGGGTAATAGTGTTCAACAACCAAAAGTTAGGAATACTTATTCTTCAAACCGACAACCCCCTAATATTCAAAGAAATAAGGTTTTAGTTATTGTTGGAGTAAGTATTCTTCTGGTTATAGGAGTATTACTTTTACTTAATGGAACTATTGGTAACGCTATCTATTTTGATAAATTAATTGGGGGAAGTAAGAATGCTACTTCTGGTGAAGTTACCTATACTGTACAATGTACTCCTCCCCATATCTTGAATCCGGAACAAAATGGGTGTTGTCTTGATGAAAACCAAAATGGGAAATGCGATCAAGAAGATAAAGAGGCAGTGGTTAATCAAACTGATCTTACTCGTCCTTGTTTAGATCATCGTCAGTGTGGACAACTTAAATGTATTAACGGAAAATGTTCTGATTTAACTGGTTTGTATCAACGACCACTATCTTCTTGTACTAAAGTGTGCAATTTTTATAATGTTGATGTGCTTACAAGTGATAATGAACTTTATTCCGTTAAACCGGGTGAAGGAAGTTATACCGGAGCAGGAGCCCTAGATTGGACTATTCTTTCTGCTCCTGATCATTGTGTGGAAGAGCCAGCCATAATTCCGATAGAGATTTCACGCAGAAAAACAGGTATGACTTTGAACACAGAAATAATTACTTTGGGTTTAGTTCAAACCAGCAAAGCTATGACTCATCCTTATGTGCCTCAACTATCTTTTACTCTAACTGTGAGGGATATATATGAATTATGTGCACCAAGTCAAGGAGAGTTACAATTCTTATTACAGAAGCAGAAAGCATTAGAAACAGCATTGAAAGCTAAGAAATAAAATAAAAAAGTAACAACTTCTACCTAATCCTAACTACCTCTAAGTTTCTGGGAGCAGTAGTCTCAATCTTATACTGCTTATGGATAGAACTTGCTAAATCTAAACATCGGCTAGATTCTCCGTGCAAGACCATAATCTTTCTAGGTTGAGGATTACAGCGTTTAACGAAGTTCATCAACTGCTTACGATCAGAATGGTTAGTTATTTCTACTCTATGCACTTGCAGATTAATCTTTAACATTTGGCTCTTACCTTCATCACGCATCATTAATTCGCTTTCCCCGCTACGGATACGGTAACCTAAACTGCCCGGAGGTTGGTAACAAGAGAACATCAAAGAATGTTTACTTCCTTCCGCTAAGCCTTTAAGATATTCTACACTGGGACCACCAGCAAGCATACCGGAAGTAGCTAAGATTAAACATGGTCCTTCTTCTAACATAATCTGCTTTCTTTCTTTTTGTGACCCTACACTTTTAAAAATAGGTGACAAGAAAGGATTATTCTCAGTATGGAATATCTCTTGACGGATGTTACGGTTTAAGAATTCCGGATAAGCAGTATGAATTGCGGTAACATCTTTAAGTAACCCATCGAGATATACCGGAGCAGCAGGAATTTTTCCTTCCCGCATTAATCTTTCCACGATAATCATTACTTCTTGTGCTCTTCCTGACCCCAATACCGGCATTAAAACTTTTCCACCACGAATGAAAGTTTCTTGGATAACTTTAACCATATACTCATCAGCTTCTTGTTCGGACATGATATTATCTTTTCCGCCGTAAGTAGATTCCATGATCAAAGTTTCTGCTCGAGGAAACTGAGTATTGGCTGGTTCTAAGACGTTAGTTCTAGCGTACTTTAAATCACCGGTGTAAATTAGGTTGTGTAATCCATTTCCAATATTCAGATGAGAAATAGCACTACCTAACACGTGTCCGGCATTGTAAAGTGTTAACCTAATGTCTGGAGTGATATCAGTAACTTCATCGTATTCTAAACAGATAGTATGCAAGACCATTTCGCGAATTTCTTCGGTGTCGTACAATGAATCTCGACCTTCACCTTTTTGGATCTTAACCATATCTAACTGTAACAAAGCCATGACATCACGAGTGGGTTCAGTACAATATACTGGTCCTTTATACCCATACTTGAATAAATACGGGATTAATCCACAATGATCTAGGTGTGAATGAGAAACTATTACTGCATCTAGTTCGCTAATGTTTAGTTCTGGGGCATCTAGATAAGGATAAGCTTCTGGTCCTTCTTCACTAGGATCTATTCCACAATCTAATAACACTCTGGATTCAGGTGTTTGTAACAATAAACAACTTCTTCCTACTTGTCTTCCAGCTCCTAAGAAAGAAACTCTGACCCATTCGTGTTTCTTTTCTCTTAACCATCCGTCATAAATACGATGTCCAGTCTTGTTTAAGAACTTTTTACGATAATCAGCATGTTCGTATAAAACTGCACGTATACTTTCAATAAGTTTTGAACGTAAGGGAGGGATTCTTTTGATTAAAGGAACCCACATGGTTTTGCTGCGAATCTCTTTAAGATAATCTTTATCTTTGCTGATAATAATCCCTGGCTTATCAGCATGAATGATTACTTGTGATCGAGGGGGATCGAAAATCAATTCTTGTACTCCTGCTTCTTCAGGTAACATTTTCTTGATCTCTTTTTCTGCTTTTTCTAGTTCTAAGCATAATGAGGGATCTGGACGCAACTCAATTCTTTTCTTGAACTGTTGGACTGCTGCTTTAATGGTTCCTTCATTATCTAAGAAGTATTTCTTGTCTTTAGTATAAACAACAATGTTTGCTCCTTCGAATGCGCCGTCAGAAATCTTTCCTTCCGGTAGTGTTTTGATTATTTCTTTTAAAATGTCTGGCATATTTTTATAAACCTCTCTATCTAAAACATAAACTTATCTTTATCTAATCACAGAGATCTTTTTTTCTAAAACGAGTGAAGTGTTAAAAAGAACTTAAAGTAAAGAATATTCTAATTCTTTTTGTAAGACCTTCTTAACTTCTTTCTCTGTAACTACAACCACATCTACTCCATTCCCAGAAGCGCTGTCTCGCTGAAGAGCAGTATTAACACATCTTACCGCTAACTTGACTCCTTCTGCTGCAGTCATATCTAACTTATACTGGGTTTCTAGTACACCTAAAGCGAAAACTGATCCTGATCCAGAAGAGACATAATCTCTAATTTTAGTTACGCTTCCGTCAGGGAATAAATCATAAAGGTATAATCCGCTATTATCTTTTCCACCTAATAAGAAATGAGCTATTCCTGGTAACATACTCATTTGACGAATGTTGGTGTAAAGTAATCCACCTAATAAGTTAGCCGCCTCTTTTACAGTAGGTTTCTTACTAGTACGAACTTCTTTTAGCTTTAATTCCGCTTTGATTAACTTGATTACGAGTTGGGCATCAGAAACATTTCCAGCGATGGTTACAGCCATTTCGTCAGAAATAATGTGCACTTTATCGGCTCTCTTGTCAACAATCATATTGCCGGCAGTGGCTCTTTTATCTGCTGCGAGGACAATTCCATCTTTGCAGACTAAACCTACAGTAGTAGTACCCGTTTTTAATTGTTCTTCCATATTTTAAGCCCCACTAGAATGATTTCACATCCATCCTTCTTTATTTTACCTCTAAAATGGTACAGATTTTTAAATGTTTCGCCAAATGAGGATACACAAGCTTTATATTCAAGTTATTGCTAAGGATTTTTATTAACATTAAAAGAGATGATTAACCATGCTTGAAAAGCTGTTTGGTAAAGACAAATTTGAGAAGGATTCAGAGGTTATTAGTCTGGTTCAAGGTGTCCCGGATGGTTTTTTCCGTTGTAATTCTTGTAAAAAGGTTTATCCCACTACTAAATTTGGAAGTACAGTGTGGGCCGGTAAAGGAGTCGGATATATGTGCAAGAATTGTTTTATGGGAGAGAAAAAACCAGACATTCCAGAAAGATTAAGAGCCAAACCGGGAGAAACACCTAGAAGTGTGAGGAGGTATTAAAATGGGAATATTTTCTGCTTTATTTGGACAGAGTGAGATGACTCCACTACGTAGATTAAATGAACGTGTTGAAAATTATGAGATGAAGATTGCGCATCTTAGAAGATTGATTAAAACTCATCCCACAAAGAAGGAGTTGTATGAAAGTCAGATTAAAGAATTGCAAGCAGAGATGGCTTATGTTAGGAGAGATAGAAGCAGAGTTATAGTCAAGAGTGAGAAGAAGAGATAAGTTCACTATTTCTTAGTAATTATTTACACAACTATTATAAATAATTCTCTTTTTTGAATATTTATGACTAATCTCTCTTGGAAAGAATTTGAAAATTATCTCTCTCAAAGAGGTTTTGAACTAGCACATGTTCATGATCTTTGGGAGTATGATTTTCCACAAGATATTTCTCCTAAAAAGACGGATGAATTTCAATTGTGGTGTAAGAAGGATGAAGGGTTAGTTATTTGTGCAGAAAGTTATGAGGGTCGCATTAATGATGCTCGCTTACACTTTGAATTAAGATTACCTGTTCCTTATGATCAATTAAATTCGACGCAGTATAAGGTTTATTCTGCTCTTGTTCATGGTAGGAATGGTGGTGGGCCGATTGGAGAATCGCGTACTCATCTGCTTGTAGCGCCACAATATGATCTTCTTAAGAGTTGGAGTCTGGATCTGGTTTGTGGTAATGTTCGAATGGCGAAAGGATTCTCTTTCAATGTTCCTTGGGAAGGAAGATTAAAAGATCATACTCTTAATTTGTGCGAAAGATTGTTAAACGATTCTGAAGGACAGTTTGGTGATTTCTATCGGGCACATCAGTTCCTTAAATTAGTAGAATTGAGATTAGTTTCTACTCTTCCAGATGATGTTAAGAAGATGATTGGGTACGGAAGATAATTGAGAAGAGAAATACTTATAAATCTCTTCTCTTATCAGAATAATAATGGATGACAACCAAAGATTAAAGCGTAATCTTCTAGGACTTAAGATTGTTACTGGCGCAATGGTTCTATTAGCGCTTGGAGCTGGTGCTGGAGCATTTTATCAAGCAATTCGTGTTGATGAGCAGGATAAACATTTAGATAAGATTTTAGCTTTAGAAAAGCAGTTTGAACCTTGTGCTAAGGAACATCAAGCGCTGGATGATAAACTTAATACACACGTTTCTGCTTTAACTGAAGCATTTGAAAAAGGATATACTTCTGGTTCTGTTTTTAGTTATCATATTGGAAAGGTGGAAGAAGTTGCTCAGGGTTATTCTAAGTGGAGTTCTCAATGTAGAGGACTTCAACAACAAGCCCTTACCGCATTAGCAGAATATCGAAGAGAATTCCCTGAACAAAAATAATCTATATCTTCTAATAAATAAATCTATATAAACTGGTTTCTAACAACTGAAGTTATGCCTGAAGACAAATTATATCTAGCCAAAGGAAGTAGATACGTTGAAAGTGATCCGGTCAGAGGGGAATCTGGAGGATGGAACTATAGTGATCGTTATTTGGTTGTTGCTTTAAATCCTAATCAAGCGGGAAACGTATTCCTTTCTTACCTTAATAGTCGTGGAAGATCAAGAAGTTGGGAACTAGATCAAATAAAGGAATTAACTGCTGAGAAAGATGTTCCTCTTGAGAAAAGAATTGCTATTTTGGGCGAAGCTCTTCATGTGGTGAGATAAGTTATTAATTAAAGATAAAAAACAGCCCCTGACGAGAATTGCACTCGCGACCTTCTGATGCCTTTTTAATAATACAAGTCAGACGCAATAGCTACTATGCTACAGGGGCATAGATTAAGAAAATAAGACCTTAATTTATTAATCTTACTCTTTAAGATGCGAAGGCCAAGCATAAGATGTAAAGAAACCTTTAGTTTCTTCATACGGTAGATATCTCTTCAACTTAAACCATTGCTTTATGAAATTCTGTAAAATATACACTTCTTGATACAACTCTTTCTTACGTTCTTCATACTCTTGACGATATACTCGGCGATTAAATAGGTCTAAGATCTCTTTAAGGAAAGCGTTCTTTTCAAAATCTTTAACATAAGATTTTTCAATTTTGGCATCAACAAACAGTTCTAATTCTCCCTTGTTGACTTTCATCTTTATTCCATCTTTGACTACCTCGGTAGTACTTAAACCTAAAGCATGAAAATTAAAATCTAAATAATAGTTAAATGGGCCACTTTCTGCTTTTTTGAACGGTCTCCATTGGATCCAAATCTCTTTGTTACCGTTACGGTCAATTCTTTCATAATAAAGATTTTCCCAGTGGTCTTCGGCTCCTTCATCTGGATCGATCCAACTGTAATGTAATAGCCACTCATGCAACGCTCCATAGAACTCTTTAAAGTCAAACACATCTTTATACTTAACTCTGAACGGTTTGCCTAATACTGACTCTGCATCTATCTTTTTTGAGGGCATACTCAAATGTATTGGTTTTAGGTATATAAAGCTTTTTGGAGTTAAGCTTTTATAATTCCTAGTTATTGTCTAAGTATGGACAGATTACGTTTTGGGACAGCCGGTATTCCTTTATCTACACCTAACAGAAATACTCTTAACGGTTTAGCGCATCTACGTAAGATTAGATTAGAAGCAATGGAGTTAGAATTTGTAAGACAAGTAAACATTTCTGAAGAAGCTGCTCCTCTAGTCAAGAAAGCTGCTATAACAAACGATATTGCTTTAACTTGTCACGGCCAATATTTCATCAATCTTAATTCTGATCCGGAAACTATTCTGGCTAGCAAGAAAAGAATCTGCAATGCAGCTAAGATTGCTTCTTTGTGCGGAGCTTATAGCATGACTTTTCATGCTGCTTATTATATGAAAGCGGACCCAGAGCTAGTGTATCAGAAAGTTAAATCTTCCATGAAAGAGATCATCGATGCTTTACAAAATGAAGGGCATACCTTATGGATTCGTCCTGAAACTACCGGTAAAGGTACGCAATGGGGAGACTTAAAAGAAATTCTTCGTTTATCTCAAGAGGTGGAACAAGTTATGCCGGCAGTAGACTTTTCACATCTGCATGCCAGAACCGGGGGAAAGAACAATACTCTTCCCGAATTTCGAGCAATGTTAACCGAGATCGAGAAAGCGTTAGGTAAAGAAGGACTAGATAATATGCACATCCATGTTTCTGGAATAAATTATTCTGAAAAAGGGGAAAGAAACCATTTGAACTTGGTGGAATCTGATTTTAATTATATTGACTTGATTAAAGTTTGGAAAGAATTCAAGATTAAAGGCACAGTAATTTCTGAATCTCCCAATATTGAAGGAGATGCTTTATTGATGAAGAATGAGTGGGAG
Source organism: Candidatus Woesearchaeota archaeon (assembly GCA_041665465.1). GTDB lineage: Archaea > Nanobdellota > Nanobdellia > Woesearchaeales > GW2011-AR9 > JACRPH01. The sequence goes on from JBAYIU010000001.1 coordinate 1,127,558, forward strand.
AAGTGACTACTTCTGGAAGCATCACTACTATTTAATACTAACGAGGGGAATCTTTAAATATTAGCCTCTATTTTAACCTGTCGATGAAACAAGCTACTATTACTATCGATGATTTTGTGAGAAGGATCTTTCCTGACCCTGGAGAGTCTGCTAGGGATTATCAAACTGCAATTGCAGAAATTCCTGCTAACTTGAGAGAAAAATGGGGTGGTTCTAAGTATAATACTCTTATTTTTACTTATGAATTGGGAAGGGAGGCGTTAGAAGTTCATATGGCTGATTATAAAGAAAGAGGGACTTTTGATGAGATTGCTGTATCCACTGCTTATAATGGGATGGGATCTATTGCTATCAGCAGTTTTTATGGCCATAGAGATCTGAGTATGTTGATTGTAGCCAAAGATGAAACTGCCGCTTGCCATTGGGAAAAATCACTAACTAAATGTGGATACACTACACAGAGGATTTAGAATATGAAACGGGCTACAATTACTATTGATAATATTGCCGCAGAGTTATTCCCTAAAGTTGGAGATAAAAAATCCAGAACTTATTCCGCTATTCTTACCGATGTTTTAGGCATCTTGCAGAGTAAAGGAGACGATCCCGGTTATAGTGTTGTTGTCTTTACCAGTGGTTTTGAAGGAAAGTTTGTGGAAGTTCGTGAGAGTGGTGTTAGACAAACAGGCGTTTTTACTAGAATTACTGGGACTAGGTTTGAACTTCATGAAGCGGTTCTTAGAAATTTATATGGGAGTAGAGATTTTGCAGATCTTCTAATCGTAGCTAAAGAATCAACTGGGGCTGATTTTTGGAATGGCTTATTAAATGGATTTGGATATAATACTCGAAGAATTTAATCTTATTTTTTAACTTCTCCTTCTCCTGCGGGTAAGAAAGTAACAATATCGTCTAAATCTCCCCCTTTTAACTTAAACTTGATTCTTTTCGCTAAGTCTGATTTTTTAAGATCTCCAGGAATAATAACTGCAAAATTATCTGTCTGCGATTTAACTGCATTAACCGGTCCACCTATAGTCTTTCCTTCTACTAGACCCATAGCCATTTCTACTACTGGATGCATAACATTTCTTTTGCCGTAAATCATAAATGCGCCTTTAGCAATAAACTCTCCTGATTTAGCCTCTTTAGTTACCTGTTCTGGTAAAACATAAAATACATCCCCTTGGGTATGTTTAGCTTTCCAAGACTTACTGTAAACTGCTGTAGCTTGAGCAGTTTCTTCTTTAGTTGCTTCTCCGCATTTCTGTCCTCCTTTGATCAAAAAGAAAGGTGATCCCGGTAGTTCAGTATGAAAAACTAAATCGTCTGGTTCGAGATGTTTCTTAATGATAATCTCATTAGAAGTAGCATCCTTCCCCCCGATACACAATAATCCTTCTGAAGAGATGAACCAATGGAATTTTTCATACCACTCTCGTTTAATCTCTTTTTTAGCTTGACGCTTCTTTTCTTCTTCCAAGAAAGAGTTCTCTTTACCTTGCAAATCTGCCAGCTTTTTCTTACTGTCTTCTATGGCTTTCTTAGCTCCCTCTATTTTACGTTTAGCTTTTTTAGCTAAGTCAAAATAAGTTCCAGCATTCTCGTCCACGGAAGTGTTTAAATCAATTTCAATCTGCATACTAGTAATAATTGTCTTAGAAGTTAAAAAGGTTTGGGTTTAAAGATAAATTAATAAAGTAGAATTGACTTACTTTACTCTTATGAAACAAAAAACCCAGATCCTTTTCATTCGTGGCGGAATGACTTTTAAGAATAGGAAAGACTATTTACACTATCTAAAAAATCGAGATGTATCCATTGAAGGTAAAATTAGATGGCATGGTGAATACCTGAAAAGAAAGTTAGGTAAACAGTTTCAGTTAATCAAGCCAAACATGCCTTTGGCAGAAAACGCTAAATACAATGAATGGAAAATCCACTTTGAACGTTATTTCCCTTATTTAAGAAATAATCTTATCTTGGTGGGAGCATCTTTAGGAGGAATATTTCTAGCCAGATATTTGTCCGAGAACAAATTCCCTAAAAAAATACTGTCCTTATACTTAGTTGCTCCTCCTTTCGACAATACTTTCTCTGATGAAGATCTAGTTGGTGGATTTAAGCTTAAGTCTAACCTATCCTTAATCGAGAAGAATTGTAAAAATATTCGATTATTATTTTCCCAAGACGATCCGGTAGTTCACATATCACATGCTAAGAAATATGCTAATAAATTAAGAACTGCTACGTTGATTATTTATCCCAGTAAAAATGGGCATTTTAAGATTTCAGAATTCCCAGAACTTGTTAAGATGATCAAAGAAGATATTCGTTAATTATTTAAACCTCTTTGGTTTACTAACACTCATGGAACGGGTTATTCTTAAAACATTAAATAAGAATCTTGGCTATAAACCAGGAGAAAGAGTTCTGATTATTCAGCAAAACTGGAGCAAAGGATTAAGTAAAGAAACCAAATCCCGATTTGAACTTTCTAAGAAAGTGTGCCAGAAAATGTTTCAAGTGTATAAGAAAGTCAAAGTAGATGTTTCTTTGTTAACTTACTTTCCTAAAGAAGCTCGTTCAGGAGTAGATGTACCGAAAGGAACTTACACTTCTGTCCTGAAAGATGTTCCTGAAATTATCTTTATGCCCACTGCTTATTCTCTGTCTCATGTTCCTTCCACTAAACTATTACTTAAGAAAGGAGCACGTATTGCTAGCATGCCTAGTTTCACTTTAGATATGTTTGCAGAGAATGGGCCGATGAGTGCTAATCCTTTAGATGTTGGAAGAAGAGGAGAAAAAATTTATCAAAAGTATAAGAAGAGTAACTTTATTCATATCACTGGCAAGAAAACAGATATCGTTGTTGAAGTGGATCCTTCTATCGTGCATCACGCAGAAACGGGAATTATTAAGAAAGGAGACTTAGCTAATTTGCCAGCAGGAGAAGTATGCGGGGTTCCTAAACATTTAGGAAAATCTCATGGGTATATCACTGTGCCAAAAGGATGGGGTGGACCTTTTCCTTTGAAGTATGAAATTACTCTAATCGCTAAGAATGGTCGATTTGTAAATATTCTGAATGATGATCCAAAAGCTAAAGAGTATATTAATTCTAAACTTAAACCGTTAATTTTCGGCAAGAAGGGATTTGATGTCTTAGCAGAGTTAGGTATAGGTACAAATCACAAAATCACTCCTCAATATATCCAAAAGCATGGGTGGAGTGCTCTTACCGCAGAAAAGATTATCGGATCAGCCCATTTCGCTAACGGTTGCAGTGCTGGATTAGGTGGAAAGAATGATGTGCCTGTGCATTTAGATTGGGTCGTTCCTAAGGTTAAGATTGACTTTGATTATAAAATAAAAAATAAAAAAGCAAAAGATTAAATTAACCTTTTGCTGGCCGTTCCGGGAGGAAGTTTTCTTAAAGATACTGCGTTTTGTCCTCCTAGTTGTTGCATCACTTCTGGGCTGGGCAGTTCAATCAATCCTTTATCCTGTTTAACTTTTTGGAGGAAGATGTTGCTTAGGAACCTTAAGGAAGTGTAAGCACTCTCTATCGCTCCAAAACTCATATCTCCAATCCCAGTGATGCTCTTGGCATCATCTGCAGCAATACCTAAAAACTTAGTAGCAAAGTCTAACCCGCTTTTGTTAGCTTGGGCATCGTACTTTGACTTTACAGTTTGGAGATAGAAATGGCTAGTAACATGTATTACTCTTCCTTCTCCTACCGGGAATTTTACGGCGATGGGGGATTCTCCATACTTGTTTCCCATCTCTGCACTGCCTAGCAATATTTCTAGTCCTTCTTTTCTTAATGGTCTGATAGGATAACTGCTGCTTTCTAACCACCAGATGGGTTTTAATGCTCCATTACCCAATCCTTTGGTGTATGGGCTTCCGGAAGCTATTAGGTCTACTTCTACTAAATCGTCACTGGTATTATGTTTCCCTCTTTCCACATGTCCGGGGAAAGCATTCATGATGACACTTTCTAAGGCCCAGTCGGTAGTTACTAAATATCCTCCTGCATTTACAAATGCTTGCAATGCTTCCGTTCCGGACTTTCCCCGATAGCGATAATCTAACGTTCTTCCTGGACAGTTAACTAACAAGATCTGTTTTGGATCTAGATTAGTATATCCGTTAGCGATCTTGTATGGTATCCCTGCCGGACTTAGTACTTTTTCTACTGAATCATATTGTCCGGGGATGACCACAATTCGATCGTTGTCCAATTCTTTTAGTAAAGACTTTTCATCTCCGGGCATGGCTGCATCTACCACTCTGGCTGACATCATGTAGGCAGATTTCATGTCTACTGATTTTTTTGGAGTTTCTGATTTCTTGCTTCCTCCAGATTTAGATACATAGGCTTTGTCTGCATCATAGTTAGTGTATCCATTCTTAGCAGATCCGTAATCAAATCCACCATTACTTCCACTCCAACTAGCGCTTGTGTCGCTTCCCCAGCTGTAACTCATGTTTATCCTCCCCCATCATATTTTTTTGTTCGTTTAAACATCGATTCCCAAATTTTTCTCTTGGGCTGATAGTCATTATCTATGGCTTGAAGAAGGTTCAAAGCAGAAAACAAAGCTTCTTCTTTAAAACAAAGGTCGTCGCCCACCATTATTCTCTTATATCCTATCTCGCGAAGATATCCTATATCTGTAATATCTGAGCAATCTGGGACGTATCCCTGTTTCAATGAACCAAGAATACGAGATGCGGCGATAGCTCGTGGATCCGCGTCTACAATTTGTCTGGTGGCTTGCAAGATCTGGTGCGGTTTTCCTACTTCTACATACAAGTCTCCTCTAGCAGCCATCAGTCTAACTCTGCTTCTCCAGTCTTGGTAATCATTAGTTACAAATTCTAATCCTGGTTGAGATTCAATTTTCGCTACCGGTCTAGCTAAAGGATCTCTTTCTAGCAAATCACTTAAATCAGAACTTTTTTCCACGTAAGAAAGCATATAATCATGCATTCCTACTTTCTTTGCTGCTTCGATATATTCTAAATCTCTTGGTGTAAAGTATCCTTTGATTTTTAAACTGGGATGAAGAATGTTGATCGATTCTCCTCCTCCCACCACTCTTTGTGGTCCATCTAACATGATTAACTTGTTTCCATCAACTTTCACAATGTAAGCAGATTGATGTCCATCGTTGAAATAACATTTTACTGGTTTAGAAGTGTCCAACTCAATCTCATGGTCGATCTCTATTACTGACCAGGGTGGTGTTCTTAATTGTCCATAAGATTTTGGATTTGAGGGGTCTAAAACTATTTTCTTCCCATCAACTTCAATGATGGTTGGTTCTTTCGGTGAGTCATAAAATTCTCCTCGGTTTATCCTGATTTGTCGACACTTTAAATCGATCCATACCGGTTTATCTCCGGCACAGTCTTTTATTCTAAGAAGTGCATCTTCTAAACTTTCTTTTAGGGGCATAACTGTGTTTAATCTAAATCCCTCGACAATAGGGTGTTCAGCGATACTTTTTAGATAAGGTGCATATGGTGGTATGGTTACAATTGCTTTCATGGTTTACCTCCGTTATTTATACTTCTAATTTTTTGTTCGATTCTCTTCTACCAAAAACTTTCATTCTCACGTCTGAGAATTCTTTTACTAAGTCATGACCTTCCCAACTATTACGTAAAAGGGGATTGGGATTAAGGAAAGTTTCAAAATATTCTCTAATTGGTTGAGGTACATTCTTTGGGAATTTTTTAGCTAAAGGGTTTCCTCCAAAAGCGTACATCATAGTTAAGGCTAAAGAATAAAGATCAGTTGATGGAAGTGGTGGCCTTAACTCTACTAGTTCTGGGGCTGCAAATGCTTCGGTGTATCCTTCTGCTCTACTTTTATGTTTAGGTCTTAAACTGGCGAAACCATAATCTACTAATACGGCATTATGTTCCTCAGGTTTGATGATAATATTGTTTGGTTTGACATCGCAATGAATTACTCCATTAAAGTGCAAATAATGTAGAGCGTTTAGTAAACGTTGAGTTATCCATGATGCATGTTCTGGGTCAATCGGGCCATGTTCTCGCACAATCTTTTCTAATGTTGGTCCGGGAACATAGCTCATCGCAAAGATATAACTCCCATCATCGGCATGAAAAAAGTCTCTTAAAGTGGGTAAAGAATAATGATTGATGTTCCAAAGTAATTTTGCTTCATGAGCCATGATCAAAGAGTCATCAGGAGACACGTGCAAGTTTTGTTTCAAACAAGCAAGTTCTTCTAACAAAACATGTTTAGCTTTGTAAGTTACTCCAAACCCTCCTTCAGCAATCTTTTCTAAAACTTGATAATTTCCGATAACTCTCTCTTGAGGGAATATCTTTTGGTCATACTTTTTTCTTTTTTCTTCATCACACAATACTTCCCTAGCTTCATTCAATAACTTGGCAACGTTTTCATTGCCTAGTCCTTTGTCGGGATGATATTTGGTCATTAAGACCCGATAGGCCGCTTCTATTACTCCTGTTCTTGCCCCCGGGCTAACTTCTAAAACATGATAATAGTTTGGGTTTGCCATGAGAAATCGTTAGCGAAAGATTTATATATATTTTAGGACACCAGAATGTATACTTGTGTCGTTGTGGTTATAATAACCACAAATCACTTAATAATATGTATATAACCTAAGAGGTGAATGGAATTGCGTAGAAAAATCGTTAAGCATGGTCCTTCTTCTTTAACCGTATCTTTGCCCATGCACTGGGTTAAAAATAATAATCTTAAAAATGGGGATGAGGTTGAAGTATTAGAACGTCCGCGTGAATTGGTAATCTCTGGTGAAGGAAAGAGAGAGGCAAAAGAGATCACTATTACCTTGAGTAGTAAAAATCCCTTCGTTAAAAGATTATTTAACACTCCTTATCTCCATGGATATGATATAATCAATGTAAAGTTTGATTCTTATATTGTGATGGAAAAGATATTACAATGTGTTAATGCTTGGAGAAGTTTTGAAGTGATTGAACAAAGAGAAAATTTTTGTAAATTAAAGAGCATTGCTGAAGCTAAACCTGAAGAGCTGGATGCTATGATTGTAAGAATGTTTAATATCTGCGATACGGTGTTAGAAGAATTATTATTATTTATTAAAAAAGATGATCTGGAAGCACTTAAAAGGATCTTGCTTTTGGATTCTACCATGACGGGAATAGATTTATTTTGTCGAAGAGTAATTAACACCGGAAAGGGAATTGAGATCGAGAAAGCTGGTAGTGTTTATTCTATCGTAAGAATCCTAGAGGAAATTTCCGACTTAGCTCGAGATATTGCTAATCGTTGTCCCAAGATTAGAATGATTCATAAGCAAGAATTTACTAAAATTGTTGAACTATCAATGCAAAGTCTGGTTCTATTACGCAAGATTAGGTATAAGGGAGAAGTAGAATTGATGTATGAATATAAAGAACTAAAGAACCAACTTCGTGCTCGTTTTGATAAAGATCATAATTTTAATTCCGAAGAGATGTTTTTCTTTATGACTTTAAGACACCTAATCTATGAATTACATGATTTGTCTGGAGAAGTTTTATTATGGGTGAAATGGGGACAATAATTACTATCGGGTAGTCAAGAGTTAGAAAGTTTTATAAAAGGGCATTTGTCTTGATAATCTTATGTCCGATCTCAGTAATTTAGAACGAGAATTGCTTAAGAGGCCGTTAGTTATTCCTAAAAACGATTGGGAAGAAGCAACTATCTCTTTGGGTGGAGACGAATTACTGGCTTTTTTTCTTAATGCTGGATTTACGGGTGTTTCAAGTGTGTTGGGGTTAGGGAACTTAGCTACTGCCCTTTCTGGACCAGTGGGAGAAAAATTTATTTTCTTGGGAAGGCAATCTTATCGAGCACTACAGTTAAGGAAGGAAACTCCAAAAGGTTTACGTCAACCTACTCTAGCTTATCTAAAAGAAGGGGTAAAGGAAGGAGTAGAGAACCTGGTTTTAGATATTACTTTACATGATCCTACTTATACCGGATTGATGTATTATTTTTTAGAAAATCATTCTGATGTTTCTACTCTTCTGGCCTTACCTTTAAGTTTCGTTGCTGGGTTGGTGGTAGCTACAGTAGGAAAAGTTGGGTATAACAAAGGTAAGAAGTTATGGAACCAACATTCTCTTACTCGAGCAGGTATGGAAAAAGAAGTGCTGTATGAAGTGAGATTTATCTTTCCTCAAGAAGTTACTCGAAGTCAATTAGAAGAAAATCTTTTCCCTGCATTTGGTCTAGAACCCCAAGGAGAATTAGAATATCAAGATATCTATTTCCCTTGTAAGAGAGAAAGGACTAAGATCAGATTACGTGATCGTGATACTCCTCAAGGAGAAAGGATGAGATCAGCGCAAGTGGTATTAACTACTCCTGGAAGGGTGGGCGAAAAAGATCAACCTTGGAACTGTTATCCTTCTCGCAAGATTAAATATTATCTCCCTTTATCGGACAAGATTTCAGATTTAGATGAAGTTCCTGACGAAAATGTGCGCAAAAAATTGCTTTCTTGGAAAGGAAGTGGCGAGAAAAAAGAAGTACGTTTTCGAAGAAGTTTTGCGCGAAACTCTGAGGGGCTCTTAATCGCTATGGATCAGGTATTTAATTCTCATCAACGTCCATTTTACGTGTTAGAAGCTAAGGTTTTCCCTAAAGACTTGGGTAAGTTGGTGGGAGTGACTCAGCATATAATGTATCATTATGCTCGTGCTTTAATGACAACCTATGGAAAACATGATTTATCTGTCTTGAATAGTTAAGAATTAACAGCTTCTAATATTTTCTAAAATCGTTGCTTGTTCAGTACAAATTTGTTCTGCATCGTACAACACAATCTTGGGAGTAATCTTAATTTGTTTAATCTTTCCACTAACTGATGAATCATAATTTAAGTGTCCTAAATAATTGCCTGCTTTAATCATCTTGGCATCATTTAGTTCGTAAGATTCTGCTTTAACCTCACCAATAACACTAAACACTAATCCTTCTACTTTAATATTTACTCCATTTTCTAAAGTGAAAGCCACATCTTTCTTAGCTGAATCGTAACATAATTGTTCCTGTCCTCCAATTACTGCTAATTTTAATCCAATCTGTACCGGGCATTGGGCACTAGACTCTACTTCTGCTGCACCAAAGTTCATCACTACTACCCCCACAGCTACCGCAAAAGAAATAAGTAATAAAGTGACCATTAAGGGAGTAACACCTTTCTTTTTATGTAAGTGATTAACCATGTTTCCAGTAAGATTTTCCTTTACGTAAGATTTCTTTTACTCTGTGTATTGGTACAAAAATCTCTTTTCCTTCTTTCATCACGAATATCAAAAAACCTTTTTCAATCTGTTTCAAATGTTTTACTTCATACAACAAATCTTTTTTTTGTAATCGGTCATGGAACTTAATATGGAATTCCTGTTTCTGTGGATGTTTATGTATTGCGTGAAGAGCAGCACTTGTTTTTTGCTCTTCTAATTTTAATGGGTCAAATTCTTTTAAGATTAATCCCGAGGAGGCTAAGATAATTACCCCTGCAGCTAAACTAACTAAAGGGTTTTGAAGAAACCAGAGATTTCCTACTCCATCCCACAATCCTGCCCAGAATAAAACTATTCCTATCACTCCAATCATAGCCCAAAAGTAATGTCTTAAATTTTCTGTAGTTAATTGGATCATCTTCATAGCCTCCAATAGGTCTTTCCTTTATACATTACTTCGTTGATACGGTGTAAAGGGATGAACACTTCTTGTCCATTATTCTCATGTTCTACTACCAAACTTCCTCGTTCAACATGTTTTATCCGTTCTGCTCTAACTATAACATCTTTCTTTAGAATTTTGTCATGATAATGAATCTCAAATAGGTTCTTATGAGGGTGACCAGTGATAAAATGAGCTACACGATTGGTTGATTTATCTAAACTGCCTAGAGGATCAAATTCTTTAAAGATTATCCCGGAAAAGGTAAGTATAGCAAATCCTACAAATAAAGCAACCCATTCATTTCCGATAGCAGGGATTTCGTACCATCCTTCCCATAACCCTTTCCATACCAGGATAACTCCTAGAGCTGCAGTCAAAGACCATAAAAAATGTTTATCTTGTTCTCTCAGTATCATCTTTATTCCTCTTTTAGAAGATGATAGGTTATCTGTATATAAATGCTTTTCTTGGGGGGGTATCTACTTGTTAGTGATAAAATGCGCAAAGTTTATAAATGAAAAGACGTTTTAGTGTGTATAAAACGAGGTAATTGAAAATGACTATGAGAAATACATTATGTGCGTTAGTTGCTGTTGCTACTTTAGCTGTTGGATGTGCTAACTCTGATATTCAGGTTCCACAACCACCTAAATCTGAACCAAATCCTATTGAAACTATTCGTTGGAATGGTGCAGAATACCGAGCTAATTTTAGTAAGGATGGAACTTTAGAATCCTTGGTTCCCTCTGATGTTTCGACCCATCAACCCAGTAATACTGATTGTTATTTCCCTCAAGGTCAAGAAGATTCTTGTCGAGGATATCTAGATAGAATTCCTTTATCTGCTCAATCCGCAGCAGCAATCAGATCATATGTTCAAGTAATTAGAGAGGTAGACTATCGTTTAAAATTAGATGTTTATCTTGCTGAACAAGCTGCTAAGAAGGCAAAGTAATTTTATTATTTATCTTTAAGTAAAAGTGGTGATAGACAGATTATTGATTGGGAGATTTAACTATGGCAGAAAAAAAAGAACTGGGAGAAGTATTAGGAATTGTTAGTCCCGAATTACCTTATTCTTACTTTATATCTCAAAATCAAGTTATCACTGCGGAAGTGGATATCTTGGGTTTTGTTTTAACGGATATTCTTGCAGGATTGCTTCCTTCATATCAATCCAGAGCTGCTGAATTAAGAGCTCCTTTTTATACTCGTTTGGCTCAGATTCAAAGTGATGGTCCAAGAATGGAAGATGTGCCTATTTTTTTAGATTTAGTCAAATCTTCAGTATCTAATAAAATTAAGGAATGGAGCGAAGACCACCCTCAAGAGATGAAAGAGATAAAAGTAAGGCATCCCTATATTCTTGGCATTTCTAATGCCCGAGCCGATTATTTGTTTTTTGATTTCTTGAATCAGTATGTTTTGTCCGATCTATCTCTCGAAAGACAAACGGAATTATTTAATTGGGCATCCTCACAAGTAAGTTCTTCTGACTGCTTTGGTATGTGGAAAAACTTGAAAGGAATGTTAACTGAACTCGAATCAGAATTAGCTCATCGAAAATATCATCGATGGGTGGATCGAGAAGATGTAAAAAGAGAAAAAGGTCGTACTTTTGAATATTCTGGTGGAGGAAACCGAGTCGAATACTTCGCTCACTTTGCAGCAGTTAGTGGTTTAGATTATCATGGATTTGATTTTGGGGCAAGACCAAAAGGCCATAGTGATTTAGGCCACCACCAATTTAATGTGATTATGCATAAGATTCCGTTATTTGAGAGATGAACATGAATGTTACAGAACTGCCCATAATCGGAGGAATTAAAGAATTATCCCCCTTAGAAGCAGAGCTGTTAGATCAACCTCAACCAGAAACTTCTCTTCTTGGAAAAGTAGCAAATGCTTATTATTCTCCTAAATGTTTTGAACAACATGGTAGGCTCTATGAAAGATTAGGAATAAGGTATTTTAAAGAAAAGTTGATGCAACTTCGAAGGAAAGTCCCTTACTCATCTGTAGGAGTACAATACGGGAATAATTATTTTATTGGTCAAGAAGATCGTAATGTTGTTTCATTACAAAAATTTGAATCTGAAACAAGATATAATGAATTTGTTCACGCTCTAGTACAAGGGGGACTAGTAGCACATATGGGACTTTCCTTAATTGCAGATAGTCCTGATACTCTAGTAGTGAGTTTACCTCTTTTCATTGTAAATGGATATATCTTGATGACACAAAGATGGAACCGAAACAGAGTTTACAATACTCTCGATGTGTTAAGAGAACAATATCATCAAACAATTACTAAAGGGGTAGCATAAGATGGACACTTTAGAACTACGTCGAGAACAACAGAGATTAGCTTCTAAGATAGTTCTACGTGACGGATTCGAAGAAATAAAAACTATTGCTGGAATTGATACTCAGATTGTAGGAAATAAACTTCTAGCTTGTGTAGTGGTGTGTGAATATCCTTCTTTAAAGGTGATTGAATCTCAGACTTATACTTTAAACAGTCCTCTGCCTTACAAGCCGGGATTTCAAGCATACAGAGAAATGCCGGCTATGATCGAAGCTTACAATAAACTAAGCCAAGAAGCAGATGTAATCCTAGTGAAGGGAGAAGGAATATTACATCCTCGAAGGATGGGGGTGGCTTCACATCTGGGATTAAGTTTGAATCAAGCCACTATTGGTATAAGTGCTAGTTTAACTTTAGGGAAGGTTAACGAAGGAAAGATAATTTATGATAATGAAGTATGTGGTTTTGAGATAGTTACTCGGGAACATGCTAATCCAGTGTACATCTCACCTGGCCATTTAATCACTTTAGGGTCAGCGTTAGAACTAGTTACTAAGACTTTACGTTATCCGCACAAGATGCCAGAACCTTTACATTTAGTTCATAAGATTCTTAGAAGAAATATCAAAGAAGAAGGTTTTCCTAACGTTGAAGAAAAGAAATAACCGTTCTCTTAAAAGATTTAGTAAAGTATATTAACTACTTATTTTTCTTTTGAGAACCATGGTTAAAACAACATTAATTGTAGATAAGAATAAATCTATGAAATTAGGTGGGGAAACCTACTACTATTGCACCAAAGGAGAGAAGATGGCTGGACAATATTTACCTGCTAGCTGGCTCAAACAGCAGGGTTTAATCTGAACCGCTGTTTTTTTTGATAATCTTTATAAAATACCTCTCCCCTCTTCTTTATTATGGTTAAGAAACTAGAATTAGATCAAAGCAAATTGGCTAAATACCACGATTTGTGGTCGATGGGAGTTAATCCCTATCCTTACACTTTTCACCTTACGCACCATGCTAAGGAAATAAACGAAAAGTTTGCCAAGTTGAATATTGGAGAACATGCTGAAGATAAGGTTTCTGTAGCCGGTAGGTTGATGTTACAGCGAGTGATGGGTAAAGCTAGTTTTGCTCATATTCAAGATCAAACCGGGAAATTGCAGTTATATCTTTCACAAGAGAATCTTGGTGAAGAGAATTATAAAACATTTACTAAGAAAATCGATGCTGGAGATATTATTGGGGTAGAAGGAACAGTATTCAAAACGAAAACAGGAGAAGTGACGATTGAAGTTAAACAATTACAACTTCTTTCTAAATCTTTACTTTCTATGCCTGAAAAGTTCCACGGTCTGAAAGATAAAGAATTAAGATACAGGCAAAGGTATGTTGACTTGTTCATGAATCCAGAGACGAGAGACGTATTTGTCAAAAGAAGTTTGATGTTAGAATCGATTAGACAATTTTTCAAGGAGAAAGCATTTATGGAAGTGGAAACCCCCGCTTTACAAGTTATTTACGGTGGAGCTAATGCCCGACCATTTTTAACTCATATCAATGCTTGGAACATGAGAATGTTCTTGTCTATCTCTCCCGAACCTTATTTGAAAAGATTACTTGTTGGAGGATTTGAACGGGTGTTTACTATCTGTAAGAATTTCCGTAACGAAGATGTGGACCATACTCATAATCCTGAGTTTACCATGTTGGAATGTTATCAAGCGTATGTTGATTATAACACCATGATGGAATATATGGAACAGATCTATGAAAGAGCTGCTTTAGCTTTGAACGGTACGACTAAAGTAAAACATCTTTACAAAGGTGAAGAAGTAGTGATTGATTTCAAAGCACCTTGGGAACGCCTATCCATGTTAGATGCTTTAAAGAAATATGGTGGGATTGATGCTTATAAGTTAAGTAAGGAAGATGTTCTAGACTTGGTTTCTCAACATGGAATTGAGTTTGATGGAGATTTCACTTGGGGATTAGGAGTTCAATTACTGTTTGAAGAATTAGCTGAAGAAAAATTAGTTCAACCAGTACATATTACCGATCATCCTAAAGAATCAACCCCTTTGTGTAAACCACATCGGCAAGATGCCCGGTTGATTGAACGCTTTGAATCTTTCTGTATGGGAGCAGAATTATGTAACGCTTACTCTGAGTTAAACGATCCAGTTCTGCAACGTAAGTTGTTAGAAGATCAGGCAGCTCAACTTCGCGGCGGAAATGAAGAAGCTCATCCCATGGATGAAGATTTCGTTAACGCGATCGAGTATGGAATGGTACCTGCTGGTGGTTTAGGATTTGGAATAGACAGAATGGCAATAATGCTAACTGGAGTAGAATCTATCCGAGATGTTATCTTCTTCCCTACTATGAAACCTCTTCCTGAAGAAGAAGTAAAGAAGGAAGGCCATAAGGAAGAGAGTAAGAAAGAAGAGAAGGATAATTCTGAACAGAAGCACGAACATAAGAAAGGTCATTCTGAAGTAGAGGAAGAATAAACTTTCTTTTTTTGTTTATTCTCTCTACCATCAAAATTCTTTTAAACCCCCCTCTATCCTTATCTCTATGGCTAAAATTCAAGTCTTATCTGAAGATTTAATTAACAAGATCGCCGCTGGTGAAGTTATTGAAAGGCCTGCCAGCGTAGTTAAGGAGTTGTTAGAGAATTCTTTAGATGCCGGAGCGACTAAAGTCCAGATTGAAATCAAGAATTATGGGCAGGATTTAATCAAAGTTACGGATAACGGAGAAGGGATGGATCAAGCCGATGCTCTTAACTCGGTGGTAAGGCATGCTACCAGCAAGATCAGAAACCAAGATGATCTGTTCTCTATCAACACCTTAGGATTTAGAGGAGAAGCCCTGGCTAGTATCGCTGCCGTGTCAAAATTAACTCTTTCTACTAAAACTGGAACTAATCTAGCTGGATTTAATATTGTACTTGAAGGAGGAATAATTAAGTATACCTCTGAGATTGGAATGGAAAAGGGAACCATTATTATGGTAGAAAATCTTTTCTTTAACACTCCCGCTAGAAAGAAGTTTCTTAAGACTGATGCAGTAGAATTAAGGCATATTGTTGAAGTAGTAATGCAGTATGCTTTAATCAATTCTAATGTTTCTTTTATATTAATTCATGAAGGAAGAGAGATATTACATTCTCCCAGCGTTTCTGGATGGAGAGATAATATCGCTTCTTTGTACGGCTTTTCTTTAGCTAAAGAGTTGTTAGAGATAGAGAAAGAAGAGGTTGAATCCGGAGTCCATGTTAAGGGATTTGTATCTAAACCTTATGATGCGCGTAATGATAAAACTCAGCAAGCTTTGTTTGTTAATGGAAGATGGATTCGTAACGAAGAATTGACTAAAACCATTTATGATGCTTATCACTCTTTATTATTTGTGGGTAAGCACCCTATCTTTATTATTAATATTCAGTTAGATCCAACTAAGATTGATGTGAATGTTCATCCCACTAAGTCTGATATTAAGATCGAACAGAAAACAGAAGTTATGGAAACCTTGTTTAAAGCAGTACGCGAAGCGTTACAGCGTCATGATTTAATTCCAGTAATGGACTTTGGGTATGAACAGCAATTAGCGTTTGGCAAAACCCTGGTTAGAGAAGAACAGAAAGTTGCTGCCAAGTATGCGTTTGAACCTTCTGAGCAGATGGTGTTAAGTTTTCCTTCTGATGAATTAGTTCCGGGAGAAAGTTATTCTACTGCTTCCGATGTTACTAATGAAATTCCTGCTTCAGACAAACTGCCCCCGTTACGTTTACTGGGACAGATTCATAAAACTTTCTTTGTAGCAGAAACCCCTGGTGGAGTACTATTTATCGATCAACATGTGGTCCAAGAGAGAGTATTATATGAAAAGTTTATGGAGCAGTTCATGAATAAAAGGGTAGCAGTACAGAATTTATTACAACCGGAAATCTTAGAGTTAACTCCTACTCAGAACCTATTGTTGCAGGAGAATAAGGATCATCTACTTAGCTGGGGATTTGGATTAGAAGAGTTTGGGGATAATTCTTTTTTGTTACGTACTGTTCCTACTATTTTTGGCAGATTACAACCAAAAGAGATGTTGTTTGAGATTATTCAGCAACTTTCTGAAGGGAAGTCAAGGCTGGAAGAAGTGCAAGAAGATATTATCACCAGAATGGCTTGTCGAGCTTCAGTAAAGGCTGGAGATACTTTGACTAATGGAGAGATGCAAATCTTATTAGGGGCGTTGAATCATACTGTTTTCCCTTACACTTGTCCTCATGGAAGGGCAGTGTTGATTAAGATGGATGTGGATGAATTAGAACGGAAGTTTCATCGTAAATGATTACTCTTTTTGATATTGAAATAAACTGATTAAAGTAATATTAGCAGAACAGATATATTGAGCTAAGCAAACCTCAATTCCCGGGAACCTTGGGTGTCTCTCGGAATTTTCTCTAACTATGGTATTCCCTATTTCGGGACCGTGTGCGTATCCTGGATAGATAAAATGATACTTAAAGATTAAAGGTTTCATATCTCTTGGAGGAAAATAAGGGTATTTTACTGCATGTAATCCCCAATAACCTTTATCCTTATAATATGGCTTCATAAAAGGACTTATCTCCAATACTTCTGAAGATAAACGATGATCTTCTGAAAGGATGTCATCTAAGTTCTTTACTATTTCTATAGTTGGGCATTTCCACGTAGAACATATCTCTAATCCCAAGGTGAAGAACTTCGTAAGTTTGCCATCTCTATTCCCTTTTGGAACTAATTCAATTTCGTCCTTTAAGTTTTGCATAAATAGTCTTAACATCTCTTTTTTAGAAACAGAGACCATTAATAACCTAAGTCGTCAATTTTCGACAACTTATAAGAAATATTTATATATATCAAATCATTTAAGCAATTATGGAACAAGATTTGATAAACTATGGTTTATCTGAAAAAGAAGCTAAACTATATCTGCTCTGTCTTAAAGCGGGAGAAACTACCGCTAATAGACTGATTAAACTATCTGGGATGCCTCGCGGAACTACTTATGATATTTTGAATAAACTCAAAGAAATGGGATTAATTAGTTCAATTCTCAAAGACCATGGAGCAGTTTATCTAGCTAACGATCCAGAAATTTTGGTTAAAGAGTTAGATGAGAAGAAAGAAGATATTCAAAAGATAATCCCGGATTTAAGAAAAATAAGTAAAACTCTTTCTCCCTCGCCGGAGATAGAAGTCTTTGGAGGTTTATCTGGAATTAAAAAGATCTTAGATGAGATACTGGAAAATTGCAAAGAAGTTATCATTATGGGAAACGAGAAGTATGCTCGAGAAGTAATCAGACATCATCCAGAAAACTTTCGTATGAAGAGACTAGAAAGAAAGATTAGAATTAAAAACTTGCTGGAAGAATCAAAGATTTCCAGATTACTACAAGATGATGCTTACTCTCAAGTTAGACATCATCCTTCATTAAAGGAATCTAAAGAGGTATTAATCATTTATAATGATAATACGGTTCATATTATCATGGAAGAACCAATAAAAATAATAAAGATCAATTCAAAGGAATATACTCGAACCCAAAAGATTTTGTTTGAGAGTCTTTGGGAAAGTGCGAAGAAATAATATGGTCTTGTTGTACTATACCCCTTTAATCCTTAAACACTTTCTCAACTAATCTGAATCTTTTATTCTTACAATCTATCTCTGCTTTAATCCCCAGAGGTAAAATCCATTGGGGGTCAGTATGGCCAAAGTCCATATTCATAATTATCGGAAGAGAAGTGTTCTTTAATTCAACTTTAACCACTTTCAACACTTTCTCTTCTAACTCCTTTCTCTCTTTAGCATTATATTTCATCGGCCTCCCAATAATCAAGGCAGATATTTTATCCAGGATTCCTTGCGTTCCGTAATTACGAATCATCCACTTAACTTGTTCTGGAGTAGGTTTATCATTTGATAGTTCTAAGAACAGAATTCTTCCTTGCCAGAAAGTTTCTTTGGGCCAGAATTTAGTTCCTTTCATGAATTCTAACACTTCAATACATCCCCCAAAAAGTTCTCCTTTAACTATGGATTTACCTTGCAGCCAGTTCCAACCAGGATTCTTAATCTTGGGTTTGGTCTTACCAACATTCTTCTTATTATTCCAACCCAGATAACCATGACAGTAGTATTTGTATGGTTTATACTCATAGCTTTTAGGATTTTCAAATAGAATTGTCTTAATATGTCTATGAAATGATTCTTCTAACGAGTTCCATTGAGAAAAACCAGCCATAATCGAAGGACCGTTAAAGGTTACTAATCCTAACTGATTAAGATAAGAAGTTAAGGTAGTAGTATCAGAATATCCCATTATCAATTTAGGATTCTTCTTAATCATCTTTAGGTCTAGAAACGGTAAGATTCTGATTGAATCATCTCCTCCAATAGTCGCAAAGATGGCCTTAACTGTTTTATCTGCAAAGGCTTGATTAATACTCTTAGCTCTAAATTCTGGATGTAAATAAAGATAATCTGCATCCTTTCTAGCAGAAGGGAACTCTTTAATCTTAAAACCTAATCTCTTTAAAGTTTCAATCCCTGATTCGTAAATATGGGGGAAGACGCTAGGGCCTCCCCAGGAAGGAGAGACTATAGCAACGGTATCTCCTTTATGTAATTTTTTAGGTTTGATCATTTAAGGGATTATATTCTGAGAATATATAAGTTTTGTGCGAGTAGTTCCCTCCAGAAAGAACACTCTCTTTCTTCACCAATCACTATGCTTTAGTAATAACTGCCACAAGTTTTATAAATACTCTTTTCTTATCTGGCCATATGCACTCCACATTTTTTTATTCCAGAACAATTCCTCCCCACCGAAAAAGAGAATTCGTAAACTTACTTACTGATTATCTAACTCCAACAGATGAAGAAGCGTTTTCATTAAGAGCAACCTATCCATTAAGCTACGCCAGAAAACAAATTGGGGCTTTTCTAGAGGGAAATTTAGATTATGCAGCTCTAGATTCTTTGAGGCCTTATCTTCTACAAATAGCTATGGATTATTCTGGTACTGCTGAAATGGCTAAGGCAATCGGTCTTTATCCTGGGGTCGATATTGAGAGTTATAAACCAGAAGCAACTGATCGTCCTGGTCAAACTGGACTGTTTAAGATTGCGATGTCCCCCGTTCCTTCTCCAGAAGGCAGGCGTGTTGTTGCAGAAGATTTAAAGAATGGTTTTGGACTCCGACTACATTGTACTCCCGATTATCGGTGTCATATAGATATGTCTCCTCAAGAGGAGCAAATTACAGCAATACAATCATTACGCTTTGGATGGGACTTTTTTGCTCGACCACTAGAAGCATTGATTGGTAAACCCGAATTAGTATTATTGCATAAGGCTGCTATTCCATTAGAGTTAGCTGAAGAATTGATTAGACCAGAATTACCAATGGAAGAAAGAGTAAGACTCATTGAAAGGATTGACATCTATAACAGATAAAACACTCCAATCGCTATTAAGAATCCTAGGATAGAACCGACTGTAACTTGTAACGGAGTATGTCCCATAGAGAAATGGGTTTGTTTATGCAACTTCAACTTTTGCATCATTTTCTGAATTACCATTCCTTCTTCTCCCACCGTACGACGAACTCCAAAAGCGTCTCTGACAATAATAAAAGCTAATACTAAACTAATCACAAACGCAGTGGATACTCCTTCCATTAAATAAATCATAGTGGCTAGAGAAACCACAAAAGCAGAATGTGAAGAAGGCATTCCTCCTGTAACCAAAATGTCTTTCCAGTGTAAAGTCTTATGTCTAAACCAGAAAATTATTAACTTTATCAGTTGAACTCCAAATCCTGCTAGGATTACAGAGATTAAAATCTTATTCATAGTATAGGATGATTATTTCGGGGTTTATATAATTTACTTCAATATCCCATACCCAATCAATCTAAATCGGTCTTCAACTCTACGAGAAATAGTTATTCTGTCTCCTGGATTAGCACATACTGGTTTCTTTAACACACAGATAGTATTCTTCTTAGATGGATCTTGGACAATTCCTACTGTGGCAGAAGAATTAACGTTTAACATTAAAACTTCTCCTTTAGCTAACGGTTTAACTTCAACTTCTTCTTTAGTTCCAACTACTCGCTCTAATAAATGGGTATCTAAAGTAAGTTGATAATGGGTAGGAGGTAATTTTCCAGGTAATCCAACTAATGATCCGGTAAGTGAATCTGCTTTAACAATACTTGGATCAAGTAAAGTAGAGATGGCCATACTTCCTCCAGGAAGAATTTCTTGTACTGGAGCTCCTCCAGAAAATATTTGAATAATCCTTGTAGTAAGAGGTTTGTAAACTTTCTTGTTTTTCTCTTCTACCATATATCCTGGAACGATTTCAATTTCATCTCCTACTTTAAATTTGCCTTGTTTAACTGTTCCTCCAAGAACTCCGCCCACTAATTTCTCTGGTTTAATCCCGGGCTTATTAACGTCAAAACTTCTAGCAACTAACATCAAAGCATCTTTGTTTACGTCTCTGGTGGGAGTAAGAATTATCTCTTGAATCGCTCTTAATAAGGCGTCGATATTGACATTGGCTCGAGCTGAAATGGGAATAATCGGAGCATTCTTGAAATCGGTATTGGACAAGAATGCTTTAATCTCTTGATAATTTTTCATGGCTTCTTCGTGATTGACTAGATCAATCTTGTTTTGAATAATTATAACATTCTTAATCCCGGAAATCTGTAAGGCCATTAAGTGTTCTTTAGTTTGTGGTTGAGGACAGGTTTCGTTAGCAGCAACTAATAATAAAGCACCGTCAACAATAGCTGCTCCAGAAAGCATAGTAGCCATTAATGATTCATGGCCGGGAGCATCAACTAAAGATATTTTTCTTAACGGAGTAGTGGGATTATTGCACTTGATACATTTGTCTTTAGTAGTTACGAAATTATCTTTCTCACATTTATAAATGGTAAAATCAGCATACCCTAATCTGATGGTGATACCTTTCTTCATCTCTTCAGAATGAGTGTCGGTCCACTTTCCACTGAGACGTTCAGTTAAAGTAGTCTTACCATGATCAACGTGACCGACTAAAGCGATATTGATCTCTGGTTGGATAGCAAGTTGTTTAGGTTTAGTTTGTGGTTCAGGAGAAGCTGAAGCACTAGCTGGAACAGCAGTTTCTTCAGTAGTTTTCTTCTTAGCCATATTAGATTATAAGAAAAGAGGATTATTTATAAAGGTTTACTCTCATAACTGTGGCTGAATGATTGGGCGATAGGTCTTTTCTGTTTTAATCTCAATCCGAAAGTAAAATCTGCTTCCTCCATCTTTTGCAATATCAGACAACAGTCACCATTCCTTATGATTTTGAATCCAGGTATTCCTCCGTACTTCCAACTTATGTACTTAAAGAGCTCGTAATGATCTACTTTTTCATCTGGTTTTCTTTGGTAATACATATCTTCAATATTATGTACTGCTAAATAACCTTCAACTTTTAGTTGGCGGGCAGCATTAGCAAAAGCTATCAATGGATCATCTAACCAGCGCATGGCTACATGAGCAGTAACTAAATCCGGAGCAGAAGGAAAGGTTGCAGTGTGTACATCTTCAACAACAATTCTCGGTCGATATTGTGGAAGAAGAACGTCTCTTAAATCGCTAAATTTCTTTTGTTCTGCTTCCACTTCTGCTCTTCTTTCTCCCAAAACATCGTATCCAAGAATATCTAAACGATTGGGGTCTATTCCTTTTTCTGCAAGATGAATTCTTCCTTGGCTTAGAGCTATCCCATTTCCACAGCACAAATCAACCCAGAATAGTGTGTCTTTTTTTAATAATAAATCAACGATTAAAGAAGGTAAAGAATATTCTTTCTTTTCTGGTTGAAATGGATTCCTAATCCAATCAAATCCTAATCGGGAAGAATATTCTTCTAATGTATTGCATCGGTAAGGACGAGAATCGCTTACCAATGTTCGATATTCTTGGTATTGTAACACTTCTTGTTCAGCGATCAGTTCTTTTAATGGTTTCATCTTTTAAGAATAACTACCTTAGATAGTAAGTTATCAATAAATCTTCTGGACCAATTTCAGCTATTCTGCGTGGCACGATTTTTTGGATAACACCAAATCCTTGGTTAGCTAATTCCGTCAATTCTTCCTTACTTTTCATCTCTTCAAATCTAACCTGGTTAGACCCATCTCTCTCAATCCAGTTATATGCTCTAGCAGCTAATCCTTTTAGGCTAGGAAATTTGTCTAGAATCTCAGAATAACGGTCTCCGTACGGTTCACAGATGATTATTCTTCTTAATGCCATTTCTGCTGCTTTTTGGATTAATCTCTGTTGTGCTTCATATGGTTGTAGATGATGAAGTGCGTCAACCAAAACAACTGCATCTGGGCATTCTACCTGAAAAGGAGCTTCTTGATGGGCGTCTCCTTCTTTTACTTTAAGTCCTTTCTTCTGAGCATAGCTAACAAATCGGGGATTAATATCAAATCCGGAATATTCCATTTCTGAAGGTAAATATTTTGCAAGTAAACCTGGACCAGCACAGGGTTCAAAAACAGAAGTACATCCTTGTAATTGTTCTGCTATCTGTTGATAACGTTCTCGGAGATGTTTTCCATGTACGCCGTAGAGCATAGCTTTATACAGTAAAGGATGGCGGTAGATGATGTTTGGGCGGCCCATTTTCTTCTTTAATTTGTACTTATTTTTAAAGTTTTCGGGTTATTTACTACCCTTTAGTAGAAATATTTATATATGTGGTCTTATTGCTAGATGATTAGGTCCAAGAATGATTACTTTCCTTAAAAATTTGTTATTTCGAGGCACTCAAGTTGATTCTGCTAGTCCTGAAATTTCTCTTAATGCACAAAGCGAGGGAATAGACGTTTTGGTTAATCAGATAAGAAAACCAAAAGGATACTCTTCTCCTTTATCAGAATATCAACCTCATTTAGTATTAGCTCCCAATAATTCAAAATTTGCTTTGGATCGAGAGATTCTTAATTATCAAGGTACAGAATTAGAAATTACTTCTACTGATAATGCTCTCTTGCTGAGAGCTGGAACAGAAGGACTTTATCGTTGTGAAGATTATGGGGGAGTTGTTCTTGGAAGAAGTGATCTTGCTAAGGGTGCAGTTATCTGTGATGGTATCGGTAGTCTTGGTTTTTCTCAAATAGTGGCTTATGAGGTTGTTGAGAGATTATTGTATCAAATCGGTCAAGATAGTAAAGTGGATATTAATCCTGAGTATGTCTTTGAAATATTCAATCAAGTTATCTCTTGCTCAGAACTTAGTGCAGATTCTATGCTTGTTTCTCTAGAAGAAGCTATTAAAGAGGGAAAGATAAAAAGTGGCTTTGAAGATCTTGCTGAAAGAGAAAAAAAGATTCTAAAAAGTGATAAAGGTTTAGGCGCAACTACCGCTTTGGGAGTGATCATAGAAGAAGATTATGTTCATTTATTCATGTCAGGTGATGGAGGATATAGTTTAGTGAGAGATCATTCTGTAGAAAGTTATGGGGATCTAACTGCAAGTCATATCGCTCCGCTAGTCTTAGGAATATCTAAGCAAGGATGGCAATTTCGCAGTGAGAGTGCCGATGATTCAATTTATTATACTAAACTTCCCTATTCTAAAGGAGACGTTGTTGCACTATTTACTGACGGATGTCTAAAAAATGGTTACGAGAGCAGTACGAAAATTGGAGAAGTCTTATTTGGTTTAAGAAAGGAATATTCTTCTAATCAATTGAGAGAGTTAGGTTTAGCTTTGTTCCAAAAATTGGTTCCGGAAACGCATGAGAATCCTTTAGTGAAAGGTACAATTCCTAGAATTGAAGATGATACTACCTTATTGCTGATTAGATTATAAGTGGGTTCTATTAAGAGAAATATTCATATAGTGATTTTATTTCTTAATCAAAATGACCTTTCCTAAACTATCTTCAGACACCATTCTTGCACCGATGGCTGGAGTTACTGACGTAGCCTTTCGATTATTGTGTCGAAGATATGGTGCAGGTTTAGCGGTAACTGAAATGATTTCTGCTAATGCTCTAGCCAGAGAAAATGCCGCTACCTTAAGGTTGATTGACGTAGTTCCAGAAGAAACTCCGAGAGTAATTCAACTTTTTGGACAGAACACAGATTGTTTAGTTACTTCAGCTAGATTCTGCGAGGATAAATGTGAAATTATTGATTTAAACTTTGGCTGTCCAGCTGCTAAGATTATCCGTCAGGGAGCAGGTTCAGCTTTACTGGAACGTCCAGCTAAAATTAAAGAAATTGTCGAAGCAGTAGTTCAATCTGTTAAGATTCCAGTAACTTGTAAAATTCGCTTAGGGATTAATTCTCATAAAATTAACGTGCTTAAAGTAGCTAAGATTTGTGAAGAAGCAGGAGCAAGTATGCTTGCTATTCATGCGAGAACTCAAAAACAAGGGTACACTGGCAAAGCTGATTGGAGTTGGATTAAGAAAGTCAAGGAGACGGTAAATATTCCCCTCTCTGGTAACGGCGACGTAAAGACTGTAGAAGATTATCTGCGCATGAAACAAGAGACTGGCTGTGATTATGTGATGATTGGTAGAGGTGCATTAGGTAATCCTTACTTGTTTAAGCAGATTGAAGATTACAAGAAACATGGAATTTATACTCCTCGTAATCCTACTCAGCAGTTAGAAGACTTCTTTAGTTATCTAAAATTGGCTGAGAAGTATCATGCGGATATTAATATCATTAAATTTCATGCTCAGAGTTTTACTAAAGGGATCAAAGGAAGTTCTCAATTACGAGAGAAGTTGTCTAAAATTAAAACTATCGAAGGAATAAGAAAAGAAATGGAACAGTTGAAAGAAACTATTTAAGCTTCTTTCTTCTTAAGTCTGGTCATATACCCAGCAACAACATTTCTTAACTTCTTGCTGGCAACGGTAGTATATCTGTTAGTAAGAGTCTTGTTTTGAACGAAATCAGAACTAAAATTTTCTCCTTGAACTTTGAATAAGGCTTTAGTTTTTCTTTTTATTAATTTGGTCTTAATTCTTCCCATGTTAAGTTTATTTATGGGGCTTATTTATAAACTTTTTTGTAAGGTTTGCTTTAATTAACTCTTTACTCTTATTTGATCTCAGTATAAATCCTCTCTCTTGACACTTACTACTTTGGAGTGATATCTTTAGAAAGGTTTAAATATTAGCTTCTATTTTGGTGGTTAAGAAATATAATTTAATGAGGGATTAACATGATTGATTTTGGCTATACACAATTGACTTTTAAAGGGAATTTTTCTTATTGGATACAGCGGTGGGAAGAAATGGGAAGACCTTCAAATCGAATGGTTATTGAACCTTTTAATACTACCTCTCTTGATGATATGTATGTTGCATCTATTGCACCTGAGGGAGCATCTTTTCCAACGAAGGCAATAGAGCAAGGATTAGTAAGAAAATTAACCCTTCCTGGAATTAATACAACAATGGGGGCAGTGGCGGCTTTCTATTCTCTGGGAATTAAGGAACATTGGGTTGTACCGATAGTTAATTCTGATGAATTAGTTTTCGATATGTATTTGCGCGTTTCTGATTTAAGTGGGTTAGAAAATTCTTTACGTTAACTTCTTAGATCCATGAATTTTTATTCTTTTTTCTCAAATGTACCAAATATCTCTCCTAGTATACATTAGCGTAATGTTTATATATTCGGGAACTCATTTTAAACTAAAATGGTGTTATTGTTCGATCAATACAATCTTTCCGAGGATATTTACAAGATTATCTTTGCTACAGAGCAACAAGAAGTGGTAGCTAGGCTTCTAATCAAGTACATGTTTGAGAATAATGGAGAGATAGGTAAGACCGAAATGAGCGTCTTTGCTAACCTATTGCATGAAGGTTCTTTATTGGTGAGAGAGAAAGGACGGTCTCCTTTGCAACCAGAAGTGAGAATCTCTTATAATAAACGTCAATTCTATGATCGTATCTTAACTCCAATGAAAAGTATGGGTTTGATTGATTATGATATGTATAAACGTACTTACAAGCTTAGCGATCGTTTTAATAAAATGATGATCAAACTAGGATTGATGTGGTTACGAGAATTGGATCGGGGAAGATTGGAAGCTACTCTTTCTCGAGGTCAAGAATTGAAGATTAGTTCTCAGGTTGTAAATAAAGTAGGAAAGATTAGTCCTCGGGAATTGAACGAAGATATGCCCGATTAGGGTTTATCATCTTAGTAACGTTTTTAAACTCCCAAATTAACCTTCTCTTATCACTTAGGTGTATAGATGGACCCGCAAGAATACCAAAAGCTCTTAGAGAAATATAAAGCTAAAGTTAGAGATGAGTTTGGTCCCAATGCCGAGGCTCAACCTAAGAAGATTACTTCTAAAGAATATTCCGAATTTAAATCAGAGTTATATCCTACCTCTTACACCTTATATGAAAAAGTGTGCAACTATTGTGGAAATATTCTCAAGCTAGGAGTAAGTGAGAAGAAAGCGATAGAAATGCAGAAAGATCTAGATATCTGTCACCTTAATACCACTCCTTCCGGGGTAGTTTCTTTTTCGATTTTAGCTTCTCTAGTAGTAATGGTTCTGGGTTCATTACTAATGTTTTCCTTACCAATGTTATTGTTTGGATTAAAAGAGCCAATGTATTTCTTAGTTTTCTTCTGTGTAATTGCCGGATTAATCATGATTCCGGCATTGAGAAGTATTCCTAAATTCATGGCTAATACTTGGCGCATGAAAGCTTCTAACCAGATGGTTCAAAGTGTGTTCTATATGGTTACGTATATGAGGCATACTTCTAATTTTGAGCGAGCAATAGAATTTGCTTCTGATCATCTTGATCCTCCCCTTTCTTTAGATTTTAGAAAGATCATGTGGGACGTAGAAACACAGAAGTATAGTAATATCCGTGATTCTGCTAATGCTTATCTAAGCACTTGGGAAGAATCTAACAAAGATTTTGTAGAAGCGTTTCATTTAATTGAGTCTTCTTTGTTTGAGGGGTCAGAAGAACGTCGACTTTCTCTTCTTGATAAAGCCTTAGATGTAATTCTTAATGGAACTTATGAGAACATGTTACATTATGCTCATTCTTTAAGTTCTCCTATCACTATGTTACATATGTTGGGTATTATCTTGCCCATCCTCGGATTAGTTATCTTGCCTTTAGTAGTAAGTTTTATGGGTAGTGGAGGTAGTCCTTTTGTTTCAGCAATCTATATCGCTCTTCTGTATAATATCAGTTTGCCTTTAATTGTTTATTATCTTGGGAAAACTATTTTGTCTAAACGTCCTGCTGGATATGGAGCAGTAGAAGTAAGTTCTAGTAATGATAAGATGGTTAACCTTTCTCTGGGTAAAAAATTAATGATTAAGGTTGTTCCTTTGTACGTTGCGTTGATGATCATTATTGTCGGGTTTATTATCGGCTTTAGTCCTTTGTTGATTCACGCTGTTAATCCTACTTTTGAGATAAAGGATGAAGCTGGAAAATTTAAGATGATGGATTATGTTTGCCAGCCTTGTGATGCTGAGGGAACTATGCCGGCCGGTTCTTGTGGTCCAGAATGTGATGTTAATCAACGTTTGGGTCCATTTGGAGTGGGAGCAACAGTTTTATCATTAGTTTTCATTGCTGCTTTAGGTTTTGGGTTAGGAACATATTTTTCGTTGCGTTCTAAGAATGTTACCCAAATTCGTGAACAAACTCGAGCTTTAGAAGACGAGTTCTCTTCAGCTCTGTTTCAGTTAGGTAATCGTCTTGGTGATGGTTTACCGGCAGAAATAGCATTCTCTAAAGTAGCTCAAAATATGCAGGGTACAAATTCTGGAGAATTCTTTTCTTTAGCGGAACGTAACATGACCAAGTTAGGAATGGGTTTAGAACAAGCTATATTTGATCCTAAAGTGGGAGCATTAACTAGTTATCCTTCTAAAGTTATCGAGTCATCGATGAAAGTGTTAGTAGAAAGTGCTAAAAAAGGGCCGCTGATTGCTGCTCAAGCTTTATTGTCTATGTCTCGTTATATCAAAGAGATTCATACTGTAGATGAACGTCTTAAAGATCTGATGGCAGAAGTTTTGTCTTCCATGAATTCACAGATAAAATTCCTTACCCCTGCTATTGCCGGAATAGTGGTAGGAATCACTTCTATGATTTCCACTATCTTAACTAAATTAAGTGCCCAGTTGGCTACTTTTTCTCAGAATGGTGATCAAGGTATGATGGGGGGGATGTTAAGCATCTTCGGGATAGGTATTCCTACTTTCCATTTCCAGATTGTAGTTGGAGTTTATATTGTTGAAATTGCTTATATTTTAACCATACTAGCTAATGGTATTGATAACGGAGCAGATAAATTAGCTGAACGTTATGCTTTAGGTAAGAATCTGGTTAGAAGTACGCTATTGTACAGTTTTATTGCTATTGTGGTAGTTATATTGTTCAACGTATTCGCAGCAGGAATATTGAGTAATGCTTTAGGGGGATAAAATTGAATCAATCGGTTGTTGTAAAGAATTCTAAGATTCAAGGTAAAGGTGTTTTTGCTCGAAGAGATATTAAGAAAGGAGAAGTGGTTCTGAAGTGGGATATTTCTCATCAGTTAAAGAAAAGTGAGGTGGATAAACTTACTGCTAAGGAAAAGAAGTACATCACTTATATGAACCGAAGATATGTGCAAATGCAATCTCCTGAGAAGTATGTGAATCATTCTTGTGACTTCAACACCTTACCTAAAAAGTATTGTGATGTGGCTATTAGGAATATCAAAAAGGGAGAAGAGATTACTAGTAATTATTATAAGACTTCTTTATTCAGCAGCTCTATGAAATGTATGTGTGGAAGTAAGAAGTGTAAGGGAATAGTTAGATGTTAAAAAAAGGTTATCGATATATTAATATATTCAACTCTATTCGTCATTAATAATGTTATACAACGTTCCTCATGGTGAAGAGTTTGAGATTGATACGATTGTTCTAGATTTGAATGGAACCTTATCAGTTAATGGGAAAGTCCCTACAGGAGTAAAGTTAAGAATTAACCAACTTAAACAACAAGGGTTTAAAATAATTCTGTTTACTGGGGATCAACGGGGTACAGCTAGTAAATTATGTAAGGAATTGGGGATAGAACACAGAATAACTTCTACTGGGGCTGACAAAGAAAGAGAAATGTTAAAGTTAAATGGTAAGAAATGTGCTGCTATCGGAAATGCTCGAATTGATATCGGGACTTTTAAACATGCTAAGTTATCAATACTTACCCTTCAAGCAGAAGGTATTCATGTAGATGCTATCAAACATGCTCATTTGATTGTTCCTTCCATTATTGATGCTTTAGACCTGTTCTTAAATCCGAATTCTTTATGTGCCACGTTAAGAAAATAAGATTTTGATGTATTTTAAATAAAGAAGTGGGAGTGGGGGGATTTGAACCCCCGGTACCACGGTCTTCAGCCGTGTGCTTTTTACTGCAATCTCAGACTTATCTAGAGATTGTCCCAGGCTAAGCTACACTCCCGCTAGTAAGCTTAAATTAAAGTTTTATTTATAAGAGTTTTGGTAATCTAAATTAAAAATCAAAAATAAAATAAAAAAGGTTTATTCTCCATTTAGAAGTTCTTTTACCCTTCTGTAAACTGGACAGTCTTCCTTGCAAGCCACTTTTGGGACCGCAGGTTCACGTTTTCGTTGTCTTCTACGCGTTCCGTCTACCTCATAACATACTGGATCTCTTAAAGCAGAACAGCCCTTGACATGGATCTCTACTCTTCGGTCCATTCCCATCAGATCAGGATGATTGATACTTCCTCGTTCTAACAGTTCTGGGGAAATATATTCTTCACTTTCTCGTTCTAGAATATAACCTAACAAAGGGCATCCTTCCGAGTCTGAGCTTATCCTTTGTTCCAATTCTTCTCTTCTGGAACTAACGATTCCATCAATCTTCATTGGAACAACATAATCTGTTCTGCTTTTCCTCCTATTTGGTTCTATCGGTCTAACTGGATAATATAATTCTCCTCCGTTCCACATTTTTAATTACCTCATAATTATTGTTTGTTGATTAATTCAGACTATTCTCTAATGTATTTGTTTACATCCCGTCTAGTCCAGAAAACAGTTATGTCTCCTATTGTTTTAAAGAACAACTGCAGAATTTCGCTTCTCTGGCTTCAAAGATTTTTAAGAACCGATGAAGAGACAAAGGTTATATCAGCAGCTAATTAAGAGAAAAACCAAAATCCAGTAAACTGAAATTGTTGCTGCATATCAATTAGAAAAAGGTATTACTATTTAATATTTTCTATAAAAATTAGTTTCTTAAAAAATAAAAAGAAAAAATAATTAATATCCTCGGCAATCGACGCAATAATAACGGTTGGCATTCTCTACCACAATCCGTTTGCCACAACCTTTGCAACATCTTTGGATTTTAAATTTTTTTACTTCTTGAAATACGTGTTGCTTCAGTTTTATCACCTTCTTTTTTTTGAAGTGATAATCTCCGGTGATAAACTAGTATATAAATGTATCCCTCTATCCTCGTCGGAATATCGTCGATAAAACTATAATCCCCTCCTCCTTGTCAGTTATTTTGTCGTCTTTAATGTCTCCCTCTCTTGGAGGGAGTGCTACTTCAAAATAACAAAACCGAAAATGTCCTTTGCTTCTTAGAACACTCTTCCAAAAAAGAATAAGAAAAAGATTCCGAAGGCGACCATGCCTGCCCATATCGGGATGTTCCATCGGAAGATTTTTACTCCATCAAAATTTAAGAAAGGGATCATGTTGAATAGTCCTAACCATAAGTTTGCACTAAATCCGATAGACAACACTGAGCTCCAACTGGGAATGAGCAACATTAATCCTAAGAAAATCAAGGCAAGAACATAATTGGTTGCCGGTCCAGCGACA
This sequence comes from Candidatus Woesearchaeota archaeon, assembly GCA_041665465.1. Taxonomy (GTDB): domain Archaea; phylum Nanobdellota; class Nanobdellia; order Woesearchaeales; family GW2011-AR9; genus JACRPH01. The sequence continues at coordinate 1,158,609 of JBAYIU010000001.1, forward strand.
CTAATGATCCCATTTTCTTTTCTAGTGATCATACCAGAAATCATTACCGCTCCTGGAGCAATAAACGTAAATCCGATCAGGATAGCCAATCCTAATGCTAATAATAACATCTCGTCAAAAGAACGAAATTCCGCTACACAACCATAATGTTGAGCCACAAATTTGTGTGCTAGTTCATGAAACAGAAAACCAATCCCGACAGTAATTAATGAGATCAAGAATGTAATCCAAAATTTCCCTGTTTCTAGACTAGAGAAAAACCCCTCTTCGCTGCTGAGGGTTATTCCTGAGAACAAAAAAGAGAAGGTTAAGGAGATTACAATCCATGCTTTAAGAATGTCAATCAGTTCAGTTCTGGAAGTGGAAATCTTTCCAATCTTAATAACTTTGTTAATCATCTTCTTTTTTCTTCTTCGGAATTGTTTCCGTTTCCTCTTCATCCTCATACTCTTCCATTTTAGAACTTAAGAATCGTTTTAAACGTTGAGCTTCTTCCTCTTCTACTTCAATCAATAAAGTAATATCCCCAAAATTCTCTTCTGCACATTCTTCACAATAATATTCTGGTGTATCTTTAACTCTATATTTAGCTTGTTTATTGCAGATAATACACCGTTTTGCCATTAAGAATAAAAAACCCCTTTTCTTTAAAAATGTTTTGACCTTTATTCGTCCTAGAAATATAGCTAGTCTCTATAGGAATTGAACAATAATATTGGGCGATTGGCTAGTTATATATAAAATTCTATTTATTATTAAGGAATTTTAATATAATTAACGAGATAACAATTTCTTCATGTCTTCTATCTCTCCATCTGTAACAGAGCATCCGTTATACTTGGTAGCCCACAATACTGAATCAAGTAACAATTCTTTCCCTTGTTTTTCTTTAGGGATGTAAGCATTAAGAATTCCTAACTTGTAAGCTACCGCTACCAATTCGACCGAACGAATAATCTTGATTCCTTTTAATTGCTGGCTGAATGAGTTCATTTTAATTTTATCTGTAACAATCTCGCTATTAAACCTTCTTTCTAGCAATGAACTTAACTCGGTACAGTTCTCGATAAATAGGCGAAGAGTCCTTTCATCCATCACTACTGCTTCTGCCCCTATTTCAATCGTACAAGCAACCGATTCCATCTCCCCTTCTTGGATAACATCAATATCTTTTCCATTAACGCTAAAAGAACTATTAGCTAGATTGATTAATTGAGAAATTCTTTTCTTGGGAAGGGTGGGATAGATCTCTAAAACTCCTTCATTAATAAATTTCATCACTTGTAGAGCTTCAAATTCAAATCGTTTAACTGACAACGGACGATCTACTAACTCTATCTTTACTGCGGGAGTGATATAAAAATGTCCTCCATATTGTTTTTTTAAATAAGGAAGAATCCATCCCAATCTAGACATAACTAAAGAGATTACTGGTCCGGCATCGAAAAATAAGGCTTTCTCCATCTTATTTTACTCCAAATATTTGTAAGGCCCAGTCCATTCTTTTATTCACTGGCAGGATTTCTTTATGTAAATCTAACATGGTGGTTCCACCTACATATTGTTGTAAATCCCAGTTAGATAGGCCCATTAATCCCGCAGCTTGACCGATAGATAATCCTTTACGTAATAGGGAGGCACTTTTCTTGATTCGGGCTGCTTGCATTACATCTTGTAAGTGTACTTTTACCTTAGCATTCTCTCTGCTAATAACTGTATACAACGATTTGATACTTTGATTATACCTTCCATACTGGCTCTGTTGTAAGTTTTGCAGGGCATGATTTAATTCTACCACTATATCTTTATAATTCTCTTCTTTAATCTCGGGAAGAATTTTGTAGATAGAATAAATTAATACGGTTAAGGATACTAAGTCCAGATCCTTTTGGACTGCTACATCTTCAATAGCCTGTTCGCTTAAGTTTTTTAATTCTTCCAGATCTTTTGTTTCTTTGGTCTGAAGAATATCTATCACTCGAGTTAGCAGCTGTAATAGATCTTTCTTAATCACCCCTTTCATAAGAGAGGGATATTTTGGGATTTTATTAAGCTTTGGGTTAAGTTTTTAAATCAAGCATATTTATAACGTCTAGATGGGCCAGTAGCGTAACCCGGAACATACCTTCCAAAAGTTTGTGGGGAATATCGCGCACCGCTGGCAGCGGTGAGACCTCGGGTTCAAATCCCGACTGGTCCATTTTAAACTTTTTAGAAAAAGTTTAATCAAAAACATTCTTCTCCAAAGGACTTAATTTTACGGATAATTATATAAATAGCTTATTATTTGATTTGCTTATTGGGGCTGTAGTCTAGCTTGGTAGGATTTACCCTTGGGGACCAAAGCTAAAATGGGTAAGGCCGGAGTTCAAATCTTCGCAGCCCCATATTTTTTAATTAACTATTCTACTACTTCTCCCACGATACTTCTTAACATATGGCTCTTAACTTTAACTTTAATTCTTTGTTTCAAAGGTAATCTTCCTTTAATCCCAATAATCAAAGGGTAAGTTCCATACTGGCGACAGAAAGTGGTATTCCCATCATACATCTCAGTCCAGACGTCAGTTAATATGGTGTCCTTGGGTAGAATCTTCTGAAGCATGGGCCAGTCAATCTTCTGTCGGATCTCGTTACGCCATTTCCAGTAATACTTCTCGTTCTTCTTAAGAAACTTGTCTCCTCCGTGAGATTCGATGTAAGTGTTAGGAAAAATAGCTACTTGACGAATATTGATTCTTCTTAGTAACAACCCTTCGTCGATAATTCCCTGAAGAGCTTCCATGTTCTTCTTATGAGATGCCTTGCTCTCTCCCAGCAGACCAAGAATCAGATTTATCCCAGGTAAGAACTTGGGCATTCCGTTATCTCCTCGTTCTGCTCCATACTTATTGATGATCTTAATAGCTTTCAGGGCCGTTTCTGGAGTAGTATTCATCAAATTAGCTTTAACCACTTCTGGATCGAAGCTTTCTATTCCCAAGGCGGCAATATTTCCGGAAGTACAATACTCAACAATAGCTTTAGTTATCTCTTCACCCTCTTTACTAATCACCGAATTAGGGTTAACATTATCGATATGTAACACTTCTATCTCTGGGCAACTTTCTCGAATTTCTTTTAACATCTCTATTGGTCTGTCGCTTGCATAAAAATCAGCTTGTTTTCCTAATCGAAACCTTCTTGATCCTAAGTCATAATATGTTTTAACTTCCTTAACAATTGCTTCCTTAGATCGATTACAAAACTTATTCTTTAATGGTTCAGTACAGAAACTGCACTTGCCCACTTTACATCCTCTTCCAGTTTCTATCTCAATAATTCTCTTGTCTGGAATCTGTTTAAGGATGTCAGCTCCTTCTAATACGAACTGTTCTAGCTGATCAAAATCAACAGAGAAATCCTTGACTTGATCAAAATAGGCTAAATCTTGTTTCTCAAAGAACTTACCTCCTTCCAGTTGAGTTCCAAATATAGCCGGACCGGTAAGGATCTTCTTTACCTTAATATCTGCAATTAGAGGAATAATCTCTCGTAAGGTTCCTGGCAAAGCAGTAAGATACTTTCCTGGGACGTGTACTCCTAAAATGATAATAATCGCTTTAGTCTTTGAGAGAATCTCTTCTGCATTATTATTAGTTAAGTTATAGGTTGATATATTAGTCTTTTCTTTAGTGGATGGCTCTTTCTGAACCCCATTATACTTTTTCCATAATCTAACATCGTCAATAGTTAAGTAACTAACCTGATGTTTCTGATGACGAAGCATTCCATAAATATATCGTGGATAAGTCCCCAAATAGGGTGGGACTCCTAATCCTGAAGCTTCGTCGGTGTAACAATCAATGATGGTGTAATGCATATAGCATTAGAGGATAATTCTCTTTATAAAATATTCTAATCTCTACTCTCCAAAATAGAACTTCTTTAATGAATAATGAAACTCTCATAATATAAAATATAGTCGATACCACGAGAATGTTTTTAAGCGATTTATTAATTCTTATCTCTAGTCTTAAAACGGGGTGGTTCGGATTAGTTGGTTTTTTCAACTGATTTGAAACAGTAGAGGTGGTACTGAAGATCAATATGGATTAATCTCTAATCCGGCTACTCTTTTTTCCGGTAGATGTTCTTATGGCTTTTGATGGGGTCCCACTAAACTGAAAGGAAATCTTTAAAAATAACTCTCCGTTTGAAGCTCTCAAGGCCCCGTAGCTTAGCTTGGTGGAGCGCACGGTCCGAAAGGATGCGAAACTGATAACCAAGTTGGCTGATATCGTGAGAACTTTCAGTTCCGATAAAGGTCCCGCGTTCAAATCGCGGCGGGGCCACCTTTATATCTTTGATATTTCTTCCAATGTTTTGAATTAGCTGGATTGATCTCACTGAACCACTTGTCTGTCATCTTTTCTCCTCTAATGATAATCCTGTTTAAATTGTTCCAGTTCTGATGTTTACGTATCTCTACGTAACTACTAAAGTTGAATCCTAACGAGCGTAACATCGTGGTGACTTGTTCAATAAAATCTTTTGATACTGATGCCATCTCTACTCGAGGATATAACTTATGTCTCTTCTTTTCTAGGTAGAAACATCCATCTGTATCAAAATATCCTCTCAAAAATGATTTGGACAAAGTTTTACTCTTAAGTATTCTCTCTGGAATAACAAAATTAACTTTCCTCCCTAAAGGAAGATTAAGGATTCTGTCTTTATAATCCGCTAATTTATTATTCCACACTTGGAAGCCACAAACACCTGTTGATTTCATATCGCGTATGTTTACCTTTATTCCAAAGAGTCTCTCATAAAGGGGTTTTATTCGAGTTAAGTAATGGTCTTTGTCTTCTAATAAGTGTCCACGTAATTGGTAAAAACCTTTGCCTTTATAGTAATTTAAGCATCCATCACCGATATGCAATCCTATTTCTTCTGCCAGTAAGGAATTAATCTTTGTTGGATATGTTTTAGTCATTTTAACTACCTCTACGCTTTCGTATTTTAAGCGTAGAGTTATGTCAAAAAGAGGTGGTTTGGCTGAAGCTCACAAAAAATCTTTAGGTAAGTGTTTGACGACCTCTTTAGAGTAAAAGATTTTTGTTAAGAGCTTTGGCATAACCTCTTTTTGTGATTAAAGACCATTATAACTTATATAATTTCCTTTTTCAAAACTTGAATGAAGTCGCGGCGGGGCCATTTTATATTTTTTGTAAATATTGTCTAAACCCACGCTTCTACTATATATAATCAGGTCTATAAATCTTTAAATACCAGTTACTCTTCAAAAAGAATTACAAATATTTACCAATATACTCGGGGGTGTGGTTTAATGAAAAAAGTAGTGATGATTTTATTTACGTTAAGTGTGTTCTTGTTCTTAGTGGGATGTTTAGATTATAAAGCCTATGAGCTTTCTTCAAATAATACTTCTCAAGGACAAGATCTGGTTAAAGACGACTTGGTTGAAATTGAGAAACAAGTTGATCAGATTGCCAAAGAATCTAATGAGGTAGAAGGTAAAGTAGTGCTTCCCTCACTTAAAGAGAATCAAACTGCTCCGTTAGAAGAAGCAACTGCAGAAAACTTACAGATCTTAACTGGTAAAGAAAACCAGCTTATCAGAATTAAATTATCTTCCACTGATCCAGATGGGGATAAGGTCCTTTATTCTTTCAGTAAGCCTTTCAATGTTAGAGGAGAATGGAAAACTAATTATGGCGATGCTGGGGATTATATCGTTATGGTGACTGCTACTGATGGTAAGCTTACTTCTGAGAAAAAGATTAAAGTGGTGGTTCAACGAGTAAATGTGGCACCGGTAATTGAAGGAGTAAAAGATTTATCTTACAACGAAGGAGAAACAGTTAAATTTGAACCAAAAATTACTGACCTTAACCGTGATCCTGTCACTTTGATTATCTCCTCTCCTTTAGATAAAGGAGTCTGGGCTACCGACTCCAAAAGTTCAGGAGAATATAATATCAAGGTTATTGCAAGTGATGGAGAACTTAAAACTGAGAAATCATTCAAACTAACTATTAAGAACGTAAATCTTGCTCCAGTAATCGAAGGTCTTAAGGATCTTACCGTGAAAGAGGGGCAGACAGTTAAACTTGAACCTGTAGTTACTGACGTCGATGCTGAGGAAGGTGGAAAATTAATGATTAATTATACTCTGCCGATAGGGCCTGACGGAACTTGGGTTACGGGATACACTGACAATGGGGTATACAACGTCAATGTTACTGTCAATGATGGAAGAGGAGGAATTGTAACTAAACCAGTTAAGATAACTGTTGAAGATGTGAACATGCCTCCGGTGATCGAGAAAATTACCTTAGAAGTTAGATAAATTTTTTATTTTTTATTTTTTAATAAATTAGGGAATAACATGGCGAGATTAAAAATACTTTACGGTTTTGCACTAATACTGTTGCTCTTTCTGGTGAGTGTAGCGGAAGGAGAAGTTAGAGCTTATTATGTTAAAGAAACTGACTTGGTAAGGATAAACCCTCAAGTGGTTGATCCAGACAATGATAAGTTAACTTATTACTTCTCTTACCCTCTTAACGAACAAGGAGAATGGCAGACTAATTATGGCGATGCTGGAGAGTATTATATTAATATCACTGCCTCTGATGGACAATCCCAAACAAATCAACGAATCTTATTAATAGTAGAAAAGAAAAATAGGGCTCCACAAATAATTGATCGAAAGGTCTTAGCTAAAGAAACACAAGTGATTGATTTAAAAACTTTAGTTAAAGATGATGATGGGGATCCGTTAAGTTACGTTTTTAGTCCTCCTTTTGATAAAAGTGGATTATGGAAGACAACTTACGGGGATGAGGGTTATTTTGTTACTAATTTCTGGGTCAGTGACGGAGAAGCCCAAGTAAGATCAAGAGTTGAAGTGCAAGTATTGTCCACTAATCCTGGTCCGGTAATCTTATCCGTTTTTAGTGAGAATAGGACCTTTGACGTTTATGAAAACACCACTTTAGAGGTTTGGGTTAATGCTACTGCTTCAGAGAAATCATCTTTAAATTATGAATGGAAACTGAACAATGTTACTCTGAGTAACGAAGACTGGTGGAGATATCATTTTAATTTTAGTTCTGAAGGAGAACAGGTATTAGAGTTAAAGCTCAGTGATGGAGAAAAGTCAGTTAGTAAGAAATGGTTGATCAATGTTATTGATGTTAAAAGAGCACCGGAATTTGAAGTAACGGACTTAATTGTTAAAGAAGGAGACTTAGTCTCTTTTGAAGATCTTCCTACTCAAGACCAAGATGGTCATAAGGTGAAATATCTTGTACTAGGGGCTCCTTTTGATGAGCAGTCTATTTGGCAGACAAATTATTCTTCTGCAGGAATATACAACCTTACTTTTGTTGGATCAAATGGGGATAAAGAAACAGTTAAGGAAGCTAAACTTACCGTTTTGGATGTAGATCAGGAAACATTATTAGAAGTTCCATCCCTTGTTTATATTAATGAAGGAGAAGAGTTGCGTTTAAAGATTAATGCCGTTGATCCTGATGGGGATAAATTAAACGTTACTATCGATAATCTTCCTGAAGGTGCAGTATATAATGAGAATAAAACTGAGTTATCCTGGATCCCTTCTTATGACACTATTCAAAGAACTTCTACTTTTATGCACAATCTCTTAAATGCTTTACGTTTGGAGAAATATTTCTTACAAACGAAAAGTTATCCTGTAACTGTCTCTGCTTGCAATAAAGAAGAGTGCGTCAGTTCCGATATATTATTAAAAGTTAGCAATGTTAATCGTGCTCCACTTTTTACTAGTCTAAACAATATTACTATTACAGAAACAGAATTGGCTCAAGCTAAGGTTGAGGCAGTGGATCCTGACGGAGACATTGTGCGTTATTATTACACTTCTCCCCTCGGAAGAAGAAATGGTAAATGGAGTACCAGTTATGGTGATAAGGGAGATTATCCCGTTTATGTTACTGCTACTGATGGCTCTATTGCTACGACTAAACCTATGTTACTAAAAGTGTTAAAGAATGATCGTGCTCCTACTTTATCTATGCCTAATGATGATCTTGCTGTTAATGAAGGACAACAGTTTATGTTCAGATTAACGGCTAAGGACGCTGATAAAGATAATCTGACCATAAGATTAGAAAATGTTCCCCCAGGAGCATCTTTTAAAGATGGAATATTCCTGTGGACCCCTGGTTATGACTTGGTTCAGGATAAAATAGATAATTGGTGGAACAATTTAATTGATGGAGATAACTATTTCAATAAGAAATTTAAGGGTGAAAAGGAAGTGTTATGGTTGAATTTTATCGCTTCCGATGGAGAGATTGAAACTGCTCATCCCGTGAAGGTTACGATAAAGAATGTTAATCGGGTTCCGTTTACTCTAGATTATATGCCTGTAGAAGAAACTACGATTAAGGTGGGGATGCCCATAACTTTCCACGTGACTGCTAAAGACTGGGACAGAGATAATTTAACTTATAGCTGGGAATTTAGCGGATGGAGAGAGAAAGACATTACCGGAACGGACACCATTGAAAGAACCTTTACATCTACCGGAGAAAAAGAAGTTAAAGTGGTTGTAAGTGATGGCAGAGATGAGATGAGAAGATCTTGGAAGGTTAATGTGGTTGATGAGGATGAAGTTGTTCCTGAACAACCTGGTGTAGTTACTGTTCCTGATGAACCGTTTACGATCAGAGTTTATGTGATTGATGGGAATAAGAGCCAATTGGTTGGGTAAGATATTGAGGGTGAAAATTATGGCCGTTAAACAAGAAGGATTTGAAAAGAAATATGGGATGATTGCGACTTATGAGGTAGCAACATTTGCTCCCGGAAAAGAGGAACCAACTCAGGCATATTTATTTTTGGCTACTCCCGATCAACTTCGAAACGTCTTTGAAGGGCAAGATCCTGAGTTCTATAAGACTTTAGGTTCAGCCGATCGTATTGTCATTAAGAAGTCTCCATTAAGTGTTGTTGTTGACCAATTAACTTTAGAGAGAATTGCTTCTTTGGGAAGAGAATAAAAGTAATTTATTCTTCTCTTATTTTTCAATTAATTTAATAAAACACTTCCCTTAAAATGACTCTCCAATTAAGTGGCCATCATCTGCTTTCTCTTCATGCTTATTTTATTCCAAGACAAAAAGAAGAACAACTGCTTTTTTTGGAAGAGACGTATGGTTCTAATTTCAAACAGAACTTTGTGGATTTTGCGGAACAATTTAGAAATAATGTTCTTGTTCATTTAGTGGTGGGATATGACTCTTTTTGTGAGCAGTGTCCTCTTCGTCTGAAAAAGGAAGAAGAGTGTCTTAGTAATGAAAGAATAACCGATGATTTGTATGTTCCTTGGTTGTATAATCTGACTCCCGGAGAGACTTATTTATCAAAAGATATTATGGAGATTTTCCGAAGAAAGAGAAATACTTTGCGTTATCGTGACGATCCGCTCAATATCTGGTCAGGAGCTACAATTTAAGAAGTTAATTTAATAAAACAGAGCTTCTCTTGAAACAAATCATGAATTTTGAACTAAGATTAAAGGGCGTAGTGGAAGATTATCTTAATAAGACTCGAAGAGGCAGTATCTCGGAAGAAGAGATGATTGCTATTCATCAACCATTAATGCTTCTAAGTTATCATTTTCGTAGTGGTTATATGGATTCTTATAGCATTCCCTTTCCGGGAGGAAAGAAAGCTTATAATGAACATCCTCTTAACAAAGCACCAATTCTTGATGTCCTTGATGATGGAACTATTTCCGTAGCGTACAATCAGCCGAAAGTTGATACCCTTCGATTATCATTCTCTCCAGGAATATGTCCCCGAATGCAGGATGGAAAATTGTGGAAACAAGTGGGACATGGATGTTATCCCGATGTTGTTGACAATACTAGCGATTTTGGGTATATGTATGGCTCCACTGGAGAAGGAAAGGGTCATTTTTGGAAGATTGAGAAGAAAGGGATGGCATCAGACTTTACTTTCAAGCTTTGGTCTTTAAGGATTGATGATTATATTACGGGGATTAAATTTCCGGTTAGTATTCTTGGAAATGGGGATTTAACTGCTTTTTTCCAACACGTAGATTATGATGGGTTGGAAAGACTTTTCTCTTAGAATAAGGATTAAATCAATTGTAGTCGTTAATTTAATAAAACACTCTCTTTTCTATAAGGTATGCTCGATGAAACTCATCATTTAGTTCTAGAAACGTTAGAGATGAACAAGCAAGCCTTAGTGTTTGCCCCGAGTAGAGCCTCAGCAGAAAAGACTGCCGAAGAGTTATCTAAATTAACTTCTTTTAATCTTCCTGAACTGGAAAAAGAAGTTCTGAAAGCGCTTTCACAACCCACAAAACAGTGTAGAAGATTATCACACTGTATCCGTAAAGGGATTGCTTTTCATCATTCTGGCTTGACTAGTGATCAGAAAGAATTGATCGAAGAAGAGTTTAGAAAAGGTAAAGTAAAAGTTATCTGTTGTACTCCTACTCTCGCTGCGGGAATATCCACTCCTGCTTTCAGAGTTATAATCAAGTCACTTAAACGTTTTTCTGATCAATGGGGAATGGATTGGATTCCAGTGTTAGAATATATGCAGATGTCCGGAAGAGCGGGAAGACCGGAGTATGAGTCTTTTGGAGAAGCGATCATTATCGCTAAAGATGAAGGTGAAAGAGAAGAAGTTCTGGAACGTTATATTCGTGGAGTTCCGGAAGATATTTATTCCAAATTGGCGGTTGAACCTGTACTTAGAACTTATCTTCTTTCTCTGATCTCATCAGGAATTATTCATGATGCTGCTTCATTGAAAGAATTTTTTGAACATACTTTTTGGGCACACCAGTTTAAGGATTTGCCGAGGTTAGAAGCAATCATGGAAAAGATGTTACAATTATTAGAAGCATGGCAAATGGTTCAAGTTATTGGAGAAGTAACCTCTAAACCCAGTGATTTTGTTGCCGCTAATCATTTACAAGGATTAAAACAGAGAAAATTAAAACCTACTTTGTTAGGTAAAAGAGTTTCTGAATTATATCTGGACCCACTTACGGCTAGACATCTTCTTGACGGACTTAAAAATTATACTTCTGATAAAAAGACCTTTTCTTTACTACAATTAATCGCTCACACTTTAGAATTACGTCCGTTACTAAGGGTTAGATCTAAAGACGAGGAGGAAGTTCAAGATAAACTGACTCAAAATTATGATCAACTTCTAGAAAAGGAACCACCTGTGTTTGACCCAGAATATGATGAATTTATCAATTCTATCAAGACTACCTTATTTTTAGAAGAATGGATCAACGAAGCGGATGAAGATTACTTGTTAGAGAAGTATGATATTCGTCCGGGAGAGATTAAAGTTAAGTTAGATATTGTTGATTGGTTATTGTATGCTTGCGAAGAATTAGGAAAAGTGATACAATTAGATCATCCCTTAATTGCAGATATCTCTAAACTAAGAATTAGGATAAAATACGGGGTCAAAGATGAATTGTTAACCTTGCTTAAATTACGTAATATTGGAAGGGTTAGAGCTCGTAAATTAGTTTTGAATGGGATTAAAGATTTGGGCGATCTAAAGAAAACTGATGTTTCTAGTTTAACACAAATACTGGGCAGCAGACTAATTGCAGAAGATGTGTTGAAACAAGTGGGAGAAGATGTTCCAAAAAAGATTTCTGACCATAAACGCAAGGGACAAATGAGTTTAGGTAAATATTAATTATTTTAACCACCTTTACATAATTAGACATCTTTATAAGTAATCACCATTTTTAATAATTGATGATCACTTACTATAAAAGAACTCTTGCCGGTAAGAAATTAAGGAAATTAGAAGAGTCTGAAGTAGGGTGCTGGATCAACGTTATTAATCCAGATATAACTGAACTTACTGCTCTTTCTGATAAATATAAATTAAACTTAGAATTATTAGAAGAAGGATTAGATGAGAATGAACTTCCACGTATCGATATTGAAGACGGGTTTACTTATATCTTTGTAAAAACCATCTTTAAAGAGAAGAATTCTTTAAGTACTTTATTGGTGGTCCTTGGTAAGGAGTTTTTACTTACTCTAGCTAAAGATGAACCACATTCCTTTAAAGCGATTACGGAAGAAAAAGTAGAACTTATCACTACCCAGAAACTTAAAAGTCTTTTAACTATTCTTTCTTTAATAAACGATAATTTTGAGTCTACTGTTACTAAGATTGTCAAGAATGTGCAGAAAAGGAGAAGTGCGGCAGAAAATCTTAAAGAAGCAGACTTAGAAGACTTATTACACGAAGAAGATTTCTTAAACAATATCTTCTCTAGTTATGGATACACTGGCTTGTTGTACTCAAAGATGATTAAAAAACTTAATTTCTTTGAGGAAGATAAAGAAGCTATTAAAGATCTAATCGTTGAATCAGACCAGGGATTGAACCTCTGTCGTAACGCTTTAAAGACCATTTCTAACATCCGTCATTATTATTCTATCATCTTGTCCAATCGACTTAATCATACCATTAAGATCCTTACTATATTCACCATTCTTATTAGTATCACTGCAGCGGTATCTAGCATGTATGGAATGAACATTAAATTGCCTTTTCAGGATAATAGTTTGGCTTTCTTATTTGTAATCCTAATCATCGTAGCGTTTATGACCGGGTTTATTGTGTATTTCCATAAGAGAAAAATTATTTAGGGCGTTTAAGATTATTAATCGGTTTAACCTAGGAGAATGAGAGGTATTTTCCGGGAGTAAATAAAGTCTCTAAACCCTTATTTACAACAAAGAAAGCTTTATAAATAGCCCCTAGTTTTAAGTATAAAATAATTGGTGAATAACGTAAAATGGCTAAATTAAGAAGAAATACCGCATCTCACAGGTTAGAACGTCCTTATACTCGTACTAGTAAATATTCTAAAAAGAACTTTATTCGTGGTGGGTTTCCACATTTAAAACTAGTTAAGTTTGAAATGGGAGATGTACATAAAACATTTGATACTACTATGTATTTAGCAGTCACTCGTTCTATGAATTTCCGTCAAAATTCCTTAGAAGCAGCCAGAACATCTGGAAATAGATTATTGGAAAAAATATTAGGGTCAAATTATTTCTTAAAATTGAGAGTATTCCCTTTTCACGTTATCAGAGAGCATTCTTTGGCTTCTGGAGCAGGTGCAGACAGATTAAGTACCGGTATGGCTCGTCCTTACGGTAAAGCCGTTAATAGTGCTGCCAGACTTCAAGCAGGACAGATCTTAATGGAATTACGTTTAGATAAGTCTAGCGTAAGTGTTGGAAGAGATGCCTTAAATCGTGCCTCTAAGAAATTGCCTTGCAGTTGTAAAGTTATTGTAGTTTAAATGATTATTTTAATCTTCTAATTTCTTCTTCAATCTGTTCTAATTCGTTTAGTGGTCTAGGTTGATTGCCTTCAATCTTACGGCTGATCTCTTTTACTTCTCTTTGAGCATACTCTTCTGCTTTAGTTTGTTGCGGGGTCTTTCTTTTTGGGATAAATGCTTGTAAAAGTAAGTATGGACGTTTTAGGCTGTACAATAATAGTTTACTTATTCCGTCATACTCTTTTTTCTGTTGAGAATTAATCTCTCCGTACATACTAAATCCTTTAGTCAAAGGAACCTCTTCTACTACCCTAGAAGATTTTAAAGGAGTTTGGTCTAATCTGGAAAGCTTTTGTTCAATATCCGTTAATTCTTGATTTAAAGTTAATCCTTTAGTGGTGTTTTCTTGGATGGTTATTCGTGGTTTATTTTGTAATTCTACTTTGATCAGTTTTACTGGAATACTCTTGGGAGTGGTAAGAACGGTTATAACTTTAGGAGAGGATATTTCTTTTCTATTCTTTTCTTCTAAGATCAGATGGTTTATCTCTTCATACTTTTTGAGCAAAGTGTCTCTTGAATCTGCCATGGACCGTAATTTGGGTTTACTTGGGCTGGGGTAGGTGAAACGAGGATTTTTCTTTTTATGATAATAGTTCACTCCTCCAAACGCTGCTGCAAATAATAATACTCCCGTGATAGCTATAACCCAATAACTTCCGTAATCTGATATCAATTGGCCTGCGGTGAAAGCTTTACCTGTAAATGGAGCTGATGATCCTGGGGTAGGGGTTGGTTCTGGTTTAACTTCTTCTGTTGCAGGAACTTCTATTGGGGTGATGGGGGTGGTAGGAATTGTTGGAGTTACACTACTTTCTGCTGGTGCAGTTCCTCCTGAGCTGCTGCTACTGCTCCCGCTGGAAGAAGAGCTGGAAGACCCTCCTCCTGAACTGCTTGACGAAGAAGAACTACTACTTGTGCTATAATATGTGTTTGCTGCAGAGATAGTAAAGGTAGCATTACTATTATCCCGTGCTTGATTTAAAGTAATATTGTGATCATAATATGAATCTGAATTAGTATCTATTAATTGGGAAACATTTACGGTTAAAGAGTAGTTGGTGGGAGTAGACTGAAAAGTTACTTCCGAGGTAGTGTTAGTAGCATTATTTAGAGTAAGGGTATGTAATTCTCTTCCGGTAAGCTGGAAACTGTTGTTCTCTGTAAGATTAAGAGTGAAGGTCACAGAATCAATAGTATAATTAAGAAGTATGCTTCTGTTTGTTCCCCAACTAGCTTGAGAAGAATTATCATAAGCTAAACAGTTCCAAGTATAATTTCCAAACGAATTAGCTAGATCAAAGCTTAATGGTACGGTCCAACTAGTACTATTAGAAGTTCCACTGAGGTTAGTGGTCTGGTTTAGTTGGAAATTTTGATTTGTGTGGTTAGTTAGGTATAATGAAATGTTTTTAACATCTCTTTCATCTGTGGCATTACAGATGAAAGTTACATTAATATGATTACTGGAATCGTTGACGTAGCTAGCAGCAGGTGAAACTAAAGTAACGTTTGGATAATTATCATAAAGAGAGATGTTTACCCAATATGCTTCTGAGCTGGCAGAATAGTTTTGGGTGGAATTATATTGGCAAGTAAAGTTGTAATTACCTGTTGTTAAGATAGTGGAGTTACCTATCATAGATGCTCCTGAATTGATTAAGGTTCCATTTATGTACAGATAAATGTTTCCTTCTCCAGTAGTTTTAGTACAATTCACATCTACAACAGTTCCATTGTAAGCAGTTAGGTTAGATTTGGAATTGTTAAGGGTGAGATTTACTCCGGAACTGGCTTGATTAATCACAAAGATTTCTTGGTCTCTAATATTTGAATAATTAACTTGGTCTGTTCTTACAACTGTAAAATTATAACTTCCTGCAGCTAAAGACTGGACTGAGTTATTGCTTATTGTTGTTCCGTTCTGATATAAACTAAAATCCGAGGTACAGTTTGTAAATGGGGTGAAAGATACAGGATAGCTAAGGGGAGATGATTGGTTAAATTCAACGTCACAATTGCCATTATTCTGTGCAAGGATAAATTCATATTGTGGGGTAGAGTTCCATTGGTTATTGGAATCATTAGCTAAGGATTTCCAATAAAAGTTTCCTGCCGGAAGGATAGCGGAATAATTATACGTTCCGTTGGTGGTATTTCCAGAGCTTCTGGACAGGGTATAATTTGTAGCTGAACCGGAATAATTTGATTCTAGGTATACAATACTAATGTTAGTATCATCGGTCCAAGTTATGTTGAAGTTGGAATAAGTGCTAGAAGAATAAGTGGTGGGGATATTGCTTATGTTCCCAGACCAGTAGGGGTAAGGATTTGAAGGTGTTTCTTGAGTACTATAATTACTGAAAGAAGATACTTGTGCCACTAAGGTCCCAGTAGCATTATCATAAGAAGTGATGTTACATAAAGCAGAGTTATCATCACACCTTATGCCATTCTTTAGTAAGTAGGGTTGGACAGCATATCCTAAATTGTAGAAAGTAAGGGTGGCAGTAGAGTTAAGACTCCCCATACTAGAATTATCTATTATCCCGAGGGCATTATTTCCTAAAAAGATAGTCTGGTCCACGATTAGAGGTATATTAATAGAGATGTTAGTTCTAGTCCAATTAATTTTTCCATAATCATTATGATAAGTAATTGTATTGTTATAACTTGTAGAAGAAGTAATTTCATAATTTAAAGGAGAGATAATGGTATTGTTTGTCAAAATATTATCTGGTCCGCCTAAAGATACGGCCACATCATTTGAAGAGACGTTTATCACATTATTATTGAAAGTGATATTATATCCATTACAGATAATCGGTCCCCCAATCCGGTTATTGGTGAAGTTGTTATGGTGAATTTCTTGGTTTCCCATCATTATTGATTCTTGGACATAATTGTCCTCAAATTGAGAGTTCGTTCCAGCATATATGGCTATACCATATTGTCCCGGACCGTAAAGAGAATTATTCTTAACAAGTATGTTACTAGAATAATAAATATAAACTGGACTAGGACCACCACAATTATAATAAGGAATTGCTCCACAGCTAGCATTTATGATATTGTTGGATACATTTATTTCACTCGAACTCCGGAGATATATTCCTGGTGTGTCTCCAAAATAATAATGGACCTGATTAGAATTAAGATTATCGCTGGTGTCATAATCTATAACTATTGAACTTAACTGATTTCCTTCATAAGTATTATTAAAAGAATAATCTGAATAAATGCTGTCTGCTTTAGGGTTGTAAAAGAAACTGTTTAGTATGTGGGAATTATTAACGCTAAATAAGTTTATTCCGCTCGTAGCCACAGTTACATTAGAATAGGTAACATTATCACACCATGCACAGATAATCTGTCCATAGATTATAGACACGTTTGTATCACTTAAGATTACTTTATTGCTAATTGAAGAGTTATACAGTAAGGGTAATCCGTCTGCAGAATTGTCTAACCCAATGGTGTGATTGAAATGTTGAGCAGAAGTGCCCTTAATATATAATGGGATATTATTAGTTGAATTGAGGTTATTGTTAGTTAGGGTATAATTATTTCCGCTGTCAATATCTATCCCTCGAGAATTTTGTGAATAAACAAAATTTTGATCTAAACTTACATTATGGGTATATTGAGAGAATATCCCCTTAGAAGTACTCGATCCATTACCATAAATACTGTTGTTTGCAAGGTAAAGATAATTACTATAGTATAACCATAAGGTGTTGGCATTGTTACTCTGAGAGAATAGGGTGTTGTTTATTATAGAAACGTTTTCAGAATAATCCACCTTTAATGCCGGAGACATTTGGCTATAATCTTTTATGTTTCCATAAATGATATTGTTTTGTATCAAAGAGTTATTACAATTATCACAATAAAAGCTAGGTGAATAAGAGCTGAGGTTATCATACACCCGATTGTTAGTAAAAATCATTCCATTAATATTTGATAAATATATTGCGTTGGAATAATAATAAGCATTTTCTCCTTCAATAACAATACAATTATCGATCGTTATGTTGCTCAAATTTTGGGCAGTAATGGCATAGGAGTAATTCCCACTATTATTTAAAGCTGAATAAATAGTATGTCCGTTACAATCTAAGGTTAAATCACTAGCAGTGATATTAAAGCACGTTCCTGAAGAGTTTACGTCGTTGTTTAAGGTTAAACTAGAGGTTAACGTGCCACAGGTGCTGGTGTTACTTGCTGTCTCTTGAATCGTAACCTCATTACTGCAACTAGTATTCCCATCAATGCTTCCATTATTTGGAGTAGCACAAACAGACCAAACTTCGCCTGCAGTCAGTTCTTGTGAAACAATTGAATCTGTACGGTTATTATACAAAGCGAGGATTTGTTCAGAAGATAATGAACTATTAAATATCTTAACTTCGTCAATTGAACCGTTCCATACACTTTCACCACTCGAACCATAAGAACCAATAAAATAAGCTTCTATTGTTCCAGATTGCAAAGGTGTTATTGAGTTGTTATCCTCGACTCCATTAACATAAATTTTAGATATGCTTCCATTGTAAGTATAAGCTACATGGTACCACTGGTCTTCAGCAAAACCTACTGATGATTGAATAATAAGGCTTCCTCCAGCTAGGGATGCTCCAAATCTTTCTCCTCTAACTCCTACCTGTATGGCATTACTGGATCCGCCAAAACCAAGTGCATCACTTACCGTAACCATGTCTGCATTAGTTAAATTGTTTATTGTTTTTGCCCAGGCAACAATAGTTATTGATGAATTGGTGTTTGCTAGACCAACGGGATTGAGATTATAAACATGGCTGGCTGCTCCAATTCCATGAAATTCATATGCTCCTTTACCATCATAACCACCAGTAGCATTCCAAGTGGCTCCATCAACAGTTCCATTATTTACAAAAGAGGAATAATCTTTAGTGAAAGTAGAATTACTCCCGCCTTCAAAAGGCAGGTTAAGAACTGCAATAGATTGATTGCTGATCCTCCAATCGATGATGTCTCTGGTTGAATTGGTTGAGGTAACGTAAGCGGTTAGATTGGTAGTGGTATCATTAGTGGTTGGGTCAGTAGAGTTAAGGATGATGGAAGAGATGAGGGGAGTTCCTTCTTGAACTCTCATCTCATCCAATCCAACTGCTGCACCAGTTACACTCTGACTTAAAGAAGATAATCCTTCTCCGAACTGTAGTAAAGATTGGTGAATTACTCCTTCTGAAAACAACCCATAATAAAATAAAGAGGCGGAGAGGAGTATCCCTACTAGAATTAAACTCAGCCATAGAAATCGCGGGGGGGTGCGATTCTTAGCTACAACAGATCTCCTCTTCCGGCCGTCTTTATGTTTAAACTTCATATTTCTTAAGCACCTTGTCATAACAGTTAAGCAGTTCTTTCATCTCTTTAATCTTGAGAGAATAATGTTTGTAAATTCCATCCTTTCGGGTATTCAAAAAACCTAAATCATGTAATAATTGTAAATGCCTAGAAGTTAAGGACATAGAAAGTTTAGTCTTTGCCGCAATTTCTTTTACCGTTAACTCTTGGTCTACTAAAAGTCTAAGAATCTCCCTTCTAGAACCAGCACTAATCGCTCTAGCCAAACGCTCTTCTCTTTCTTCCATCAACAGAAAGAAGTAAATCTTTACCCTTTTTAAAGTTTACTATTCATGTAATTGTACGGTTTCATGATTATGAAACTAATATTTAAATAAGAGAACCGTTTCTCTAAAATGTGTTACTTAAAATAAAACTTAGAAGAGCTTCTTGGGAAGATTATCCTTTCTGCTATGCTTTGGCTAGAACGAACATGTTTCCTTATTATAAAAAACATAAATTGTTGTGGGAATCGCAGGCGTATAGAAAAGAATTTGATCCGGCGTTTGTAAGAATCATAGAATATGGTAACAAAAGGATTGGTTTCTGCAAGTTAATATTCAAAGAGAATTATGGATATTTAAGTGATTTACAGCTCTCTGCCTCAATGCAAGGTCAAGGAATAGGAACAATGATTATGAAAATAATAGAGAAACCTGTCTTAAATAAAGGATATAAACAAATTAAATTAAGGGTATTTCCCGACAATCCTGCTTTGAAATTATACCTCCGTCTCGGATATAAGAAAGTTGAATTGGACGGGAAGTTTTATCTGATGCAAAAGAAACTCTAAACTTCAGCTTCTTTTTTAGCTTTATACTTCAACATCTCTCGATTAATCTCAGCTTTAATCTCTTCTAAAGAATAACCTTTATGTTTAATCTGAGATAATAATTCTGGTTCTGCTAAATCAACTTTACTTAAGTATATTAACACTTTTTTATCTTTTCCCAAGTGTTTTAATAATTCTTCTTGTTTCTCAATAGTATATCCACCATGTTCACTGGCATCAAATATGAAAATTATTAAGTTAGCTAATTCTTTTACCACTAATTCTGCTTGCAACTCAATTAAATTTAACTTCTCTATCCTAGCTAAAGTACCGGGAACATCTAACACTTGAACTTTATCCTCTCCACTTTTTAGGTAGCCAGCATTAATGGTTTTAGTAGTGAAAGAGTAATCAGCTACTTCTGCTCTGGTTCCGGTAAGTTTATTCAATAAAGTTGTTTTTCCTACGTTAGGAAATCCATATAAACATACTGTAAACATATCTTTAACGTCGGGATAAGTTTTCATGATTCTTCTGCATGATTCTAAATACTTCAAGTTTTCATCAATCTGTTTCATCACTGAAGAAATTCTACCATAAAATTCTTTAGAGATGGTACTGATCTTATACCGGTCTAGTTCTCTATTGATCTTACTATTATATTGGCGTTGAAAGAAAGCAATCTTGTCCATAGCCCATTTTAACGCTCCAAAAGACTTTTTGAAGTTGCCCATATCTAGAGTTAGACGGCAAAGTTCTGAATAAAATGGGGGTAATATATCCACTTCTGGGAAATCCCGTTGGAATTTAGATAAACGAGAATTAAGAACATCTTTGATAATATCTAATTTCTGACTCTCTTTTTGTTTTATAGCTCTACCCATATCTTTCTGGCCACGCATAGATTTCTGTTCTGATTTCTCACGAGCAATCTTGAAAGCAAGGTTTAGTAATTGCTTAGCGTTTTCTACTGGTGGAAGAGTTTGGAAATTCATATTCTACAAAATACAGATTCGGTTTTATTAATGTTTCTAAAGAGAAACGAGAGTTTACATCCCGGAAGAATAGACAGTTACTGTGTTCCTGGTCTTTTTAGCAGCGTATAAAGCTATATCTGCTCGTGCTATCAGTTCAAAAGGATCATCGATGTGGTCTGGGAAGCAAGCTACACCAACGCTACACTGTAATTTACGGGGTGTTCCTAAGTGATACTCCTGATTTTCTGTTAAGGTTACTCCTTCCACTTCTTCTATTCTAACTTTCTCAAAATCTGCTCTGATTCTTTCTCCAATTGCTTGGGCTTCTGAAACAGAAACGTCTGGAAGTAAGACAATAAATTCTTCTCCACCATATCTGGCAGGAGTGTCTTCATCTCTTACTGCATTTCTAATTACTGCTCCGGCAGTTTTTAAAGCTATATCTCCTTGAAGATGTCCATAACTATCGTTGTACCATTTAAAATGATCTAGATCTAACATGATTATACCTAAGGGAACATTATGTCGAAGTGCTTTTTGTACATCTTGTTCATAAGTATGAAAAAATTCTCTTCGAAGTAACAATCCAGTAAGGTGATCTATATCTCGCTGAAGCGTCAAAGCCATAATCTGACCGGCATGACTTCCAAGATAATCAATCACCAAGTCGTGAGGTTTTTCGGTCTGGTCTGCAGGGATATCTAATCCCTCTAAGCATAATACTCCTAAATTACGATAACCGTTATTTCTTAAAGGAATATTTAACGTTTCATCTACAACGAAACAACTTTTCTCTGCTATGGCTTGGCGAGTGGATTCATGATCCTTATACACCATACGAACTTGATTTGGAGGAACATATTTAGCAGAAGTGCATTGGATTTCTTGTTGACATATTTCTACCAATCTATCCGTGATCGCCTGTTTACCTAAGTAAGCATCAATCCCACTAACGGCAGATACTAGTTCAGGAAATCCACGAGTAAGGCGAGTTATCATCAGGATATTAAATGAAGGGGTACTTTATAAACCTTTCGTTGGTTTTGTTACTTAAGAGTAACAACGAGGTTTAGAATGTTATATTTATTCTATATAGCCAGAGTTTATTAGTAACTTCTTCTCCAGATAGATATGCTAGCAGAAGTGTTGGTTTCTTTATTCTTAGGGGTGATTCTCGGGACTTTTACCGGCATAACTCCCGGATTGCATGTAAATCTTGTTTCTTTGTTACTCCTTTCTTTCTCTCCAGTATTACTTCAATATACTTCTCCGATCGTATTGTGTGTTTTCATAATTGCTTTAGCTATGACCCAAACTTTTATGGACGCCTTACCCGGTATTTATCTGGGAGCTCCGGATGAGTCTCAAGCACTAAATATTCTTCCCGGGCATCGTCTGCTACTAAAAGGAGAAGGACATAATGCAGTAGTGTATAACACTTTAGGTTCATTAGGTTGTGTTATCTTGGGCTTAATTTTCTTTCCCTTATTCATCTGGTCTATGGGGGCAGTGTATACTGTTCTTAAAGGAGTAATGGGCTATCTGCTAGCGATCATTATGGCTTTCATGATCGGGAGAGAAAGTAAATGGCTGTTGAGTTTAACTGCTTTCTTGACTTCTGGAGCTTTAGGATTAATCGTATTAAGCATTCCTTCTTTACATCAACCTCTCTTTCCCTTATTGTCGGGAATGTTTGGATTTTCTCTTCTCTTATCCAGTTTAAATGATAATACTTCTATTCCTACACAGAAAGAGAAAGCTCCTTTGACTATTACTAATAAAAACGTAGTTAAGTCTGTATCTGCCGCAACAGGAATGGGTTTTGTTTCTGCTTTTCTTCCTGGTTTTGGAAATTCTCAAGCTGCAATTGTCGCAACCAACATAGTAGGAGATATTGGTGATGAAGGGTTCTTAACTATGGTTGGTGGATTAAATACCGCTTCGATGTTGATTTCTATCGCTGCTGCTTATATCCTAGATAAGGCTCGTAACGGCGCTATTGTGGTGGTGAAAGAAATTGCCGGAACAGTCGGATGGCAAGAAATGCTGTTGTTTCTGGGAGTTGCTTTAGTTGCTTCCGGATTGGGGGCAATTATTTCTTTACGTCTGTCTAAACTTTTCGCCAAGTATATTTCTAAAGTTAATTATCGCAGATTAATTTGGGGTATATTGGTCTTTATTACTTTGTTAACTTTTTATTTTGACGGATTTGTTGGTCTGGTAATCTTAGCAGTTTCTACCTCGGTAGGACTGGTAGCAGCTAAATGGGGCATCGGCAAGAATCATCTGATGGGCTGTTTGATTGTTCCGGTGATATTGTATTTTATTTTGTAAAATAAAAATAAAAAATTACTTTACAAATCTAGATGCCGTTTTTAAATATAAAGTGCACTTATCTAAGTCCAATCCCGTTTCAGATCTTATTTTTCCTTGTGCATCAAAAGAAATTCCCTTTGGGAAAAGTGCAAGTCTTTCTTCAATGTTCTCTGCACAAAATCCTCCTGCAAAACCATGATTTACTTGTGGCATTTTCTCTTGCAGAGAGTAAACTAGTTCTTTCACAAAGGGTAGATCTATTTCTTTACCCTTCCCTCCGGAAGGATCAACTAAAGTGTAAGCAATAAATGGGGCGTAAGTACTGGCTAGATCAGCAATCTCAGAAATCGATCTTCCTTCCATCGCTCTTTGAGGGAGTTGTAGGACAATCTTCATCTCTGGGAAAAGAGTTATAATTCTCTCTACTTCGTTTAATGGGGGCCAATCTACGTTAAGTTGCAAGGACTGACAAGAACCGGAAGAATAAATGTTATCTCTCGTAAACACTCTTTCTACTTGTTGTGCTAGATTTTCCTTATTGGTACTATGATAATGAATCATCGTTAAGACCGAAGGATCAGCGGCACTAATCACCTTGGGTAAATGAGAAAGGGCAGGAGAAAGTTTTCCCTCCTGTTCTAGATTTGCTAATCTCTTTTCAGAACATAAGTATCCAAACATCACTTGATAAGGTGAAGAAGAGAATTCCTCCCTCACAATTCTATTCACTCCTTCGATTTCTTCTATTCTTTTAAATCCGGTTATTCCAACATATGGTTTGTTTTTCATTTTAAGTTACCTCTTATTTTTAAAAGAAATCTGAGATTTAAGAAAGTTAAACTTTTAGCTTATATAGTTAAATTAGTTATATTTTTAAATAAAAGAGTATTTCTATACTTATGATTCGCAAACTTATTCGATTATCTCCTTCTACAGCAGCAGTTTCTCTACCCACATCATGGATTAAAAAGAATAACCTCTCTCGGGGTGCATCTCTTTTTGTAGAAGAGAAAGAGAATAATATTGTCATTAAGGCTTTTAATCATAAAACTGATACCTCTACTCAGATTGAGGCTTATCATCTTGACAAAACAATGATGCTAATGGCCGTAGATGCAGCTTATATCTCCGGTTATGATTGTATTAAAATATTAACTAAATCTCAAGAGATGATAACCTTCTTAAGTAAAGCAGTAAGATTTTATCCCGGTATGATTGTTCATGAACAAAGTTTTGATTATCTAATCTATAAAGATATTGCTGAGAATTCACAAGCCGATTTTGTCAAGACGATTAATCATCTTTATAATTTACTCATTTCTCTGGTGGAAGATGCTAATCAATATGTTACCAAAAGAGAATGGGATCATTTAGATCGGTTAAAAAAAAGAGATTATAACTTCAACAGTTACGTTAGCTATTGTCAAAGATGCTTGAATAAATATGGTTATGTTAATCTATCTAAGGCCGGAATTCTACATACTTATGTAAAAATAATGGAGATGATTGCGGATAAGATTTGTGCTGAATTTATGCAAATTGGTCAGGATAAAGGTAAAATTAATTCTAATTTAGTTGATCATTTACTTTCTGTACTTAGAAAGATGCAACGAACTCGTGCAGAATTAATTTATGATAGATTAAGTGAGATTGAAGCTGAGAGAATCAAGGCTTTAAAGTTAAAAGGAGATTTTTCGGAAGTATTCCAACTGATATTTGATTTAGAGGAACTAGAACTACAGTTGAAGATTTGAATCCAAAAAGCTTTTAAAACTAGTATATTCTTATCTGAATGGTGCCCCTGTAGTGTAGCCCGGACTATCACATTGCCCTCTCAGCAACTTTTTTAAAAAAAGTTGCATCAAAAAATGGCAGAATTAAAATCTGGCCAAGATGGTTTGATTGTCGAGAGGCGTTGAATTGGAGAACGGCAATAACCCGGGTTCAAATCCCGGCGGGGGCACTTATGCTCACATACAGTGCTCAGGGTCCTTTTTGGACTCAAAAGCTTATAAGAACTAATTCTTGGAGAACTTAACATGGACATACATAACTATGACCGTATGTGCGAGCAAACTCGCCAAAGCATCCAAGAAGCGAATATCTCTACAGAAAATAAGGCAATAATCCTTAACTTTGCTGATGATCTGGCTTTGGACAATATATCCAAACCCAGAATTGTAAGGTATTTAGTTACTTTAAAACAATTAGCTAGAGAAATATCTAATTTGGATAAAGCGACCAAAGAAGATGTTAAACGTGTGATAAGTAAGATTCAGCAAAATTCAAAATATTCTCCACACACTAAACACACCTATAAGATTTTGATAAGGAGATTCTTCAAGTGGTTACGTAAAACTGAAGATTACCCAGAAGAAGTCAAATGGATTAAATCAAATGTAACTCGTTCTCAGATGAAACTTCCTTGTGAAGGTGATCTCCTTAATGAACAGGATGTACAGAAGTTACTTCTTGCTGCAAATCATCCTCGAGACAAGGCTTTCATAGCCACACTATGGGAATCTGGGGCACGTGTTGGTGAGATTGGCAACTTACAGATTAAGAACGTAAGCTACGATAAATATGGGGTGGTGATTACTGTTCAAGGAAAAACCGGCTCTCGTAAGATTAGATTAATTAGCTCTACTTCTTACTTATCTACTTGGATGAATAATCATCCGTTTAAAGATAGCCCAGAATCACCTTTGTGGATTAATGTAGGAACAACCAATCACAAAAAAGTGATGCACTATCGCAATATGAGGAATATAGTAATCAAAATAGCCGAAGCAGCTAGAATAAATAAGCGATGCAATCCTCATTCTTTCCGGCACGCTAGAGCTACTTATATGGCTAATCACTTAACTGAATTTCAGATGAATCAATATTTTGGCTGGATTCAAGGAAGTGATATGCCTTCTACTTATGTTCACATGAGTGGAAAAGAAGTTGATAATGCTATTCTACAGATGAATGGCATTGAGACTGGTATTAAGAAAGAAGAAAGCAAGTTACAACCTAAAATCTGCACGAGATGTGACACAATCAATTCTGCAGATAGTAAACATTGTAACAAGTGCGGTGGAATTCTAGATATTAAGACTCTGCTGGAGATTGAAGAGAAGGAAAAGGCACAGTTGAAAGATAGGGAACAAATAGATCAGATTATGGGTCTTATTATGGGAGATAAGGAAATTCAAGTAAAATTATTAGAGAAGCTGAAAAATCTAAATTTTTCCCTTTGATTTTTTTATTAATTCTTTTAATATTTTTATCCATTCAGGAATTTCATTTTCTTCCATCTCTTAGTACCTCCAATATCTTTTTAACTAATTGATTCGTTTCAATGATCTTGAATTCTAAGAATTGGTTCTTATTCAGAACTAGTTCTCTAAGATAAGGAGCGATCTTAACGTAGCCTTTCTCTGTAGATTCTTGTTTGATCTTGCTATACTGTTCATTAGAAACTTTGAAGCGGCAGGTACGATTGTTAGGCATGAGAAATTAGAAGACGAGGTTTTATTTATCTGTAACCCGGGAGAATATTCGGGTGAATTTGCACCCCTCATGAGACTTAAAAAGAGGAATAATTAATAAAAGTATAATTTTGACACAATATCTTTAAATACTACCCCTTCCAGATAGTAAAATTGAATCAACATGCCAAATGTTAAAAGAATTGAAGCGATGATTTCTGATTACCCTTCAATCCCAGTAATGGATTTACATTATTTGGCAATGAAGTTTCATGGAGTTAGAGATAAAGACACAGAAGCGGGTAGAGCAACTTGGAATCTAATTAACGCTAAAGACCTATTTCACATTACCTTTGGAACTTCAGAAGATGATTCTCCTTATGAAATACATGACCATAAGACAATTACTTATGATGGGGGAGAGTTGCCGTTTAGAATTGATTTCGTAGAAAGAATGCCTGCAAAAAATGGGAGGTACTATTACTTTAGGCATCCAAATTATCTAACTCCCTCACTAGATGATAGATTAGTATTAAATTTAAATTTTAAACGTCAATGTTTTAGTTGTGATTTCTGTCAGTACAGTTTATACAAACATAAACCTGATGTTTCTGAAGAAGAAGGATTTGAAATGATAGAGTTCAATGGTGATTCATTTAGTGATGTTGATGAAATAGCGATAGTAACCGGATGCTTTGGCTCTTCCAGAAGAACTGCTGAACATTTAGAGAAGGTTATTGATTTCTCAACTCAAAGGGGTTTTAAAGGAAAACTTTTCTATATGGGTTTTGAGTTGAGTGAACCCACAGATATGGAAAGAGTAGTAAATGCAGTCCAGAGAAATAATTTAACCGGATTTAGAGTTGCTTACACCGTAGAGATGTTCTCAAATCGAGAAAGAATGATGAAAGGTAGAAAATCGTTACAAGACTTAAATGAAGTTCATGCTTCTCTTAAGAACATTAAAGAACAAGGAGTTTCTGAATTAGAGTATACTTATATTCCTGGTCTGGATGGGATGAATGAGTTCAAGAAAGGAGCAGAAACGTTGGCTGATGTGGCAAAACCCCATATTTGTATATTTCGACCATGGAGAAAGGGGCAAAGATTAGAATTGTTACATCCAGAATATGCCGAAGCTGGACCTGTATCCCTAGCAGAGATGAGAACTTTTTATGAAGACCTTTATCATGGTCCAATAACTGGGAACAACTTAGCTAATTTATGGCCATTTCCTTTAGATAGAATAGATTCTAGATGGGTTAGCGGTAAGATAGTGGGAGAAATGCCTAATAATCGATATTGGGAAGGTGGTCGAGATCCTAGACCCAATAAATGTGGAATTGAACAGGGCATTGGAAAGTAATTTAATTATTCTAAATCAATCACTACTTTTAATTTATCTTCTTCTACGATTAACTTACAAGACAATTCATTACCCATTGCCATCGCGTGTTGTTGAGAAAGATGTCTGATGAGAGCGATATAGGGGGTTCCTTTCTTATACTGCACTTTACTCTTCCATTGTAGAATTGTTTTGGTAGTGATAGCATGGCTCCCCATCACCTCTTTAAATAAGAAATACAATAACATTTATATAGTTACTCTTTTAAAATAGTAAAGCAATTATCAAATTAGCTACTAAAATGACAACTTTTTCTCCAAAAGTGGACCAAATAAGTGAAAATATTATTTATCTGCTTTCTTTAAACTCGAGAAGAACCATTACAGATATCTCTAAAGAACTAAAGGTGGAAAGAAAGATCGTAGAAACACGGCTAAATAACCTCTATCGAAAGGGGTTCATTAAACCTTTATTAATATCAAATGAACCTAAAAGAGTTCGTTTTACTATCTTAGTAAAATTAAATAAGTTAGATGAGGATTTAATTCAAAAGATAAAAGGCATTAAGGGATTATTAAAACTTAAAGAGACGCTAGGTGCTTATGACTTATCTATTCTATTTGATGTTTATTCTAGAGCTGAAGCTGAAGAGACTATTGCTAAGATTAGTAAATTAGTGCACAATTGTATTATTACTTTTGACGTTCTGTTCCATGATTTTGAGGATACTTTGGGTTACAAATCGTTTTGTCACAAGGATAGCTTATACTCTTACAGTACCTTAAAATCAGGACACCAACAACTTTCAGATAAGGAAGAACAGGTTCTAAACATCTTAAAGAATAAACCTCTTATTACCTTCAAAGAATTATCTAAAATAAGCAAAATCGCTTTTATCAGGCTTAAAGAGATTATAACAAAACTTAAGAGTGAGGAGATTATCCGTTTTTCGATTGATCCGGATTATTCCAAGTTAGGTTTAGAGTTCCATAACAATTTTGTTAAAATCAATCTGAATCAGAGAAAGGCGTTTGATGATTATATCTTAAAACACCCTCGCATTCACTGGGTAAAGCATTGCTCCGGAAGGTGGGACTATGTCTTATCTATCGGAACTAGAAATATTAACGAGTTCATTGATGTTATCCGACAGATCCGCAGTGATAATAAGAATATCATCTTAGAAGAAACCTCCCTTGTCTCTAAAATTCAGGAAACGAGGAAATACTAGATAAAGTTTAAAAAATAGCTATTCCAGAGGATATAAACATGAAATGCTCAAAATGCAAGAAAGAACTTACGCTTAAAGAAGTTAAGATTAAGGTAGATAATTATATTGATGAGAAGGATCAACCTCTTGATATAACTAAGTACGTTACTGAAATTAAAGGCAAAGTTGTTTCCATTGGTATTTCTGGGATGTGTTTTAATATTGAAGATGAACAAGCCCAAGTTTATTGCAAGAAGTGTAATTCTTTAATCGGCAATTTTGAGTTGGAGCAGAAACATTAACGATGGAAGATTTAATAGCTCAAGCTTCTCAGGTTTACAAGGAAAACTTTAGTCCTGTTACTTGGTACGGACGATGTATTTTCTTAAGTTGGTATTGCGATCTCGGAACTTGTAAATTCTGTTTTAGGAGTACTCAGAAGCACAAGATTAGATTTGCTCCTGATGCTAAGAGAACTATAAGCTCAGTATTGGTAGAAGCGATATTATGCAAGAAAATAGGATGGAGAATTGAATTCTTAACTGGTGGTTATAGAATCTTCCCTAATAAAGATTTAGTAGAAATGGCCCGATTAGTCTCAAAAGTTTACGAGGAGAAGATTTGGCTAAACTTAGGAGTGATTTCTAAGGAAGATTTAGAAACATTTAGACCTTATGTTAAAGGAATCGTAAGTTCTATTGAAACGGTGGAACCTGAATTACACTTATTTGTATGTCCCGACAAACCCATTGAACCTTATGAAGAGATGTTCAATTATGCTAATGATTTCAAACGCAGTATGACTATGGTTATCGGCTTAGGAGAAAAGAGAGAAGATTTTTTACTCTTGACTAAATTTATTGAGAAGCATAAACTAGACAGGATTACTTTCTATGCTTTAAAACCAGTGAAAGGAACCATATTTGAGAATTCTAATGGGCCAACTACTGAAGATTATCTGTGGTGGCTTGCTTCTACTAGAATCAAGTTTCCTAAGTTAGAGATTATTGCTGGAACTACTGCTAGACGTTATGAAGAAGTAGGTCAATTAATGAAAGCAGGAGCAAATGCTTTTACTAAATTCCCCGCAACTAAGATGTTTGGAACCCGACAAGCTCATCAGATTGAGAAGGATATCAAAGCTGCTGGAAGAGAGTTGAGGGGGAGTATTACTCAGTTACCTTCAGTTGATTGGAATGCTGAAATTGAGAAGATTGGTTTAGATCCAGAATTAGAAACTGATGTCAAAGAGAAAATGAAGATTTACTTGAAACGCATGCAGAATAACATTGATGAATATCAAAAGAATCCGGATAAGGTTGTTGAAGTAGATGTTGAGGATTAATTAATGGATCTAACTGCTAGATTGGATGAACTCAGAGATAAATTTGTTAGAAGAAATTTTCTGGAAGAATTGTATGAACAAGCAGTTGGATATAACAAAGAAGGCGAGTTAATCCCCTTTTCGACTACTATCGCATTAGATGGGATGCTTCAAGACATTATTAATAAAAATTTTGACCTTGCAAAAAGAGACCGTAAGAAGGATGCCAGAAAAGAACGATCCGTTTTAGTAGGTCATAGAAAGTTTGTTTCTGCTGCTCCGATGGTGATAAGTAAAGATAGAACACACCAAGTAGTAAGATATATTATTCCGTTCTTGGATGAGATCCACTCTCATGACATAAGAATGAATTCTAGTGTAGAACCAGGGAACTTAGATGTCTTAGTAAAACTTGAAGATAAACGCATATATATGGATTTTGTTGAGAATTTAGTAGAATCAACCATTGAGATAGGATTAGATGAAATGCTCTTTATGTACTATATCCCTAGCTCAATCTTCCCAGAATCTCAAGGAGCGGTAATCAGAAGAGCTTGTCCCAATGGAAAAATATCTATTAGTGGAGAATCTACCGAATTAGGAAGAGCTCATGCAGGAGAATACGTTATCGGGTTTATTAATTATGGAAAGGAAGTACGATTGTTTGACCTTAACGGAGAAATGTTATTCGAGAGATTAGGAAGAGGAGAAGATAGTGAGAAAGCTAGATTGGAGAAGATGCTCGAAAATCAGGAAAGAATGGAAAAAGTTAATCCCGCAGATATCTCTATTATTGTTGCTAAGTATTTACGTAAGAAATGGCAAGTGAATCCCGAACAATTTGATCAATACGGGAAAGAATATCTTATTTCTGGTGAAGCAATGGCAAGAACAAATCCCAGAGGTAAAGTACAAATGAGATTCTATCAGTTTGGGAAGAGAAAACATGCTTTAAACGCTTCAAGGTATCATGGAGAACAGAGCGTTAAATTAGAATTTGCTGGCCCATATGTTGCAATCTATGACTCACAAGGAGAAATGATTAACTGTCATGAATTATCAGAACCGGTAAATGCCAGTCGTATTTTTACCGTTGATGATATTGATTTAAAGCGTGTTTCTATCACAACAATAAACGGTCAACGATTAAGAAGAACGTTAGGTAACAAGTTGTATAGATTCTCACCAGAGGAAGTAGAAGCAAGATATGGAAGAGCATTGAGTCAGGCTAATAATGTGGGGATTCTTGCCAATTCTGTTACGGATACTTTTGAAATTTTAATAAATGATAATGACGGTTTTCATACAATTAAAGTTGAACCTGAATCTATTACTCCTTCAAACCGAGCAAGATATGGAGTAAAGAGAGCTGCTTGAACTTCTTTCGAAGCGTTTATAAATCAAAATTCTAGAAAGAGGCAAAAGATTATTTCAGAACCGAGGATGTTGATTGAAGATATTTTCTTACTTTTTGAATATTCAACAAATCATCTCCATATGCGGGAGTAACTTTATCTCTTAATCCTCCTTCTGCATCAATGCAAAAATCTCCTGTTTCAATTTGTTTAAAAATGTCTCTTAATCTTGGAACAACATTTTCTCCGGTAAATCCTCCTGCAAAACCAACGGTTAATTCAGGATATTGTTCTCTTAACTATGAATAAATCGCAACTGACGATTCTAAATCAAAAGGCATTCCTCGTCCTCCCGATGGATCAATTAAAACATAACTTATTGAATCTCCATAACATCTTACTCCAGTTGCTATCTGATTTGGTGTTTTTCCTTCCATTGCTTTGTGTGATGCTTGGAAAACAATTTGCATATCTGGATGTTGCTCTTTTATTCTATCAACTTGACCAATGTCAGGCCATACAATGTTTAATTGTATTGCTTTGCATAAACCCTCTTCATAAATTCCATTAAATATTTGAGCAACCTGAGTTGATAACGTATCAACTTCTTTTGAATTGTAGTGAACCATAGTTAAAACTCGTTTATCGGTTGCTCTCAATAAATCTTTAAGAGCGTTTATC
Source organism: Candidatus Woesearchaeota archaeon (assembly GCA_041665465.1). Taxonomy (GTDB): domain Archaea; phylum Nanobdellota; class Nanobdellia; order Woesearchaeales; family GW2011-AR9; genus JACRPH01. The sequence goes on from JBAYIU010000001.1 coordinate 1,190,894, forward strand.
GGGGGATATCTTCTATTTTGAGTGGGTTGCTCATTAAGAGTCTTGTAACTCACTAAAAACCCAAGCATGGGGATATGAGGACTATCCATAGAATAAACCACTTCAGAAAACTCTTTACAAATATCTCTTGTTTCCTGAACACTTACGGGTCCTGTAATTCCAACATATGCTTTTGCTTTCATTATTAATGGGAAATGTTGTTGAATTAAAAAGCTTTTGTCGACATTCTTCAAGAAAGGAGTAGATTTACCCTTAAACTCAACACGTTTACTAGATTATAGAAATTAATATATATTATTCTCCATTTGTTATAATCATGGCAGATAAATCAATGGAAAAGCAGTATCTTAACCTGTTCTTTGCTTATCCTACTTCTAACCCAAAGCATAATTTAGATTCACTGATGTTAGGATTATTAGACAATATCCCTACTTGCTGGAGAGAAGGCAGTTCTGTCATTAAACAGCATTATCCTTATTTTCAGGATAAAGAATTTCTAAACAGAATGCTTTGGACTTCACCTTATGCTTATCCTTTCAACCCAGAAGAGTTAACCATCAGTCCGGTTGATAGAGAAGCTCTTCTAGATCAGATTTTAGAAGGTGGATTTGGAGACGCGTATGGACTCTCTGGAACATTTGAAAGGAAAGACCATGATTTGAGAACCCTTTTCTTAACCTGTCCTGGGTGTTTAGAAGATTTTTGTGATGCGGCTAATAAAGTTTATTTCGGAACCGATAATCTCAAAGCCAAGATGATGCTTCTGCGTGATTATGGCAGTAATACTTCTATTGGCTTTCCGAATGTCCCTCTCGGAAGAGTTATTAGTTCCCAGTGCCCTTATCCTCTTTCACTCTTAGAAGGATTATCCTCCTGTTTAGGTAGAAAGGTTTTAGATGGATATAATGCTCCTGCTCAATCTGATTCGGTATTATCAGAATTAGAATGGTCAGATTCAATCTTAGATGCTGATGAGTGGCCAATGGGGGTAAAGTATCACCATTACCAGACAAGGAATGCTTTCCTTACGGAGTTTTATGTCAGGACTGCCGAGTTTGGAAAGAGTGAAGAAACTCGAAATATTCTAAGACAAGGAGCTAAACATCTTTCTCTCGAATCTCGTGATAAATATAATCAGAAATTAGATCAAATTCAGAGATAACCGCCTATTGGAAAATCTTCTTTAAATATGGTCTTAGAAGTAAAAGGAAGATTGAAGTGAGAACAACAGCAGCTTGCAAGGGGTAAAATACAATAGCATAAGTCCAAGACTTAATAGCAAACAAATTTAGAATGGCTCCTGCTGACCAAAGCAACCAAGTGGTCTTATCTTCTGATTCAGGATTTCTGTATGCTTTAACTAGAGTTGGAATAGAACCAATGATTGCGACAATCACAATTATAGTCATTCCAATTACGGGGTTATTTGTTAATGCCCAGAAGACCAAAGAAACTCCCGCTCCGATGAAACAGAATATATCTAGTTTACTTGTTCCACCTACTCCGTATTTTAAGGATAGGAGAGCAAAGATTAGATTAAACAAAACGGCGATGCCGGGTTGCCAGAGTGTTTCTCTAGCTCCGGAGAGATAATAAGTTAAGAAAAGGATAATACTTACCATCGACCAGATAAACCAAGTGGTTCTGCTGGGCTTAGTCTCTTTGCGTATGATGGAATACAAATAAGGCAAGGCTCCCACTCCTTCAAAGAATCCGGAAAGATAGCCAAATAATTGGTTGAACATTTTGTTAAAGAATGGATTGATTGATTAAAAATGTATCTATGACCGGAGTTCTAAAATTCCAATATCTTTAAAATAAATAAGACTTTTGTTAACTTATGATAATCCGCCCAGCTACTCTAGATGATTTTGAAGAAATCTATCGAATCGGTAATGATACTCCAGAATTTAAAGTAAGTTCTACGGAACCGTTTATCGATAGAGAAGATTTAGAATTAAGAATTACTGGGGAAGAAGATTTATTACTTCTAGCTGAGGAAAAGGAGAAGATTTTAGGTTTCATCTTGTTCGGGCTTAAAGATAAAGATAGACCTCTTAAGAACCGTTCTGCTTGTTTAACTTATTTAGTCGTTCTCCCTGAATATCGAGGAAGTGGAATTGCTTCTCAATTGTATGATACAAGTGTAAGTATGTTAAGAGAAAGAGGAGTGATGAATTTATACAGTTGGGCTAATGCTGAAACTGATGGATCAATGATTTCCTTTCTAAAGAAAAGAGGGTTTGATGTTGGACACCAATATGTTTGGATGGATAAGAAAATTGAATAAGATAATCTTATTTTTGGTATTATTATTAATATTCTCCACTTCCACAATTGCTTTAAATGATGATGCTAATGATACTTCTGTGAAACTATTATATTACAATCAAGTTTATGGAACAGACGGAAACAGTTTAATTCCTTTTCTTAGAACACATCTTTATCACATGCTCGGACAACCAGAGAAAGTTCGAGAAAGAAGTAATATTTCTGATACCGTTCGTCTAGTTAGAGCAAATGATCCAGATATCTTTGTCTTATCAGAAGTATTAGGAGAAACTCAAAGAGAAGAGTTTATTCAAGAGATGCCTGAGTATCATTTTTATTCTGGTCAAGGGCATGGATGGAATGGTTCTTCTCAATATGTGGAAATCTTACTTGGAACTAGATTAGAAGCTCAACCCCTAAACCTGCCACGAGTAGAAGTTCCCAATAAAATGGGTAATGGGGGTGGAATAGTGGGAGTATATCTTCCAACTCTGGACACTTACGTTTTGGGATTACAATTAGCTTTACAAGATCGGAAAGAAATAGTTGATCAGCAAATGGACATAGTAAAGAATTATTCTGATAAGAAAGTTATCTTGCTGGGAGATTTTAATCAAGAATATTCTGAGTTGATTAAGCATTATCCCTGGATGAAAGAAGTTGAAAGATTAAGTCCGGATGTTTCTACTTGTTCTGAAACTAATTTTGTTAAGTGGTTTTATCATCGGTCTTTGGATTATATTTTAGGCAGAGGGGTAAATCTTCAGGATAAAGGAACATTTTCTGGAAGATCTGATCATAAAGGAGTGTGGGTGGAGATAACCACTTATGATTAGTTTATACAGTGGTTATGATCACAATATTACGATGATAATAATAACTTAGCTTACCCACATTCTATTTAGTTGTATGTCTTATCTTCCACAAGAATGATCTTCTTATTGACAACTAAATTATTACCATAAACTATGAAATCTACATCGCAAGGTAATCCTTCTTGAACTGTAGTGTTGAAAGCGAAATATATCTCGCCTGTAAATGATGCTGTTGTTCCAATGCCTACTACTTTACTAAAGTTTTCTGGAAAACTCAACAATCCTTTGGTTATTCCTTTGCCACACTTACTATCAAATTGAATATTATATAATTGAAATGGAATAATCCCATTATTATTAATCTCAACATAGATGGGCATAGAATAACTAGATCTATTCCAATACATTTGCCATATCTTATGGTTATATTCATCAGCATAATGAGACCAAGGGAACTTATTATCTGTAATCTGAACCGTTAATTTAGGTGAATATAAATTGGCCTGCAAATCAACGGATTGTTTGGAACTATGTGCCATAGACATAGTAAAGCCAGCCATTACCATAGTAAAAATACATAAAGCAATTGTTGCAATTGCCAAATACTTTGTCCATTGATTTAATTTAGATTGCTGTGACAATGTGTCACGAGAGAATTTATTCTGTGATTCCAATATCTCCTGATGGTGCTTATTCTGCGTTTCAAGAATCTCTTGATGATAACTTCTATTCCGCATATCCTCGAGAGGTTTGTGCAGATTATTAGATATTGATTCTAATTTCCTCTCTACTCCACTCAAATCAACTTTATCATTCATTGTAAGCCAAGATTATTTAAGAGAGATATAAATTTATCGGCGTGCAAATATTAACTCAGCCATTTCCCAACCAGATATACTTCTTATCTTGATCAACAACTACTTGTCCTTTCTCGTGAAGCCAATCTAATAGTTGCTGGAGATCAAAAATATCTTTGTATAGTCGTGTACTACTTAATTCTTCAAATATTTCTTTACAAGTTAGTTTAGAATTATTAATTAACAAGGTTTGGATCACACTTACTCGAGAGTTCTGTTTGTTTCCTTCCATTTTTGCTTTTGTCCATTTAAACTCCCTGCTTCCTAAGAAGCCAGAAAAGTTATCGATGGTTAGGCTTCTGGCTTTATCTAAATCTTCTGGAGATAAATTAGATTTATCATTAGCTCTAGCAATAGACTGAGCGATTCTTCTTATGTTTGGGCCAATCTTAACCATCATTGAATCAATTAACATCTTCCTCTGGACATCATCTTTATTACTGGAAGATAAATGAGCATCTAAGTCTATTTTTAATCGATTTAAGGTATTCTGAAGATGACATTCCATTTCTTCATTAAAAGAAGGTTTTATCTGCCTTAAATTTACTATTTGAATCCATAAGTCCTCATTTATGACTCTCCTTAAGTTTGTCAAATCAATATCTGAATCAGGCATTTCATCTATCTCTTGAGGAATAGTAATCTCTGTGTTTGAAAAGTTCTTAAGTAGATCGTTCCAGATATCACTAGTTGTTCCGGAAGATTGGTTAATGGTCGAAAAGATGGAATATTCTCCCGCAAATCTCTTTCTCTTATTAACTTCATCATTAATGATATTATACTGGCTTCCCCAAACACCAGAAAGGAAATTTGAGCCAGAGAAAGGTCTTTCGGCAATCTTAAAAGTAATTCCTTCATCAATCTCAAAAGATGATCCTTGATATGAAACAGGTGGCGGATTAAATCCTCGATATTGCGGAGGAACCATTAGTTGAATGGTTTTAATTAGTTCTTGGGCAAATGTTGAACTTGTCGCAGTGGTAGCAACGGCAATTCCACCCACAGATCCACCAAAAGGAGCACTGTTAATCGGAGAAGACAAAGATAATGCCATCTGACCATCATGATTTAAGTTTTCTGAGATTAATTTTTGAGTAATCTTTTTTTCATAAGGGATGTCTAAGTAAACACTATCTGATTCTAGTTGTTCCCATTCTTCCAAAAAGAGCATAGGATGTACCTTTTTGGTTTTTCTATCAAATACATTTGTTCTTTTTGACTTAATTATTCTAATTAAGGAGTAGTCGTCTGGTCTCTTCAAGTGTGTCCCAAACATACCTAAAATTAAGAATTGGGGAGAATTTTGAATAGCAGAGAGGCCGATAAAATTGAAATTGCCTTCTGAAGCAATAGCTGCTTTGATACTTGAAGAAAGCTCGACAGGAACAACATAAAACGAGATTTCGTCTTGGTGTTGTGATTGTGAAGATCGGATAAATCGATTATACCATGTTCCAACTAGTTCTATTCTCTTTCTTTCATGCTTGTAGAATTCTTGATTGGTAAACTGCCTAAGCCAAGGATAAGTAGCTTCAGTATTCTTTTTCCATAGAAAGTACTCTCCTGATTTTAGACCATCCCCCATTTTAAGGTTGAAAAGGAGACGAACTATATTAATTTTGTTGGGAAAGATTAGTTATAATCCCGCTTCTTTCTAAAGAACTTTATAGTATCCTTCATAACATCATAAACCTTAGTTAAATCTTTTTCTTTGATTAATAAGATTACTAGGATGAACTAGTATAATGTGTCTCGTATAAACTGCGGTGGTCCTTACTTTAATATTTGTGCTGCTGGTGAGGGGTTATATCTTTCCTTAATATCTTTTTCAAAGGATGATTTTTACAATCTCTTCAAAACAGAAATGCAATGAGGATTAATACCGGTTAAGTTCAATTGTGTTTAAGTTCTAAATTACGGTAACGAGGGGGAGTTTTGTCTCAACTTAGAATTCTATATCCAATAAACGTACAATCTCTTCATTTATTCTATGCTGGGTGACAATAAAAAAGAAAGGTAGAAATAGTTTATATTTCTCCAAAAAATCATTATTTACTTTTGTATCATATTTTAATTTAAGATTACTCCACCTTTCTTTCTGCACTGGAAACTCTGAGTGATTTGTTCCATGTTTATTCCAGAAATTAAACAGATCATAATTTGAGTCTGCCATAAATTTTTCAAACTGAATATGACTTATCTTTCTCCAATTATCTTCTAATAAATCTCGTTTATCTCTGCGTGTTATCATTGAGATCAGTGGTTCTATAGCATAGGAGCGACCCTTAAATTGATTAAAATCTATCGGTTCAATATTAAAGATAGCATTAAAAATATTTGAAACATCATAATATGGATTTGAGTATGCAATTAATTTATTTCTAATTCCATTGTTACTTAAAGTAGCTTCCAGAAATATTTTTAGATAATTATCAGAGATTTTATTTTCTTTTTGTTTCTCTAAGTATTTTATTATATAAAACCAATAAGGAAAAGCTGATTCTCCCCAATACCACCCAAATTTAAGATTTTCTATGACTTTTTTCTTAGTTTTTTCATTATAATCCTTATTCAAAATAGAATGTAGAGAAACTAAACCTAAGAGGATAGTGACTCGTGCTCTATACACATCTTTTCCGTCACCAAGAGATTCTCCTTCAAGAAAATTGTCTCTTTCATTAAATTCATTCACAATTGATTGTAAAGTATTATCTATATTTTGTCGAATTAATTTTAATGTCTGAATAATACTACTGTCTATAATAGAATTTTCTTCAATATACTTAATTAAAGTAGACAGTAAAACTGACCATGCTTCAAATTGAGCAAAAAAATTATTCATTTTTTGATAATTTTTAAGCAAATAAGACGTTAAAATTACTGAAGAGTAAATGGAATTCAATTTATTTGATTTTTGACCCTCGGCAATTAATATGTCCTCACTAATAAATTGAAAAAATTCTTTTTTCGGGAAAAAATCCGCTCCGTTTTTAGTGAAAAAATGGAGAAATTTTCCAAAACCTTCAAAAGATTTTGGGAGGAATATTCCTTGTTGGTCAAGAAACATTTTAAGTAATTGATCTTTGTTTATTGTTTCTAACTGGCTAAAAACTTTATTAGTAGAGTTGATTTTATCTATCCTTTGAAAAACATCATCTTTGATATCTCCATTAGTGACTAAGTATGACTTATGAGGTATTTTTTTGTCTATATTCGGATGATCACATGGACATTGCATCAAATCGTTAATTTCTCTTTGGATTTTATCATACACGCTTAGTGTAATATTCCCTGTTTTTAACTGATATGCCCAGACATTATTATTTGGATCTTTTGCAATAATATCTTTACCAAATTCTAATTGTCCATGTGGGGATATATATAATATCTCAAACCCCCTGGCTATTAAAACCTGACAGAACGGAATTTGGTAATTTCTTTCATTAGTATTAATCAACCAATGTTCTATTGCTCTCTCTATCATTCCATTCCTCCTTTTTCTTTTTCATTAGATCTTCAAATTTTTTCTTATGTTCCAAATCTTTTTCCCATATGGGAAGATTTTCTTGAATTTTCTTTCCAAGTTCTGGACTTACAAACATTGTTGGCATACAAGGATTTCCATTATCATCAAAATCGATTTCCATTTTTTCAAGAGCTTCTAGAAAAACATCTGAACTTAATTCTTTTCCTTTTGCATCAACTCTATTGCCAGTCTCCTCAGTAATCTTATCAAAAGTTGAAAAAATCTTTCTTCCTAATTGTGATTGAATGTCAGAACTAACTTCATTAGCTGCAGATATGAATCCATTGACACCATTATCAATAATTTCTTGATTGTGAACACTAAACTTGCTTTTAAATTCGTCAAACGTCGTTTCTTTCTTAATTCCCTCAATAGTATAATATACTAATTTATCCCCTTCCAGAATATGTATCTTAGTTATCGCTGATAATAAAGGATCTGCATTCGATTTCAGTCTGATATACTCATTAAACCTTTTCTTTATTTCAGATTTAAGTACTGGGAAGTCGGGTAACATCAGTCCTCCCCTTCTTTTTCGTGAGGAATAAATTCTGGATCATCCTCTCTTTTATCAATGTGACCACAATATTTACATTTAAATTCTCTTTTGGTAGTGATATGGGTTCCTTCACGTGCATCAACTTCTTCAACATCTGGCAACACATGCTCTACATATGCGTATGTTTTTTCGCATTCCTCATTTTTACATTTAGTATGATAAAAAAAAGCAACCGAACCTAAAGAAATTGCTCCCAAGATAAGCATTACTGAACTGAGATAAATCACAAAATTATATGGGAGAGCAGGAATCCAATTTAAAAAACCAGCAATATTTTGAGTCCCTTTTAACCAACCAAAGATACCTAATATACTTAGTGGAATGTCAATAATTCCAAAGATAGTTAACTTCTTTTCTCCAATTTTTTCCATTAATATAGGGGCAATAAAATCATAAATTGCAGTATCCAACTTTTTCCCCTTATACCTTTTAACATTATCATGATAAGTAATGTTAACATTGCTGTTTCCGGATGCATGCACATTTGGAGAATTGTGCTTATTAATAGTACTGCCGCTTATAGCTACGTCTCCCTCAAATCTTGCGCGGTCTCCTATATGCGTAGAATTATTTTTTGACAATTTTACTACCCCCTACAGCAGTATCACCATGAAAATTAGCATTATCTCCTATGTTTATTACATTTGTACGTATGTCACCGGAAGTTTTCTCACTTTCAGGTTCATCATCATCTTTATTGAACGACTTAAAGAAACTAATCAATTCTTTTATCCATTTAGCTACTTCTAAGAAATTTAGACTGATACCACCTGCGATTATAAATAACCCCGTAATAATTTGGCTTTGAAAGAAGATAAGATAAATCCCAATAATCATTGCAAAAAAAACAATAACTATTGATTTGATATTTATTTTTTTATTCATCTTTCAATCCACCTTCTAATAGGATAAAAAATAACGAATCCTAAACAGACTAATGCCAATGCTTCTGACCATTTGATAAAAACCAAGTTATATTTTCTCATCTCACAAACAGGATTTTGCTCGGAAAACGATTCCTTTATTACTGGAAGAGCAGATATGCAATCGTAATATGCCGCTCTAATCCTACTTCTTTCATTCTTAATATTATAATATGTTTGTTTCGCTTCCTCAATAGACTCAATCTCTTCTGGTCTTTCTCTCAAGATCCAAGAATTTAGTCCACTATAATAAGTTAGATTAGCATCAAGAATGTCTATTTTTTCACTATGGGGTAATATAACACAAGATTGATTTTGAGTTATGTAAGGTAGAGCTTGTTCAACACAATTGCGTAATTCTGCAAGGTCTGTTTTATAATAACCTCTCAATAAAATCCAATAAGCATTATATGCATGAAGTAAAGAGTTATTTTCATTTAACTCGTTATGTGTTTCCTCAATTTCTTCTCCCCCTTTTTGTCTATCTTCTATAATAGATTTTGTTTCATTTTTACTTAGAATTTCATTTGCAGATTCTGTAAAAAGTCTATCAAATCCTTCCTTAGCTTTTTTTACAAGTTCTTCCTGAGTTTCAGGTAATTCATAATCTTCCTTGCAATTAGATCCATCAAAATTCAATTCTATATCTTTAACATTATCTATTGGAGAAACATACACCAGCTGGTTATTACAACCTTCTGGATCGGCAGTAACTATTACTTCCATTGGAATTGGAACCCAGAAAGACATAGAAAATTTTCCCCCCTTATCTGTCCATTTAATCAATGAGATATCCATTTGTTTCCCTTGCTCTCCCACATTTTTCATAAAATAAAATGGGTAATATACCCTTACATAATCAGGTAGATGAGAAGAGTTTAAACTAGTATCCTTAACAATACCGTTTAGAGTTACATAGAATCCATCCTTTGTTGAATCGGATGGAATTAAAAATTTCAATGATATAGTAAATAATATAATCAATATGACTAAACCTATAAGTACATACTTAAAGATGCCTCTTAATGTATTAATCTTTTCTTCTTTTGATTTCATTTTTCATAAAATCCTCCACTTTTCTTTAGAGAAGCGATAATGTCTTCCCTTTTTGTCTCCAAGAGGTATTTGGTTATATAAGGCATAATTCCAGATATATGGTCAATTAGTTTATATATTTTGTTCACTTCTAGACCATTAATTAGAATAAATTAAGTATCCATCACCTCTCTTTTCCTCCTCACTTACTCCTTATTCTCTAACACTTTATGCAAGTAAGTTATCGGTTTAATATCTACAATCTTCGTTACATGGATAAAATACTTCTTATCCTTGCTTAGACTCATTTGTGTTTCCACTATGGGTTGTTTTGGTTCCATGTTCGTGTCCCTCCGTTTTTATGAATTCTATGATCCAATGGATGACTTCCATCAGTATCAAGATGACTAATATCCCTATCCCTGTCCAGAAGATTACCGTAACCAGAACTGGACGGATAAAATCAAACCTACTGCCTATCAGATCAAAGATAAAGGCAGACAAGATTACTCCTAGTGCTAATAGATATCTTACGTATAGTTTCATAGTTTACCTCCGTTAGAATTATCTCTAAGTAGCGGGGACAATTGAACCTCATTAGAGCTAGAGATGTCCCCGCCTTCTGGAACAGAAGCAAATTTTGGCTCCTTTGAAGCAAAATACTCTTTCTTTAATATTGCTGATATTTCTCTTCTAGAATAAGTCTTACCTAAAGTAGTATACTTCTCTTTATCCCGCCAATCAACTACCACAAAGAACCAATCAGCATATTTCTTTTTGAGAAGTTTTACCTTTTCCAATAAACTTTTCTTATCTCGCTCAAAAGCGTTTCCTGTTTCCACTTCAATGGCTACCTTCTTTCCTTCCCAGCTAAAAACAATATCTGCATTAGAACTGACAAATAATTCCACTTCTGAAGTAAATTTCTTGATGTACTCTTCAATTGCTTTAATCACAAAGAAATGTTCAGGGCTTTCATTATATCTTGGCTTCAATAAATATTCTTCTTGTCTTCCGCCAAATAATCCGATATGAGCAGATAGTTCATACCCCTGTTTTAACAGGTCTTCTACTTCTTCAGAAGTCAAAAAACTTTTCCTAAAGTAACCTTTAGAATAATCCAAACTCTTTTCAAATTCTGAGACCACTTCATTAGCTTTATCCCTCTCTTTCTTCAAACGTTCATCGGCATTCGTGGTTATGACAGAATGTTCTTCAGGAGAAGCGATAATCTTGATTTCAGAATGTTCATTAGAAATGATTATAATTCCTTCTCCGGTCTGAGCGGTAAGCAGTTTCTCTCTTTCTTTCAAAGATAACTGAAAGGTCTTCTCAACTAATTCAATAATGGAAGGCTTCTGTCTCAAAAGCAGAGTATATTCAGAATTATTGAGCAAAGCCTTTCCGGCATCATTTCGTAACAAATCTCCCACATCTTGAGTAATCAATAATAATCCCAAATTGAACTTGCGGCAAGTCTTAACAATCTTGAAGATGTATCCCTCGTCTTCGGTTCTCTCCAATAATGACCAAGCCTCATCTACTACTAAGATTTTCCTCTCAATATCTTTCTTCATTTTCATGTAAACGTAATCGAGAATCAGAAACATCACAGCAGGCTTGACTTGGTTGGGCATATCTCCGATATTGAAACAAACAAACCGATTCTGAAAATTAAGATTAGTCTGCTTATTCAAAAAGTTAAAAACTCCCGTAACATACATTTCTATCCTGTTAATCAAGGAGCGATAAGTCTCCTTCTCCACCACCGTAGCTTCTTTAGACATACTAACTAACTCATGGAGGAGATCCGCCATAATCGGCGGCTCCTTTCTCCAAGTAGTCTTGTCGTTGGTTATTCCCTTGGTAGCATAGATACCAGTAAGAGCTCTATCTAGAACAGCCTTCTGAATCTCCGAAGTTTGACCAAGCATTATAGGAAATAGGTCAAGAAGCGTGAGTTTCTTCTCATCAAAATCATGTCCCATCAAGTCAAGTGGGTTAATGATAGTTTCTGATTCTCTACTGATGTTAATTATCTGCCCTTGGAATTTATCCACCAAATCAACATATTCGCCTTGAGGATCAATTACCATGACTTTAGTGCCGTTCAAGAGTAATCGGGAGATCATTAGTTTGGTAAAGTAAGACTTGCCGCCACCGGAAGAAGCCAGAACTACACCGTTGGCATTATACAATTTGAAGATGTCTTTGATAATGGGAATATTATTCTTGTTCAATCCTAAGAGAATGCCGGTTTCATCTACTTGTAAGAATTGGGAAGTAAACGGATAGAAAGCGGATAAAGCTTGAGTGGTCACGTTCCTTTTGATGTTTAATTCATCTTTACCCAGAGGAACAGTAGATTTTATTCCTTTATGTTGTTCATAGATGGGAATAACCGGAATCATCAAAAGAGCGTTTAATTCTGATTCAATTTTCTTGGTGAGCATATTCAACTCTTCTTTGTTCTTGCCTTTGCAAGTGATATAAAGCGAGACGTTGAAGAGCTTCTCATCTCCTTTCTGTAAGTTCTCTAAAACCATTTTAGTATCATTATACTTAATTTCTAATGAAGGGTTGATAATACCTTTATTCTGCATTGACCATAAATCACCTCTCTGCTTCTGTAATTCTCGATTGAGCATGACCATCTGCTGTTCGATGTCGTAAGGCTCGATATGCAGAGCAATATCAAAATCTCCGTTGATAGTGATTATTTTATCTAAGAAACCTTCTTCTACCGTTCTCGGATATCCCTTAACGGCTATAGTTCGACAGAAGACGTTGTTAATTTGGGTATCTTTAGGATTATTTATGAATACTTTTGGAGCGACCATGTCAAAGAGATAATCTCCTTTAGCTACTTTATCCTCTTCAGCGTAAATATCATTAAAGAAGCTGCTTAACACAAATTGCAGTTCTTGATCTTTTAATTTGGTGTGTTTAAGGTTCATATTCTTGAGAAGTTCTTCACACACCCCTACTTGAACGGTTAAGTCTTCTTTTTCTGGGATGATAATGTAGAAAGAACGATTCAGTAAACCTCTGGAAGCAATCATCTTATAGAGATGTTCTTTAAAATCTTTGAAGAGGTTGGAATATTTCTCAGACTTATTTTCTAAGTGGGCTAAGTAGTTGTCTAAGTTTAAAGCGTCCGTAGCAATAATAATTTGAATTGGGAAATCTAAGCTGTTTAGGAATTTTTGGAAAGTGCTGATAACGATTTGTTGCTCTTGTTTGTTTCTTAAGGAGAAATTGATTGGTTCGACTTTGATGATGGATATTTTGCTATCATTCAAGATTAGAACATCATTCTTAATTTCTCTGAGATTTAGGAATTGCTTAATCTTTTCCTCGTTCAGTTCTCTTGATAGTAACCATTTAATCCAGTTTACAGATGCTTTAGGTATATTGGTGAACATAAAGAGAATGGCTAGTCCAGAAGGAATTAAAGCCAGAGTTACTCTGTAAGGGAAATCTAAGGGTGTTTTGAAGAGAAGAGCTAAAGCTATGGGTAAGAAGATTATCGCATATAAAAGCTGTCGGAACGTCAGTCCGAAGATAATCTTCTCTTGGTATTCTAGCTGTTGGGGTATTTCGTAAGACATGAGAAGGATAAACTTATTTTTATGGAGATTTTTCTTATTCTACCCCAAAGTATTTATATATTGTAAATATGTTAATATTCTAAATATGGAAGAGAATATCGTTAAAAAGTTTAAAGCGAATATTGGAAAATATTACTTAATCTCATTCTTTCGTGCTTTCATTTTTGCTTATGTTATTGAGAGAATCTTTCAGCAATCCCGCGGGCTTTCTGTAACCCAAATGGTCTTTTTAGATATTATCTTTTTCGTGGTTGTACTTGTTTTAGAAGTTCCTTCTGGCGCATTAGCGGATAGATGGAGTAGAAAAAATGTTTTAATAATCGGAATATTTTTTGCTTTTTTTGAATTTCTTGTTCCCATTTTTGCATATAACTTTTGGGTATTCGCTATCGCTTCGGTTACGGCTGCTGTGGGAATAGCCCTAAAGTCAGGAACAGCTAATGCATTAATCTATGATTCATTAAAAACAATAAACAAAGAGAAAGATTTTGAGAAATTCTTAAGTCGAGAAAAATTTATACATTATTTAGGAAATGGGATCGCAATTCTTTTAGGGGGGTTAATTGCATATTATTCCAGTTTAGTTAACGCTTATTGGTTCTCTTTATTGAGCATCCCAATTGCATTCTTAATTGCTTTAACTCTCCATGAACCGAAAATCCACACTACAACTGAAGAGGTGAACTATTGGCATCATATCAAAGATGCAGGAAAATTTATTCTTAATAGCAAGAATCTTAGATTTATTATTTTATACGGCGTAATTACCGGTGCGGTTCTTGTAGAGTTAGATGAATATAGTCAGTTATTCTTTCAATCCATAAGTTTACCATTACTTTTCTTTGGAGTAATCACCTCAATGAGATTATTATTAGAGGGATCTGGTGGTTTTATCGCTTATCGTTTAAAAAACAAAATCAAGCTAGATACAGCATTAATGATAATTCTTATGTTAGCAATTACTTTTGTATTTCTCTCTGCATATATGAAATCATTAATCAGCCTTATACCTTTACTACTTGCTTTCTTTGCCATGGGAATAATTTCTCCTCTGGTTTTAGGTTATGTTCATCATCATGTTGATTCAAAACATAGAGCAACTGTGGAATCATTTCAATCATTGCTTCTTAATGGGTTTTCAATATTGGTTGGCTTGAGTTTTGCTTATGTTTCAGATCATATCTCTATATTTGGTGGTTATGCTCTTCTCGGTAGTATTTTATTCGTCTACTTGTTATATTTTGTAATAAGAAAACCAAAATCATTAGATGAGGTAGAGACAGAAAAAGTTTAAACTACCTTCGGAGACCGTTACCTCCATCCTTACCTAACCCTAAGTTGTCGATTCTATAAAATTTCAATCAAATGTAGGCTAAATCACAATAAAGTATTTATATCAGTGAATTAAACTTTTCATCTATGTTAATTCCACCAGGAGAACCAGAAGCACCGGATCCAGATAATCTAAGAAATACCATCAGACAATCTCCACAGCCAGACTTTGCAGTTCTTGATATTGAACGATTAAATTTCTCAGAGATTGAATCCCAAATTTGCGAACAAATGCCTGAATTTAAACTGCATCCAGAACCAAGTGCAGAAATCGTGGTAAAAAACCCGTCTATTGAAATGCTTGTTGAGATGCACAGGAAATATGATACTTATGTAAATGGATGTGAATTGGCAAATGGTGTTGAACCAACTCCAAAACCAAAGGCTTCATGGTTTAAAATAGTATATCAACTTGGTAACAATGTTTTTGTTGAATTAGATTCTATGGAATGCCAAACAAAGTTCGGACCAAAACCAAACTTGTTTAAAGTATTAGCTGATGAAAAGATAGGCACTTTTGCTCAGAGATTAGGATTCATGCTCAAAGGAAGTCCTCAAAGAAGACCAAAGTTAGAAGAAAGTATGTGGAAATTGTTAGATTTACAATCTGAGAACCCAATGGGATTTGCTTATGATTACTTTTACCCACAAAAGGGTGATGGGGTGGAGAGATACCATCGTAAATATCTTTCTGTAGATGTTCTTACAGAATTATTAAGTGTTGCTTCTACATCACACATTCAAGTGCAAATGCCTTTTGTGGGATTAGATTTAAGTTCTTTAAGAGAGCAAATAAAAGAAGAGTTCCAAGAAGTTGAAATTTATCAACCCCATGGTTTAATTCTTAATGTGGATGAAGGCATAACACCAGAAGGAATAATTCATTATTATGCTCGGTTTTTAGAAGCAAATAAACGGTTAGCTCCTTGTTTTTCTCCTAGTATTGGGGTTTATTTTGAAACAAATGATCCCGCTACTAGCAAAACAGTTGGAATTAATCTTTATACAGATACATTACTCTTAAATTATAGAGGAATTGAAAAACCAGAATTAGTTACACAATTAGAACATCTATTTAAGAGAAATGGGTTATATGCAAGACCACAATGTCATATGGAAAAGGAAGATATTCCGCCACCAAAGGTTTGTTCTATTTCTTAATTTTGCCACAACTAAGTCGTCAGGAGATCGTTTCTTCCTTAAATCAGATACTTAACCGCACTCTTGATATTACTGCCCATTTCTGAATTCAGCACTCCAAACACCGCTTTCAATAACGCAAAGATAATCAATCCAACCATCAGCAGATTGATAGACAAGAAAGCTACCATTGCTAAAATTATCTTGAAGTTAGCAAACACGGAAACATTAACTAAAGCAGAAGCTCCAAAGAGGATAATGGCACTAAAGAAATTGACAAAGATTACTACCAGAAGAGTATTGATAATCAATTTTCCATAACTTCGTAAGGGCGGAATGAAATAAAAGAAAATCCCGATAGGTAGAAACACCACCCCTATAGCTACGGTTAAGTATCTCAACCCTAAAAGTAGAATAGTAATAATCAAGATGAGAAGATAAGGAATGATTAACATTAAGGTTGTTCCGATGTCGGAGAAATTATCTACGGTAATCTTAAAGAACTCTGGTGGAATAATGTTGATGACTCCCGAAGTCAATAAACTTCCTAACTCTATCACCAAATCATATATCAAGAAACTGGCTTGAACAAATAAAACCATCAAGACAATATTTCTGAACCATTCTTTAGCTTTCTCTCTTTTAGCTGCATCATAGCCAGAGATCATGAAGTTAAATCCAGAAAACAAGAAGAACAATCCGTAGAACAGAGAAATAACGTAGATTATGACTGCCCAAAGAGAATGAAAAAGATTGATGTTTACCGGTTCTGTAAGCAGATAATGAATAACATCTAAGAAAGGTTGGACTGGAGCAGTCAGAATACTGCTGATGTATCCGAAGAACTTCTCTGGTAAGCAAATAGCTAAGTTGGTTAATCCGCATTCAGTCATACTACCACCCCCCAGAATTTTCTTACAAACCCCACTAAAGCATAATTCAATATTCCAAAAGTGGTCAAACTAGCAAACATTCCAATAGGTTGAGTGTTTTCTACATGGATGTACTTCTCAATATAATTGCCATCATGAACGACCGTAATCCTGTTGTATGGATAAACGGCTTTAAGAGCTAAATGTCCGTCAGTTACATAACTATGGTTAGCATATTTTACTTGATAATTTCCAACAGGAGAAATGGTTAAAGTGATATCTTCTCCCTCTTGATATGACGTCTTATCTGTGTTAGCAGAAAAGTCAAACTTAGTAAAATTAAGATTACAAGGAATATTCTTGCTCTTGAAGAAGTCAGAGATATTAATAGAACAATTGTTCAAATTACTAACAAAAATATTCCCCTCAGAAATGTCTAAATTATTTACTTCAGTATCTCTCTTCTCTTCCGCTTTCAGAACTAATACTCCTCCTGTCCCAAAGATTTGAGAGAAGACATAATTATGACTCTTAAAATAAGAATCATTAAAGCTCAATTCTAAATTGGCAAAATCCCCGTAAGTAAAATTGGCTTTAGTAGTATTCCAATACTGATCTTTGATATTGAAGTCAGCCCATAGTGGTGGATTATACAACATAACTGGCAAATTATCGCTAAGACTTAATTGGTCAGTCTGGTAATCGGTTCTGTCATAAAGACATTTCTTGCTACAGCTTTTACAAGGTCTCTTCCATTTGTAATGAACTATCTTAGTTACAACTTTGATATTATAATTTGCAGTTATAGAACCATCTTGATTAGTAGAATAAGAAAGTAAGTGAGAGCTGCCTAGCAGATTGCCGTTTAGGAAGATTTGTGAACTGGCTGTATTTTGAGAAAGAGAATATTCTGTTTTACAATCTCCAGAAGCGGTTCCGCTAGGCAGCTTTATTTCATAGTTATATCCGGTTAATATTTTTCCATTTGGGGAGATAAGTAAAGTATCATTGGAAAGAACGGAGGGCATAACTGAAAGAACTTTTATCCAAGCATTTTGGATAACTCCATTAGAAGTAGAAGCAATATCAAAAGTTAAACTAGTTCCAGTAATCTTACTATTCCAATCAGAGATTAAAGCATGATCTGGATATTGCTTTTTATCGCTTAGAATGTCCCCTAGCAAATAATTCTTTTCTAAAGCAGAGAGATTACTGTTTTGGATATCTAAGCAATATTGCTTATTCTGAATGGTATTACAATCAAGAGCAAAGGAGAGAGGTATGACTAGCAAGAACAGTATTCCGAGAATGTTTGTGGTTTTCATGGGTGGACCTCCAAATATTTAAGCAAAAATTTATTTACTGTCATATTCTCCTAATGAGAATGGGTTATACTTATGGGCATAAATGGGGAGAAGAGGACATAGAATATCTCAAAAGTAATTATCTCACTCAGACCAACAAAGAATTAGCGATTCATTTTGGGGTAAGTGATTCAAGTATTGAACATAAATTGAAAAGATTAGGTTTAAATCGCCCAAAAGAGATAATTGGAGCTCACATCAGCAAATCTCAAAGGAGTAATGTCCATCTAATTGAAAGAAGGAGGACTCTCGGAAATATATTAGGCTCGTTGTTAAAGGAAAATTCAGAATATAAAGAAAAATGGAAGTTAAGCCAAAAAAATAATTTGATTATTCAGAAACACAGAAATAGTTTTGGTGAAAGAATGCATAATAATCCTCTTATGAAAGAGAAAATGTTAGAGGGGATACGCCACAGCCAGAAACATAAAGAAAGTAATAGGATTAAATCGCTGATGATTCTTAAAAATCCTGAATTAAATGAAAAGAGACTTTTAATGATGCGCTTAACTAAAGGCAGTGACGAACATAGAGTAAAAATAAGCGGTGAGGGTAACTCGATGTGGAAAGGTGGTCTGAGTTTTGAACCTTATTCTCCACAATTCAACCCCTTACTAAAGTCAAAGATAAGAATAAGAGATCGTTACATTTGTCAGAATTGTGGAATACTGGAAGAAAGGAGTAAGTTGAATATTCATCATATTGATTATAATAAACAGAATAACCAACCTCATAACTTAATTTCTCTCTGTCGAAATTGTCATTCAAAGACTAACACTCGAAGAAAATACTGGGAAGAGTATTTTAAACAAAAGAGAACATAACCTTCTAAATTAGTGTTAGAGTTTCTTAAAAAGAATATAAATTCTAATTCTCTAAAGCCTTATCTAATGCTTCATCTCCAAAAGAAGCTCGTGATAAGTACTTAGTGTTAAACTCTTCGCTTAATGTTTTATATTCTCCTAATATCTCTGCTCTTTGACTCTTAACTCGATCCATACTTCTTTTTCCTGATCTTCCACCCACAAGTGCACCAGCTACAGTTCCTAATACCATTCCTGCTACTACAACTCCCACTACCGATAGACTATTATTTGGTTGATAAGTGAAAGTGCTAATGGGAATACTTACCGGAAGACTGAATAAAAGTCCTATACCTGCCCCTAAAAATCTATGGATCTTGACCAGATGATTTAAATCATATGGCATTCCTCGATTAGTTATTCCATATCTTTCTTGAGTCTGAAAAATTCTTTCCCCATATCTTTCAAATTCTTTAATCTCATCAACATTCTTAAAGCAAAGATAAGCTATAGTTTCGTTTGCATCTTTTCTCACTAAATGAGGATTTTCCAAATCTTCTACCAGAAAAGGATTCTCTGTAAATAATACATCAATTCCCTCTTTTCTTTCTCTTCGATAAGAAATAGGAAGACCATCAATCAAGAGTGGGTTTTGAGAATCGCCCTCAGGTTTGTATCCTTTAGGGCCAATAATTGCTTCCAAGGCTTCTCTCTCAGAAGGATAACCTTCTTCATGCAAGTATATTCTCTTGAATTCATCAACTGGAGTTGGCATAACTCTCTTAAACTAAGCTTACTTTAAAAGAATTATCATTCTTAAAAATATAATTGATGTTAGAGTTTGTTAAACTCCTTTGTGCCATACCCTTAGTCTTCGCCTAAGGATACCTTAAGTGACCCCAAGCTTCTATCTCACTCATAATATTAAAAACAAAAAATTAAATTAGCAGATTCACCAATAATGGAGCAGCCCAGATTACCAGCAATCCAATGATGACATAAGCAGCGATGTTCTTGGCTGTATCTCTCTTCTTAGGATCACCGCCAGAAGTCATGTACGAAATTCCTGCATAAAGCAAGAATATAGCTGCAACAGCCGTAGCGATATACTTGACAAAGTTGTATATCTTCATTACTGGACTTAAAATCTGGTCAAACTGAGCTTTCTGTTCAGGTGTAACGGTTGTATTCAAATCAGCGTTCTGACCATTAGCTCCAAAAGCTATCGGCAAGGCTCCTATCAAGAGCAAACCTAACAACAAAAATAATCCTAGTCTCTTCATGTTGGCACCTCCTGTAAATCATATACTTCCAGAATATTGTCTGGTTTCTGCTTTTGCAGGGCTTCTACTTCAAGTTCTCCTTTCAGCTCATCTAATATCTGCATCTTACGATGATGCAACTCGTCCAATTTCTGACGCTTTAGCTTGCGTTTAGTAACACTGGTCAAATGAATAGTAATCAGTGTTCCAGCAGTCAGGACAATGGCAGCTATTCCTAAAACGATTAATTGTTCAATCATTTTCGTTTCCTCCCCTGTAGATAGTAATTACGGACATACGCTTCCTTGTATTGGTCTAGGATATCCTCCGGATCATCTTGAGGATAATTCCATTTCAGGAAGTTCCAGCAAGTATTGCATAGTCTTCCGTTAGCTACCTTTTTACATAATTCACACTTCATGTTGGCCTCCAGAAGTGCACTTCTTAGATCATTTAGTGAGGTAAAAAGTATATAAAGATTTGAGACCATCATGGTCTCCTTTTCCACCATCGAAAAGTATTTATAGAGGAAGAGTTTACTTAATAGAAATATATAAAGAATTAGCTCAAGACTTCCATCCGACATTATCTGTCCGGCGGGGGCACTTTTTATATTTTAAAATAAAATAACTTACACTAAAACGACTTCTTCCTTTATTGTAACTACCCAAAAGGAACAAAACCTTTTTAAATAGCTTCCTTTTTAGAAGATTCATGTTATCTGAAGCATTAAGAAGAGAACTTCCTTTCTTGCAGGAACGGTTAGAATTGAATGTTGCTAGGCCAGACAGTAAAAGAAGAATAAGTTTAGATTCTACTGCAACTACTCCCCCCACCAGAGAAGCTCTCGAAGCAATGATTAAGGCTTCATTTACTTACGCCCCTTTTGAAAGAGGGGGTTCCGATTCCGGAATTAAAACCAGCATGGCAGTGCTTTCCACTTATAATTTACTCGCTAACCTTATTGGAGCAGATTCTTGGAAAGAGATTGTATTAGGCAGAAACACTACTGAAATGATTAATCATGTTGCTAATACTCTTAAACGAGGGTTTGAAGGATTTCCTAGACTTAAATCTGGTCAAAATATTGTTACAACCTATTTAGAACATAATTCTAATTATCTTCCCTGGTTAGAACTAACCACCTTTCTCAAAGAGTATGGGGTAGAAGTAGATTTACGTTTGGTTGATGTTGATAAGAGGACCGGGCAATTGGATATGAGTGATCTATCTAGAAAAGTTGATAAGAATACTCGAGTTGTTACTGTAACCGGAAAGTCAAATGTTCTTGCTACTACTCCTTTGCTACCAGAAATAGGACAAATTGCACATAAATCTGGAGCATTGTATGTTGTTGATGGAGCTCAGTTTGTTCCTAATCATTACGTTGATGTTCAAACTCTCGATGTAGACTTAATGGCTTTTTCATTACATAAAATGATGGCCCCGTTTGGAGTGGGAGTTTTATATGGTAAGAATTCTGTTTTAGAAGCGATGCCCCCATTTATTTTTGGTGGAGGAACAGTAAGTGACGTTGATAAAGATCATGTTGAGTATTATGGGCTTCCACAAAAATTCATGGCTGGATCTCCCGATTCATTAGGGATTATTGCCTCGGGGATATCTATTCAAACTTTATTACATGCAGCATTAGGTAATCTAAGAAATCCACAACAGAAAGCTTTTGCTTCAATGGTTTTCAATGCTCCCAGTGATGGATGGGATTATCGTTACCAAGTTTCTAATGAGGAAGGGGCATTGATTAGATCAGAAGCAGAACGATTAGGAAAAAATTTAGTTATCACCGATCCACGAGCAAGAAGAGAATATGCTCGAGAGTTGGTTGAAGAAGCGATGGGGGTAATTGCTAATTATGAGATTGATCTTACTCAAAAAGCAATGGAAGGATTACATACTATTCCTGGGATAGAAATATATGGTTCCTTACCTGCAGAACAGAGATATGGGTTAGTTTCATTTAATGTTCGTGGTCAAGAAGCTAGACAAATCGGTTTTGAATTGAATAAACGAGGGATTGAAGTAAGACCCGATAAACATTGTGCTCATTTATTACATCATCATATCTTGAAAGTAAATGGAACAGTAAGAGCAAGTTTTGCTCCATACAATACTACAGAAGAAGTTGATACTTTAGTAAGTGCAGTGAGGGAGGTTGCTTAAGATGTGCGATAAGTATGTATGTGCTGTTCTTACTGTTATTTCTACTCCTTTAGCGTTTATTGCACCTCCACTAGCTCTTCTTCCGCTAATGTTCGGGTCGATGGGAGCATTGACTGCTGCGGCAGATTCATCTGAAGATCGAAGATGGAGAAGAGAACACCTAGAGTCGGACTTCTATTTCAGATTACTATCTACCTCTTATACAATTGGAGAAATTGATTTAGTTGATGAGGTTTCTCCAGTACCAAAAGAGGTTTTTGAAAGATTGAGATTGCCTTGGGGTTTCAAAAGCTTGATTAAAACTGCTACTTCCGCTAGAGACAAGATTCTGTTTGATCAACAACCTCCGAATGTTAAAAGTGCGGGAGCTTATGTTCAAGCACAAAAAGCAGTTTCTACTCTTAATCCTACCTTGTTGTACATTTTAGATCCGGGCCTATTATCAGCATCTTTAGATGAAAATGTAAATCTGATGATCAGTAACGATCTAAGTAGTTGCAGAGACGGAACTTATCATACTTCAGTAGAATTTGTTGCTGGATATAGAAATTTAGTTGGAGAAGATGCTTTCCAAGTGAGAAAGGAATGGTATCAAAAAGGAAATAAACTTGAAGGTAAAGAACCGTGGTATTTTGGTCGTCCTGATTATAATTCTCGATTAGAAAGGGTTGTTGGACGAGATGTAACCGATGGAGATGTATTCTAAAATGTGTGAACCAATAATTTGTGGATCAGTATTAACCCTTTATGCTCTAGGTTTTGGTGGAATGGGTTTATTATCAGTGAGTAGAAATAGAAGATCTCGATTGAAAAGAAATATTCATTCTTTAGTTTCAAGGTATTATCGTCAAGGAATAAGTTCTATTAACGTTGATGAAGTATTAAACGAAGATTTACAACTTGGATGGCAAGCAAAAAGAGTTGTTCGTGATGCTCATTCTGCCCGAGACCAGATTTTATTTGGAGATGTTCCTCCCAATGTAAAAAGTGCGGGAAAGTATGTTACTGCTCAAAGAACTATTAGAAGGTTAGATGATCGTTTATTGTACGTATTAGACCCAATGTTATTATTAGCAACACAACGAAGTGAGCCGTTATTGATGAGTTCCGATCTAAGTAGTTGCAGAGATGGAACTTATCGTACTTCAGTAGAATTTGCTGCTGGATATAGAAACCTAGTGGGAGAAGATGCTTTCCAAGTAAGAAAGGAATGGCATCAAAAAGGAAATAAACTTGAAGGTAAAGAACCTTGGTATGCAGAAAGAGCAGATTATCTTTCTCGTTTAGTTAATTCAACTACTAATGGTAAGGACATATTTTAATCTAATTTATACCTTAAATACTTGTTTAGAAGTTGATCTTAAAGTTTTAAGATACATTTTATCCAACATTCTTTGATACTGTGCCGGTTTAAGTTCTTTAAGATTAAGTGAATCCATAGTATTCTTAACTTTTCTGTTTAACTTTGAGATCTCTTTCTTTTTGGTGGTGATAGCTTCAATTTCCACTATCATTCCTAGATGTTCAATCTGGTTTAATTCTATCTTTAACCCATTATAACGATAAGAACGTCTTTCACTTCTAATACAAGAGCATTGTTTAAACCCTAAATGATTGATAAGGGAGATAAAGCTAGAAAGTTGATTCTTATTTAATTCTAATTCTATCTCTTCTCTGGCAGGGTCATAATAATCTCCTGATTTATGGGTTATAACAATCTCCGGTTCATTCTTGATTAATCTAATGCGTAGATAAGATGGGGTTCTGAACAAGAAGGTTTTCATATGTTTAGTACCAAGGTACTTAAAATTAGATTGTAAATGAGTTTTTAATTTATTAAAATCAGATTTCGATGCAATCAACGACCGCTTTTCAATCTCATAGGCCATAAACTAATCTAAGAACCATTTATTTATAAATATGTTGAAATGAGTTTATTCTAGTGTAATAATCTTTTTAAATTCAGTACTTCTTTTGAGGGGAATGTATCAATTAATAGTTTATTATACTGGCCCTGAGATTAAGAAAGGATGGTTTAAAGAAAAACATCTCTGGTATCTTAATCCTCAATTGTATGATGAACGCTCCAGTGGTCCTATCTGGAACGGGGGAGTTGTTTCAGTAACAGTTAGTCCTAAAGAGAACGATCTACAATCAGTACTAATGAAAGAAGCAAAGAATATTGTGGGAAGGGGATAACTGTAGATAGGCATGCCAATTTTATCGTTGAACCGGATAGAATTAAAATTTCTCTAGAAAAGCAGGTTGAAGATTAGAAACGAGGCATACTTTTAATTAAATTTATAAATAGGAAGTGTTAAACTAAGTTTATGGGGATTTTATTTAAGACTTATAACGGTAAACACCAACTTCACATCTATCGTGAAGTGTGGATAGCTAAAACTAAAAAAGAGTTAGATGAAATTCTGGCTCTGTTCAGTAAGAAGGAAGTGGTCAAAGCCAAGATAACTCCTACTGAAGATATTATTGAAATCGAACTTAATGGTTTGATAGTAGATTGCCGTGATGTTACTGATCTTAAAAATAAGTTTGCTCTTATCGTAGACATGAAGGATAAGTATCAGAAGGTTACTCCGGAAGTAAAAGAAGTTAAAAAACCCAAAAAGAAATAAAAATACTTTTTCTAATTAATTATTTCTCTTTCTTTAATTCATTAACTAAGATTGAGCTAACATCAATTCTATTGGTTTCATGCTCAATACAATTAGTGGTAATAACCTTTTTAACTCCCGCTTTCTTTAATTTATCGAAAGCATTCTCTACCAATAGTCCATGTACTCCTAAAGCATAAACATTTCTTGCTCCAAGTTTCTTAGCGCTTTTAGCTGCTTCACAAAGAGTGTGTCCGGTAGAAATGATGTCATCAATAATTGCTACGTCTTTTCCTTTAATAGTAATGGGATGAATCATCTTCTCAGTAACGTGGCGAGAATTGTAACGAGTTTTCTCTAATACGGTTACTTCCGCTCCGATTTTATGAGCTATATCCTCTGCCCATTGATAGGATTCCCAATCTGGACCTATAATAACCACCTTCCTTAAGTTCTTCTTTAGATAATCTACTAATAACCCATCAGCAGTAAGTCGTACTGCTGGAACGGTAAATACTTCTTTTAAGGATTTATAACGATGAAGATGGGGATCGATGGTTATAACCTTATCCACACTATGGTTAAGCAGTTTAGCCATAACTCTACTAGAAACACATTCTCCCGGATTAAAGCGTTTATCTTGTCGCATATATCCAAGATAAGGGGAAACTAGAATGACCTTTTTAGCGCCTAAGTCTTTAGCCGTATTTGCGGCGAAAACAATGTCAAATAGAGACTGATCCGGATGAGGATGAAATGATTGAACGATAACTAACGTTTGCTTCTTAACTTCAGTATTAAACTTTAAGTACAGTTCTCCATCTGGAAATGCTCCGATAGTTAAAGGAGAATATTTAACTTTAAGTTGTTTAGCCAATTTTTGGGCTAGAAGTTCAGAATTTCCACCAGTAGTAATGATCATTACAGTTCACCTCTTTTAGAATAAGAAAGAAAATGGAGTTTATAAAATATTCTGAATAGTAATTGTTCCTAATTGGGGTGTGCTGCAGTCATGGTCCTAACTTGTCTGGCAAACTGTCTAGGGGTTGTTCCTCCAAACATGCCCCCTGCATATTCTAAACGGGTAGTAGGAAAATTAATCGGGTTAGTGTTTGCTCCAAGATAAAGAGAATTGTCACAACATCCAATCTTGGTTTCAAAGTCTAGCTTTTCAATAATCTGGGCAATTTGCTCTGCTACTTCTCCTGAACTAAGTGGTCTGTTCGTTCCTTCTTCTATTTCCCTTTCCATTTTTCTGGCATACAAGGTTTCTGGGTGCGCCATGATAGTCGTAAGATTCACAAAACTAGGTCTAAGTCTATTAAGAATTCTAACTGTTCCTTCTACGTGATCTTGAGAATGTTTTACTCCTCCTAAACCGGGCATGACAAAAGCAGATACTCTTATTCTGGAAACTCCACTGAAAAATGAACCAGCTCCTACTCTATGAAGAATATCAATGGCATGATATACATCGCTAAGATCATATCCTTTCTTAATCTCTTTAAGCAAGGTTTCACTTCCGGTTTCTAATCCCAAATAAATTAATTCTAAACCTAATCTAGTTCCTAGCCAATCTTTAGAACATCCTTGACCGCATTTACCTCCGCAGTGTAACTCCTGTAGATTATCTGCTCCTGCATCAAGAATATTATTTATTGAAGCATACATGGATATTCTACGAGGAACTTTCCCCGTATATTCTTTAAACCGGCGGATAGCATGCGATATGTCTACTTTTAGTTCGCCGGGATTTATACTTAAGGCATCTCCGCCTCCTAAATATATTCTCTCTAAGTCTCCAAGTTCACTTCTTCTTTCCAATTCTTCCATCACATCGTCAACGTGCCTTTTGAAATCTTGTACCGGACGAGCATGATATTTCACTCCTCCGAATAAATCACAGTAACTACAGGCATTATGAGAACATCCGGTAGTTAACTCAAACTGAACCACATTAGGGGTTTGTTCTGCCAGAGGTGCATTCATATTTGTAGAAAGATACAATTCAGGAATCCTTTCATATATAGGATTAAGTGCGGGCATATATCTTCAGAAAGGGTATTATTTATAAACTTTTCGTTGTTTTGTCACTTCTAAGTACTAACATAACCGAGAACTCTTCGGATGAATATGGGCTGGTCGTAACCAGAAAAGCGAAATAAAAAGAAAGCTTTATAAAACCCCCCTTTATTTTGAAAGAAAGATGAAAAGAAGCTCAAGACGTTGGAAGAAGAAAGGACAGATGCGCTGGAAGTGGCAACGTAAGAAGATTAAGAAAGCCAAGCGCAGAAGAAAAATCCAAGCAGGTTAAGTTTAATTAATTTAATTTTCTGATCATTAATTTCTTATACTCTTGTTTGTTTTAATGCTTTTATTTGATTAAATAATTTAATTTCTGCTAAGTATGGTAACTTGTAACTTTAGAGTTGTTGTAAATCTTTAAATAGGAATTCATTCTTGCAAATTTGATGGCAATTAAGGTGTATACGACGGCAACGTGTCCGGAATGTAAAGTCGTGAAAAGCTATCTTAACGCGATGAATATTAACTTTGAAGAAGTGTTGGTAAATACTCCTGAGTTGATTGATGAAGTGGTTACTTTAACCGGCCAAAGAAGAGTTCCAGTAATTAGAACTGAGAGTGATGTGGTGGTTGGCTTTGATCGCGATAAGATTAAGACTTTAGTTTCTTAAAAATATTTATTTTTTACTTTTAATTTGTATTTTACTTTTAATGGGTGTTTAATCCTTTCTTAATCACTTTTCCATAACAGGACAGTATAAAGAGAAAGAAGAGCAATAATTAAGCCGCCGATGATATATAACGCTTGTTCTTGTTTAGTGATCTTGGTCTCTTTGACATCATTAGTCCAATTTACTGGTTTAGTCTGAGTGGTAAGAAGGGTACTTTCTGTAGCAACAGAAGAGGTAGTCAAAGGTTGGTTTACTTCTGTTGATTGTATGCTGATCTTAGGGGGTTCGGGTATAGTTTCTGTTATGGCAGTTACTGGAACTTCGACTACCGCAGCAATAGTGCAGTTTGCACAATGTCCTCCACAATCTGTTCCAGTTTCATCACCATTCTTAATGCCATCACTACATGAGGTAACAGTGAAGTTGTAAGTGAAGTTCTGTCCATGTTTAATGGTAAAGTTATCTATTGCTTCTAATCGTAACGAATAGTTTCCTGCAGTTAAAGAAGTTAAGTTCCAAATATAATTTGAACCATTCTGAGTAGTTAAGGTCTTTAATGCGCCATTCAAGTACAATCTAACTGAAGAAAGTCCCGAATAATCAAAGAAGGTAGCATTTACTTGTTGATGATTTCTCTCTCCCAGATGGAAAGTATTCAGATAAGTTATACTTTGTACCTGAGGAGGATAAGTGTCATTAACGGTGAAGAGATTAACCAGAAGGAGAGACTGGTTTATACTAGAGATGTTCAAAGTAAGATTATAACTTCCAGTAGAATTATACTGTTTGTATCCAGATGTTCCGTTAAGAATAGTTCCATCTCCAAAATTCCACTCGTAACTTAAGTTGGATGGTCCACTCGCATTGGCATTATAAAAAGTGAGATTGCCCACTTCTATCATCGAATTATTAAGGGGCGTTAATATCTGTCCGGAAAGAGGTTGAGTTGAATTATCGGTGTTATTTGATGGAAGGGTTGGATTTAAAGTCTGCCAAGTGATGTTTTGGATTGGGGTAAGATAACTATTTCCAGCTAAGTCTTGTGCAGAAACAGAATAATATGTTGTAGAGTTCTGATTCTCTAAGTGATATTGATACAATCCCTGTTCAGTAAGGTTCATAGAATAAAGAGTAAGGTTATTACTGAGGTTGATTGAAATAAACACTGAACTTTGATTTAGGTGGACATCGCTTACGTTTGCTAGAATCTCTTCAGATTCATTTATAGTGGAAATCTCTAAAGAAATATTTGGTGAAGTTTGATCTATTGTAAAGAAGATGCTTTCTGAATAATTGTTCCCAACTAAATCTCTTGCTTCTATGTTAAGTAAATATTCTCCTTCTGATAGAACGATCTGTTCCAACACTTCCTCTCTAGAATTGTTAAGCAATTCACTAAAATTATTAGCTTGTTCTTGAAGTGAGTTATTAATGGAGTAACTCCAGAAAGTTAGGTTTTGGCTGAGAGTTAAGTTTAAGGAAAGATTTTGAGAGAGATAAGAATTATTCTGCGGAGAGTGAATTATAATCAAGGGAAGAATTGTTTGATTGTGGGGAAGGTCTTCTGGGACAGAAGTTAGATTTATTAGCAGGGTACGAGTTTCTGTAGTTGCATTTAATCCTAGGACATCTGTTCCAATAACATAATAAGAATATTCTCCAGAAGTTAAATTATCTAAAACCTTATTAAATTCTTGGCCTTGTTTTACTAAATCTAAGATGGTTTGATTTGCGTCGGGAAAAGTTAAGAACAGTTGCGCTGAAGCTAAAGGAAGTTCCGAGTTAATCTTAATTTCAACGGAATCGTTAGTTATGATTGAATTGTTAAGCGAGTTATCTGAACTAAAGATTATCTTTGGCAAGATAGAATTATAGATATCAATCCGAGAGAAGTTTAATCCTGATCCGGAGTCGTAAACTGTTTTCCCTCGGTTAAATAGAAGAAGTTGTAATTGAGAGGGAGAGGTGGGCTCTCCAGTAGACTGTTTCCAGTATTGTTGTAACAATGCTGCTGATCCTGCAGCGTGAGGAGTAGCCATAGAAGTTCCACTCAAAGAACGCCAACCACTGTTTAAGGTGGTGGACATAATGTTCGTTCCCGGAGCTAGAATCTTTAATAAATTTCCTCGGTTGTAAACGATGGCATCATTCTCATTTACTCCACCTACGGGAATAGCATTAGGGACGCAAGCAGGATTAGAGATGCCGTTAGTCCAGCCAGAATTTCCTGCAGCGATAAATACCGATATACCTCGTTGATAAGATTGATTAATTACTTGGGAAGTTAAATCTTGAGTACAATAATCTTGATAATGAGTACATCCATATCCATCACACCCTAAACTCATACTAATAATGGAAATTCCATATTTTTGAGCATTACCGTTGCACCAATCTATCCCGGCAACCACATCAGAAGAATAACCACTGCCACTAGCGCTGAGCGCTTTTACTGCTACTAATTTAGCTCCAGGAGCTACTCCTCTATAAACTGGATCTTCAGAAGCAATTATCCCGGCAACGTGAGTTCCGTGTCCATGATCATCTTTAGGGTCAGCATCGTTATTATAGGTGTCCCATCCTCCAATGACCTTACTACAATTGTTCCAATTCATCTCGGTATTGGTAGTTCCATCCAAAGTTTGGTCAATGACAAATCCATTAAGAACAACAGACTCATCACTTACTAAACGAACATAAATAGTGTTTCCTTCTCCAGAAGGGGTCCAGATATCTTCTAATGACCCTTTATAGATCGCTAAAGTTCGATTGTATTGATCATAAACATAAACTCGATCTAAGGTGTCCCCTTGTCCAGATGTTTGTTCTAAATGAATGTAAGAAAAATGAACAGCAATATTAGTATAGTTTTCTTGGGTTATGGTCCAGGTGTGATCAAAATTATTAGCATAAGGATGATCCGATTCGATTGAAGTTTCCAATGAAGCAGGGGTTCCATCTAATTGGTAATAAGAGGGACTACAATTTCCTAATGCTGGATGAGTGTAATCTATTCCCGTGTCGATGATACACACCGTTTCCCCATTTCCATCAATAGGGGTTCCGTTAACAGAAAGGTTCCATACTTTCGGTGCACCAATCTGAGAAGTACTTTGGTCCAAACTTACTGAAACGGGATAATCTAAAAGAATCTTTTCTACCTGATCATTGTTAGTTAATTCTATTAATGTTTGGGGGTCTTTAACCTGGCCAGCTAAAGCGTTTACAGTATCGTATTGTTGGGTAATCTCAAATCCACTGTTGTCCTGAATGATCTCTTTCGCATCAGGTAACTTATCTTCTTGAATCTCTCGGTTAATTTGTTCTTCCGATGCTGTTCCTTCTGAGGTGAGTATCTCTGTGGTATCTTGAGGTAAAGAGACGGAAATTTCTTGTTCTAAGAAAGAGATTACTTGCTGTTGAATCTCTTGAATTGCTTCTTTACGTTGTTCTAAATCTGGAGAATCAGTGAGACGGTCCTCTTTTAGGATCACCACCACTTTAGGTTCATTATTCCCTGAATTTATTTCTTGAACCAAAGCAGGGTCCATCTTTTCTGTACTTACTTGGGTTCCTCCTTCAAACACTACATACCCGGTCATAGAAGAGGGGGAAGAATTATGATAATTTGTGATTAGAACGAAACTAAAGAATAAAGCTAGAAATAAGTAACCTCCTACTATCTTAGCATGCGTTCTATTTATCTCGTATCCCATCTCTTTTTTCAAAGAGAAAGAAAGCACCTAGATTTATAAAGTTATTTATGGTTTAAGTGGCCAAAAAGGAGAAGTTCTTTTTCTTTTCTTATGCATTTTCCAATATCCAATTACCGATCCCAGAAAGATAACTATTGCTATCCCCAATAAAGTAAGGATGAGACTAAGAGAAGTGGCTTTTGAAGAAGATACTTCTTCCTGTGACTGGTTTGATCTGGCAATGCTGATATTTTCAATTAGGGAGGAATTTGAAGTAGAAAGATTTAGGTTCAGGGTTTGATTCAACGGAATTGTGCTTGGGGTGGTGGTCCTCTTAATAAGTTCATGGATGTTCTTTAAAGTAAAACCTGCCTTAATCTGAGAAGTGTTGATGCTGTTCAAAGTAACACTTAAATCATAATATCTGTCCTCATCTAAATCAAATTTTAAAGTGTCATTAACTGAAAAGAGAGCCCGAATGGTTCGACTTTGGATAATAACATTCACTACATGACTAGTCATGCTTTCGATAGATAAGTTATGTTCCTCTTTTTCTAAAGTGAATTTAATCCGGTCTCCTTTGGCAATAACTGTTGTATATCCGGTAATTAGTTGTGATTCAGTAGCGATGTAAGTAGTAGTAGTTGTTCCTCCTCCACTTCCCCCTCCACCAGAAGAACTTCCTCCTCCAGAAGAACTGC
The DNA here is from genome assembly GCA_041665465.1 of Candidatus Woesearchaeota archaeon. Taxonomy (GTDB): domain Archaea; phylum Nanobdellota; class Nanobdellia; order Woesearchaeales; family GW2011-AR9; genus JACRPH01. The sequence continues at coordinate 1,223,149 of JBAYIU010000001.1, forward strand.
TGGAAGAAGAGCTAGAACAAGAATTACAAGAACCTCCACAGTCTGTTCCAGTTTCATCTCCGTTCTGAGATCCATCAGAACAAGAAGTTACACTGAAAGAGTAAGTTGAAGTATTAGTATGAGGGGTAGTAAAATTGTCAGTGATATTTAATGTAAAGTTATAATTTCCAACTGATAAACCGTTCCAAGACCAGCTACAATTCCAAGTAGTAGAGGTGGTGTTACAAGTTGAGTTCATTAAAGTATTATTAAAGTATAAAGTTACGTTTGATATTCCGGAATAATCAGAAATATTAGCAGTAATACTTTGATTTATCTCCTGTTGTAAATGGACTGAACTGTCATAAGAGAGGGAAGCAATACTCGGAGCAGCAGTATCATTCACAATGATAGTGAGATTGGTAGAATTGAAACTATATCCATCGGTAACAAATAGGGTGATTAAATAATCTCCGGTGAGGTTGAATTGATAAGTGAAGTTCTGCGCACTGGAAACTACGGTTCCATTAACGGTCCAATTATAAATTAAAGTGTCTTCATCTGGGTCTATAACTACGGAAATAAAATTGGTCAGGTTGCCAAGTTCTAGAATGCTCCCATTAAGGGGGGAGGTAATATTGAAAGTAGAGATATTTCTGTTCTGGACAGTAAAGTTGAAAGTGTTGCTATTATCAATGTTTCCAGCTAAATCCGCAGCGTGGAACTGATATGCAATATTTCTTTGATTGCTTAGGTTAGTGATCCCGGTGAGAGTGAAGTTGAAGGTTATATTATTTTCATTAGTCATAGAGTAATTGGTCCAGTTGGTGGAGAAGTTGGATTCAAAATATATCTCAGAGGTGTTTAAGTTTAGTTCAGTAATGTTGATCTTAAAGATAATGGTGTCGTTGTTGTAGACAGGTTCAGACTGATTTTGGATGATAAGAATGTCCGGAGAAGTTTTGTCTAATATGAAATTAACAGAAGAATTGGCTAAATTTCCAACAGAATCATTTGTTATAACTCTGAATGTGTAATTATCATCATTAAACGTAGAATTTGAAAGGTTGACTAAATCCACCCAAGTATAGCTGTTTAGATTAATGGAATTGTTCTGATTACTTTGGATGATGTTACCGGAAGAGTTAGTGAGGTCGTATGAGGAATAACTTAGTTTATTGTTAACATCAATAGAGGTTAGAAGAAGTGAAGAATTAATTAAGAATTGACTCTTGTAATAAGAATTGTTAATGGGTGAGACAAAAGTAATATTTATTTGATCAATGGATTCTATTGCAGCATAAACATCAATTCTAGAAAAATTTAATCCAGATCCAGAAGTGTCATTGATGGTTTTACCAGTGTTGTTTAAGATTTGTTTAATCTGGTTGGGAGTTAGTGTTTCGTTATGGGTTAAACGATAATATTGTTGTAGTAAGGCAATAGACCCGGCTACATGGGGAGTAGACATAGAGGTTCCTGTTTTGTATCCAACAGTATTCCCGGGAATAAGTGAAATGATATCTGATGGAGCAAGCAATGATAATAAACTACCTCGATTATACTTGATAATATCTGAACTGCTAACTGCGCCAACAGGAGTGGCATTAGCAATACACGCCGGATCAGAAATACCATCTGTCCAGCCATCGTTTCCGGCAGCAACAGTAACCGAGATGTTCTGAGCATAAGCAGCATTAATTGCAGTAGCAACAGAACTATAATTAGTATCACAATAAGTCTGCCAATGAGTACAACTTCCCCCATCGCATCCGATACTCATAGTAATAACAGAAATGTTATACTGTGCGACTCGAGTAGAATTAGCACACCATTCAATTCCAGCCACAATATTACTGTACGAAGTACTTCCTGAACTGCCACTGAATACTTTAGCTGCTAAGAGTTTAGCATCTGGAGCTACTCCGCGATAAGTTGAATTCTCTGAAGCAATAATCCCCGCTACGTGGGTTCCATGACTGTTTGAATCAATAGGGTCCGGGTCGTTATCTGCAAGATTGTACCCGGAAAGAACTTTACTACAATTCCCGGCCAAGAACGAAGTGTTGGTGCAATTACCTAATCCTGGATGAGTATAATCTATCCCTGTATCTACTACACATACCGTTTCTCCTGCTCCGGTGATGTTTATCCCGTTAACTGTTAATCTCCACACTTGGCTGGCATTGATCTGAGGTACACTTTGATTTAATAATATTTTTACCGGTTGATCGTATTCTATTCTCTGTACTTGGAGGTTAGAACCTAATTTATCCAGTCCTTCTTTAGTTAAGGTTCCGCTAAAACCGTTAATAATGGAGTATTGGTGTTTTAAATCTAAATCATAATCCTCAGATTGTATCCCTTGTTTCTGGTTCTTATCTCTAATCTTTAATTTACTTAACACTTCATCGCTAGAAGAAGTAATCCCTATCCCTTTAGCGGGGGTCGATTTAAGGACTACAATTACTGAAACTTTACCCTCATTAGAGATCTTTTGAGTGACTTCTGGAGAAATATCTATGGCATAAATTAAGTTAATCACTAACAATAATGCTACTATCCACCACATCCCTCTTCTCATTGTTGTATAATGTTACAATAATGTTTATAAATGTTTTCAGCCTAGAGAAGAATATGGGGGAAGAAAGTCATCATTTGGAACAGATCTATGTTTTAGCAGAGAGTAATCCTGCAGAATTGCTTAACCAAGTAGCTAAAATTAGAGAATTAAGACTTAAAGGAAAAGATCTTCCCGAGAAACTTCTTTCTCTTGCTCCCTACGTATATCCCCTAGAGATGTTGCAGCGAAGAGGGTTTGCAGAATTCATGCTTTTAGATGAGTATTCTTTAAGTTATGCTACTCCTCAGAAATTTGCTCGACATCGTGCTCAGAAGATCTCTGCATATTATCCCGATTGTTCTGTAGCAGACATTAGTTGTGGTGCGGGAGGACAATTGTTAGAGTTATGTAAAGAAGGTTCAGCGATAGGGATAGAAAAGGACCAAGTAAGATATTGGCTAGCCAAGATTAATCTTGCCTTAGCTCATTATCTTAAGATTATCCATTTCAACCCAGCGATTTATAATGAAGATGCTCTTAATTCATTAAAGGTTCTCCCCCTCTTGAATGAAATTAAAGTCATTTTGTGTGATTCATGGCGTGATGCAGGAACATACTCTCCCGATTTACACGAATTGTACCAACTATATTCCGATAAATATCTTGTTTATGAATTTAAACCGTTAGAGCAAGTTGGGAAAATATTTCAGAAATATCCTTTTCTCTTCGGGAAATGTGTGTTAGAATATTACGGTGAAGAAGATCGTTGCAGCAGGCTTACTGCTTATCATGGTCGAGGGAAAGCAGTAGAATTTCTTCAAGAAGAAGGAATGAACTGGAACTTAAGCATGTCTCATGAACGAGCAGAAGGGGCAGTCGATCAAGCTAAAGAGAAGTTGATTCAAGGATTTCCTACTCATGATTTCTTTGTGTTAAACAAAGGGATAGTAGAAAAAGGATTTTCTTCACTACTTAACTTTCCGGTCTTTCAGGTAGACCGAAAACGTTTTTTGGTAGAATTAGGTTCAGCTTCTTCTATTAAAGTGGTTAAGTTCTTCTCTCCGATTGTTTCTTCAGCTGATATTGTTGAGATCTCCACTTATTTACAAGAGAATTATGATGATTATCATGTTACTTTGCGTTTAGAAATACCTTCTGAAGAGTATTGGGGTTTTGTTCAGGATAATCATCTGTTAACTAATAAAGAAAGTCCCAATCGGTTTAGTTTATTCAGGTATAAGGACGTGTTTCATTTAGTAGAAGAAAAGAAAGTATAAAATCTATTACTTATTTAATACGCTGGCATAATCCATAGCCCACCCTTCGGCATCTGTTCTAATTGCATATTCTCCTTCTTTGTCGATGGTTTTGGTGTTAGGATTAAAGACATAGGCATGATAAGGATGTTGAGCTCCTTCAACTATCAACAATCCGGGTTTCCAAGCTTTACCAGTAAAGTCTCTTTTGCATGATCTCCAGTCTACTTTCCGTCCGGTCATTGCACTAAGCGCTGTTGCTTCTAATTTTAGTTTTTCTTCCGTCCGGTTATCTACAACTTCGATTAAATCAGTTAGCTCTACCATAATTACTTTTCAGAAGGGGGTATTTATAAATCTTATTTCTCATTTCTTACTTTTAGATAATCGTCTAATCCCTGAAGTTACAAATAATACTATCATCGTACTATCAATCATTAAACAAGTTGAACAGGCTTCTTTTAAGACAAATATTTGTACTAGGATAAGATAAGCAGAAGCTGCTGCTCCAATTATTGTTCCTAAGAAAAATACTTCTGAATTGATGAAGTAAGTTACTAATAAACCGATGAACGCGAATAGAGCTAAGTAAGGAAGTTTTATCCCAAACAATGTTCCGTAACTGCTGCCTTGGACATCAGAACACCTAGTGGGTTGTCCCAACAGACAGGGGGTAGAGGAATTAAGGTTTTGGTATACTAATACTCCAGATAGAATCACTTCTAGCAAGACTAGAACTAAAATGGTCCAATCCCAAAAATTTAATCTCTTAATCATGATGTTCGTGCTTTTCTGCTTCCTCAGCTTCTTCCTTGTTCTTGTGGACGGTTCCATCAGGATGATTTGGCGGGGAATAAATAGTATAAAGTTTTACCTGTTTGGTGTTAGAGTTGTTAATTACATTATGATAAGTTCCTGCCGGAACAATTACTGCGTCTCCCTCTTTAGCCAGATGAGTTTCTTTTCCGTTAAAAATAAACTTTGCTTCTCCTTCTTCTATCCGGAAGAATTGGTCTACTTTCTGGTGGACTTCATTTCCGATCTCTTCTTCCGGTTGTAAACACATCACTACCAATTGGGCATGTTTTCCGGTGTATAACACTTGCCGGAAGAAATTATTGTTCAAAGTTGATTTTTCTATCGCTCCTACGTATCCAGTCATATTCGCATCCTCTTTCTATTATATATTATAATTACTAGAAAACAGATTAAGAACTTTATAAAGATATTCCTCGCTGTCAAAGATGGTTCTGTTTAACTGGGAGGAACTAATCTTTCTCCTAAACCATTAAAATAAGTTGCTCTTGCTGAACTTACCATCTCGTCATACTGTGCCTTAAGTCCGGGCATTCCCTTGTGCCATGTACCTAAAGCTTGTTCAGTGAGTAGCAAGTCATTACCTAATCGCTTGGCAAATTTATGCAATTCAGTATCTTTCGCTCCGGTTCTAATCGCTTGATCTACTAGATGTGCATCTCTTAATACGAAAGTCATATTATAGGTAGTAGGGTCTTCTGCAGTTAAAGTGTAATGTTTCTGTAATTGTTCTTGCACCGCTAGTTTGAGTGGTTCAATCTCTCCGTCTCCTTTTGGGAAGTATCCATGAATCTGAACCATAAATTTCATTACTGCATCGTATCCTTGATCAGTCTTAGTGATTTCTATCGGGCTACCTCTCATCAAATAAATCGGACGAGATTCACCTTCGTTTGATCCAAAATTTCTAGTTGTGGCCTGTTCTAATTCTAGAGCTAAGGCTCCTTCTAGTGCTCCTGGACGATAAAATGATTTTAATGCCGTTGGTCCTTCTTCTAATCGAGTGTCTGGCAACATTTGTACAAAGAAGGGATAAGCAGCATCTTTTCTGGAACGCATATTCTCGCCATCTTTGTATTTCTTTGCGGCGAGATTGCCCCATTCTATAGCCAGTTGTGCTCCGATATGATCGGCACAGCTAACCGCCATCGCTCTAAACTTCTGCCACTGATAAGCTGCTTCAAAACCGGCTAAGGCTTCTCTTCTGATACTGGTCTGAATGGGAATTACTCTTTGTCCTTCACGAACATTATCTTTGTTGATCCATTCGTTTCCGAGATGAACATTTTCAGGAAAGGTTCCGGTTTTAACCCAGCCTCGTTCTCCATTCTCAACTCTAACCTGAATATAATTTGCGGTATCGAAAATTCTTGGTGCACTATTAAAAGTGGTCATCTCTGGTAATCGATGTTCATGTAGAAGAGCATTATCAAGATCTTTAATCTTCACTTTCTGAGGAAAACGTAAATCCCAGGTAACATGATCCACGGATGGTTTTAAATGAAAATCATGTTGTTCTGAACTGCCTTCAACTACCATTCTTTCAAATCTGGAAGGGACAGCATCTTCTGCAAAAGATTGGCGAGCGATCCAGGCATCGTATCTTTGATTGATCGCTTCAACTTGTTCTAAACCGAAGTCGACGTAACTTTGTGTTGGAGGAAATTGTGATAGTTTATTTTCGTAAGGTATCATAAACGTTCAAGGGGTTAAATCGATTTATATACTTAATTGTGCTGTAGTAGTTATTTTCAAATAAAAGGTAAAATTGCCAGAGATTAAGCGCCTAAGAATTTTAATAGGTAGAATACTAAAAACGCTGGCCAGATCAATGCTTTCAATATTCCCAATACTCCTGTCCAGAAGGTGGTGGCAGTGGAAATATAATAAACTAACGCTCCAATGAAACCTAATCCATAAATAGCACTGCCGGTGTGACAATAAGGTGTTTTATCTTTAACTTTGTTTTTAACCTTCTTCTTTATCATCTTAAGAAGAGGGATTATAGTTTGGTTTAAAAAACTTTTCAACTACTCTAGAATAATATTATTTGTGGTGAGTGTTAGAAGCTAATTTTAATAACCGTTGATATTGCCAATCTCTTTCTTTGGTTTCAGATTTGTTAGCTCTATAAATGGCCTGTTGTGCATAAACTGCTGAACCATAAGCATGTCTAGCAACGTGTGCTGTGGCTACTGCTTGACCGGCAGCTCTGGCAGCAGATCTCGCAGGGGTGTCTTCTCCTACTTCTCTCGCCGCGGCATGAGCATCAAGTGAAGCCTTGCGGATAACTTTCATACTGAAGATTCCCGTACGTATCCATTCTTGAAGCGTTTCTAACGCTTTTCTTGGTCGGTTATCTTTTGGATAGTTTTTTTCAAAGTAAGGTAGTACTCGCTTGGCACAGTCAATAGCCCAAACAGCTAAGATCTTCTTATCTGTTTTTTCGACTAGTTCTCGTAGTGGTTCATCCTTGTGGGCAATGGAGAACTTTTTCATTTATTTTAGGAAGAGATTTAGATTTATAATCTTATTGATGAGGAATAGTAAATCTGCTCGGAGAAAAGTTGATTACAACATTTGAGAATAGACTCATTTTAATTCAATCGATTGAAGGTTCAATCCTTTTAACCGGGGAATTTCAATAAGTTTTTCTAATAGTATTGCTCTATCTTCTTTCGAATCGGGAGTTATTCTTTTAACTAATGGCACAATAACTTCTTGGTAATATTTTCTTAATTCTTTTTCATGAGGGATTGCTTCAAAGAATTCCCATTCACAATTGGTCCATCGATATATCCCCGCATAAACATGGGTTTGATCGTAAACAGTCTGAACGAATCTCTCCGGGTATGTTCCTCGTGGATAATTCAGTATTTCCCATCTCATGGAAGTACTTCCGTAGAAAGAACACCAATGGTCATCCATAACCACTTTATCCCTGGTTAAGAGATAATGAGGTTGGTGAAAGTAAGCAATCCCTTCAATGTTTTTCTCTCCAATTTTTTCTTCATGTTGTAATTGATAGGTGTTCTCTCCTGGTTTTTTACTGAGATTTTTCCAATAAGCAGAATTAACCATACCAAAACAATTCATAGTAACTCCACTCAAATAACCCGATGCTTTTCTTCCGTGATCTAAATCCATGGAAAAAACTTGTTCTTTATTTTGAGATTTTACCGTAGTAGTACAATGTATAGAAACTGCCTGTTCTAAAGCTACGGATGGGTCCCAAGTTATGGTGGTAGTGATCATATTTTAAGTGATGAATTATTAGTTGAGTTTATTTATAAAATGTATTCTAATAAACCATTATTTTTGTTCCATAAAGAAAAGTAATCCCGCGCGCGCAATCGTCAATCGTGGCATATCTCAGAGTCCATCTTTTAACTACAAGATAAGAGAACGTATTAACTCTTTCTGATCAAATCAACTCAGAATGGGCAGCAACGTCAAGAGTGCGGTTAAGTATTTGATATAAATGGTTCACTTTTTCGTAGAAGTAACGGAAAAGCTTATAAATTTCAATAAGTAGCAAGTAGTTACAATGGGTTTAGAAGATCAATTTGAGGTAAAGACGCTTAGAATTGAGAGTGAGTTAGAACCTAAAGATGTTTTAAGAACCCCTGAAAGAGAAGTAAAACCGTTGTATCGCCAGCTTCAGGATGAAAAAACAACTAAATATGACACTTGGTGTCAACACTCTGATTAAAGAAGTTCTTTAAAATGGACAATTTTCTATTTTTCCCTGCTAGTTCTATAATTCAAACAGACAAAGAGAAATTTAGGTTAGTTAACATTTATGGTGGAGTCTTTAACCTTCAATTTCCACATATTGCAGTATACCTTTCTCAACCAGAAGAAATTGATAACCCTGAAAATTTAGAACATTTGGGAATCTCGCCAAAAGATTATCAATTTGTCTTAAGAGATTTATTGGATCATAAAGTGGTCTATCCTTCAAGAATAAAAATGGATCTGCCCTTTGATAAGAGTCAAGTTCTATCGCAAATCTTAAATTTCCCATTTACACAATCAAGAACCTTAAATATTGGGGATGTAACTCTTGAGCTTACCCAAAGTTGCCCGTATTCTTGTGAAGGTTGTTTTAGGGAGATTAATGAAGATCAATTAACTAATTCCGCTAGGCTAGAAGGATTGGTAGATGAATTATCTCTGATGGGTTTATCAAAAATTTCGTTAAGTGGTGGCGAGATTACCTCTTCCGAGAGATCATTTGATAGATTTAAACAACTGGCCAAATATATTCGACAACATCCTCAAATAAAGATAAGATTACTTACTACTGGATTCAATCCAGAAAGAGTTAATGAAGCATTAGATTATATTGATGAAATACAAATTTCTGTTGATGGTTTGGAAGCCGCACATGACTCTTATAAACGAGTAGGTGGAGCATTTAGGAAAGCTATAGACTCTATTGAATCTTGTCAAGAAAGCAAAGTGACGTTAACAACAAATACTGTTGTTAGCCAAAGGAATATCGGAGAAGTTTCTTCTCTGATAGATTATTTGTCTCGGTTTAAGATTGACACTTTACGTATAACTAAGATATTATCTGATAAAGAACATCTCAGGTTGGGAGTTAAAGAAGCTCAAGATTTATACGGTGTGGTTCAGAGAAAACAGAAAGAACATCCTAACCTTAGAATTATTAATGCTTATGGAAATTGTACAGATGTTTTGAATTGTGTTGGGGGAATGGTTTATGCGCATATTGGGGCAACAGGTAATGTCTTTCCTTGCGATTATGATATTCATAATTCTGGTGGGAACATAAATAACTCTCCTTTTCAAGATATTTGGACCAATTCTGAAGTATTCCACGCTTATAGAAATGTAACTGGAATACAAGATGGTTGCATAGACTGTCAATCAAGAGTTTTTTGTTTTGGAAATTGTCGGATAGATCAACAATATGTTGAAATAACTAAGATGTGTGAGAACAAATGATAACCACTGAATTGATTTGTTCAAGAACTTATTCTCAGACCTTGAATACACAACTTAATGATTCAGATTGGGGTAGAATTGTTGATGCAGGAAAAAGATTGGATGCCCCTTATCAACAGAACATGCCTTATTTTTTAGAGAGAATCCCCATTTATACTGGATTTAATTGGGACAATGGTCTTTCCATCCCCATTTATCTTGCTGATTTTGATGGACCTTCTAGAACAAACCCAGTTACTATCAAAATTGGAGCTGTTGAAGATATGCTTGTAAAGATAATTCATGAATTAATTCATCTTAATTTCCCAAACTCTATCTTTAATCTAAATGATAATGTCTATGAGGATGTTGTTAATCAAGTTACATTAAGAATTGCAGAAGACCAAGATATTAAGGGAGTTATATCTTTAGAACAAATGTTGTCTTATAGAACTTCTCTCTTGGGTAAAGAAATAGAACTTCCAGTTATTGATCTAGATAAAGTAAATGTCAGGGACTATTTCTTAAAACGTGTTTTGTAATGATCTCTAAATATGTCCAAAATATATATCTCCCCGCGTGAGGGAGCTCAAATGATGGGATTTAGGACATTATATAAGTGATTAGGGTTTTCTCTCAGATATGGATCTGTTCTGTTATGAATTCTAAGGCTGAAGGCTTGGCTGTTCGTGCAAGAGAATCATTAAGCAGTTATTGTTATAACGAATGTCTCGCATACTGTTGCAGAAAAGGCTACCTATTATTATCTGAACCAGAAGTAAGTCTTCTTCAGATGGATATAAAGGATTTGGTAATAATGCCTATAGATAGAACTTACATATTTAACTTAAGCAAAGGTTGTCCGAACCTTAAAGAATATAAATGTTTAATACATCAGAATCCACAAAGACCAAAAGCGTGCAAAGAATTTCCGTTATTTATTTTTGGAAAAACTGTTGTGGTTACAGAAGACTGTCCGGCAGTAAAACAAAACAAATTATATCCTTTTTTAGCTGAATTCAAGTCAATGGGATATAAGTTAGTTTATAGTACTAGGTAGGAATTAACAACCTCATGACAACCATGTACCAATTACTACAATTAATAATACTACAGCAATAAATAATTTTGTTGCGATTATGCTACAAAATGTAATTGGATATTTCTTTAAAGGAATAAGCATGCGAACCCCACCAAATGTGCGTGCTTCACGTTTTCTTATATCTACTATCGATGAAATAATAGCTAAAATTCCAGCACACAAGTAAAATATTTCTAATGTTAAGCTCATCGTAAGTTTATAATAGGGTTTTTCTTCTTAAATTTTTCCGTGGTTATTAAGAGTAGGAATATACATAGCTCCCGCGCGTCTATCTGGCTAAGGAGCTCGAGTGAATGACACTATCTCTCCTTGTCCACTTTTGGTTAACAAATACCTATTTTGTGGACAACACTAAAGCTTGAATTGTTCGATAACCACTTCAAACATCTTCTCACAATATCCTTTGTAATCTTTACGATTATGTGTATCGATAGCTTCGTAATATTTGGGTCTTAATCTAACCGGAACAAATAATTTTGGATATTTGGCTTGTAATAAGACCCAATTCATTAAAGTTCTTCCAGTTCTTCCGTTTCCATCCTCGAATGGGTGAATTTCTACAAATTGAGCATGAATCAAACAAGCCAGAACAAAAGGATGAATCTTTCTCTTGTTATCATAATAGAATTCGATCATTTTCTTCAATAGTGGCTTTACTTCTTCAGGTTCGGGCGGAACATGTTCAGCACCTTCTATCTTTACGGGAAAGAATCTTACTCTACCTGGATAAACAACTCCGGTATTTTTAGTGAGAATTCCATTAATTTCCTCTATACATTCAATAGTTAATTTTCCTTTATATTTCTTGATGAAATCAAAGGCATCTCTTCCGTTAATGGCTTCATTATAATCTTTTGGGGGAGCTCCAGAAGGTATTTGTTTTTCTTTAATAATTAAGTAAGTGTCTCTTAAGGTTAATCTATTTCCCTCGATTGCATTAGAGTTATAAGTGAAGCGAATAATAAACTCAGACTCTTCTTTTTCAGCAACGGTTTTAGGGATTTTATTCAGATGGTTATTATAAACTTCTTTGAAATCATCAATTATTTCTAATTTATCTGCATCCAAATAATCTTTATTGTAAATTTTATATTCTTCTAATTTTAGTTCTTTTAACTTCTTGCCGATTTCTTCTCTAGTTGGTTCTTTTTCTCCTAGTTTGATGCGGATTTTTTTCCATTCACTTTCTCCGGTTCTAACTGTCTTTCCTAAATAATAGAATGTCTTCTTACCTGATTTGATACGATCTACGTATACCATATAAGTTATATTGTCCACATTATATATAAATCTTTCTGATTTGTGGACAATATTATTATCACTGCGTAACTTAGAACATTTCGTTTGGTGTAGTGATAACTTTTAGTAAAGAATATTAGCCCCGCGCGGAGACGTGACTTATAAACGGAACTCGGAGGACGCAATACTTCTATTCTTCCAATCGTAAACTCTTTTTTCTAATTCTAATTGTGGGGACTTTGCAAATTGTGACAGATCTTCAGAAGTTTTATCTTGAATTTTCATTCCCGTCCTTTTGATAATTTCTCTTGCTGTTTCAAGGGCGCTTTTATATGCTACTTCATCCGCTTTTCTTAAACCAAAACAAGATCCAACTATCTCATCAGTGTTATAATCAGAATCATATCTAACTTTCACCTTATATCCTATCAAAGCAGGATTAATGAAAAACATCATTGGTGCAGTCATTGTTGCACCACCGCCAATTGCAGAGCGGGTTCCAGCTTCTCTAGTTTCAACAATTGGGTCTCTTTCTTCTTTGCTGGTTAGATATAGTCCGTACTTAGGAGAAGAAAAGGCGTCTCTTCCAATTAATTCATTTCCTGAAGAGATCATTCTAACTTGAACGGTGTCCACGCCATTTTTCTCATTGTGTTTTATCCAATCTTCAATGTTCATAATTGGAATATTTTAACCTATACATTTAAATATAACTCCTACCAATTGGTAGGATATAATGGATACAACTGTTTTTGAGGAACTTGGCCTAACTAGAACTGAAATAAAGATATATTTGACTTTACTAAAATTAGGTGCTTCTAGCGCAGGAATTATATTAGATAAATCTCAACTACCTAGTTCTACTGTTCATAGGGACTTAAATTCTTTAATTGCAAAAGGATTGATTAATTTCATATTAGCTGGTAAAAGAAAGGTTTATCGAGCAACTGAACCAGAGCATTTGTTTGATTTTGTTGAAGATAAGAAAAGAAAACTTCAAGAAATACTGCCTGAACTAAAAGAAACACAAAGGGGAACAACAAATGAAGAATCTGCTTCTGTCTATAAGGGAGTAAGGGGTATCAAAGAAGTATACAATATTATGATAAATGCTAAAGGAAAAGAATACAATACCTTTGGTGGAGGACCAATAACTTCTAAGATCATGGGTTTTACTTGGTGGCTTAATTTACATAAAAGAAGGGTCGCAAATAAACTTCAATCAAGACAAGTTTTTGATGATTCAGTTAGAGTTGGGGGTATGAAGATTGCAGAAAACTTCTTAACAAAGATAAGATATTTGAATAAGGAATTTGCGCAATTTCAAGAGACTGTAATAGTTGGAGATCTTGTTACAATAGCAGTGTTTTCTGAAAATCCATATGCTCTTCTGATAAAAGATAAAAATGTTGCGGATAGTTATAGGAAGTACTTTGGAATATTATGGAAGCAGGCTAAAGAATAAGTATTCTGTATGTCATAGCCCCGCCGGAACTTCTGCCTTCGGTGTTCTTTTGGCAGAAAAAGTGATAAAAGAAGTGCCGCCGTGAGCTCATTTAGATAGCCCACGAAGCGAGCACGATGACCATTAGCCCCGCGCGAATCAGACACAGACACTGCATCAGAAAGGATCCATTCCTAATATATTCTCTAGTTCCACAATCTATTTAAACAGTTGTTTCAAACAAAGTATAAATTAACCAGGGGTGGTAAATTTATGGAAAAAGAAACATATGATAAAATTGTTGAAAAGATGCCAGAGATTGCAAAAATAGTCTCATCTTTTCCGGAAAAGGTTCAGGATAAAGCCTTCGATTTGCTGATTTCTAATCTTATTGGAGAGGGTATAACTAAAGGAGTAAGTCCGAAAACAACTGATGTTCCTAAGGCAATTCAGAATTATGCAATGTCTTCATTGGCTGGGATAGCTATGAAAACAAGTGATGGAAATTTTCATCTCTCAATAAGAGACCTTAAAGCAACTTCTGCAAGTGATGCTGCTAAACGTTTAACTTACGTAATAATAAGAGCCTATAACAAAATAATGGGTGAGGCTGCTGTTTCTAGAAAGGAAACAATAAACCCCCACATAGAATCTTGGAGGCTAAATTCTGGTAATACTAGAAATTTTTTAGCTAATGATCCGGGAATTATTAGAAACGGAGATAAATATTCACTAGATATTCACGCCGAGGCAGAAGCAGATGAATTCATAAAAGAAATTCAAGATTCAAATGTCTCCGGAAATTGGAAGCCTAATAGTAGAATTCCAAAAAAGAAGAACTCAAATATAGAGGAAAAAAATGAATCAACCGTTTAATTTTTCCTCTGTCTTTGCGAACTTACCTGAAGAATTAAGATTTAACTTAGAGGAAAGATACGGAGAAATTATTCGTAACTTCCGAGAAAATAGATTTGAACCTTCAGAACTAAATGGGGCTAAATTTGCTGAAGCTGTTTTTAGAACATTAGAATGGTATACTTCCTCAACTAAAGTATACACTCCTTTTGGTACTTCTATTCGGGATTTTGAGCAGGCATCAAGAAAGTTTGAAAGCATGTCCAGTTTTCCAGATTCAATGCGTTTTCATATCCCCAAATTGCTTGCTTCTATTTATTCTCTGAGGAATAAAAGAGGTGTAGGCCATATTGGAGGAGATATAAATCCAAATCATATGGATGCTTCATTAGTTGTTTCAATAAGCAAATGGATTTTAGCTGAGTTAGTGAGGATATTTTATGCAGTAAACTTACAAGAAGCAAACACAATTGTAGAACACTTAGTTGCAAAAGAATTCCCCATCGTTTGGGATGTTTTGAATAGAAAAAGAATACTTGATACTTCCCTAGATTTTAATAAGAAAGTATTAGTGCTTCTACATTCTTGTTATCCAAATCCTGTAAATGAAAAAAATCTTTTGTATTGGGTTGAATATTCTAATCCATCTTTCTTCAGAACAAAAATCTTAATCCCGCTTCATGAAGAAAAGATGATCGAATATGATAATAATTCAAAATACATTTTAATTTCTCCAAAGGGAATTAAATTTGTAGAAGAAAAAGTGCCTTTAAAATTTTAACTTGGGTGAATAAAATGAATAAAGAATTAGAAGATCTTGAGAAACAATTTATACTAGATGGTGATATGGAAAATGAGGATTTAAAAACCCTCATTGAGAAATTACTCTTTTTTTGTAAGATTGACAAAAACGGATATGTTATTGTTGATAACGGATCTACTAAAAAATTAACGACTCCCAATGGGATTCTTTTGGTTTTGTCTGCGCGATATCTGGCAAGTAAGTTGCAACAAAAATTGGGAAAAGAATCTTCTATAAAAGAAGAAGTGGAAACGCAAGAAATTGCCCAAATGTTGAAAGAAAAGCCCGCAATAGTTACCGCAAGATTGAAAGATCTAAAGGACCAAAAATTAGTGGTTCCAGTTGAAAGAGGTACGTTTAAAATAGCATCATACGCTATAGCTGACTTATTAAACAAATTAAGATAATTTTTTCTCTTAATTTTTTACATTAGCCCTGCCGGAACTTCTCTAATACGTCAGGGTTATTACCTCCTAGCCAAAATCCCACAGAATTTTTGTATTACATTCTCACTGTGCATCTATCACGTGAAACTGGGACTAAATGAGCAAGAAAAATGGCATCCAGAAAAATCGACCCTGCAAGATGCAAAAAAGGTAAGTAGCCCCGCGCGGATTCGAATTCCGTCATGTCAAAATCATTTTTGAACATCCCGCGGTCGCAAGGTTCAGAGCCTTGAATGCTAGTCCACTACAATACGGGGCTGTTAAACTGATAATTCAGCCCCTACTTTATAAAAATTTCTCTCAACATTAATATACCTACTCTCCAGTAGTTAAAAACCAAAAGATTTAAAAAGAACTGCCCTATTTTATACATAAACCATGTATAGAAAACAATATACTCTTCTGAAACGGATTGCCAAACATGGCAGCCAATCTATTATAGTCATACCTAAAATAATTGAGAAAGAGCTTCGTCCCGGAACTATTGTAAAGATTACCGTAGATGTGCTACAAGAGGTGAATCAATGAATCCAGATCAACTCTTAATGCTTCTTGGACATAAATACTCTAATCTTACTCCTTTCAAAGAAGGAGGGACTGGAAAATTATATCAGGTAAACTTTGGTCTTGGCGAAGAAAAAAGAATCGCTAAGGTTGACCGTACTCCTGAATCTCCTCGTGCTTCTAGACATGTGCAACGTGGATGTAATGTTGACAATGAATTAGCTGCTGTATCTCAAATTGATAATCCTGCTGATCATCACCTTATGCCCCTCTTAGATTATGTTCAGACAACGGAAGGAACCATAGTAGTAATGCCTTTCTTTGCTTCTCAATCTTTAGAGGAACGAGTAGATAACAAACCTCTCTCGGAAAAAGAATTTGTTTCCGTCTTCTCTCAACTTTTGGAAGGAGTATCCTATTTACATCAAGAAGAAGAGATGTTCCATCGTGATCTTAAACCTTCAAATATTCTTTTAGGTAAGAGAAATGGTGATTTAGAAGTACGTATCACTGATTTTGGGAATGCTGTTAAGCGATCTAAACTAAAAGAAAATGTTCTTCCCACAGCGGGTGGACATTGGGTAATGGATCCATTACTGATTGGATTATTTACTGGAACCAGTGTTAAGTATACTGAACAAGCAGAAATGTACGCCTTGGGTGTAGATATGTATTATGCTCTTACTGGAAAGTATCTGTTTGAATATGATCCTGATCAGGAAAAAGCTAGGGTAGTTTCTAATAAGGAAAGTTTACTTGATCTGGAAGGCAAGATTGATCGTAGTAAACATAATCAAGAATTAGAGAAAGCTCTCTCCACACTTCCTCGTAATTTAAGAAAATACTCTTCTGTGTTACGTAAATGTATGACTTTAGAAGAGAGTGAACGTTACAATTCTATTCCTGAATTACAAGATGATTTTAAAGAAGTCTCTCGACAAGGTATATTACAAAGAATCGGTAGACATCCTTTTATTGCTTTAGCCATAGCAACAATGATTGGTTTAAGCGGAACCGGAGCAGCAGTGGGATATCATCATGTTCAGAAAGAACGATTAGAACAAGAATTAGTGGAAAGTTCTAAATTTCCGGTAATACCGCAATGGAACGGTTGGGGTAATGTAGGAATAGGAAATAGTTTATTCAGAATGGATGTGAATGTTTCCGTTTGGGGTCCAAGCAGTGACAATGATTTTGCTAAACAGAAATATGTTATAGCTGAACCGGGGATGAAACTTAATGTGGATACTCGGGTAAAAGGTATCCCTTCTCAGAAAGGAGAACCTTTCTTTGGGAAAGTTTATTTTGAAGGAGAATCGGAAAGTAAATCTATTGGGGGATGGATGGAAGATTTTGACGAATCCAAATTATTTGGTTCTGATTTTGGGTATATGCCTAGTTACGTTGAGGTGGTGGTACCAGAATATTATGAAAAAGGAACACATAATTTGGTGATAGAGATATATGCTCCATCTGAAGAAGAGCTTAAAGATAAGACTTATTATCATGGTGTGGGGGAAGTACGTTATACCTCTCCCGGTAGAGTATTATCCTTACAAAAAATTCCTGTAATTATTGGGAACCCAGAAGAGGATGGTTTATCCTTAGAGATGCTTATTTCATATATGGGGGCCAGTCATCTTGGGATTAGACGTGTTACTAGTTTAGGTAGTATAGAGCATAATCCACAGTACCAATTACAAGCATGTTTGTTGGAAGAAGGATTCTGTTCTATCTCTAGGAATGCTTATTCTGTTGATCTGGCGGATAGGATTTCTGATTTTAACGAGAAAACTTTGCAGGTAGTGGTTAGAGATCTTAACCATGGAGGAAGGGTTGTCCTTGAAACTTATTACCCGGTTAAACGTGATTCTAGATACGAAGAAGGCAAGGCTTGGACTCATGATTGGGTGTTGTCTATCCCGGGAAGAGATTTCCAAGAACGGATTGTTCCATACTCTCGATTACTACGTCTAATCGAGAATCAGTCCGAGTAAAGGACTGTTAGATTGATAGAAGTTTCTGATTGCTGCCAACAGATGATAGATAGCAATTCTTTCACTAGGAGCAACGGTTTTAAGCGCTTGATAGCCTTGTCCATAAATTAACTGTTTCTCTAATTGGTGTATCTGACTAAAGTTCTCTGTTTTCTTAGTAAAGAAAGCCTCTTGTATTAACCGGTAAAGTTCTTTAGTCTTTTCCAGTAGTTTAAGTACATTCTTGGGGGATAGTTCTTTTTCATCTATTATCTTATTTAGCAGATAAATCTCTCTCTGTCCGTGATTGATCAGAGTAAGAAAGGTCCAGAAGAATTCTGGAGAGGTATGTTCTAATTTATTCTTATTTACAATCCTGCGACAGAAATTATCATATTTAATGATCCTATTCTCTATCTCTTTATATTCTTGATCTTCAGGAGAAGTAGTTAATCTTTCCATAGTTTTATCAAACAATAAGTCGATGTTAAAAAAAATCTTTTTCAGAATGACTTCAAATTGTTCTGAAGTAGGCTCAGTAATATTCTCTACTAAACACACTCCTTTATTGTTATTAATTATCTCAAATCCGATAAGATTATTCAATATAACCTCTTTAAGTATCTTAAACTGGGCTTCGTCCTGATAATGAACTGTAATCCGATCAAACCCTTTACGATAAGTGTTGGTGATAAGAGTACGAATGGACGATTCAGTTAAATCACTCAGTTTAATTTCAGTGTCTCTTTTAATCTTAATCAAATTAGGTGCTAGAATTATTTGGCTAGAAGATGCTTCAATTTCTACTTCGCTTCCTTTTCTAAGTTTGTGAGCTTTGATCCATTTAGCGGGGAGGCTAACCATTAAAGTTCCGCTTCCTTGTTGAACCAGTTTTCTTCTCATACCCTTTTCTTCTTTCGCTTATTTAAAAATCTTTTGGATAAATATATACTTTTTACTAAGTATAAACCATTTAAACTAAAAATATATATCTTATCCCCTTCTATGTTTGTTATCATTAAAGAGTGGTTAGGTAACAAAAGGAGGATAAAATGAAATCACTACGAAAATTTGGATTATTAACTTTATTAGCTGCGGCTATTGGATTTGCAGAACCGGTTCTTGCTGAAGAAAAACCAGCTACCGTAGCGGAAGAGAAACCGCATAACTATTTCTTTGCGGGAGAGAAAGCTACTTCTAGTACTAAGACTCTAGATACTTTAATTGATTATCGTCACGATTCTGGGGCCCAAGTATCAGTAGAGAACTTTTCTACTCCTTGGAACGAGAAGCCTGCTTACAACTTTAACGCGGGAGTAAGATCACCTAAGTTCATTAACGGATTATTTCGAGTAGATGGAGTGTTTGACTTTGATCAGAAGCTGGATACTTGGGGTTATACTGCTTTCGCTGAAGCTTTCCCTATAAAAGATTTGACGGTAAGAGCAGGAGCAATCCAGAACGATGCTAAAGGTATCTTGGGTGGATTTGCCGGAGTTAAATATACTCATCCTCTTCTATCAGTAGAAGGTAACCTTCTTCATGATGGTAATGAAATTGGGGTAACTGGTTATGCTGCAACTCAACTAGGCAACTTATATCTAAGTGCGGGGGGGAATTTACAGACCTCACGGTTAAGTACTCTTACTGGGTGGATCAATCCCGGACAATTTGGAGTGTTCAATAAAGTCTTTGTAGACTTTGAGAAAGATGCTCAGAGCGGATTGTTCTTAGTAGCAGACAAGTCAACTAGAGACAGGTCTGTGTTTGACTTCAAGCAGCACGTTTATACTGGAGCGGAGATGCAAGGAGTAGCTACTAGCGGAGTTTTAGATTGCTGGCCTGCTCCTGATGGTATGGCTACTGATCATCTAGCTGGCTTGGTTAACTGGTCTAATGATGCTAAGAAAACTGTAGTTGATGGACGATTCCTTTATCATCCTGTTCCTTCCATCTTTGTAGGAGTAGGACCGAAGTACAGCTATGATAAGGTTAAAGGACAGTCTAACGCCAGTATCGAAGCAGAATTATATGTTGAGATTCCTGGAACTCCTGCTTTTGTTTACTTGACTAACGGAGTAGATGTTCGTACTGGCAATTATACTCCTTTTGTGGCTTTTGCTGCCAAGGGTAAGTTCTAAGAGGGAGTAAGAATGGCTTTGGAAAATATTATTGGGAATTTAAGAGATGCTTACAAGCAAGCAGTTCCTGGAACTGTTCTTTGTGTAGATCAGTTGATGGCAGAACGAAGAACCAATCCGGAATTGAGAGATAACTGGTTCTATACTGCTGATGGAATGGTTTATTCTATGGATGAAGGGATTCCTACTTTGAGAATCACTCGAGAAGCTACTAATCCTATTCTAAAGAATATTGATACTGCTTTTGATCAATTCATGAATAAGGGAAATTACTTAGTGCCTTCTGCTGAATTTGAAGCAGTTAAAACTGCTGCTGATACTGTTACCATTGATTTGACTAAATTAACATCGCAAGGAATCGACCATGAGTATCGTTTTTTAGCTGTGGATACTTCCAAACATCTTAGTAAATACAATGCCGAAGAACAGAAATTGTTAGAAAGAGTTTTCGGTGTGGGTGACGATTATACCCAAGTTATGGAAATGTTAAGAACTTCTCGGCTGAGAATTAGACAGACTAGGGTTTATGTTCTAAATCCATGGTACGTTACTATGAAAGGGGCCAATATAATTGGGCGGGCTTCGTGGCTGTATAGTCTCAACGGCAATTCCAATTTCGGCGTGAGTGATCGGGACATCCGCCTCGGCAATTTCCGTGTCCGTGGGGTACGTCGTGAGGTAAAATAGAAATGGTTCTGGAAAATATTATTGGGAATCTAAGAGATGCTTACCGACAGGCAGTTCCCGGAACTGTTCTTTGTGTAGATCAATTGATGAAAGAACGAATTACTAATCTTGAATTAAGAAACATCTTTTTCCATACTGCTGATGGAATGGTCTATTCTATGGATAATGGGATTCCTACCTTAAGAATAACTCGAGAAGCCACTAATCCCCTTCTAAAGAACATTGATGCTGCTTTTGGTCAATTAGTAAGTAAGGGAAATTACTTAGTCTCTTCTACTGAATTTGAAGATGTTAAAGCTGCTGCTGATACCATTACCGTTGATTTGACTAAATTAACATTGCAAGGAACCGACCATGGGTATCGTGTTTTAGCTGTGGATACTTCCAAATGTCTTAGTAAATATAATGCTGAAGAACAGAAATTGTTAGAACGAGTTTTTGGTGCAGGTGCTGATTATACTGCAATGATGGAAATGTTGAGAACTTCTTCGGAAAGGATTGAAGAAACTGCTGTTTTTGTTTCGGATCCTAGATACGTTTTATTTCATGCAGAGAAGAATCCAATTGGAATGGCTTCGTGGCTTTTCTCTTTTGGTAGCAATTCCGATTTCCTAGCTGTTGTTAGTGGTATTAAAGGTAATAATTATGTTCGTGCAGTGCGCAAGAAATCAAGCGACGACTTGATTTATGCGCAGGAATTAGGTACCTCTTCTAATTCCTTGCGTCGTGAGGTAAGATGAAGATGAATGAAGAGCTAGAATATCTGTTAATCAAAGGTAACCTTGGTGCAATAAGGGAACTGGAAGCACAAGGGTACCGTTTACAGAATGGAAGAGAATTAATGGATGCTCGTTGTCAAGATGGTCAAGAAGAATTACAGAAAGATATCTTTTACGTTGCTGATGGCAATGTCTTCTATCGAGATCTTCATAGGGGAGCTCTAAGTTGGGCGCATACTAATGGAGAAAATAATTTAATCCTTCCCCCCAAATATCTTGAACGAGCTTTGAGAGAATCTTGTTATAATGGACTCTTCCGTCCGAATACTTCTGATGAATCTTGGGACGCTATCTATCATCACAGTAGCGAAAGATTTGCTCTATTTGATCTAGGATTGGTTTGGGGAGATGATAAAATGTCTTATATGTCCATCATTACTAATGGATATAATGCTTTAAACTCAGAACAGAAAAGAGCTGCTGCTGCTGTTGGTCTTACTGCAAAGAATGTAGCTTATCTTAGCCAGAAAGGAATTAAAGAAACCCGATTATGTTTACCTAATCCTGAGTATTTAGCTCGAGTCTTTGAGAAAGAAGGAAATAATCCCTTTTGGCGGGCTTCGTGGTTTGGTACTTTCTATAGCGATTCCAGTTTCAATTTGAGGGGTCCTACTATCTACGATATTAATCTTCTTCGTGGAGTACGTGAAAGAACCGGAGATGAAAGAGGAGAAGTAAGATGACCCTAATCCTGGACCCAGAAGTACATAAGGCTTATCACCAAACCAATGCTCCCATCGATTTACTTACAAGTATATTCTGTGAAGGAAGAGAACCCATGTTCATCTCTGACATTATGCAGAGAAGATTGGATGTAAATAAAGAAGCAAGATTAAGTTCTGTCAGAAAATCTTGGTGGGACATTTATCCTTATACCGGAGATGTATGGTTAAAGAATCCTAAGAATGGAAGAGCTAAAATTCTTTGTAATGACCGAGATGCTTTTCATTTTATGCAAGAGTTAGTCCCAAGAGATAAGGAAGAATTTTCTTTTCGTAATGCTACTTATATTTCTGATACTTTCTTTGAAGAAGCACAAGGATTAGAGTTAACTGCTAAAGAAGTCGACAAATTACCCCAAAGATTTACTTATAGAAATGTAAAGAGATCAAGAATATGGCAATATCTGGCTGGTAGCCAAGAAAGATTAGAACAGTATGTGGAAGCGGTGCTAGAAGATCAAGATTTACGTTATGGTAGAAGAAATACTTCCATCATGGGACTTAATGCTTCAAGAGATGGATTTAATCAATCTTGTAGCGGTCAGCTTTGTTGCATCTCTGATCTAGCTACCGGAGCTTCTATGATTAATTACACCCCTGGATTAGTTTATCCTGTGATGATTGGCATCTCTCCCACAGCACACGCTAAACGAGAATAAGAAAAATAAGATTAAGTAATTTTATTCCCTTTATTCCCCTTTATTGATATTTATTCAAACCCCAATTAATATACTTCTCTTTACCTCATAAAGTTATGCTTGATGAAGACCAAAGATGGGAAAATGCTTTATACGTAAAATTCTCTCCAAACCATGAATCAGAATATTATTTAGAGAATAAAGAAAGAATTCAAGAACTTTTGGGAGAATTGAAATCGGGATATGGACAATTGACTGAATCCCTGCCAAAAGCAAGTAAAATTGCTAAAGGAGGAAAATATTATGTCATAGATCTTGAATCAACAGAATTAATTTCTGCTTTTAAGGAGGGCAACTGGCGGCCAGTAGAAGAAATTCACCTAACTTATATTCAACCGATTCAATACGGATTAGAAAGAGTAGTTTACCAAGTAGAAAAGGGAAGTAAGATTCTCAATCTCTGGGAAAAGAAGTATAGGGAAGCGTGGGATAAATATCGTCAAGAGACCTATTATGAGGATCACAGAAATTTAACTTTGCCCCTCTTTCAAAAACCAGATATTCCTGACTTAAAAGACCTGGTTGACCATTTTGATGGAAAAACAATTCCTAATCATAATAACACCGCTGTTAACCTTAGATTTAGATTCAACCAACGAAAAGGTGATGATTATTATCTCAAGACACCAGAACATCTAAAACAATACCTTTCGGAGATGAAAGCTCAATTTGAAGATTTTGCTAGCCGTTTTCCAAAACCTTTAGTAATGGAATTACATGATAATAGTGATGAAACTCTTCCCATTTCCTGTTTTGATGATCTTCTCAGGGCTAGAATAAAAAAAGAATATATCCCCCATAAAGAAATCCTCTTAAGATTCCGAGAACCAGTCTTAGGATCACCAAAAGTCACTTTTGAACTAGATTACTTAAAACTACTGCGATGGTGGGAAGAAGTTAAGGGAGAAGAGAGATGCCAATCTTGCTCTCATTACGTTCCTTACAATCCCGGAAATTCTATGTGTTGTTCCAGTGATGATGAGGATGCCTATTGTTCTAACAATAAGAGCATGCAAACCAATCCTTGCAGAATTTATGAAGGTAATTCAAATAATCATTTTGTCTCGGTAGAAAGTATCATTCAACAATTCATTAATTAATAAAATAAACCGGCGGTGGAGGAAAACCATTAAAGCAAACTGAAGTATAACTGTAAGTATAAGCTCCAGTAGTAAGAATAAATACTCGGTCTCCTCTTTTAATGTCTGCAGGCAATTTACATTTATGATTCTCATACATCACATCCATGCTATCACAACTCGGTCCAGCCAGAATCATCTCCTCGTAATCATCAGCAGGTTCTTCCAAATGTCTTTCTACAAAAATAGGATATTTAATTGATTCATCAATAGTTTCAATCAATCCTCGGAATTTTCCTACATCTAAAAATACCCAGGGGATAGAACTGTGCGTTGATTTAGTGGCTACGTTAACCACTTCAGCGATCATCACTCCAGAATCTCCAGTGATGGATCTTCCCGGTTCGATAATTATCTCTGGCAAATCACCATTAAATTCGTCTTTAAGATATTTCTTGATCGCTTCAACATATTCTTCAGTATCGGGAGTGGGATAGATATATTTGGCAGGAAGCCCTCCTCCTAAATCGATAGCTTTTAGTTGGATTCCTATTTTCTTCAATTCGCTGAAAATGTGAGAACATTGTCCTAAAGCGGTATCCCATTGTCCAAGGTCACGTTGTTGTGATCCCACATGGAAACATAATCCGTACGGTTCTAAACCTAGTTCTTTAGCTTTGACTACTAAATCATAAACCATTCCTTGGTGGCAGCCGAACTTTCTGGAAAGAGGCCAGTCAGCAGTGCTTGAACCATCTAGTAGTAATCTGAAGATTATTCTTGAACCGGGAGCTTCTCTGGCTAAAGCTTCTACGTCACCAAAGGAGTCAGTCGCAAAAAGGCGAATCCCATTTTGGTAAGCATAACGAATCTCTAAATCTTTCTTGATGGGGTTACCATAACTCATCCTTTCCGGAGAGATACCCAAGCTTAAAAGTTGATGAATCTCATAAACAGAAGCAACGTCGAAATTTGAACCGCGTTGGCCTAAGAGTTGAATTACTTCGGTAGCGGGATTAGCTTTGACCGCATAATATATTTTGGCGAAAGGAAGGTTCTTCTGGAGTTCATCATACTTTCTGCCTATCTTCTTTAAATCTATAATCCAGAACGGAGCGACTTTATCTTTGGCGAACTCTTTAATTGGTTCAAGCTCTTTAGGAGGAAGGTATTCAAAAATGTTTTTTACTGGCCGCATTTTCTTTTAAGTTTGTTTTGCGTTTCAATTCTGTGCCAGTATTTAAATGCTTTTATGTTTTCTAGCAGTGATTAGATTCCCATTTTAACATTCTGTCCTACTACGTACTTCTGCCCTAAGTATTCTACTACATCAGAAGCGATCAATTTCTTTCCGTTCCTTTGTTCTATCTCACCATTTACTTTAATTACTCCTGAACGAATCAGTAATTTAGCCTGTCCTCCAGTAGAAGCCCAGTTGAGAATCTTCACGAAAGCGTTCAGTTCAATGAATTCAGTGTCCATAAGTTAGAAATTATTTAGGGGTTTATTAAATTATTTCTCCCAAAATGTTTATAAACGAGAAAGGTTATTTTAGAGTAGATATTTAATTATGAGGTTATTACAATGCCAGGATTTAAAAAATATGATCGAAGCAAATTAGGAAGAGATTCCGATAGACCAGAACGAAGTGGTTTTGGTCGCAGAGAACGTTCTGATGCTCCAAGATATGGTGGAAGAAGTTCTGATCGGCCCAGAGGCGGATTTGGAGACAGAGACAAACCTTATCAAGAACAATTTGATGTTATCTGTGATAAATGTGGTAAAGAATGTAAAGTCCCTTTCAAGCCCACTCGAGGCAAGCCCGTCTTTTGTAGCGAATGTTTCAGTAAGAAAGAAGAGGGGGGAGAATTTAGAGGCGGAGGATCTTCTTCTCGTGATTTAGAAGAAATCAATGAAAAACTAGATAAGATCATGCGTGCTTTAAAGATTGATTAATTTTTTACTTTAATTTATTTTTTTCTCCATACTTGGAAACAGAGATAAGGTATTTTAACAAACATTGGATCTTGTTTTTTCCATTCTTGTTTTGGCTTATTCTCTACAAAATCCATTAAAGTAAATCCTTGTTTTAAACAGGATTGAATATAATCTTCCATGGTTCTAGGAAAATCAGGAAATTTTGCTCCGGTCTGAGCAATATTGTAATAAAGGATTTCGTGATCAAAATAATCATGGCTTGGGATAAATACACCTTTTTCAGAATTTCTGAACATATACACAATAGGATGGGGTATGGAGAATATAAACAATCCTTTTGGTTTAAGAACCCTCTTGACTTCTGCTATCCCCTTATCTAACTCTTTCACATGATCTAATACAAAAGAAGAAGTTACCAAGTCAAAAGAACCATCATCAAACTTCAACTTATAGATACTTCCTTTTATGAAATGTGCTGTGGGACAATGTTTCTGAGCTAATTTAATCATTTCACTACTTAAATCAATCCCAGTACACTCTGCTCCTCTTTCTGTGTACTTCTTAATGTGAATCCCGGGCCCACAACCAACGTCAAGCAACTTCTTGCCTTTTAGATTTGAGGGGACAAGCTTAAACATGTTTGGTTGTTCCATCTCGCGATTTTGGAAACCCGTTATACCAACATCTTTAGTTCTAGAAATAAAATAATTATTGGATGCTTCGTCGTAAGCTTTTTCTAATTCTTTTTCTTCCATGTTTTTAAGAAATTCTTTACACTTATAAAATTAACTGGAATTAACACTTATTCTTCTTTTAATCTCTTCAGAATATTCTTTTTGTTTATTTTCTGGGTTTAAACTTAAAAGAAGATTAATAATATAAGCCCCTACCGGTTATTGGTCCACTAGCGCAATTTGGTCTGGAGAGTGGATGGACTCTTACACCACCAACATATCTATTCTCTTCCTCAAGAGCCATCATTTTTCTATGTTCTGCTTCGGGATCAAGTCCTGCTGCTCTATATGCTGCATCCCTGGTGAATTCTCTAACAACACCGTAAACGATTGCTGCAATTGGGCCACTGACTGCAAAAGTCGCAATAGTTGTAAAAACAATTCTCTCCAATGAACAATCAGAAACAAATCGATCCAAACCTGCAACCACAGGAGGAACAATTGCTATAGCTGTGCACATAGCTCTTGAATAAAGTGAAGTTTTTATTTCCATTTTTTAATCAGTCTATTTTCTCTTTATAAATATTACCTCTGTTAATTTTAAGAAAAATTAGCGGGTATATAGATATAGGCCTGTTTTTCGGACTATATCTAAACCCTCCCTTATTTTTTAAATAATCTAAAAGTTCAAAAATAGTTATTCGCTTTTTTAATAACAAGATTTATTAAATTTAACCCTTATTAATTGTTAAATGGATTTGAATAATATCTTGGAAGGACTGATTAGTGGGGTTTTGGCTACATTAATCTCTTCAATGATTATATTTCTCTTCAAGAAAGTTTTTGGGAATAAAACAAAAACTGATGACTTAGAAAAGGCAAGTTTTTCAGGTTCATTTTTTAGAAATCCATTTTTGATTTCGTTATTTCTTTCTTCTTTTGTGGTTGTCTTAACTTTTTTCAGTCTGGTTTATCAATGGCAAATATTCAAGTATGTTTATCTTATTCTTGCAGATGTAGGGTTAGGGTTTATTACCTTCTGGATATACAAGAATCAATGTCCGAAATGCAATGTTATTTTTAAGAAGAAACTTATCAATAAGGAAACGTTGAAAGAAGAGAAGAGACCATATCATTATAGGGATGAAACTATATATTTGTACTCTGACGGCTCGGAGAAAGACCATAAATATTCTGGAGAAGAGAAAATAAAAATGGAGACATGGAGAACTGAAAAAGAGTTTTATAACTGCACCTCTTGTAACCATAATTGGGACAAAATATTTGAAAAGAATTTAGACATTGATAATCGCCCTAAACCAAATAAAGTGAGAACACGGTTTAATCCACCTAATCCATTTAATTGATTACAATTAAGTAAAATGAGAAACGTGAATATAAGATGGGATTTGTGAATCAAATGAGCAAGAAAAATGTAAAGACGATTGTAAGTGGTGCGGAGATAATAATTGTGATGAGATTGAAAAGGAAATATGTTTGATAGATTGTGGGCTGGATAATCAATCTGCTTATAAAAAGATTAATGTTGTAAGTGGACTAAACGGGTCCATTCAAAGAATTGATGAAAATAATATTTCTTATAATGTTATTTCTATCATGGATGTTAAATTATTTGGTTTTATACACTCACAAACTAAGATTATTACAGAGATTAATAAAAAGGAGGGTAGTATAATTCATGTGGATAAACCTTGGTGGTTAATATTTCCAAACAAAAAATAGGATAGAGAAAGAAAACTAAAAATGATAAATTGCTCTAAATGTCATAAGGAAATCGAGAATACAGATAAATTCTGTAAACATTGCGGTTCGTCTCAGGAAGTTCCCGAGGAGTTCAAAAGGATAATTCGGCTTTTTTCCGAAGACCCAATGTTTAGATCAAAATTGCTGAATGCGTTTTTAGAAGTGTCAAGTAAGGATATTAATATTGCAATTAAAGCTTTTGAGGTCTTTTTTGATCGATTAGACAAGAGTGATCGGGAGATTATAAAGAAAGTATTTCACGGGAAATCATAACAAATATATATTAACTCTTTTATTTAGTTATTATGGATCCAGATTCACATAAAAATCCTAAGATTTGGAATTGGTGGTTTTTATCCTATTTGGTTTTAGTGATTATATTTGGATTATTATTCCGCTGGCAATACTCAAATTGGTTAAATTTTACCTGTCTTGGTATGTTGATATTAATACAATTTGTTTTTAATATAAAGATTCAGTACGAGTTAAAATTTAAGATAATAAACTGGTTTTCTTTCTTCTTGCTTATCTTAGTGTCCATCGCTTATACTTTAACAAAGCTGAATAATGTGGGTCTTGCTCTTTTTACTTTATTAGTAGCTGTTTTTATCACTTTTCTTGTTGCCTTGATAGTTCATGTACTAAATTTGTGGAAGAGTAAGGGAGATAGAAATAAAAGAGTTATAACGACAATTACTTATTACTTAGCCCTTGCCTTTACGGGGATCATTCTTTTTGGATATATTTTCGCTTTGATAGGGATTAACCACCCCGAGAATAGTTTAAAATTCACTGGGGTTAACAATACCTTAAATGGTCAGGATTACATTTATTTTAGTGCCGTAACTTTCTATTCCGGAGCTTTGGGAGATATAATTCCGTTAGGATACTCCAAAATGGTAATGGTGATGGAGTTAGCTTTTAGTTATATAATTCATATTATCATATTGGGGATTGTTATTTCTAAATTTGGTTATAATTCCAACGAAAGAAAGTAAAATGCTTCATTAAACTTTTTAGTGGTGGTTAATCTTTCGACATCGCATCTAGGAGTCCTCTTCCAAAAAGAAGCAATACTATTGCTACAAGGATGAAGGCTAGTACAACCATCCATGAATAACCTGATTCAAAAGCCGTTTTATATACGGTGGTAGCCCAATAGGTGACACCAACCAGTACACTAAATTTTATAGCTACGTATATTCTATTTGGTTTGAAAGTTTCTTTTAACCATTTTTTCAATTTGTTCATGGGAATATTTTCTCCTGTTATGTAATTATTTAACTCTTTTTGGAAAGATATATCTCTTTAAACAGGGCATCGTAAACTGTAATATATTTTAAACAAAGTTCTGGATTAAGTAGTGGGGTCTCTTTTCCGTGAATAATATCATTCCGAAGTCTTTTAGCATCTTTTAGTGTTTGTTGATCTTTAAATTGAGAAAAATCAAACGAAGACTGAATTTTACTAAATTCTTCCAACTTTTCAATGAAATTATAATCCACCTTCTTTCCTTTCTTCAAGATTTTCATTGGGAAATCTATTCCTTGGATTTCAAAATATCTTATTGTTAACAAATGTTCAATAGCTGATTGGGCTTCAGTAATTGCAATTCGTAACAATCCCATTTTGTAAAACTCTATACTATATTTCATTATCCTTAAGGGTTCAAAAAAATGATCTTTATTATTGATAAAATCACTAATTCTTTGAGAATTATTCGCTAGCTCTAAATGATGTGCTTGATTTGGAACTGCGAATTTGCCACCACCAAACGCACCAATAATTATATTTTGGTTATTTGGTAATTCCACTACCCTCTGATATAAACTTCTCGAATCTATGGGAAAAACAGAATATTTATTATTAACATATTGGTGGGTCTCGATCAATTGATTAACCAACTTCAAAATGTTATGAATAAAGAACTTGTTACGTTTTCCACTCATCCAATCTTCTATTTGTTCTTTAGTTTTTTCAGGATTATCCTTTGTTAATGAAACATTGTCAAGATCATCATTAAAAATATCTTTATTAAATACAAACTTTGCCTTTAGTCTCGTTTTTACATTATCACCAAACCGATCTTCTTCATTGATAAACAATGCAGTAGTACCAGTTCTATTAATTCCAGGTATATCCAAAATTCGTTCAACGATCGATAATCTTACCTCAAAATTATCATTAGAGTTATTCAATTCTAAATTTGTATCTAATTCTAAATTCCTAGGAATAGTAAACTCAAGTATATATTTCTGGAGGCTATGTTCCATAATCAAAGAGAAGGTCTTTCTTTTAATATACTTTTGGATGTTAATCTCAACAGATAGCCCCATACGGTTTATAGAAAATTACTTCAAGGAATAAAGTCTCTCAGTCCTTTTAGTCTTATCATTCTTTCTTTGCTTAACGAATCCTAAAACTTCCATAGTATCCAAGGCTTTCTTAATTGTTCTCCATTGTGACTTAGTTTTAATAGAAATCTGCCTGACTGAGAGCTCACCTTCTTTCTCAAGAAGCTTTTTTATCTCCTCTATTATTTGGGTAATCGGCTTCCTTACCATATCTGCATAATAGTACCGATACATTTTTATAGCAAGTCTGCATAATTGTGCATATATCACAAAATGAAACCAAAAGCAAAAGAATTTGTTAGGCGTTGGTGGTTCTTCTATAGTTGGCCAATTCCACAGATTATAACATTCTTTAAAAAGAAGAAATGAAAAATAAAATATTTTATCTCATAGGAATAATTTTAGTTTTGGGTTTACTAGCTTATGCACTAATGAAGATAAATTCACCAGAGGATAACAATATTAAATCGGAAAACTCTCAAATTTATTCAGATAACAAGATTACTTTCTCAATACCCTCCGAACTAGAACCATATAAAACATCATTTGGATTAGATTATGGAATTATTTTATCCAAATTTGAAAATGATACTGCTATTATTTCAATTACTATTGTAAGCTCTTCAATAGATCCCAAATCTGTTTTTGCTGAAAATTGTGAATCTACAACTTCATGTGGTCATGAAAAAATAGCACAATATTATTTTAATATGAACTATGAGGAACTAATAAAACTCCATCCATATCTTTCTGAAATGTCAATAAAAACTATTAAAGATGAATTGAATTTGCAGAACTCTTATGAAAAGTCGGTTCTAATTGAAGATAATATTGTTTTTGGAACTAAGGTAGTATTTGACACGAATTCAAACAATCTTGTAAGAATAGTTTATTCCTACTCAAGTGATCTAAATTCAGAATTTCAAACTGATATAAATAGCATTATCAACAGCTTAGAGTTTATTTAGTTATTATCTCATTTTCCAAAGATGATTCCAGATGAAATAGAACAAAAAGGTATTTTGGCAAACTTTGTAGAAGGTGTAGAAAGTGGAGCAAAAGGAGGATTAGTTCTATTAGGGTTAATATTTTTAGGATTAATATTTGCTTTGATTGTAATTTCGCAGGAGAATAATTCACCTCATTCTCAAGAACCGACAAATCAAGTAATCACTTCTAATCAGGTTTATACTCCTACAAGCAATGAAAATATTGATAACTATCAAGACAATTCAATTATACCCCCTAATAATTTTAACCAAGATATCTTTGATAATATTCAAGTGAAAGGTGAAGAAACATCAAAAGCATATAATCAATGTACTTCTTTAATCAAAGATAAATATTCAAAAATAAATTTAGTTCGAGATCAATCAACTTTATATCAATTTGATAGTGATGTTAAAGATTGTATCAAAGAATATTTAATCAAAGCTAAAGAATTTACCTCAATAATTAAAGATAATCCCAGTCAAATTACCCCTAATTCCATTATAAATATTCAAAGCTCATTAATATCCCAATCTAATTATCTTAAGCAAATTTCACAACAATACTCTTTGGTTAGTTCTCAGAGACATTACTATATTCATGGAATTTACCAAGCAAAGTCTATTATTCAACTAGCACAGATAATCGGAGAGACAAGTTCAGCAATCTCATCTGGTAGCCCCATAGATGCGATAAATTCCTTGCAAGAGCTTAATGATTGGTGGTATTACAATGGTGGAGTTATTGACACGGGATGGAGTCAGTAAATATTTTCTAAAGAAAGATTAATATTTAACATATTAATCCTAGTTAATCTTTTAATCCCATTTAATCCTTGATCCCCACTTTCATCTTATTCCATTCTGCGAGTCTGTCTCTAACTTGCTTGTTCATCGTAAAGGGCTTGTCGGAAGCTGCGTTTTTCTTCATATAATGCAAGGTCCCTTTAGAAAAGCCCAAATTCTTCCAATCGGTGTAAGAGATACCCATAATTTTCTTGCGAATATCATCGCTATCTTGCCTTTTTAATCCTTTAATCCCTGACAAGAATGTAATCTCCTTCTTTTTACCCACCAAAAGCTGAGCTAAATTTGTCGTTTGTTCTTGAATAACATATCTCCATGCCCATTGCTGATTATTAAATTCAGCTTTTTGATTAAACATCTTTTCAATTTCAGTTAATACTTTTTTAGCACCTGTAGATCTGAGCCTTAAATTATAATTTTCAGTCCTAATAAAGTCCTTTTTCTCCATAATATCGTTCTCAATTAAACTAATCACAACCAAATCTATTAAGAATCTAAACGGTTCTTGTAAATCATATGCCAAACTGTTCTTTCCAAGATTGGCTTCATGTAAAAAGCCTATGTGTGTGTCTAATCCGGCTGTGTTAATCGCTTTCAAACATTCAGCTTCTAATATAGCGTAACCATAATTAAGCAAGCAATTGACAGTATCTCCGGCACCCCAAGGTCTCTTTTGAAATTCTCTTGTTGTAAATTCATACTTTTTCGGTACTATTTTCCTCAATTCTTGCCAATAAAAACTCGCGATTCTTCCTTCTGTTATCATTAAATTCTTGATGGTTTTGGCTTTCCTAAAATAAGGTAATTCTTTAGAGAAATCAGTCCTTAATTCCGGATATCGTAATTTTAACCAGTCTAATGTTTCTTTGGTTCTTTCAAATTTAGCTTCAAGAAATTTTCTTGCCAAATCCATTCTTTTTTGAGGATCAGAAAATGCTTGATATTGTGCAAACTTTGTCTTTACTTGTACGCTTTCAGGCGGAAGCATGGTTGTAAGAAGTTTACCCTCCCAATTAAGAATTGAGATCTGAACATTATGCTTAATTAGCCATCTAATGGCATCTATTGATATATTTCCACTTCTACCGTAAATTACTATGTGGTTTACATCAATTCGTTTCGGAGAGAAGATATACTCTTCATTATTTTTCCCAGCCTTATCTGTGCCGTTTTTGATATGAATTTTTGAATTATCAATCTTAATCGATATTCCATACCCATCTAACAAGAGCATTTTCACTTTTTACCCTCCTCAATTCCAAATGAAGAATCGGATATCCCTAGTAAAGTTAATGCTTTAAATCTGATTTGACTAATGAATTGTGCCGCCCCCTTTTTCTCATCTTTTCTTAGCTGTAGTTCTAAATTAAATAGTTCGGTTCTATGTTTTTCAATTATTTTAGCTGTAGGACTATGAATGTAATCGTTTTGTACTATTTCTGGAGATTCTAAGTTTGTTGCGTCCTTTCTTAGTTGATCAATAACTATATCTTGCTCATACTTTCCTAAGAAAAAGATGATGTGTGTTCGAAGATTAGGATATTCTCTTATTTTTGGAGGAATATTTTTTAGAAGAGATTTTAGGATTTCTATAAACTTAGAAGTATTATAGGGTTCTATTCCCTTTTTGAACACTTCATTGTTAGTTATTCTAAGTAACATATCGAGAAGTTCAAAATCTTTTGTACTCATATTTTTAACTAAAATATCTAGTTGTTTAGGTGAGAGAGCATATCTCTTACTATAAATTTCTATCTCCTTAAGAGCCATCTTTACTTCAATTGGAGATCCATTTTCAAGATATTTCATTATTAAGTCAATATGTTCTTTTATCCCATAAGAAATAGTAAGTGTGATGAATGATGCTCGTTTATCTTCATTCTTAATACCAAATATTTGAAGAGCTTCTTCGGTTGTTAATCTCTTTAGAAGTCCCTCTTCTACCATTTTTGATAAGTTACTTTCAACAGTAGGTTTACTAAATCCAATAATTCCTTTATTTAATTCTACTAATTGGCTTACTAATTTCTCTCTTCTAATAACGGGCAGTTTAAATAAGATTTCTTCCACATTTGTCTTAAAGTCTGTCTGAATATTCATTTTATTTGTCTTAATTTATGATAATATTGATATCATTATTGATATTAAAGTATATATTGATAGTTAATAAATATTTCGTTGATTTTGGTGTTTAAATGAGAAAAAAACCAAGATTTGTCTTTACCATAAATATCCATCTGAAGGAAAAACTTTCAAAAATTGCGCAAAAACAAGGATGTTCACAAGCTGAAGTCTTAAAAATAGCACTAGTGAAGTATTTAGAGGCTGAAAGATGATTCCTTTTTCTCCTACTTTCAGAACTTTTTCAGCTTGGCTTAAAGCAGAAGTTAGAACTTCAAGATATGCCCAAGAGGTTATCAAGTTTCATAAACTTAATCCGGCAGCTACGTTAAAACAGCTTCGTTCAAGAAAAAACATAATTACAAGTCTAGCAAAAGTTCCTTTTGAATTCTTAAACTCTACTCAACGATTAGAGTACAGAAGATCTATCCAAGTATTAAGATTATTACGAAATGAAAAATATTCGATGACTAGTGCCACAAAAGAAATGCAAATTAGTATCAAAAAAGTTCTTGCAAATGTAGGGACTGCCATTACAAAAGGTAAAAATGGAATTTACATGGCTAAAAAGTATGATTCCCTTTTTCGTAAACTTAAAATTTATGAAAAAGGGTATCTCAAAAGTATTACTGTTATTAACTATAAGGATGCTCAACTAATTGGCAAATATCATAATGCCATTCAAAAACTTCTGTACGGTAAAGATCTTGAAGCTTTAAAAGAATTCGAAGAGGTAATAATAATTGATTGTAACGGTATTAAGCATACACTTGAAACCGATCCTAATCAAATTTATCTCATTATGGATAGAATGGAGAACCAAGAATTTTTTGACCTATATGCGGAAGAATAAGAAATGGTCACTAAAGAATTAGAGTTAAGATTTTGGCATGAGGAAACACTTAGAGGAAATAAGCTTCCAATTAATCCTTTATTTAATCTTAACTCGGTTTTTGAAGAGCACCATATTTTTGGGAAATCAAATTCCAATAAAACAGCCTTAATCAATAAGGAAAGACACGATTTTATCACTAATAGACTTAATCTATTGCCTATAAAATGTCGAAAAGACAAAACAGTGATCTTTTGGAGTAATGTTGCTTCAACTTTAGAATTAATGGCTTTTGAAATTCGGCATTTCATTTTCTTATATACCCATTCTCAAAATGAAGAAGCTAATGAATTCACGTTGAGCAGAGGTTATCATCAAAAATTTATTGACAAAATTATTTTAAGCATATGGAGAAAAATAGAAAATGGAAAACAAAGAAATAATGGTTAGAACATACACAAAATTGAAGAATATCAAGGATAAAATAACTAATAAAAATCATAACTATCAAGAATATAAGGATATCTTAGTCTTTGATACCGAAACAACCGCGGATGAATTCCAAAACCTTAAATTTGGATTTTTCCAGATATATTCTTTAGGAAATTTGAAATTTCAAGGCATATTTTATGAACAGATAAATATAACAGATCAGGAATTTGAAGAACTAAAAAAATATGATAAAGACTTTCTCTTTATGACCAGAGAAGACTTTGTTCATAAGGTATTTTATCCAACAGTATATGATAACAACGCTCTGTGTGTGGGTTTTAATATATTCTTTGACTTATCAAGACTAGCTTTCAGATTCCCTACCCCACGAAAAGGCGCAACACATATTCAACTTCAATTAAGTAAGTACCAAAATTACCCAGATATTGAGGTGGACCATAAAGGTGGAAATTTAACTTTTTTTAGATTTGGAAAGGCGTTTGATTTTCATAAAAAGAAATATAAAAACCATTTTGCTGGCAATTTCTTAGATTTGATGAGTTTAGCTTGTACATTTTCAGATAAAAAAAGAATTTCACTCAAAGATGCTTGTAAATTGTTTGATACTACTGAAAAAAAGATAGAAGATATCAAGCATGGAAAAATCACTAAAGATTATATCAGATATTGTGTGCAAGATGTAAAAGCCACTTACTCGTTATATGAAAAACTACTTGATGAATTCAAAGAATATACCATCAATAAAGATATTTGTAAAGTGTATTCTTCTGCATCTTTGGCAAAAAGTGCATTACAACAATTGGGAGTAAACCCGTGTATGAAACAACACCCAAACATCCCACATAAGCATATAGAAAATTGGATGAAAGCATATTATGGTGGGAGATGTGAGTTAATGTACAGAAAAATTCCCGTTAAGGTAACTGTTCTGGATTTTCGTAGTATGTATCCAACAACAACAATTATAATGGATTTGTGGAAGATGATTATTGCTGAGAAAATAATTGAGGAAGATGCAACAGAGAAAGTAAAAAAGATACTAGAAACGGTTGATTTACATTATTTACAAGATAAAAATAACTGGAAAGGACTGGTGATACTTGTTAAAATAATCCCCAATGATGATTTTCTTCCTCAAAGATGTTGTTTTAAAACTAAGTCTAATATCTCAAATATAGCTTTAAATCATATTACTTACAAAGGGGAGTTATATTATGCTTTACCGGATATAATTAGTTCAGTTCTAAAAACAAGCAGAATACCCCAAATTACAGAAGCAATTGAGTTTATTCCAATAGGGGTTCAGAAAACTTTGAGAAAAACCCCCTTATTAGGAATAAACATTGATCCAAGAGAAGATAATTTCATTAAAACAATTATTGAAAGAAGACAACAAATAAAAGATCAATTTGAAAAAGAGACAGATAAAGACAAAAAGAAATATTATGATGGGCTTCAAAAAGCACTAAAAATTTTAGCTAATTCTTTAACATATGGTATCTATGTTGAGATGAATAAGAAAGATTCTAACAACCTCCCTTTTGAATTAGAAAATTTTGATGATGAATCAGACTTTATTATGAACTCTTATGAAGAAGAAGGAGAGTATTTCCATCCCATCGTTGCAGTAAGTGAAATTGCTGGAGCCAGACTTTTCTTAACAATGGCCCAAATCTTTGTTGAAAAGGCAGAATATCCACATTATTATACAGATACGGATAGTATGTTCGTCTCTCCTGAGATAGCTCAAGAGTTACAACACTTTTTTCAACCATTAAATCCGTATAGTTTTGATAAGCCGTTATTCAAACCTGAAAAAGAGAATCTCTTATTTTATGGAATAAGTAGTAAAAGATACGTTTTATACGAAATAATAAAAGATAAAATCGTTATTTATGGTACAGAAGAAGAGAAAGGGTACAAACTTCACGGATTAGGACATCTAACCGACCCATTTTGTAGGAAAAACGGGGAAGATTGGCACAAAGAAATTTGGATGGATATTCTAAAGTTACATTATGGTAAAGTTACAGAATCAAATTTAGAAGAGAAATACTCTCAAAGCCATTCAATTTCAAATTTGACTGTATCAACTAAATCAGTATTTGAAAGATTTGCCAAGTATAATAAAGACAAACCGTTTGAAAAGCAAATAAAACCTGCAAATTTCTTTCACATAGGAGTTAAAGCTAACGGAGTAAAACCAATAAGCCCATTACGTGATAATCCCCAGGAAGCCCCCTATGCCCATTTTTTGAATTATGAAACTTCAGAAACATTGATTGGAGAAGAATATTGGGGTACGCTGTGGTTATCATTACAAGATTATCTAAACCACCCAGAGAGTAAATTTGATGGGGATATTGGTTGGCTTAAACGGAAACACATAGAAGTTACAAAAGTGGATAAAATAGGGAAAGAAATTAACGACTTGGATAAACATATCTTAAAAATAACTCTACCAAATAGATATTTAACAACAAAACAAAAAGAAGACCTAATCTTAAATATGGCGGTAGAAGAAGCTAAAAAGAGAGGAATATCCAAAAGTACTTTATCTGACCAGAAAAAGTATATTAAAAACAACGAGAAAATTAAATGGGGTTCTAAAACGATGAGGAAGTTACTGAGTTAATAAAATACCATCAATTCAGTTCTCCATAGGTAATGGATGGAAATCACATTTTCCGATAGATTTTTTGGCTAAATTTTCTCTACAATGTAATACGCTACACAAAGAAAAAGAAAAGAGATAAGTGGGCACTTGTCTCTCAAGGGATTCTTACTAAAATCAAATAAAAACCATTATAATCTGAGTGCCATTTTTATAAAAAAAGATGTTCGATTCAAATTATTATTCCGAATCATTAAAGAGAATAACAACCCTTGCCGGAGCTAGATATCAGTCCAATACTAATATCGAACTACCGATTATGCAACATTTTGATTTCTTCACACGAAATAGTATTTTTTATACAGATATCAGATCATTATATGGTAACTTATCGAGAAGTTTAGATAACTTTACTTTAAGTAAAGAAGTGAAATATGAAAGATATACTGATTTTATCTTCCAAAAAAAATTACTGTTAAAACGGCTGAAAAAAGTATTTCCTTATAATTCACAGATTATCCCCTGGAATATCATATCAACCCACCTAAGATTTATAAAATTTTATCTAAATCAGTATTCACATTTGTTAAGAGATTATATCTTAAAAAATAGTGAGATTAATACCTCTTTAAAAAATGAAATTGAATCTAAACAACATTTTTTAAGAGAAGCAGATCGTTATCTTGAATCCTTGTATAACATATCTTCTGGATTGAATGGATCTCTATCTAATTCTAAATTATTATTAATTTCAGGAGGAGCGGGTAATGGAAAAACTCATTTACTAGTTGATGTATACCAGAGAAGAATTAGTGGTGAAGTGAAGCAACCAACTTTATTTTTATTTGGAGAACAATTCTCTTCTAAAGAGAATATTTGGACTCAAGTAATAAACCAGTCTAAACTTCCATTTAAAAACCACAAGGAATTATTAGATGAGCTGAGTGTAAGGTCATTTGAAGGGAATACGAATGGGTTAATAATCATAGATGCATTGAACGAAAGTGAACCACATCTCTGGAAAGAAAATCTTCGTACAATAATAAATGATATTAAGGGATATCCGAATGTCTCACTAGTTATAAGTGTTAGAAATGGGTACCAAGAAGAGGTCTTTGATACCAATATAAAGGAACAATTTATAGAAATTGAGCATCATGGTTACTCTCAAGACATACTATGGGATGTTACTGAGAAGTATTTTGAATACTATAATATTACTTATCCTGACTTCCCTTTATTAAATCCAGAATTCCAAAACCCCTTGTTCTTATTATTCTTTTGTAAAGCAAATAAAAACTCAAAGTTACCGGCTCGGCAGGAAAATGGGAACTGGTTAAAAAGTTTATTTGAAAGATACGTTATTGATGAAGGGCACGAAAAAGTATTAAAAAAGCTAAATCCTTCCTCTGTAAAAAAGTATGGGGAGGAGAATATTTTATGGAGTGGTATAATCAAAAAAGGAATTGCTCCTTGGATGATATTTAATAACACAAGCACTATTGATGAAGAAAATTTAAAAAAGATAGTTGAAAAATATCTCCCTGATTATAACGTTGATCAAGTAATTAAATTATTAGAGAATGGGAATATCCTTAACTCATATTGCTACTCCAAAATAAAATACTTTAAATTACCTTTTGATAAATTTAGTAACCATATCATTGTTAGAACACTACTGGAAAATATCCCTAAGAAAGACCGTATTGATTCTTTTAAAGAAAATAATCCAGTGGGGAAATTTATATTAGCAAATAAATATAATTTTGGAATACTTGAAGCCCTTTGTATTCAAACACCGGAATTTTGCGATAAGGAATTATATAAATTAACACCTTATCTAGAAAAAAATCGATTATTATGGGATGCATTTACAGAGAGTATTATCTGGAGAAATCCAAATAAAATTAGTCCTGATTTGATTTTATTAATAAGAAATAATCTAGAATTAAGAAAAGATTTCTTATTAAAGCCATTATTAAATCTTGCCCACATCGCAAAACATCCCCTTAATGCTGATTTTCTATGTCCAATATTAAAGAAGCAAAATATGGTGGAAAGAGATTCTTGGTGGTCAATTTTTTTACACAATAATTATGAAGAGGAAGGAGAAATCGTAAACAGAATTATTAGTTGGTCTATAAGTCACAACCAAAAACAAAAAATCTCTTCTGAAGTAATTAGATTGTATTCAATAACCTTAGCTTGGTTTTTGACTTCTTCAAATAGATCTATTAGGGATAAGGCTACAAAAGGATTAATCAATTTACTTAAGGATCATTTGATTATACTAAAATATTTATTGAATTATTTTAAGGATACTAATGATTTATACGTTTTGGAGAGATTATACTGTGTAACTTATGGATGTTGTTTATTAAATCCATCCGATTCAGAAAATGTTAAAGAAATTGCACTTCAAGTTTACAAGAACATTTTTGAGAATAATACTCCTCCCTCCCACATACTGTTGAGAGATTATGCGAGAGGCATTATAGAAACTGCAATAAATAATGGTATAAGTCTTGGAATAAATGAAGATAATATTAACCCTCCTTATAAAAGCCAATTTCCCGAGAAGCTTCCTTCAGATGAGGATATAAAAAGATATGAATTAGATTACCACTCAAAAGATGTTTATTTTAGCCAAAATAAAATTATTTCTTCAATGCAACCCGAACATACTACTCTTCATGGCAATATGTATGGGGACTTTGGAAGATATGTATTTCAAAGTGCACTATCTAATTGGGATGTTTCTAAATCAAAGATCACAATGCAACAACTAAGTAATTTATCTGTCAAAATTATCTTTGAAGATCTAAAGTATGATGTGAATTTGTTGGGAGAATTTGATCGAAACTTAGATAGGTACTCCACATTTAATAGATCAGAACGGGACATTGAACGTTTTGGAAAGAAATATCAATGGATTTCATTTCATATTGTTGCATCATTGGTTGCAGATAATTTTAAATTCAAACCACTACTTTTGGATACGGAATCAACAGAAATATACCGAGGTGCATGGAGTCCACATATCAGAGATATAGATCCTAGCATCTCGATTAATTCAATCAGATTACAAAAGAAGCCAGAATTTAAAAACTTCCAAAAATATATTGATACATATGACATTATGAAAGATGATTTTAGCAAATGGATTGTTTCATCCGGAGATTTATTAGATTTTGAAAAATGGTTAGATTTTAAAGATGATTCTAATCTCTTTTGGATGAATTTAGGTGGTTCTTATGATTGGTATGAAGAAACATTACCGGAGGAAAAAGAGTATGAAAATTCGAAACGAGGTTTAAGAATTTGGTTTGAGAGTTATCTTGTTAAAAAAGAGGAGTCTAAAATATTATTTAATTCTATTAAGGAAAAAAGTTTTTGGGGTGATTGGATGCCCAAGGGAACCACTTCTTATGAATTTTTTTTAGGGGAATATCCTCACTTTAAAGCGTGCCAAGATACAATTAGAAATTACGATTGTTGGACGGACATTAGTTCATTTGGGAAAAATTTATCTGCTAAGGTACTTCCAACATATGTAACTTACTCAACAGAAAGTAGTTTAGATTATTCTATAAATGGGGGATTTAGTATTAAACTACCCAACAAAGAAATAATTGACAAGATGAATTTAAAATGTAATTCAAAAGGACAATCTTTTTTTGAAGATGAGCTGGTTTTCTTTGATAATTCTATAACTGAAACAGGTTTCCCAAATGGAATTATTGCTAATAAAAAAAAGTTATTAGAATTTTTAAACAAGAATAATTTTGTTTTGTTTTGGAAGGTAATGATAGAAAAAACCATAATCGGTGGAAACAAAAATTTACAGGATTTTAAACCAAAAGAAATAAGCCTTTTAGTAATCATGAAGGATAACGGAACACTTGATTTAGTGAGTAAAGTAGAAAAATGATTACATCCATTTTTTACAGGGGAAAAATTGATTTGACAAAGTAAAGTCAGGTATTTGTAAAGTTAAAGAATCACTTCTTAAAAATTTATTCATACTTTTTATGTTTAAAGTCGATCTCTAAAATAGTGGTTCTTTTATTTTCTAACTCTTTACTGAATTCGGTTTCTCCCTCAAAAAATTCTAATACATAAGGGTTGTTTTCAAAGAATAATCCGATTATCTCTTGAAATGAGGATATGCCTTTGTCAGCATCAATTCTAAATAATTTTAATCTCTTACACTCTTTTCTTATAAGGGAGTTTTTTAATTCTAAGGAATTTCTTCTTTTGAATTTATCATAATTCCCATATACCCTTATAGCGCCATCAATATGGTTGCAAGAGGTTAAATCATTGTTTGTTATTGCATGCAAATATCTCGTGTAAAATTTATGGTCTTCATTTTGGA
Source organism: Candidatus Woesearchaeota archaeon (assembly GCA_041665465.1). GTDB lineage: Archaea > Nanobdellota > Nanobdellia > Woesearchaeales > GW2011-AR9 > JACRPH01. The sequence continues at coordinate 1,266,114 of JBAYIU010000001.1, forward strand.
AAAATAGGGTGTCTTCAAATTTAATGCCATTACTCGGAATTAACTCTTCAATTTGAAAATGCCATTGACCATTTTGAAAGTTAAATAAAAATTCTGTTTTATCCAATATTGGGGCATCAAATGAAGAAGGTCCTTTTATTATGAATTCTTTGTCTGCTAAAGATTCTCTTACATGCTCTATTGTTTTTGGACCTTGCCAGTGAGATAAAAGCGTAGTATTTCTCCTAGTTTCAGGAATTCCTAAACAATTTGTATTGATCGGGAGTTTTAAAGAGAAATTACCTTTCCAATTTTTAATTACCCATTCAGTGAAATGAAAATTTTTACTAAAAGCGTTTTCAAATATTAAATATTTGTTTTTGTATTTAAATCCGTTTTTATTTAAATCGGAATTATAAGGTACTTCTATAAGTCCATCTTCATCTAATTGAGATTTTAATTCAGAAAACTCATTAAAAGCATAATCTTTTTTTTCTTCTACAGCAACGTCCCATAGGTAATATTTTGTTGTTTTCATGGGATCAATTTTAATATTTTCTCCAAGAATTCTCCATAATTGGAATAGTTCTAAATCTTTATTGCTTTCTAGTTCTTTGTAAGCTTCTCTAACCTCTGCGGGTAGGAAATTGTTTTCCCATAAATTTCTTACTAGAATGTTATTTTTACTGCAAAGTTCAACTAATTTTGCAATTTTCTGTGACAGCTCATTCATGTGGCTGAAATAATGTAAGTAATATAATAAATTTGTGGAGACTGGAGTTGAACTTAAACTTTATTTGACATAACTCTCTATGTAATTAAACCTAAGTTTCAGCTGAATATAAAGGCTAACTCCTGAAACCCATTCTTCCAAAAAGAGAGTATATTTCAAGAATAAAAAGGGAAGGGTTTAGATATAGTCCGAAAAACAGGCCTATATCTATATACCCTAAGAAAAATTAGCCCCGTGCGGATTCGAACCGCAGTCAATGCCTTGCTTTCAAAGTGTCCAAAGGGCACTATCCCTAGACTTCCCCATTCTTAAATGGAGGAATTAGTCCGCTAGACGACGGGGCTATAGTTTATGCTCCTGTCGAAGCGGATTTATAAAACTTTCTCAGTTGTAAAAATAAAAACGAATTAAACCACATACTTTTCATGTTTCTCTGGAAGAGCATGGCCACTGCACAAACGATAAAGTGTTTCTTTTAATCCTGAGGTATATTTAGATTCAACTTTTCCGGATCCGATTAACAAACTCGTTAACCATTCTGAAACATTATGGCTTGTGTTTAAAGTTATTTCCGTTACCTCTGGCTTTCGATTCATAATGTGAATATCACCGAACAAACTAACTAGACCAAGATAATCATCTTCTGGTTTTGGGGAAAGTTCTCTATTTAAGAACTCTTCTATCGAGTATCTCTCTATCCCTTCTTCTGGCCAAGCTAAACAACTTGGATTCTTGCCCATGTTTATTACTCCGTAAGCTGCTCCTACTTTTTGTAATTCTAATAACAGTGGTCTTTCTTGTTCTCCTTTCGGATTATATTGTTTCAAACATTCATGACTTATTCTTATTAGTTCCACTCCTGATGTACGAGAGATGGTCCATCTAAAACTTAAAGTCCCTTCATATCCGATATTCTTGTCGTCAGGCCAATCGTCAAAGTGAGCGACAATTGCGTCATCTAAAGTAATCATTCCTTGATAAGGATCTGGTGTACCGTTCACGGGAGCAATGTCTCTTTCCATCGTAACTTTTAAGTTTGCCATAACCTTAATTTTTGGTTCATTATTTAAATAAATTATGGTAATTGAACCGCTAGTTAACAGAAACCTATAAATACCTCTAAACTATACTTTAGAGTATGGTGATCGGTGAAACAGCAGTAAATGCTTCCTTGCAAGCGATAGAACTAGCTGATCCGTTCTTACAAAACTTCCAACCTTTATTTGTTAAGATTACTCTTCTGTTCGGAGGGTTGTTTGGGTTGTACCTCTTTATTCTGGCCATGAATCTTTATTATAACCGAAAGAAGGTTAAGGTGTTGAAAGATATCCGTTATGATCTTGATCAACAAAATATACATAATGGTCTTAAGTATTCTCATCATCGTAAAAAAGGAGTAGTAAAGTGGTGGAAGAAAATTGCCCATCTGGTTAAGGGAGGATCAAAGTGAAAGTCTCAGTTTCTTCGGAAGTATTCCGGAAATTTAATCCTGATCTAAAAATAGCTTTAATTTACATTCAAGATTTTAATCCTAAGGAAAATCTACTTGAGTCACAGCATTTGTTGGGAGAAGGAGAAGAATTGGTAAAGCTAGAGTTTCATCCAGACACTTTAAAGAATCATGAACTTATCTCTCCTTGGGCAGCGGCTCAGCAGGAATTCGGGAAAGAAGCTCAACATTATCATACTTCAATAGAAAGATTGTTGCGACAAGTATTAAACCATAAATCTATCTCTACTAAGGATACTTTAACCAATCTGTTACATTATCTCTCCTTAAAATATGTGGTTCCGATTGGTGTTGATGATGCTCAGAAGATTAACGGGGAGTTACATTTTGGAATTGCTCAAGGTAAGGAAAGAGCAGGATTGTTAGCGTTAGTCAAGAAAGGTGCTTTTTATTATCATGATCAAAAAGGAGTCTTGGGAACAAAATTTGATTATTGGAAAGGTTCTCGAACTGAAGTAACTCCTAAAACCACTTCTGCTTTAATTCATGTTGAAGCGGTTCCTCCTTTAGGAAGTAAAGAACTTAACTTATTATTAACCGAGATTAAAGCTTTAATTATTTCTTTCTGTGGAGGAAAGATTAAAGTAGTTGTGTTAGACAAGAAAAAGAGTTCTGCTGTTCTTTGATTAGGGAACATACCTTATTATACTAAGAGGAAGGTCGCCAGTTTTAACTCTAATTTCTGTTCCTCCGTTACGCATACCGGAGATGATACAGGCATTAAGATAAGCTTTCCTTAATGCAAGGGTGTTAACTTCTTCTGCCGCACATCCTAGTGGAGGTGTGATAGTTATAGTGGTTCTTCTTTTGGGCATCTCTAGTCCCATTAAGGTTATTTCTTCTCCACCGTAAGTGGTGGGAAGAAGATATACCTCTGAAGGAAGAGGGTCTTGAATTCCTGTTGGAGAATAAAGTGAAGGAGGAGTTAATCGATGATCTGGGTTGGTCCATCTATCAGAAAATAATAAGGCGTTTATCCCTCCTGCTCGTAATTGGTTAACTGTTCTGGTGGGAGCATTTAAACCAATTAAAAATCCTTCTCCGGAATCATCAATCGAAGGAACGAAATAAACCTCTCCCCCTAACGATGGAAGATTGGGATTATCTCGTAATCCCTGTAAAGCATTTGAGTTCCACCAACTTGGGAAGGTGGGTAAGGATTTTTCCTGTTCCATAAAAATAGAGGGATTAGGATCAATTTGTTCTACTCTATTTTCTAATACTGCTTCTTTTTCTGGTGATGCAACTACAACTTCATCTTCAATTCTTGCAGGGCCGCCACATCCAGATATGGTTAAAGCTGAAAGAAAAGCTAAAGTGTGATATAATATTCTTAATTTCATCTCTTTTCCTGAAGACCCGTACTATTTAATAATTTCTCTATTTCAACCGTTATTTATTTAAACTTAGTATTAATCTCAAGATTAAAATGGACTTTAAACAAGAATTGATTCACCTCTTATCACAAGAGACTAAAATACCCGAAACAGAGTTCACTACCTTAATCACTATTCCTCCTGATCCGAAAATGGGAGATTATGCTTTTCCTTGTTTTAAGTTAGGGGGAAACCCTAAAGAAGCTGCAGAGAAATTAAAAGCTAAATTAAAATTGCCTGAGTTTATAGAAAGAGTAGAAGTATTGGGTCCTTATTTGAACTTTTATCTGAATAAAGAAGTTCTAACTAAACAAACTTTAACTAACGTACATAACCAAAAAAATAAGTATGGTCAAGGAACTCAGAATAAAGTTATGGTGGTAGAGTTTTGTAGTCCTAACACCAATAAACCTTTGCACCTTGGTCATGTGCGTAACATGGCTTTAGGCGATGCCATGTGTAACCTTATCTCTTTTCAGGGGAATAACGTTCATCCAGTAGAGATTGTTAATGATCGGGGAGTGCACATATGTAAATCTATGCTCGCATATCAGCGTTGGGGAAATAAAAAACAACCTGATAAAAAGACAGATCATTTTGTTGGTGACTATTATGTCTTGTTCGCTCAGAAAGCTAAGGAAAATCCAGAACTGGAAAAGGAAGCGCAAGAGATGTTAATTAAGTGGGAACAAGGAGATAAAGAAGTTAAAGCTTTGTGGAAGAAGATGAACACTTGGGTCTTAGATGGGTTTAAACAGACTTATGCTCGGTTTGGAATTAACTTTGAGAAGGAATATTACGAATCAGAATTTTATGTGCACGGAAAAGAGATTGCTCAAGAAGGATTAACGAAAGGGATATTTTTTAATGATGAAACCGGAGCAGTAATGGTAGACTTAGAAAAGTATGGGATGGGAAAAAAGGTAGTATTACGTGCTGACGGAACGTCTATTTATTTCACTCAAGATTTATACTTAGCAGAGTTAAGACAACGAGATTACAATTTTAATCAACTATTGTATGTAGTAGCTAATGAACAGAATTTACATTTCAAACAGTTGTTTAAGGTTTTAGAATTGTTAGGACGAGATTATGCTAAAAACCTGTGTCATTTAAGTTATGGAATGGTTAACCTGCCAACTGGAAAAATGAAATCCAGGGAAGGTACAGTAGTTGATGCAGACGATATTCTAAATGAACTATCTGCTTTAGCTGAACAAGAAGTGTTAAAGAGATATGAACATTTACCCACAGAAGAAGTTAAAAAACGAGGCGAGTTTATTGCTTTAGGAGCAATAAAATTCTTTATGCTCAAGACTGACGCAGTTAAGGACATGATTTTTAATCCTCAAGAATCAATTAGTTTTGAAGGAGAAACTGGTCCTTATATTCAGTATACTCATGCTCGTGCTTGTAGTATTCTAAGAAAAGCACCAAATGCTTCTGTTAAAGTAGATTATTCTTTATTGAAAGAGAAAGAGGAGCAAGCTTTGGTAAGGTTAATATATAATTTCCCTGAACTGGCGGGTAAGGCAGCAGAACAACATAAACCCCATTTGATTACTAATTATTTGATGAGTTTAAGTCAAGCTTTTAATGAGTTTTATCATGCTCATCAAGTTATCACCGAAGACAAAGAATTAATGTCTGCTCGCTTGTTATTAGTTGATTCTGTCAGACAAGTTCTAGAAAACGGACTGAACTTGTTAGGAATCCATGCTCCAGAAGAGATGTGAGTTTAAGATGGGGATTTACTTTATTACTGGTAATAGAAACAAGCTTGAGGAGGTAAAAAGCATTTTTCCTGAAGTCGAATCCTTATCTTTAGATTTACCTGAAATTCAAGAATTAAATGCTGAAAGAATAATCGAAGAAAAATTAAAAGAAGCGAGCAAATTTCATTCTGGAGAATTGTTCTGCGAAGATACTTCTTTGTACATTAATTGTCTTAACGGATTGCCTGGTCCACTAATAAAATGGTTCCTGCAGAGTTTAGGCAATCAAGGAATTTATGATTTGGTTAAATCCCACTCTGATCTTAGGGCTACCGCTAAAACCGTAATTGGTTATGCCGGAAAAGGGAAAATAAGGTTTTTCTCGGGGGAGGTTCAAGGAAGTATCGTAGAACCGCGCGGGAAAACTCAGTTTGGTTGGGATCCTCTGTTCCAGCCAAACGGACACATTAAGACTTTTGCTGAAATGAGTAGAGAAGAAAAGAATGAAATTAGTATGCGTCGAGAAGCTCTGGAAAAGTTGAAAGAATATTTAGAAAAAGATTAATTATTGTAATCTTGGAACAGTTGTATGAAATTCTACGGTTAAATCTAAATGCGGAATGTGCTTAGTTCCTTCCACGTAATACGCTCCTCCAACAAAGAGGTGGTCTTTTTCATCTTTGATATAAAGAGAAGCAAATAAATCTTTTCCTAACTTTCCTTTACTAGATCCCACTTGCCATTGAGAATAATCAACATTAGCAATTAAAGTTCTTCCATCATTATTTATAACTTTCTGATCCCCCCTGATTAAACCTCTCTCGCGAAGCACTTCAGTCAGACTCCAATCATTGTTGTTCATGTAATCATAATAGTTCTTTCTTTCTAGTTGTCCAATCTGTCCACAAATAGTATATACTCTAGGATAGATCAGTCCCCAATCGAAGGCTTCTTGTTCGGTTAAAACGTCTCCCATATGATAATGAATATCATCAATCTCCAACCCCGCTGGTCGAAATGGATCTGCAGAAACTATTGTTCCTTCGACTTTTCTCCAACAATAGTTTAAGATAGGATTATATTCTCCTCTCAAGGCATGTTCCTGAGCGTAATGTAATCTTTCGCTAAGGTCCATTGCTCTCAATGTGTCTAAATTAGCTGCGTTTCGATCTTGTAAAAGCAATCCCATTCTTTCAGTATTCTCAGTACAGTTTATAGAACAACTCTCTACAACCATTACGTATGGCTTAATTAGTCCTGGGAATTCCATTTGCTCTGATTTAGGAAGGATATTTATAAACTTTTTGTTATTTAAGAGTAGTGTCTACATTCAAACACAAATTATTTAAATCCTTCTTGTTCAAAAAGGGTTATGGCTCTCTTATGCATTCTTTGTCAACTTAACGGTGGGTGTATGGGCTGTTGTGGACATAGTTTCCTTTCCAAAAAGAAAGTTATCGAAGCAATTGAAGCTAACACTCAAGAGTTTCGGTTCTTACATCCACAAACTAGAGAAGAGTTATTAAATTTTAGAGATCGTTTCCCTAAAATCGCTTTACGTAACGGAGTTTGTTACAACCTAATTCGCAAAAACGGTCAACTGTTATGTCCGCTGCATCCGTTACAAAATCAAGGTAAAGATTTGAGAGAAGGACATTGTGAGGTTGATCATCTTTGTAATACTGCAGTTCAGTTTAATTCTTGGAATTCTGATCTGCAAAAGAAGTTTTTAGAATGGATTGGACTAAAAAAGCTGGACAATGTGGATTATTCTTTAGGGATGGAAGACAATTATTGGCTGATAGAATTTCTTAAGTCTTACAAAAATATATAAAGAAGTAAATTATCCCCCTTTTATGGCAGAAAAAGAGGGGAAGAATGGTAATGGTCTTACTGCGTATGAGTTTGGTAAGATTGGAGTCACTAGATCTGCACATAAAACAGAAGTAAGTTTATGGCTAGATTCTTATGGAGACATATTTTCTGATTTTGATTCCAGGCCTTTATCTCAACGAGCCATGTCTCAAGATTTCTTAGATGAAGCTCGAAGAGCTACTCAGGATCTTATTTCTGAATCATTCTCATTCAGGTTGTTAATGCCAGATAAACTTCGTAATCTTAACGATGAAAAGACTATCCGCAAAAGATTAAAAGATCATTTTCAAAAACATTATAAGTTGTTAGAAAAAGAGCAGAAAGGGATTGTAAAAAGGGGAGCAGCCTTATCTATTTTAGGGTTTATCTTAATGGTGGGAGCAGCTTTGATCTCTCATTATACTTTAGACGGTTTCTGGTATACTCTACTAATTATCTTCTGTGAACCGGCAGGTTGGTTTACCTTATGGTGGGGTTTAGATCATATCTTTTATTTTGGGAAAGCTAAGAAACCCGATTATTTGTTTTATGAACGGATGAATAATCATGCTGAAGTTAATTTTGGGAGTTATTAGAGGTTAAATCATCTTCCACATATTTTGAAAGTAATCTTGATAGATTTTGACTAATTGTTTTGACTGGATCAAATAGCCCATGGGCTTATCTTCCCAAGTGAAGAAACATATCTTGTCTTTACATAGGCTGATGTTTGAAGGTACCGGCATAGAAGTATATCTCATCTGAAGATATCTTCTTTCATTAAACCATTTTTGTTCATTTTTGGGAGCGATTCCTTTTACCCCTAATCCTTTTTCTTTTCTCTTAAGATCATAATTTAAGAAGAATTTTTGAATTTCTTCATTCTGTTCTGGAACGTTGATAGCGAAGAAAAGATATTCTTCGCCTTTTTTAGTATTATCAATTAAGATATTAAGCATAGAAATAATCCCCTTTGTTCCTTCAAAGATTTCTGCTTCTTGTTTATCTTCGGCTAGTTTCTGCTTGAGTTCTAATTCAGGCAATATTTGTTTTAATTTATTTTTCTTTTCATCAATAAAATCAATTAGTTGTTTTGGCGGAACGGCTTGATAGTGTTTGATCTTTCCCTTTTTGATATGGGTGATTAGTCCTTTATCCATCAGTGAATTAACTGAATTGTGTACGGCAGAGCTGGCCATGCCAGATTTCTCAATAATAGTTCCAACTTTAGTCGAGCCGGTTTCTAAAAGGGTGAGATAAACCCTAATCTCTCCCTGGCTTAATCCAAGGTTCTCTAAGATGGAAGTATCCATAATTATTGTTAGTCCCTGCCTCTATTTAAGCTTTTCTAATTAACTCTCTAAATTTGGAGAGTTAGTACTTAAATACTGCTCTAACGCTTTAGGTTAATATAAAAATTAAAGGTGATGAAAAATGGAAATTAGAAATATAATTTTAGCAGGAATCTGTGTGATGGTAGCGGGGTGCATGGATAAGGATAAACCAAGAGATATTCCTTACTTATACGGCCAACAATATTCACCTCCCGTTAATTATTGTATCAAAGAAGAAAACGAAAGAATTTGTTTTAGTGATGAAGTTCCTTATGGCTCTTTAGATCTTGTTATGGAAGGGGACAAGAAGATACTCCCTGGATGGACAGGATTTCAGCAATACAATGAGAAATGGGAAAAGAAGGTTAAACCGTTGTATCTGGAATGATCTTATGTTAATATCTTAACTGAAGATACTCCCTATTACTCCTTTAGTTAACTCATTAACATGAGCTTCTGGCGGGTATATTTCACTTTCCACAACTCCAGCATTTCTTGTATTTCTTTACCTTTCTTCAAAGAAACTAAGAAAGCGTTGTTTGAAACAATTTCTCCTCCAAACTTCTTTACTAATCCTTTTGGAACAACTTCACATGATCCTGTCCAAAACTCTCCATCATTCTTACACCTTTAGGTAATCGCGGGGAATCCTTTTCTGAATGAACAAACATCAACCTTGCTCCGGAATGAGCATATTCTGCAAAGAATCTTAGAATATTATCTAATCGCTCCACCTGAAAGTGATAGAATAGGTCTACTTCCGGAGGAGTTATTCCTAATGTTACATAAGGGTCTTGATCTGGTAGTTGAAGAAGGTGTTCATTTATTCTATCTCTGAAACCATCATGTCTTACGGAAGTTTTAACCTTAAACTCTTTTGGAAAGAAATTCCCCCAAGCAATTTTAGTCCTGCCCGTCGGAATTATGCCTTTCTTCTCAGCCATTTCTACAATATCACCACTTGCTTCATAACACTCTTGATCCATATCTATTCCATAGGTTTTAAACCCGATATTTGCAGCGTTCCATAATATGTTTCCAATTGAAGAACCTAAGTCAAGGAAAGAAGTCTCTTCTAAAGGTTTTTCTGTAACTAAATGATCTGCTAGACAGTAAAGACATGCTCTGAACCAAGCATAAGTTTTTCCGTGAATCCCTGATTTGCTCCAAATCATCCCTCCATTATCAATTACATCTTGGCGTATCCTTTCTTTGGTTATTATTTTCTCAAAAATTCTTTCATCTAATGCTTTTGTTGCTTCGTAGTATTCTCTATGTCGAGCATTACAAAGATATCCTTCTGGTTGAGCCATGTTTTAAATCAACACCTAAGAAACCTCAAAAATAAATAAAGCGGGCCTACGGGGACTTTCGTTCAATTGCTTGCTTTCGAACCCCGATTTAACGGTATCTTGCAAGCACCTGCTCATCTCATAGCTAGTACTTGACCGAAGCCGTTTGTTCTATCCATTATACTATAGGCCCACACCCATACAAAACTTAAAGCTATTTTTAAACTTATCTCGAACCTAGAAAGAATATAAGAATAAATAAAAAATTAGAAAGAAGTGATTATTTCTGCAGCTCCGTGCTTACTAATGTAATCTCTTAATACCTCTTCAACCTTTAAAACTTTAAGGACCTTAGCATAAGTTTCTCCTAACGCATTACGAGTATCGGTGATTTGACTTGGTTGAGGAGTTCCCCACACTAGGACTCTTTCTTCCGGTTTTAATTGATAATCTAAAGCTAAAGTTGGTTCTGTTCCTTTAGAAGTATCAGATACTTTTGCCTCTAGAAAAGTGTTTCTTTCTTTACAAAAATAGAATCTTCCTCCCTCTTTAACGATTGTAACTTGTTCTAATACTTTTTCTCTACCTTCAACTAATGAACAAGTAGGACGATAATTAATACTTCTTCCGTCAACTGATCCCTCAATCTGCGGACCATTCATTTTAGCATACCTTTCTACTAATTGTGTTAATTCCATCTGTGTTGTCATTTTTTCCTTCCCCTATTTTCCTCCTATGTGCCTTTAAATAGAAGAGTTATAAAAGAATTATCCTTCCAGAAACATTAATTATAATAACCCCTAAAGAATAAATCTTACTTTGGATGGTTATCTTACTGCATTTTTAACAACAAAAAGTTTATATCCTCTTGACTTATTTATAAGTAATCGTTTAAAGAGGTTGATTTCATGAACAAAAAATTTGATTCCCTTAAATCTGAGCTTAAGAAACTTAATAGTAAAGATCGAAAATTAATTAGTTGGGTAATGAGAGAATTTGAAGAAGTAAAAGATCTAGCTCAAGATGTGGGACATCTTCTAATTTTACATCAAACTTCTGGAAAGAACTTAAAGAGTGTTGCCGTTGCTGAAAAAGGACTTTTAGGTAAGGTTACTCATGAAGGCAGGACTGTAGCCAGATTTGAACGTAGAGTAAACCGTTTTTGTAATCAATTAGACACTGCCTTAACTAACCTCATCGGGGTTGAGAAAGAATTGGGAGAAAAAGAAAAAGCTCGTGTCTGGGAAGAAGAAAAGAAGAAAGTAGAGGTATATCAAAGAAACTTAATCAAACGATTATCTCTAACTGGGAGCTTAAAAACCTTGCTTAATACTAAGCCTGTGGTTTGGTCAAACGTTAATGGTGAAGCAGAAGCTTCCTTGACTGACTTACAAGCTTTAGTTACTTTGTGTAATGAACTAGAGAAAATGGAGGAAGGCCAATTTTCGATATTAGTCCATCAAGAACGAATGGAAGAAGAAAACTTTAAAGCAGATTTGCAGATAGCCAAGAAAATCTCTGAAGGTATAAACTCTGCATTTTATGAAGGAGAGAGAATGATTGATCCAAAACGTTTATTTGGAGATATCCAACTAGCTAAAATTAACGAGATTGGCAGTGGGGATTATTTGGGGCACATTAAGTATGACTCTAAACTGACTGTTTTCGTGGATGGATTCTACCTTGTAGCTAGTGAAATTGTTATTAATTTCATCATCCGGACGGTTAATTTTCTGTATAGCTTCCCTTATTATTCTCATGAGATGAGAAGTTTTCCATCACAAATTATTCCTGAAGATAATTATCGTCTTGCTAGAACGAAGGTAAATTTATTTGGTCTTGCTATTGGGCGACATTGTGGTCAACTGAAGTTAATTAATAGTTTTAGTGATTATTTCCCTGACTCTGATGCTCATAAATTTGCAAGTCAAGTTTATGTTCTATCTGAAAAGAGATATGGTCTTAAAAAAGGTGCTCCTTGGACTTTATTTCTTAAGCAGTATGGTCCAGCTGGAGACCGGGACCAAGAATATAAATATTGGAAAGCTTGTCACGATTTGATCGCTAAAAAAATTGCTGCTAAATTAGGTTAATCTATCTTAACCTACTCTTTGGAAAGTGATAGGAAATCACTTCTGGGTCATCCGAGAGGGGAATATTCACTAAAGCCGCATAAGCATCTTTTGGGGTCTTTAATGGCACTAAGTAACCTTCTCTGTAAGAAGTAAGATGTTGTATCTCCGGAAAACTGGTTTTTCCTGTTCTTCTTGAACCTTGCTCTCCAATACTCTGATTTAAAGCTAAAAATAAGTTTTCTGGTCTGATTCTTTCTCCATAACAGCTGATTCTTCCTCTAACCGTGTCATAGACTAAAACTGAGGATACTCTTCCTTCCAACCCCAATGCTTCTAGTTGTCCGTCTAAGTAATCAAACACTTCTTTCTGCTCTTCTGGGCGAGCTAATCTGGTCTTCCCCAAATGAGTCTTAAGTTTTCTTGCTAAATCATCATTAATCATTTTATTTCTAGAGATAGAGTACTTTAAAAGTGTTACCCTTTGAATTTGGTTTTTACTCCCTGGGGTAGTAAGTATATATATTTAATAGAGTCTATGAAAAAAGTATATATAGGTAAGTGCTTTTCGTTTTGGTGTGCCTAAACATTAATAGTGGTTTTTGTAAGAAGGTTGGTGCGATAGATGAAGTGATCTTGAGGGGTGATCTAAAATGGTGAGGGGGAAGATAGAACATCGTTGTATGGAATGTGATGAGGCTATAAGTAATCCGATCTGTTCTGAATGCCTAGCTCAACGAATGCGAATCACTATAGGAGAAACTAATCAGAAACTTGCTCGGGCCATTAAAGGAATTCCTACTTCTGGAGGAACTAACTGCCTTTTCTGCGGGAAAGAAGTCGGGGTATGCGCACATTGTTTTAGTCAGGATGTATATGAATTTCTTAAGGAGAAGAATCAGGCTGTAGCTAAACTGTTCCAGAGCCAGTTCGATTTCAATCTCAGGAATAGACTGATTGATTTTGATTAAGGGTTTAATCTCGCTTTAAACCAAAGTAACGATTTCTCTCAGGAAAGTTTTATATATTAAAGTGTGCTAGTTTACTTTATGGAAACAGTCTGCGTCCCTAAGGAAGAGTATCTTGCTCTAAAGAAGAAAGCTAAGCTAGATGATGATCTTTTAGTCTCTTTGGTTAGAGGATTAGAAGATGTTCGTGCAGGAAGAGTAAAATTATGGGAAAGAAAGACTACAAATTAAGCCTTTTTTGAATTTCTTCTTTATATATTGGAATTAATGCCTTAATCTTATCTATACTTTTCTGTTGGTCTTTCTTATTACTAACGGATATTAGAAAAACAACAATCTCTTCTTCATAAATCAGATAGTAGATTCTATAATTTCTAATCTTCTTCTCTCTGAAGAAAGAGTATCCCAATGGTTTTCCAACATAAGGATTTGTTACCAGTTGTTCAATCTCTTTATCAATCTGTTCTTGAATAGAGTTATCTAGTTTGTTAAAACTTCGTTCAAATTCATCAGCCAGATAAATCTTGTACATCAAATAAGGGGAGTTCTTTAAACTTTATAATGGTTTCTGGGCGTGTTTAGAAATACTTTTAAATGGTCTAACTTTTATCTTAAAATATGTTTAACTTCAAGATAACTCACAGAGAAAAGAATTGTGCAGCCAGAACAGGAGTTATTTCAACCCCTCATGGTAAGATTCATACTCCTGCTTTTATTCCTGTAGCTACTCAAGCTACCGTGAAAGCTTTAACTCCTCAACAAATTAATGAAATTGGGTTTGAAGCTGTTCTGGGAAACACTTATCATCTTTACCTCAGGCCTGGACCCGACACTATCAAGAAAATGGGTGGGTTAGCTAAATTCATGTCTTGGCATAAGCCCACGTTTACAGATTCAGGTGGATTCCAAGTGTTTAGTCTTAACGGTTCTTTATGTAAGGTTGATGAGGAAGGAGTCGACTTCAAGTCTTTTATCGATCAATCTAAACACCGATTTACTCCAGAGATTAGTATGAGGGTACAACATAAGATCGGAGCAGATTTAACTTTTGCTTTTGATCAATGTCTGGACATCAATGCTAATCACGATACAACTAAAAAGTCTTTATCTAGAACTCATGCTTGGGCCTTACGCAGTCTAAAAGAGTTCAGAAAACTTAACAAAAATAAATCACAAGCTCTGTATGGTATCGTTCAAGGGGGTAGATTTTTAGATTTAAGAGAAGAAAGTGCTAGATTTATTGCTAGTCTAGATTTTGATGCTTTAGCTATTGGAAGCATTTTTGGTGATCCTAAAGAAGAAAGTAAAAAGTTAGTAGAACATACCTTAACTTTCCTTCCCGAGAATAAGACTAAACATCTTTTAGGCATAGGGGCAGTAGAAGACTTGTTTACTTACGTAGAATTAGGGATGGACACTTTTGATTGTGTTTTACCAACCAGATTAGCTCGAGTGGGATATATTTTTATCGGTCCTGAAAGTGGAGGTAATCTAATTAATAAGTATCGTTATCGCATCACTAATGCTAAATATGTTGAAGATACTTCCCCTCTGGACAAACATTGCGATTGTTATGTATGTAAGAATTTTACTAAAAGTTATGTCCGTTATTTATTCAAAGCAGATGAACTATTATTTTACACCTTAACCACTTATCATAATTTGTATTTCTTTAGTAATCTGATGAGAGAAATAAGAGAAACTATTGAAAAAGATCAATTTCTTAAGCTTAAAAAGAAGTGGATAAGATGAACAAGATCAATCTGGAAGATTATGATTATCCCTTACCTCCTGAACTTATCGCACAGGAAGCTTTTCATCCTCGAGATAAATGTAGATTTATGGTTCTTAAAGAAAAGAAGATCGAACATAAACTATTCTCAGATATTATTGATTACTTACAACCCGAGGACGTTTTAGTATTAAACGAAACTAAGGTTAACCGTTGCAAATTAGTGGGAAATAAAGAAACGGGAGGGAAAGTTGAAGTTACTTTGGTTAAGCCCTTAGGAAACAATCTTTATGAAACCAGAATTAAAGGTAGGAAATTAAAAAAAGGAATTAAACTATTGTTTAAAACTGCAACTGGAGTCATAACCTTGGAAGAAGAAGATCGATTCTACGTGCAGTTTGAGAAAGCCTTACAGTCTAAAGACTTAGAATTGCTTACTCCTCCTTACATTAAAAAAAAAGTTTCTGAAGAAGATTATCAAACTATATTTGCTAGAAAGTCAGGTTCTTTGGCTGCTCCTACTGCTGGGTTGCATTTTACTCCAGAATTATTAAATCAGATTGAGAAAAAGGGGGTTAAGATTGCTAAAATCCAGTTAGATATCTCTTTTGAAACTTTCTTACCAGTAAGAGATGTCCATCACCATAAAACTGGGAAAGAGTACTTTATTGTGGACGAAAAGAATGCTAAGGTAATTAATTCTGCTCAAAGATTAATCGCAGTAGGAACTACTTCAGTAAAATGTTTAGAATCTTGCACCTGGAGAGAAGGTAAGATCTTACCTACGGAAGGATTCTCGGAAATATTCATCAAACCGGGATTTAAATTTAGAGCACCAATCCAAGCTATGATCACTAATTTCCATTTACCCCAATCTTCTTTATTGCTTCTTACTTGTGCGTATGGTGGCAGAACTAGAATCTTAAAGGTCTATAATGAAGCGGTTAAACAAAAGTATCGTTTCTTCTCTCTAGGAGACGCAATGATGATATTTAAGTGATGTAGTTCAATTAAATTTATAAAGCTCTCACTCTCCTGATTTTTTAATGGAAGGGACGTTAAAAGAAAGGTTGGAAGGTCTAGATAATACTCGGGAAGTAGTCGATCCACTTCTAGCTAGCTTGTTGTCACCAGGGATTATCACTTCGGCTAAGAATGAAGTGTTAAGAGATTTCTATACCGAAAATCCTATTGCTTATTCTGTAGCTCGAGGGGAAGATTCTTATCAAGATAGGATTAAACCTATCTTAAACAAATATGATCTTCCTTTCTGGAAAAAGATGTTCTCTCCTAAACCCGATGATCAGTTTGATTTGGAAACAATTGCTACTATTGAATCTCTTAATGAAGTGGGAATAGCGGGAAGTTTTCAAGATCTTAAACTATTTCCTTCTTTGAGTTATACTGACTTTACTACTGAAGGTAGAAAGGGCAACATCAGATATTTTAATGGTCTGGTTCTTGCTTTTGGTGGGGCTTTAGGAGGATTATTTTATCTGTTAACCGATGCCCAGACTATCACCCTCTTCCAGAAGGTGGTTCCTCCGGCTATACTTGGGTTAACTTATTTGGCCCTTACTCCTAGCAACGCTACTCGATTAAATGAACATCTAACTTCTTTAAAAGAAATTGCAAAAGAGAGTGACGACTTTCTCAGAAGTACTTACACTGGTATACTTCTATAATTTTCTTATTTAAATCAGTCCATGATTCCTAAGATACTCAAACCCTTTTGTTCGGGCATCTCTTAATTCGTTTAGAGTGTGAGCATCACTGTTAACATAAATCCGGTCTGCTCTTTCTAACATAATTTCTAACAGGGGTAACTCAGAATTACCCTTAAGTAACCCAACACAGTTAAATTCTAGAGCGACTCCATAATCGTTAGCTACCCTAACTAACTCTCTCATATCCACAAAAGAGGAAAAATATTTCGCGTCGGGATGTCCGATACAGTCAATTTTCTTATGATGTTCCTCTATGGCTCTACGATAAGCTAAATTAATGTCCTGGGGATGATCATGATAAGTGTCTGGATGTGCAGAGAGAACCAAGAAATCTCCCGTGAAACCTTGAATTTCTTCATTAATATCTCCCTGTTGATTTAGAATATCTCCTTCCACTCCAAACAGTACTTCTACCTGATTATGGACGTTTGCCCAACGTCGGATAATACTGCGATAGGTTTTCTTTGAGAGAGGGTGAGTTCTTAATTCTGCATCAGAATGATCGGTAATAGCGATTTTCTTTAATCCTATCTCTCCAGCAAATCTGACTATCTCATCAATAGTGCTCCATCCATCAGAAAAGTTTAGACTATGCATGTGATAATCTTCTTGGCCGGGATTGACAATGATCATAATATTAAAATCAAGGGTTTATTTATAAGAATTTAGTTCAAAACATTTAATCTTTCTAGAAGTAGATTCTCCTGACCAATAAAGCATATAAACGGATATTTTTTGTCTCCATTTATGATCATTCCTGGATATAAGAAAAGTTCTAAAGGGGTTTATTATTCAGAAGAGATGAGAAATATTCCTGATTGTAGCATGGATCAAGTGTTTTTATTAGGTTACTTTAAACATCCTAGTGTAACTGAAGTGCTAACTCGCTTTGGTCGTAGTTTAATTCAATTGGAGAGAGAAGGGGGGGAAGGATTGTTAGAAGAAATACTTCTTTCTCTTCCAGATGAACTTAAACAAGGATTAATCAGTGGAAGTGATAAGGTTAGGCAGATAATTGCTAAAGAAATGTCCCCTTATTCCGAAAATAATTATCTAAGGATAAGATGTGGTTTTGTTCCTAAAGATTATGTTGCTCAATGCCAAGATGATTTCTTTAAGTTATACCATTTTATCGATGACCTAAATGTTTGTATGCATGGGTGTGGTGAAGAATGGAGTTTGGATGTTCGTCTTCGAGGGAAAAACCTATTACCTTATCGAGACATAGACACTTTATTAAAGCATGGGGTAGAAGTTAGCAATGCCCTGATTCAATGGTGGGGAGTTAACCAGCCTGATCCAGAAGTGGTCCATACCCGTTCTAAAAGATTCTTTGTTAAACATCTTTACCAATCCAAATTTAACTTAAGGAGTATACCTAATTTAACTCCTAGTTTCTTAGATGTGCTTATTCCAGAAGTTCTCTTTGCTTTAAGAACCGAAGCTCAACAGATGCAAGAAGTAGAAGAAACAGATGCGGAAGAATCTACTGACGCAGTTCTAAACTAACTACGTTTAATCTTCTTTCCTTCTTTTTTTAACCAGTCTTTATACTCAAACATGATTCTCTTTGGGTCAGGCGTCCCGTATTTCTCTTTAACTTGGTCAGAAATGATATGGAAAGCATCATTGGCTCTTACTACAAATCCGGATTCCAGCAGAGAAGAATCTTGCAGTTCTACAAACAAGTCTACTACTGCTTGTTTAGCTTCTGCTCGCATTTGGATGTTGTTTAATACTGCTTCCCAGTCCCCAGCAAATTCTTTAACCTTACCTGCCATTCTCTTAAGTATCTCTGAATTACCGTTGATGAATTCATCAGTCAGTTCTAATTGGTCAGTTTTAGGATTATAAACCATCAAATCTACAAAGGCTCCTTCTTTTAGAGGATCTTCTTCCCATTCTTTTCTCACTTCAGTGATTCTAAGGATGCGTTTATACTTCTTTAATCCGGAAATAACCGGGTTAACAATCACGATTATATCAATCGCTTTAAATGAAGTCTTAGGTACTCCAATATCGTTAACTACTCGGTCGTATACTCCGTAAGGAGAATCAGCATGAATAGTTCCAGCAACAACATTAGCAGCAGCACCGATTCGCATAGCTTCAAACAGCGCTACTGCTTCTTTACTTCTAACTTCACCGATAAACAAGGCTGAGTCTCCTAAACGTAAAGTTGACCTGATTCCCGTAGCTGCATCTACTTCTGAACCGGGCGCGGAAAGAGCAGAAGCAACTTTTAATGATTCGATATTATACCCTAAATCGCGTAATGCTTGAGTGGGGAGTTCAAAAGTGTCTTCGATGGTAATCATTCTGGTTCTACGCAAGATTTCAACTAAGATACTACCCAAAAAACTAGATTTACCGCTGCTTCGAGTTCCAGCAATCAAGATTGCAGCGTTATTATCGACAATGAAACTTAACAGTCCGGCACTGATAGCGTTCATCATGCGGATTTTAGGTTGCATATATAAGGGGAAAGTCCAAGGAAAATCACGATGTCTTCTGAATGAGAAAGCCATCCCTTCTGGACTTAAGGGAGCAGTAATTGCTGCTACTCTTGAACTGAACCCTTTAACATTTAACTCTGTATCTAAGATGGGGTTAGCTTCGTCAAGCGGTCTTCCTGAAATCAATCTTAGTTTAGTGGCCCAACTATCTACCTCTTCTCGGGTAGGATAAACATTGGTATAACAATCCCCATAATCTTGATGTACAATAAAGATGGGCAGTTCTCCATTAGGAGAATTGATGTTGACGTCTTGTACTTTAGGGTCAGCCAGAAGTAATTCAATCAGTCCAAATCCAACAGTGTAACGAAGAAGAGCTCGGGCTAACTGTTCAATTTCTTCTTCAGAAAGGCTCATTCCTTTATGTTCGACTAAATCGCTCAACAAGTCTTTTCCTATATTGAAAAAAACTTCTCTCATCCTCTGTGGATCAACAAATTCTTCTCTGCTGGGCTTATGTTCAGACATGATTCTTTTAGCATCATCTAACAATTCATATGTTTCTTCATTAAACCTAAACTCTGGAGGGGTAATGTGATACAAAGTCTTAACGTTATCATCAAATCCAAAGATGTTTATCTCACTAGAATCTCCTCCTTCTTCAAAATTATAACTTTCTAATAGGTTTCCATTAGGAAATTCTGTAATTAACTTAGTATACATAAAATCTGGCCTAGTGGTGGGATGGAAGACATTTCCGTAAATCTGTCTGTCTCCCAATTTATACTCTGAAGAATGGGGCATTAATAGTTGTATTATAGCTAACTGTTCCATCCTTCTTACTACTTCCAATAATGCTCCGATAAATTTTTGTAATGAAGTAAGTTCTCTCTGATCAATAATCCGGTCCAGTTTAGTTTTTTCTCTTATCTCTAGCCTTTTTAATTCTACATAAGCGGCAAAAGGATCCTCTTTTAATCGTTTAGAAATGATTTTTTGGAATTCGGCATAACTACCTCGGATATAACGTTCATGTTCTGGGTCAACCACAATCTGTGAGAAAGAATACCTATCTTTCTTATTTAACTCTTTATACATAAAAGCTAATTCTGTTAACAATTTAGTCTGAGAAAAATCATATTCATATTCTCTTAATTGAGTTAAGGTAATAGTCGTTACACCACTTACTTGCATTAAAATGTCAATAATCTTGCCAAAACACACTTCATTATATTCAATAGAAGGAGGAAAATTGCATTTCTCTACGTATACTTTAAGTATCTTATTCTCTCCTTCATGGAAGGTTTCGTACTCAAAACATTCTTTTCCTAAATCCACCATCTTTTTTTCCAGATTAAGAGTTCCACTCTTAAGTAATCACATAACTTTATTATCTCTACTCCTTTAAATAGATATAGAAAGGGCTGATTTCCTTTCTAAGAGGAGTTTGAATAGCTTTTCAAAACTCTCTTTAAAGCAATAAAAGAATTTAATCTTTAAATACATTTCCCTATGCCAGCAAAACCTTCCGCTCCGGACACTTCCGGGTATGATCCAGCTAAATTGTATGTGTGGGTTAAATCGTTAGAAGGTAAAGTCAACAATTTAACGCGGGAAATGGACCTGCTTAAGAATAATATCGTTAAGAAAACTGAAGATATGAGAAAGGATCTTAAAGACATGAACAGTGAGTTGCTGGAAATGAGAGGAGAACAACAAAAAAGTATCGAGAAGATGGATCTGATTATTAAAGAGCTTAAACAGACTGCGGGTATAGAAGAAGTGTTGGTGCTAAAGAAATATATCGATTTATGGAACCCTATGAACTTTGTCACTCAAAGAGACTTAGATCGTACAGTTAATGCTAAAATAATGGTTTTACGTGAACAGCTTAATAAAGCTAGTTCAACTGATAACGTAAAGGAAACAAATAAATAATCAAAAGATATCCTTCTAAAAAGGTGATGATCAATGGCTATGAACACTAAAATACCCGTATCTGACGTATTACAATTAAGAGGACAGGGATTGACTGACAATCTTATCGCTGAGGAGTTGCGTAAACGAGGTTATGTACCTCAACAAATTACCATGGCTCTTTCTGAAGCTGATTCTTCTGGAGGAGATCCGGGGTATGGAAATCCTTTCCCTCAACCAGGTAATTTCTCTCAACCAAATT
The DNA here is from genome assembly GCA_041665465.1 of Candidatus Woesearchaeota archaeon. Lineage (GTDB taxonomy): Archaea > Nanobdellota > Nanobdellia > Woesearchaeales > GW2011-AR9 > JACRPH01. The sequence continues at coordinate 1,287,041 of JBAYIU010000001.1, forward strand.
TTTCTTCGAATAATGGACCTATGTCTCCCGCTCCATCTAGTGGTGCTACTGATGATGCTTTATTTGAACGAATTGAAGATACAGTTGAAAGCATGATTGATGAAAAGTGGGATGAATTGATCGGCGAGGTTAGAAAAATAGTGGAATGGAAAGAGAAAGTTGAAGAGAGATTAGCCAAATGTAGTGGCGATATCGATAAACTTAAAGAGGATTTCAAACTTTTACATCAAGGAGTTCTGGGAAAGTTAGATGATTATGATCAACGGATGACTGACGTTGATACTGAACTGAAAGCAGTAGGAAAAGTGTTTAAAGATGTGGTTCCCGAGTTTGTGGAAAATGTTAAAGAACTTCAAAGCATTACTCAGAATTTAAAGAAGTAATTTAATATATTTCATCTGATTCATTTCTTTAGTCTTAATCTGATTCTTAATCTAATCGTTTCTGTTTCTAGATTTGTCTAGAAGATTAAAGCTATCCTGCAGTTAAAAAGGCTACTGCAAAGATAACTACTGCAAAAAGCACTATCAGCCCTAGCACTTTAGGATGAAAAAGAATACCATAAATATTTTGTTCAAAACTAGGAGTGGCGGTATTAATGTAACCTCCCTCATTTATACTTGAAGGAGGAATGGTACCATTTCCGATTTGAGTAGCCGTAGCTGAACTGCTTCCTCCTTGAAAAGATGCTTCAGTAAACGATTGTCCTAACACTTTTCCTACTCCTGCTCCAACGATAATAAGAGCGATTCCAATCAGGGTCCAGTATACTGCTTTATCTTTAACTGCAGAAGCAAGATCTGCTTCTTTTGCTCCTAAAGACATGAATACTAACACTAACAACACTAAAAAGATGATTACTACCGCAAACCAAGGGACCATGAAATTAATCATATCCAATAAACTTTGAGATAATAAGGTCATTAAAGAGATGGCTACCGCAACCGTAGCATTAATCCCCATGGACTTACCAATCGCTCCGGTTTTCTGTAGCATGGCAAATACTATCGCCCAGACTAAAATAACCGGATAGATCACACTAAAGTAACTCAATAATCCAATATCCATTACTGTAGCCATGTTTTAAAATTTACCTTTAATGATTTACTTCCTTTCAAACATATTAGCGATTCCTTTTCCGATATTGCCAATAGTGTCAGTTACTTTCTTATCAGTTGGCTCTTTAGTAATAAACCATACTACTAACCCAAAGATCAACAAGACTATCACCAATTCCGTTGTTTCTGAGGTCCACCATGAAAAAGTATCATAAGGGCCATTCCACAGATTTAAGGATGCTCCAAAGATGTAAAACACAAATCCGATAGCAATAATAGCGATAACCGGTGCAGCTTTATTAGAAAAGTTTGTTCCAAAGATCCCCATCAATAATAAGAGCATAATAGCGGCAATAGAAACTAAAGAGATACTTGGTAAGGCTTCATTCATAACCTTAACCGGATCATAACCTAATGGATAGGTTCCCATGATATGTGGAACTACAAACAATAATCCCATAATCACGGCAATAATAACGTTAAAGTTCTTTCTTCCTTCACCAACAATCTTAGTTTTTTGTAATACGGCATATACGATGGTAAACACTAACAAAAAGGGCAGCAGAAAATCTAAGATCCCCCATGTCTGAAAATACGATGCAAGATTGGAAAAGTTAACCATTATTCTGACCTCCTTTTTGAATATTTTAATCTAATATTTTGTTAGTTTATTTATGTTTTGTTTTTATTTCCCTTCTTTCTTTTGAGCTGGTTCTTTTGTGATATAAAACATGAACCCTCCGATAATGATGAGGAAGATGATAGCGGCTGCCCATTGTTGGTCCCAATTTACAAATATGGAGAATATTGCTTCTAAGGCAGTGTTGCCTTCTGCATTAACCGTAATGGCATTTAGGAAAATAGCTACTATTCCAATAAACATTAAGATCATAAAGAATTTTATCCATCCCGGGAATTCTTTAAGAGTGAATTCTTTATCCCCAAAAAATACTCCTACCAACATTAAGAAACATACTGCTAATATCAGCAACAATACTACATCCGCCATTACTTTACTAATAAGCGAAACTAACTGGGTAGAAGCAATAACTAAAAAGGAAATACAAAAAGCAACGATGGCATTAATGTTCTTCTTGGTAGTATCCTTGCCATCAATCTTTTCAATACCTAAGACCTTAGTTTTTTCTAAAATGGCAAACACTATGGTGAAAACCAATAAGAAGGGTAAGATAATATCGTAGACTCCAATCTTATCTAGAAATATAATCACTCCTCTAAATATGCTTTCTTCAACCATCTATTTTCCTCTTTTATTAGAGGTTATTAAAAAACTAGAATATATAAAGCTTTCTGCATTCTAAAGAGAAGAAGGAGTGAAGAAGTAAATAAGTGACCTTTTAAAAGAGTGATCCCCTTTTTCTCCTCGAAGAGATTCTACATACAAATCGAAGACTTTAAATAGTAGTTAGAAGTTAACTCTACTAAATAATATTTATTCAAATAATGGTTAAATAGAGGTGGAGAAGGTGAGAAAACTTTTAGTATTGTTGGGTTGTTTAATATTTTTATTATCGTTAGTTGGGTCTACATGGGCTTCAGGTTTTGAGTTGAATCCAATATCTGATCACATTGGTCCTAAAGAAAAAGCTTATTTTAGTATGAATATAACTAATACTCTTGATCGTGAACAGACCTATCAAATCTTTTCCTTAGAATTGTCGCAATGGAATGTTGAGCCTTTTCCTCTTAAAGATAAAGTGATAGTTTTGCAGCCTGGAGAAAGTTATTCTGTCCAAATTGCTGCCACTCCTCTAAAAGATTTTAATCCTGGTATTTATTATATCTCTATCTCTGCTGACGGGGACAAAGGAAGTCACTTTGAAGGAAAGATGAAGGTGTATCTTGCTCCGGCAGAAGCAGTAATGTATTCTCCTTCAGTTAAACCTACCATTACCGCTCCAGAAAAGATTAATCCTCAAGAACCGGTATCTATTAAATTATTATTAGAAAATCGAAACGCTTTGAATTTAAGCAACTTACGTATCCGTCTAGAAAGTGAGATGGCGGAGTTTAATAAATTAGTTCCAGTAGATTTAGAACCGTTACAAAAAAAGGAAGTAGAAATAACCGTAATCCCCAACAAGTATCAACAACCAAAAAGTTATGTGGTTAAATTTGTGTTTGAACGTTATGGTGAGGATTTCAAGACGGTTGAACTGCCAATAGAAGTTATGACTATGATCCCGGGATTCTCAGTAGTGGAAGTGTATGAAGAGCCGGTTTTCTTAAAGAATTTCCGTCGTTTTACTATTAAAAACGAAGGAAATGTTTTGAATACTCAAGAAGTAAAGTATCCAGTAAGTTTCTTGGATGGATTATTAACTCAGGGAGAAGCACAGGTTAAGAAAGAAATCGATCAAAGATATCTTGCTTGGTCAGTAAGTTTAGGTGGCGGAGAAAGCACTTTTGTTTATTCTGTTACTAATTATCGGATCTTGTTATATATCTTTATAATATTAGTCGCTTTCTTAGTGTTCTATTTATATGTGCGTTCCCCAGTAAGCATCAAAAAAACAGCTGTTTCTTTAAAGAAAGATAGCGAAGGGGCTCTTTCTGAGGTTAAGGTAATGTTAGAAGTTAAGAATACTTCTTCTCATCCTCTGAAGGAAGTAGTGGTGTATGACCTTATTCCGGGATACGCAACGTTGTTAAAAACCGGGGAAAAGGACAAGGAGGGAGAAGTTGAATCTGCTCATCCTCATAAAGTAAGTCATATCAAAGAAGGGATAAAGTTAAGTTGGCCCTTGATGGACTTAGACGCTAAAGAACAAAGAATAATGGTTTACCGCCTTAAAGCTAAATTGAACATCTTAGGAGGGGTAAGTTTACCTCGGGCAACTGCAGAATTCCATCGTAAGAGTGGACGACGTGGCAAGGCTTATTCGGGTGTATTTAAACTCGGTGGAAAGTAATCTTTAAACATCGATATATTCACCGTAAAGGATAGACTAGAGAATGAAAACCTTTATATAGAAGGGGTTGTCTTAATAAATTCAAAATTAAGTTAATAATCAAAGAAATAAAGAGGGAGAGAAAATGAAAGACTTTTTTTTAGGCTTAAGGGACAAATTTGCGAAATCTTCCGGTCAGGGAGAGGTTGATTCTGAAGCTTATCCGGAAGTGGGAGATGCAGTTTCTCGCGACGATAAGTCCAGAGTAACAGTTAGACCTTTCGTGATGGAAGAGTTCGAAGACATCAAAGAGATATTAGATGTCTTGCGAGAAGGTTCTACTATCGCTTTAATTAACATCAAACCTTTAAAAGATAAGGATTTGATCGAATTGAAGAGAGCTGTAGGAAAATTAAGAAAAACCTGTGAAGCAATTGATGGCGACATCGCTGGATTTGGCGAGGATTATGTTGTTGCAGTTCCACAATTTGCTAAGATTCACCGGGCAAGAGCTAATTTTGAAGCTACAGACGTAGAATAATTTTTTTATTTAATTTATTTTTATTATGGAGATTCTAGTTCTTCTGAATAAGAACGCGAGTGGTTTTACTGAGAGAGAATCCTATAAAATAGGTAATCTCTTAAGGCCGTTATCGGGGGGAGTAATTGCAACTAAGTCCCCTGAAGAAATGCGGAGGATATTAGGGAATTATTCTACTCGTCAACCTCGAATCTTAGGTATTGGCGGGGGAGACAATACTATCCCTGAAGTTCTTACTGCAGTTAAAGAGATGTGGGGTGAATTTCCAGAATATATCGCTTTATTCCCTCAAGGTGCAGTGTGTAACTGGGCTACCTCTTTTGGATTGAATGATGGGGTGGTAGACAAATTCAAGAAAAGTGTCCGTCTTGGAGAAACTAAAGCTCTTCTTATGGCTAGATATATTAGTGAATGTTATTCTGAAGGAAGAGAGTTTATGACTGAAGAGCTAGAACCGTTAAGAGTAAACAAGAGAATAGGATTTAACTTTGGTGCAGGAGGAGTAGCAAAATTAATCTGGTTGTATGAAGGTAAGACTCCTAAGCAATATCAACGATTAGAAGAAAGATTAAATCACATAGGTGTGGAAGATTATGATTCTTTCATTCAAGAAGTGTTACATGATAAAGGTTTATTACTCTCAGCAGTAGAAGCAGCTTCTAATGGTAACGGAGATTTAATACGTAGAGGTGGATCAGCTTATCCTTTGATTACTGTTTTGAGTTCTATATTTGCTGGTGTGTCTCCTTTTGGTGAACATCGTGATTATTATGGAATCCCTTTTGAAGGTAAGATCTTCTTAGACAGTTGCGAATGTGATTATGGTGATGTTAATGCGTTCTATGTTTCTGCTTATGATAAACTTAACTTCGGAATTCCTCTGTTAAATGTAGTTGCTAGTCCAGGTGCTCGAAAGAAAGGCAAGATTGAAGCGATCTTATGTCAAACTTCTGTCGAACATCTAGCCTTACAATTGCCTAGATTTGTTAAAGGAGAGAAAGTTGAAGGATTAAGTTATCATCCTGCAAGTAAAATGGTGCTGTGGTCAGAACGACCGATAGTTTATGAACTTGATGCGGGTTTGCATGCAGATAAAGTGGTTACGATCACCAAAGAAGATCCGTTAACTGTAATCTCTCCTTGTAAAGAGTATACTATTAAGGATCATCTTCGTCATTTCTTTAGATAGAAACGTTTATTAAGACTTTTATCTTTTCTTTATACTCGAATGGCTAAAAAATCTAAACCTAATCCCAAGATGATAGAATGGGAAAAGCGGTTGATTATGTTGAGTGGGATTATTGTTTTAATTGTTTTAGTGGTGTTAGCGGTTAAGTTTATTCCTCGAGAAGGTGTATCTGGACAAGCGATCGCCGGAGGATCTGATTTTACTCGTTGTAATCAAGATAGTTCTTGCAGTGAGTCTTATAATCGGTGTGTTACTTCTACTTGTAGTGTAAGAAACAGAAATGTAGCTTGCGCTAATCAATGTTTGTTTACTTCAATTAAGAATACTTTAGATAAGTGTGTTGCTTCTCCAGAAGTTTGCGATGGAGAGGATAATGATTGTGATAATCAAATTGATGAAGGATGTTAAGTTAGGTAAAAGAGGTATAATCTGATGGTAAAGAAAAATAAGACAAAAAACCCCTCAAAAAAATCTAAATCAAAAATGTCATTCGCTTGGAAGAAGCCTTTGTTTGCGTTAGGCGCAATTATTGTCCTAGCAATCTTAGTTGTGTTAGCGGTTAAGTATATGCCTGATAGTGCGACTGGACAGGGAAGTAGCACGGGAGGAATCTCTGACTTTACTAGATGTACTAAAGATAAATCTTGTAATTATTTATATACTAAATGTGTTGGTTCTGTCCGAAATTGTGTTGGAGATGCTGCTTGTACTGGTAGGTGTTTATCTGCTGCATTGAAAGCGACGGTGGATAAATGTGGTCCTAAATGTTTAGGTAAGCAATGTGGTTCAGATAGTTGTGGGGGAAACTGTGGAGTTTGTCCTACTGGACAAAGTTGTAATGTTAATAGTTGTGTTGCAAGTGTTCGGTGTGTAGATAGTGATGGAACTTATTTAGTAGTAAATAAACATACCCTAACTCAAGAATCTTTATTAGTAAAAGGAACCACTAGGGGTATTGTTACTGCAGGAAAAAAGCTTAATGGCAAGTTTGAAGGATCTTATACTGAGGCAACAGATGAATGTACTCCAGAAGGATTACTTGTTGAATATCATTGTAATAATGGTTTTTTGGACGCTAATGGGATAACTTGTCCTAATATTTACGGAAATACCAATGATTTAAACTTGGTGTGTTATGATGGTGCTTGTAAAACAAAACCCGGATGGTGTGATTCTACTGAAGTTCCTGGGATTAAAGTGGGGAAGAATATCACTAGTAGTATCTGTGCTAAGAGAATAATCCAGGATTATAATACTCCTATCGATGACTGGTTTAATGTTCCCTCGGCTGATTGTTTGGCTATTTACAAAGGGGTTCCCATAACTTTCTATGAGGGAGGATATACTTACCTTTCTGCAGGCACTCCTCATGTTCAGCAGATTGGTTTAGAACCTTGTATCTCTCAGAAAGGTAAAACTTTAGAAGGAGCAAAAACTTGTATCGAGGAGATTATTAAATCACATCCCGATCGATTGTCTTACTATGGTCCAATCTGTGATTAGATCTTATTCTTTTTTTCTTTGAAGAAACATTTAATACTTCTTTAATTTTCTTACCTTTGAAATGGTCTCTCTAAACCCAGAGATAGCAGAACTTTTAGGTGCTCATGCTGGTGATGGTACTCTATATCAGGTTGGGAAAAACACCTTAGTTTGGGAATTAAGGGGGGCTCTAGAAGAAAAAGAATATTACTTAGATAATATCTGTCCACTCTTAGGTAAGATTTTTAATCTTAAAATAACTTCTAAGTTTAGAAGCGGTGGGGCAAATGGGGTTTGGGGAGTACAGACAACTAATAAATCAATCACTTCTTTTTTCTTAGAATATGGTTTTTTACCTGGGACTAAAACTTATACTGTGTTTGTCCCTTCGTTTATTCTAAAATCCGACTTAGTGATTAAAAGAGCTTTTGTTAGGGGGTTGTTTGATACTGATGGATGTTTGAGATTTGATCGGATTAATAAACAGGAAAGAAGGAATTATCCCCGAATTGAATTTGGTTTAGCGTCTAAACCTCTAAGAGACTCACTTAAGGAATTGACCGATATGCTTGGTTTTAGATCTTTTATCTGGACAGATCGAAAGAATAATTATCGGCTTTGTTTTGCCGGAAAAGAAATGCTAGAAAGATGGATTTACGAAATTCAACCAAAGAACCCGAAACATTTAAAAAAGTACCATATTTGGAAAGAACAAGGTTATTATTAACATGTTGCCACGGTCGCATAACCTGGTATTGCGCAGATTCGTCTGAGCAAGTTTGCTTTACGAAGCGTAAGATTGCTAAAGACTCTGGTCTTTGAGATTTCCGTCAATACCATACAAATATCCTGTCCCTCTGGGATCGCCGGTTCAAATCCGGCCCGTGGCGCTCTTTTCTATCTCTTAATTCTACCGATACCTATATAAATAGAAAGAATATCCTTTCTCTTGAAAATAGGTGTAAAATAGATGCGTAAAGTTAGGTCTAAAGCTAATAGTACAACTTCTGCTAGATTTATGAATCTTAGAAAGGGTAAAATCCTTCCCCCACACAGTTGGGAAGCACATCCTTTAGCTGATACTGAAGATGCACATCGATCTTTTATGATTATAACCGTAACTGTTGGTGTATTAGTGATGATGTCTTTATTGTTGTTGGGAAACCAACAGTTTGCTGGACAGGCTACTGGGGCGAGTGTGAGTACTGGTTGTCCAGAGGATCAACAATATTTCTCTGGGAATAATAGTTGTGTTCCTTCTTGTACTAATGGAAAAATCCTTAACAATACTGGACAATGTGTGGCTCCAATAAATTGTGAAGCTATTGGACAAGTTGGATGTAATATTCCGCTTAATCCTCTTAAACATCTAATTTGTATGGATAATGTTTGTGCTAATCTAGATTGTGTGGGGTTCTTATTAGCAATTGGTTACGGAGAAAAGGACTCTGGTGATAATAATAGTTCTAACAAAGATGGGCCCCTGATGATTAATCCCAAACAATGTAACCAAACTTCTTCTTGTGATTCAAATGAAATCTGTGCTAGAGACTATACTAACTCCAGTTCTGAAGGGGTTTGTATGGGTAATGATTTCATCTCGGGTTTGTTTGAATCTTGCAGTTGGGTTCCAGATTTATGTTCCCAGAAAAAACAATTTCTAAATCTTCCTTGTGGTGCTGGTGAAGGCGGATGTCAGAATGATACTGAATGTCTCTTTCCTAACACTTGTGAATTAGCTGGTGGAGAATACGGCCCAGAAGTTAAAATCTGTAAATCAGAATTGTGTCCTGATTGGGATGATGATTTTTATACTTCTAACGCTCCGGGAACCTGTACCAAATTTGCCGGAATGAAATATGACGATTGTAATGATCAAGATCCAACAGTAACAACTTGCTCTGCAGGATATCATTGTGCGAATTCTAAGTGCGTTTTAGATTGTGATTCTTGTACTCCCGGACAGAAGAGATGTAGTATAGATAAGCATGGAATAGAAACTTGTGTAGCTAAAAATAATCTATGTAATGAATGGGTAGTTAAGGAACCTTGTGATGCTGGTTTAGTATGTAAAGATGCTCAATGTCAATATTTCTGGTGCCTTTCAGATACAGATTGTGGTGATTATGGTGAAGGAGCTTCTTGTGTAAGTGGACAATGTAAGAAGTTAGCGGTTTCTGCTGATCCGATTCAAGTAACCTTGAGGTTGGTAGAAAATACTTATACTTTAGCTACCACTAATGTTCACCCTGGAAAAGATTATACTATCGAATTAATTATTAAACCAGACATTAAACTGCCCGCTAAACATATAGTTATGACTACTATAACTTCCGGAGGAGTAGAAGTGGCTAGATTCTGGCAAGCTCTTCCCCAACTTCCAATCAAACAGACCGAAACCGTATTCTTCCAACATTATGTTACTGCCTTGGCTCCTGGAACTTCAGGAGCGATGAAAGTTAAAACCCAAATCTTAGGAGAATTCAACGGTAGTTCTTGGACAGAACTGGTTCCTGCAAAAGAGGTGTCTTATGCGGTTAGTTAGTTTACTAGTTTTAGGGATGTTATTATTTTCTCTGTTAGTAGGGGCTACTTTAGAGACTCTCAAATCAAATTATGCTCTAGGAGAAAGAGTTACTGTAAGTGGAAGTTGTAATACTTCTGAGGTTTCGGTGGGATTGCAAGCTAATCTTGGGGATGTTCCCTTATGGGTAGATCAGCAGACAACAGATAATATGAATAAATATTCTGCTTCTTTTGTTCCTTTTACTCTCGGAAATTATACTTTAATGTCTGCTTGTTTTAATCAAACTGCGAATAATAAAGTAATTTATGTTGGAACTGCGCTTCCTCCGGGAATGAATTGTGTTCCTGGCGTTAAAGAGTGTGATGGTAATGCAGTTATCACTTGTAATTCTGAGGGACAGGATTATTCTGTTCCTATACCTTGTGCAGCAACTGAAACTTGTTCTGGAGGAGTTTGTCTTCTTCCAGGAACAATTTGTGTTCCGAGTTCTTTAAAATGTAATGGTGCTCTGGTTCAGACTTGTGCTAGTGACGGTAAAACTTATTCTACTCCGGTATCTTGCGGAGATGGAAAAACCTGTTCGGATGATGTTTGTATTGTAACAGAAGGAAATGGTGACGGAACTCCTTCTGGTAGTGGAAATGGCCCTTATTACGATACTTGTAGACCTTCATTTGATTGTGGAGCATGGAGTTATTGTGGTGCTTCTTTGAAACAATCTCGAATTTGTAATGATGTTAAAGGATGCAAGCCTAGCTATACTGAAGAAAAAGTATGTACTAAATGTGAAGAATCTTGGATTTGCTCAGCTTGGTCAACTTGTCAATCTGATGAACAGTTAAGGACTTGTTATGATGAACATAAATGTGGAAGTACAGTATTGAAACCGACTTTGAGAAAATATTGTCAAGCTACGTATGTTCCTGGACCGAAACCTGCTTCGGTTTCTTCTACGATTCAACCTCCTGCTTATTATCCTGCTTCGCAACCTGAACCCGCATATCAACCTCCGGTACAGAAACCAGTAGTAGCTAAACCTACTGCTCCGGTAGTTAAGTTCTCTTTCAGTAGTTTCTGGGATAAGTATCAAATGTACTTCTTAGGTTTAGGAATATTGATTGTGGTGGTTATTATTATCATTATCTTAATTGCTTACTTTGCTAAACCTAAACAAAGAGTTTACAATTTAGATGAATTAAAAGAATGGATTGAGAAAGAAAGACAGATGAACACTGGTGATGTACAGATCAGACAGATCCTTTCTCAGAATACTGGATGGAGTGAAGAAGAAATCAGTCAGGCCTTTAGTGAACTGAGAACGAGATAAATATATATACTAAACCGTAAGTAAAATAAACAATAACTGATTACCGTTTAGTATTAGGAGAACACACTCGTGGTCGAGTGTAAATCAAAAAAGATTAGGTGAATAAAACAGATGGATGTCGACAAGCACAAAGTTTGGATGATGGTGTCAGTTCTAGTAGTGATTGTTATTGTTGGCGGAATTCTGATGATGATGAAAGGTAGCGTTAGCTCTGGTCAAGGAGTAGCTACGGGAATAGAAGATTGTACTAAATATGGTGATGAGGATGTTAACGGGAAATTTGATTGTGCTGATCCTGCTTGCAACGGTTTGCCCAATTTTAATCCAAACATTCCTTTCTTATGCGAAAATCCGCAAGAATTAAGTTGTGCTGATGGTTATGACAATGATGGTGATGATCCAACTAGTAATAATCTCAATGAGAGGTATGATTGTGCTGATTCTGATTGTAATGGTAAGATAGTTGGTCCTAATGGAGAGAAATGTGAGTCGGGTATAGAATTAAGTTGTAATGATGGTTTCGACAACGATAATTCTAATCTTGGTAGCGAAAGATTCTTAAAATTCAAAGAATATGTTAATTCCGCGTATGCTAATCCTTATAATCGATATATTACTGATGATAATCCTTTAATTTTAAAAGATTGTCTTGATCCTGATTGTTTGAGTTCTTGTTCGGCAGGGTTAGATAAATGTAATTCTCTAAATCCGGTGGGTAAAAGTAATACCTCTTTTATGTATGTCTATGCTTCCAGTAGTGATGGGACTCAACAGTTAGGTTACGGGTGGTTATTAGATAGTTCTTGTGTTCAGAGATTAACTCAAAAATTTTCTTGGAATAAACTAGTTAGTTCTAATTTTGGAAATACTGGAATATCTCTCCTCAGTCTCTACACTTACGATGAAGAATGTTTGGGTTTATATAAAGGAGTTCCATTAATTATTAATCCTTCTACAAAACTTGTCTCTCCTTTAGATCCCGGTCGGTTTAATGTTAGTGATGCAGCAAATTATAACCTCAATACCTTAAAAGATAGTGTTTCTGGAACTGTTTGTCCGCAAGAGATTACTTCTCCGGGAAATTCCGATTGGGTTTATAAAATGGGGCAATATCTGCCTCCGAGTTCTAGTTCATATATTGAGACTATAGTTTATACTACTACTTCCATAGATGCAATGAAACGTTGTATAGATGAAGCTAAAGGTAAGTTTGCTACCTACGAACCCAGTTGTGAACCAGTTGTTACTACATGTACTCCGGTTAATGCAACTTGTGCTACTGCTGGTGTAAGTTGTCCTGGGAATGGAGTTGTACCTCAGATAACTTGTTCTGCTAGTCAAACATGTACTGCTGGTGCTTGTGTTGATGATTTGATAATTACTTCTTCGGAAATCTGTACCAATGGAATAGATGATGATGGTGACGGTAAAATAGATTATCTTGATAGTGAGTGTGTTTGTCCTGCGGGAAGTTCTCGTTTAGGTGATAGTTCCTGTGCAAAATGTGAACTCTCTTCTAACTCCTTACGTGTTGGAGAGCAATTTTCTATGAAATTGGTTCATACTGTTGTTGGATCTTCAGTTAATAACCTAATGTGTGATTTTCTTAAAGGAGATAGTACTCCCTCAATTCTAAATGCTTATTGTAACGATGGTCTAATTAAATCCGCTAATTATTCTACTATTGGAACTTATTCTCCTCTGATTAATTCTTATACTGGGGAGACTTCTTCTATTAAATGTGGGAATGTTGTCGTTAATGACCAGGTAATCACTTCTACTTGTTCTCCTACTTGTGCTGCATATCAAACATGTACTAATAGTGTCTGTGTAGACAACCCAGGATGTATTTCTGGTTATGATGAAGAAAATAATGACCAACCTAATTATTATGAATGTTTAACTAGCAGTAATGTAAACTGCGGAAGTTGTCCCTCCGATAAGTTTTGTGATGCGGGGTTCTGTTATAGCTATATCTGTACTGGAACGATTCCAGTTACATCCGAGTTATGTCCTGGTGATAATGTGGTTCTTCCAATTGATACCCCCTATTCTTTAGTTTCTACTTGTACCGATACTAAGAAATGTGAATATACTTGTAAATCCGGTTATAGGTATGTTAATGGTGCTTGTCAGACAGAAGTTTGTACTACAGGTACTAAAGTATGCGACGGAAATGCTGTAAAAACATGTAATCCAGATGGGATGAGTTATTCTGCTTCTGTTGCTTGTACCTCGACTGAAACCTGTAATGCAGGTAATTGTATAACTACTTGTACTCCTGCTGCTGCAACTTGTGCTATTGAGGGTACCTCTTGTTCTAATGGGTTATCTTCAGTTGTACCTAAAATTGAGTGTACTTCTACTCAGACCTGTACTGCTGGAGCTTGTGTAGATAATGTGGTTACTTCAACCTGTAGTTATTCTACTTTTGGAACCCTGCCCGGAACAACAACTGGAGCATTTTCTACTAACTATCCAAATTCCTGTTTAAGGAGAGTGGTTGATGTTAATTCTGCAGTAACTCAATTTTATAAATACGTTGCGAACATCAATTGTGTGGAAATTTATAATGGTGTTCCGTTAGTTCTTTCTACTATTAACAGTACTCAACAACTATATCAACAGATGTATCTTACTAGTTTTAATAATTGGACTTATCATAACGCTTATCAATCCAATGGAGATAAATGTCCAAATGCAGTTACTGCAGCGGGAACTAATTTTGTTTCCAGTACTTCTACTGGTAAATCCGGATTTAAAACTATAGAAGGAATAAGGGCTTGTATTGATGAGATTGGGAATAAAAGCAAGTTATACCAAGTAGGATGTACTAATCAAGCAGTAACTTGTACCCCTTCTGCTGAAGTCTGTGATGGTATAGACAACGATTGCGACTCTTCAGTTGATGAGGGAAGTGTATGTACAACTGCAGATCATTGTGGAAGTTTTAGTAATGTCTGTTCTGCTGGTCAGACTTGTACTTATGGGGCTTGTGTAACTCCTACCTGTAATCCTGCTACTATTGCTAATGGGGTAATTGGAGCTTATCCTGGGTGTACTGTTTCTTGTAATGCTGGATATACTTTAACTAACGGTGCTTGCGTAGTATCTCCTATAAGCTGTAGTTATTCTGATTTCGGACTTATTCCTGGGACAACTGGATCAGTTTCTACTAACTATCCCAATTCCTGTTTAAAGAGAGTGGTTGATGTTAATCCTGCAATAGCCACTTTCTTCAAAACACTCTATGAAATTGAATGTGTAGAAATTTATAATGGTGTGCCCGTTATTCGAAGTACACTCAGTTCTGGTAAAAGATATCAACAGTTATATCTGGTTACCGGAGTTAGTAACGTGTATCATAATGCTTATTACATTGCTGGGGGAGCTGGTTATAATTGTCCGAATGCAGTTGCTGCTAATACTCTACTAACTGATGGTGGAGCTTATGGTTATGGGTTTACCTCCATAGAAGGGATGCGAGCTTGTATCGATGAAATTGGAACAAGAAGCAGATTATACCAACAGGGATGTACTAATCAAGCAGTAACTTGTACTTCTTCTACAGAAACCTGTGATGGTAAAGATAATGATTGTGATTCTTCATTTGATGAGGGAGGAGTATGTAACTCTGTAAATAATTGTGGAACGTTTGGAAACATATGTGCTACCGGAAAAGATTGTGCCAATGGTGCTTGTGTATCTCCAGATCAGATTAATGTGGTTGTATCTTATATTGCACTTGATGGAACTATAGTTAAAACTACTCTAGATTTGAATAATAATGAACTTACTTTGAATCGTTCTTCTGTTAAGAACGAATTAGCAAACTTATTCTATGTCTTTGATGCTTCTTCTAATCTTAAAATCAAGAGTTTAGTAGTTGATATTGGTGGAGGTTGGTATTCCTTAGGGAATAGTGCCAATATTTCTACTTTTAAGTTAGATCGACCCCTTCTTCCCTTCTTACAAACGCAACTGGGATTGGATAGTAGTCTGTATAATCTAAATTATACCAGTAATGATGGAAGTATTAAAACATCTACATTTATTATCAATTATGTTGGAGAGAACTGTTACAATTCTTTTGATGATGATCAAGATGGAAAGACCAATTGTGAAGATTCTGATTGTATTGGTAATCCGCGTTGTAAATCTGGAGATACTGACCAAGACGGGATAGTTACTGCTGCCGATTTTGATAATACCTTTAAAGAAAAGGTTCGTCAGAAGTTTAATGTGCTTCTTGACTTGAACAAATATCTCTGGGAAGTTCGTAAGAACTTCCAAGCAGGAGGGAGTGTACAATGAAACGGACTTCATCATTTAAACCAGTAAATCCTTCCAGTAGAGATACTTCTTCTAAAAAGAAAACCTTTATTATTTTAGGTATTGCTCTCTTAGCTCTCGTTGTATTAGGATTATTATTATTCTTTAACGGTAGTTTTGTAGGTAAAGCAATAGAATATAATGCTGGTTTATTGTCCAGTCCGGGATCAGCAGGGATACCCTCTCTAAGTAATTCTACCATCACTATTGGAGATAATAATTATCTAGTTGTGGCTGCCAATCTTGGTTCTAAAGATGGACTTACATATCAGTTCAGTTTCACTTATGATCCTTATTTATTCAAGGTTAATGGTGTGGTTCAGGGGCTAAACTATTTTGGAATGGATTTGCCTTTGGCAGTAGTAGATGTAAAAGAGGAAGTAATCCCTGGTTCTCCAGATGAACTTCGTCAAATCACGATTACTGGCGCATTGATTCCTACCAAATCTCTTCGGGATTATTTTATCAATCTAACTGGACAACAAACTACTATCGTTCCTTTATTATTATTAAACATTACTCCCGCTAATGTGGGTGTAGCTTCAGTGGATTTTACTGATTTCACTATTCTTGATGAGAATAATGTTAACCAAATCAACACTCTTGTTGATGCAACGTTTAATGTAACTCTTCCCATTGAAATATGTTATAATAATAAAGATGATGATGGGGATACTTTGGTGGATTGTTTAGACCCTGATTGTTCCTTACAACAGCATTGTAAAGGGCCTTTTGATGTTGCATTATGTAAATCTAAATGTATATATGATTCTCCTTTATCTGTAGAAGATTATTGTAATGATTGTGAGGGAGATGGATGTTATCAACCTTGTGTTGATGCCATTAACAGTTGTAATTTTAATTGTGATGTTTTAGTTACAACTTGTAACAATAAGGTAAAAGATTCTAACGAAGAAGGTGTAGATTGTGGTGGTTCTTGTCAGGTTAAATGTGAGATAACTGAATGTGTTCCTAAATGTGTAGGAAAACAATGTGGAGAAGATCAATGTGGTGGAACCTGTGGACAATGTGTATTGGGTACTAGTTGTAACTATGATGGACAATGTATTAAGAAAATTGAACAATGTACTAATACGATTGATGATGATGACGATGGAAATATCGATTGCTTAGATTCAGATTGTAGTGCTTTTGTTTCTTGCCTTACTGGATGTGTAGATGGAGATAATACTTATCTTCCTTATTTTGATTCTCCTTCTTCTGTTTATAATCGCAGTTCCATCTTAACTTCTTCTTCTGCTACTGCTTACAACGTCAATGGAACTTTCCTTTCTAGTGACAAGGAGTTAGTTAGGGTGCGAAATCCTTTTTACTTATTCCTCGGAAGTACTACAAAATCCACTTTGGTTGGTGATACTTTAACTATTGGTGTGGGAGGAACCAATCCCGTAATTTCAACCATCAACAATAATGTCTTCACCTTTAATTATGGTGGTCAATCTTATACTTACACTTTGGTTCAGCAGGTAGTTAATGATGTTGTAAAGGATAGGTGCTGGCATAATTATTCTGTTATTGAGACTTATTGTGTTAACGCTACTCTTGTGAATTCAACAGAAGTGAATTGTGATCCAGGATACAATTGTAAAGAGGATCTGTATCTGGGGGGATATTGTGCTCCTGTGAGTTGTCCGGTAGTAGATTGTATCAACCCCGTTTGTATTGGTAATATTACTTCCGAGGGGAAGAAGTGTTGTATCTCTGATGTTAATTGTGACTCCACTGAAGTTTGTCGTGACAACAATTGTGTTCCAAAAGGAGTATCCACTTGTACTCCCTCTGTAAATAAGAGTTATTGTAAAGATCAGATTACTCTGACTAGCTGTGATTCAATTGAAGATTCATCTCAAGATTTGTTTGGATTTTATCAGATGGTCGATCATCATTGTGATCAGAATGGCGATGTTTGTCAGGTAGAAAATGGTGTGGCTTCTTGTAAACGTGTTAATGAAAGCTGTACTGATAATTTGGATAATGATGGAGATACTAAGATAGATTGTAATGATTCAGACTGCGTAGGTAAAGATGCTTGTATCTGTGTGGATAGTGATAATACTTATGAGGGGGGCCTAGTTGCTTCAGGAGGGGATTATTCTGTTTATAATCATAATTCCCTGATTACTTCTGGTTCTGCTAGTGGTTATTCTATCCTAACTCCTTCTTCAACGAATTATACTGCTGGAATCTCGGATACTTGTGTTAATGCTAGTCTTATCGCAGAAGCTTATTGTTCTGATTCTACTCATTATAATATAGGTACTTTTGCTTGTGAGTTTGGATGTGAAAATAATGCCTGTGTTGATTTAAATCCTTGTGAAGGTAGAGTATGTGGAATGAATTTGAATCATTATTGTGGAGCTTGTTCGAAAGGGAACATGTGTACTAATGGACAATGTGTGGTTGAGTCAGTAGTTGATGAATTAATGCGTTGTCCAGATCCAGATCTATTCGTTCAGCCATTAGCTAAAGAGATTTGTTTAAGTGTAACTGGGTGTAGTTGGATAAATAATACCTGTGTTTCTAGTGAATGGTTCTCTTTAGGGGGAATAGCAACCAGTTGTGCTCGTTATACTGAAAGTATGTTAGGAGAATCTGACACAGTTAATATCGCCAGAACTGATTCTTGTGTAGCTCCTTGTGTCTTCTTGGATAATGCTGAACCTGCATTGGATAAATGTTATATCCCAAAATGTATTAATCTTGGAAGAACGTGTGGTGATGATGGTTATGGTGGCAGTTGTGGAACTTGTGGAAGTACTCAATCCTGTTTGAATTATCAATGTGTTGAGAAGTGTGTTGATAGTGATGGTGGAAACAGTTCCTCTATCAAGGGAACAGTTACTTGGATCAATGCTTCTGGACAGTTAGAATCTAAAGAGGACAAATGTATGAGTTTGACTCAAAATGCAGTAGTCGAGGGTAGATGTGAGAATAATACTTATGCTTTTAAGAATAATGGTTGTTCAGGGGTGTGTAACGATGGCCAATGTGTGAGTTGTACTTACAGTTCACAATGTATCGGAAATGCGTTTTGTAAAGTAATATCTAACACCACTAGTGTGTGTGCCAACCCTGATTTCAGATTAGATCCTTCCAATTTTTATTTTGGTGGAGTATATGGGACGTTGAGAGAGTTTGGAATAACTGTTTCTGGAAACGGTAATCCTCGAACTAATGTTACTGTAAAGGTAACCCTCCTAAATCTTGATGGTACAGATTACAGTTCAGAACAGTTTAACGTAAGTTTCGGAACACTCACTCGATGGAATATGAGTATTCCTTCAGCAACGACAGTGCAAACTCTAGTTAAAGTAATCCTTGATCCTCTGGATAAGATTACTGAAACTAATGAGACTAATAATGTCTATTCTTTCTCTCACGTAGAGACAGTAGAAACTAACTGTAATGATGGTTCTGATGGCGATGCTGATGGTAAAGTAGATTATGCCGATCTTGATTGTTGGAATACTGCTTTGATACTTAGTAGCGGTGATGTGAATCAGGATACTTTAGTTAATAATGACGATTGGGACCTTGTTAAAGACAATAAAGATCCCTTCTGGAAAGAAGTTCTTAAAGAGGACTTTGCTGCCCTAAATGAGTTTATGTGGACAATGGGGGTGAACTGGAAATGAAGAACAAATCTAAACAGAGCAACCAGAAGATCTTATTGATTTCAATTATTTCTATAATCTTAGTGGCAGGAATAACTTTATTCTTATTGTTTGGTAAGCCACTAGTTGGTTTTGCTGGGTACACTGGAGATGTTTCTGGTTCAGCGGGAGTTTTGGTTTATGATTCTGTTGGTAATCTAATGAATCCCTTGGAGTTTATTACCTTAGCCTCACAAACTAGTTATAATATCGAAGTTATAGCCAATCTAGGAACTCAAGATGGGAAAGTGTTTAAGTATACCTTGAATTATAATCCTACTGCAGTTCAATTCTATCCTTTCTATGGACAGAGTTATATTAACGCTTCTAGTAATTTTACTATTATCAGCGAAACACTTCCCTCTGACAATAGTGGTAAGATAAGTATTGTGGGAGTAGTAAATCCTCCTTATAACTTAAGTTCTCTAAAAGCAAAAGATAAAGGATATGTGGTGTTGGGAAAGTTTATTCTTTCTTCGACACCTAATCCTTCCGGGGATGTTGGTCTTAGTATAAGTGATGTTAGTGTTTTAGATCAAAGTGGAATTAATATTATCACTTCCGTAGAGAATCCTACTTTAACTCTTAGTTGTGCTAAGGTAGATTATGGTGTAGCAAATAATTATCCGACTTGTGATATTACCTGTGATGATGGATATACATTAACTGAAGATAATCGTTGTCTTCCTGAATCAACAATATGTGTGGATGAAGATAACACCTATACTCCTAATCGTTATAGTGATGGTGTTTTTAGTGATGCTTCTTTATTGACCAAGAGTACTATTGTTGGATCACCGGTTACCTCTGGAATAAGTCCAACAGATGAGTGTTATGGGGAACAAGTAAGAGAAGTGTTCTGTCAAGATACTACTCACTATAATAGTAGCTTGTTTGATTGTCCAACTAATACCCGATGTGTTAATGGTGCTTGTGTGCCTTGTGGTGCCGATCAGATCTTGGCGAATGGAGAATGTAAACCAAAATGTGTCTCTAAAGAGTTTATCTCTTGTGCGAGTTCTTATATGTACACGGGATGTGGTCCTTTAGGTTATGACACTGCTACTTATCCTTGTCCGACAAATACTAAGTGTGACTCGGTTAAAGGATGTATAACTAATGTTTGTATCCCCAACTGTACTGGTAAGGCTTGTGGAGATAACGGCTGTGGCGGAGTGTGTGGTACTTGTGGCGGAACTCAAACTTGTATTGCTAATGCTTGTGTGTCTTCTTTATTGGGAGATGTGAATGGTGATGGTTGCATTACTTTTGAAGATATATCTGCTTTAGCTGAAAGTATCGAATTAAATTATGTTAGTGAATGTGCTAACCCCGATACTACGGGAGTATTATTAGGAGATACTAACAATGATGATTGTATCACTTTTGAAGATATATCTGCTTTAGCTGAAAGTATCGAACCTAATTATGTTGAAAGTTGTACTATTGGAGGATTAAAATGAAAATAATTCATAAACTGATACTTTTAGTGGGGATATTACTTTTGTATTCTGTTTCCTGTTTCTCGCTTGCAGAAGGGAGTATAGGCACTAATCCCTCAACAATTAGTGTTGTCTCTGGAAATACGGTTATAGTTGCAGTTCAAGCTAATGTTGGTGGTTCTAGTGTTTCCGGAGCAAAAACGGTTTTAACTTATGATCCTGCTGTTTTGAGTGTATCCTCTGTAACTTCTAATGTTCCTACTACTTGGAATCTTAAACCACAAGGATATGATGCGAATGGATTCAAACAAGAATCCGGTAAGATCTATTTTGAGAAGAGTTGTCTTATGGGGTGTGATAAAAAAACCGGAACTTTTGATATTTTTACTGTGACATTTCAAGCGAACAGTGTTCCTTCCACTGGAAAAACTCCCTTAACTCTTTCACTTCCAGATTCTAAGATATTAAGTGGAGGTGTTAATCTTATTACTCAAGTTGTTAATACTGAAGTAACAATAAGTTCCTGTACTCCTGAGGCTGATATTGCTTTCTGTGGAGCTAAACTTTGCGGACCTCTTACTAAAATAGACAATTGTGGAACTCCCAGAACAGTAAGCTGTGGAACTTGTGATGCTGGTCAGACTTGTACCAATGGTGCTTGCGTAGCTTCTCTTTGTAATGATCCAGATAATACTTATACTCCTTATCGTGAGGGTCCTGGTGGAAATACAAATATAAATGTGGGTTCTTTATCCACTAAAAGAACAGTTACTGGAATACCCACTCCTGGGACAGTTGATGCTACCGATAGTTGTGATGGTTCTACTAAAGTGAAGGAAGTATTCTGTTTTGATTCGACTCATTATGCTAGTTACTCTATCTCTTGTTTATCTGGTACTCATTGTGCGAACGGTGCTTGTGTATTAGATACTTCTTGTACTCCTGGTGCAGAAAAATGTGACGCTGGAATACATCAAGTGTGCAATGCTGATGGAACTTCTTTTACTACCGTTGCTTGTTCTCCTGGAACTAGTTGTAACTCTGCTAATGTAAAATGTGAAGCTCCTTGTACTGATACTGATAAAGGGTTGAATCTTACTCTTAAGGGAACAGTTACCGGTTACCAATTTACCGATAAGGCGAATGTGATTACTGTTTCAGATGCTTGTGTCATGGTTAAAACAAGTGATGCTCCTGAAGTAAGTAGTTCTGCTCTCTTACGTGAACTTTCTTGTGAATCCAATAATGTTATCGGTCAGGTCTTTGTTGATTGCAACTGTAGCAACGGTGCTTGTGTTATTCCAAATCCAGTCTGTCCTCTATCTAGCGTTGCTAATGGTATAGTTGGCGCTTATCCTGATTGTACCATTACATGTAATAATGAATTTATCTTAAGTGGTACTACTTGTGTCCCTCAAACTCCAACATGTACTCCTGCTTGTAGTTCTGATAAGACTTGTGTGAACGGTGTGTGTGAGAAGAACGATTGTTATTTTGTTCCAACTGGTGGCACCCCTTATTATCTAGAATGTGGTACTGGTACCAATAATGTCCTTTGTGGATCCTGTTCTGACGGAAAAACTTGTTGTAGTACTCCTGGGTCTTGTCAAGTAGGTATGTGCGTCTCCTCTTCAGAAGATCAGCCCTTTACTATTAACCCTGATGAAGATGGATATCACTTATTCAAGAGTATTAAAGCCAGCTTAGATCAGTTATTAAAAATCACACCTGAACCTACTCTCCTAGAGAGATTAACTGCAATAGTCTTAGGAGTTAAAAACAGTATTCCAAATTAAATATGAATCTTAAAGCAACTGTCAATAAAACTGTAATCATATCTATTATAGTAGTCGTAGCTTTATTATTGTTAGTAGGATTATGGTGGTTAGGGCCTTCTTTTGCTGGTAAAGCTATCGGAACGTATGGACCAGATATCGGAGGAGCAGGAATATTTGCTCCTTCATCCATCTCTGCTAACATTCCTGTCTCTTTGTTAGTGGGAGCGAACTTAGACAACGGCAATACTGTAGCTATCGGGTTTAATCTTACTCTTCCAACCGGTTTAAGCTGTGATGGAGTAACAGTTATTCCTTTGTTAAATTGGGATGAAACGGTGGAAAAGCAACAATTATTGTTGTTAGGAGAACGTAACTGTTCCAATAATGTTATCTCTTTCGCTTACGCTACTATGAATTATAGTGATACTCGTAACGGGACCATAGATATTGCTAATATTACCTTCACTAAAGGGATTAGTCAAGAAGGAAGATATGAGTTTAAGTTTGATTCTTTTGAAGCAGTAAACTTTAGTGATGATTTTGCTAATCTTATTAAAGGATATCCTGGAAAAGGGTTACCTGCACATGTTCTTACAGTAGGTACTTGTCCTAACGATGCTATTAATCCGCCTACTTGTAATATTTGTTCTAGTGGTTATGGTATAAGTTCAACTGGCCAATGTGTAAAATACTTCACCGGAACGGGAGAGATAGGAATAACTTTAACCAGAGCGACAGATTATCTTCAAGCTACAAATTTTGTTAATAACGCTACAGAATATAAGATCGCTATCAGTATAACTCCTTTACAACATCTATCTAAAGATCATACTGTTATTACTACTGTGAGTTATAACGGAACTCAGGAAGTGCAATATTGGACTAAAAGGCCACAGGTTAGAGTTAATGAAACTGAATATATCACTTTCACTCATCAAGTTAAACAAAAGAATGGTCCTTTAACAGTTAAAGTAATGGTGTGGAAGGATTTCTTATCTTCTACCTTACCCTGGGAAGATTTGATGGATTATGCGGAAATAAATTATGAGATTAAGTGATTATTTCTTAACTACTTTAGAAGCTACTATTTCTGTTTCTCCATTATACTCTTCTATCATTCCAGAAACTTCTACAAAATCCCCCTCTTGTAAGAATATATCTTCTTCTGAGAAGACAATAACTGGTGTTTTCACCACCTTGCTTCCTTCAACTTCTAAGAATAGAGTTACATCTTGAACGTTCATCTTAGTAATAGTTCCAGACAATTGAATCGGTTCTCCAGAAGTAACCGTTTCTACTGTTTCGATCGCTTTCAGATCTAACTCGTCAGCGTAGATAAACAGAAAAGATAACCCTACTAGGATCATAATCAGAGAAATGGTATAGATAGTTTTCTCCCTCATTTATTCTCTAAAGTTGAACATATTAATAATTCTTACCTAACTTTTATATAATCAAGCTCATTCTTACTGATTATGTCTAAAGAACGTATCGCTGAAGTAAGAGAACAACTGTTTCAACTAGAACGACAGATCCGTCCATTAGAGTGGGATTCTAGCCGAAACCAGATCAACGAGTTCAAGAAGGTTAGACTAGGACAGTTACGAGTAGAACACGAAACTTTGAATAAAGAGTTAAGTGCTTTGGAAAGTAATCCTGTTTAAGTTATATTTCTTATAATGATTGAATAAACTAGAGATATCTTAATTATTATCCTCGCGTCCTTCTTTGTTATGAAATACGCAACCCTCGTTACTTTATTATCTTTAGTGGTAGGAGTTTCTGCTGAAGGAGTATTAGAATCACAACTAAGTGCAAAGGAAAGACCCAGAAAAGTAGATTGTTCCGAGAAATATGAATCAGATCAACAAGAATGTGTAAAATTAGATGATCTTGCTCAAGATCGTACTTCTCGTCAATATGGGGAAGACCTAGGTACTTGTCCTAAAGAGGAAACTCCTTCTCGTTGGGATTGCCAAGATGAAGCACATAAGAGAATGCAAACTCGAAGAACACTTACTCAGGAGAACTGGTACGCTTGCTTAGATAAGACTAAAGTTGATTATGATAGATGTATGAGGAAGTAGACCTATTGTTTGACAAATATCTTGTAAGCGGGAGTTAGATCTAACCAATCTTGAGTACGTTCCTTGGTTAAGAAGACAGAATGGGGAATAATGAAGGTTCCCCGTTTATACCCACATTCTTGTAACATCTTTTCCATGGGTGGTTTTTTAAAGATAAATCCTACATAAATTGGATTGTTTCCACTGTATTCTTCGTCTGCAGAGTAGCCATACTTACTTCCCCCATCGATAGTATCATTGAAAGGGTGAGCGAAAGCGATAATTCCACTGTCCATATCATAAATGTTTTCTTCTTCCAGATCAGCATATCTCACTTTTGTAGTTTGGGTTGAGAATAAAGGAAGTTTTCTGCCACTTGCTTTCATAATAATCTTAACGTTATTCTGTCCTATTCTCCAACTCATCTTCCATCCATAATGGATCACTGCTGGAAGTAAGATATATCTTCTAAAGAAGTAAGAGGGATGAGTGAATATTTCTTCTCTAACTTTTGCTTTCTGGAGCTGTCCGCTGCCATCTAATATATTAAAGAGTAAATAAGGATTAGCTGGTGGGACTTTATTTCTGGTTCGATAAGTTACATCTTCTTCATAAACTTGATCCATCTCTTTCCAACGCTTTTCTTTATACAACATTAAATATCCTAATTGTTCTTCTTTCCAAGGATTAAATGTTCCTCCTTCAAACGCAGCATTTAATTTTCCATGTTTAACTAATACTTCGTATAATTTTGGGAAATTATCTCTTGCTTTATCAATTTCCCAAGATTTAACTTCTCCCATAAAGTTGATATCACTTTCATTGTAAACTGAACTAACTAACGTTTTCAATGCTCCTTCTATCTCTTTGAGTACGGTTTGCATTCCTTTAATCACTGTTTCTGCTTCATCAATTACTTTGTCAATTCCTTTCTCCATTTCTATTAAGGTAACTTTATGTTTAACCACTAATGTTCTTTCTCTATCGGAGGACAAAGTATTTATCTTATCTAAAGTGTCCATAAAGTTATGGACATCTTTCCACAGTTCTCCTCGAGAGGATAGTTCAGAAGTTAATTTATTGTGAAACAATAAGAATTGATTAAAAAGGGTAGATACTTTTCTGGGGATCTCCTTTAAATCTAAATGTTTAGTCAATTCTGGGAATTTTAGGTAACCATTAGCGGTTTCTATGACTTTCTCTACCTGATCTAGGATCCGACTCTCTCGACGGAAGTCTCTTCTTTCTCCACGAGCAATCCATCTTAACAAGGATTTAACCTTTCTGAAAATCTTTTCTTCTTTACTTGTCCCTTCAACTTTTTTTAATTCACTTCTTAACTCTTCTAAGAATTTATGTTCCACTCCTAGATAATTCAAATGAGTGGTGGTAAGTTGTCTTATTCTTTCAGAAGGATGAGAAAGGGTACGAGCTTCTTCTTCCATCTCTCTAACTCTAACTTGAGTGGACAAGAATAGTTCTCTAACCATAATTTTAGTTAAAGTTTTAGTGTTTATATCCTTTTCTAAATAATGAGCTTAATTTTCATACAAATCTTTATAAATCCCCTTTAAAATAAGTATAAATACAACGCTGAGATGCCCTATTTGGGAGGAACTGTTAGGTTCGAGGTCTCGGGAGAAATAAAAATGGTAGAATTTAAGTTAGTAATTGGATGTAAAGACGGAAAGTGTTATCAAAAAGAAGTTAAAGGTAATGACGCTGAAACGTTGCACAACCTGAAGATTGGAGATAAAATCTCTGGTGACAAGTTAGGATTTTCTGGGTATGAATTTGAGATTACTGGCGGTAGTGATAAGTGTGGATTTCCGATGAGAAAAGGAATCCAATTTGCTAGAAAGAAGATCATGACCGGAAAAGGAGTAGGATTCTCTGGTCTAAACCGAAATGGCGGAAAACAACCCGGATTAGTAAAGCGAAGAACTGTCTGTGGAGACCGTATTTCTAACATCATCGTTCAAATTAACCTGAAAGTGTTGAAGGAAGGAGCACAGAAGTTAGGCGGAGAAGAAGCTCCTGCTGAAAAGAAAGCGGAATAATTTTATTTTAATTTTCATTATTGTATATAAAGTGTCCATTCTCCTTATATTTTAAATTACATTCCTAACTTGGTGAAATAACTATGAAAGATCATACTTTTCCCTTCTAAAGAGGCTTCATATCTTCCTTGGCCGTGGTGGATACGATAAAAATTTATTAAATAAGGGGTGCCCTGTCCGCCCATTAAGGTGGTGGAAATATCCGCGGCATCTTTTACTTCTCCTTTAAGCGCAGCATTTAATTCTTCTGCTTTCTGTTTAAGTTGGGCATAAGAAGAAAGGGTCATGTTAGGAAAAAAGTTTTCTACCATTAAGTATAAGGAAGGGAAGGTGGAAAATGAAAATTGTTCAAATAACGGTAAACTTTCTATGGTCTTAAATCTATTGGGGTTAATAGTGGCTACTCTCATTTGGGGTGATCCAGCTTTTTTCCCATTGTTAAGCAAATCTTTCAATGTGAATATTAATAAATCTTTGATGGTATAAAAGTTAGGGTCATATTCAACCTCAGTTATTATCTCCTTTTTATCATAAGGAAGAGATTTATCTGAACAGACCATCTCAATCGCTTCTTCCAGAGCCTCAGAAAAACGTACTTCTTTTATTGATTCCATCTTGCCCAAGCGAGTGATTCTATCTCTAGCCAAAGCAATTCCTTCTTGTATTTCTCTTAGTGAATAAAATAGTTCAAACGGATTAAAATCGAACAGAGGAACATTTGGATAAGTTTCTTTATACCTTTGTTGTACTTCTTTAAATCTGGTGTAAGATTCATCTAATCTTACTCCAGAAAGAGCTTCAAACAGAAGAGCTACCTCTTCATCCATAGTTACTTGGTGAGAATCGGTGTTAAGAGTAACGTCTACTTTACGTAGAGCATGGATTAAACTTTCTGGGCTTCTAAGATCTTCCACTTGAACTCCAAAACAGGTACTAGCTTCAACTAAGTAAGCTGATACTTTTTTCTGTAGTTCTGGGTCTAAAAGAGGAATATTTGTAGCAAATGATATCGCTTGGGCCATTTGTCTAACATTATGTTCTTCTTGTGATACTAATACTGATTGTAAACGATTTTTTAAGTAGTGACTTTCTCCAGCCGATCTCACTGCAGCCAATTCTTCTGCTAATCCTCCCACTAATTGTAAGTTTCTCATGCTTTCTACTGTCCTTTGAACCAATTCTTCCGTTTTTTCTAAAACCGTGTTTCGATGCATGAACAATTCTGTTTTCATGTCCTCATTTTCTCTTTCTAATTGCTTGTTCCTTGACCAGGGGAAAATATGGTCTATAACCTCACCTATACTTTCCAACCACCCGAAAAGAATAGAACGATACGGTTTACTGGGGCTGACTAAATATATACTGGATTCTTGACTTTCCTGTGATTCCCATATTGCCCAGGATTTTGGATTTTCAGTGATCAAACGAGGAGGTAATGGTTGCTTGTTAATCAAAGAAAAAACGGCCCTTTCTTCATCTGCTTCACTTCTTTCTCTCACTACCTGCAGATCTTTCTGTCCGTACAATTGTTGAAAAGTCGTGATGAAGGAATGGCGAGTAAATTCGCAATCATCTCTTAATGCAGAAAGAGTTAATTCTGGTCCAATAATGTTTAACAACTCTTTTTTATGATAATCCCAGGTCTTACGATATATTCTTACTCTCCCTTTTCGCATTTTTTCTACTTTAACCTGATTTACTCTACTAAAATTGGGAAATTGTTTATCCATAAAAGATAAGACCCATGACAAAGGGATATAACGAGCAGAACTGAGATGTTTACTATCTTTATCTGTAAAGGATAATTCTGTTGTTTCTCTGAAAAGAGTTTCAGTATCTAATCCTAGTTCTCTTTGAATAAAACTACGAAAACAAGTGTAAAGACGATAATCAAACCAGTTGTTTTCTGGGTCGCTCAACAAATTACGCATTTCCGTCTCATCAGAATTATACCTTTCACAGAATCTTTTGATGATAGTCTCAGAAGAAACACCTTGTGAATCATATTCTTTTTTATCGGCTACCTTAAGCATGGAATAAATGTATTTCCCTACTACGCCTTGATTTTCTAAAGAAAGAGTAAAAGGATAGCGAAAGAGTTCTCTATGTGACTCAAATCTGTCCAAAATCGCTTCTAAATCAACTATTGAACTCATAACGTGAGCAATCAAAAAGGAGTATATAAATCTTGTAACTCCTCAAGATAGATGTTTGATTACAACACTCCTTCTAGAGAACAAGCTTTCAAGAAAGAGGTGAGCTTTGTTTCTCCGCCCCCTTTGCTGGCAAACCTGAACTTTTCTGCTAACAGTTCTGGTAGTGGTTTTCTTGATCCTTCTAAAGAGCTAGTCTTTTTTCCTATCCTTGGAAGACAACCCTCGTATGCGCTCTCTGCAAGTAAACATCCTAATGAGATATAAGTGACATCTTTGGTAAGATCTCCTTTACTTTGATATAAGACCAAGGGAGCATCAACATTCCCTACTTGACCAAAAGCTAAACATACATCAGAACGGAAAATAACATCGGTTGCATGACCGGTATAAATTACAAACGCTCCACTATTCAATAATATTCTATTCAACTTCTCTCTGTTCGCTGGACTGACCTCTTCTAATAATTGTGTATAATCTTGTAAAACGGGGTTCTCATCAATTCCTCGACCCAGTTCAAGGTCATATCCTCCCAATAGATGAGCAAGAGAAGTATAAACTGCAGCGCTAGTTTTTCCGCCGGTTTTCTTATCATCCAGATTCCAGTCGGTTATCCAGCTATAAAAAGTGTCTTGTTGTGAAACTTCTCCCTGAAACAATTCTTCTAAATTTCCATAGGCAGCTACAGTTGGAACAAATTGCTTCAAATCAGGGCGTCTTGAAGTTAAATTCTCAAACGAGGTTTGCAAACGTGTGGTGATGCCTTCTCTGATCAGTTGTTGATCTTCTAAAACAATAATCTTATAGTTAGTTGTCATTTCGTTCTTGTGATTTTAATGATACTTAAATAAATATCTGTATTATAAAGTATATACTCTGAAAGTGTTGAAAGAAGGAGCCTAGAAGTTAGACGGAGAAGAAGTTCCTGCTGAAAAGAAAGCGGAATATTTTTATTTTAATTTATGTTTATTAATTTGATCTTTCTAATAGTTCACTATGAGCAGCTAAAATTCGAGACATATTCCTTAAAGCAGGCCTTGTTCTTTTTACTGATTGTTCAGTGAATCCCGAAACAATAGCTGCTTCAACTACCTCTGGGACTGTTCTTAACAGATCTTCTAATCCTTCTGTTTTAACTCCCCCTTGAAAGAAATCTACTTCCATTTCTGATTCATCTAAAATATCTAAATCAGTACTCACTACTACTCTCGACTTTGCTCTACCATAAGTAACCTGATCTAAACCTTTAAACTTGATCTGAACATATCTTCCCTCAATTACATCATATTCTTGTACACAGGGATTAGCGTTAAGATGGGCTTCCGCTTCTGGATAAAATTGATCATAAACTATTCCTTCTCCAGATAAGTATAATTTTACTTCTTCTAACCATCTCATTACCCCTTTCGGAGAGAGTGTTTCATTTCTTAACCAGTCCATGTCTGTACTTACGCTAGATGGATGGGCTCCAACGATTATAGCATTTGCAAACATTTGTTGAAAGATTCCATAGCTTACCCAATCTCCCATTCCATATGTTTGTTCGGGAAGGTCTTTTCTATATCTTCCATAATCATCATGTCTATCAAACAAGACTAGACTTAAATCTTCTCCTTCAGAGATGATTCTTTTATCTCTCAACATCTTTAAATGATTAACATCTTGATGATGATGATTTCCGTTTCTACCAATGATTAAAGTCTTACCTCTAGGTAAACCGCGTTTAAACTCTTCCATGGTAAACATTAGCTCTCCCCGATAAAATGGAGATGTCTCATAAAAGTCTGCTACTGCTTCCATCTGTGGGACGTACACTATATTGGTCATATTTATTTTGGACCGGGGGTTATTTATTAACTTTATGGAGAAAACGGCTTCATTTGATAGAAACAATAACCTTTATTAACTTCTTTTGTTTACTTAATATAGATGGATGTTCAAGCAGCTATACAAAACATGAACGAAAGTATCACTGACTTCTTTACTTTTATTGCTGGAAAACTTAAAGATTTCAAGAATTTGTCTTTGAGAGAACAGATCGCTTTCCCTTGTGCGGGGCTGGGATTATTATTAATTGTTATTTCTTTGTTTATGTTTGTGTTGTTTTGAATGACTTTTTAAGAAAAAAAGGGTGCGGCTGCGAAGGAATCTTTGCCACTGATAAGCTTTAAACTTACATTTTCTTTAAAATTTCATATTAACTATTTCTTAGTAGAAAAATATATAAATCTCTCCTCCCAAATCTATTTTAGTGAATATTTATGGATAAATGGGGATATTTAATTGGTAGTATTGCTGCAATTGGTTTTGGAATTGTTGTTGGTAGATCTTGGCCTGCAACTATAAATTCTAATACTTATCCAAAAATGATACCTGATTATAGTCATGTTCAGGAAGGATATGTTGCTCCTAAAAGGATTGAATTTTCTTTGGAAGATCTTGATGGTAATGGGAGTTTGGAATCTTATCTTTCTGTGGATGGCAAGAAATATGGGATTAAAGAAGAGGAAGGCAAACCCACTTTAGTGCCAAATTACAAATAAGTTTTAATTATCTTCTTATCATAACTTTAGATATTCTTTTCTTATTAAAACAACTCCATGTGCTCCACTAGAAACATACCCTCACTTCAATACTTTTTTATCTCCGCCATACAAACCCATTCGGGTCATCTGATCATACTGAGATTTGGTTAAGGTTAGGACAGTTAACTCAAAATTTTTATCTTTCAACTTTTGGCAAGTTTCAGTGATTTTGTTGCCATCAATCCCTTCTCCGATGACCATCACACTGGCCTTGTCTTTCTTCTTCGGTCCATAGGTTACGATACTTTGGATTCCGGCCAAGTTTCCGGCAAGGTTTACAAATTCTGCCAATCCGTCAAACTCTTCATAGAACAGTTCACGCAAGAAAGTTATCCGTTCGTTGTCTTCCGAAGAGTAGACTTTAGCGTTCTTCCATTCCCTTCTTTTTACTAAACCGGCATCAACGAACTCTTGCAAAATCCTAAAGGTGGAAGTTAAAGAAACTTCGCTTTTGGTAGCGATCTCGTTTAGGCAAAGTTCTTCCTTAGAATTAAATAGTGCTTTCAGAACTGCTGCTTTCTTTTCATCTATCAATTGCGCTAACGCTTCCCCTCTACCCATACTAATAATAGAAATGGGGGTGGTTTATATAGATTTTGATTCTTGGAAACAGTTTCCAAAAATGGAAACCCCTTTCCAAAAATAGAATTCTCCTTTCAAACTTAGCGTTCTTCGTTCAAAATAGCAAACTATAAATACCTCTAAAGAATACTTCTCTCTAAAATGGGTGATATTTTAGAGCTGATAACCAGCAGAAGAAACGTAAAGTATTTCTTACCTAAGTTTGTTTCTTGGGATAATCTTGCTAAGGTTATTGATGCTGGACGTCATGCTCCTTGTTGTGGGAACATTCAGAACTGGAAATTTGTAGTTATCGTCAATAACGAACAAAAACAAGCCGTGGCTGAAGCCTGTTATGAACAATATGAGATCGTTCAAGCCGGGGCTTTTATCGTAGTTTGTGCGGAACCAGAAAAAGCTGAACGCTATTACGGATTAAGAGGAGAACGTCTTTATTCTGTTCAAAATTGTGCTGCAGCGATAGAGAATATGCTGTTAGAAGCTCATTCTTTAGGCTTAGCCACGAGATGGATTGGAGGATTTGACGAAGAAGCAGTTAAAACCATGCTCGGTATCCCCGAAGAGATTAGGCCTCAGGCAATAATTGTGATCGGGTATGCTAAAGAAGTGCCGGCTAAACCTCCTAAGTATCCGTTAGAGACGCTAGTTTATTTCCATAAATGGCGAAATAAATCACGTGATCCGGCAAAATACATGGTGGACATTTCTACTATTCTTGCTCGTAAAGCTGCATCTACTAAAGAATCGATGATGCATGCAGCGCATATTGTCGTCGACAAATTGAAAAATAATTATTCTAACGATACTGAAAAAACTGAACAAAAGAATCCTTAATTTTTTAATTGCACTTAACTCTATTAATGAATTTATTCGGAAAGTAAAGAAATCCTATCTTCTTGAGTATAGAAATATTTATAAACAAACTATTTAATGTAAAAATTGGTTTGGTTAAAAATTTCGGTTGGTCTTAAACGGTTAGGTTCGGTAAGTTGGTGAATTCTTAGTTACGCTTGGTTAGGACGTAAAGTTGGTTGGTTGAATTCTAAAAGGAAGTAATTTCAACTCCTATATAACTATTGTGGTGGGGGAGAATATATATTCCAGAATATAATAAAAAGAAATAAAAAACAAGGGTAGAACAAACTGTTGAGGTGGTGGAAAAATGGATTTTATAATTGAGAGGGCCCTGGAGAGTGCTCCAGAAAGAGGATTTGAAAATTTGAACCAAGCTAATATTAAGGTTATTGGCGTAGGTGGTGCTGGTAACAATATGGTTGGCTGGTTATATAAAAAGGGAATCAAGGGAGCAGAGATTATCGCTACTAATACTGATCACCAACATTTAAGCATAACTGGTGCAGACAGAAAATTCTTGATTGGAAAAGAGTGTACTAGAGGACTAGGATGTGGGGGGTTTCCCAACAAAGGAGCGGAAGCTGCTCAAGAATCCTTAACTCAGATCAAGGACGCTTTAAAAGGATCGGACATGGTCTTCGTTTGCGCAGGTATGGGAGGAGGTACCGGAACTGGTGCTGCCCCGGTAGTTGCTCAAGTAGCTAAAGACACTGGTGCTATTGTTATCGGAACCGTAACTATGCCTTTCAACATTGAAAGAGCTCGATGTGATAAAGCTGAGTTTGGTTTACAACAATTAAGACAAGTATCTGATACAGTTATCGTAATTGATAACAACAGACTAGTCCAGATTGCTGGTAACTTGCCTATCCAACAAGCTTTTGCTGTAGCTAACGAGTTAGTCGCTACTATGATCAAAGGAATTGTAGAAACCATTGCTGTGCCTTCATTAGTTAACTTAGATTACGCTGATGTTAAGGCCATAATGAGTAACGGCGGAGTTGCTGCTATCGGAGTAGGAAGCTCAGACACTAATAATAGAGTAGAAGAAGCTGTTAAGGGCGCTTTAAGCAATCCCTTATTAGACATCAACTACGAAGGTGCTACTGGTGCTTTGATCCACGTAACTGGTGGACCGGACATGACTTTGGATGAAGTCTCAAGAATTGGTGAATTAGTTACTGAATCTCTAGATGATGATGCAAACGTTATCTGGGGAGCCAGAGTAGATGATAACATGAAAGGAAAGTTAACCGTCATGACTATCATCACTGGAGTTAACTCACCTTGGATCTTGGGAAAGATCGACCAGAGAAAGTCCCAGCAGAGAGCTCACTCTATCAGTAGAGAGCTTGGCTTGGAATTAGTTTAGGCATAAAAACGGTGCGAAAGCACCTTTTTATTTGATTACAATCAAATCTTGCCTTGACTATTTCTTTGGTACCACCACCCCCTGGTTTATACTAGAAAAATAAGGCAAGATTTATTTTTTCTTTTTTTTAGATTAGTTTTATAAAACAGTCCCTTCTTGAACAAATTATGGTAAATCTTATAGAACAAGCAAGAAATTCCTTGGGCGTACTAATGGTGGGCGGTTTTGTAGGTAGCTCATTTAATTGTCCTTCTGATCATCCTATTGATGGCCGTTGGGATAGCAACCTTATTTCTGTTACTGATCTAATCGGGAGCGGTAGTTTTGGCCGAGAGTATACCTTAAGGCACCTAATTGAGCAAGATCCTGGACTTTATGTTAGAGATGTGTGTGAAAAGAATTTTTCCGGTAGACCTAGTTTAGATAGTGAGGTGTTTATTGGTTTATTCCTAAAAAATACAAATCCTTTTGATACTTCTTACTTACTCATTCGGCAACTTTTGGGGTTATCTTCAGAAGATCAGAAAAAGTATACTGAAAATATTGGGGAAACCCTGCGTTTCAATGGTTTAGGTATAACTGAAATGAAAACTGCTTTGGGGTTATATTGTTTATATCGAGCGCAGGAGTTAAGCATCTTGAATGTGGTTGGTCCAACCTTATACTCTCCTCCCAGAAATACATAATAATTTCTAGTGGAGAAATTTCTTTAACTTTTAACCCCCTTATTGCAGGTGGAGAATTTTTAAGAAAAAAAACCTTATGTCCAGCCGGGGCTGTAAGCAAACGGATCAAATTCATCCAGTTTTTCTAGGGAAATCCTTACTCCCAGCACTCGCAATCCCGTTGAATCTAGAAGGTTATCCTTGCCGATTACTCTTTCTCTCTTTAAATATCTAACAATGGGTTGATAACTTCCTTTC
Organism: Candidatus Woesearchaeota archaeon; assembly: GCA_041665465.1. Classification (GTDB taxonomy): domain Archaea; phylum Nanobdellota; class Nanobdellia; order Woesearchaeales; family GW2011-AR9; genus JACRPH01. The sequence goes on from JBAYIU010000001.1 coordinate 1,321,899, forward strand.
GGAAAATCTTCTTTTCTAGGCAATGCTCCTTCTTGAATAAGGTAAGTGTAGAATCTATCAAAGTCATCTCTTCTAATACCTCTAGCACTAAGTTCACAAGCTAAGGTATATTGCCTTAAATCATCAATAAGGTGGTAACTTTCATCACCAGGGGGCCACCCCGATAGTAAATCCCTTTCTCCATCTAATGTCATTTTTTCTAAAATTGATTATTATTTTATAAAGATTTCTTCAAAAATTCCTACTGAGCAGACTTATTTAGAATATAATCTGCATTTTGAGAATGATCCGTTAAAAACATTTAAAAACTTCCTCTTTTCTCCATTGTCTATGGCTAAAGACAAAGAAGTTAAGACAGACATCAAGGGAATAACTGCCAAAAAAGAAGAAGATTTCGGCGAATGGTATTCCCAACTATTACTCAAAGCAGAACTGATTGAGTACAGCCCCGTTTCCGGCTGTTATGTCTTAAGGCCCAACTGCTACTTTATTTGGGAACAGGCTCAAGCTTTTTTTGACCAATTAATCAAGAAAGACGGAGTGAAGAACGCTTATTTTCCTATGCTTATCCCAGAATCACTGTTGAAAAAGGAGTCTAAACACGTAGAAGGGTTTGCTCCGGAAGTAGCTTGGGTAGATTATGGTGGGGATACTAAGTTAGCGGAAAGACTAGCTATTAGACCTACTTCTGAGACTATTATGTATGATTCTTACTCTAAATGGATCCGCTCTTACAAAGACTTACCCCTTAGAATTAATCAGTGGTGTAATATTGTCAGATGGGAGTTCAAGCATCCTATGCCTTTGTTAAGAAGTAGAGAATTTTTATGGCAGGAAGGGCATACTGTGTTTGCTTCCAAACCGGAAGCGGTAGAAGAAGCTTTACGTATCTTAGATTTTTATCGAATGGTCTTTGAAGATTTGTATGCTGTTCCAGTAATGAAAGGACAGAAATCTGAATCAGAAAAGTTTGCTGGTGCAGATGCTACTTACTCTGTCGAAGCATTCTTGCCTAATGGAAAAGCTATTCAAGGAGCTACATCACATAACTTAGGACAGAATTTCGCTAAAGCATTTGAGATATCTTTTTTAGATGAAAAACAGCAAAGACAGTTTGGCTGGCAAAATTCGTGGGGTTTCTCTACCCGAAGTATTGGGGTAATGATCTTACAGCATTCCGACGAGAAAGGGTTAGTTCTACCTCCTAAAGTAGCTCCAGTTCAAGTAGTGATTGTTCCAATTATGTTTGATGATACTAAAGCTAAAGTTATAGCTGAAGCTAAAAAGATTGAAAAGGAGCTAACTGAGAAAGGAATCCGAGCTTATCTAGATGACCGAGATGGTTATACTCCGGGCTGGAAATTCAATGAGTGGGAAGTTAAAGGAGTTCCGGTAAGAATTGAACTCGGTCCTAAGGATTTAGATAAAAAGCAAGTGATGTTAGCTAGAAGAGATAATAACGAAAAGAAAGCTTTACCTCTTACTGGGTTAAGTAAAGAAGTGGTCTCTTTATTGAACACTATTCAGTCTGACCTTTTAGCTAAAGGAAAGGTTCATTTAGAATCAAGTAAAGTTATTGTAGAATCTCTGGCTGAAGCTAAGACTCAGATTGAGAAAGGGAAACTCTTATTTGTACCTTGGTGTGAATCTGAAGGGTGTGAAGAGAACTTCAAATTTGAATTAGGGGGAGCTAAAACACTTAATGCTCCTTTTGATCAACCCAAGCTTAAACCTAAACAGAACTGTTTTGCCTGTGATAAGCTGGCTAAAAGATGGTTCTATATTGGAAAAAGTTATTAAAATATAAAAGAAAATATTTTTTAGATCTTGATTTTTATTTTTTCTTATCCTCTTTTTCTTTCTGTTGCTTTAGAGAGTTCTTCGAGGGATAATCCATATCTTGGCATTCGAAGATAGAAAGATCCCTCTCTCACGTCAAAAGCAACCATCTCAGCAAAATCTCGAAGTCGATACATTGTTCTACAGATATTCGGTAATTGTCTTTCTGAGTAAGGCATTTGAGCCGGAAACTTTAACCATTCTTTTCTTTCGTCTTCGCTCCATGATTCTCTTGAATAAAAACCCATTAACCAGTCAAGATCATGACAGTCTGTGATAACGACATATAGCGATTTCTGATCTAAAGTATCAATAATTCCTCCTTCAAGGTCAATTCTTTCTAACCCACAAGTGGTCTGATCATACCATCCTTCTGGCAACAGTATTTTGTCGTATTTTTCAGTTCTATCTGACATTTTATTTTCCTCCTTTTTGGTGAATTTATCTTTTATATTACTTGTTTGATACTACTTATTGGGCATAACTTATATTTAAAATAATTTGTTAAAATATAACAAAAAGGGAAAAATTTAAATATTAAAATGTCCTTTATACAGATTAATATGATCAAATTTGACTTTAAGGACAGAAAGATTATTTATCAACTCTCATTGAATGCCAGACAAAGCTATTCGGAAATTGCGAAAAAGGTCGGTTTAAGTCCCCAGTCTGTCGATTATAAGATTTCCCGCCTAGAGAAATTAGGAGTGATTACTGGATATTACACCTGCATTGATATTTCTAAAATAGGTTACTCCATTTTTAAGATTTATATCAAGCTACAAAATCTTGATGCTGAAAAGGAAAAAGAGATGATTCACAACCTGCAAAAGAACCCCCATATCACTTGGGTTGCATCTTGTGATGGAATGTGGGACCTTTATTTAGTAATCTGGAGCAAGAACATTTTTGAGTTTGATGAGATATTTAACGAGATTAATAATCAATATTCTTATTACTTCTCTAAGAAGAGTATTATTGCTACCACTAAAGTCTTGCAATTTATGCGTAAATATCTTGCACCAGACAAGAAATCCATTGATTATTCTAAGATTGAATGGGCAGGAGAGGTATCTCAAGTTAATCTTGATCATACTGACTTTCAGATTCTACTCCACTTATCTCAAGAAGCACGTATCTCAGATAGTGAATTGGGACAACGTCTGAATATCTCTCGTAAGGTGGTAGATTATCGTATCAAAAAGATGGAATCCCAAAAGGTTATTTATGGATACAAACCTTTCTTAAATGGTAATCTTCTTAATTTTGAAACCTATAAATTCTTTTTAACCTTACAGAGCTTCACCCCTGAGAAAGAGCAGAGATTAATTGCATTTCTTAATGCTCATTCTGCGGTAATTGAAGTGAATTATACTCTTGGTAATTGGGAGCTAGAACTTGATATAGAATCTCCAAATATAGATGCTAATCATGAATTGATTCGGGAATTAAGGAATCAATTTAATGATGTGATTAGAGATTGTGATATTATGCACATCTCTAAGAGCTATCGTTATGATTATCTTCCAAAAGGATTAGCAGAGATTAAGAAATCTTCTTGAAATTATGATATTCCGGCAGGTCTCTAGGATTCTTTATTCTAATGTGAAAATGATCCTGATGTCCGGTCCAAGGCATTAACTTTTCACCATACTTGGTCCATTCTCCCATCCCATGTGTTTCATATACATGTTTCTTAATTCGTTCAATCTCTCTCTTATCCCAATAAATAGCTTCAATCTGAAATTCCTGTTGAACCGTTCTGATGAAAAACCAATTGGCTTCGTAAGTTTGAGGTGTTCTTTCTTCTCTTCTAAGGGCTTGAAAAGCATTATCATACTGTTCATGATGATAACGACAGATTCCCACGTCTACGTCTAACCCGTTCTGATGGCTGGTGTGATGTCTGCCATTAGAATTAGTTCGGAGTAATCCGCCTTGTTTCTTGCTGAGAGACCCTATTATCAATTTAATATCATATCTTTCTCTCATTTGCTGGGCTGATCTTTTCAGAGTTTGAACTATTTCACAAGTGCCATAACTCTGTCCGGAGAAAGGTCTAAGATTTTGATTTTCTTGAAGCAGGATTCCATTTAATAACCTTCCTCTTTGAGGTATTCCTCTAGCAATAGGGTAAGGAGTTAAGTTTTTACAATAATCTGAGATAGAACTAACTCTTTTTAGAGGAACCTTAAAAGGATTTAAAGACACAGAAAACGATTCTGGTGATAATTCTACATCTAATAAGGTTAGGTCCACTTGCTCTTCCAGAGAAGATATTTGATTAGGAACAAGCTTTAAGTCGAGGGAGTGAGGAGGTTCAAGATAAACTTGTTCTGAAGCAATCGCTTTATGCTCAATAGGATTGTTATCATAAGAAGGATTGACTAACTTAAGGTAATAGTTCAGCATAAAAGCTGATAATCCAAGAGTTAGGCCGGTGGCAATAGTTTTTTTAATCATCTTCGACGAAGAATAATAATTTTATTGGCAAGGTCCACCTATATTAAGGTTTTGTACTCATATCTCAGTGAGAAACATATACTCTATTAATAACTATTATAGAAGTTACTTTTATATATTACTAATTTAATAATTAAATTATGTCCCTTCAGAAAGAAATAATTGTCATTGGAGATACTGAACTAGGTGGAGGTACGCTTACTGATGATTTCATTAGTGATAATGCTCTTTCTGAACTAATTTTAGAATTACGTGATCGTCCTCATCCAGTAGACTTAGTATTAAATGGAGATACTTTTGATTTTCTTAAATGTCCACTAATCAAAGATGGAAGGATAACTTATCCTAGACACATCACTAAAGAAGTATCTTTGGCTAAGTTAGAACTGATTTTCCAAGCTCATCAGAAAATATTTGATAGTTTAACTGAATTCTTGCAAGTAAAGAATAAATCCTTGTATTTTACTTTTGGTAACCATGATCCTGACTTAATCTTTCCAGCAGTACAGCAGAAGTTAAAAGAAAGATTAAATGATAAGGGACAAGTACATTTTGCATTGAAGTATCATCGTGATGAAGTTTATATTGAACATGGGATGCAATATGATTCTCTAAATAAAATCAATTTTAAAAAGGCACACCTTACTCATAATGGGCAGCCAATCTTAAACTTATCTTGGGTTTCTCTGGGTATAATTCATCGTTTCTTACACATTAAAGAAGATCATCCTTTCTTAGAAAGAATTCATACTCATAAAAGATTGTTTGTGTTACATCCACCCATTCTGAGTAAACTGACTTATAGTGGAATTGGATTTTTCCTAAAAAGTTGTATTTATTACCCTTGGCGCTACTTTAATGATCCTACTTATACTTTTCCTAGAGGATTAATTAGAGAATTTTTTAGAAGGGTTAAGAAGGGACACTGGGATGTAGACAAGGTGGTTCGTATTTTTAAGAGAAATAAACGTCGGACTTTTCATCGTAATAAAATTTATGTTCTCAGTCATGTTCACGAACCTTACCTAGAAAAGAAAGGAGAGCAAACTATTATCCATCCTAGTACTTGGCGCGATGAGTACGATCTTGATAAACATGGAAAATTGATCCCCAGAATTAAACATTATGTTCAGATTCTTATGAGTGAAAGAGGGTTAGAGTGCCAGTTAATTGAATATCCTGTGAAAAGAAATACCTTGGACCTAGTAAATGTGCTTAAAGATGAGGTTAAATATATTCGTGAGGTTGCAGAAGAGGAAGGGTTTAAGTTGAAATTTTAAGATCTCTGATTCACTACTTCTGTACAATAAGCAAACTTTAAATAAACGTTCTGTTTTTAAGTTATTTTTCAGGGGGAAAAATATATGTTAACTTTAAACGAAGTGAGTAACCGCTCTTCAACCATTGCTGAAGCTGTCCGCACTGTGGCTAGCTTAGATTATCATGCTCTTTCTGAGGTATCTAATTCTACTCTTGAACCTAGTTTATTAGAATTAGAAGTTCAGAGTGAAGCTACAGAAACATTCTCTTCTGATATGTCCATTGATTATGCTCTTAATCCGGAATTATTTAATTCTCCTGTTTATGATGTGTCTAAAGAGTATGGGGTAACTGTTTCTTCATCTCCCGTAAATCTTACAGAATTATATGATGATGAACATACTACCTCTGAAGTAACTACTCTGACTTTAACTCCAGCAGAGTTAGAGGTTGCCGTAAAGAATATTAACTGGGCAGAAGCTTTAGGAGATCGTTCTCAAGTTGATTATAAGACCAGAGAAAGGGTTGCTTTTAGTTCTTTAATCGACCCGGTTAGCACTCGATTATATCATGCTTTAAATCGGATTACTGATAATATCGATTATGGGCGAGTGTACTGATTTATTTCCACAATTCTAACATTTCTTGTTCCATAAAATGGACTTTTCCGGGAATGATTAAACAGTATGGTGGCTTACCAAACTCAACTCTTTTTATCTCTTCTATCTTGCCATACTTAACCATAAAATCCTCGTTACCTAGACGAGCACATCCTACTACTAAAGTATTTTTAGAAATAATTCCTTCTTTTTTATGTTCTTCAATCTGTTCTAAAGTTTCTATGGCTTTTTTGATACTTAAGAACTTATTCTCGCCCGGTTTTAAATCTAACAAGAATAAAGTATGTAACCCTAAACTCTGATTTTCTCTCAAGACATTATAAGGGGTTTCTAAATTAGGATGTTCTTCAATAAAAGGGATGGAAGTGGTCTTCCCAAATTTGTATAGCTGTAATCCGGTAATTCCAATGGCAGTAAGAACGGAAGCGTTGTTAATTATTTTAACTTGAACTTTTTTCGTTAAAGCTTGTTTGAACATCTCAATATGGGTGGTAGCAGAAAAAGGATCTCCTACCACTAGAAAAGCTACTTCTTGAGTTTTAGCTTCTTCTATGATCTGGTCTTCTCCTTGTTCAGTCTTCTCGCGGTCAGCTAAAGTTATTTTCTTTCCGTAGAATTTTTCTAGGTCATAAACTGAACATTGTAATAAAGAGGTATAGTTTTCTAGATAAACTTTATCACAAGTTCTTACTATCTCTAATCCTTTTACAGAAATATCTTTCTCAGTGCTTAGTCCTAAGCCTATCAAGTATAAGGTCATAAGAAAAGAATATTCACTAAGAGTTTTTAAACCTTACTTCTTAGCAGCAGTTTTCTTCTTGCCAATCTTAGCGAATTTAGCAGCAGCTTTTTTCCTGAGTTCCTTTAAAGCTGCAGCTCCATTACAATGAGTTCTCATGCAGTGACGCTTTTTGATTTTTCCATGTACTTTCTTCATAAGCTTATGACACGCTGTTTATTTAAAAAGGTTTCTCTTTTGGGGGAGTTATTTAAATTAAATAAGGGATGAATCGCCACTTAACTTTTTTGCAATATTCTACATAATCTGGGTCTTTAGAGAGGTGCCTTTCTTCAGTCCAAGCTCTGAAAAAGTAAATCACGCTCCATACTCCCATCCCTAAAGCGAAAGGCCAATTCATTACCGGAAGCAGGGTTACCCACCACATCAGATTCTTGCTGATATAAGCAGGATGTCTTACTATCGAATAAGGAAACTTGGTAACTATCCCTCGATTGGTTAAATTTGATGATTTCATCCCTAAAGCAACCGTAGCCCAGACGTAAATAGCTAGCAAAAGAATGATTATAATACGTAATGTTATGGTCCATCCTGAACTCCAAAAGGTTACTTGATCACTAGCTCCCCAAGGGATGTATGCTCCCACAATAGAATTAAAGGGAGGATAACAAATTAAAGCGACAAACCAGCCGAAGAAAGTTGGTTCTACTGATTTGACAATATTATTTAATTTGTGTGATTCAAAGATGTATCCTAGAGAGAAGATTAAGGTGTCAATAGTGAACAGTAAGGTTAACAAAAAAGGGTACCATTGAAAATTATTAAAAGAAAGATTGCTCCAGTTTCCATAAAAAAACCCAATCATGGTTGGAAGGAAGAAGATCTTTACTAATATAAACAGTAGAGCAACTTTTTCTTCTTTCTCTAAACCCAACTGAGTTGAAGATTGGAACAATGATCTACCATTTCTAATCGCTGCTTTAGCTAGGTGGTAGGATTTATTTTCAGAATATTCTTTAACAAAGAAAAAGTAAAGTATCGGAGCGAGAACCAAATATCCCCAAAATAAACCTAATAAAGTTAGTTGAGTCTTATCGTTTAAAGTTCTCTGGTAATAAGGAAGATAATGAAAGAGTAATATCCCTAAACCGTAAAGTATGACACTAGAAAAGTATAATTGTAATCCTCGTTTTAGTCTGCTCATCTCTATTCTCCTAAGGGGATCAGTTTATTCATCTCACTTTCTACTCTCTTCTGGAAATCAGCTACCGTTTCTCCCTCCTTCTTAGAGGTGTTTAAGGAGTTTATAAGATGTCTAGTAAGGTCCAGTTCTATCTCTCGATCAAACAATTTAATCTGTTGCAGATGTTCCTGGATCAGTTGTTCTTCTACGTTCTCTCCACCCTCGATTAGATTTATCTCTTCATACTCTTGGACTTCTAACTGAGAAGCATTTTTCATTACGAAGTATGCTCCTTTTTGATAAAGTGCTTCTAATAATATCTTAAAATCTATATCTGTGGGATGACCGTTTTCTAACTCTCCGGATAAACGGATGGTAATTAAGCAGTTATTAACCTCTTTGTCTCGAAAGAAGTTTTCCAGCTCTTTCTGAACCTGAATGGGAGAACGATGATTACAGTTTAAGTTGAAAATAATGGTTGGAACTATTTCTAAAGGAACCCACTCTATAGATTGAGGAGAAGAGTTAGTGTTTATCAGATAAAATCCCCCTTTTCCATATTGTTCTAACTCTGAAAAATTGTTAGGAAATAATGCTCCAGGATAAGTTAAGGTTCCATATCCTTCTATATCTACTCGAGATGGATGGTGTACATGACCACCCGCGTAATAATTAAACCCTTTCGGAAGAAAAGATAATGGTTGTGATTCCATCTTTTCTAGATGTTTTGGTTTTAATTCTGAAAGTGTAGTGTGAAAGAGAAATATCTTGTAGCCTATCTCTTGTTCCAAATTCTGTAATGAAAGATTTTGATAATATACTTTGTCTAACAAGCCTTTCTTTCCTAACATTCCGGTAATCTTTGCTCCAGTTCTTATATCTGTAGTAAACTTCAACTGTAAATTTCCTTGTTCATCTACTCCTCCCTTACATACATTAATTAACAATCCTGCATTCTCTAACACATCAAGCATAGTCTTGCCACTGGGAGAAAAATCGTGTGATCCGGCGATAGCGTATAGTGGAATATTCTTCTCCTGCAACTCCTTTAATGATTTAGCAACTATTTTAAGAGTGTCTAAAGAGGGTAAAGAAGTATTAAACAAATCTCCTGAGAAAAGGATGAAATCTACCTTTTGTTGTTCACACTGCTCGATAGCTTTAAGAAAAGCTTGAGTGGACAGATCACGCATCTTTTGGTCACGCCAAGAGCCCAGATGTAGATCTGCTAGATGAGCGTATTTCATGAGCTTTAAATATGAAAGAGGATTTATATGAATTGTGGTAGTAAAGAATCAATCATCTGGCTTAACTTATTCTGGTTTTCTTCTTAGTGAAAGAATATATCAGTAATTGAATCCCGTATGTTGGCAAAACCACAATTATAAAAGCTAAAGCTATCCAGAAAAAAGGGTGATAAGGCACGACAATATTAAAAAAGTTAAGATCATAGACATAATTTATATTCTCACTCTGAGAGGTAAATATGACCGTAATGATTAACATTATCAATAATACCAATAAAGAGTAAAATAAAGATTTCTTGGTTGGTTTTTCTTTATATGTCAATAATAAAGCCACATTTACCGAGAAAGCGTGCAAGACTAAAGATACAAATATATGAAATCCACTATATTTCAAGATATTAGCAAATTCTAAGATATTAATACCCAGAAAAACGGCACAGAAAAGAAGAATAAACGAAACAATCTGTGAGAACAGTCCAATATTAATTAACCCCTTTATGAACTGTTCATCTTTAAATAAGAACCCTATCAATAAAAGGAAAGGAACAAAGTCACAAAACCAAATAAAATCAGAATAGTTCTTTCCAAGTATATTTCTAACAATAACTAATAATGATAATGTTAAGAAGAAGATTACTGAGATTAGGTACTTATTCTTTGTCATTATCCTTTTCAGATGATTCATTTGTTTGTGATACCCCCTCCCTTGGGGCGATTGAGAGTTTTCATTTTATTTGATCCATATTTTCATATACTCTTCTTGAGAATCCACGATACGAAAACCAAGTAATTACTCCTAAGACTAATATTAATAATACTGATAGTTCTAGATATCTAGAATACTTAGTAAATGACTCAAAAGCCAATCCCGTATAATATCCAATCAAGACCAAAACCAGAGAAGAAATAAAAGTCAGGATGAAAGAGTAAAATAAAAACGTCTTTATGCGAATGTTCACTACTCCTGCTAAGATTAATCCTGGAGCGGGTAGAGGAGGTACCAACTTAATGATGGTTAAAGCCTTTCCAGGATTGTTTCTTAAACTAGATTCTATCTTGTGAAGAGTTCCTTTTTTAATTTTCGACTTCTGGAGATATCTTTCTATAACTCCTCTTCGGCTAATCCTTCCCAGATAATAATAAATAATGTCCCCAATTATATTTCCTAACACCGATAAAGCAAACACTACATAAACATTAAATACTCCCATAAAAGCAGCAAAAGCAGCCACGATAGTTATGATAGGTCCTTCTAAAATTATCACTAAAAGGAGTAATAAATATCCTGCACTTTGTAAGAATGCTAATATTCCTGTTGTTGTAGTAAAATCTCCAAGTATCATTTGTCGCTCTTAATTGTTTTTAATGTGTTTTCTGCAATATATATTATTTAATACTTCCTATTTAGATGATTGAATAATATACCTTTTCTAATTTAGTAATGCTCAATTTAAGATCATATTTCTTAATTTCTTGGATACTTTTATTAATCATTCTTTTCCTAATCTTTTCATTCATCAAAAGGGTGAGTATCTTTTCTGCTAGATCTTTTGGATCATGCAACTGAAATACAAATCCGTTATCTTGCACTAAACCGGATGAAGCACTTAGTTTAGAGTTAGAAACGACTATCGGTTTACCACAAGCCATTGCTTCTAATACTACCATCCCTTCCAACTCTGCTACGGATGGCAACACAAAAATATCGCAGGTATTATATACCATTAACAATTCGGAATTGGGGAGTTTGCCCAAAAAGTTTACTCTATCTCTTACCCCTATCTTTTTAGCTAGTTTTTCTAGTTCTATTCGCAAATCGCCTGAACCCACAATATCTAACTTTACATTCTTAACTTTATTTTGAATATAAGTCATTGATTCTATCAAGGAGTGTACACTTTTCTCTCGGTCAAGCCGACCAACATAAAGAATTCTTTTATCTTTCTTAGAGAAGTTATACTTTTTAATGTAATCGAGAGTGTCAATTATTTTGAACTCAGACAGTTTTACTCCGTTGCTTATAACAAAGAAAGGAATCTTTTGATTATATCTTCGAAGCATGCTCTTCCCAAAATCTGAAGGACAGATTACTGCATCTACCTTTTTGTAAATCCAAATCAGATATTTATAAATTAAGTGATTTATAATTCTGGGTTGAAGAATCTTTGGAACATAAAGACATAAGGCTTCTGGTTGCAGATGAGCATGGGCAACGGTCTTAATACCTAAGGACTTAGCGACCTTAATGCAAAGAATAGACGCCGGGGTCGGATCAATAATATGAACAATATCAATCTTCTCCTCTGTCAGGATATTCTTAATATTTTTCTTAATGGGGACGATGAATGGGAAATTTCTCTTAGTAAAGGTTAAGGAAAGAAAACGATAAATCTTTATCCCTTTATGATAATCTATTTTTTCCTTATCTTTCTGTTGAGCTGCTATAAAAATAACCTTGTGTCCTCTTTCTTTAAGACCTTCGGCAAATCTTAAAGCTGAGACCATTGATCCAGAAGTATAATGAGTTAAGGCATCGCAAACGAAGAGGATATTCAACTTTTTCATCTTGTTCTAAGAGAATTATTTGAGTATTTATATCTTTTTATTGCTCTTATTCTTGTTTATCACTCTGATCGCAAAACAACCTCACTACGTTCGGGTTTGCTCACTCTGATCGCAAAGTAACCTCGTTTTACTCGGAACTTTGCTCACTCTGATCGCAAAGCGTCCACTGGCCTTAGCTTAGATGCTCGGTACGCAGGTACTACTCCGGATATAATCCCTACTCCTGCGGATACAAATATAGCCATCAGTACTGAGTTTAAAGAAACCATGGTGGTCATTCCTCCCGGTAATTCTCCTCCTAGTAAAGTTGGGATAAAAGAAGATAAAATCGCTCCAAAGATAACTCCCAATATTCCTCCGATAAATCCAATTAAAGCTGCATTCAGTAAGAAAATAGTTAAGATATCTTTATTTCTTGCTCCCAATGCTTTCATTATTCCGATTTCTTTAGTCTTCTCTAATACCGAAGTGAACATAGTATTAGCGATCCCTACTGCTCCCACTAATAGAGAAACAGCAGCAATAGCCAATAAGAAAGTGCTCATAGTACTCATCATAGCTGCTCTGGTTTCTTGCATTTGTTTACTGGAAGTGATAGAAAAATCTTTAGTTCGAGCATTAACATGTCTTACCATCATCAACTTTTCGTCCATTTTAGCAATTGTGTCATCTAACAGGCTTTCGTCCTTAATTTTAATTAAGATTGAATCGTATACTCCGGGAGTTTTAGTCTCTAGAACTTGATAAGCCATAGTGAGGGGCATATAAATTTGATTACTCTGATCGTTTATAATTCCAACCACCCTATAAGAACTGCCATCAATACTGATCATCTTATTGATTCCTAACGGTTGACTGAAATAAGAACTAGCCAGTTTACCTCCTATTACTACTACATTTTGATCTGCAGAGTCAAGCATTCTTCCGGTGGACAGATTAACTGTAGTTATCTGTGACCATACTTTTTGATCTACACCAGTAAGAGAGACAGAACCATTTCTTCCTAAATAAGAAACGGGAACATTCCCCTTAATTTCCGTCTCAATAACCGCTATATTGGAAACTCCACGCAAAGCTTGTAAATCCATATTATTTAACACAATGGCTTTAGTAGTAGCTTGAGAACCACCTCGTTGTCCTCCTTCTCCACCTTGTTCAAACATGTTTCCTCCTCTAGAAAACCCTGCTGTAACCGTAATTATGTCTCCTCCTAAAGCACCCATGCGATAGTTTAACTCCTGTTGCATTCCTTCTCCTAAGGAAACAATAGCTACTACTGCGGCTACTCCGATCACTATTCCGATAATGGTAAGCCAGCTTCTAAGCTTACTATGGATCACCATCTCCAAAGCATGCTTGAAACATTTGTTGAATTTCATAGTTTTTCAGTTTAAGACCTAAATTAATTTACTTTGAACCTTTATCTCCAAAAAAGTCTTTTAGTTTTAATTTTGGATTCTCTCTTTTCATTTTTTTGTAACGCTTATATCCAAAGTAAACTATAATCCCCAGTATGATAACTATTAAGTACCAATAGGTTGAAAAGAATCCGGGTTGAGTTGTAGTTCTTCCGGGAATTCCCGTAACGTTCCCCATCATACTTTGGGGGGAAACGGTCAATATCTTATCTAATAACACTCTCTTTCCCATCGTATCGGTATAAGCAATCTGGATCTTAAGTTCATTAGTGGGGGTAGTTGAAAGGTTATTCTGGGCAGGGACATCCCCTTTAAAACCAGTTCCAGTTTTATTCATCATACTTCCACTTGATTGTAGTTTAAAACTAGCAATAGTATAATCTCCCTGATTTAAATTTCCAATAATGGCAGAGTTTGATCCACTAACTTTCCATCCCGTTTGTTCTGGGATCATAACAGAAACTGAACTAGCGGGGTTACTTCCAATATTAGCAATACTAAATGAGGTTGATCCGCTTGATCCGTCAGTTAAAGCTACTTCAAAGTCAGTACTGCCTCCTACCAATACTCCCGCATTAGTTTCAATCCTAGTACTTTGTACAGAGTTACTAGAAGAATTTAAAGCATCAAAGGTAAGTTTTAGGTTAAGATTGTATAATCCTCTGGTAGCAGTAGGATTAGCGACAACAGTATAAACTAAATCTTTACTTTCTCCGATACCTAAGTATGGAATGTATCTAGTATTGTCTGTTCCTACTGGAAGAATTACGTTGCTTTCTTCACTCCAAGTAAACACCAAATTGTTTAAAGGAGATTTTCCAATATTATTTATAGTAAAGGTAAGAACTGTTTCTTCTCCCGGATTAATTTTAGTTCTATCTACACTAATGATTTGAGCATACTTGTTGCTGGTTACTCTGACTTGAAAAGTGTCTACTACCCAGGATATTCCTCCGTCATCGGAATACCTGAACTTTAAATTATATGATTTATCTATTGCATCTTTATTTGTTAATAAAGTATATTTTAAAATTTTATAATTTGAACTGGCGGGATAATTTGGAAGTTCTCCTATTATTTGTTGAGCGCTCTGTCCTGGAGCTAGAGTAAAGGGGAATTCTGGAAGTATCTCCCCTACTACTTGTGGAGATGCTTTTCCTCCATCGTTAATTATTTGGAGATTAACATCTACTGTATCTCCAGAACTGGCTGGATCGGGGTTTTGGGTGATCAAAGTAGCACTTAGTTCAGAGTTACTAGTTGCATTGGCGATAGTCATAAGACCCAAGGCCAAGACTAAAACTATTATTATATTTAATATTCTTTTCATATTCATCCCTCTTTTAATTGCGGTAGTCCTTTTCTATTGTTCCATCTTTTATTAGGATCACTCTTTTTGCATATTTAGCCAAGTTTAAATCGTGCGTTACCATAACAATAGTTTTCCCTTCTCGATTTAGTTGAGTTAACATGTCCATGATGTACTGTCCGGTTTTGCTGTCTAAGTTGCCGGTAGGTTCATCAGCAAGAATAACTTGAGGATTATTAGATAAGGCTCTGGCAATGGCTACTCGCTGTTGTTGTCCCCCAGAAAGTTCTGAAGGTTTATGATACATTCTGTCTCCCAGATTTACTTTATGGAGAATCTCTCTGGCTCTTTTATCTATTTGTGCATCATCTAGTTCTTGTAGTTCCATCGGTAGTTTGATATTTTCTAAAGCAGTAGAGGTTTGAAAAAGATTGAATTGTTGAAAAATAAAACCAATACTTTTTCCTCTCAGAGCTGCTAAATCTGATTCGCTCATCTCGGCAATGTTTTTTCCTCTTAGTAATACTTCTCCTTTAGTAGGGATATCTAATGCTCCAACAATGTTCATCATAGTACTTTTTCCACTACCGCTTGGTCCAGTTATGGCTACAAATTCTCCTTCGCGGATATCTAGAGAAACATCATGAAGAGCATTAACTTCTATTTCTCCCATTTTGTACACTTTCCAAACCTTTTTAATCTGGATGATGATATCTTTCATGTTGATATTTATCTCGTGAACTCACCATGGAACCAACGTCCCTCTTCAGGAGATCGAGAACATTCGCCTAATCTTGAGTCCTCTCTCTTAGACTCATTCTCTCTCTTATTAGCGCAACCGGAAGCAAGTTCAGGTTTAAAATAATCTGCATCATAAAATTCTGTCTCTGAGTGCATAACGATCTTATTGGTGTTAATATCAATTAAGAACAGTTGGGTCTCATTTTGGTTGTAAAATGATACTTCTACTAAACTTAAGGAATTGTTCTTTTCTCGCATCTGACGAAACTGGGGCATAATTCTTACTTCATAATCTGAGCTATTCTTCCCTTGAACTTCTAATGCAGAAAGGGCAACTTCTTTAGCTGAACTGATTTGGGTTTCATCCATCTTTACAAAGGAAGATTTGTAATGACTAAATCTCATTAATCCACCTATCACAATTAAAGCGAAGAGAATTACCATCACGGTAGCAATAATCTTAAATAAATTTGTTTTGAAAAAATTGGATTTCATTTTGACCACCTTTTTGTATATTTTAATATGTTTACAAAGATGAAACCACATATATAAGTTGTCTGAAACGGTTTCATTTTAGTGAAACTATACTCTTTCTGATTGGAGTTTTCCTCCATAAGCTTAATATACTCGGAAATTAGTTCTTTCTTATGAAAAAGTTAGGGTTAATCTTAGCAGTTATTGTGTTGATCGCTTCATTAGTGTTACTTTTTGATAAACTTTTTACTCCTCAGCCGATTCAGATCGTACTTCAATCCGGTAAAGAAATTACTACCCAGGGGGCTGATTATTTTACTATAAACGAAGTTTTGTTGTTAATTGTCTGTGCCTTTTTTATTGGAACTGCTGCTACCTATCTTTTTTATAATTCTGATAAGGGAACGATTAAGGAAGTTCTTTCTCCAACTGAAACGGTCCAGGTATCTCCCCCTCTCCTGATCGATGCTTCTTCTAAAGAAGATCATTATGAAAAGATTCTTCCTTTGTTAAAAGAGGACGAGAAAAGAGCAGTTATTCTATTAAGAGAAGCTGGTGGAGAGATGTTACAGAATCAACTGGTGTTGAAGTTGAATGAATCAAAAGTTAAAGTTACTCGAGTTATCGCCAGTTTAGAAGAAAAGAACTTGATTGTTAAAGATAGAAATGGATTGACTAATTGTATTAAGTTGAAATAAGATTAATCAAATCTTTCGAAAAGTTTATATTATCTCAAAATTCTTAAACAAAGATGGATATTGGGAAAACAATTCTCGGAATGACTTTGGCGTTTTATACCGGTTTTTATATAGCACAAACAAAAACGTATTTCTCAGGGGAAGATGCGCAGAGAATATCGGCCGCTGTTAGTGAGATAGAAAAAGCTACCGATGAGGTAGAAAAAAGAACTGGCCATATAAACCAAATATTAAGAGACATAAAGGTTAAAAGACCAGAACTGTTTGAGCAAAGAGAATATGAAGTTCCCCAAGGATTAACTTATAAACTTATTCCCGGTCCAGCAAGACACACCAATATGTAAAATAAAGAACGCTTACTGTTGGCTAACAATTTTCAGTTTATTTTCTCACAAAAAACAATCTACCATTTTAAATAAAAAGCGCCAGCACCCGGAAAACCAGACACAAGATATTTCTTAATGTCATTTGAACCGGGAATCCCAGAGGGAGTAGTTCTCTAGATTATACTTTCGAGACTACCGCTATACCGGGTTAAGCGATGCTGGCTTAATTGACAGAATTAGATTAACACTTTATAAAAATAACTATACGGAAAATGAGAATCATTTTCCTATTATAAATAAAGGATAAATACTTTATTTAAAAAAAAATAAAATAAAAAAAGAAATTACTTCTTCTTCTTTGGGGCTTCGCAACATCCACTTTCACAGTGGCAAGCAGGAACCAGCAACTTAACTAATCCCATTAATACTATCAATACTGCTACCCAAGATACCCAGCCATCAACACCTAACCATTTTGGCCAGAGAAAGGCATTTAACAATAGCAATAGTCCAAAAACTATTTTTACAACTCCATGACATTTACACATATATATCACCTCTATTTTTAATATAGTAAAATTTAAGGGTATAAAAAGGTGTTGGTTTAGAATATCTATATTGTAAGATCTAATATTTAATCCTACTAGAATCTATCTCTTTTGTTGTTGTTACTAGTAAGTGATAATCTCCGAAAGGTTTATAAACTAAGGTTATTCTACGGTTTTAATGGTCCTTGTTCCTATACTAACTGATGAACAGATTGCTCGTCATAAGGAGTTAATTATGAAGTATTTTAGTGAAGCATATGGTCGAACTCCCGGAGAGATAGAGACTCATAGAAATGGTAATGAGAAGGGCGTTTATAAGGTATTTGTAGATGATAATGTTTATTTAGCTGCTGCGGCTTCACTTACTCCTGAACGTCGATTACTTAAAGAGTATACTGTTCTGCATCAACTATATGATGGGGCCCCTGATTTATTCCCTCGTCCTATTGCTCATTATTCTCCTGAAAATGTTCAAGCCAGTGGTGACTTGATTATTATGGAATTTTTACCTCACCAAAATATTATGGAATTTGATAAATTTAGTTATAGGGGTAAAGAAGGATTTCATCGAGCTTTAGCGTATACTATCGGAAGAAGTGTGGCCATCGTTCAGAGAAAGACTGGAAGATATTCTTCAGAACCTCATGATGGGAATATCTTAGTTAAATTAGGGCCGGAAGGACAATTAGATCTTCGCTTTTGTGATGCTATTCAATTCTTAGAAGGGTCTTTAGAACAGGCGGTTGAAGCATTATTAGTAAATCGTGATGAAAGACCAGAATCATTCCGTTTTATCAAAGAACTCAGAAAAGGTTTAGCAGAGTCTTTATCTCAATTAGATCAGGTACCATATGCCTCTTCTTGGGATTCTTTAGATTTTCTTAGACAATACAACGATATATTTTAAATCAAATAAGCAGAAATCTCCAAGATTCATCTTTGGAGATGAATGCTCGTAAATGAGCGAGAGATTTCGCTATATTTGATTTTAGAAAATCCGAATTAGAAAAGTGGCGTAAATCCCTACTATTTATTGTAAGGGATAGCCACTTTTCAGGATTTTCTTTAAATGGACGCGTCGGGACTCGCACCCGAGGCCTCTTCGTCTTTCAGCTGAAAGCTGTAAGGCTCAAAAGCCTCAGCTTTTGTTGTTGCGAACGAAGCGCTATGGCTACTAAGCTACGCGCCCATAACTTATTAGAAATAAAAGGTATTTATTAAACCTATGTTATAAGAATGTTTTATTCTTCCTCATAATCTCCAGCTAATCTTCTTAGATATAATGGTGCTCCTTCTGGAAAAGAATTCAAATATATGTATCCCATTAAAGCTGCTCCAATAGTTTGGGCTGATCGAGTTAGATGTTGAAACTCACTATTCCCTGCTCTAAAATCTACTTCTCTAGTTCTGTCGATTTGTGGTTGAGTGTATAACTCACAACTAATTACCAAATATGTTCTTCCTTCTCTCAATACTTCTGCAATTCTTCCATTAATCGTTTCAAAATCTCTTAAAATGGCATCTAGGTCTTCTGCAGGAATATCTTTTCTTCTTGGCAATTCAGGCATAATCTTTAACCTTTAGTTTTAGATTTATAAGTATTATTGTGAAGGAATAGATAATTTGTCTGTCGGAAGAAATAAAAACTACGGCTGCCGGGAATTGAACCCGGGCCACGAGCTCTATCCGAATCACTTCATGGGAAGCTCGGATCATACCGTTAGATCACAGCCGTATGAGTTTTAAGGAGTACGAGCTTGATCCTCCGAACGCTAGCGAGGTTGGATCACAGCCGTATGAACATAGAAATAAACGCAGTATTATTTAAAGATTTACACTTTTAAGAAAACAATCTAAAATCTTTTAAATATCATACTCTTTTTGGTTTTATGGTCTTCGAGAGAGATGCACATAGATTACATCTAAGAGTAAACTATAATGATACTGAATACACTAGACTTCGTGCTCCTTGGACTCAGATGGAGTATGAACAAAAAGTAGGTCCTGCTTTCGGAGAACATATTGATCAAGAGTTAGCAGCACAAAGTAGGCTCCTTGATCCTTTAATTGCATTAGTTGAAAAACATTTTGGGATAGATTATTCTTGTTTGGAAGGCGATAGATTAGCGTGTGATATTGTTATTGGTATTCCTAAAAACGGAAAAGAAGCTTTTTTAACCGATGCGAGACAGAGATTTCCTACTTATTCCTTTCTCTTCACAATAGACCCTAACCATAATATTGCTAAGCTTGAGATACTTGAAAGTTACTAAAACTTTAAAACTGGCTTTTAATTTGAGATATTCAATGAGAATAGCTTTCGATCTTGACGGTACTTTATACGATACTTTGCCACATACTTTAGAGGTAGAGAATATCAACTTGGCCGAGAAGGGTTATCCCGCTATAACCGAAGATACTTCTCGAAGCTTACTTCAGTCTCATGATTGGAAGCAGTATTATCGGGATATGGGGGTAAGAGAAGAAGACATTCAACCCTTACTTGATCTTTTTTACAAAAGATGGATAGAAAGAGAACCTCCGCAATTAATTCATGGGGCATTGGAAGTCATAACCCTAGCTGAAAATAAGTTTGGAGAAGATAATGTTTTTCTTTTATCTAACGAAGTTAGGTCCTTAATTGATAAGAGATTAATAAGAGATGGATTAGATAGATATCTTTCTCGAATAGTTTCTTCTCTTGAGGGAAAAACTTCCTTGTTACTTGATTTATCTCAGAGAGAAGATTCCAAATTAATTTACGTCGGGGATTTAGTTTCTGACGGAGAAGCCTGTCTACAAGCTCGAGCTCAAGGTGCTAATAATCTTTCTTTCCTAGCTTTAACTCATGCTTATGGTATGAATCATCCAGAAGATCTAAGGAGATTTGCTCTTGAGCATGCTGACTTCGCAACTGAAATAAAAAACTTCAAAGAATTAACAGATTATCTCCATTCACTATGACCAAACTGAACCAGTAAATCAAATCCTTTAACATTAGGAACATCACATGCTCCATAACATGATCCGGCCCAGAAGGTTAACTTTACCGAAGGAAATTTTTTCTTAACCTCTTCTTGAATTTCTTTTGCTCTAGGCTTTAATCCATCAGGCAACTGGATCAGAACGGTTTTAGCTTTACTTTCTTTAAGTGTAGAATAGAGTTTATCTAACTCTAAGTTTAAATCAAGTGAAGACATGAGTATTATTTATTCTTCTGGTTCTTCTTCAGAATCACTATCTCTTCGAACAACTTTAACTGCATCCATCTTTACGGTAATGGGAATAGGTACAGCAGCTTCAAGTAATTCTACTACAATCTCTTCTTTAACTTTATTGATTCTCATAACTTTAGCATTCTCACGTTTGAACGGTCCGGCGATAATCTCAACGATATCATTCTTACGAATGTTCATCTCTACCTTAACTTGTTCTAACATGTGTTCGATTTCAGCGTAAGGAATAACTTTTGGAAGTAATCCTCGAGCGTAAGGTACTCCTTGTAAGGATGCTTCTGCTTCTTCTTGAGATAGGGCTTCCACGAAAATATATCCTCGCATTCCATGCGGTCTGATGATAGCGTAAACTTCAAACTTGCTTTCTTTGTGCAATTTAGAAATAAGAAAATCTACTACTTGATCTTCCCTATTTGCGGCAGTTCTTAATCCGAAAATCTTTGTTTCCATTTTAACCAATCAATAGTTGTTTTAAGATGAAGATGAGGAATCCTAATGCGCCGATAATTGCTGTTCCTAAAGCGGTAATCTTTAAGGTGTTCTTGTATTCTTCTTTAGAAGGTTTCTTGGTAATATGGATTACTCTCATACATTCTTTGAAAAACCTTTTCACCTTGTTCGGTTGCTGGATCTCTAACTCCTCTTCCATAAGCCTAAAAACAGGTGTTTGCTTTATAAACCTTTCTTTTGGGAAATGATCACTTCATAAATTCAATTCCCAGTTCGTCTTCCATGGCTTGTTTTTTCTTTAAAGCATACTTGTTACCTTCACCAAAGATTTGTTCAGATTTAACACCGGTAATGATCAGCATGGTACGAATAGTTTTTTCTAAATCTTTGTAAATCTGTGCTCCCCAGATGATCTTAGCATTAGGGGATAATCTTTGGTTTACTGCTTCTACTATCTGTCGAGATTCGTCTAAAGTTAGATCTTCTCCTCCCGAAATATTGATTAAAGCAGCAGTAGCAGTAGAAATATCTACATCAATCAGGGGATTGTCTAAAGCTTTCTGTACTGATTCTTTAGCTCGGTCTTTTTCGTTATCTGATTCTCCCATCCCGATTAAAGCTACTCCTCCCTCACTCATAATGGTTTTAATATCGGCAAAATCTAAATTAACTAATCCTGCTTTAGTTACTAACTCGGCGATACCTTTCACAGCGTTAGTTAAAATTTCATCCGCTACTTTGAATGCGGTTTGTAGAGGTAGATGGGGCGCAAGTTCTAACAATTTCTCGTTAGGGATAACGATTAAAGTATTGATACTTTGCTCTAATTTCTCCAGTCCGATCATGGCATTCTCAAAGCGATGAGATCCTTCCATAGTAAATGGTAAGGTTACAACTCCTACACTTAGAAGACCCATTTTTCTAGCTAATTCGGCTACAAAAGGAGCACTTCCAGTGCCTGTTCCTCCTCCTAAACCACAGGTGATGAAGACCATATCCGAATTTTCTAGCAATTTCTTTAAATCATGTTCACTCTCTTTAGCTGCCAATTCTCCCACTTTTGGATTTGATCCTGCTCCTATCCCTCGAGTTAATTCTTTTCCGATCAACAACTTCTTATCACAACGAGTGTACAATAAATCCTGAGCATCGGTATTGATAGCGATAGTCTCTATCCCTTTGATACCTACTTCAGAAATACGGTTGATAGTATTATTTCCGCCACCGCCACATCCAATAACTTTAATCCTAGTTTTTTGTGAGGAAAGAATTCGTTCTAACTCTTCATCTACCTCTAAAGTAGCTTTACGGTTAGTGCCGTCTTCAGTTTTAATGGTAGGGTTCTGAAAATTAGTTTTAGAAGCAAATCTGTTATCTACGTAAGTATCCATTTATAATCATCCCCATCTCTTTTTTGAACGTAATGACTTAATAGATTTAGCTTTATAAAGATTATTACAAGAGTAAAATACTCCTTGAAAAATAGATACTGAGATATCTAGGTTGGGTTACTTACTTTGCCGAAAGATACTTCTTTTAATCCGGTAAGCTCAGCTAATTTCTTTCCCAAGGCTTTAGTGATAGGCTCAGGCAAGTTCATACCTATATTTACTCCTGCTTTATCCTCTTTAATCTCTACTTTAATCTGGGTTTCAGCAATTTTTAAAGAAGTGTGCAAGAAAGAGATGATCTGTTCTTTATGATCTTTAATTATCTGGTGAACTTTAACTTCATACACTACCTCTTTACCCGAAAGAGGATGATTAAAATTAACGATAACTCTTCCACCAGAAACACTAGAGATGGTTCCCATCTGTCCATCAACGTCAATCTGTAATCCGGGCATCGGTCTCATTTTATGTTCTGCAAATGCGCTGGCAGGCATAATCTTCATGTTTTTTACGTCTCTTTTTCCAAAAGCTTGTTCCGGAGCAAGAGTGATGGTAAAAGATTGGCCAACTTCTTTGTCTACTAAGTTTGAATCTAATCCCGGTAAAACTTGTTGCTCGCCGACACAGATTGTTGCTGGACCAAACTTCATCTTATCGGTAAAAAACTTGTGTTGTTTAGCCACTGTTTCTTCAGTGGTGTCAAAAATAGTTCCATCCGTTAATTTGCCGGTGTAATCTATCTGTACGAAATCGTGAAGTTTAATTTTATCCATTTTAGGAGCCTTTTCTTCCACGGATATATAAAGTTTTTTGTATGGGGTGGAGATTATAATGCGCGAGTAACGATATCTTTATATTTAACTAAGGATTAATTCTGGCTATGAATATCGAGAAGATATTAAAGCGGACATTAATTGTCGCTTCGGCTATTGTTGCGTTAACTTGGACATATAACTTTGGACATGACCGGGGATATTCACGAGGTTATGATCGAGGGGTTGAAAGAGAAGCCTTAGATTTTTCTATAGCTTGTTATACTGGTGACACCCACAGAAGCATTGGGACGGACAAAGCGTTACGGGAAAATGGTAGGTCTCTGTCTCTTAATTTTAGTGGTCGTTTAGAAGATCAGTATAAATCTGTAGAACAATATGC
The DNA here is from genome assembly GCA_041665465.1 of Candidatus Woesearchaeota archaeon. Classification (GTDB taxonomy): domain Archaea; phylum Nanobdellota; class Nanobdellia; order Woesearchaeales; family GW2011-AR9; genus JACRPH01. The sequence continues at coordinate 1,345,561 of JBAYIU010000001.1, forward strand.
AAAAAGATTCTCCCCAGAAGTGCGACAAGAAGCTTATTCTAAAATTGCGGATCTTAGAGAAATGGTTAGGGATCATTATTTAGATATTAATCTTAAACAAGTTCGTCTCATGGCACCTCCAGTTGTTACTCTAGATGATGCCATTAATCCTCCTCGAAGTGAATATGTTTCTCCAGAAACAGTTCCTAATGAAACTCTCGATGAAGTGCTTAATCCTCCGGTTACAAATCATTATCGACCTGAGGGAAGTTTTAAGTTAGGTCAAGATTTATAATCCTTTATGTGGGAAAGTTGATTATTCTCTGACAGCGAAATGTTTATATTAACCTGATCCTTTCATTTTGATATGAATAAAATCGTTAAAGGCCTTCTAATTGGTGGATTAGTTGGGATTGTTAGTGGTCTAGGAGCACGTTATCTTAACCAAAGAATAGTTCACAATATGGTAGACACACAAGTTGCACAAGCGGTTTATAGTTATGCTCACGGTGTAGCTGAAACCACGGCTGATTACGTCAGAACCAGGACTAGCAATCATATCGTGGATAATGAATATTCTATTTTAAGAGATCATACTTTTTCTCCTCCAGAAGGATTAGAGTATGAATATGACGTTGCTTTAGCCCAAGTAGAGAAATTTCCTCTTAAGTTAAAGGCAATTGTTGAAGAAGCAGTAGTTGAACAACAACAAAGATTAAATTTTGCTAATGGTAATTTTAATGGATATTATAAATCTGCAGAACACTTTCTTTCTGACACTGTCTGTGAACCCGCTCCTACCATTTATGTCTTTCCAAATATGACTATAGAACAGATGTGTCCTTTACCTTCAACTCGACACGAGCCACAATAAACTTATTACTTATTACCTTTCTTCTGATGATGCTGGTGTTCTCTAGGAGCAGTATACACAAACCAATGATCTTTAGTGATAGGATGGAAATAATCTGCTTCTTCTATCAAGATTTTAGCGGTAGTTTCAGGAACCGCAGCAATCTCTACCCGAACTCCTTCTGATTTCAAATGTCTAACTAATTCCACGTAATCAGAATCTCCTGAAAGAATAATGATCGTATCCACTTTAGTAGCAAGTTGAGTGGCTTTAATGGATAAGGGAATATCTGCAGATTTATGACAGGGAACAACTGTGCCATAATATTGTTCATGTAATCTTTCTGCTAGTTTAGAAGAGATGTTTAATCCTTCTCGAAAATAGAAGAAACGATTTAATCCTCGGCCGTTAAGTAAAGCAGGAATTAGTTTATCAAAATTCAGCATAGTATTCTCATTCTTAGCTTGCTCATGAATACTTCTCTCGATATTGTTTCCATCACAAAGGATGGCTACTGACTGGTTGATTAATATGGACATGGTTTATACCTCTTTTTTCTTTTTCTTCTTAATAACTTGAATAATTTTCTCAGCAACCTTTTTCGCAGGGATAGTGGTAGAATCTACCACCAAATCAAATTGGGAAAGGTCACGATGGTCAACTCCGTAATATTTTATATAACGTTGAGCATCTTCTTCATCTCTTTCGATAATACTTTTCTTAACTTCAGTTAAAGAGTTTAGGTTACCTTCATCTCGAGTAGCACTGGCTTCTTTATCTTGTAAGTCCTTCCATACCCTTCTAGCTCCTTCTCCTTCTGAAACGTGAATATAAATCTTTAATGATTCTGGTAAGAGATGAAAATGAACTCGACCTTCTACAATTACATCTTTTCCTTGTTTATCTAATTCTCGAGCTTGAGTTACTGCTTGAGTATCTACTTCCTCATCTGCTTCTTTGAAATGAGTTTTAGCGTAAAGGTTAAACTCTTCTAAGGTCATTCCTTTTTGTTTAGCTAGCTCACGACGGATACCGCCCACATAGATCCTTTCCCAACCTAATTTCTCAACTAGAATCTTAGCTACAGTAGATTTTCCTGAACCCGGATTACCGGAAATAGTAAGGATCATGATTAGAAGTAAATTAAACTGGTTTAAATAATTATCTTACTTTCTCATACTCGCTGTGTTTCAAGTCACCAAAATAATTCTTTACCCACTGTCCTAGCCAGAAGAAAGTAGCTTTAGTCAATCCCCATTGCTGAAATCTGCGCATAGAAGTAGTTATGTTGGTGTCTAAGCAAGTGAATTCTTTGCCCGTATGTCTCTTTAGTTTGAGGATCAATTTACGATGTTCTTTAACTTTTAAACTGGCATCATAACCGTCAACTTTATCAAAATCTTCTTTTCTGCAGATTAATGCTCCGCTGCATCCTTGATATAGATTCGTGGTGTGATAAAAATTTTTGAACCCCATGGCGAATTTATATTTCAGTTTAGGATCATCTGGTTGGACTTTAGTGGTAGCTACAGCATGTTTGTCAGAAAAATCTTCTTTAATCCTGCTAAAAGTGTCTTCTGAAACTAAAGAATCTGCATCTAAGAACAACAGTGTTTCTCCTTCTGCTTTTTGTGCTCCGATATTGCGAGCTTTACTTACATGTCCTTCTTTGAAAGAGATGATTCTGGTGCTTTGGTTGGCAGCTTTCTTTGCTAAAGATTCAGTATTGTCGGTGCAGCCGTTACATACCACGATGGTCTCCACATCTGGATCATTTAGAGATTGGATGTTCTGAAGCGTATTTACAATATACTTCTCTTCATTACACGCAGGAATAACCACCGAGATTCTAACCATGAATATAAAATTAGGCAAGTTCTTTTAATAGTTTTCTGTTACAGAAAGGTTGTTTTTGTTAAGGGGGTGGTTATGTAATCACTTACAAGTAACAATAAACCGAAAGATTTAAATAGTGTTTGAAGATCTTAAGTCTATGGTCAAAGAAAAAAAGGAAAATCAAAAGATGAGTACTCTTGATAAGATTGCTACTGGAGCTCTTATTGGTTTTGGGATTGATGCGATTCTATTCCCCTTTTTTTCCGGGGGACAAACTCTTCACGAGATATATGGAATTCCTCCTGCCGGAGATTATAAAATCTACAGTGAAATGACGGTTAGAATTCTTGAGCAAGGATTGTGGGGAGTAGCTATGGTATATGAAGGGGTCAAAGGATTGTATAACCAACATAAAAAGAAATAATTATAATTATATCTTTTCAGCTCGGCCTTTTCTTACAATTAAATCTGCTACTTCTGGGAAGATCTCAATCTCTTCTCCCACATCATAAGGACCATAAACTTTCATATCTTTCCAGACAAAACTGGGTAAAGGATGGGTAAATTTGATCTTAGTTTTGGGAAGTTCCGGTGGTGTGGCTAGAATAGGTTCGCTCAGTTCTGGTTTAGGAGCAGTTTCTACCGGAAGAGGTTCTTCTAAATATGAGCTTACCTTAAGATTAGAATGAATGGCTCCTCCGATTACGGGTAGTTCTCCTTTAAATAAAGACATCAAGATTCCTCTTCTGAACTCATCTAAATTCTTTAGAGTACGCCAGTAAAACTCTTTTTCTTCTCCTAACATGGCGCTGATATCAATAATGTCTGATCCAGTACGAGATTTGTTTAAGGCGATATCAATAATTTTCTTTTCACGTTTTTCATAAATCTCTTTTAGAATTCTACGGATACTTCTTAGTTCGTACTCTAACTTATCTCTTTCTCCAGAAGCGAAAATGTCTTTATCTTGAGCTTTTTGCTCTAAAAAGGCAATCTTTTCCTTCATATATACAATTACATCAACAAAAAAAGCTGGTTCTAGCTTCTGTAAGTCTTCCCTCTTTTTCTCATTTCTGAGAACGTCGTACAAAGTTTCTAAAGTAATCTTAATGCTGTCCATTCCCCCCCTCTAGCTTAGAAGGGTCTAGGCTTTTAAAGCTTATCTTTACTAGAGTGGTTAGGTTAAGATACTTCTCTATCTAACCTAGCTGCATACTTCTTATTGGTTAATACATCTAGAAAATAACTTTCTAAGTTTCTTTGTCTTATCTCTATCCCTGGAAGAATCATCGCTCCAGCCATACTGGTTACAGCAGTTATTAATGAAGCGATACTTAAACCTAAAGTTGGATCTCCCCTGGCTCCATAAAAAATTGCAGCTAGGCTTCCAGCTAACCCTGCTCCTAGTAGTGCATTGGATAAATAATATCCTCCACTGGTGAGGATTCTTTGGTTACGGTTTCTTCGGTATTCTTTCTCAACAATAGCTCTACCTTTCTCGGCCCATTCACTTTTCTCTAATTGTCTGATACTATCTTCGATGTTATCGGCAAGGTATCTTAAAGAAATTCTTCCATAAATATCTCGAGAACCAAAATTAACCGGATTGTGGCCCACTTGGTCAGTAGAAGTATCATAACAACCTAATTTAGTGTCAAAGTAAGGCATTGCTCTAACCAGGTCTACCATTTGTTGAGCTGTTTCTTTATCTGTCAATGGTCGATTAATTCCCGTGGCAACTTCTTCATTCATTCTGGCTCGATAGGTAGAATGTTCTGGAGCATTAATCCCCATAAAGGTGACAAACTTTGGTTTAATCATCCCTAACAGTTCTGCAGTTTCTTTAACATGCTGGGTATAATATTTTATCCCTCCCAGTCCGGGCATGATCATTACTGAAGCTTGAAGTCCACTTTCTTGAAGTAATTTCCCTGCTTCTAACATTTGTTCTTTTGTACATCCTTTATGTACATAATCTAAAATTTCATCAGAACCAGATTCAACTCCCCAATATACCAGATGTAAACCTCCACGATGGTCTGGATCTTTATTCATTGATAATCTCTCCAGACCAGAACTTCCTTGTTTCAATATACTCTGTGTACGTCCGTATACAGCAACTCTTTTAGTGGGATTTCCTGTATGATTATAAAACCTCTTTCTAGTGTATCTTATTGCTTGCCACAAGATCTCTGTTTCTAATCCTAATGCATCTCCGCCACCAATAAATATTCGTGAAAGTTGTTTAGCTAATCCCGGATCCATCCGATCCCATACTAAGTTAACATGAGCAAAATATTCATCTAAGCTCTTACCTTGAAAAGGGACTCCATCATAACCATTACAATAAGTGCATCTACCCCAGTTACATCCTTTAGTCAGCTCAAATCGAATGACGTGGGGTCTTCTTTCAGAAGGAGGAGAAAACATGTTCGGGGTAGAATATAATTTCGGATCTTGATATAATTCATCCAAAGTATTAACTTTTATTATTCTCTTGCCCACCATTACTTTCTCAAACCCCTGCTTATTTATAAAATCTTTTTTAAGTTTTAGTGCTGTTAGTCCTTTAAAGTAGTTAATTCAGTAATATTTATAAATGGAAAGTCTTTTTAACTGTTCATGAACGAGACGGCCTTTTTGAGCGATAAGAGAAAAGTAACTCTTACTGATAAAGGACTATATCAGCCAGGTAATCCCTCTGCCAATCATAAAACTGGAATAATTGAACTAGATTCAGAGATTTCTGATTTAGTATTAGATATTAATCGTCTTCCTTTTGCACTTACTGGGCCAACTTGTCAAGGACATTTTAGATATAAACATTATGTTGATGATCATCGAGGGGTGATTGTAGACTTTGACGGACAAGATGTTCCAGTAGTCGGTTTTCTTCATACTCCTTTATCTAAAGCTTTTCGTCTTCCAGGTATAGATGACATATTGTTAGAATATAATTGTTATCCTAACTTAACCTTAGAAATTAATGAAGGTAATCCCCTTGGGAATGAGTTTGGTGCAGCATTGATCGACTGGGAAAGAGCTCAAGAGGGAAGAGTGTTTATCAATCACGGAGATAAGATGACGATTACGGTTATCCCTCGAGAATTATATGACAATCGTGACAGGAAGTATACTCTTACTGAAGCCAGAGAACTTAACCAATTAAGAATCTCTGGGCTAGCCAGTTTACATGAAGTGGTTAAAGCTTTCACTCTCGTTTATGGAGTTGAATCTTCTAGTTGGGAAAAAGCAAGAGAGAAATTTATGGAAGGAGTTATTACCGTAAATAGACAAGGCAGAATCCCTAAAGGAATGACTCCTGAAAATGATGCGGTAGGTTATGAATGTAAAACTCAACCTATCCCTTTAGATATCGCTATCACTCCGGTACATAACGGAAAGATGATTGTGCATATTCCTGGTTTCTTAGAAACCGTTAACGGGTATGGGAATAAATATCAAACTTTAGCTAATCTATTACAACAAAAAAGCTTTGCTGCGATGGTGCGTATGGATAATCGAGAACGGGATTATCATCCATTAGAAGAAACCCTTTTTGATGATCTTAGATTTGTGATCAATTATGCTTTAGCACACGCTAAAGAAATCTGTGGAACAGATAATCCAGAATTGTATTTGATGAGTTTCTCTGGAGGAGCAAATGCCTTAGGAGTTCTTGCACCAGAGTATCCTCAAGTTAAGAAAATGTTAATGATGGGGCCAGCGATTGAATGTCATTCTCCCATTCAAGAGAGATTCTCACATTATAAAGGAGAACTGTATATTGTTCAAGGAGAAAACGATTGGGTCTTAAATGGGGAAGGAGGCAGAATATTTCATCGTCTTGCTTCTAGAGCTACCCGAAGAGAATTAGTAATTATTCCTGATTGTGAACATTTCTTTAAACATAAGGACGAAGTTTATAGTAAAGCTCCATTCTGGGCTTTTGGAGGAGATACTACTTTTCCGGATCCAGAAGGGGGAATCAAGTTAGTTCAATAAATCTTTAGATTATCTTTTTTTAAGCTTAGACAAAAGTTATTTAAACCTTAAAGTTATATTTTAAACATGTCTTCCGAACTGTCAAGAGCTCTACTTGCGGATCATTTTATTCATGAGATTGGTAAGCAAGAGTTACGACCTCCAATTTATAATTCTTCAGTTCTGGTACACCAAAGTGGATGGCACACCGAGAGGTATCTTAACTTATATTACGATGACCGTACTCCATATCCTCTTCTACTTTTAATGAACTCGAAAGAATCAGTGATTTATTTATCTTTAACTAAAGAGAAAAACCTAGTTAAGGAAATGTTTAGAAAATACTGGAAGGATCCAACTTTCTTAAACAAAAGGAGTAACCTTTTCTTTAAATATGCTACAAAAGTGGATCAATGGTATCATTCCTGGAACTATAAAAAACTTAATTCTTGTCAAGAAAAAGAACCCCTCTCTGAATTTAAACAATTTCTGGACGTTACTTGGCATATGAATGCGATCCCTTTCTTTTCAATTTATTTTGATAAATCTGTGGCGGAGGAATTAATCTCGGAATTTAAATTAAAAATTGATTCTGAAAGATTGGATTATTTATGGGAACATGCTCAGAATCTCCCTGCACATTCGTTTGAAAAGAAAAGAAGGTTGTACCTGCTTAGTTTGATTTCTCAAGGTGATTCTTGGGATAAGATTGGAGAGAAATGTCAATATTTTAAAACTGCATATGATCGGGTTTATTCTGTTTCAGATGTTCAAAAGGAGTTAAAGAAGGAGTATTCTTCGATATCAGCTGCAAAAGCAAAAGAAATAATTGAAGATGAGAATAAAGCTTTGTTACCCAGAAGAAGAGCTAATCAAGAATGGTTAAACTCATTATCAGAACCAGAAAGAAAAATTTCTTACTTTATTCAATACTTGATTGATTTAAGAGATACCAGAAAAGATTATCTGATGAAAGCCGTCACTTCCTTTTATCGAATGGGGGAATACTTATTTGAAAAAGCAGGTTTATCCAAAGACTTAATTATGGTTGTAAGTACAGAAGAACTTACTCGAGGAAGTGATTTTTTCGTGGAGAATAAAGAACATATTGAGGAAAGGAAAAATGGAATGTCTCTCTTGGTTCATTACAATGCAGAACAAGAGGTGGAATATGGTCCTGTTGATGACAATAAACAGAGGATAGATCAGTTTTATCTTGGAGATAGAAATCAAGGGGAATTATTACTTCGTGGTCAACCTGCATCCTCCGGAATGATTGTAGGAAGAGTAAGGATCGTTAAAAATGTAGAGAAGGACAAGTTTCTAAACGGAGAAATCTTGGTAACGGGAATGACCCGTCCAGAATTCGTTCCTTTGATGGGTAAAGCAGCCGGAATAATTACCGATGAAGGTGGAGTTACTTGTCATGCAGCTATTGTTTCTCGAGAGATGAGAAAACCATGTGTTATTGGTACTAAGGTTGCTACCTTTGTTTTACATGATGGTGATTTAGTTGAAGTCAATGGTAGTAAGGGAATTGTTAAGATATTAAAGAAGAAATGAATTAAAGAACTACGATACCCATACCTATTACTGGTGGTTTGTTGTATCCTTCCACATCACAGCTTGCCATCAATACATCCAGAGGGCCATACTTGTCAGTTCTTAGAGGCTCACCATAAGAAGCAACAGTTAGGCCAATATCTGGAAAACCTACATTGCCCATTACGTATCCTAATTGCATCCAATTATTGGGGGTAGGATAAACACTTGCCATAAGTCCGTGGTATGGTTCTAATCGAGCGTCTAATCCTTTTACTGCTACATGATCATTTTCACAATTCTTACAGAAGAATCTTCCTCCAATTAAATAATCATGGCCATTCTTATGAGTTATTGTTCCGGAAGGAGGAACTACTCCCTTTCCTTGGTCTTTAATTCTGAAAGTCTGCCATCCTCCAAATTTTTCTTTAAACCTTAGAGCCAAGATGGCATTAAAAGGACTTAAATCTTCGTCTCTGGAAGTGAGGTAAACCTTTTTAGCTACTTCTTCTTCCAGTTTGAATCTATCTTCTAATTGAACTATAGCAATTCTTGCTTCACTCTTTTTAATTCTAGCAAATCTTTTATCTAAATCTACTTCTAATGATCTTAAAGCTAGACAGTAATCTATATTCTTTGCATCTGCTAACCATTTGGCTCTATATTCTTTTAAAAATACCATTTTATGTTCAGAAAGGGGGTATTATAAAAACTTTATTGGTCTGAAATAGATGTTGTCTAGACCTTTTCTAACTAAATTATCCAAAAAGCTTAAATATGTGTAATCACATTTACTCACTTAGATGATAAAAATGACAAATATAACCTTAGCTATTCCAGAAGAACTGCATGAAAAGATGAAATTACACTCAGAAATAAGATGGAGTGAAGTAGTGAGAAAATCAATTTCTCAAAAAGTAGAGATGCTAGATGTAATGAATAAAATTGCTAGTAAGAGCAAATTGACTCAGAAAGATGTAGATGAAATTTCAAAGAAGATCAAGGCCGAAACATTTAATGAATTAAACAAAAAATGATCATCATTATTGATGTTAATATTCTTCTTTCTGCTTTAATTAAAGATTCAACTACTCGAGCTTTAATTCTCACTTCAGGCCAGGAATTTTATTTCCCCGAAAAGTCTATGCAGAAGATTAGAAAGTATAAGCAATATATTAAAGAGAAGTCGGGGCTCTCAGATTTAGAATTTTTGAAGTTGTTTCATATCTTGATGAAATTTATAAAAATAATCCCTGATGAAGACTTGTTAGAAGAATGGGATAACGCCAAAAGGATTATGGAACATATTGATCTAGAAGATGTAACTTTTATTGCTGCAGCTTTAAGCCAAGAAGAAGCAATTATTTGGTCAGATGATCGTCATTTCGAGAAACAGAATGCAGTCATTACATTAAAAACAAAAGACGTGATTGATTTATTCAATAGTGGATGAAGTATTCTATCGAGCGAAATAGAAGTTGTGTGATGGGTCTTCTCACTTTAACCTCTCCAAAATTATTTCTTCTTGAGAATTCTCAGGCTATCTTCAAGTTGTCTTAGTCCTTCTTCTGGAGTGCAACCATTTCCTTTTGCCTTGGGTTCATCAGCTAAGTTAGGAAAGATATACCTGCAAGTTTCTCGACAAGTATCTTCTACTGTCTCTACTAATGATACGCGTCCATCAATAATTTGTTTATCAGATGGTTCTAAAGTAGTATTCCCTAATAATAATTCGTAAGTTCTCTTAACTTTACAAACCCTAGATCTTTTATCTTCTCCATCTGTATCAAAATCCATTCCTTTTTCTGTTAGTCTAATGTTAATATCTGGAATTTTAATTTCTCCTGTAGGATTAAAGGAATAAACTCCTTCTCCTAATGATTGAGTTGAGTAAACCGGAGACCCTTTTGGTCTGAAACTGAACTCTGTGTGAGATCCTGTCATTTCACAAATGTCTATCTTTCCTGCCCCATTTAAACTATTCCAAAAATAATCATCTAAAGAATTACCTTCTCGATATAAACGTGAGTCCCATGCTCTTAATCCTTTAGGATAAGAGAGGTTATTTGCACGCAGATCCACTTTTTTATCATAATAACTTTCTAAAGATTTTCTTGCTAATTCAGCAGCAGTGCTTTGAGTATAAAATACAGTATTATATCTTTGAGTAATTGCGGCCTTTTTAGTTTCTGAAGTTATTCCTTCTTTAGCATCGGAGTAATCTGCTACTGCGGGAATTCCAAAATACAGTCCTATTCCTATGATTGATGACCCCACCAAGGTAAGAATAATATTTCTTAAACTTTCACTCATTCTTCTAACCTCCGCATCTTCTCTCGAAGAAAGTGTATTGTAATTCTTGTTCTTTGGCTGTTTCTTCATCTCGACATTGGGTAGTGTAAGGACAGAACTGCTCTTCTAAATCTTCGAGCATATCCCCCCCAACACCCAAATTGGTCATTTGAACATAATGATTCCAGTAATCCTGGTTTGTCCTGTCCATCTCTTTGCTAATCCTTACCTCTACTTTGTTGTCTTTTAAACCGGGAAAGACATAAGTTAATGATGTAGCTACTCCTATCTCCAAATTTAAACTGTCACCTTCTTGTCTAAGATATGCATATTTGTTATTAAAAGTAAAAGAGGTGAATAAGTAGAAGTCTCCTCCAAAACTAAGAGTACTATCGCGGGTATCTTCAAATCTATGCTCTCTTTCTTCTCTTGACTGGTGTTTATAATATGAGGGAGATTCCTTTGTTAAATACATATATCTAGTAGTACTTCCAAATTCGCCATAGTATGTGGAAGAATCTTTTCCTATATCATCTACCCTTCTTCCATTATAATCTAGTATACATCGTGTTAATCTAGCGGGTAAAGAGTCTTGATTAACTATTTTCAAAAGGTTATCTCTTCTTCTTGTTTCTTGTTCGTTCTCATGCTTTTGAATCGCTTCTGTTGAAGCTTCGATTCTAACTTCTTTTCGATTATTGGGATCATCAAAATAACAATCATCTCCTTTAGAATAGTCCGCAATAGCTATTGTTAATTGTAATCCTAATAATGCGCCCATAATCCCAATTGATCTGTTAAGGTTATTCATTTTATTTCTTTATAGTAGCAACAAGCGCTAATTATAATCTTTTCCCTTATAAATTATAATTTACCTTAAATTTATAATTTTTGAGAAAGATTTATTAATTAAGAATAATTCATTCTCCCCATGAAACGGAAAATTATCCAATTAGCTGGAACAACCTTTGTGGTTAGTCTTCCTTTAAAGTGGATTAGGCAGATGAATGTAAAGAAAGGAGACGAAGTTAACTTAGAGATAAAAGGAAATTCGGCTATTTTGAAATTGGGATCAAATGATTCAGAAAGGAAGAGTAAAGAAATTGATGTTTCTGGAATGGGACAGAAACCTATTCAGAAGATGATTGCGGCAGCTTATAAAATTGGATATGATGATTTGATTATCAAGTTTAGAACTTCTAATGAGCTAGAAATGATTCATACTTATCTGAATGGCGGATTAATTGGTTTTGAGATTGTTGAAGAAAAGAATAATGTGGTGAAAGCCAGTTGTATCACTAAGGTTGATGAAGAAGAATTTAATATTATGTTGAAAAGAGCATTTTTGTTTATTATAAATTTAGGGGAAGATTTAGTTAATATCCAAAACAAGCAGGAAATGGAGAAAATCATTCTTCGAGACAGTTCCATTAATCGGATCATGGATTTCTGTCGAAGAACAGTAAATAAGAATCCTGATTCTCGAGAGCGGTCAACGGTTTTATATTACATTATGGAAGAATTAGAACGGATTGGTGATTTATACTGTGAAATTGCCGAAGAGATAATGAACTCCAAGAACAAGAATATCCTTCCGGAGATTAATGCTTATTTTAGAGATTTCTATAATTTGTTTTATAAATTCGATTTAGATTGTGTAAAATCATTTTTGGAGAGAAAAAAACCATTGCTTAAAAAGATAAAATACTTTCATAAAATAGATTATTTATGTGAACAGTTAATCAAGAAGATCTACGATTTAAACGGTCCATTGATGATGTTGAATCTATAATGTTATCCAATAGAAAGTTCTATTAGCATCTAAAGCGGGAAAGGAAGGAGGTTGACTAGCTTTTAAGTGGTCCAGATTCCTAACCTTGAACAATGCTTCTGTAGCGGAATATAATTCGTCCATGCTCAGCTTAGCACAACTTCTTCTTAGTTGTTCCAGATGTACCTCTAATCCTTTCTTAGCTTCATCTTTCCCTGCTAAGTAATTTATAGCATATTCATCAATAAAAGTCAATTCTTGATTTATATGTTCGATTTCAGTAAGATAACCAATTTCTCCTCTCCAGGTGTCAGCCCACTTTGGGCTTCCCCATTTTCTGGTAAGTTCAATTTCAAGAGATTCTAAGTTTTTATCTACATCTAGGGCCTGAACCCCAGACGCTGGGGATGGTGCTACCTGCTCTACAAAATGCGCTGAATAATGATCTAACAATCCTTCTCTTTCTGCTTCAGTTAGATTTAATCTACGATCATAAAGTAATCGAGCTAAATCTGCAAATATCGTATTCACACCAAATTTTTTGGTATCACAAATGAAGGCTTCTTCTCCGATAATCACATTAGCAGCCTTAAGATCATTCACGGAAAGTGCTCTATAGAGATGACCTTCATCTGAGCTATAGCGTTGAAACGCTTCAACTAGTTTTGTTTCTATTAAAGAATGATATGCTCCTATTGCGGTTAGAGCAAGAGAATGTAAAGGGGTTCCATCTACATTTCGTGGTTCTGTAGGACAATTTACTTCATAAGGGGGAGTAGAATAAGCACTGGCTTCTACTACTTCTCGAAAGAATTGGGCATTTAAGTTGAAAGTGGAATATAAGTTGATCAGGAAAGTAGTTCCAAAATCGGGCCCGAGAAATCCAGAACGGTGTTCTGCTTCTGCTAATTTGCTTTTCTGATTGGATGCAAGCAAAGGTATAACTTTATCTCTAATAGCTTCTGCTTTATCCGTAACTTGATCTAGGGGGGTTCCTTGACATTGTTTTGTTAGTAAGTAGATATTTCCCCCTGCTCTTTGTTCTTCATCAATTAAAACCACATTTCTTAGAAACTGTCCTGCTTGTTTCATCTTTCTAGCGCGATTCTGATTATGGTCATTGTCTTGCATTCTTTTAACAAAGAAGTTTCCTTGATCAGTATAAACTATATATGAATCACTAACTCCTGCGCGCGGATTTACCTCTATCTTAAATTGAGTAACTTTATTTCTTTCAATAGCAGGTATAATTTCATCTAGTAACATCTAGAGTTAAAACGTATCTCTTATTTATAAACCTTTTGTGTTAATCATTACTAATGAGTGATAAACTAAGGGCCTCTCTGTGATGAATTATTCTTTGTATACACATTTGCTATACAAATTATAAATAAGACCTATCAATCTGGTAACTTTAGCACAGAATCTGACGTCTTTACACCAAAATCCAAAAAAGTGTATATCCAAAAATAAATTAAAAATAAAAGTTTTTATCGTCAATAAAACTACAATCCTGCCTCCTTCTTCAAGGTAGCTGCCTTATCCACTTTCTCCCAAGTGAAATCGGGATCTTCTCTACCAAAATGACCATATGCAGCAGTCTTCTGATAAATAGGTCGACGTAAATTCAAACTGTCAATAATCCCTTTTGGAGTCAGCTTGAAATTATTTCTAACCAATTCAGAGATCTTCTCTTCAGGAATGCAATTGGTATCAAAACAATCCACTAATACTGAAACCGGTTCAGCTACCCCAATAGCGTAAGCTAACTGTACTTCACATTTCTCGGCCAATCCGGCTGCTACCACATTTTTAGCAATATATCTGCACATATAAGCAGCAGAACGATCTACTTTTGTGGGATCTTTTCCAGAGAATGCTCCTCCTCCATGTCGGCCCATTCCTCCATAAGTATCTACAATAATTTTTCTTCCGGTAACTCCCGCATCTCCTACTGGGCCTCCAATAACAAATCTTCCGGTTGGGTTGACAAAGAATTTTGTGTTCTGATCGATCCATTCGTTACAAATTGGCTTAATCACTTTCTCAATCACATCTCTTCGGATAGTTTCTAAATCTACGTCAGGATGATGTTGAGTTGAGATAACTACCGTATCAACTCGTTTAGGTTTCCCATCTACATATTCTACGGTTACTTGAGACTTTCCGTCAGGTCTAAGATACCACACTTCTCCTCTTTTTCTAGCTGAAGCTAAACGTAAAGTTAATTTGTGTGCTAACATTATTGGTAAAGGCATAAGTTCAGGGGTTTCATTACAAGCGAAACCAAACATCATTCCTTGATCTCCTGCACCTTGTTCTTTATACAATCCTTCTCCTTCAGTAACTCCTTGAGAGATGTCTGGAGATTGTTCAGAAAGAGCGGCTAATACTCCACAAGTACTTCCGTCAAAACCATATTCTGGTTTATCATAACCTATTTTAATGATAGTGTCTCTGACAATTTTCTGTATGTCCACGTAAGTCTTAGTGGTAACTTCTCCTGCTACTACCACAAACCCGGTTTTGGTTAAGCATTCAATCCCTGCTCTGGAAAAAGGATCTTCTTTGTACATTGCATCCAAGATTCCGTCGCTGATTTGGTCACACATTTTATCAGGGTGACCTTCGGTTACACTTTCTGATGTAAATAAAAAGTTTTTATTGTTCATAACAATCCCTCCGTTTTTTATGTCTTTACCGAGTATCACTATTAAGGTCTCTTGACAGTTATATTCCAATAGGAATATTTTTAGAAATATTTATTAACTAGTGACAATAATTATGGTTTATGTTTCCTGCAATTACCGAAATTAAACGTCAAAGAAAGAGATTAGAAGTCAATCAGAAAGATCTTGCCTTTAAATCAGGTGTTTCTCAGAGCTTGATTGCAAAAATAGAATCCGGAAAAGTTGAACCTACTTATAGTAACGCAGTAAGAATATTTCAATCCTTAGAAGAACTAAGAGAGAAGGAAGAAGTTAAAGCTAAGGATGTAATGCATCCTAAGGTAACTTTTGTACCCTTTTCTGAACTTGTCTCAGAGATAATTAAGATTATGAAACAAAAAAGTATTTCTCAATTACCGGTAATGAATAAAGATAAGGTCTGTGGTTTGATTACTGAAACCACTATACTTCAACATTTTTCTGAACATCCTGAGAACTTTTCTCATACCAAAGTAAATGAGATTATGGAAGATGCTCCTCCTATCGTTTCTAAAGAAACCGGATTAAGAATGTTGTTAGAATTTATTAAGACCAATCCAGTTATCTTAGTAGCAGAGAAAGGAGAAGTTTGTGGGATTATCTCTAAAGTTGATTTGTTAGGAAGAATATAAAGATTGAATTACCCTAATTATTATAAATACTCCTTTTATCTCTTACCCTATGGCTGTTGAATACCTTACTCTGCGTTTTGGAGATAATTTTAAGGGAAAAAAGAAAGGTAGCGAGAGAGCGATTGAAAAGTTAATGTCTCCTTTAGATAAAATTTGCGAAAGTTTTCATGGGGTAGAGCTTTGTTCTCAAAGCGACACTTTTCAATATGAGGCAGGTCTTGAGCCGATGCGGGTAACTAAAAGTTATTTAGTCGGGAAGTGTGCAGTTAAGAACGTAGTGGAATTGGGTGCTGGTTATCGTACTACTGAAGTGATTGGGTTATGGCATCAGCAGGATGAAGAGTTTATCGAAGTTTTAAGACAGTTCTATGGGGGAGTAGAGCCGCACAGAAATGTTATCTTAAAGTAAAGTTTTATAAAATAGCTTCTCTAGACTATATTATGGCTGAATTAAAGTTTAGTACTCTGGCATTCGAAGTTAAAAAAGAAGAACTAATAGTCAGATTGCTAAACTTGTTCCTTACTAAGATTCCTCTCTCTGAGTTAGAAGAAATCGGAAAGTTTAGACTTAAAGATGTACATACTTTAGACTTTAGTGAGAAGAATCAAAAGCGAGCAGAATTAAAATTCTCTTCGATTCTAGCTAAATATATGGATAACCTAACTAATTCTATTAATGGAAATAAAGCCGTTTACATTCATCAGAATTCTGATATTCCCTTAATCGGAAGTGTTGAATTCGGAATTGTGTACAGAAATACTTCTTTAATTGAGATTAAACCAGTAACTTCTTGCAACTTGAATTGCATTTATTGTTCTGTGGGAGAAGGAAAAGGATCAGATAAAGTTGATTTTGTGGTGGAGAAGGATTATCTCGTTGAAGAGTTGCTTAAACTAATTGAATTTGTGGCTGAACCCGTAGAGGTTCATATCGGAGTACAAGGAGAACCTTTCTTGTATGCAGACTTACTTCCTTTGATTGAAGACTTACATGCCCAAGAATCAATTAAAATTGTCTCTATGGATACTAATTTTACTCTCGTTACAAGATCTATGATTGATAAGTTAAGTTCTTTCAAAAATAAACTAAGGTTGAATGTTTCTTTAGATTCTCTTAATCCGCAACTAGCTAAGAAGATGGCCGGAGCGGAATATAATGTTACTTACGTTACCGAAATGATTCGTTATGCTGCTTCTAAGGGAATTCATATCCTAATTGCTCCAGTATGTGTTCCGGGGTATAATGACAAAGATATGGAAGAGATTGTTCGTTTTGTAAAGGAACTGGGATTAAAAGCTGGCGATAAGCATCCTATTATTGGTATTCAGAACTTCTTGAACTACAAGACTGGAAGGAATCCTACTAAAGCTCGAGAATGGAAGGAATTCTATCAGATGATTTCTGATCTGGAGAAGAAAACTGGCGTCAAGTTAAAATTATCTCATGAAGATTTTGGTATCAGAAAGACTAAAGAGTTACCTAAGCCATTTGAATTAGATGAAGTGGTTACTGCTACGATTAAATGTCCAGATAGGTTTCCCCGTTCGGTGATTGCGGTAGCTAAAGATAGATGTATTTCTGTACCTGACTGTGTGTTTCAAAAGGATAAGAGGATTAAAGTTAAGATTTCTAGAGATAAGCACAACATCTTTGCTGGTAAACTCGTAAAATAAATGTGGGGCTGAGTGTAACGAATGCCGCACTACGGGGGTCAACCGTAATTGGCCTAGAGATAAACATAACCTATTTAGTGGGAAGTTAGTAAAATAAAAAATAAAAATCTAATTTATTTTAATCTATTGTTCATCCACCGTTTCTTTGTGGTCTGGATGTTCTTCCAGTTTCTGTAAGAGCTTTTGGCTGGTTTCATCTTTCCTTTTTTGATCTATTTCACATTCGTAGAATAAACCTTTTCCTCCCTTAGATGCAGTTGACAAATATTGATTGAATCTGTCCACAGCTTCTTTGTTAAGGACTAACCGGGTGTAAATTAATTCTTTATCCGTTCCATAAGCAGTATGGACGAAGTTTACATCATTATTGCATCCGTCATCATCAACAAAAATGTTCTCTCCTGGGTTGTCAAGATCAATTCGTAGATAGCATTTATCGGTTCCCTCATCTTTTTTAGATCCTAAATATGTTGCATTGTGGGTGTACTCTGCTCTCTTTCCAGACGGTGAACCTAAGCATCCTCTTAATTCGCTTTCAATCTTATTATATGTTCTTCTTGGTTGTGGTGGTTGTCTACTACAACCAACGCTTCCTGCTAATACTATTGCACATAATCCTGTTAATATTGTTTTATTCATTTTTATTTTCCTCCTAATAAGTGTCTTACTTTGTATCCTAAAGTTGCTTCTTCTGCCATCTGAGCATCATAACGAACCAGAACTTGTTTGAACGCATCTAAATCTCGTCTGATATTGTTGCCATTAGTCTGAAGATATCTTTCACAATCATTCTTGTGGGAAGCGCCAAATGAGAAAGGGACAAGACCGCTACGAAGATGATTTACAGGAACATATTCTCCCTTAATTGTAACTGCTTCAGGTACTTTTGCTACTCCTTTAGTTCCTGCTTCGTTCCTTCCTTCTAACAAAGAATCTAAATCTCTGCCTTTTCCAACAAAAGGACGTACTGGTGTATCAGATACGGAAAGGTTTCTTACGTCAATCTCTTCTGCTCTTTGATCTTGATGATTAGAACCGCGATAGAACACAAAAGGCTTACCTCTCATAGAAGGATTATCTAATTCTAATATTCTCGGATTTACTACATACACTGCAGTAACATTATTGTTTTCTGCTACACTGAAATCTGCTGGAACTAATTTCTTTTTGAACATTTTAATTTACCTCCAAGGATCAATTTTATATTGATTAGTCATCTTTCCATCGCTGCTCAGGGTAGTATTATAATTCCCCATCCCTACTCTCATAGAATCGATATCTTGAGGAAACCGGAACCCGGTTTCATATACTGTAAAAACGGCATCCGAACATCGGAATTGTTCTACTTTTCTGTTAACTACTTCAATATCTCTCTCACTCCCTCCATATCTTAAGCAAGACTCTTCGGGAATGTATCTTCTGTTATCTGAAAGTTCATCTCTTTCTACTTGTTTCCCTAATTCATAAGTTCCATAAAGAGCGCCAACTAACGTAGCCAAAGTAAGAATTTTTCTTGGTCCTTTCCAGATATCAATCATTTTCATGTACCTCATTAATTGTTTGTTATTCCTTAGTGGTCACATACTCTTTATTTATATTTATCTTATATTATTAATATTAATAATATAAAAACGGAAGATTTAAGAATAAACCTAATTTGTTAGAAGTAATGAAGCGTAAACTGATCAAACAAGGATTAGGTGGGTACACTATTACTCTGCCGATCGATTGGATTCGAGAATTTAACCTCCGGGATGGAGAAGAGGTTGAACTAAATCCTAATGAGGAAGGAATCTTAATCTCCGCTAAACTAAATAAGAGGGAGAAAAGTGTTACTTTGGATTTCTCAAAAATCGATGATCCTAGAATGTTAACTAATCTTCTTAATCAGGCTTATCGTTTAGGTTATGATGTTATAACCATAAAGTATACTTCTGAAGTTCAGTTGAGAGAGATTAATTCTATAACTAGTCGTCAATTATTGGGCTTTGAAGTGGTAAAGTCTGATTCCAAATTTTGTGTACTTCAAAATATTGCTGAGCCCGATCCGGAAAAATTTGAAGTTATGCTTAGGAAATTCTTCTTGATATGTAAAGAAATGTCTCAGTTATTGTCTGAAGTTTCTTCAAAGAATATGGTTTTGTTAGAAGATTATAAACTTCAAAACGATCGTTTAGCTAATTATCTTCGTCGTACTCTTATCCGTTCTAAGATAATGGGGGATAGTTCTAATCTTCTTTATCTGATTGTTAGTTATATTGCTTATGTTAATCACTCCTTCTATTCTTTGTTAAAATATTCTAATCAAAAGAAGGTCTCTGCAACAGTTAAGAATCTCTCTTTACAGTTGAAGAAGTATTATGAGGATTATTATTCTGCTTTCTATTCTAAAGATTTAACTGAACTTTCTCGTTTGGGTAAAGAAAGAGTTAAGTTTGATGATAAAGTTAATTTGTGGTTAGAGAAATCTAAAGGGCCTGATAATGTGGCTTGTGCTCATCTAAAGGAAGCGAGCAGGATGATTCAAATCTGTCTTCCTCCTACTATTGGTTTAGTGATTAAATCGATGGAAATGTTGGATAATTCCTCTTAAAGTCACGATAGTTCGGCCATACAAATGCGTATTGTTGAAATTCGCTTTGCATAGCTGGTTGATCTTGCATCACTCTTCCCATCATTTCTCTGGTCATAGCCTCAATACCCTGATAGAATGGACGAATTACTTCTTGATCAATACCGGCAATTTCAGCCATGGCTCGGATTCCATTATCTGCTTGATCGTAATGAGCAAAGAGTCGATTAACTGCTTGGAATAACTTAACACTTTCTAAGGGACCTAATCCTGGTCTTTTTGTTGAAGGAAGAACTTTAAGTGCATCTTGGTATGAATGGACCATCTGTAGGGTATTTCTAAACACTCTAGTAAGATGGTAAGTAAATACTTTTTTATCTGGATCAATTCCTTCTTCTTCTGCCGCTTCTCTTACTAACTCTTCTCGAGCAGCTTCTAAGTATCTAACTCTCCCAATATTTTCGGGGTGTAATCTTCTCATCCAGAAATCTAAGTTAAACATAGGGGGTGTATCTAAAATAACAAACTGGTTCAAGGGACCGTATGATAAAGAGTTAAAGTCTATCCTTGTATTTCCTACAAAGTTCTCTCCGTGAGCATCTAAGCACCATCTTTTATTATCCGTTCCATATTCTTTCAATAACTCTTCTGCTAACATTAAAGGTAGATAGAAAGCATCTTTCTGAGGTAATCCTGCTTCTTCAATCCTTTTTCTTACTTTACTGGTTAAAGGGTAGTAAGGGTGAGGAGAATCTTTGCGAGCAGCTCGTTCTTTCTCTCGAAAAAACGTTTCTTGTTCTAGAGTAAGAATACTTTCTAATTCTCGATCCATTCTTCTAGCTAAGGCATATTTCTCTCTAAGTTTTTCTACATATATCTGAGGAGTTAATTCTCGGTCAAAAAAAACTTCTTCTCCAAAGGTTAGTCCTTCTATATATTCGACATCTAATTCTGTAGGAGAAATTGGAGTAATAGCAGGAACGTCATAACCTCGTTCTCTAAATGCTTGAGAAATCTCGACTTCAATCTGGCTTATTCTTGGATTTGGATTAACTTTTCTGACTGTTGCGCTTCTAGTTTCTAACTGGTTATATTCTCTGGTCACGCAGTTAAACCATCCCCAATTAGTTTCTGCTGAAGGAGAGAAATCACTATCAACGTCAATTCCAACACTTGCTCCACTTCTTGCCGTAGGAAGAATCTTCTGATGGATCATTAATCTTCCAGAAGAGCTATTTATTTATAAACTTTATTATAATTTACTACTCTTAAGTAATTAACTACGAAAGATTTATAAATCCTTCAAATTAGGTTATATTTATGCAAAGAATTAGAATCTCTTTAACAAATATTGGATCCGTTTTAGGATGTCATCCCAACGATTATAGGGGTAATGAATTAGTTGAAAGAATCATAAAAGAGGGGTGGGAAGGAATAAGGCCTATTCCGGTCATAAAACTTCCTCCTGATTTTATCACTGATGGAAGAGAGTATTACCAAGATGATGGAAACCATAGGTATGCTGGTGCGTTCTTACGTGGTGATAAAGATATTGAATGTATTTGTTATGGTCCAGAAGATGATCTTGAAGCAGTATCATTAATTACAACTGGGCGAAGAAATTCGCTGCATTCTTACTCCGATGTTCTAAGTGTACTTAAACTTGATTTCCATAAGGATCGTTCTCGTGGAATCTTATCTCCAAAATAAAAATAAGTGGTTTAAACCTATATCTTTCTACACTCACTACTTTGTAGTAATTAAAAACGAAATCTTTATAAATAAATTTACTTTTGAGTTAATTATAATAACTTAATACTTTAAGGGGGATAAAAATGAATATAAAAAATCTTGGAATTGCTGCTTTATTATTTGCTAGTGTAGCCTGTTCCGCAGGAATGAGAGATAATCCTTGCGCTGATGGAACCTTTAGTCAAGGAAGATGTAAAGATAGTATGAACTATCGAGGAAATCCTTATGTGCGGGGTGGCGAATATGTTTTGGCTCCAGTAAGAGCAAGAAGTTTGGCTGAGAAAACCTTTGATGAGCCTTATGTTTCCACTGGAATTAGTACTGGAAAACAATGGGTGTGTTTATCTTTATATGGTTCTAACCAAGGTTATGATGTAGAAACTACTACTTTTAAACGCTTAGTAGGAGAATATCTTACTGCTGTTACTCCTGGAGCAGATGAGACTGAGATTGGACGCTCTGTGTATCATGGATTAGATCCCTTATGGCAGAATGTTGACGAAGCTCGTGGTGAATCTACTGTTCACGGTTGTTTGAATCTAGGCGCTCCTTTGTTAAGTAAAAGAGTAGTTGATGGAATCAGAGAAGACGTAATGTATAAGTAGGTTCATTTTTATGGTAAAGAAGACCTCTGGAGAAATTGGATCGTTGGAAAGTTTATTAATCAGTAATGGACATGTGTTCTCTTTAATTGATTTTCAAGCTGTTCTCGCTGCCTTACCTAAGAATGAGAAAATTATCTCTTTCAATGATGGTCTTTCTACTGCAGAAGAACCGTACAATATTACTTCTCTCTCTTCTTTAAAATCTTCTGGGGGCCCAACTGCCTTTTATCAGAATGAAACTATCTTAGAAAAGATTAAACTTCCCTTGTTTAACTATGCTTCGGGGGATCTCTTTAAAGATAAAAAAGTAATCCGAGAATTCATTCTCCCTGAGAACCTTCACAAAGACCATGCTGCTTTTGTTGCACTTCAAGAGCTCTCTTTACCCACAGACCATAAGACTAATCTCTTCTTCAAGAAAGATCTCCCTCTTACTCGTACAGAATATCTAGATTTATCTGCGCAATTTGCAGAAAGAATCGCAGAGATGGAAAAACAAGTTCTTCCTGCGGAACTTAACGCAGTGTTAGGAATGTTAAGAGCCGGACCATTACTCTCTGCAATTTATCAATTAGGGTCTGTCTTAGCTGATAAATCTAAACAAGTTTCTCCTAAAGCGCGAGAACAAGTGGATCGATTGGTTCAGATTTATCACCATTCTACTTCTTCAGAAACACCCATCGGTCAGTTGATGGGTCACAAAGTTCCTTTCCATGGTCGAGTTGGTATCTTTGATCCTGCTACTCAGAATTCTAATCGCTTAAATGAAATGTTGGTTAGTGGGGGAGCTTGTACTGCTCAGTCTTATGCTCTTGGAAATCGTCCTGCTGATTCTTTTGCTGAGGATGCTAAAGTTGGAGGGAGTGTTCATTTCTTGTATTCTCAGGTCTCACCTTCTCAATCTGCTTATAGTCGTCTTTATCTAGCAGTTGATCATGAAGGTAATCCTGTCGCATTTTATGATTGTTTAGAATCCGGAGATTTAAGTCGTTGCAGTGTCAATGGATATATTCAAAGTGGTTTACAAAGTCATTTCTTAGCTTCTTTTGCGGCTAGCTTAGTTATTGCTAATTGTTTAGGAATAGATAAAGTGGCTTTTGGAGATATGGAGTTAGTTGAAGCTGCTCGTGATCTTGGATTTGGTGAAAGAAGAATCTTTTCAGAAAATCAGAATCAAGCGGATCAAAAATTAGGTTATCGCGGAGAAAGTTCTACTGGTAACGCTGGGCCTTATATGTGGATGATGAAAGGAAGTCGTAACTTCAGAACTCTTGATCCTAGTCTTTTTCAACCTGAATCTTTAATCCTTTTAGTTAATCAGGCTCAGCAAGTAATGGGCAGAATTTCTACTGATCGTAAATCGGTTAAGAGATTAAGATCTGATTATGAAACCTTCTTTGGTATGGTCAGAGAAGTTTATGAGGTCACTCGAAGTGCTACTGGTGAAACTGCAGATCAATTAATCGACCAAGTAGATGGTTTCTGTAGAGATATGGGATTAAATTTAGATTCTTCCTTATACCGAAAGGAAAGGATAATCCCTCAACAACCACCTATTCAGATGGCCTCTTCTTTTTATTAATCTTGTATCCAGCATCCCGGATCTTTCTCAAAAGGGCTTCCTTTGACTGCGTAAGATAAACATCTTAATCCTCCTTGACATCTTTTGAAGTGTTCACAGCTTTGACAGTCAGAAGAACATTTACTAGTGTCACGTAAATCTTTCATTAAAGAATTATTGTTGTAGATATCAATTAGCTTCTCTTCTAACACGTTTCCTACTTTAATCGGCATTCTTCTACAAGGATAAACATCACCGTTTACATCAATAGTTACTAAACTTTTTCCTGCTTGACAAACATAATCCCTGCCGCCTTCCAAAAATTGTAAGGCCCGATGCATGGCTACTTCGGTATGGCAGAAGGGACTCCAATAAGCAATTTTCTTCTCTCTTCTCATCGTCTCAAAGAATTCTCGAGTTTCATCTGGACTTAACATATATCCGCTCATTTCTTCTCCTGATCCAGAAGGAATCAAGCGATCTGACCACACTCGATCGACTCCAATTTTCTTACAAGCTTTAACCACTGCTGGAAATTCATGATAATTCTGTTTGTGAGCAGTGAAAGAAGCTATAGTTCTGATTTTCTCTCGATGTAAATACTTAAGAGCATTCACCGCTAGATCATAAGTTCCTTCACCCCTGATTGATTCATGGGTTTCTTTACTTCCTTCCATACTAATCTGTACATAAGTGGGATGATATTCTCTTAATCTTTTGGCCATCTCTCTGTCGATGTAGGTGCCGTTAGTTAAAATAGAAAAACTAAAATATTCTTTATTCTGTGCAAAGATATCTAACAGACCAAAAAAGTCTTTCCTGACAAAAGGTTCTCCTCCGGTTACAGTGATGTGTCCAGCAATTCTTCTTCCTGCTTTTTCTCTCAGAGTATCTAGAGCTTCCTTAAACTGATCTACAATATCTACTTGTTGTTCCAGGGATAGTTCTGGTTTATTGTAAGATTGCTGGTAGCAATGAGTACAGCGGAGATTACATCTTTCGGTGATGTGCCATTGTAAGTGGAACATTCCGGGGATGTAGTCATCGATTGAAGTTGGGTTCATTTTTTATTCTCCCATTAATCCCTTAAGGATCTCAGTCTTATTTCTTCATTAGTCTCTTGGTGATAATATTTACTCGGATTGGACATTAAGTCTAATCTTTCTTCTAAGTCTCTGATTCTTTGGCGTTCAGTCTCGGCTTTCACCAATTCTCTAATTTTCTTTTGCTCTGGGCTAAAGTATTCTATTCCTCTATCTGTTCCTCCTTTAACAAATATTAATCCCAGACAGACACCAGCTCCGATTAATCCATAATCAATCATCTTGTCGCACACTGAACTGTAGTCATGGCTGAGATCAATAGTACTATTTATTACTTTGCCAATAAGGGAAGCTTCTAATCCTGCGATTATTCCGCTTCCCATTATTCGCTCGTAGATAGTCATTTAGCTTCCTCCACATCCTCCTCCACATCCTCCGCCACCACATCCTCCTCCGCAACCTCCTCCGCCACATCCGCCGAAGAATCCGGCAAAGAATCCACACCCTCCTCCTCCGTCACTTGAACCACTACTTGATCCGCCGTCTTTCTGGCTGTAATTGTAGATGGCTCTACCCACCAAATAAATTCCACTAACTGCTCCGGTGATTAATCCGTAAGTTACCATCTTTTCTGCTGTAGCTAAATTTTCGGGATTGAAATTTCCCACATATCCGACTAATGCTGATCCTAATCCCCCCACTAATCCCAATCCTGCTATTTTTTCATCCAAGCTGGCCATTTTACCATCCCTCCAATATTTTTCCGTTCGGTGTTTTGAATTTGACTTCTTTCCAGGGAATAGATCCGTTATCCTTTGGTCTTATAGTGTAGAAAGAGAATCCCTGGTCTACTTTCTGACAGCTAACAAAATATCTCGAAGCAGCAAAGTTATATCCAAAATTGTAGACCTGTTGACAAGCTGCTGGGAAAAGTATCTCTGATTCTCTGGGGCGTACTCCAAATTTGGTTTCATCCCAGGTTTTGTCTTCTTCCCTTCTGGAGTAAAAAGAATATCCTCCCTCCGTTTTTTGACAGCTAACAAAGTATTTTCCCGCTGTTGGATTGTAGCCAAAGTTGTAGATCTTCTGGCATTCAGCTGGAACTTCTACTTCTGTTCCAATACCTTTTACTTCTTCAGAAGCACATCCTGATCCAAGCAGGGTTAATCCCATCACCAATCCGCACAAGGTTTGTTTTAGTCTCATTTTGACCTCACAAAGCTCCAGACAGTACTACCCACCAAAGCATCATATCACTTCCAGAATTGTCTAGGGGGGAATTGTTTGTTCGGTAATCAGTTTTAGTTTCGTAATTACTCTTTAGATCTGGACAATTTCTCTGATAATTACTAGTTGCAGTATATCCTGGGCGTCCATTGTATCTGCAAAGATCTTCTGCATTATTCGTATCACACGCTGCTATTGAGATGGCTAATCCCGTCACCAAGGCACAAAGTGTGTTTTTCATGTTTTACCTCCATTTTGATATCTTAAGAGGAGGTAAACTAGTATATACACAATTGCTCACTAGTATATACACTAGAAAAATGAGTAAATAGCAATAGTTAAATTTATATAGCGGTGGCTCTTAATCTGAGCTATGGAATCAAGAAAAATACAATCTGTGGGAAGTCGTTCTTTTGCTGTTTCCTTACCTAAAGAATGGATCCTAACTAATAAGCTTAAAGCGCAAGATACAGTTTTTATCGATTCAAATGATCGTAAGGAGTTGATTATTCGTAAAAGTGGAATACAAAATAATAACACTAAAACCATAAACAAAGAGGTAGGTGATCTTGGTACACTTATTGAATTCATTGTTTTTTGTTACATTAAGAATATTGATCATGTCATCTTACATTCTAAGAAAATGGATTATCGCGTTCCTGGAATCGTAAGACAAGCTCTAAAGTATCTGGAAGGTTATGAGATTACTTACGAAGATGAAAATAAAGTAGAGATTTCTTTCTTGTTCAAAGAAATTAACATTACTATCCCAAAGATAATCCAGAGAATATTTTATCTATTGAAATTACATGTTTCTTCTATCGAGAAGAATGATGTTAAGATGTTGGAAGAAGCAGAACTAGGAGTGGATAGGCTTTATCATCTCTCTACTCGTATCTTATTTTCTGGTATGCAAGATTATTCTAAGAGAGAAGAGAATGAGATTAACGACGATGAAGACTTTATTTTCTACCAAACCCTTGTTAAAAGATTAGAACATATTTCAGATAATCTTAAAAGGTTAAAAGATAAGAAACTTTCCTCTTCTGAAGTGGGTTATCTCAATTCCATTATGGAATTGCTTAATGACTTTTTAAGTAAGAAAGCTCACTTTCCAGAATTGAAGCAGAAGTGGGAACAGATGAAATTTACTTCTAAAGACCAGGAGATTAATGGTATTTTCCGAAAGATTCATTTTCAATGTCGTGATGTTTTCGATGCCAGAATCTCTTTATACTTCAATTCCCACATTCAAGAGTATTTAGTTAAAGAATAAAATAAAATAATTAATGTTTATACCATTCCATCGTTCTTGGGAAGGGAATGGCATCTTTGATATTATCTAATCCACAGATCCATGAGACAACTCTTCCACTTTTTGATACACCGAAGGGCTCCAAAATCTTTCTTGCATCCTAGCTAAAGAGGTGGAGGGATTAACTTTAATATTTTTGGGCCAAAGAGATTCTTTAATATTACGAGCAACTCGATATTCTTCTGAGAAAGCCCATAATTCTTCATGATCCGAGATATAAATCAGTCCATTCAGAGGAAGAGAGGCTATTAAGCGAGAGAAATATCTCATTATTTCGGGAAGATCAAATTTGCCATAGCTTAAGATGTTAGAAAGGTAAATCTTGTTAAATTGATCTTTATTAAGAGCATCGGAAACATCTTCTACTCTTCTTAACTCAAACTGATCTAACTTAGAAGCAATCCTAAGTAATCTTCCTTCTCTTAAAAAATAATCATCTCTTTTCTTTTTGCCTTTCTCTTGGTCAAAGTTACTAGTCACTGCTTCTGGTTCAGCATAAAGAAACCGTTCGATATCTCCTCTTTTTAGGGCGTTTATCCTAGAAAGGGCATACTCAACTTGTAATGGAGAACGATCAACAGCTAATACTGAATGAGCTGTTTCTAGGATTGCTAAAGCTTGATCTCCAGAACCACATATTGCCAAGACTCGATCTTCTTCATTAACTTCTAGTCCAGCCATCACTGCTTCTAAACTTTCATTAGTTAATTGAAATAGAGGAGAAAGGTCATTCATAGCGTTGCGGAAGGAGAATAACTATTTAAGAATTATGAACCAATCTGACTACTTTTTGCTTTGTTTACATAAGTTATCAAAATATCCTTTAAATCCCTCTGCTACATTTTTGTTCTTAATCACAAATATTGAAGGGTTTCCACTTAATACTCCTATGGCGGCATATTCACCGTAAATTTCAATCCAAGTAGGAGAAAGTATTTCTGAATTAACGTAATTTATTTCAGTGTACGGAAGTTTTTTCCTTTTCTCTCCAGTTTCTCTTAGTGTTTCATTAAGTAAATATCTTGATTTTATTTTTCTTGCTACACGACGTTTTTGGAAATCTTCCCAATACGCTTCTAATTTGTGGTCTTGTGGGTAACTAGAAAGAATGATGTAGAAGGTTTCTCCTTCTTTAAGCACGTTAAGAACATTCTCTCTAGCTGTTTTTATGCCTTTAATTCCCTCATATACTTTGTATTGCGTCTCTTTTTGAGAGAGAGATTTCTTTAATTTTAGCATGGGAAGAAGTTCTCTAACGTCTTTTTGTTTTTGTTCAAGCTTATTCTTTTCTTCTTCTAGGAATGTTTCTATTCTGCTTGGCTCTTCTGCTTGCCAATTTTTCTTGTTGCGAACAATAGTGTAAGAGACTAGTCCTTTCTTTAGTAACCTTTCTAAGCTTTCATATACTTTAGACGTGTTTATTCCAACTCTTTTGATAATGGCAGAAGTAGTAGTTAATCCCAGATCTAATAAAGCGAGATATACTTTAATCTCGTTTTTAGTCAATCCAATACTTTCTAAAGTGGTTTCTATATCCATAGTTCCTTAAGGAATAATCTTCTATATAAAACTTTCTTCCCCTAAGGGGAAAATTAAAGTTAATAAGGGGGTTATGGTTATTACTCTCTAATAAGAACAAAACAAAAAGGTGATTAAAATGGATAATGGAAAAAGCCTGGCCATTGAAATGGTGATTGGGGGTTTATTGTTTATCGGTGGTTTAAGTGTCTCTAAATGTGTTGAAACAAGAGACGTACCAGAACCAACTCGTTATGTCTATCTTCAGGATTATCATACTATTGGTAGTCAAGAAGGTCATCCTTATTTGCAGACTAAAGATCCCTCTAATCCAGATGCTAACTTTTGCATCAGCTGTCCTATCTCTGGAAGGGGAACGTATGAAGTGAGAATTAGAAATGGAAAAGTCTCAGAAATTCTTCCTAATTGTAAGGCGTGGGGAGAATTTGAGATAGCGGATGCTATGGTTGAACTAGATAAGACTAGTCCTGTGGTTCAAGAAACCTACAGAAATCTTTGTATAGAAGATAAATAAAAAATAAACTAAGGTTTATACCGTTCCATGGTTCTGGGGAAGGGAATAGCATCTTTGATGTTGTCTAACCCGCAGATCCAAGAGACTACTCTTTCTACGCCCATACCAAAGCCACCATGAGGGACAGAACCATAACGTCGAGTATCTAGATAAAACTCATACTGCTTAGGGTCTTCTCCCTGATCTTCTAATCTTTCCTTAATTTTATCAATGTCATGTTCTCTTTGTGATCCACCAATAATTTCTCCGTAACCCTCAGGAGCAATGAAATCACATCCCTGAACTGTTCGGGGATCTTCTGGCTCTTCAATCATGTAGAAAGCTTTGACCACTTTGGGATAATGGGTACAGATGATAAAAGTATCAAACAAACTGCTTAGTTTGTCTTCTTCTATTGTCCTTAAGTCTTTACCCCATTCAATATCCATTCCGCACTTCTCTTTCAATAATTTAAGAGCTTCGGTGTAAGTGATCCTAGCAAAAGGTTTCTTTAAACTGGGTTCAAGTTTCTTGATATCTCTACCCAGAGTTTCTAATTCTGCTTTGTTATGTTCCAAAACTTTCTTGATAACGTGCTTGATTAATTTCTCTCCGTAATCTTGAATGTCTTTGAAAGTACTCCAAGCTACTTCCATCTCGGCATGCCAGTACTCAGTTAGATGACGAGAAGTTTTAGATTTCTCTGCTCTGAAACTGGGTGAAATGGTATAAATTTTTTCTAAAGCAAAGATGGCCGGTTCTGCATACAATTGCCACGTCTGGGCTAAGAACACATCTTTCTTTCCAAAATAATCTACACTAAATAAACTAGATCCGCCTTCACATTGCACTGCTTGGAAGATGGGAGAATGATATTCATAGAAACCCTCTCCTTTAAAGTATTCATCAATTGCTCCGAAGATAGTAGAACGAATCTTCAAGATAGCAGTCATCTTCTTACTTCTAAGATAAAGATGTCTATTATCTGCTAAGAATTCTACTGATTGATCTTTAGCGATGGGAAAGTTTTCTGATTTTCCTACTAATTTGTATTCTGTTACTTGAATCTCATATCCGGAAGGAGCTCTTTTATCCTCATGGATCTCTCCGATGATCTCTAAAGAAGCTTCCATCTGTAAATGGTCTATCTCGGTCCAGGAATTCTCAAAATTATTCTTGTCAAAGACACATTGAATAACGTTAGAAGAGTCACGTAGTACTACAAACTTCAACTTGTTGCTACCACGTTCTCTATACACCCAACCATGCACGGCAACTTGGCCTTTACCTTGGTTGATGGCTTCCTGTATAGATACAAATTTATGTTTCATAGATAAAGGTAGAAAGGTGAGTTATTTAAAGGTTATTGTAAAATACAGTTATTTTTTCTTATTGTGAAAAATGAGCGGACCCGAGGGGATTTGAACCCCCGACCTATAGCTTTCACATCCTCTGTTAACTCTCTTTATCCCGTGAGGGAATCAATATAAGCTCATCATTGGATTAGGAGGCCTACGACCAACAAAGATATCTTCTTTGTCAGATATCGCGCTATCCAAGCTGCGCTACGGGTCCATTATCTTAGAATATCTGTTTATTTTTATAGGTTTTGTTCAAAGAAATCCAAGTATCCTCCATAAAGTTTAAAAGAGGATAACCTTCTTCTACCCTAAAATGAGAGTGGTTAAATATCTTACAATATTACTTTTATTAGTATCACTAGTTTTACTAGTAGCTTGTGGAAAAGTGGACCCTAAAGATTGTCCACGCTTACAAGGGTCTGCTCAAGATAATTGTTATGTTGACCAACTCAAATGCACTTTAGTTCAGGATGTTACTCTTAAAGATACTTGCCTAGCAGAAGTTGCTAAAAATAATAGTGATTTATCTGCTTGTGCCGAGATCCAATCAAATCAAACTAAAGCTTATTGTCAAGAACAGATTGCCGAGTCTACCAATAATGTTACTCTTTGTTCAACCCTTTCCACCGTTTATTGGACAGATAATTGTTATTCTAACCTGGGAATGAAGAACAATGTTAGTGAGTGGTGTGGTAAAGTAAGCAATCTTGATCAAAAACAAGAATGTTATAAAACCATTGCAATTGCGACTAATGATGCTGACTTATGTCCATTAACCGGAATTAATGAAACCATGGGTTGTTATATGAAAATTGCTAAGAATACTCAAGATTCATCTCTTTGTCAAAAGCAAGATCAGTCTATCAATCGTGATTCTTGTATACTTAGAGTTGCTAAAGCTTCCAATGATCCAAAATTATGTGCTACAATTAAGATTAATATTGTTAGAGATAATTGTGATAAATACTTTGAAGAGTTAAGTGCTAAGAATAATGAAGTTAAGAATCAAACCGTTTCTGCTTAAACAGAAAATAGTTATTAATTAGAAAACTATAAAAAATAAATAAAAAAGTAAAATTACTTCTTCTTGGTGAGACGAGTTCTTATTCCGGCATGAGTTTTCTTGTTCCAGGTATAAGTTCTCATTCTGGCACTGGCACCATAGCCGCAAGAAGCACATTTCTTTTTAGTAACGTGATAAGAATGTTTTCCGCATCTTCTACATCTGATGTGGGTCTTCTTGCCAGATTTTTTACCCATACTGGCGGTTCCTTTGGTCATTTTATTTCACCTATAAAGTTAATTTATTTATGCTGGAGTAATTATAGTGATAGTGTCTCCGCGAATGAACACGGTACCCACTTTTCTTTTTAATTCTCCATTTTGGTATTCTTCAGCATCGTTTAATACGATATTTACGTGAATATCAAAGGCGTACAATTTGCCAATGTATCTATAATTATTTTTTAAATCGACCATGACAGTCTTATTTCTGGATTGGTTTAAAGCATCCAAAGGCCTTGAATTCATTTCTTCCATCATTTTGTATTAGCACCCCATAAACTGGTAGTTTTAAAAGAACGAAGATGATTTATAAATGTTTGGGTAAAGATGAAGGTGTTTTAGTTCTGAGCAAGAAAGTTTAATATACTACTTAAATAGATATTTTACAAAATGGTAAACTTCCTTAAACTACAAAAAGAATTCTCTTCCTATGATGAAGAACGAGAGAAATTAATCAAGAAATCTCGTGATGTTCTTAAATTATCTAAATTAATCATCTATGCCGTACATCGAGACGAGCTAGATAAAGCAGCTAAGTTAGTTGAAGAGATTGAGAAAGAGAGAAAAGAATTAGATC
This sequence comes from Candidatus Woesearchaeota archaeon, assembly GCA_041665465.1. Taxonomy (GTDB): domain Archaea; phylum Nanobdellota; class Nanobdellia; order Woesearchaeales; family GW2011-AR9; genus JACRPH01. The sequence continues at coordinate 1,378,161 of JBAYIU010000001.1, forward strand.
AAATCGCTGGGCATTCTGATAAGATGGTCTTTGAAGGAAGTTATAAGATTGCTATCCAGGAATATGTAGAAGCTGTTTTGTATTTCAGTTATGTTAAAACCGGGAAAATGGCGGAGATTAAAGGAGTAAGTGCAGAACATTTCATTCTGGGCATCTGTGATTTACCCGGAGAATTAACTCGAAGAGCAGTATATCTTGCTGGAAAAGGAGATATCGCTACTGTGGCTAAGATCCGAGATTTAGATGATGAGATTTACGGAGAATTGTTAAAGTTTGATTTTCGTGAGAATGAGATTAGACGTAAAGTGGATGCAGTTAAATATGAACTTCGTAAGATAGAAGATCTGTTATTGGATATGAAGTTGAAAGGAAGATAAATATTTTACCCCTGGTTCAGGTGTAGGAACTGGATCTATATTTACTGGTTCTTTATTCTTTAATATTAAATATTCAATCATAAACTAAAAATAAGGTCCCTATTTTATAAATCTTCTGATTGTTTCACTACTTGTCAATAATGACCAAAATGTTTATAAATAGTCTTCTCTTCTAGATATTCATGAAGATTCTAGCTTTAAGTGACGTACATGGCGATAAACATCTGATTAAAGAGATGGCTGAAAAAGCCGCTTTAAACAAGGTAGACTTAGTACTTTTAGCAGGAGATTTTGTTGGTGATGATGGCTCAGTAGAAGGATTAGTGGGGCCGTTCAGAGCTAAAGGTATTGAAGTAGGCATTCTTCCCGGCAATCATGAAGGTATGGCCGAAGTAAGTTTCTTAGTAGAAAAGTATGGTGCAAAAAACATGCACGGTTACGCTTTGAAGCGAGGCGATGTGGGAATTTTTGGTTGTGGTTATAGTAATATTGGGTTTCATCAGATGGACGAGAAATCAGTATTTGAAACTCTTAAACGAAGTCATGATTCTCTTAAAGATGTAAAGAAAATGATTATGGTTACTCATACTCACCCTGAAGAAAGTATACTGGGCTTAGGAATGTTTCCCGGTAGTGAAGGAATTAAAAGAGCTTTAGAAGAGTTTAATCCTGAATTCCATTTATGTGGTCATGTTCATGAAACTGAAGGTATTGAAGAAGTTATTGGTAAGACCAGAGTTATTAATGTGGGAAGAAAAGGGAAAATTATTGAGATTTAAAATTTACTTCTCGTAATTAAACCTAAAAGAAACTCCTTTTTCTCGACTGCCGAAAGAAAGAATATTGTCTTCGTTTAATTGCCAAGTTCCTACTTTCTCACCATTTATATAAACTCCATTAGATGAATCTAGATCTGTGATGTAATATCTTTCTTCTTGTAAAGCAGGGGGTTTAACTCTAGTAATCAAAGCATGAATTCTTGATACATAAGGTAATGGTAAAGGGAAATAATATGGATGAAGAGAAGATTCGGGGATATGTTGGCCCTCAAAAGCTGCTTTTAACTTTCCTTCCCAGTTAGGTTGATCTATTTGAGAACATCTTCCAATTACTAATGGCAAGTTTCCATTCAAAGAAATAATTATATGTTCTAACCCTGCGGTTATACACGTTAATTTCGCTGGTTGGATCATAATTAATTAAGATTTAATCTTGTGTTTCGTAACTAAATCTAAAAGAAAGTTTTTCTTCTGAATTTCCAAAAGTGACTACGTGACTCTCTTTGGTCAAATGTCTACCTATCTTTATGTCGGTTGTTACTCTATCCTTATCAACATAAACTCCTTTTCGAGGGTCTAACTGAGAAATGGCATAAACTTTCTGATTAAATACTGGAAGTTGAATTGTTCTGACTAAAGCATAAAGTCCAGACTCTTGTAGTTGTGGAATAGGCAAATAAAATGGACTAAGAAATGCTTCTGGGACTGGTTTGTTATCAAATAGTTCTATCAGTCTTTCTTCCCATTGATCTTGATCGAATTCACCTTGTCCAATTACTAACGGCAAATGTCCGGTTAATGGGATAACAAGCTGTTCTAATCCGGGGTTGATACAAGTTAATTTCGCTGGTCTTAGGGTCATGGTAAATTACCGATTTTTATGAAATTCGCTTATTCTTTTCTCAGTGGCATTACGAGCACTTAGTTGAGCAGCAACTAACTGATCAATAGCAAGAATTCCTTGACTGTCCATTGAAATTGCAAGAGGTTTACCAGAGCAGTCAATCTCATGGCTGGGAGCGTAAAAACAGTAATTATTGTCTCCAGATCCAGTATTTACTCCCTTAAGAGCTCTGAACTGTTGTCCTTCATAAAATGTAATATACTCTCTTCCATTTAAATTTAAAAGCATTTCATTTGGATTACTTGGAGTTCCGCTACAAGCTGTAGCCAATCCTGCAGCCATCAATAAAGTTGTTAAGTATTTCATTTGTTGAAACCTCTTAGATTTTAAGGGTAAAAGTGAAGAGTAGTATTTAAATCTTTTGTTAGTTTACTATTCGGTAGTGGTTAATCAATCAAGATAAACTTTCGAATGTTTTATAATCTCTTATTTGTTCATTTAAATCATGACAGAACTACTCGCCCCAGTTGGAGATTGGTCCATGCTTACTGCAGCGATTAAAGCCGGAGCAGATGCAGTATACTTTGGAATCCAAGGATTGAATATGCGTGCAGCAGCTTCAAACTTTCAGTCAAAAGAGGTAAAGAAATTAGTTACTTATTGTCATAAGCATAAAGTTAAAGCTTACTGCACAGTTAACGTTATCCTCTTTGAACAAGAGTTGAAACAGTTAGATAAAGTTCTTACTACTTTAAAGAAGGCTAAGATTGATGCAGTAATTTGCTGGGACTTAGCGGTAATAAAGAAATGTAAAGAACTTAAGATTCCGATTCATCTTTCTACTCAAGCCAGTGTGAGTAATTCTGAAGCAGCTAAATTATGGAAGAAATTTGGGGTAGAGAGGATAGTCTTAGCCAGAGAATGCGCTTTAGAAGATGTTAAAGAGATTAAACAAAAAGCTAAGATTCAAACCGAGATTTTTATCCATGGAGCGAGATGTATTTCTCTCTCAGGAAGATGTTTTATGAGTTATGACCTGTTCGGGAAGTCGGCTAATCGGGGAGAATGTTTACAACCTTGCCGAAGAGATTACAAAGTTATTGATGAAGAAAATAAAGAGATGAAGTTGGAGAACAACTTTGTGATGAGCGCTAAAGACCTATGTGGTCTTCCTTTACTTCCTCAAATTCTGGCTACTAAGGTAGATAGCTTGAAAATTGAAGGAAGAAATCGTGGTTCGGAATATGTGTTTAAAGTAGTTTCTGTGTATAGAGAAGCATTAACTGCAATTAAAGAGAAGAGGTTTACTTCTGCTTTGGTCTTTTCTTTGATGGAGAAACTTAAAGAAGTGTATAATAAGGATTTCTCTTCAGGATTCTTGGTAGAGTATCCTCATCATGAACGTGCTAATGTTTATGGAAGTAAAGCTACTCAAGAAAAAGTGCAGTTAGGAAAAATATTAAATTATTATCGTAAGAATTCTGTAGCCGAGTTTAAATTAGAAACCGGAGAATTAAAGCTTGGGCAAACTATTTCTTTTACTGGTCCGACTACTGGATATGTAGAGATGAAGATCGAGAAGATGTACACTGATAAAGGAGAAGCGGAAGTGGTAAGTAAGGGAACTATTGTGGCAATAAAAGTTCCTGAGAAGGTTAGGGAGAATGATAAAGTGTTTTTGATAAAGAAGAGAACTATCTCTTAGAGAACCACAATTCATTTAAACCAGTATTTTTTAGTGGTTTTATGGCTTATACTACTAAAACTATTGAGAAAGTGTCAATCCTTTCCAGTTTTTATGATGCTTCTACCATCATTCCTGATGTGAATTCTTTGGAGACTATTCGAAGAAGTGGGTTAGAAGAGTTTCTTCCTTTATGGTATGATTTTGAAAGATGTCAGGTTATTGGGGATAAAAGAAAGGACTTAGAGAAATGGGTTGTTCAGAATTTAAATGCGGTCTATCTTCTTCCGGAAGATGTTTTAGCTCGAACCAGAGCAGAGCGAAAAGGAAAAACTTTTCCCGTTAAGGAAATTAAGGATCTTAATTATTTACTGGTTAAAGAACTGTTAGATATCCCTCATCCCGACAGGTTAGATTTTAATGCTTATCTTTTTGCGACTGGAAAAGTAGGTGCTGCAGTGGGATTGGATAAAATTTATAAGAGTATATATGAGGGATCATGGTCATCGTCATTATCTAGAGTGGAAGCTTATCAACATATTATTGATGCTCAGAATTATGCTCGAGGGATTTCCTTAGTAAATGCAGTTACAGTTCTTGGTGATGTTTATGATCCCACCAAACAAGTGGTGATTGTCGACCAGTACCCTCCTTTACATTCAATTCGATTTAACGATTTAACGCATCTCTGATCTGCAACTTTACTTGATGAGTTTGATCAACTATACCTAAAGAAACATCTCTTCCATTAGAACGATATTCTACTAAGGTTCCTTCTCTTAATCGGGTTCTTAACGATTCAAACTCGGTTCTTTCTAACATTAAAACCTGATCTGCTTTCATTAAGGCGTTATAATAATGATGAGACTGAACCATCGTTCCTTCTCCGGTAATTAGTAGTCCTAATTGGTTAAGATAGGTGGTAACATTAGGATTACTCCCCGGTTCAGCTAGATAAGCAAGTGAGTATCCTTCTGCTCTGGCTTTCTCTTCCATAGCCATAAGTTCAGATGGTCTATCGGTGATAGCCACTACAAATCTAGTCCCTTCGGAAGGAGCTCCCATCACCCCTACGTTCTCGATGGGATTAAATATTTCTGTATTCTCCACTTTAACTCGGTCTTTGAATTTTCTTAACTGAAGTCCGTCAACTTTAATTTCTCCTTCCAGAGTATCAAAGGTAAATTCTACTTGGCTGGTTTCCTCAGGAGGAACTCCTACTTTTCTGGAAGCAGAATCATATAGAGATACTAATGCTTGACCTAGTTTAGGTCCAGAAAGGTCTTCTGGCAGGGAAGCAGAGACTACTTGATCTTTAATTGCATCATAACATAAGAAATATTTTTTCTCTTTAGGATTGCTTCTTTCTTGGAATTCAATCAAGAAAGTTCTTTCTGTGTTAGGTTGTTCTAATAAAGATCCTAGGTAAGTTCGATCTAAAAATGGTTCAACTAAGATATACATACTATCTGTTGGGGGAAGATTTAACCTGCGATGATGACAGAATGCTTGTAATTCTTTTCCTTGCATGGATCTAATGGTTCTTACTGCGGCAAAGAATTCTTCGGGATTAGAATAAGTTAGGGAATCAAAGAAACCGGCACAGGGCATCCGGCCATCTTCGGCTAATGAAGCCGATCTTACTATGCCTTGTTTGGAATGTGTTTCAGTTAGTATGGTCATAGCTCTTTCAGCTAAATCCTCTTCTTTATCTTGGGGATGTAATACTAAATAAGGATGTTCTTCTCCCGCTAGCATCATTTCTCGATTAACTAATTTAGTGGGAATAGTCTGGGTGATCGGAAATGAAGTTTTATCTTGAGCAGATAATCTTCTCCCATAAGCTCTTTCTTCTTCTGGATTAACCAGATATCTGGTAAGATGAGTTCTGACTAAAGTGTCTACTTCTTTCATCTTCTGGATAAGATAATCTTGTTTAGGTGATAATGGTGTTCCTCGAAGAAAGGAAAAAGATCCTAAGGTATATCTTAACTTATGTAAAAAGTCTGAAGTGTTTTCAAAAGTGAAATCAATGGGGGAAATTCTTTCTATTTTTTCAGGAGGAAGAGTGGTTTCTTCTGCTTTCCATCTCTTCCATAATTCTCGATAAGTATCTTTTAAATATTCAATTAAACTATCTTTAAGTCCTTTAGTTCTTTCATTGATTTGATCGATCCTAGTTAAGTCAATCTGATCTAGTGAAGGCATCTTTACCATCAATCTTTGATACACTTGTTCTAGATTTTGTTGGTATTCTTGGAAATCTCTGAACATGAAACTTTTTCCAGCAATTTCTATTGGTAGAACTTGTGCTGACCCGTTAAGCACGAACTTGTTGATCCAACTTTCTGACCAGCTGCCAGTATGCATGATAATTGGAACAGTTTGTTTAGTCAGAACTGCTCGAGCATATTCAAACCCGGTCATTTCTGGCATGACTATATCTGATAAGATTAAATCTGCTCCTTCTCGATGGAAGTGAGCTAAAGCTTCAGAGGGTGAACTGAATTCTGTAAAAGATGGATTTTCTGCTTTGAGGATATCTTCTAAAGCTAATCTTGCTTCTTCTCGGTGCAGGGCTACATCGTCTAGAAGGATGATGTTCATTTGGGATTCCTCGCTCGATAGTGTGCTGAGAGATAACGTTGCATGGCTGCGGGAGTTTCTGGGAAATCAGGATCATCTCTTGGGATAACTAGAGCATTTAATGGATCTGCACACACCATAGTAATTTCAGTCATTTGTTGCAAAGTAAGGCTTCCTTCTTCTAAATCCATTAATATAGTATCAATATTTTGGAGTTCTCTGTATTTTAGATACATCTTTTGTGATGTGAAGCGTCTCTGGTCGGAGATGGGATCAATACCAACTACAAGTCTTAAGTCTGGACGCTGTTTTGCGAGCTTCAAAGAACGATCAAAATTATGGTTCAGTTCCCCCATATTTCCATGAACATAAATAATTGCTTCAGGAGGAATTAATTCTGATCCGTAAGTGGGAGTAAACAAGACACTTTCGGTTAGAGCGTATCCTACAACTTTGAAATCTCCTTTCTCTCCCATTCGACCTATTGCTCCGTCAATAAGTCCAGGTGATTCTACTGCATACATGTCATTGATTAAGTAGAAATCTAAAGGATTACTCATCTTGGATTCCTCGCTTGATAGTGTGCTGAGAGATAACGTTGCATGGCTGCGGGAGTTTCTGGGAAATCAACGTTATCACTTGGGATTCTTAAGACGTCACTTGGATCAGCTAATACCAAAGCAATTCTCGTAAAATTCTGTAAAGTAATGTCTCCTTCTTCTAAATCTGTCAATACGGTGTTAATATCTGGAAGTTCTCTGTATTTTAAATACGTTTCTTGTGAAGTGAAGCGTCCTTGGTTAGCAATAGGATCAATTCCAATAACTAATCTTAAATCTGGACGCTGCTTTGCTAGTTCCAAAGAGCGATCAAAATTGCAATTTGACCCTACATGATTCCCATGAACATAAATAATCGCTTCAGGAGGAATTAACTCTGATCCGTAAGTGGGAGTGTTTAATACACTTTCCGCTAGAGTAAATGTTCTTGCTTCAAACTTTCCTTTAATACTCATCATTTCTATAATCGACTGAGCAAGATCTAATCTATGTGTATAATGGTCATTGATTAAGTAGAAATCTAAAGGATTAATCATCTCTTCTCACCTGTAATAGCATTGACAAATATTGCTGGAAAGGAGTTGGTTCTTCTGAGTTTGGCTCTTCTAATAGTTGGTCTATCCCTTCAGTATGAATTATTACTGGCTTATCTATAATCGCATCAGGAGACTCAATAAAATCTAAGTCCCATAAAGTGGGGCATTCTCGATATCTCAGATATGATGCTTCAAAGTCAAAATTTCCGCGATGAGCAGAAGAATCAAATTCTACAATAAATTTCAAATCGGGACGTAAAGCGGATATTTCACAAACACGATCGAAGTTAGCATATTTTCTATTTAGTGCTCCATGCACATAGAAAATGGCATTTTCTGGAAAATCTTTTCTGTCTTCTGGATTTCGAAGTAAGTCCGTTTCCGGTCCGACTCTTAAAGTGTATTTTGCTCCAACTGCTTTAACTAGGGGTGTAAGCGTATCTTTTATCATTTCTCTCCAATCTGGAGTTTTAAATTGATTATATGCTACAACGAAATCTATTATGGGAAGAGTCATTACTGATGACCTCTTCTTATTTGAAGTAGCATTGTTAAGTATTGCTGGAAAGGAGTTGGTTCTTCTGAACAGGGAGAATCTAATACTAAAGAGATATCTCCGTCGTGTTTGATTACTTTAGTATCTCTAACTAAGATTGGAGAAGTTAACACTTCACTGAATCCTAATAGTTCTCGATAAGTATCATACATTTGTGGTGAAGAGAACTGATCTTCTGTTACATATGAGTCTATTTTTACTATAAATCTTAAATCCAAACGTTGAGGTGCAATTCTCATCACTTTATCTAAGTTTTTATGACGATTATGGTCTCCGTGAACATAGATTATTCCCTCTTGAGGTAAAATATTGTGATCTTGAGGGTTACGTTCTAAGTCTGATTCTGCTTTAACCTGTAAAGAGTAATTTACTCCTAAATATTTGGCTATCGTGGAAAAACATACATCAAATAAGTCATAATGAGGTTTACCTAAGTAAGAATCCTGAAATACAACTAAGTCAATCCTTGGAGCGGTCATTTTGTTCTACCCACCAAATATAAGATATATTCTGCCATCGGAGAACCTTCTTCAATCTTGGGAAACAATCTGCGTTGGCTTCTATGACTAGCAATTATCTGTGAGTATACTTCTACTGACTTATCCCCTTCTTTACCTAAAATCGGTAACCCTCTATATTGTTCATAAGTCTCGCGAGACTTAAAATCTAATTGTGAACTTAAATCATCAAAATCTACAACAAATCTTAGGTCTGGTCTTAAGGGAGATATTTCTAGTACTCGATCAAAGTTTAGGTGTCTGTCGACTAATCCTCCGTGAACATAAAGTAAGGATTGCTCTGGAAATATTTTTTTGTTGTTCGCGTCTTTGAATAGATAATCCTCTCCTTGACAGTTTAGGTTAAAAGTGAAACCTTGCAATCTAGAGATAGTATCTAATTCTCTTTCTACTTTATATCTTTCCTCACAATCTCTAATTGGATTATGTGCAATAATTAAATCTAAGTGTGGAGTCATTGTTTTTTCCTCAATAGATGTAATATATAATCACCCATCGCATTTCCTTCTTCAATGTTAGGATACAGGCCATCTTCTGGGTTCTTAGGTTTAGCAATAATCGGAGAGTTCTTCTCTGAAGAATTAAGTAAATCTCCACATAAGATAGGTAACATACGATAAAAATGATATGCTTCAGGAGAATTAAAGTCCCCTCTAGAACTGGCATCGTCAAACTCAACTATAAACGTTAAATCTGGTCGAGTGGGGGAAATCTCCCAAACCCTATCAAAATTTCTATGCTTTTGCTTAAACCTTCCTCCGTGCACATAAAGCAAAGCATTTTCTGGGAAAAGAGTTCTATCAAGAAAATCGGCTTGATCTAAGACCAATTCCTTCTCCGCGCGGACATTGTAAGTAAAATCGTGAGCTCCACCTAGGAGTTTTAATTGATTAGCTATTCGTTCAATGTGATAATCATTATCATAGAAGTAATTGTGAACTAAGATATAATCTAAGTGTCCTGTCATCTAAGCAGACCTCTGTTGGTGTAATAATGATAAATAATCACATAGCACTTTATTTTCACTATTGTAATCAAACAATTCTAATACTGTCCCAAAGTGTTTAATCATTTTCGTTTTAACAACAAAATCTCTTCTATCTTCATGGTTAACTTCTGTGATTTCAGGCATTTCTCTAAACAAAGAGTAATTCTCACCTAAATTAAAATTATTTCTTTCACTGAGAGGATCAAAAGCGATGATCCACCTTAAATCAGGTCTTTCTGTAGAACGTGAAATAGCTCCGTCAAAATTAACATATCTCTGAGTTAGATTTCCGTGAACGTAAAAAAGTGAATCTGGAGCAGCAATGGTCTTAAATCTGTCTGTATGTAGCCATAATTCATCATATTTCTTGAAACTAACTTGGAAACCAGTCTTTTCCGTTTTAGGAGAAACTCTTCGATTTATGTATTCTACATCTGATGGTGAAAGGCCATTATCCAAAATAATTACATCCAGAGGTATTAATTCTGTCATTTCTATGCAGACCTCTGTTGGTGTAATAATTGTAAGTATGGATATAATGGGGTGTCGGGATTGACTTTAGTAAATAAACTAGTCCATTTTGTTGAGTTAGCTAGAATCTTTGCCTCTGCTATTTTGGGATAATCTTCTGGATCCCCAATACGGTTTAGATGGGGCATATCTCTATATCTGTGATAACTTTCTGTGGTGCTAAAGTCATCTCTGTTACTGTGTGGATCAAATTCTACTATCCATTTTAAGTCAGGTCTTTCTTCTGAAAGAGCCAGAACTTGATCGAAGTTATCGTGACTTCCCATTCTGTTTCCATGTACATATAATAAGGCATTTTTTGTAGCTAAACCTGGAAAATCTTCTGGGTAAAAAAGTTCCTCTTCCGAATAGTGTTTAAAATTAACTTTAAACCCAGTTTTTACAAAATCGGGAGAAACGCTATCATTAAATATATCTTGATACCCCAATAGTTCATTGTATATCACTATAAGATCTAAAGGAATAGGTTCAGTCATTTTAAGCTGACCTCTCCAAATATATTAATTCTAAATATTTTGTGAAGGAATTCTCTCCTTCTTGAGTAAGATAACCTAAGAATCTCATCGCTCCTCTTACATGAGCACAAATCTTTTCTTCTTTTAACCGGGCAGCAACATCAGGAATTCCAATTTCTGTTAAAGAAGGAAGTGCTCGATATTGAGCATATCTTTCCGGTGAGGAAAACTCTTCTGCTTCACTAAGGGGATCAAATTCTACTATCCATTTTAAATCTTGCCGCTTATCGGATATCTCTAGCAATCGATCAAAGTTTCTATGATTGGCTAATCTTCCTCCGTGAACGTAAACTAAGGAACCTTGCTCAACTCTGCTGGAAAACTTTTCCGGAGAGCCAAGAAGAAATTCTTCTCTTTTTCTGGGAAGAATATCAAATCTCTCCTGAATATATCTTGAGAAGATTGAGCTAAGAAAGTAATCTATAGAATCGTGCAAGATAACCAGATCTAAGGGGATAGGGTCTGACATTTTTTATTTCCTCAAAGATTTTCTCCATTCTAACCATGCTGGCAAGTATTTGTCCATTACGGTGATGTCATCTGGAGTAACGGGTAAGATTTCTGCCACATATCCAGTATAAGGAACGACAGGTTGAGCAACGATCTCTATCCAATCTCTCCTCTGGTTAACATCATATTCATTAAATGAGCCTTTTCGGATATCTCGATAAGCATCAACTAACTTATCAGCATCTTCCGGTTTCATTCTGTGGTAAGCATTTTCAAGACTTACTGGTGCATCAAACGTAACTAAAAATCTTAGATCCGGACGTTGTTCTGATATTTCTAACACTCTTTTAAAGTTATAAAATCCTGTTCCCTGCCCACCATGGACTACTGAGATAGCATAAGGGGGAAACATTTCTTCTAAATCTTCTTCAAAAAGATTATCTTCCTCAAATGCTCTAAAAGAATAAGAACTTAACCCTAATCTTTTAGTCATAATAGCTACATCATTAGACATCAACTCATTAGGTTCTCCAAAGAACCATCTAAAGTCTAAACTGTTTGCTTCTGCCATTCTCCCTTAAAATCCTTCTTATTTTATAAATCTTTTCGAATTTACTCCTTGTAAGTAGTTTCCCCCCTAACCTTTATAAACTTGAACGTATTCCCTGCCTAAATGGCCGTTGAATCTTATGTGGAACAGTTCTTGGAGAATTCTCGGCGAATGCGGGATCAAATTCGAAGTAGTCCAGAAGTGATGGATCAGATTGGGATTGCTATCGGTGGAGCAAATGGAGCGAATAATCCTTATTCTTGGTTAGATGGAACGTATTGCCGTCTTATTGCTGGAGAATTAGGATTAAAACAGCGCGATGCCTTTTATTTACAAATAGCGGTGAGCGTTAAAGCTGATTTATATCTTCCTGATCTTCCCATCACTTCTTTTGCCGTAGTCTTACATGGTCCTTCTAAAGAAGATTTATATCAATATTATTTAGTTCAGGACTTGGGAAACGTTTGGGATGTGGATGATCCCAATCTTATCAAACGTAATCCTCAATTTGTTCCCGAACTAGAAAGATTAGAAGCTCATTTAGAAAGTAAAGGTTATCACGAGTGTCCTGATTCTCGATACCATTCTTTAGGGTTTAGTGGAGAGAGGATAGTTCTTCATGATTTAGATTGTAAAGTGATGATTAAACACGACCAGATCTTGCGTGGAGCGATAAGCGGTAAAGGCGAGTTTGGTTACCTTAACGGAATATATCAACGTTTAGCTTCTCCAGAATTTTCTTTAGAAATATAAACTAACTGTACATCACAATCCCGGTTAGGACAAAAGCATAAATCACTAGCCATAAAGAATACATGATTATCAACGGTTTTACTTTATGCACCATAGCATAGATCAACATTGGAATTCCCAGGAGAGCATAAAGACTCCAAGTGATTAAAGAAACTCCTACTGCATTCTGTTGGCTATAAATATCATAAATCTGAGGAACGGTAGTAAAAGGACCAACGATGGAGATACAATAAATTAATCTATCCAAATACCGCACTCCTTTACTAGGATGAGGATAGGCTTGATGTTGAAGATGAATTCTTTTTCTGAGATGTTGATGATGTTCGACCCCTTTTAACATAAGAAATAGGAAATTTGTGGATTATATAAACATAACGCTTACTTGTATTTAACTCGATATTCTTGTGGTTCTCCACAATGTGCACAGTATCCGAACACTTCTGCTTCTTTTCTTTTTCCACTAAGTGGAATTACATGTTGGATCGAAAATCTGCGATGACCATGTTTACACTCTCTCTTTTTCTGTTCATATCTTCTAATAATCCCAGAAACATAATCTGTTACAAATCTTTTGTCTTCTTCCTTAAGTGGAGTAGTAGAAACCAGTATATCCAATACTCGTTGTTCTAACTCTCTCTGGTCAGCCATTTCTCTTGCTTAAAGGGAGCTGTTTATAAGTATTATTATTGTCTAGAAATTACAAAGGTTTAAGAAACCATTAGTAATCTCTTGAAGAATGAAGATTGATTCTCAACCTCAACATCTGGTCTTAACCCAGAACGATTGTCCAGAATGCGGTACTTCCTTACATAAAGGTCAACATAAATTCGCTGATGGAATGTTTGAAGTATTTTATTGTAAGAGTTGTGGATATAGAAAAGAAATCGGGATGAAAGAATAATTATTCTTTTAAGGCGTTCATTCCGGCAATACTAGGAAGAAAGATCGTAAATCCGGTTACTAAAGGTTTCTGTCCCTTACTGACTAAATAATAATCCTCTTTCAGTTCATCTAATCTTTTGAGATCGATTCTGTCAGGAGTACTTTCAAATATTCTTTCTAAGGCTCGACTGAAATGTCCCATTCTTCGGAATGCTTCGTTACTATCATGCTTACCTTCGTAAGCTACTGCATCCTTGGTTGTAGCGGCCATGATTAGAGAATGTTCTGGGACTAGACTTTGATCACAGAATTGACCGGCATAACATGCATCTAAGATGATCAGTTTCTTACCTCTAATCTGATCGATGGTATTGTATAATCTTTCCGGGCTTAAAACATTGTCTCTCAAATTTAATCCCATATTCTCCTCTCCATGGCCAGAATAATGAAACACGGTTAAAGAGTTATCTGTGGCTTGGCGTTGAATATTCTCTAATTGATCTAAGACTCTTCGCTGGGTTGCTTCTTCCTCTAGTAAAGTAATAATGTTCCCTCCAAACCCTTTTCGTAGTGATAATAATCTTTTCATTTCTAGTATGTCTGGCTGGACTCCTTGAAGGTTATATCCAGAATTTCCTACTAGTAAGGCAAAGTTCTGGTCTTCAGAAGTTTTGGGGAAATAATTGAACTGAAATTCAACTCCTTTGTCGCAACCAGGGGCAAGAACAATCAAATCTCCTTCAGTTAATAGTTGATCAATCCCACCTCCAATCTTAATTCCATTTAAAGTAGTTCCATTTGCAGAATGTAAATCTCTTAAATAATATCTCTCTTCTTCCGGGAATAATAAAGCATGATTTCTAGACACTTGGTTTCTTTCTCCATCAATCTGTACTACTATTCTTGCTTCATTGAATTTTCCGGGTCTGGCTCTTCCAGTTTGATCAAAAAAATCTACAGGACTATCTTGTCCATGTTTCTGAATAACTCCTCCTCTACCTAGATGAGTAACTCCATCTAGGGTCACAGAAAGTCCGTTTAGTTCAGGAGTAAGAGCTTTAATTCTGGCTAACATAAATCCCAAGAACTGAATCCTATATATAAGGATTGCTACTTTAAAGTAACTAATTATTTAGTGAACTAACGACCCATTCCCTTCGGAACTTTCCCGCCCATCTTCTGCGATCACAAACCTTTTGACTTCGCAAAACACAAAATGAAGCAACGACTTCATTTGTGCGCAGATGAATCTTTCACATTCATCTTGCGTGTTTGATCGAAATTAATCAAGTGGAACACTCGCTATGCTCGGTTCCACGACAGAATTATCTTCCTATGCCTTTGGGCATTTTACCGCCCATCTTCTTCATCATCTTGCCCAGATCTTTTTCTCCTTTCATCATCTTCATCATTTTCTTGGCCATGCGATGTTGTTTCAACAGTTCTCTAATCTCTGTAGCTTTAACACCAGAACCGGCAGCGATTCGATCAATCCTTTCTGCACTAATGATCTCTGGATCTTCTAACTCTTTTTGAGTCATGCTATCCATAGCGATACGCCATTTCTCTAGTTTACCTTCCTGTACATCGATCATGTCTTTAGGTAACTTTACTGAACTGAAACCAGGAATCATTTCTATCAATTTAGAGAAAGAACCCATCTTCTTCATGGACTTCATTTGTTGATATAAATCTAATAAACTAAATTCTCCTTTGAGCAATTTCTGCTCCATATCTTTAGCATCTTCTTCTTTAACCACTTCTCGAGCTTTTTCTAATAGAGATTCAATGTCTCCCATTCCGATTAATCGGCCTACGAAACGTTGCGGATAGAATACTTCTAAATCATCAACTTTTTCTCCCACTCCGATAAACTTAATGGGAGAGTTAGTTACAGCACAAGCAGAAAGAGCTCCTCCTCCTTTAGCTGTACCTTCTAATTTAGTAACGATAACTCCGGTAACATTACAAGTATCATGGAATGCTTGTGCTTGGGTCTGGGCTGCTTGTCCGATATCTGCAGAAATAACTAATAATCTTTCTTCCGGTTGAGCAAGCTTGTTTATCTGGTTAAGTTCTTCAATCAGATCCTCTGATAAAGCGTCTCTTCCAGCGGTATCGATTATCACTAAATCATATTCTGCTAACTTCTTCTGGAAATGAGAATAGATCTTAGAAGGGTCTTTCTCTTTTTTAATTCCTAAAAAATCAACTCCAATACCGTTTGCTAACTGTTCTAACTGTTCATAAGCTGCTGGTCGCCAAGTATCGGTCTGCATCACTGCTATTTTATGTCCACGCTTTTTGTAGAATTTAGCTAATTTTCCCGCTGTAGTAGTCTTACCTGATCCAAATAACCCAACCAGCATAATCTTAGTGGGCTTTTTTTCAAACTTTATCTCATAAACTTCTTTACCTAAGAAGTTAGTTAACTCTTCATAAACAACAGTTACAATCTGTTCTCTCTTAGTAATTCCCGGGGGAGTGCTTTCTTTAGCTCTTTCTTTAATCTTATTAGTAAGGTTGAATACCAGTTGAACATTAGTGTCTGATTGTAAAAGTGCTCTTTGAATGTCTTTTACTAGTTCATTGATTAGCTTATCATCTACAAAAACTGCATTAGTAATCTTTTGTAAGGTGTTTCTTAAAGATTCACCTAACTTTTCTAGGACCATTTTAAGATGAAAAGAAAGTAGTTATATAAAGATTACTTGGGTTTCCTGGATTTTCTTGGTGGTTTAGTTTCTCCTAATAATGCGGCTAATCCTTGTTCAGATAAAGCTAATTCTTCTCTCGCTGTCTTACGATCGTAACGTTGAATTAAGGCTAAAGCAGTATATTTATCACTTAAAGCAATTTGTTTTGGAGCTAAATGTTCTTCAGGAGCTGCTCGAGGAGAAACCTGGCCCCCAGCAGCAAATAACAGACAAGAATAATTCCCCTGATCTACTTGATATTGAACGTAAGTGTAATTCCCTTGAGCTAAAACCATATTGGCTTGATTACGAAGTGCTATCGGATCAGTATTAACTAGTATCTCAATATGGGCCATTTACTTCTAAAAAGAAGCATTCTTTTTAAGTTTTACTACCCAAAGGGACTAAACAAATAAAATTAATATGCAAAAATAATTATTGCTCCTAAGATTGCGGTAATTAGAGCAACCAGTGAATTCAGCCACCATAACTGTTTCTTCTTCCAGATCCACATCCCTCTCTCTCCAGCATCTTCTCCTACTTCTCGGATAAGGAAGACCAATACGGCGATAGCTAAAGGAAGCAGGAACAATACTAGCAGATAATAAATGCTAATGACTGTAACTAAAGTAGTATTTTCTCCTAGACCGATAAGATGTCTCATCCACCCAAATTCTTTAGACAGACCAGAAAAACTGAACAGGGCAGTGATTATTCCGAGAATAAATACTCCTAATCCGCTGAATAAAGCATTACGTCGAGCTTTCCATCCTTGCTGTTTATCATGGTTCATATGTTCAAACAGTTCTCCTTTTCCAGCAAGATGACGTCTAAGTAATAACAGAGAGAATAATACTGCTATTCCTCCCATGATTTTGTATCCCCACAAGGTTACTTCTTCTCCGGCAAACCAAGTAAGTAACCCGAACACATATAGCAAGTACACTAAAAACGATCCGACTACGAACACCAAAGATTTCTTTAATATCTCTCTTTTCTCTTTATTGCTCGAGATTAAAATTACGGTGATCAACATTAAGATAGACACTAAAGCTAAGATTCCTGAAGACAAGTAACTGGAAACAGCAGCTTTAGTGATAGTTAAAAGAGTTAAACTTTGTAACAAAGTGATATGTTCACTTTTTCCTACTACCCCCATAACTTTGTTTTCGGTAGGTAAAGGACAAACCGTGTTGTCATTTTGGTTAATATGGGTTTCTAAAAGTTCTCCCATCGGTTTCTGTCCGATAAAGTAACTAGTGGCAGAGAACAATGCCGGTAATCCTCGTTGTGATTCAGGAATACCATAAGCATCAAAATATTGGTTTAATTCCGCTAGATTTTCTTTACTGTAATATACTTCAATGCGTTTAACGCTTACTTCTGGATACTTATCTTGTAATCCTTTGATGTAATTGCTGCTGAGATCGCAGTCGTTACATCCTTTTCCATAGAAATAGTATAAACAATCGCTTTCTGCTAATGCCAAACTGCTGAATAATATTAGGAGCAGTATAAATGTGCCTATCACCATACTTTTTGCCATATCTAGAAGAGTGATGAACTGTCTTATAAAGTTTACTGAATGTCATTTGAGCCAAATACTACTCTAGAATAGATAATTTTAAAAATAATCTCTCTTATAAAGTTATAATGTTACCTGATTTTCAAGATATTGAGAAACAACTGACGCAAAGATTTTCTTTATCGGAATTAGAAGCTAGACTGAGGCCTGATGATAAGAGCGGGGTTTGGACCGGTGCTTCTGAAGGAGGATTTTTAGCTCCGAAAGAGAGTTTGATTGATGTAGTAAGAGCAGATTATGAAACACTTCAAAGATTAGGTTTGGATTATGAAGAGATGGCCAGAATGGCTGATGTGGTGGTTAATCCTCCAAAAAAAGAGACTGTTCCACGGGGACGATGGGCTCGTTTTATGGATCGATTAAGGGGAAAAAAGCAAGATGATTTATCGCGTGGTGATTCTACTTTTAATTTTCTTCCGATTGGGTCTTGTGGAGCTCAAGGTTGTCCTTGGGGTTGTAGCGGTAAAGATCATTTTGGATATAATACTTGGAGTGGTAATCATACTTATGTTGTAAGAAAAGGAGAATTTCCCGGGGTAAAACCTGGGGGGGATTTTGCTGATATAAACCGTCAACTCTATTTAGGTTCTTTCGCTGTCGTTACCGGTTTGACTCCTCATCTAATTGCTAGTCATTATTTCTTTGAAGGAGGCGATTCATATCGAACCGATCCCGCTAAGCTATTGGAAATTTTTAATTCACTTCAGAAAAAAAGATAATATTTTACCACTTCTGTATCTCTGCATCAACCATATCTTCAAAGCCATGAAAGATCTTCTTGACCTTATCCTTTAATTCCTGTTTAGGTTTAGAAGAATAAATAAACACATAACCACCTTTCTCTAAGTTAAGCTGTCTTCTTTTAATCAAATCCTTTTCATGCAGCTTCTTTACACTTCTTTGGATAGTAGTACGATCTTTCTTAACATGTTTTATGATCTCTTCGATAGTTTCTTCCTCTTTAGAATATAATAAATGTTTCAGGACTAGGATTTCAGTCTTGTTCAAACTAAATGAACAATGTAAGATCTGTTCTAAGGTTATGATTCTGCAGATAAAATTTAAGGGCATACCTTTATTTATTCAATTCTCATTTATAAACTTTGTGGGTTGTGCAAGTATACTCGCAGTACCGTCAGTCCTCCACACTATTTATAAATTAGGATTAAGCCCACAGTTTGTGATGAAATATGATGTATAACAGAAAAGATTTATTAAACGAATTAACCTGCGAAGAGATATGTGCTTTGCAGGGAGTGGGAAGTCTAAAAAACTCTCGTGAAGCAAGAGAGATAAAATTCAACAAAGAATGTTATTGTCAATGAGGTGAATAAATATGGTTCATGAATTAAGTGATAAGGAATTTAAGAAATTTATTAGCAGTCCAACTCCGGTAGTAGTAGATTTCTGGGCTTCTTGGTGCGGTCCGTGCAGAATGATGGCTCCTGCTTTTGAAGAAGCGAGTAAAGAGTTTGAAGGAAAAGCCAAATTCGCTAAACTTTCTACTGAAGATTATCCTGAACTGGCTGGAGAGAATAATATTGCTGGTATACCTTGTTTAGTTGTGTTCAAAAACGGGAAAGAAGTAGATCGAATAGTGGGGTTTTCACCTGCTCCAGTGTTGAAGAGGAAGATCGAAGCAGTATTAGCTGAAATTTAACCTTTCTTATTCTTTTTTAATTATCTATTTTGGACTAAATAAGTGTTTATATTATAGTTATTCTTTAGATTAATTTATGGCTGCACCTCAGAACGTAATCATCTGTTTGTATGATTGTGATGGTACTTTAATCCGAGGAGATATGCAGAACCCTTTTTTGAGAAGTTTTGGGATTGATCCTACTACTTTCTTTAAAGAGTCGGACCAGATGACCGAAAGAGAAAGAACTCAGCACCAGGTAGAGATTGATTATGAAAATGCTTACATGCTTCTTCTATTAGATTATGTTCAGGAAGGAAAACTTCCCCCTTTATCTAATCATGACTTAAGATCTTATGGAAAGATGCTTCAGGGGATAACTTTCAAAGGCTTGCCCGATTTCTTCTTTAAAACTAAGGAGATGGTTTTAGAAGATTCACGCTATCGTGAACATAATATCACTTTGGAACATTATATTGTTAGTACTGGTTTGAAAGAGATGATTTTGGGAAGTCCTTTAAATTTCGGTGGAATTCTGAACGGGGTGTACGCTTCAGAGTTCCGGGAAAGAGATGGTAGGATTGCTCAGATTGCCAGAGCTGTGGGCCATCAAAAAAAGACTGAATTCTTGTACATGGTAAATAAGGGTTCTAATGTTCCTCCTTATGTTAACGTCAATAATAATCTTCCTGAGGAAGAGAGAAGAGTTCCCTGGTATAATATCCTTTATTTTGGAGACAGTGGGATGAAAATGACTGATCATGCTGCTTTCGCTACTATCAGGCATATGGAAGTGAGAAGCAATGGTCGGAAAGGTAAAGCGGTTGCTGTTTATGATTCTGAGTCAGACCAAGCTCAGCAGAGAGCACGAGGATTTCTGGAAGCAGGAAGAGTTCATTATACGGCTCCGGCAGATTATAGTATTAATGGAGCGACCTTTAGGTTGGCCAAATCGCTGATCAAAGAAGCAGCAGACCAGATCTGTTTAAGAAATGAATATGGACGTTGATTATTCTACTCCTTTATCCCAATGTCCTTTAGTATAATTCTCTTTGTCAATGGATAACTTCTTCCCTTTTAGAATATTAACATATTGTTTGACCATAAACCCAACATCTGTATCTAAGTCTAAAAAGAATTTATTGATCCCATTCTTTCTCAGAGCCAATATCCCTTCAAATAATCCCAACTCTACGCTGTTAAGAACTTGAAGATAAGTGTGTTCTTTTCTTACAGGGAAAGCATATCTCTTCTCATCTTTTAGAGAACGAGGTAAGGAAAGATACTTAGTGTTCATTAAAACTACTCTTCCCTGTATCAACACCACAAAACTTTTGTCTTGAAATTCTTTAAGTTCCCAGAATGATAATTCTGGAGAGATGATCGAAGTAGCTTTGTTAAAGAATTCTAGATCATAATCGTTAAAGATGTTGTTAGAGTAATCTAAGTATAAGTTTAACCCTTTTTTGTTTCTTAGCTTGAGATAGACTCCTAAATCTCCGATTAAGATATCTTTAACTTGATGTGTTTCAATTAGACTTAAAACTTGTTCTACTTCTTGATCGTTTAGTATCCTGGGAACGTAAGCTCCGAACCTAGAAGAATAATCTTCTGCTAAGAGGTTATAAAATACCTTATTTGCTCCAGAATTAAATGCATCTTCTCCGTCTTCGGTGGAATATACCTTTACTAATACTTCTTCTTTCCCTGCTCCTTTTGGTTTAATCTCTGGAAGAGTAATTCTTTCTATCGAGCGAGAAGGTTCTTTAATCGGGGCATTCTTGGTAAATTTAATGAGAGTAGATTTATCTGAGCTAGAAGTTTTGTAAATTCTGTTCCCCGAATGAGCGTGAATAAACAATTTTACTCTTTCTCCCTTGTAAGCACATTGAATTTCTGTTTTGTTTTTCTCTATCTTTCTTAATACTGCTCCATCTACCTTATTCTCCATCCATATTCCTAATCCGTCTCCTACTGAAAGGTCTTCCTGTAACTGGATAAAGTTTCCCGGTTCTAAAGTTCCTAAGAATAATCCCCTGCTGGTGGGTCGTTCTGGAGAGATTAATTGTTTATCTTTACTGTAGTATCCCCAAGTGAATTCTCTATTAAAAGCAAGCTCCATCTCTTTGAAGTATTCCTTATTTACTTCAAATTTTCCGGCATAGTAAGAATCGATAGCAGATCGATAAGTGCGAGCAGCTGCAGCAACATACTTCTCGCTACGTAATCTGCCTTCAATTTTTAATGAAGAAACGCCCATTTCAATAATCTCCGGAATTTTCTTAACTAGACAAAGGTCTTTCATACTTAACAGATAACTTCCGTTGTAGATTCTACGACAAGGCTGAGCGCACATGCCTCGATTCCCGGAACGTCCTCCAATCATACTAGAAAAAAGGCATTTTCCGGAGTAAGAGAAGCATAGTGCTCCCTGCACAAAAATTTCTGTTGGTAATTTAGTGGTTTTGATGAAATGCTCAATCTCTTCTTTAGAAAATTCTCTGGGTAAGACTACTTTATCTGCTTCTTTGATCAAATCATAAAAGTAAGTGTTAGTAATAGCTGCTTGGGTAGAAATATGTACTTCTAATCCGGGAAAATTCTGTTTGATGATCGGTAAGAAGGACAGTTCTTGGATAATAACTGCGTCAGCATTAGCTAGATAGATACTTTTTACTGTTTCAAAGAATTCATTAATCTCTGAATTCTTGATTAGGATGTTTAAGGTGATGTAGACCTTGACTCCATTCTGGTGAGCGTAAGCAGTAACCTCTTTTAGTTCTTCTAACTTGAAATTGTCTGCTCTTCTTCGAGCGTTGAATTTATCTATGCCTAAGTACACTGCGTCAGCGCCATTCTCTACTGCTGCTCTTAAGCAGTCCCAATTTCCTGCTGGAAGGAGTAATTCTATTTTAGATGTTTTAGGCATATAGCTTATTCAGTTTCGATAGGTTTTTAAATTCTCTCCTCCTGACTCGAGATATGCACAAAATTGGTCAAGGAGCAGAAGCAGTAATTTATCGTGATGCAGATAGAGTTATCAAAGAACGTTTATCTAAAGGTTACAGAATTCCTCAGATAGATCGAGCTTTACGTGGATTTAGAACTAGAAGAGAAGCTAAAGTGATGCAACGCTTAGAAGAGATGAACTTTCCTGCTCCAAGATTATTAGGGATGTCTGATAAGGATATGACTTTAACCATGGACTTTATTTCTGGATCAAAATTAAGAGACGTTATCGAAGAAGGAGACGTTTATCAGCAATTAGCTCGAGAGATGGGTGAGAAGATCGGTCAGTTACATTTAAAGGATATTATTCATGGAGATTTAACCACTTCTAATATCTTAGTTCGACAAGGAGAATTAGTGTTTATTGATTTTGGGTTATCTTTCTTTTCTGAGAAAGTGGAAGACAAAGCAGTAGATTTATTTCTATTAAACCGAGCTTTAGAAAGTAAACATTATCATATCTATCCAGATGTGTTTGAAAAAGCTTTAGAAGGATATTATGAATCTTATCCAGAAGCTAAAGCGGTTCTTGAAAGATATAATGCGGTAATGAAAAGAGGAAGAAATAAGAAATAGTTCTAAGGGAACACCCATTTAGTTGCAATGGTTCCTGGGCCTCTTCTTCCTAAGATGGGGCCATCATCATACATAAAACCGGCTGCAGCCATATTATCCCTGGCCATTCTGGCACAAGAAAAAGTGGCCAGGATCCCATTTCTCTTAATCACTCTATACATCTGGTCGAAGAATTCTTTATTCCACATATCTGGAGCAGATTTTGGAGAAAAAGGATCAAAGAAGATGGCATCAAAATATTCTTCCGGCAAGAGTTTACTAGTTTCATGAGCATCGCCTAGAAGATATTTAATGTGTACTTTTCCTTCTCTTACTTCTAAATTATCAGGGGTGATCTTCTTGAAATACTTGAACGCAGGAATAGCTGGATTGACTTCTTGGATCTTCTTGATGATTTCTGGGTCAATCTCTAAACCTACTATTTCCACTTCGCAATCGGGATTTTCTTCTAAAGCGACTTGAATTCCCATGGCAGCATTATACCCCATCCCGGCGCAAGCGTCAAGGATGGTAACTTTTCCAGTTCGAGCTAACTCTTTAATCTTGCACGGAATAGCATACTTCTTTAGAGCTTCTTCTACTGCTCCAGTATGAGAGTGATACGTTTCTTGTATCTCTTCATTCAAGAAGGTTTCTGAACCGTCAGCGGTAGTACATTTTTGCATAGAATCCTATTTTGGCAGGGATTTAAATAAGTTTAGGAAGAATTGGCTCTGTCTGGAGAAGATGACATTTGTATACTGGAGCACGGCGCGATAATTTTTTCTTCGGAAAAAATGCGCCTCAATTGGCGCCAGTATACAAAAAGGTTCTATTCCGAACAGAGCCGGAAGAATTTGTATTCTTGTAAATCTAAATATTAATAAGTCTCTTCTTTCATTGGATTATAATGGTTGAATATCACTGTTTAGAATGTTCTTCTTTGTTGAAGGAAGTGAAACGTCCTGTAGATTCTCCTTTGAATCCTGAACAATGGGCATCACAAAGAGCAGGAGATTATTACTGTGAGACTTGTCCAGGAGAGAGAGGTAAAAGTGGACATCGGTATTATTGGAAGAGTGAGCTAGAAGCTCGGGTAGATACAAGATAAATAAGTCTCAATACTTTTCTTTAATCATTGATTATTCTTTTCCAGGAATCTTAGGATATTTTATGGGTTGACTGGTTATAGCGATATAACATCCGCGGACGAAACTGTTTAAGTTGCCATAGAAAGTTTGTTTCCAAGGATCTCTTTCTTCTATTGCTTTAAGGTAAGCTGCTTCGAAATCTCCTTCACCCTCTAAAGACTCATAAGAACGGTTATAATATCTGTCACTTACTTTTCTTTTAAGTTGTCCTTTCTTTAAACTAACTTGTAAGTTACTTCTACACCAGTCTCCTGGGGTAAACTCATATCCTTGTAAGGCTATCCTTGCTATCTGACAAAGATCTACTCTCTCTTTCGGAACGTATCCTTTCAGATAAGCGAGAGTAACAATTTTATGTTTTCCAAATTCTGTAAGTCCTTCCACTAATCTATCTAGATCCATCGCTTCTGAAAATTAGAATTGGTTTAAAGGTATTTCTATCCTTTAGAATACGCAATTAACAATTAATACCAGCAACAGCTAGTTCTGCAGAACTTAAACATTCTTGTAACACTTCACAATATTTAGAAACATCCTTTTCTGAGTTTAAACCAAACCCCGGCAGAATATATTTAGAAGGCAAGATTACTAGATTCTGTTGTAAATTGTTAACTCTTTGTAGATTGGAACAACTTAAATCATTAATCACTAAATCAAAACTCTGGAAGTTAAGGAACTTAACAGAGAAGTCGTAAGCTTCAGAATTATAATCACAGGGTTGAAGTGCTTCAGTCAAGGCATGGCCCAGAGAAGTTTTCAGTACTCGGTAAGATATACTTTGTCCTTGATCTTCAACCTGAACACAAATATCTGCAAACTTAAGTTTTGTGTAAAATATATTATTAGCAAGATTTTGTTCTAATAATGGTCCGACTTGAGAGTACAGATCAACCGTGCCCATCTGAATCGCTTTCCCGGTAGTTACTCCTCTTAACAACAATAATCCTCCTAAGATAATTAACACACTTACGATTAAGATGCTTAACACTTTAGTAGCATCATGTTGAAACAGAGTTTTAAAATCAAATGTAGGTAAATTGATAGTTGGAGCAGAAGGAGCTTCTTTAGGGGCCGTCTTGCCTAAGAAGCGATGATAATTATGGCGCATAGTCTCTTTGTAGGCCCAGCGTGCTTCTTCTTCACTCCAGCCAGTTTCCATCAAATTATCTTTGATCTGAATAAACTTTTTCCCGATTTTAATCTGTTGAGTTAAGTAAGCATGAATAGCAGGAGTTAATTCTGCTTCAAACTTCTCTTCTCTTTTCTTTTGTAAATCAAAGTAATAATATACTCCAGCTCCTGCTAAAGACAAGATTAAAATAATTAGAACGGTAGTTATAATCCAAAGGGTAGAACTTTTTTGTTCTAGTTCCGTCTTAACTTGGTCAATCTGTCCTTGGGTAGCATTTATGTCTGATTGTAATACTGCTAATCCAGTAGAGATACTAGTTACATCTTTCTTCAACTCTTCTTTATTCTGTTCTTGTTGAGAATTAAATGATTGTAAATTGGTGTTAAGGTTATTTGTAGTAGATTCAATGGAAGTGACTTTAGTGTTCAGTTCATCAGTCTTACCCTGGAGTTCGTTTACCTGTTGTTGGATGGAAGAAACTGAAGTTTCGATCACGTTAACTCTATCTCCTAAACTAGTGAAAGCAGAATCTTCTACCACTGGAGCGACGGGAACAGTAACATTAGTGAGGTTGGTTGAAGTCTGGTCAAAGGTTAAAGGAGGTGTTGCTGTAATTGGACTGACAGTAAAACAAGTTGAAGTAACCAAGTTACAATAACTAGGCAACTGAAACATGGGGACAAACATCTGACATTCATCATCTGTAAAACAAGGTGCAGAAGGTCCTAAATCTGTATCTGCAGAGATAAAACTAGCTATTAACAATAAAGATAACACTATTTCTATTAAGATAATACTTTTTTTAGCCATTCCTCTTTTATCTAAGGCTAGTCTTTGGAGTTTATATAGTTTATTATTGTTTTAAAGAGAAAAAGGAATAAAAAGTTACTTTTTGTGGGCTTCTTGATAAGCTTCCCGCACTAACTCTGGCAGTAAATTATAGCTGATATCCTTTCTTTCAACAATTCCATTCGGACAAGCTCCCATATTCAAGATTTTACTTTTCTCAAAATCTACCACATAACGCAATTGTTCTGGACCGATACAATATTCTCGTTCGGGAGTTTCTAAATTACCATCTACTTCTACCCATCTTTGGGTAGTGGGAGTTGTGGGAATATCGTTAGATGATCTACAATTGCCACAATAAGCAAGCAATCCGACTAAACCTAATAGTTTATATGTTTTCATACTACTCTTAAGAGATAACAAGTATATCAATTATCGCCGTCTAAAAGCGACGGCTAAACAAAAACTTTTTAAACTCCGCTGTTTTGAGAAAGGAAATGGATGAATTCATCGCGGCTTTAGTTGAGTATGGGCTATCTCAAAAAGAAGCAGAAATCTATCTCACTTGCTTAAAGACAGGGCCATCTACTGCTAATCGTTTGAGTTCGTTAGCTGATTTTAGACGGAGTACTACTTATGACATTTTAGAATCCTTGAAAGCAAAAGGGATTATTAGTTCTTTTATCCGGGAGAAGAAACTTTTTTTTCAAGCAGCAAATCCAGAAGAACTAATCTCCTTATTAAAATCAAAACAGGATAAAATTTCTACTTACATTCCTCAGTTGAAGAAATTAAGTTCAACTGTACTAGAAAAACCAAAAGTTCTACTGTTTGAAGGAATGAAAGGAATAATTAGTCTGTTTGATGAATTATATCGAGGAAAAGAATTATTCATCTATGGTTCAGCTAAAAAAGCCGATGAATTCTTATTTCATTTACCTGAATCTATGGCGCGAAGAAGGGTTGAACAAAAGATTATCTTAAAAGCCGTGTTTGAAAAATCTGAATTCTCGTTATTTAGATTAAAAGACCCGGAAATACGTAAGTTTACTCAAATTCGTTTTCTTTCAGAAATGGAAAAGTTTCCTACCGTAACATTTATCTCTGGTCATAAAGTGGGGATCATTAGTTTAAGTCAAGAATTAATTGGAACTTTAATTATAGATGAAGAGATTAGTCAAAGTCAACGTTTAGTTTTTGAGGGTTTGTGGAATCGGGCAAAATTGAAATAATTCTCGTAAGATTTAAATAATCCAATTCGCTTTTTATTAATATGGCTAACTTACAGAACTTTGCTTCAGTATCTTCTAGCAGTAGTTCTAGTTCCAATTAGTTGGAACGAAGTTTTTCATGAGCTTTTCTTCGAGACCAAAAAAATGTTCTAGAGATAGTAATATAAATATAAACTAAATACCCAAATGGAGGACAAACCATGTACGAACTAAAACTGGAAATAGCTTTAACCCAAGAAATTGATAAAGACATTCAATTGAAAATTAGTTCTCTGTTAAGTTCTCTAAAAGAAAAGTTTACTATTCAGAACAAACCTTTTGAACTAAAACTAAAGTTTAATCAGAATGTACAATTAGAATTACACTCAAAAGACTACGCAGCTACGGATTTACTGGTTCAATTAGAAAAACAATTGAAAGAAATTTTGGGTAAGGGATTTAAATGTGGGATTAAGAACTGGGTAATCCAAAAATATTATCTAGTTCAGGATCTGGAAGAGGATCCAAAGAAACCCTTTACTGTTCCTTTAGTAAAGAATATTCATTTCCGTGACCATCAAGTTCATTTAACTTATGAACAGATTCCTTTCGATTGGATTAAAGAACATTATATCGAGAAAACTTTAAAGCTGATTCAAAATAAGATAAAACAGTTCAATTATGAAGGTAAGGATGAGTTTAAAGAATATGTTTGGAAAAGTAAAGAAAGAAAAATTACTTATCAAGGTGATCCGGCAGTAGATTTAGAAAAGAAAGGTTGGATTAAACATACTGATGCTAAAGGTCAATGGATCTTTGGCAGAGAATTTACCTCTTTAATCAACGTTTTTAAAGAATTGTTAATTGAAAAGATATATTCTCCGTTAGGATTCTATGAGATGACTTTTCCCAAATTTGAATATTGGGATATTGCTAAAAAGTCAGGTCATGCTAAGAATGTTTATCCCAATGCTTACTTTGTGAGTGTTCCAAAAAGTGCTTCTTTAGATATCTGGCAGGAAGTGATGGATTTGTATGAAATTACCGGGGAAGTTCAATCGGAATTAATCAAAGAAAGAAGCAACTGTGTGGGCATTATGTCTTTTGCTCAATGTCCTCCTTTTTGGCCTTACCTGAAAAATAAAGTTATTGAACCGGCAAGTTTGCCTTTATTAGTTTATGATTGGTCTGGACCAACTTATCGTAATGAATCAGGTGGGACTCATGGGTTAGATCGAGTGGAAGAATTGCATCGGATTGAAATGCTTTTTGTCGGAACCAAGGAACAAGTCATAGATTATTGGCAGAAGATTAGGGAAGCGGTCATCAAATTATACGACCAAACTTTAGAAATGGAAATGCGTGTGGCTCGAGTGACTCCATGGTGGATGGCTCATGCCGGGATCAGAACAGATCAAGGAACAGCAGAAGTTGGAACTTTTGATTTTGATGTTTATCTTCCTTATCGTGGAAATCGTGAACAAGAATGGTTAGAAGTCGGCAACGTCAGTTCTAATGGAGATAAATATCCTCTTGCTTGGAACGTCAAAGACAAAGCTCAGCAGATTTTATGGAGCGGATGTGCAGGTAGTTCTTTCGAAAGAATGCTCGTTTCTTTCTTAGCTCAGAAAGGTATCGATCCGAAAAACTGGCCTAAAGAAGTCAGAGAAAGATTCGAGCAGAAGATAAAGGGAGTTAAGCCACTTATTTTCTACTAAATTCTTCTTTTTTAGTTATACCTACATTTTCACGAAAAAGCATAAATTTACGGATTTGTAGGTATAACTTTATCTCGTTTAAACCTTATTCTTCACAATAAAATTTAAGAACTTGGATTAAATCTTTCCCTATAACATGCTAGATATCAAATTAATCCGGACCACTCCTGAAGTGGTAAGAAAAGACTTACAGAAGCGTAAAGATGAAGCTAAACTGGACGTCTTAGAACAAACTATCGCTTATGATAAAGAATGGCTCAAAGCTAAGAAAGAGATTGACGACTTAAGAGCTAAACGTAATACTCTCAGTAAAGAGATTTCTGAAACCAAGAAGAAGAATGGTGATGTTTCTAATTTATTAAGAGAGGCAGCAGATATTCCTAAACATATCTCTTTGAAAGAGGAAAGAATAACTTTCTTAGAAGCAGAAATCAAAAAGAATCTGTATAACTTGCCTAATATCTTACATGAGTCCGTTCCTTATGGAGAAGATGATACTCAGAATACTACTGTTAAGCTCTTCGGTAAGAAACCAGAATTTAAGTTTACTTTGAAGAGTCATGCTGACTTGATTGTAGAATTAGGGATGGCAGATTTAGAACGAGCAGCTAAAATTTCTGGAGCTAGATTCTGGATTCTTAAAGATGAAGGAGCATTGTTAGACTTAGCACTTCAACGATACGCAGTAGATTTCATGATGAAGAAAGGATATCACTTAATCCTTCCTCCTTACATGATTAAACGTGAACCGTACGAAGGAGTAACTTCTATGGGTGATTTTGCTGACGTCCTTTACAAGATTGAAGGAGAAGATGAATATCTGATTGCTACTTCTGAACATCCTCTTACTAGTATGTGGATGAACGAAGTGTTAGATGAAAAAGAGTTGCCCATAAAATTGATTGGCATTTCTCCCTGTTTTAGAAAAGAAGCTGGTGCTCATGGTAAAGATATGAAAGGAATCTTTCGAGGACATCAGTTCCATAAAATTGAACAGATTATTTTGTGTAAACCTGAAGATTCATGGAAATACCATGAGGAAATGATCCAAAATTCTATTGAATTGTTTGAATCTTTTGATCTGCACTTTAGACAGATTAACATCTGTACCGGGGATATCGGGATTGTAGCAGCTAAGAAGTATGATCTAGAAGCTTGGATGCCGGTCCAGAACGCTTTCCGAGAAGTAGTCTCTTGTTCAAATTGTACTGATTATCAATCTCGAAGACTAGACATCCGTTATCGAACACCTGAAGGAAATAAGTTAGTGCACACCTTAAACAGCACGGTAGTAGCTACTTCTCGAGCCATTGTGGCTTTAGTAGAAAATTTCCAAACCGAGAAAGGAACTATTAAGATTCCTAAAGTGCTTCAACCATACATGAACGGGTTGAAAGAGATTAAGAAAAGATAATTTGTTTTGGATTTTATTATTCTTTTTTAGTTCTAGTTTATTTTCTTTTAACTTTTCACTAGTTTCTCTCGTTAATCCTATTAGAACTTTGCTCTATAAAAGAGAAACGTTTAAAAAGGCCAGAACTTTCTTTTTGATTAAATAATCGGTAATTGAAAAGAGGCAGGTGTAGATGAAGAAAAAGAAGAAGGTGGTTCGTAAAGTTCATTCTAAGGTACGTTCTAAAGTTGGTACTCAACCCTCTTCTCCTTTCTTAAGTGTTGGTTTACGTGGACTTGCTACTTTATTGGTAATTTTTGGGATACTTTTTTCATTACAACTTTACTCTTCAGAATCTTCCCTCCTTAAAGAAGGATGGACCTCTTTAAGTCAAGGATTTAATGGTATGGGGAACCTTCTTACCGGAGCAGCAGTTGGGGTAGAAGAGATGCAAGTCCAAGCGGGAGATTGTGCTGGAGCTTACACTGGCGGAAATTGGACTATTAATTCTTCTGTTAGTTGTAGTAATGATGTGATTAGTGTAGATGGTTTTGTGATAATTAGAAATGATTCTATCTCTCCTGAATTAGTGGTAAATAATTTCTCTTTAACCACTACTGGGGTTTATGACTTAAGAGGTAATTCTACAAATATTGTTCTAGCTGTTCCAGATTTAGATTCATCTACTCCTTCTGCTTATACTAACGATTGGGATGCTAATTCTGGAAGAGAATTCCGTATTGCTATGAATGAATCCCAGAATAGAATAATGGTTTATGTTAACAATACTGACAACAGTAGTTTCCTTTATGAATTTGACTTAGATGATAACCCTAGCACCGGCGGGATTGTGGGTGCGGGGGATGATTTTGGGATAGGATATATTGGCGATTTTGGTGGGCCATTAATTGGATGTTATAACTCTTCAGATCCGCAAAATAACCTAATTCTCTTATCTTGTGATAATAGTCCTCTTACCTGTGGAAATGTTGATGGCTACGATGGTACTTTCATGGGCAACTTTACTGTTTATTGTAACAATTCCGGAAATGCATATGAAGTTGTGATTGATCTGACTAATGCTAGTGATGGGATATGGGAGACTAAACCTGTTTATGCTTTAGATCCGACAGATCAATCTTCTCCTTTTTATTACACTACTTTCCGGAATAACTCGGTTCTTGATTCGGGGATAAATGCTAGTGGTAATCTTGTCTTAAATAACGTTACTTTGAATCTTGAAAATAACTTTACTATCTCTGGAGGTAATCTTGATATCCAAAAATCAAATCTTACCTTTAGGCTTACTTCTAACGGAAGTGCTAATTTTATGATTAGTTCTGGAACTGCTTTTGCTAATATTAATCACAGTGCTTTTACTTCAAATAATTCTATCCTGAGATGGAAAGCGAGGATCACTGATGGAGATTACAATCTTACCAATAATGTTTTCTCATATGTGGGTTATGATAATGGAGATGGTATTGGTTATAATTACGAAGTTGGTTTTTATTTTGCTTCTCCCTTGGGCGGATTAGTCTATAATAATACTTTCTCTAATTGCGGAACCATCGCGGAAGCTAGTTGTGTTTCTTTAGTTGATGGCGACGGGAATAGTAGAAATACTGGACTAAATTTCAGTTCCAACACCATTTTTAGTGAATCTGCGGGTCTTGGAACCTTTTATCTGTCTGATTATAGTAATACTTCTTATACTAGTGGAGTTTTCATAGGGAATAATACTTTTTATGGTAGATTCTCAGTAGGTGGAAGAAACCACATTATCTCTGGGAACTATATAAATAAATCTCTCTGGTTATCTTCTGTTGAATATAATAATACTTTCATTAATAACGAAGTTAGAACGGAATTGGGGTTTGCTTCAATTAATGAGCAGAATACCTCTTATGGATCTAGTATCATAATCTATTCCAATGGATATGGTAAGATGACCTGGAGCGGTAAAGATAACATTCAGATGGGTTTAGTCAGTGTAGATGAAACCTTTGGATTAGGAAATTATTTCTATGTAGGGAACAATCTATTGGGTTTAAATGTTGGGAACGGTGCGGGAATAGATTTCTCTGTACTTAACACCACTGCTTCCTTAGAATTTTATAGTTTGCTCTGGAATAATAGTGTCCAGTTATGTGTTAATAATAGTGGAACTTTATCTGGGTGTGTAGATTGTAATTCCGGGAATAATTGTACTTATAGTAATATTACTGGGATTATGTTAGCTAATGTTACTCATTTCAGTAATTATAGTACTAACGGAAGTATTAGTGTAGCAGAATCTCCTGCAGTGACTTATCTAACTAACTTCACAGATACCTTTACCGGAACTACAATAAATGCATCAAGATATACTATTACTCAAAGTGGATTAAACGTTTCTCAGAGTGATAAGATTATATTTAATGGTTCATATGAGGGTGCAACCTTTTTCACAAATTCATTTGTTGATACAAATCAATCATTTGTTATATCCATTAATGTAGCTAAATTTGATCAGACAGAATATGTTGGTATTTTGGAGGACATTGGGCCTTTGGGTGGTGCTCCGGATGACAATGAAGTTGGAATTAGTATTGAAAATGACACCACTCGAATTTTAATGTGTAAATTATTAAAAAATGATACTGGATACTTCATAGAAGCTAACGGTTTTACTCATCCCGCAGAAACAATGCAGGTAAACTATACTGAAGGCCAACTATTTAGCTTGAACTATTCTAATATTGATGGAAGGTATAGTTGTAATTATGCTGGTGAGATGGTTAGCAACACTAATAGTTCTGCTGCAGGGGCAGATTTTATTACTTTCGATGCTGAAGCAATTTCTCAAATGAATTTACAATTAGATGATTTAAACTTTTATTATGGGACATTAGTGGAAGAAGCTCCTGGATCTTCTTATTGTGGTGGTGCTTACACTGGCGGAAATTGGAATATTAACTCTTCCATCAGTTGCAGTAATGAAGCGATTACTGTTAATGGGACTTTGACTGTTGCTGACAATTCTGTCTCTGCAAATGATGTGACTAACAATTTCACTTCTAATTCTGCTGCTAATTATAACCTTAGGGATAATTCTACAAATATTGTTCTAGCTGTTCCAGATTTAGATTCATCTACTCCTTCTGCTTATACTAACGATTGGGACAGTAATTCTAGTCATGAGTTCCGTATTGCGATGAATGAAACTCAGAACCGATTAATCATTTTTACTAATAACACTAACAATCTTGATTTTGCTTATTCCCTTAATTTAGATGAGGGTCTTAGTGGAGGAGTCTTTGGTCCTGAATATGGAGATGATTTCTTGGTGGGATACTCTGGTGGGCCTGCGATTGGATGTTATAACTCTAGTCTTTTAGACCTCAATGTCTTACCTTGTGATAGTAGTCCAGTTACTTGTGGAAATGTTTCTGGGTATGATAGTAATTACGATGGTAACTTTACTGTTTATTGTAACAATTCTGGGAATGCTTACGAGATAGTAATCGATCTAGCCAATACCGGAAACGGATTGTGGAAGAATAAACCCGTTTATGCTCTTGACTTAAACACCAGTGCTTTTTATTATACCACTTTCAGGAACAGTTCCATTCTCCCGGTGGTTGCAGTGGGTAATTTAACCTTAAACAATGTTACTCTCAATCTGCAGAATAATCTTACTCTAAGTGGTGGTTATCTTAACATCTATGATTCTAATGTGACGATGATGTTGACTGCTAATAATAGTGCAAATATGGATATAAGATCTTCTAATGTGAACTTAAGTGGGACGACTTTCTCTGCTAACAATACTAATTTTAAATATATAATAGCAATACAGAACGGAAGTTACGCCAATAATGATTTTTCAGATTTGGCATTGTGGGTTTATCCTGGAACCGGCGGGGTATTCTCAAATAATGTGGTTTCCAATTGTGGTGGGACTCCAGCGTGTATCATGGCAGCCATAGGTTATAGCAACGGATTTAATTTTACGGGAAATAACATTACTGCCACTAGTGGTACTGCTTGGGCCACTATGGTTGCGGGAAACAATTACACTTTCAGTAATAATAATATTTATGGTAGCGCTTCACTCTTTTATGGGAATGTTAGCGTAAGTAATAATTTATTTAATCGTAGTTTATCATCAACAAAGGAGTATGGAATTGATATGATTATCTTTACCAATAATATTATCTTCCCCGGTATTAATAGCCAATTGATGGGAGATTGGAACGATACCCTTCCTGACACCTTTATCTATTCAAATAACTATGGCAAGATCACTTGGAACCTTTCTAATTATACTACTCCTGAACCTAATCCCAGTTCTTTTGGTTTGGGATATAATTTATACTTAAATAATAACATCGTTGGGGTAAATGCACAATTATCGCTTATTAACTTTAATACCACTGCTTCAATTGAGTTTTATGGATTGCCTTGGAATAACAGTGTACAATTATGTAACAACATTAGTGGAACTTTATCTGGGTGTGTAGATTGTAATTCCGGGAATAATTGTACTTATAGTAATATTACTGGAATAATGCTAGCTAATGTCACTCATTTCAGCAATTATAGTACTAATGGAAGTACTGGTGTAGCAGAAGTCGGAGTTAGTTATTGTAGCGGTGCTTACACTGGTGGAAATTGGAATGTTAGTTCTTCTATCAATTGTAGTAATGAGGTTATTCCCGTGAACGGAATTATTACTGTTCAAGATCTTTCTGAAACTGCTGTGACCCAATTTGGGGCTTCTACTGGTGGAATTTATGATTTAAGAAATAACTCTACTGGTGTTTTTGATACGGATTTAAGTTCTTCTACTCCTTCAGCTTATACTACTGATTGGGATTCTGATTCTAATCGAGTATTTAAGATTGCTATGAATGAATCTTCAGACACGATTCAGGTATATGGAAGTTTACCTAACGTTACTGCTTTGTATAGTTTTGATTTAGATAATAATGCTGCTACTGGTACTTCTGTCGGTGGTTCTGGATCATCAGGGATGGATCTTACTTTTGGATATCATGCTGATGCTGGTGGAGTGTTGATGGCTTGTTACAACTCTTCTGTGCCTGGTATGTACTTAACTTGGTTTGCCGCTAGTGGAAGCATTGTTTGTGGTCAAACCATGGATGTCGGGTATGATCGTAATTATACTATCACTTTTAATTCAACTGCCTCTGGAGGAGGGAACACTTTTGAGTTTATCATTAATTCTACGGGAAGTTGGACCGATAAGAGAGTGGAATTGATGGATGGGGGTAACGCCTATTATTATTATACTAAATTCAAAACATCTGGAGCAGTGGCCGGAGGAAGGGGGAATTTAACTCTTAACAATGTTACCTTAACCTTATCTGGAAATCTTACTATTAATGGTATATTAAACGTTAATCGTTCTTTCTTATACTTTGGAAGTAATAATACTCTTTTCACTTCAAATATCGGAGCTAGCATATTAATCAATAATTCTAATGTTACTTCTAATGGTTCTATCCGTTATGGAATACGTTCCTTAGGGTCCGACTTTACTTTAGAGAACAGCTACTTGAATGATTTGGGAGCAGTTGTTTCCTCGATGACTTATCCCTTAAAGATGGAAGGAACAGGAGGTATGATCAAAAATCTTTCTCTTGGAGCTAACCAAAAGATGTACGGGGTTCAGATTGCTGGATCAGGAATATCTGTCCTTAATAGTACCTTTTCTGGATCTGCTAACACCATTAATTTATTAGCGGGTAGTTATAATAATATTATCCGGGGGAATAATCTTTCTACTGGGATCAGTTATCTGAATGGTGGAAGTTCTTATAACAATCTTATCGCTGAGAATACTATTGCCGGAGTGGGGAATATCTTGATTGGTCAAACTTCTCCAGCTCATTTACCTTATAACAACACCTATCTGAATAATAATATTCAGCAGGTTATCACTACTTATGTTGTGAACTATACCAACTATTTCATCTACAATAATTCTTATGGGCAAATAAAATGGACCAAGAATAATTTCAGTTCTTCTTTTGGAGGAAATGCAGTATTGGTGTTGGACCAGACTGTGTTTGTTAGGTCGAACTTGTTAGGAGTAACCCCCAATATGTATATGGGGAACTTCAACACTACGGCGGAATTGACTTTTAGAAATCTTCTTTGGAACAATAGTGTACAGTTATGTGAGAATGTTAGTGGAACTTTATCTGGATGTGTGGATTGTAACTCTAGTAATAGTTGTACTTATAGTAATATTACTGGGATTATGCTAGCTAATGTTACTCACTTCAGCAATTATAGTACTAATGGAAGTATCAGTGTGGCAGGGGGTTTGATTAATAATATCTCTGTAGTGAAATATGCGGTTAATAGTACGGTTAATTGCGATTCAAATGTAACCAGTTATGCCCTCTTTATTATTAACGTAACCAATAACAACGCTTACAACCTTACCAACATTATTGTTAATGACACTCCCTTATGTACAAATGGGTTATCCCTTCAACAGTCTTTGCCGATATATACTAATTTCTCCTCTTGCAATTATGCTTCTTGGACCATTGCTAATCTTGGACCGGGTGAAACTTATAATATCACTCTAAATTTTAGTGTCAGCAGTTCTGGCAATTTAACTAACACTGTGCAGGTATGGAATGCAACCAGTCAGTTAGTGAACACTACCGGTAATATCACTGTTACTGGTAGTTGTGGTGGAGAAAGTCCGGGGTCAAATTTCCTTTCCAACTTTGTAGATACTTTTGATGGAGCGACTATTAATACCAGCGTATATAATGTAACCACTGTTGGAAACATCAGTATTTCTCAGAATAATAAATTGGTGATTAACGGTTCTAGTGGATATTCATTCGCTGCAACAAATAGCTACGTGAATGTAAGTAATAACTTTAGTGTTTCAGTAAAAGTAAGTAAGTTTGATAACACTACTTATGGCATTCTAGCAGGAGATCCTTATTCTAACTTTGGTGTGTTTATCAGTAGCTTTTCTGGCTCGTCTATCTCCTCTAACTTTGTTAGATGTAACATTGCTATGAATTCAAGTGGTTATTTCTTGAATGTTCCTAACCCTGGAAATACTGTTCCTGTATCTTATGTTGAAAATGCTACTTTAACTCTGAATTATCATGCCAACAATTATACTTGTGATTGTACTTATGGTGGACAAACTATTTCCTGTGGTAATGAGAGTCTTCCTTCTACCGACTATTCTATCCTATTGTTCGGTGGCCTCATCTCTGTATCAAATTTACAATTTGATGATCTTAATTTGACGTATAATCCCGTGGCAGCAGCAGAAACTCCTGCAGGTCCAGGATTAACCATTTATAATAATGGTTTCTTTGAGAACTTTACTTCTTTGAATTCCACATTTTATAACAACACTCTCATGATCTTTAGTAATCCTTCTATCATTAATGGGCAGTTGATGATGAATAAAACCACTTTTGAGGGTACTGGTCAAGATTACTTCTACACTACTGTAGATAATGTTTCAACCAATAGTTCTTGGAACATTTCTGTTTGGATAAATTTAACTAACACTACTACTAATGCACAAGGAAGTTATTTGATAGAGGCAGGAATCTTGATTTATAATAGAACTACCTACAGTAGTTCTTTAGCCTGTGAAGTAGGATATGGTAATGGTATTGGTTTAATATTAGCAAATTATAACAATACTCACAGTTCAGCACCAACGTATACCTCGGTCTCAAGGAGTTATGGTAACTTAACTTACAGTTACAACAACGCTACTGGAATTTTTAATTGTTCTTTAGATGATGGCACTTCTGTTGCTGGATCAACTGGTTCTTTCGGTCCGGGTATGGGTATGGGTGTTGTTTCTCAATTGTCACAAATCGGGGCAGTTGCGCCCAACGGTTCTGTAACTGCTTACTTTGATAATTTTAATTATACTTATGCGGTAGCAGCAACTCCTGCTGTGACTTACCTATCCAACTTCACGGATGATTTTGCCGGGACTACTCTCAATACCTCGAGATACACTCTAGATGTAGGGGGAACTTTGGGAATTGCTCAAAATGAGACCGTGATTGTCAATGGAACCGACACCGGTGCAGACAGTTTTGCGGGGACTTATACTAATTTGGGGGTTAACACTTCACGTTCATTCTATGTTTCTGTAGGGGTCCTAAACCTTACTAACACCAGCGCTATTACCAGTCCGAATGGTTACGCAGACGTTAGTCTTTCCTTGACTGATGTTGGTCTTGATTTTCTGAATTTTGCTGTCTGTAAGGTTAGGGTTAAACCGACAGGAATCTATTTGGAAGATGATAATGTTCAAAGTGTGCCCATATCTGCTACCAACGGTACTTTAGTGCTTTCTTTCAACGCTTCCAACCTGAATTATACCTGTGCTTTTGCTGGAGATAGTTTAACTAGTGCCAATCTCTCTGGTTTAGGTGGAAATAATAGTTTGGATCTTGTTGCCGAAGCACTTAATACTTCTGTCTGGGCAGAGATAGATAATCTAGAATTTGCTTATGGGGTTTATTCTGCTCCCGTAGAAACTCCTGCTGTGACTTACCTTTCTAACTTCACTGATAGTTTTACTGGAGTTACTATCAACACTAGCAGATATATCTTAGATGAAGGCGGAAACTTATCTATGGCTCAGAATGGTACTTTGGTGGTCAATGGTACTGATAGTGGTTTTGATAGTTGGGAAGGAGTGTATACTAATTTAGGAGTTAACACTTCAGATTCTTTTTACATTTCAGTTGATGTTAATCTTACTAATACTAGTGCGATTACCAATGCGAGTGGTGCCACTCGTGCTTATATCTCACTCGCTGATGTGGCAACTGAACTGGATTTTGCGATGTGTGTAATTTACATAAGTCCAGCGGAGGTTGCTTTACAGGATGGTGAGGGCGGTGGTCATGCTATGCCTCTATCTATAACCAATGGTACGCTGGTTATGGCTTTCAACGTTTCAAGTATGAATTATAGCTGTCAGTTTGCTGGACAAAATCTAACTCATGCTAATCTCTCTAGTCCAAGTGGTAATTATAGTTTGTTCTTAGAGTCTGATGCTTTGTATACCTCGACGTGGGCAGAGATGGATAACTTAGAGTTTGCCTATGGAGTTTATTCTGCTCCCGTAGCAGAAACTCCTGCTGTGACTTACCTATCCAACTTCAACGATACTTTTGATGGAGCGACTATTAATACCAGTAGGTATACTGTTATTTCTGATGGGAATACTACCCTGTCTCAGAATAATAAAGTTATCATTAATGGTACTTCCGGTAGACCCATGATGGGGATGAATAGCGCGGTAAACATCAGTAATAATTTCAGTGTTTCAGTCAAAGTAAGTAAATTTGACAATACCACTTATAGTATTATGGGAGCAGATCCTTATTCTTCTTTTGGGTTGTATATCGGTAACTTTTCTAATTCCAGTTATGATAAAGGCTTTGTTCGATGTAAACTTGCCATGAATTCTAGTGGTTATTTCTTGAATCATCCTAATTCCGGAAACACTGTTCCTGTCTCTTATGTAGAGAATGGAACTCTTACCTTGACATATTATGCTAATAATTATTCCAATAGTTGTAATTATGATGGGAAAAATGTTTCTGGCATTAATGAGAGTTCTTCTTCTGGAGTATATTCTATCATTATGAATGCACAACCCCTTTCTTTAATCAACTTACAATTTGATGACCTTAATTTGACGTATAATCCTGTAGCAGCAACTCCTGCTTCTGATAACTCTCCTAATGTTACTCTAGCCAATCCTGAAAATAATTATGTCAACGATTCTGCGTCGAGAATTAATATCACTTTTGAATGTGATGCTACTGATGATTATCAACTAGTTAATGTCTCTTTATATTTAACTAATCCTGCTAATGCTTCTTTTGCTCTGAATCAAACCACCAATGTTGGTGGCACATCTAATTCAACTAGTTGGTTAGTAGAATTAGGTAATGGAAATTATACTTGGGGTTGTCTAGCATTCGATAATGCTTCTCAGTCCAGTTTCTCTACCCTCAATCACAGTATTCTAATAAACCATACTGTCTCGATATCTGATACCACTTATCCTACTGTAACCCTAATCTCTCCTGCAAGCAGTTCTTACACAAACGCTAACAATAGTACCTTACCTTTTGTGTTCGGATACCAAGACAGTAATGATGCTACTGCTAACTGTACCTTATACCTGAACGGAGTAGCTAGAGGGAATAACGCTAGCACTAGAAACAACACTAACACTAATCTGTATTCTAGTACTACCTTCTCTGAAGGAAGTAATTCTTGGTACGTTAACTGTACTGATGCCGCTGGAAATACTAACGGAACTTCTACTTGGACTTTCATTGCTGATACTATTAATCCAACTGCTTCAATTAATTCCATTAATACTCAGTATAGTGGTCAATGGACCAATACTCAAACTTTAAGTATTAATGCTACTGCTAGCGATGTTAACATTAATTATTGGAACCTTTCTGTATACAACAGTAATAGTTTAATTACTTCCAATCAGACTTCTGGAAGCAACCTTAATAATCTCGTTACTCTAAGTGTTTCTGCTGATGGAAATTATACTGTGAATTTAACCGTAACGGATCAAGTTAATAATTCCAACACTTCCACTTTCAATCTTCTAGTTGATACCTTTGCTCCTACTGTTAATTTGACTACTCCTCCTACAAATGTCTTAGTGTCCTTGGCATCAATAACTTCCACTTTCAATTTCACTGATGCTAGTTCTTCTAGCGCTAATTGCACTTTGTATGTGGGGGGGATAGTTAAAGCAACTAACTCCTCTGTACTTAATTACACTAATACTGTGCTTACTGGTAGTTCTCTCTCTGAAGGGAACAATTCTTGGTATGTTAATTGTACTGATTTAGCAAGCAATACTGGAATCTCTGAAGTAAGAGTTATTCGAGTAGACACTACCACTCCCAGTGTCAGTGGTGCTAGTGTAAACGTAAGTCGAGCTAAATCTTCTACTTTGGTTGGAATCAATGTTACTGTAACCGATACCAATTTAGCCTGGGTTAAGGCTAATGGGATAAACATGAGTGCCAGTGGAAGCGACATGTACAATCTTAGTGCAACTGCCTCTACTTTAGGATGTAGCGAAGGTACTTGTACTATTACTATAATTGCCAATGATTCTGCTAGAAATGCTAATAGTAGCGTTACTACCAGTTATGTGGTAGATGATACTGCTCCTGCACTGTTCTCTAACTCCACTTCTATCGCTACTGGATCAGTATACAATGCTTCATCTACTTATTACTTCAATGTTACTTGGAATGAAACCGGAACCATTTCTAGTCCCTTATTAGAATTTAACAGTGCAAATTATACTATGACTACGGTTGGAAGCGGTGTTTATTATTATACTTTTACCGATTTAGCAACTAGTACTTATTCTTACAAATTCATTGCTATAGATGATTCTGGGAATAGTAATGAGACTGCTAGTTATACTTACGTTGTAGCTCAGGCAACTCCCTCTATCACCGCTTTACTTAATGGTACAGCTGCTAACCTAAGTGTCGCTTATCCCAATACCGTTAATGCTTCGGGAAGTACCGACGCTGGAACCTTAGCTATTTATCGTAACGGGACATCTGTAACTAATGGGGCTGCATCTCTTTTAACTGTTGGATCTTATAGATATGATTTTAACGTTACTGGAAATCAGAATTATACTAACGCTTCTGCTACCTTGTATGCTACTGTGACTAAAGGTACTCCTGTCCTAACTTATTACTTAAATGGAAATACCACAAACTTAAGTGTTGTTTATCCTAATACCGTTAATGCTACTGCATCAACTACTGCAGGAACCTTAACCATTTACAGAAATGAAACTAATGTTACTAGTGAGAATGGTGCAGCAACTTCTTTAGCTGTTGGATATTATCAATATGATTTCAATATAAGTGGTGGAGAGAATTATACTGATACTTCTACTACTTTGTATGCTAATGTAACAATTGGAACTCCAACCTTGTCCCTGTACTTAAACGGAGCAGAAAACAATATGTCTGTAAACTACGGAACTAAAGTAAATGTTACTGGAACAGGTTCTGCATCTCAATTAAGTTATACCCTCTATCGTAACAATGTATCTACCCCTAACCCTGAAATTCTTTCCAATCTGTCTTACGGGACCAATTACACTTACCTCTTTAACACCAGCGGAAATGCCAATTACAGTGCTTCCTCGGTGTCTTACCAATTAGAAGTATTGTTGGGAGCGACTCAAGAATTAACCAATTCAACTGATATTACTGTTACTAATACTACTACCGAAATTGTAATTCAGAATTCTAGTTTATCTCAAGTACGACTAAATTCTAGTATCGCTAGTACTACTCAAGTAAATCTTTCTTTAGGTTTACTGATGGATCAGTCTACTGGAACTTTCAGTCTAGGAGAAAATAACTTCACCATGACTAGGGAAGTCTCTGGAGTGAACTATACTGTAGATATCCCGGCTAATACTAACTTGACTGGTGGAAGTGCTTGGGATGGTAAGTTTACTTTGCCCACTTTACCTGCTACTAGCGGATTTACTGCACCTTCTGGCAGTGTTAATTTAGTGATTGAAGTTGGTTCTACGGTGGAGATTAATCTCTCCGCTCCGGCAAAAATCGTTTTAAATGGAATGTCTGGAAAATCTGCAGGATGGTCCAGAAGTGGTACTATCACTGAGATAACCACTGTTTGTGATAATGCTACCTTGCCTACCAACATTAATACTACTAGTCCTAGAATCTGTTCTGTTGATAGTGGTAGTGATCTAATCGTTTGGACTTATCATTTCACTAACTTTGCTGCTTACACTCCCAGCGACGGATCTT
This sequence comes from Candidatus Woesearchaeota archaeon, assembly GCA_041665465.1. GTDB lineage: Archaea > Nanobdellota > Nanobdellia > Woesearchaeales > GW2011-AR9 > JACRPH01. The sequence continues at coordinate 1,421,038 of JBAYIU010000001.1, forward strand.
CTAGTAGTTCTAGTAGCGGTGGAGGAAGTAGTAGTAGCAGCAGCACTCCCTCTTCTGCCCCAACAGAATACGCTACCGAGAACCCTGCTCCTAAATTGCCTTCAGTAACTAAAGCACCAACAGTGACTGCTCCGGTTGAAGTGCCAGTGGAAAATCCCGTTACGACTGTTCCTGAGACTGTTCCGGTTGAAGAGAATAAAGCTTTAGCGGGAATGGCTATCTCTGATCAACTTCGTTCAATCTTAACCGATTGGAGTAATTTATGGATTGGGTTAGTGGTGGTGGCTTTAATCGTTCTATCTCTATATCCTGTATTTAAGAGAGTTAAAAATAATCGTAACCGGGAAGAGATGCGAGAAGAATTAAGACAACAAGCGGCTAAGAAAATCAAACAGAAATAATGTTTATATCTTTTTAATCATGTAAGGTCCTTCTAAGCGATACCCTAACTTTCTGTAATAATTACGAACACCTATTCCGGAAATAATTACCATTCTAGTCTTAGAATATTTTCTAGCTATCTCTTCTGCTGTTTTCATCAACTTTTTACCCCATCCTCGATGTTGGACGGTTCCTTCTTCTCCGATAGCGGTAGCTGTGCCATACACATGTAATTCTCTGATTAATGCAGAATTCTTAGTAATCTCTTTTCTTAACAAAGTTGAAGGGAAACGCATTCTGATAAATCCAATTAGTAAATCATTCTTGATGTCTTCTGCAGAAATGAAGAACTCTTCTCCTTGAGAGGCATCATATTCATTTACTTTAATCTTAATATCTTTCCACGAAATCTTATGTCCTTTTGGTTCTCGGCAACGGATACAACGACAATTTACAGGATAGGTCTGATGCAGATATTGACGTAGATTGGTCATCTTTACTCCCGCTACGATCTGGGTGGAAGGAATGTCTCGCTGGATGCGCATGATTCTACAATATTCCGGAACGTACTTCTTAAACTTAAAGATCATCTCTGCTGCATCTTCTGCAACTAATGGTTTAAACTTCCCTTGTTGATATTCCTTATATAATTTGGTTCCTTTAGCTACCATGCATGGATATATCTTCAACATATCAGGACGATAGTTTTGGTCAGAGAATAGTCTAATCATCCCTTTAAGATCTTCCTCTTTACTTAATCCAGGAAGTCCAGGCATATAATGTCCTGCAACTTTAAATCCGAGATCTTTCAATATTTGGATAGATTGTTGAGTCTGTAAGGTGGTATGTCCGCGTTGAATCCGCTGAAGAGTCTTATCATATACACTTTGTATCCCTAACTCTACTCTGGTACAACCCAGACGAAGCATTTCATTGCCTTGAATTAATAGTCCATAATCCGGGCGAGTCTCAATACATAAAGCCACTGCTTTGATGGTTGAAGTCTCGTTTCTCTTTTGTTCTTTGATCAAAGAAGAACGTCCTTTCAGAGCTAACATCTTTTTCTTTACTCTTTTAATCCTGGTTGTATCATTAGGCGGTGCAGGAAGTTCAAAGAACTGTTTGAATTTAAGATAATTTAATTCTCCTCGATAATAAAATTGTTGAGAGAAATCGTTCATGGCCTTGAATGCAAATTTAATAAACTTTTCTTGATATGGTTTAGGAAAACTTGGAAAGGTTCCACCCATAACTATCAGTTCTACTTTTTCGCAGTTGTGTCCCAACAAAATGTATTGTTCTAATCGGTTCATCACTTGCAGGTATGGATCATAATCATTATGGATTCCGCGCATGGTAGCGGGTTCAGTTCCGGTATAGGATTGAGGAACGTTGCCGAAAGCACTTTTTACTCCTCCTGGACACATGATACATTTTCCGTGAGGACAAGGGAAAGGTTGGGTCATAATAGCGACGGGAGCTACTCCGGAAAGACTTCTTACTGGTTTACTTAGCAAGAAAGGTCTTAGTTTTACTGCTTCTTGTTTATTAGCATGTAGAAGAATCTGGATATTAGTGGGCACTTCTTTTAAATTATATTTTCTGGATAGGTCTCTCTTAATCTGATCGAACTCTTTTAGAGATAGGTTTCTTCTAAGTAGGATCTTAAGTAGTTCGGGGTAAAATTCAGACATGAGTAGTAGAAAAGATAGTTTGAATAAAAGGTTTTCTGTGGTTAGACAAAATTTCATAAATTTTTATAAAAAAGAGCCTCTTAAATATGCTTATGGATAAGGTTTATTATATTGAAGATTACTTTATGTCTGGTATTATCTCTTTCTTAAAGGGACAAGGGTTTGCTAAAATTAATTTTGTTCCTTTGAACATTCCTTCTGATCCAAGAGAAGCTTTCGGGAAGAAAGTCAATTTTGCCATAGAGGAAGAATCTGCAGTATTGATTTGGGGAGACGGTTCTTTTCATCAGGCTAGTTATTATTTTAGTCCTTCGCAACCGTATTGTAAATCGGTTGATGATGCTCATCATGATTTTAAAGAATGTTATGAAAGTATTTCTTGTGCTAGTCATAATTTGGCCTTAATCAGAAATGATCCTCTTTTACAGGAATTAGAATTGTTAGGAGTAACTGAGGAAGATTCTCAACTTAATTCTTCTTCAAAAGTGAGGATTTGTTCCAGCTTAGGTTCAAACTTTTCTCGCAGATTAGTCCATAAGAGTATAGATTTAGATGTGATTTTTGGGTATCCTTGTTCAGAAAGTTATGCTTCAGGAAGGTTTACTTTTCCAGCAGTAATGAGTGCGTTTGAAGAAATTCTTAGAAATAATGACCTTAGTCGGTTAGATCTGGGTGGGTTAAGTAAATATGCTAAGGATAGTTTAATTCCTTTAATTCATAAGGGTTATGGGATGAGGGAATATCGAGACCTGCTTACCTTATTTTTCGACTATCGTCATTAGTGCTGGGTATTCAAACCATACCGTAATATTTATAAATAAACTGTGGAATTAAAGTTAACATGGCAAACAGAGTAGGTTCATTTTTAAGAAAGACTAGGCAAAAGATGCGCTTAGGTTACAAGGAAAAGGGAAAAATCTCTTTAAGTAAATACTTCCAAGAATTCAAAGAAGGCGAAAAAGTTGCTTTAAAGAATCATTCTTGCGTATTAAAAGGACGCTTCTTCCCTCGTTTTCAAGGCATCACTGGAACTATCGCTGAGAAAAGAGGTAGCTGTTATGCTGTGGTCTTTCATGATCACGATAAACTGAAGAAAGTGTTCGTTCATCCTATTCATCTAAAAAAACAGGAGTAAATTCATATGCCTAACCCCCAATTAGTAGAACAAAAATCTTTATCTTTAAGTGAGGTAAAAGTAATCTTACAAGATGCTGAGAAAAGGGATGGTCAACTAAATTATCTTTCTACTAAATCCAAAGAGTACTTAGAGACTTTTATTCCTTTATCCCCTGCTAAGAGAGAAGACTTGATTAAGAAGTTGGGAGAACTAGGAGTAACTAGGTTAAGGGACGAGATTGTAGCTAAAATTGCTGATTTCTTACCAAAAACCGCTAATGATCTTAAAGTAGTATTACAGGCTTACACCATGACTCTGTCTAAGAAGGATCAGGACAGTATCTTAGAAGTAGTTGCCAAGTTTGTTAAAGAATAAGAAAAATGAAAAAACATTTTTCAATTATAAATAAAGGTAAAATACTTTATTTAAAATAAGAAAAAGGGGGAAAAGGTATTCTATAGCTAAATATAGGTTTAGAAAGCGCAATTTTTATTAATCCCAACAGAATACTTATCTATATATGGACCAAAATAAACCGATTGAACGAGAAGAGAAGGCTATTGTGCTTGATTATCTAGAGCATGGATACCCATTTGATGATGGGGCTATGAAGACACCTATAGTACAAGCTCTTGGTTTAGTTCATCTTACTGTTCTTGAACTTATCCCAAAAAGAGGAATCGCTCTACAGCCGTTGCAGGAAGTGTACATTGGCGAAGGTAGACGGGATGAGATTCATCATATTAAAGGCAGAATCGGGGTTGAGAAGCTTACGGGTACAGCCAGAAATGAACTCCCTCATGCCATAGAAGCCGTGATTGATATGGACGAGAAGCGTTTTGTTGAATTCTTCAATAAAGCTCAGCCCTTAAGTATGAGAATGCACCAACTAGAATTAATTCCCGGATTTGGAAAGAAACATATGTGGGAAGTATTAGAAGCTAGAAAAGTTAAACCTTTTGAGAGTTTGGAAGACTTGAAAGAAAGGGTTAAACTATTACCTGATCCCAAAGCAGCAGTGGTTAAAAGAATCGTTTCTGAGCTAGAGGGTAAAGAGAAGTATCATCTGTTTACTAGTTAGTTATTTCTTTTATTATAGAAATGTTTATATCTTTCACTTTTTTAATGTCTCAATACAGAGGTGATTAATATGGTAAGAACAGCATCTGGTGTTGTAAAAAGCGTTTTAACACATGGTTCAGATAATTATATGGTTGTAGTCGAGATAGTTGGTGGAGGAACGCTTTCAATCGATTGCGACATGGAAGCCTATTCTAAATTAGTAGGGATTAGGAAAGGAACTAAAATTGAAATATTGTTAAGTTAATCTTAACGATTATTTTTTCATTTCTTTGCTATTTTCCAGAATGTCTCAAAATACTTCTTAAATGACTTAGTCGCTTCTTCGTTTTCTAACAGAAATAACTTACCACCAGAACTGCCACTTCTGATCCTTCTTCTTTTCCTTTACTAGATCATGCATGCCTGCTTTTTCTGCTTCACGCAATAAATGTCGAGCAACTCTTTTAATCCTTAGTCCATCAATATCTACATCATTCTGATGGTCTTCATACTGAAACAACAATTTATCCATAAGTTTAGCTTGAGCATCAATATTAATCTGGACCACTCCTTGGGTAGCCACTTGACGTTCTCTTTCTAACTCTTCTAAATCTCCCAGTTGTTTCAGAAGTAGTTCTGTATCTTTCTTAGATTGGATTAAAGATTCAGCAATAGCTTGAATGTCAGTAAGTGCATCCACCTGCTTTTCGTGATGTTCTTTCTTAAACAGCTTCTTCCACCAACTCTTTTCGTACAAAGGCATAATAAGGAGTAAAATTTACGGGATTATAAAGGTTTTTGTTGATTTCGCGGTTGTTTAACTTAAATCTCTAAAACTCTTCTTCACCTAAACTAAGAAGAACATTCTTTATCTCAGAAATCACTTTCTGTTGGTCTTTCTTCTCAGACATTCTTACAAACTTAATCAACAAGTTTTTGAGTTCTTCAGATTTAAGGAACTTTAATTTATACCCATCAGTTATGAAGTAGAATCGGAACTTTTCGTATCTCATTTCTTTAAGGAGAATCTTTCCAACATGGCACAACTCCTTCCCTTTGTAGGGGTTTTCTTCTAATGTTTCTAACAAATCAAGAATCTTGTTTCCTTCAGCCTCACTAAATTTCTTTTTAATCTCTTCCACAAAATAATCAGTAAAGAGTACCTGAACCATAATTATTTCTTCAACTTGGCTCTGGCCTCTTTTACAGTAAGACAGTTAGTCGTATCCATAAGTAATTCTTGCAGCTGCCTCTCTTTAGCTGAATTAAGCAGCCTTGAAAGTACTTCATCATAAGTTTCTCCCTTAATCCCAAACTCTTTGATCTGATCTCGAACCTCTTCTGAAATGGCAATGGTGGTAGTCATAATTTTCACCTATAACGGTTATAATTAGTATAATGACTATAATGGTTATATAAATCTTTCTGTGAAAAAGAGTGCAAATTCCAAAGTATCAGTACAAATTGTATCCCTCCCATTTTTACTAAACCTTTAAAAAGCACCCGAATAACTTCCGTCTTATGCTTACCCAGGAAGAAGTTAATATATTAAGAGAAGAAGTTCTTACTGCTAGAAATCCCCTTTTTATTTATGATGACGATCCGGATGGTTTATGTTCTTTCCTGATCCTATATAGAATGATTCGTGAAGGACACGGAACCATGGTTAAAACTTCTCCTAAGGTGGATGTTTCTTTCTTAAGAAGAGTAGAAGAATATCAACCGGATAAGATTTTTGTGTTGGATATGCCTTTTATAGATCAAGAGTTCTTGGACGGAGTTAAAGTTCCGGTATTCTGGATTGATCATCATGATCCTCAACAGATGCATAAAGTTAAGTATTTTAACCCTAAGACCAGAGAACCAAATTCTTATTATCCTGTTACCTGGTTAGCCTACCAAATCTCTGGTAATCCTGAAGATTTGTGGCTAGCAACTACCGGGGTATTGTTTGACGCAGCTATGCCCAACTTTATTGGTGCTGCACAAGAAAAGTACCCTGAATTGATTCCCTCAACTCCAAAAACAGTAGCTGAAGCAGTATACAAAATGCCTATTGGTAAATTAGTCAGAATATTCTCGTTCTTATTGAAAGGAGCAACTTCTGAAGTTAATCGGTGCATTAAGATTCTTTCCAGAATTAAATCTCCAGAAGAGATTCTTGAACAAACTACTTCTCAAGGCAAATTTCTTTACACTCATTATGATAAGATGGTTCATGCTTATGATAATATGTTAGAAAGAGCTAAGGAAAAAGTCACTCGAAGTAAATTGCTTCTATTTTATTATACCGAGCAAAAATGGTCTTTTACTTCTGATTTAGCTAATGAACTATTTTCGTTGTATCCTCAGAAAGTAATTCTCATCGCTAGAAACAAAAGTGGAGAGATGAAATGTAGTTTACGTAGTGATGCTCCTATTACTAAAGCTTTAGAGAACGCTTTAATCGGTGTAGAAGGATATGGTGGTGGACATCCCAAAGCTTGTGGTGTAGTAGTTAAAGAGAAAGACTGGGAACAATTCTTGAAGAACCTTAAAAGAGAAATTAAGAAGATTTAAATATCTCTTCTTTTTCTCCTCTGACTGAAATGTCTCTCTTTTCAAACTTGCTAATGCTGTTAATAGGATATAGCGGTATTCTGTTTGGGATTATCTTAAGCTATATTGCTCCGGAAGAATTATCCTCCGGAAAGAGGTATTTTATGTTGTTAAGAATGATTCTTTATCTACTCTTTAACCTAATTGTAATCTATTTTTCTTGGTCTATGAATGATTTGTTTGGAATATTAATCTTGTTGATATTAATCATTGGATCAATATTCGTCTATAAGTTCCCTCAAAAATCTTATTCCTGGTGGGGATTATATGTGGTGTTTACTTTGTGCTACTTTTTAATCCCTGTATCAAATTTTCAAACTTTAGCTACAGTGTTAACTTTCCTATATGGGTTACCCTTAGGAACCTTACTAAGAACTCCATGAAGACCAAAGAAAAACAAGATTTGGAAGATGCTTTGAAAGAGAAAGTATCGCCTCTATTAGAAGAGACTATGGAAAAAAATTGGGGTATCACCATCCCTAAATTAGGGTCAGATATCACCGATAATCTCAAGAACCCACAATTGAACATTTATATTCCTCCTGATTTAAACTTTGATCAAGCTAAAAAACATTTTAAAGGGGAGTTTGTTAAACGAGAATTACGCCTTAACAAGGGAAATATTTCTCAACTGGCTAAATTACTTGGTGTGAATAGAAGAAGTATTCATCGAGTGATAAAAGATCTTTCTATCGATAAGAAAAAAGAAACGTTATTATCTAAAGAAGATTATCAACAAGATGTGATTGATAAAACTCTACGTAGTACTTTAGATCAGTATAAAGCCATCATTCATCCTCAGCAAATGGAAAAGATGTATCAAGAAGTGTCTACTCTTTCTCGAAATATCGCCAAATTTATCCCTTTTGAAGAACTCTCTTGGAAAGAAGCAGAACGAGAATTTGAAAGACAGTTTTTACAACAAGCTCTTCGTGAGCAGGATAACAATATTTCTAAAACTGCTCAGAAGATTGATATTCGTATCGAAACTTTGTACCGGAAGATTAAGAAACTGGGGTTGAAAGGATAGTTGTCTCTTTTCAGTAGTAAGGTTTATAAATGGTCGTTCTTTTTTGATACTTGGTGATTTAAATGAGATACATATCAAATATTGTTATGGCTTTAGCTTTTCCTATAATGGTTGGATGTTATGGTCCTCAAACCGTAGAAGAACGTTCTCCTGTTTTACATGAAAATGGAAGAGTAACTCAACTTACTTATGTTCCTGCTACTCGGAGTAGTAGAATTAGTCCGACTCTTGATTCAAACTTGAACGTGGGGATTGGTTTTACTGCTATTGGTGGCAGTGGGCTTAGTCCAGCTATTGATTCATCCTCAAACGTAGGGGTTGGTTCTTCTTCTGAGAATGGAGCTGTTTATGGTGTAACCTTCGAATCTCCAAAGGGAAGATTTGTTTCTCAAGGAACTGATCAGCGTCATCAGGATTTGTGGAAAAGAATGAAAAAAGATGTTCCGGTAGAGGTTACCTATCAAGAGGTATATTCTGTTACCTATCAAGATACCGATGGGGATAGGAAAAAAGAACAAGTTGGTCCTAGAAGATTTGTTCGGTTTGACTTTCTTGATGCTCAACTAAAATAATTTTCTTATTTCATTAATCTTTCATATTGTTCTGTAGATAATATTCCTTCTATTCTTAATCTGTCATAAATTTCTTTACGAAAAAGAGGTTCAGGAATAGTCCTAAGATGTTTCTCCCAAAGATCTAAAGGAATTCCGCTGTTTTGATAATATTCTCTCTCTATAGTGTAAACTCTAGTCAGAGCTTTAATCAACCGTTCTTGATTCGTTTCTGGAAGCATAATTTGATTTTTAAAGGAAGAATTATAAAACTTTTGTCTTAAAGCCGAGATTTAAACCTAATCTCTCCACTCCACCACCAAAAACTTTAAGAAGCCCACCGATACCCTTTAGCTATCCAAAAGAGGGATAACTAATGGTAAAAGAATTTTTTATGAACTTGCTGAAAAGGCTATCGTTTAATCCTTTTGCTAAAAAGAGCCATATTAAGCTCGGTTTATACGGTCCGCCTAATGGTGGAAAGTCTACTTTAGCTAACCGTATTTGTGAAGATTGGTTAGGAGAAAGTATGTCTAGCGTATCTCATATTCCTCATGAAACTCGAGAAATTGTGATCAAAGAGCAAGTTACCATTAAGAATGGTAAAGGTAAAGAGTTAACTTTCTCTTTGGTCGATACTCCCGGAATCGCTACTAAAATTGATTATGAAGACTTTCTAAAAAAGGGACTGAACAAAGAAGAATCTAAAAGACGAGCTAAAGAAGCGACTAAAGGGGTTATTGACTCCATTAAATGGTTAGATAAGATGGAATCGGTAATCGTAGTATTAGATGCTACCCAGGATCCTTATTCACAAGTTAACGTTACTATCTTGGGAAACTTACAAGCTCGAGACATTCCCGTATTGATTGTAGCAAATAAGGTTGATCTAAAGAAGTCTAGTATTGACTCTATTCAATCAGCTTTTCCCCAGTACAAAGTTATCGGAATTTCCGCTAAATATGGTAAGAATATAGAAGACTTTTATGAGGAATTGTTCAAGTTTGCTAAGTAAGATATATATTATAATCCCTATAATAAAAAATAAAGTTTAAAAACTATAGATGTTTCCTATACATAGAAAAGAGGTTTAGATAGTAAAAATGGTTACGTTTCAATTTGTTCCTTATCAAGATATCGAGAATTTATCCTCCGCTAAACGGATTAATAAGCTCTTAAATATTGTTAAAGAGAATAAGATTGTTCTGATGGAAGGGCGTTTAAAGAAGGAAGAAGAAGCCGATTTAATTGAAATTACTATGGGCGAGATTACCCAGAAATTCAAAGGAATTGAATTAAGTGTGATTTATCCAGATAGAAGTAAACAAGATCTGTTCCAGAAAGTTAAAGGGACCATGACTAGTGTGTTGCTAGGAAATCGTGAAGGCATGACTATTATCGGGCCGGCGTCAATCGTTAAAAAGATTGAGAAGAACCCCAATAAGATTGAGTTATTCACGCGAGAAGCGCGTGGAGATTAAAACCTATATAATCGTAAAGAGAAAAGGTTAAAAAGCCGTTGGGCTGATAAATATATATGCCACACCAATGCGTCCGATGTAATACCCTTTATCCGGAAGGGGCAGAAGAAATTCTTAAAGGATGTAAATGCGGAGCTCGATTATTTTTTTATATCAAACAGCAACACATTGATGAAGGTAAGAAACTTATCAGCAATTTAACTGCAGAAGATAAGAAAGCAATAGAAGAGGATGTTACCGAGATCTTAACCTTAAAATCCACTCCTGATGCTCCGGTAGTGTTAGATATCGAAGCAATTAGAATCTTAAAACCGGGGAAGTATGAATTAGACTTAGTACATTTGTTCAAGAAAGATCCACTGATAATTAAATTAGAAGAAGGAAAGTATGTGATTGATTTACCTCATTTGTTTAAAGAATCTTCTTTAGATAAGGATGAAGACAGTTCTCTTTAGTTTTTAGATTAACTTACGAGTGTTCTAGTCTAGAAATACTTATAAATTTAGGACTACTGTAATTAAATATGGGTTATGATACGAAATTAGTTATTGATGATCAAGGAGCACTTAAAATTGATAGCTTAACTGCTTTAACTTCTGAAGATTGGGGAGATTGGATCAGAGATCAACTTCAAGAGAGGATGGTGGTAATGATTAGTGGAGAGCATGAAGATGATTCTACTTCTGTGTTTTCAAGACATGTTCCTTATTTGGATCCTTCTGAAAGAATTAAAGCCTATGAAGGCATAACTCAATGTCTGGACGGAGCTTATCAAGAAAGAAAGGACGATTCAAAAAGATCTCAGTGGAATGATCATTTCTTAGATAGCTTACTTTTCTTAACCGGAGATATAGAATCCCGATCTGAAAGAGATGGGTTCAATCACCAAGATGATTATTTTGCTCAAAGAAGTGAGTTAATTACTAGATTTTTAGAAATACTAGAGGCAAAACCTAGTTTAAGCAGTTCTAGAAAAAAGATTGATCTTTATGGAAGAACATTGCAGGCTCTTTGTGGTACTCAGTCAAAATTACCTTTAGAATTCTGGAATAAACAACTTGAACTTTCTCCTTCCGTTTATGGGTCAGTTTGTTTTAGCGGAGCCTCATATAATTCTCCTTATGATGGAATAGCTATTATTTCTCAAGTTGATTGGTCTGAAAGAACGAAATGGACCATGCACGGCTCTTTATTGTACTTTTATCATAAACATTATGGAGATAAGGAAGTAATAGAAGCAATTGAAAGAAAGAAGTTGGAACTTCCAGCAAGAGCACATGAAGTGTTTGATTTAGCAAAGAGTGGTGCTGATCGTCTTGTAAAAGGATAAGTTAATTTAATCCTTTACAACTTCTGGTGCTAGCTGTAAAACCTTTTTCTTTCGAGAAAATTTATCTCGTATCGCTTTTAAAACTCCTTTCTGAGTAGTGGGGGGAACATAAACCTGTTCTAAGAAATATTCTGCACCAAATCCTCCTTCTACTGCTAATAATGCTCCAGCTGCTGCTGATTTAACTAAGAATGATAATTGAGGACATAATTCTGGATGATTTTCACATGCGGGCATGGGGGTGTTAGTAACCAAAGAATAAATTCCTGCCATTACAAATGATAAAGGTACATATATATTCTTGAATGCTCTCCATCCAGAAAATTTGGGTTGAGATGGGCATCCGGTTTCTGTGATTAATTCTAGTTCTCTGTCTTCTGCTTTCTGGTATCTTTCATTTATCCCCGCTAGACTTCTTGCTTCAACTGCAGTTACTCCTCCTACAAATCCTAAAGAGATTAAATAATGTGCGGGAGTGGAATAATTTCCTTGTAAAATAGTCGCAAGACCAAAATAGGCAGCCATTCCAAATAAACTAACCCGACCAGCAACTTCTGCTCTTTTTGCTAAATCATATTTGCTATATCCAAAATGATCTTGACAGTAAGTGGTTGCTTTCTCAAAGCCATTCCAGATAGCCATGTCCGCTTTAAGGAAAAGATCTTCTAATCCCATATGGTAAAAATCCTCGTTAGTTTATTGAGAAGGGGATTATTTATAAAACTTTTGTATTTAATCTACTGAGGAGTAGTAATTTTACCAAAGGCCATTTTATTCTTCCAACTATCTTTTAAAAATAATCCCTAAAATATTTTTACAACTTACTCTTTACTGCTTTATCCGAGATAATCGCAGAATGGCCAGAAGGATCTTCAATAATAATCTTTAACTTTTCTCTGCCTACTAAAGCTTTACCTAATTTCTTAACCAAATTTCTGCCTTTGTTCTTGGCATCTTCGTCTTCTTCTCCTTCAACAGAAGACTCAATCATTTTCTTGATTTTTTCTAATAATCCTTCTACATTAGTGATGAACCCTTCAGAAGCTACTCCTGGTTCCATAGTTATTACATGAGGAATCTTTACTGTAGCTTCTCCGGACTTAACGATTCTGACGTTTAAGTCTTCTTCGCTTTCTACTTCAAAAGTATACTTAGCTGGTTCTTTCTCTTCTGCCGGCTCGATATCGGACTTACGGAAACCGCATCCTTCACATTCCATCGATAGAACATAAACTTTACCAAAGTAAGGTATATCTAATTCTTCCTCTTTCAAGGTTAACTTCTTTTCTCCACATAAGTGGCATGGTTGTCCTTTAAGTTCTGACATAAGCTTAGCATAGATTTGGCATTTAAAAAGATTTCTATGAGGAAAGCTTAAGATTCAAATATCTTCTTTTAGATGAAGTAAGTTTTATAAATAGCATTTAAATTTATTCTCTTAATGCACCGATGATATAACGGTTAGTATTACAGCCTTCCAAGCTGTCTATCGGGGTTCGAATGCAAGCAAGTCTAATTTGCTGCGAGAAAGTCCCCGTCGGTGCAGTTCTTTTTCCTTAATTTGTTTAATTCAGCATGTAGTTACTTCATTCTAATAATATTTATATAGCTCTTTCCCGCCCAGAGCTTAAAATGGCAACTTTATATGGAATCCTATATGCTGGCAACCAGCTGAGATATATGGATCTCACTGAAACAAAAGATACCTTCATGGTTAACAATCCCTTTTTAGGAAAATCAGGTATTCGTGGAATTGAGAGCCTTACTTTATTCAACGATGACGTGGTTTTCTCTGGAAGGACTTATGATGTTCGAGGAGGTTATGATACTGGCGAATATATCTTCCATCTCTTTTCTGATGCTAAGCCGGTAATTCGCCGATCTTCTTCTTTCGACTTTGCCGTTCACAACGGAAAACTGATTGATGCCGGTTTTGAGCATTTAAGTTTAGCAGATAGAGATCCAAATCGTAGTGCCCTTCCCTTTTTGATCTCCGAGGAAGAGATGAGAAGTGCAGGATTAAGTGGTTTCATAGGGTTAGGGGTTGATGCAGAAGAAAGGTTGTATGCTTGGGCTTGGAAAGAAGGAAGAAATCCCAATACTCGCAGTCCGGAAACAGTAGCTACGGTTCTAGTAAATCTAGATTGCTGTAATAATTATTATAATGTTGGCAAAACAGTTCTTACTTACAATAAAAGAGGTGGAGATTGTACTCGTGGAATTCTTCTTCCCGGAGGAGAACTTAGAGGAGAGGATGGTCAGGATTATCCCTTCTCGGCTCTAAGCACTTCTTTTGGAGATTACTTAGACCTAAACGGAAAAAAAGTTGAAGGTTCTGAAGCAGGTAAATCTAATTGGTGGCGAGATGTTAGAACTATTTCTCTGGAAGGAAGTCAACTAGAAGTATTATGTTCAGATTATGTTGGAAGAGTTTTTACTGCCCTGAATATCGACCTTTCTAGTCCAAAAGTTGTTGAACGTCGTTCTATCGGATCGATTCGGAAAGAAATGGATCACACTATTAATAGAGCTCTACCCATTACTGATGAAAAATGGCATACTCAGTTAATGGAAAGAGGCCGGCAGATGAGAAGTAGGGGTATAAAAGAATTTGTCCCTAACATTCCCTCTGGTGGTAGGGGGTGTTGTTAGAATTATATTTTTTCTAACTTCTCCATTCTACTTCCAACTCTTCAAAATGACCTAAATGATGAGCTTTAAGGAAAGCGTCTATTACTAATCTAATCTTATCTTCTTTATATTTGGGTCTTAACTTACGAACGATTAAATATAATGTTCTTTGATCTTCTATCATAGTATCCATCTTTAATGCGGCATCTCCAATATCCTCATCTTCGGTTAAACTGGCTTTGGCTCTTTCTATCAAAGCCAGAAAGATGTCCTCTCCCAAATCTCGATATCTTCCTGATTTTCCATAAGCCATCTTGGCTACCATTGCCTTAACAAAGAGGTCTTCTTCAGTTTCTATCTCCTCTTCCAACTCTTGTTCTAGTAATACTGAACGAGCTAGTTTCACAATTGCAGCATGTTCAGAAATACTCCCTTGGGAATAGCTCTCTGCCCTAAACGCTTTATACAAAGCTGCTTCGTTGAAGAAGATTAAACGAAACAATCTTTCTAATAATTCTTTAGAAGGCTTTCTTAAAACTAATTTAATCAAATGGTGTTCTAAAATTAAAGTATCATGGATCTCTTTAAAGATGATTAAAAGAGCTGCTTGTTTTTTCTTTTCTTGAACTAATTCTCTGGCTATACTTCCAATATTCAGATCATTCCTTAATTTATCTAAATCTCTAAGAAGAATTTCTTCTTCTTTCTCTTCTTCCTCTAATGTGATTAATTCTGGAGGGATTAACGCTTCTATCTGTTGTAATACTCTGCGTGTTTCATCAAAGTTGATTAGCGCTTGCTCGATATATTGTCCAAATCTGAAATGCTTGGCTAAGGCTTCTCTTTGCGGAAAATTGTTCAAATGAGCATCCCATAGAACTAATCTCTTTTCCTCGTCTAGTTCTAATCTCTTAGCAGCTTTCTTATTATCTCCAAAAAGATGATTAAGTAAACCCATAATATTTAGAAAATGAGGATATTAATAAATGATTTGTTTGTTAAACTAAAGCTCTCCTCCGCAAATAATATAAACCCTTAAATTCCCATTTTATCTATGGATATCATTAAAATTACTAACTTAACTAAGAAATTTGGCGAGTTTACTGCTGTAAATAGCATCAATTTTGAAGTAAAGCAAGGTGAAATATTTGGTTTTCTCGGGCCGAACGGTGCTGGAAAAACCACTACTATTTCTATGCTAGCTACAATCCTTAAGGCCACTTCTGGTGAAGCTACAGTTAATGGTTATGATATCACTACTCAGCAAGACGAAGTAAGGACTTCTATTGGTATTGTGTTCCAAGATCAGAGTTTAGATGAAGAACTTACTGCTTATGAAAATATGGACTTTCATGGCAGATTATATCATGTTCCTAAAGAAGTGCGTAAAGATAAGATCCTCAAATTGTTAAGATTGGTAGAATTAGAAGATAGAAAGAATGATTTGGTAAAGACTTTTTCTGGTGGAATGCGTCGACGTTTAGAAATTGCTCGAGGATTATTACATGAACCAAAAGTATTGTTCTTAGATGAGCCTACTTTAGGATTAGATCCGCAAACCCGTAATCATTTATGGGATTATATTCGAAAACTTAACCAAGAACAACACATTACTATTATTTTAACTACTCATTACATGGAAGAAGCAGATCGATTATGTAATACTATTGCTATCATCGATCAAGGAAAGATTGTTACTTCTGGAACGCCTTCTTTTTTAAAAGATGCAATTGGTGGAGATATCATCACTTTAGAATCCTCAGACAATCAAAAATTATTATCTTCTTTGGTTAAGTTTAAGTGGGTAAATAAAGCCCAGACTCATAATGGTTCTTTGACCATAAATTTAAAACAGTCGGAGAAACATGTGGTAGATATTGTTAGCTTAGCAAACAAAGAGAAGATAAATATCAGTACTCTCACCGTTCACAAACCCACTTTAGAAGATGTGTTCTTACACTTTACTGGAAAAACCATTAGAGAAGAAGAAGCAGGACCTAAAGATGCGATGCGTATGCAGCATAAGATGTGGAGGCGTTAAGATGATGGAAGCGACTTACACTATCTGGCTGCGTAACATGAAACGATATCTTCGTTCTAAAAGCAGAATTATTGGAAGTTTAGGTATGCCCTTGTTCTTCTTGTTAATATTGGGGTTTGGATTGAACTCAATCGTTAGTGTTCCGGGAACTGGGAAAGGATATGTGGGATTTATTGTTCCAGGAATTGTAGCTATGAGCGTTCTGTTCACTTCCGTTTTCTCAGGAATACAAATCATCTGGGATAAACAGTTTGGTTTTCTCAAAGAAACTCTGGTTGCACCTGTATCTCGGTTAGAGATTATGCTTGGTCAGACTCTAGGTGGGGCTTCGACTTCATTCATTCAAGGAGCGGTTATCTTATTGGTATCTTTAGTTTTAGGAATAATTTCAGTTAAATGGTGGGGTTTCCTGATTGCTTTTGGATTTATGTTGTTGATTGGAATCGCTTTTACTGCTTTAGGTATTGCTATCGCTTCTAAGATGGAAGATATGCACGGCTTTCAGTTAATCATGAACTTTCTGATTTTTCCAATCTTCGGCCTATCTGGGGCAATATTTCCAATCAGCAGTCTTCCTTCTTGGTTGAAGTATATTACTTACATTGACCCATTAACTTATGGTGTAGAAGGGATTAGGTATGGGTTATTAGGAGTATCGCAAATATCGCCCTTATTATGTTTTGGAATATTGGGTGGATTTACTCTCCTTATGGTTGGTTTGGGGGCGTATCTGTTTAGAAAGATTCAAGTTTGAATATTCTAACTTTCCTAAATATTTATATATCCATTAATTCTTCTCTGTTCAAGTGATAGATACATGAAGATAACCATAGATACTAAGGAAGACTCTCCCGAAGAGATTCGTAAAGCTATTACCTTTCTTCATAGTTTGAGTAATTCTGGCGGAGGAGCGTACATTCCCGAAGCTAATACTCCTGCTGCAGACACAACTAATCTGATGAGTATGTTTGGAGATGCTCCTAGCACTCCTGCTGCAAGTGAGACCGCTCCTAATTTTGGATCTTTCTTGAATTTAGTTGATCAGAAGAAAGAAGCTTCTAAAAGATATCTGGACGAACCAAAGTTAGAATTCTATTAATACTTCCCTTCTTCTCTTACAACAGAAATATCAACGCTAGTCCCAACGCAAATAATATCACGTAGAACCAAATAATAATCTTAGCAAATTGTTTCCCGCCAAAGAAGTATGCTATCCCTCCTTTGGTACAAATGTTAGTCAATACTGCTAAAATTATCCCTTGAGCAGCGATATCACCACTTAGGGTGGTTTTAGCTAGTTCTGAAAGAGAAATAACTATTGCATCGACATCGGCAAATCCGGAGATGATACTTACTACATACACTCCTTTATTTGAGAAGAAAACATTAGCCAGTTTTGCTAAAGCTAACATTACTGCAAATACGGCTCCAAACTTTAAAGCCGGAGTAAGAGTAAAAGGAGAATGCAGTTCTACTTTACTTTCAATATTCTGGGTTTTCCGCCATAAGAAATATGAGAACAAGGCTGTTAGCAATATTAATATGGTCAACGGAAGAAGAACTTTAGAAGAAAGTGGCTGGTTGACCACGAAGACCAATACAAACACCCTTATCATCATCACTCCATTGGCTAGGATTACTCCTAGGGCTAGGGCTCGATAAATCTTAAGCTCACGTTTACTTCGTTGAGAGAAACTCATCGTTAAAGCGGTACTGCTAGCTAATCCTCCTAATAATCCGGCTAGAGCAATCCCTTTGTCTCCTAACCATTTCAAGGCAACATAACCAACAAAGCTTATTCCAGATACTAATACTACCATTAGCCAGATGATGTAAGGGTTAAATATCTCATACGGTCCGTAACCTTGATTGGGAAGAAGAGGAAGAATAACAAAAGCAATCACTGCAAATTTAAGAGTGTCAGCCATTTCTTCAGTACTTATCTTCTGAGCAAAACGATGTAATACTGAACGTGCGTAAAGAATGATGGTGATTACTATGGCTAGGATTACTGCTAAAGTAATCTCATTATTGTAACAAAGCATACCAATAAAGAAAGCCAAAAATCCGGCTACTTCTGAGGTGGCTCCAACGTATTGTTTAGAATGGCCTGAGAAGGTAAAGTAGGCCACGATGATTAAAATTCCCATCAAAGCTATACTTATAAATAATACCCATTCAGAAATAGTTTGTCCAAGGTAAGTGGCTAGAGCTCCGAACAAGGCAATTAAAGGAAAAGTACGAATCCCTGCAAAAGAATGACCTCGGTTTTTATACGTTGCATATTCTCGTTCTAACCCTATTAGTGCACCTAGAGCTAGAGCCGCTAAGAATCTTTCTAATATGCTTAGTTCAAACATCTATTGCACCAATAGTAAGAAGAATGTTTCGCTTTATATAGTTTACTGAGGTGTTAACTCTTCACTTCAGGCGTAACTTCCTTCTCAGCATTTTTCTTCGCTCTTTCTGCTCTTCGTAGATCTCTTTCTTGCTTCTTTATCTCGTTAGCTTGTTTCTTAGCTTCTTTAGCTGCTTCTTTTTCTTCTTCTTCTTTATTATGAAGATGGTCTTTCCATCGAAGTAAGGTGTAATTAACCGGGTTTTTGATATGGGCACATAAGCTGTCTGGCTTACACACTCCAAACGATTTATAGTAACCTTCATTGTTACAGTTAGGTGGAAGTTTCTCTCCCGGTTTGAAATAACGTAACTGTGATTCGATATAATTGTCCCTAAGAGGATTAGCTTTATTTTTGTCATGGTTCCATTCTAACAAAAATCCTTCTAATTCTTTTTTGCTCCATCCAATCTTGCCTAAGAAATTACTCCAACAGAATACTGCCCGTTTCTTTCCATCTTCCATTCCGTTCAATAACCCTTTCATACAGGGAGGAAAGAAATCCTCTCTAATCGGAGAAGTAACCATCGTTTCTTCGTTCTTATTTTGGTTCTCAATCTTGATTCTATCTCGAACTTCTTTTTCTACTACTGTTTTAGTTTGGAAGTCTAATGCTGAGGTAAGCAAGTTTCTGGCACTTGGTCCAGAAACGTTTCGGTCCATAAACTTAAACATAGGGGTAAGAATCTTGTCCGGATCAGCCATAGATCGCTCAAATTCCATCACTCGTTCTGGATCGATGGGCAAACTAACTAATCCCGATTTCTCATGCAAAGAATAAGGCATACGATACAAATGACGTGGGGCGATCAGGATAGTATCAATCTCTAAGAACTTATCCACGTTTAGTTTAGCAACCTTATCACCATACTGGTTCTTTTCATAACCCGTTATATCTTCCGGTGGCAGTTCTACTTTATCTTTGATCTTACTGAAATCGTTGTTTTCAAAAGCAAGAATTCTTTTTCCTAACTCTTCTTTGATGTTCTCTTTGATATAAGCAGCAATCTTTCTGGCTGCTTCCGGAAAGAGAGTTTTAATCTGGATAGATCCTACTTGGCTGGGAAATGCTTCAAAAGGTACTCCAATATGAAAACCTTTATTGCCCGAAAATTTTATGGAATAATCTTTTACTTCACATCTCTTAAGAAATTTGATAATCAAATCCGCACTAATCTTGCTGTAATCGATAAATTTACAATCTATATCTAGTACTAAGTCCCATCCTCGGCGAAGTTCTTCCATCTCTTTCTTATTTGAAGTGCTGCTTAAACTTAAGGGATTATCCCATATTTCTTCGCTACAGTGAAACGAAGTTACTCCTTTAAGAGCTAATTCTAAAATCTCTTTAGGATATGTCAAGATATCTGGGCGTTTACCAAAGCTTTCTCCATATCTGACACTGAATTCTTTATTCTGAGCATGTTCTACTATCTCTTGCTGAATGTCCTTTCTTTTGTAGAAGCGTAGGCATGTGCCTTTGTCTATCATTAAAATTCAATTTAAATTAGAAGTATAAAATACTTTCTTTAGTAGAATAGATAATACTTACAATCCACTTGCTTCTTTCTGGAACTCTTTAGCTTTCTTCTTCAGATTAGTTAAAGCTTCCTTTAAGGATTTTCTGGGCTCAATTCCTTTAGTTTCTAACAGGAAATGAGGTACTCCCGTTAAAGGATGGTCAATCTTATAAGTGGCAGTGTCTACACCTTTAACTTGCTGTAATTCATGCTTTAGAGCGTTACAGAAGGTGTGCGTTTCTCCTTTCAGCTCAAAAATGAGCTTAGTCTTAGATTCTTCAATGACTTTGAATTCCATAGTGGAGAAAATTAAGGACTTCATTTATAAACGTTTCGATGGTATTTTTACTACAGCACAGAGAAAGTATTTAAATCTCGGGGTATTCCTTAATAACTAATGCCCATTCTTAGGAAAGATACTCCCGAACATCAGATTTACAAAGTCTTAGAACATTGGCAGCCAACTGATGAAATTATGATGGTTAAAGAGCTAACTAACCCTAAGAAAAAATTATCTATCCTCTTTGCTTATCTCTATGATCTGGTTAAGAAAGAGTATAAATCCTTTCCCACTCGTAAAAATGGAAAAAATCCTTTTGTTCATCCTCTTAACATAGTATGGGATCTAAGGAAAGCCAAAGTTAAAAATGAAGTAACGATTTGTGCAGCGTTAATCCATGACTTAATTGAGGAGAAGGTAGATCTTTATAAAAGACTGAAACATCTTTCTGAAACACCGGATGGAGTAAAAAAGTTAGATAAGTATGAGGATAAGTTGTGGGTAAAATTTGAGAAAGATCTTAAAGAATTCAGTGAAGATGCTCAGTATCATTCTTCTGTTAAACAGATTTTAGAGGTAGTTTTTCTTTTAACTCGACACAAAAGACATTTCTATTATCGTTCCATTTCTTCTCTTTTTAATCGAGAGGATGACGATACCAAAGAAATGGCCATCCAAGTTAAACTAGCGGACAGGATTCATAATCTTCAATCTTTAGACTGCTTTACTGAAGAGGATAGGATGTACCAATGTTTCAAAACTTTATTTATTCTTAATAACACTAAAGCTTATCTTAAGAAAAAATACGGGCAAAATAGTAATCCAGATAAAGCAGTCCATCCTACTGAAAAATTGTTTAAAAAATGTTGTAAGGCAACGTATGATGCTTTTCTGATGATTGAGAGAATGTCTCTGGCTAAAGGGATTACTCCCATCGAATCGATGCTACAATTGGCGTTTATGAAGTATGCTTGGGAAAGATCTGGGCTGGACCAAGTTACTTCTACTAATCTTAAAGAAACTCATCCTATGCGTTTGTATCAGGGAATCATTAGGAAATATGATTCTCGATTACACCAAGAATGGAGCCAATTTAAACAGATGAAACGGTTAGAATCAGAATATTGTCAAAAGTTCTTTGCTGATTACAATTTTACTTCTGAACAAATAGAGGCTTTGATTAATTATAAAGATGCTTATGCTCTTAAAGAAGTGGTCGCTTTATTGTTGTATGATCCGGATTATGTCGTGAAAGGATTTGGGTGTGCGGGATTGTGTCGTAGAGGATTTGTGTGTATGAAGAAAAAGTAAGATTTTTCCAGAGGATTTATAAATCAGCTCTGTTTCTAATATAAAATACACAAATATAAGAAACGTAAACCGTTTTAAAATATGGGGAATCCCGACTGGGCTTTCCGTGCTCAAGAATAATTTTCTTAGCACCTGTGCAGAAAATCACCTCTAAACCGATGTGGTTTTCTAAATATATTTAGAGGTAAAAATAAATATGAACTTTGAAGAACTAAACTTGGCTCCGCAGTTATTAAAAGCGGTGCAATATCAGGGGTATACTGAACCTACTGACATTCAACAAAAGACTATCCCTTTAATCCTAGACGGAAAAGATATAGTCGGACAATCAGCTACCGGTAGTGGAAAAACTGCTGCCTTTGGGTTACCTATATTAGGAAAGATTAAACCTGGTCAGGGATTACAATTCATTGTGTTGACTCCTACCAGAGAATTATGTGTGCAAGTAGCAGAAACTCTTACTGCTCTAAGTAAATTCATGCCCATGAACATCGTTAAGATTTATGGTGGAGTAGGAATGGGTCCACAGGTTGATGCAGCTAGATATGCAGATATCGTGGTTGGTACTCCTGGAAGAACTTTAGATCACTTGAATCATAATACTTTAAATTTAAGCAAGGTAAAATTCTTAGTTATCGATGAAGCTGATAAGATGTTTGAGATGGGTTTTATTGAAGATGTAGAACAGATTCTTAGTTATATACCTTCTCCGCGTCAAACCTTATTGTTTAGCGCTACCATGTCTGATGTGGTTTTGAAGTTGGTAGAGCGTCATTTGAACCATCCGGTAAACATTCGTACTGTGATGCATGTTGATAGAAGCCTATTGAAGCAGGTTTATTACAATGTTGACCAAAGAGAAAAGTTTTCTTTGTTGTTACACTGTCTTAAAAATAAGACCCCTGGACTAGCGTTAGTGTTCTGTGCTACTCGACAAGAAGTTGATCTGTTAAACCGGAATCTGAAGATGCAGGGAATTAAAGTCATGGCTATTCATGGTGGATTAACTCAAAATAAGCGTGAATATGCTTTGAAACAACTTCGTGATGAAAATATTGACGTACTTGTAGCTACTGATGTTGCTGCTCGTGGATTAGACATTAAGAATGTTTCTAACGTCTATAACTACGATGCTCCTAAGACTTCTGAAGAATACGTGCATCGTATTGGAAGAACTGCTCGTGCCGGTGAAAAAGGTGAAGCAGTTACTTTACTTAGTCAGAGGGACTTTGACAATTTTAGAAGAATTGAAAGTGATCGCACTTTACAAATTAAAGAAGAATCCTTGCCCGAATATGAGAAAGTTCGTTTCGTAAGAGAAGTAGAACGTCGTGGTGGACGGTTTGGTGGCGGAGATCATTTTGGTAACCGTGGACCTCAACATGGAGGAGTAGCTACTAGTGCTTATGGTTCTCGTAGTAATCAAGGACCTCGAGAAGGCGGCTTTAATCGCGGTTCTCGTTCTGAAGAAGGAGCTTCTCGTGGAGGAGCTGGCGGATTCCATCGTGGACCAAGACCAGAAGGCAGTGGTGGGTTCCATAGAGGTCCTAGACCCGAGGGTAGTGGCGGGTTTAATCGTGGTCCTCGATCTGAAAGTGGAGCTAGACCTGAACGAAGAAGTCGAGAAATGACTCGACGTTAGGTTATTTTTGTTCTTTTACTTTTTCTTTAGAGGGAAATTCTTTAATTTCGTAATCCTTTGAGATAGATCTTTCGACATTCACTCCCGATTCTCTTAGAATAATAGCTAGATGCATTGTAATTGATTTTAAGTACACTCTGGGTAATTTCTGAATAATAGAAATTATCTCTTGCCAATTCTCATTATTCCTGTTTAATGGAATATCCAAAAACAACTCTTTTGATTGGTCATATCTCTTAAGTTCATCTAAAGAACGAGCGAAATAGAAATCTTTAACCTCTACCCCCAGGGAGATTGGTCCTAACTTTCTTATATCTTGTATAGCTGTAAAATTTATGTCTTCTAAGCTTTCACAATAAGCATCACATAGAATTGGGTCGTGTATTTTCCGCATTTTATTAAAGAACTCTTTTCTAAAAGAAATACTTCTTGCAAGATTAATTAAGAATTCTTCTTTAAACGGTTCAGCCGAGTATTTCTCCCCTTCAATATTCTCGACCAATCTATTTCTTAGATATCTTGCAATTACAATTTTCTTATCAATTTTAATTATATCTGGGTTTTCATTAAAGATGTTCTTCTTTGAAGCACCTATCCCGGGCCATACCTCAAGAATCATCTCTTCCCCATTATAATAAAGATTGAATACAAATTTTGTCTTAACTAAACTATGAACAAATGGCACGTAATCTTTACGTTCTCTCTCAATTATTTTCGCAATATCCTTAATAGTAAATTTACCTAAGAAGAAAGGTAGATTCATATTATCTCCCTTAGAGAAGCGGATCGCTACTTCATCATTATCCTTGAATCCATTCTTGGCTAATTTATCGATTATTTGCTGTTGATTATCCTCTTCTGAAAATATCACAAAAGAACGATGAAACAAGTTATTCTGTGAGAAATAGTATAATCCAAAAAGCTTCCACCCTAATCTATCAGGAGAATATTCCATTAACTAATAATAACCTTAGATAACTTAAAAAACTTATCTCTGTTTATCTTAATAAAAGAGTTACTTCCGATTTAATATCCATTTAATTCTTTCTTCTAATTCTTCAGGACCAAACCTGCTTCCAGTAAATCTAGGAGAACCACCAATTGTATTAGAACCATTCCAACGATTAGTCTTTGTAATTCTGTCTCCTTCTAATTTGTTTAATCCGCGGTATAACTTAGGGATATCATACTTCACCCACACTGATTTTCTTCCCAAGACATAACGATGACCACTTCCATTTTGTGAGCCTAACCAGGCTGCAAAAGCGTTAATCCCATCGTTGTACATAGCCATACGAGAAGCAGGACCGGTTTCATGGACCATGGTCCATCCCTCTCCACCACCAATTTTCTCATACTGGCCTACTAAGGGTAATTTTTCTCCTCCGTTGATTACATGAGCAGAAATTCTACTGAATACTGCTTCCATAATGGTTTTCATTCCGGCTTCGCTCATTCCAGAAAGCCTATTCTCAAATCGGGCTTGATTATATGGTTCAAAGATCCAAGCCATTCTTTGTCTCATCTCTGTTTCTCCAAAAGGATAGGCTCCGGCAGTAGAGTCTAACCTGTCTTCACAATAAACTAAACGATTTATAGGGGGAGAAGCATGGCCAATGACCATGTCATGGTTCATTAATAACCATGCTGCTAAGCAAGTATCTTCATCACAATCATTCACATAAATCCTAGCCGTAGGAATTCCTCCTTGTTTGAAGGTGTCAAAAAGGTCCATGTTAATCTCTAAATGTACTTGATCAGAAGTAGATCGGGTAGCAAACCGGTCTACTCCGGTATGATGATCAAAATTAGCGTAAGGTCCGCGAGGGTCTTTATGGGTGGGAGCAGATACAAATCCGTCTAAGGCAATAGAATATGGAGGTTTCTGGCTCTTAAATTCATTCCATTTATAGGTCTTTCCCGGCTCAATGTATAGTTCTATTGTCATGACCCAATCTAGGGGATTCTACTCTTTTTAAGGATTTAGGGTGTATAGAATAAACGTTTTAATTCGGTTAGGTTATTTTATACTTTTCCACAGATATTCAAAATACTTTCGATAGTTATCCGCTAGTTTCTTATGCTTAGTTACAAAAGCCAACGGTTTTTCCAACCATAGGATATTAGCGACATAATCTCCGTAAATATAGATGACGTTCAACCCACTAAGAATCTTAGGCAGAACTTTGTATTGATAATATTTTGATTGAGTAATTGATTTGTTTTTGGCTTCATGAACTAAGAGTAATCTCCATTTGCACTTTAATTTCTCTCTTTTCTTGTTGTATTGTGGCCAGAAGTATGGTAAGCGATTCTCTACATCTCCTGTTGCCCCAATGAATAAGACTTCTTTATAATTCAAGCATTCTTTTAATATGGTCTTAATCCCTTCTGTGCCTCGATAAATTTCTGATTCAATTTCGGCAGGAGCTTTTCCAGGATATGAATTCATCTCAGAGATGATCTTTTTAACCTCTTGTCTTTGTTCTTCAATCTTCGCCTTTTTCTCATCTAAATATTTCTCTAAGTTTTCTGGTTTCTTGGCTTGAAAAAATTTGATTTTGTTCTCTATAACATAACTCACCAGTCCTTTTTCAATCAATCGATTCAAGGCATCGTAAAGATTCTTCCTATACACTCCGGTGTCATCGACAATCTTTCTTGCAGAAGTTGCTCCTAAATTTAATAATGAGAGATAAATCTTAATCTCGGTTTCGGTTAATCCAATCTCTTTTAAGAGTTTTGTATTCATTATCTCTATTTTTGCTTTATTTAATATAAACCTTGTGGTAGTATTAAGATACTACAATAATTAAAATAATGTTGGTTAGCTTCTCTCAAGTGATTAAAATGCTTGAAATCTATAATTCATCCTGTAAGTCTATTGCTTTAACTGCTTTAATGGGGGCATTAGTATTAATTGAACCTGTTTCTGCACAAGAGTTATCTCCTAAAGTGGGAGTTGAACAAAGAATTGGAGAAGTAGACCAAGAGCTGAACAGACTTGGAAAGGAAAAGGATTATCTTCAACATAAAAGAGACTTTGATCTTCATTTAAATAATGCAGAACGATATCTTGAAGCTTTTGTCTCTGATAATTCTCTTACCTTAGAAGAACAAAGAATGATTAGCTCTGAGTTAAAATGGGCACTCTACCTCCAATCAAATAATCCTGAATATCAAAATGTGCCCGAGATATGGAAAACTCGATATGATCAAATGAAAGAAAATGCTGATGGGCTAAAGTTAAATCCTTTTAGATCTGAAGAAGCGGGCTTAGAGCAAGAATTAAGAAATCACGGTTATCCTGAAATTAAAGTAGGATATAATGGGTTATGGAATAACTTTGCTTTGGAAATTGGAGAAACATTTCTTGCTGCCTTTCGAGTGGCTTATTGGGGTGTTGCTTTTCTGTCGATAAGGTGGGTATACCGAAAAATGAATCGCAAAAAGTTACAAAACAACGAAAAACCAGAGGTTTGAAAATGGGAAGTCTAAGCGATAGTATCGTTCAAATCTGGGGAGAACGCAGTCCTGAAGATATTCTATCCCCCTTTTGTTTTAGGGTAGACCAAAGTTATGTTGGTTTAATCAGTAAATTTGAAGAGAAAGAACTATGGCTCGATATTTATGATTCTAAATCTGGACAGTTAACTCCCAATTCTATGAGCGTTTCATATGTTCATTTTTTTAATGGCCGTTTTAGGTCCCGCTCTAAAAAAGAAGTTCTGTCTGAAATACCACGAGAAAGTGCACTAGCCGAAAGAATCTTACTGTACTTGTATGCTTAAAATGACACTTGAAAGACAATTAGCTTTACACAAAGTAGAAGAAGGTAAGATTGTGGTTATACATAATGGCGACCAACTGGAATTTATTAAATATGATGGGAAACTACTCCAAAAAGCAGAGTGTATTTGGGATATCCCTACCTTCTCCGAATTAATCTCGTTGATAACTACTGCTCGTAAAAGTTGCGGGGGGAATGGTGAGAATGTTCTGCGTTTATTTAATGGATATAATAATTCTGATCGAATCATTCCATCTGGTCTTCATGATATAAAATGGGGAACAGCTACTTCTCTGGCAATCATTCCTGAACAAGATATTCACATTAATGAAAGAAATACTCTAAGGAAGATGGACTATTCTCAAATAATAATGCCTTCAAATGATTTACGTGGACGGATCTCTACTAGAACGTTTTTGCGATGGGGGTTGGTTCAGAAACTATGCGATTCAGATGAAACACTAGAAAAACTTGCTGATCTTGTAGATTCTTATCTTGTTGCTCCCTTAGTCTCTGGACCGGAGAGTTATTGTTTTTCGGTTTGGTTGTCACATTTAGGTTCGGAAAAAAGAAACGTTTCAGCACAAGTCACCTTGGGAGTAGGGTATAATTATCCTCATTTTCCTTATGCCGAATCTAGATGTGGTGATTCAGCCCTTTATACTAAAATTGGGTCTTTAGAGCTTTCATTCAATAGTGCAATCAGCAATGGACCTTACGTAATCCTCAAGAAATCGAAATTTTAAAAATCAAAACAAAAATAAAAAAAATCTAATATGAATATAATTGTGATTATATCTGATTAGAACTTCTTGTGCTTCTGGTAACAGTTTCTACAATAAACTGGTTTTCCTGGAGTGGGCTTAAAAGGTACTTCGCACTCTTGGTTACAGTCTGCACAAACAGCTTTGTGTCTCTCTCGGGGTCCGTCAAAACTTCTTTGGTTTCCAAAATTTCCCATGTTATATATTTCACCTATGTGTGTATTTCTTACACAGAAATAGTGTCCAAGATCCTCTTTTGGATTATGTCTGTTATTACTTCTAAACCTATGGCTGTTTATAAATGTATGTCCTGGAAAAGATAAATTAATATATCTACTCCTCTAAAAATCCTCTTAATTATGGCCATTACTACTTACCTTTTTGATCTGGACGATACTTTGATTGATGCTCAAATCTATGCTAAAATTTATCCCTTTATTATCTCTGGGATTAAATCCAAGTTCAAGCTTACTGATAAATTGCTGGATGAGGAGATGCAGCAACTTGGATTGAAGAAGAATAAGTATAATCGCTGGGATACTGGGGATATCTGCCGTGCTTTGGGAATGTTAGACTTTTATTATCAAGAACTAGAGAAGGCTATTCAGGTTAATTCTTGGGTTAACCTAGATGCTCAAGCTCTGTTTTCTACTTTGAAACAACGAGGTAAGAAGATTGGAATAGTTTCTAATTCTATGTCCAGAACCATTTATGCTTATCTGCATAAATATGGGTTAAGTGAAATGGTTGATTTTATTGTTTCTGCAGTAGAATTGAACAAAAGGAAAAGTGATGAAGTATTCTGGCGCGATCTTATCAGTAGTCATAAACTGATCCCTAAAGAAACCGTTGTTATAGGAGATGATCTGCAGGAAGACGTTAATCTGCCTAAAAAGTTTGGATTTCAGACTTTTCATATGGTTAGAGCAGAAGACTTGAAAAGGATAGCTGGACTGTTTCCTTAAGGATAACCTGAAAGGGATAGAATAAATTGGCGTAATCTTTATTCTTCTTTGTTTCTGTATTCTTGTTTATAATCTAGGTATCCTTGGGAATTAATCGGTTTAACTCTTCCCTATAGTTCGGTAAATTTTCTAGAGTTAAGACTTTAGAAATATTCGGAGCATAGTTCTTAACAATCTCTCTAAATAACTTAAATGATCTTTCAGTCATCAATTCATGTCCATTGGTTTCCATTAGAGGCACAGTTAAAAAACTTTGAACTCTGTCCAACTGATGAGCATCATAACTCATTCTTATTGCATAATCATTAACTAGTTTTCTTTCTTCCTGGTTTGGATGGGAAATGACATTGGCCAACGTCTCAAATCCAAGATTGGCAAAAAAAGTTGGATTATCTAGAAGCTTTTGATAAGCCTTTGATTGTTTCCACTCCGGTCTTCTCCAATTTCTATTCCCGGGAATGAAATTCTTAGCAGGGAAGCCGCGATAAATAGAACTGTTGAATGAACTTAACAATCCGTTACATACCTCTCTTGTTTCTCTGAGGGTCTCTTTAGTATCCTCTTCAATCCCAAAAACATATAGGATCTCGGGGATAAAACCATTCTTCTCTGCGTGAATAAAAGACTCTAATAATCTTGATTCTAAGTCTAAATCTCCTTTGCCCATGGCTTTAAGCAGTTTAACATTAGCTGCACCATCGGCACCAAAACCAAATTGATAAAAACCAGCTTCCTTAACTAACTGCATTAACTCTTCATCTTTAGATGCTTGAAGATAGGAATCAGCTCGAGTTAAGGCTCTTAATCTTAAACTTATTCCATATTCCTCTTGAAGACTGACTATAACTTGCAATTCCCGCTTTAACTTCCCCTTATCTCCGCCATTCAAAGCCTGTTGAAAAAAATCAAGTGAAGTGACATAAGCACTTAATTGAGAGATTCCCAGTTCTCTTGCTTGGCCCAAATAAGTTCTTAAGTTATCCTTGATATCATAAAATTGTTCTCTACTCCCTGTTTGTGCTCCACAAAATGAACAGTTATACTTGCACCCTTGACTAAATAAAAGAGTAATCTCGTTGTTGAGATAAACTCTCAAATCCTCTTCAGAAATTCGTTCTAACTGTTTTCTAATAGAGATATTCCAATAATTATCTTCCATTAATGCTTCTCTTCCAACTTGGTTCGCTTTAGGAAATATTCTTCCAAATTCCTCGGGCTCTAATTTTTCAATTCCTTGGCCTCCGAAGTAAATCCTTTCAGGAATAATCTCTCTATCTAGCAAGTTAAGATAGATTTGATGAGCAGGAGCAATGTTTTGTGCACCCATAACGTGAATCCCGATGGAATCAAAATCACTTATATCTCGTTCATCTAAGTTATGTAATTGACAATCATGATATTGAATTGCTGCATTTTGTGTTTCTTCTAAGATCTGTCCTGCATAAAGCAGTCCTAACGGTAAAAATGGGGTTTCATCCTTAACAAACTCTTTTGAGTAATGCACATATGGTGGGTGGACCATTAACACCTTGCCTGAGGGAAGATTCATTGCTCACTGCTCCACTTCTGGGTCTTTGTATTTCTCTAAGAATGGTTCTAGCTTATCCGCTATGGCATCTATTTCTTTTCTGCTTTCTTCTAGATTTGTTAGATCTTTTCTTAAAAATGTATCAATCGTTAACTCTACCCTCTTAAGATAGATGACAACTGCCCCCCCAAAATTATCTACTGTAGGAAAGTCTCCATTTGATATTCCTGGCAGGCCATAATGATAAGCATTATAATCTAGAGTTACAGTTACTTCATCGGCTTTCGCACTTGATTTAAAAGAGTACTCTAAGCTAACTTCGGAATTAAGACCTTCACTCACATCAAAGAAAGCTCCTTTTTTCAAGATTCTTTTTTCTGGAACAATTCCTTCTATTCCTGTTTCTAAGAATCCAATCAATTCTTCTATCCCTTGCAGATCTTGGAACTTTTCATCATGGAATGGAACCTCAACTTTTACTTGTTGATACTGATGTTGATTATTGTTCCATCCCCCTTTCTTAACTAAATTATATTCTCGGACCATGTTAATTCCTCCTTTTGATTACTTATCTGTAGCAACTACTACTTATAATAAATATACGATTAATTATTTTGTCAAAAAGGAAATATTTATATATAAAAGTAAATTATATCTTAAATGGGCTAAATGGTAGATAATACGGACTTGCGTTTATTGTACGAGTTGAATTGGAACTGCCGACAGACTCACACCTCTTTAGGTAAGAAGCTGCGTATTTCTAAACAGGTGGTAAGTTATAGAATTGCTCAGTTAGAGAAAAACCAGATAATTCAAAGTTATCATGCTTTGATTGATTGGAGAAAGTTAGGATATAATTCTATTCGTGTTTACATCAAGTGGCATCGTATCTCTCCGGAAGAAGAAAAAAAGATATACGACGAGATTAAAAAAAACCCTTTCTTTATGTGGACAGTTAAGTTTGAAGGAGAGTTTGACTTGGGTCTTTACATGTGGGTAAAGGAAGTGCCAGAATTTTCTCAGAAATGGTTTTCCTTTCTAGCTAAGTACAAAAAGTTTATCTTAAGATATGAGATTTACGAATCGGTCAATATGGTCCATTATCCCATGAAAGTGTTAGTTGAGAATTCTAAAAATGATGAGAAAATACTTGGCGAAGGAAATAAAGTAGAATATGATTCCATCGATGATGAGATTATGAAAGTTCTTACCGAGAATGCTTCAACTTCACTCGTAGAATTAGCTAAAAGAATTAAATTAACGCCAAAAGCAGCTCTTTATCGTCTACGTAAATTAGAGAAAAACAAGATAATTCTCGGTTATAATGCCTTAATTGATACTGATAAGTTAGGTTATCGTTTTTATAAGATTGATTTTTATCTCAATGACTTTAGCCGAATTAAGGAAATGAATGAGTTCGCTAAGCAGCATAAGAATATTGTTTATCGCATGAGAACTATTGGTGGTCCAGATTTTGAGATTGAGGTTATGGTTAAAGATGTTACGGAAATGAATCAATTAGTTGCAGAGATCAGGAGAAGGTTTTCTGAATGTATAGAATATTCCCGTTTCCACCGTTTTGAGTATACAATTAAACAGGTGTATCTACCGGGAGAGTAATTCTCCACGGAAATATTTATTAACAAACTAAAGTTATAACTCTTTATGGTTGAACTGATATCCACTAATCCCGCTAAAAACTATGAAGTTCTCGGTAAGGTCGAGGTTTCTTCTTCTGAAAAAATTCTTGAGAAAGTTAAATTGGCTAATAAAGTTAAACTCCTTTGGAAAGAAACTTC
Organism: Candidatus Woesearchaeota archaeon; assembly: GCA_041665465.1. GTDB lineage: Archaea > Nanobdellota > Nanobdellia > Woesearchaeales > GW2011-AR9 > JACRPH01. Next base: position 1,452,951 of record JBAYIU010000001.1, read on the forward strand.
AATTAAAGAGAGGATAGCTTTACTTAAACCCATTTATGAAGATTTTAACTCTAGAAAAGAAGAATTAGCTCTTTTGATTACTCGAGAGATGGGTAAGCCCATAACCGATAGCAGAGGAGAAGTGAGTGGTTTTCTAACTGAATGGAATTGGTTTTTTGAAAATGCAGAAAAAGCTTTAGCTGAAGAAATCACTTTTGAAGGTAATAATTCTAAACATAAGATTGTTTACGAACCTCTTGGCACGACTGCAGTGATCACTCCTTGGAATTATCCCTTTGGTATGTTTGTGTGGGGAGTAGTTCCTAATTTATTAGCCGGTAACCCGGTAGTCTTTAAGATCTCTGAAGAATGTCCGTTAACTGGTAAACTGATTGAGCAAGTGATGACTGCTCATGATCTTCCTAGTGGTGTATTCTCGGAAGTTTACGGTGCTGGCGAAGTGGGTCAGAGATTAGCTAATAGTAAAATTGATTTAATCTGGTTTACCGGAAGCACTAAAGTGGGAAAACTGTTGTACAAAATCGCCGCAAAGAAGTTTATCCGAGTAGTCTTAGAAATGGGGGGTTCAAACCCTGCTATTGTTTTTGAAAATGTTAACGTTTCTGAAATAATTAACACTATCTATTCCGGTCGGTTTGGTAATTGTGGACAGGTTTGTGATGCTTTGAAACGTTTGATAGTTCACGAATCTTTATTTGAAGAGGTAGTTGAAAAGTTAAAGCAGCGAGTGGAAAGAGTAAAACTGGGGTCTCCGGAGGATCCTAAGACTGAGATGGGAAGTTTAGTCGCAAAAAGACAACTTCTTGTTCTCCAGGATCAAGTAAAGGATGCTTTAGAGAAGGGTGCGAAGTTGATTACCGGTGGAAAAGCTCTGGATTTGGGCGGTGCTTTCTATGAGCCCACCATCCTAACCCATCTCACTCCTAAGATGCGGGTGTGGAAAGAAGAAGTTTTCGGTCCGGTTCTGCCTATCGTCGCTTTCAAGACGGAAAAACAAGCCTTAAAGTTAGCTAATGATACTCCTTACGGATTAGGCAGTCGGGTCTTCTCTAAGGATTTAGAAAGAGCGAGAAGAGTTGCTTCTAAGATTGAGGCGGGAGTGGTCGAGATTAATAATGCGGATCACTGGCTTACTTGTAATCCTTTTGGCGGGTATAAAAACTCTGGCATGGGTCGGGAGTTAGGATTAATGGGATTTAAAGAATTATGTCAAGTTAAGGTTATTTCTGAATAAACCAATTCGGCTAATCTACTTCTCTTCTCGCGAAAACTTAATATACCCTTATCCTTCTATTAAGACCATGTCCTTGTTTAAAGATATGTTGAAAGGTGGTGAGACCATTTTTAGAGATAGTGTTGTTCTTGACTATGATTATCAGCCTAAGATGATCAAGTACCGTGAGAATGAACAGATGCGTTTCGCTACCGCTATCAGGCCTTTGCTGCAAGGCAATAATGGAAGAAACCTGTTTGTGTATGGTCCGCCAGGGGTGGGTAAAACTACTGCTTGCAAGCACGTGTTAAGAGAACTACAGGAAGAAACTGATGAAGTTCATACAGTTTACATCAATTGCTGGAAAGAAAATACCACTTTTAAGATTTATATCAAGATTTGTGAGGATTTAGGATACAAATTCATTCAAAGCAAGAAAACTTCTGAACTGTTTGGGATGATCAAACAGCACTTTAATAAGAAGCCGGTAGTGTTTGTGTTTGATGAGATCGATAAATTAGAGGATACTGATTTCTTGTACGGGATATTAGAAGATATTTATCGTAAGTCGATTATTGTTTTAACAAATTATCGAGATACTTATTCTGAACTGGATGAACGTATCAGAAGCCGTTTCTCTCCAGAATTTCTTCCTTTTAATTCTTATACTGAACAAGAGATTGCTGGAATAATGAAAGAACGTTGTGAGTATGCTTTCATCCCGGATAGTTGGGACCAGGATGCTTTTATGGAAATTGTAGAAAAGTGTACCGAACTACAGGATGTACGAATTGGATTATATATGATGCGAGAAGCAGGGAATCTGGCTGAAGAAAAGAGTTCTCGTAAAGTTACTCTTCCCCATGTAGCGGAAGCACTTAAAAAAGTAGATGAATTCCATATCAAACCTAAAGAAGGGTTAGACGAAGAGTTGCAGATGATTCTGGACTTGGTAAGAAGTAATTCTGGAAAAAAGATTGGTGATGTGTATACTGCTTATGTAGAAAAAGGTGGAGAGATGAGTTATAAAAGTTTCCAGCGTCGCATTCTTAAATTGCAGGAAGGCCGTTTCTTAAACATGGAAAAGTTATCCAGTAAAGAAGGAAATACTAGTATTGTTAGTGTAAGCGCAGATAAGAAACTTAATGAGTTCTAAGAATAGAACTACTCTAGAATAACAAACCTTATAAATCTTCTTCCTTCTTTATCTCTAAAGTTTACACTTACGAGGCAAAAATGGCTAAAAATTTAGAATATCAACTTATTTCTGGAGAATATGGTGCAGTTGGAGAATTAATCGAAACCGGTTATCGCTTACAAACTGCTCGTGAATTACAGGATGATCGCTGGCAAGACGGTCAAGAAGCATTACAAAAGAAGGGATTTTATGTTGCTAATGGTAGTGCTTTATATCGAGATCGTAAGAGTGGTCGTTTAAGTTGGGCTTGTACCGATGGACAACATAACTTAATTCTTAAATCTCCCCGTCGGGCATGGGATTTAAGAATTTTATCTGAGGATGGTATCTGCCGTCCGGGTAGTGCTAGAACCTCTTGGAATGCTATTAATCATGAGAGTACTCAGAAGTTCTTCTTGGATGACCTAGAACTGGTCCTAGGTTATGGTAATTCTTCTTTTATGCCAATTAAAACAGATAATTATGGTGCCTTAAACCCAGAGCAAAAAAGAGCTGCAAGCGCTGTTGGTTATACTGAACAGAATGTTGCTTATATGGCCAAGAAAGGAATTAAGGAAATTCATTTGGGATTGCTAAATTCAGAATACTTAACAAGGGTCTTTGCAAAAGAAGGAAAAGATCCTATTTGGTTGGTTTCTTCGCTGTGTGATGATGAGACTGTTGATCAAAAAGACTTTTCTTATTTCAACGCGAGAGAACGCTACACCGATGGCTCTCTTCTTCTTCGTGGAGTGCGTGAGGTTAAGTAAGTTCTAAATTATCCTTAACTTCGTTAATTCTTTTTCTAATTCAACAACGTTCTTAGCTTGGACCAAACAAATCTTCTTTAACCCTTTAGAAACATAAGGGTCCCATCCTGCTAGTATAAAAGGAACATCCAATTCTTTGCAAGCAAAATAATCTTCTTCTTCATTGCCAATATACACTTCCGGTTTTCCATGGGTTGAAATAAACCGCTGCAACAATTCTTTCTTGTTTGGTTCTTCGTGTAACGGACTTAGTTCTTTAAAATCAAATAGGTCTGAACATCCTGCTAATTCTAAGATTGGATTAACGCTCTCTTCAGGAGAAGTGGTAATTAAAGCTAGAGTATACTTCCTCTTCAATTCCTTGAGTAAGGTAATAATCTCAGAATATCTCAGTTTGTCTCTGAGTTGATGAGCTTTTCCCAGATAACTCATCTGAAACAAGCTGCGAGCCATTTTCTTAAGCAACAGTTTATTCTCTTCCTTCTTGGCATCTAATCCTGTGTACCTTTCTAGTACCTTATACACTTCAGGAAAATAATCCTTTTTCTTTGCAAGGGTCTCTACAGACGGGTCATTTAAAGCAGCAGCCATAATTCTAAACCATTCTTGATGTGCTTTTTGTCCTGCTTCTTCACAGATTAAAGTTCCAGAAAGGTCTACTGCAATTATTTTCTTAGACATACTTATTCTTTCCTAAAGAAGATTAAAAACTTTTCTGTCTAATATCTACTTAATGCTAACTTAAGAATCTGGTATACTTTAGGATATTTCTGGATTTTTAACAGATCGGTATGCAATAATTGTGATCCTGAACAACTACCTTCTACATAATAATTTTTCACTCCAGGTAGTTCTGCTTTTTCTTTCAATACCACTCCATCTCCGTCTACTCCATTAGTTTCACATCCTGTGCCCACAATATTATAAATGGGTATTTCCGGAAGAGGTTCTCGATTTAGCTTATTCAAGAACAGACTATTTTCACTCATATCTCTACATTCCAATTGTTCTCCGATTACCGGACAATAATCCGCTACGTCTCCCACCACTCCATTGTTGGGAGTACCAATCATTACTAGTTGTGAAACACTTTCCGATCCAAATACTTGAATATATCTACGAGCGACTAATCCTCCCATACTATGAGCTACGATTATTACTTTAGACCTTCCGGTTTTGTATTTTATCCAGTCAATCATATCCTTTAAACGGATAGCGTAAGTGTCAATATTTTCACTTTTAGTCTGTACTAAACTGTACTGGCTAGCTTCTTCGAATAGATCATAATAATAACTTCCTTTGAAAGTAAATGGTGCAGGGATTTGTTTCCAGATCCCTTTAGTATCAGTTTTAAAACTGTATCCTGAAATTGCTCCTGCATTTAGGTATCCTTCTTCCACTAATTGGTTCTGGATAAAATTAAACGCATCTAAACTGTACTCAGTGGATACATCTTTGTTAAAAGCGTGACCATGGATAAATATAATCGGATATTGTTTAGGGTCATCTTGACAAGTAAGGTTAAGGCAACAGGCTTTTTCTTCTCCATATACTGGACAGGTTTGAGATGGTTCTTCTAAACTTATCTCAAAGGGAGTAATATTTACTGATTCTTGTTCAGAAAAATTTGCTAAAGGTAAATTAATGAGGTCTAAATCTAGAGGATAGGTTAAGCAACTTGGTTGTTGTCTGATTAATTCTTCTACTAATAGATTGGTAGGAGAAGAATCTATCACTCTAGAAGAATCATTAAGGATTAATCCTTGTAATGCTTTTACAATTATTTCTGAACCTCTAGAAAGATTATTCAAATGAGCTTTAGCTTGGGTTGATTGAAGCAGATCAATATTAGCTCGAGCGTTTTGTATTAAGGTACTGCTGTTAACATCTCTAGAGCTGCTTGGCAAAGAAGCTTTGGTTTGGGTTAATAACAGTAAAAAGTCTGCCGCTCTTTGACATGATTGGTTTAAAGAATAGCGATTTTCTGTTCCCATGGACGGGAAAGAATGAGTCACGCACATTCCATTAATCAGGCATAATACTTCTTGGTCTATAGCCAAAGCCACTTCTAGATTTAATTTCTCAGTTAATATCTCTTCTTGAACTGACTTATTTAAACTAAAGGCATAGTTTTCTAACTCTAAAGCTAATTGTTGTTTTTCTCCTAGGGTTCCTTTTTGATTGAACAATTCCTGTTTGTGATTATAAGTGATGACCGTTTGATTTAAGGCTGTGATAAAGCCCGGATTTAATAGTTTAGATTCTTCCTTAAGATGTTGTACTAATTCTTGAGCACCTTTAACTTGATCTTTGGCTTGGTTTAGTTGTAATAATAATGGTGAAACTGCTTGATTCCATTGTTCTAGACGCAAACTTATGGCTTGAGAATTAGACTCAATCTTTTTCAATAATTCTTCTACCTTAGAAAAATCTTGAAGTTCCCATTCTCGGGCAGTTTGATTAAATAATTCTCTATTTTCTCTTAAACTGCGATTGATATCTTTTGCAGGAAAGTCTACTTCTAAGGTCAATACTTCTTTTATTTGATTGTTTAGTTGTTCAGTTCTCAACGTTTCCTGTTCTAACTCTTCTTGTTGAATCAGTTTCTGATTAAAATTTATCTTAGTACTATCCTTCATATCTAGCTCTTCTTGACTTAAATCGTGGCTTAAGGTAATTATAATAGAACGAGTAATGTTGTCCTCAGCAGTATGACACCAAGTGGTTTTCTTGCTATAACAGGCGATATTAAACTGATACAATTCTTTACCACTTCCTTTATGATACGGTTTTAAAGTATATTCTCGGTAAAATGGCGATCCTGGACGGATGGTAAAGGCCAAGTTATCTATCTCTCGATTGTGGCTTAGGTCTTGAAACAGTGAATTACATTTCGCTTGACAGAAAGGGTTAGTTTGTACCTTAACCTCAAAAGCTACTTTTTGTTCCTGGCCGTTGTCTAAGTAAATGTTCTCATTATTGGTACTTAAAGTGATCAAGATATCGTTTCCTAATAAGAAATTCATCCACAACCAGATTTTTGTCCCGAAAATGAATAATAATATGATTAAGAGTATCCCTGCGGGAATAATATACTTTTTATTCTTATTCCACCACGTTCTTTTAACCATAATTCTCTTTAAAACATCTTTTAATATTTAAAATATACTCTTTTCATAAGTGGAGAATATCGATTGCAAAATGATGGTTGTAATAGTCTAATTGCTAATCCCCAGTAAGAACAAAAACTATATAAATATCCTCGTTAAAATGAATTAACTATGGCAAAAGAGATTAATCCAATTGAACGGAAAATCAGTATGGTGGCTGCCGCTTCTGAAGCGTTAGCTTATAAGAAGAAAAATCCCGCCCATGATAGCGATCGGGTATTACAGTACATTTCTAAAAATGTGGCTATCGGTAAAGATGAGATTACTAAAATGGGAATGATTGCTGCAGCTACAGATGCGTTAACTATTGTAGAAAAACAACCCGCACTGAATGAGAAGGACGTGTTAAGGAAAGTTATGGATAACCTTCCCGGGATAATTAATAACATTAACGACATTTAATTTTTTCTTTTTCATATTTATTTTTCTGAGAGTGTGCTTGTAACTCTACTTCTATCTAAAAGTTTATATAGCTGAAGTATTGAACCTCTTTAATAAAAAGAGTGTGAAATATGCAATACAAAAATCTTACTTTAGATCCGTTTCAAGAAGATGCCATTAAAGCTATTGAAGCAAACAACTCAGTAGTTGTTTCTGCTCCTACTGGAAGCGGTAAGACCTTAATTGCTGACTTTATCATCGAGAAGCATCGAAATGATGATAAACGAATAATCTATACTGCTCCCATCAAGGCTCTTTCTAACCAGAAATATCGAGATTTCTGTAAGGATTATGGTGAGGACAGGATAGGATTAATGACCGGAGATATTGTCATCAACCCCAGTGCTAAAGTTTTGATCATGACTACCGAGATCTATCGTAACATGGTAGTTTCTAACGATGAAGAAGTTAAAGATGTAGCTTACGTCATTTTTGATGAGATTCATTTTATTAATGATATTGAACGAGGATATGTTTGGGAAGAATCAATAATCTATAGTCCTGAAACGGTACGTTTTCTTTGTCTCTCTGCTACTATCCCCAATGCTGAAGAATTTGCTCGCTGGATTAAAGCGATTAAACATCATTCCGTAAAAACTGTCGTCTCTGTTACTCGTCCTGTTCCATTACAGATGCAATTTTATGATTATGAACAAGGGTTAACCACTTTAGAAAAAGTAAAAGCAGTTTTGGATGATCCAGAATATCGAAGAATGCGCAGTAAGAAGACTAAAAATAGAGTAAGGGTTCCTGCTCCAGATCATACTGCTTTAATCAAAGAGATAGGTAATGACAAGTTACCTTGCTTGTTCTTTATCTTTTCCAGAAATGAGTGCCAACTTAAATCTCAAGAACTAGCTCGTAAAAACCTTTTTCCTAAAGATTTTAACTTACTTCAACGTTTTAATAAACGATTAGAAGATGCTCCTAGCGAGATCAGTCGTTTAACCTCTACCAAGATTCTTAGAGAAACCTTACCTCAGGGAATAGCGTTTCATCATGCTGGACTTTTACCAATCATAAAAGAAGCATTAGAAGAGTTCTTTGCAGAAGGAAAGATTAAAGTTCTTTATGCCACAGAAACTTTTGCTGTTGGTATCAACATGCCAGCTAAAACTGTAGCTTTTGATTCTTTACGCAAGTTTGATGGATACAATTTTAGAAATCTTACTACCAAAGAATTCTTCCAAATGGCCGGAAGAGCAGGTAGAAGAGGAATAGATAAGATTGGTTATGCTATTAGTATGATCTTCCGTCCAAGTTTCAGTTATGCTGAAGTTAAACATATCACTTCTAAAGATGTTGAGCCAATTAAATCTCAATTTAAATTGTCTGTAAATACTGTTCTTAACTTGATTAACCAACATACCCCAGAACAGATTGAACATATCTTACGTTTGAGTTTCTGGAGTTATCAACAGTTCGGAGAGAATTATGCTAAAGTTCCAGCTAGAGTATTATTGGCTAGGTATAATAGTATTGTTAGAAAATTAGAGTTGTTTGGATATATCCAAGACGGGACTATTACTCCTAAGGGGATGTTCTCAGCTAAGATCTTTGCCGACGAAATATCAATCGGAGAAATATTTGCTACAGAGATTGCTGAGTCTTTGGATGAGTATCAAATTTTGTTAGTCTTAGCAGGATTAGCTTACGAAACCAGAGATATAGACGAGTTTAAGAACCAACATGTCGATGACCGTTTACGCAAGTTACGTAAAATTTTACATGATCATGAATACCTTTCTAAAGAGAAGAAGTTTAAGGAATTAGAGAAAATCTCTGCTTTAGTTTATCCTGTTTTTTCCGGAGAAAGTTTCTTTAAAGTGTTAGAACAAACTAATCTTCAGGAAGGAGATTTGATTCGGTTCTTCTTACAGATCCTGGATCGTATTGGTCAGATTAAGAAAGCTACTACAGATTATCGAGTGAAGAATAAGATGGCTAACTGTGAAGGTATCCTTAAGAAAGCCCTGGAAGGGATATATTTAGTGTAAGTTTGGGAAGATTTTTATAAATAAAAATAAAAAATTACTTTCTATTATCTCTTTCATCTACTAATTGCTTGATGAAATCTTCTATCTTTACATCAAACTTGACTTCCCCCGATCGAGACCGAATCGCTAGACAGTTCTTCTCCACTTCTTTATCTCCAATGGTAACCATATAATTTGATTTCTCCATCTGAGCATCGCGTACCTTCTTGCCAATGGTTTCTGAAGAAAGGTCTAACTCTACTCTGATCCTTTTATCCATTAATCTTTCAAAGAGATCTTGAGCGAGGAGATTGTTTCGTTCATTAACCGTAAGAATCTTAACTTGTACTGGATTTAACCATAGGGGTAGATTTCCATTAGTATGTTCTAATAAGATCCCAATAAATCGCTCTAACGAACCGTAAATAACCCGATGTAACATTACTGGTCGTTTCATTTGGTTGTTATTATCCACATATTCTAACTCAAACCTCTCTGGCATGGCAAAATCTAATTGGATAGTGGAACATTGCCAGGTTCTTCCCAAACTGTCTCTTACATGGAAATCTATCTTCGGTCCGTAGAAAGCACCGTCTCCTTCATTTACTTTATACTTCATCTTAGTTTTCTTTAAGACGTCTTCTAAGGCTTTCTCAGCTTTGTCCCAAACAGAATCATCTCCTATTCTTTTCTCTGGGCGAGTAGACAGTTCTACATGGTCAAATTCTAAATTGAACTTTGAAAAGAATTTCTTGATCAGTTCAATGATATTATTTATCTCTTGATCTAATTGTTCTTCAGTACAGAAAATATGGGCATCATCTTGAGTAAATTTTATCACTCTAAACAATCCCGCTAGTACTCCACTTAATTCTTGTCGATGTACAATCCCCAATTCACCTACTCTTAAGGGTAAGTGACGATAGGTCTTAGGAGTAGATTTGTAAACTAACATTCCTCCTGGACAGTTCATGGGTTTAACTGCAAATTCTCTTTTTTCATAATCCGTTAAAAAGATATTCTCTTTGTACTTATCCCAATGGCCCGAGATTAACCATAATTTCTTGTCTAAGATTTGAGGAGTAGAAATTTCTTGATATCCAGCCTTGCGATGTTCCTCTCTCCAGAAATTCACTAATTCATTGTAGATGGTTAATCCTTTATCATGATAGAATACCATTCCCGGAGCTACATCTTGGAAAGAAAATAAATCTAATTTCTGTCCAATGATGCGATGATCGTTGTCTTTCAGTTTGCTAGTATCTAATCTGGATTTGGAAATCTGTGCTAATAACTTCTTATGGTCAATCACTTCTTCTGTTGGGGCTATCTTAACTTCTTTTCCCACAGAAACTTCTCCTGCCGGTCCAAAACTTCTACTTAACTCAGAGAGAGGATGTCCTTTACAAGCTACGTTAAATGATTTATACCATCCAAAAGGTGCTCTGGTGATTTGATACTCTTTCTCTTTGTTTAATATCTTTTCTGCTTCTTTCAAAGCTTCTTCTGCTTTTTTAGGAGCAGCTAAGCTAGAACTTAAATGGGCATAGGGATATAAGACAATATTCTTTGCTTTAACTTGTACTGCGATGTCTTTGACTTCTTTAACATAACGTTCTACTACTCCTTTAAGGTCAGATTCGTCAGCTTTCTCAACTGCAGAAAAGATCACTAAACATTCTTCTACTCTTTGCTTTCCTTCTTTAGCATCTTCGGCATCCTTAATAGCTTTCTTTTTAGCTTCAAACTCAATAAAATCGGCGTGTATGGCAAGTATTTTCATTTTTTAATCCTCTTGTTTTATTTTTAGTACTTCATCCTTATTCTTTAAATATTTAACTCTCATTTCTGTTTATGTGGTGTGTTCCAATAGAGGAGACGAGCAGAAAAGTTGGGAGAATCTTTTCTAATGTAACTCTCAATTAGATTTATTCCTTCTCCCGCTTTAACTACTACTTCCTGACATCCTTCGAGGGGAAGAGTTCCCATGTAATCTCGCCGGACTAATATCCTTTGTTCTATCCCTTCCTCATAAACAGAACGAGGTAGATCTACTATCAGGACTTCGTCACGAGGAAGGTGAAAACGACTGCTCTCTCTAGCTAAACTCTCATTTGGGGTTAAGAAGAAGTCTCTTTCCGAATCTAATCCTCTGGTAAGTATTCCTCGCAATTTCCCTTGCTTCCCTCCATGGTACAATGTTATTTTTTCCGGTGCCATTTTTTGATTATAGCACTGCCTGTTCAGAACCATTCTTCAGAAAGAAAAACTAGCCCTGAACTTCCCTTTAGCAGGAAGCAGTAGTGCTAGTAGTAGTAGTTCCAACTAGTAAAAACTTCAATAAGTTTTGTAGTTGGTTTAAGATCATCTCTTGATGGGAGTTGAGGTAAAGTATTTAAAACTTTTGGAGATTATCTTTGTTCTTACTATTAAGTAATTACAAAGCGAAAGATTTATAAATAAGTCTTGCTTAAGAATGAAAAAGGTGATTAAAACATGACAACTACAATTGATTCATTAGACGTTTTATCAAGACATATAGATTCTCTTCCTGCTTTTGAACTAGCTAGTAATCCCTTTATCAGATATTATTCAGGGGTTCTAGATGCTTGTGGTGAAGATCCTCGTGTTGAAGGAATAGTTGAAAGATTTAATTCTAAGACTAAGGTTCCCGTAGAAATGGTAACTCAGCACCAAGATATTCTGTACGAAGCAACTCTAGCTGTAGCTAAAGATGAACCCTTAGCTGAAGAAGTTGGTTCTATCATGGATAAGTTTATTCAACCAGAGCATCCTCTTTATGCTTTACTTCAAGTTGCTGCTTCTGGTAATCCGGTTGATTATGATTTAGCAAGAGTACCTATCCTTGCTTATCGTAAAGATCGGGCTAATCAACAATTTGATTTAGAGTTTGGGTTAGTCTTTGGTCCTCAAGATGATGATGCAGAGAAAGCTAGAAAAAGAGAGTTAAGAGCAAACTCTATTGAACAAAGAAGTGATTATGTTGAACAGAGAATGGCCGAAATCCAATCAAAAGATTCTCGTCGATTAGTTTACGAGACTTTAAAAGATTCTCTAATAACATTAACTAGTGCTTATTCCATTGTCCTAGAAGAAACTCAGAAGACGTTTGATAGAGCAATTGCTACTTTAGATGGGGCTTATGAAAAATCTCAATTTATTATTCTTCCATTGCGGGAAGTAATTCCAGATGATGGTAAGATTATGATAAGAGTCTAATTATTTTTCTATTTTTATTGTTATTTTACCCTTTACAAACAAAAAGCTTCTTAAATCCCAAATATATCCTTAACTATAATGACTAAAAAAGAAACTATTCTTGTTTTTGGAGCACATTCTGACGATTTTGTGTTAGGGGCAGGAGGAACTCTGGCTAAATATAAAAAAGAAGGCAAGACGGTTATCTCAGTTATATTCTCTTTCGGTGAGAAATCTCATCCCTGGTTAAGGCAAACTATTGTACAACAGATGCGTTCCAAAGAAGCGATTGAGGCAAGTAATATTTTGGGAATGAGTCGTCTAGTTTTTTATGATTTAGAAGAACTTAAATTCTATGAAGAATATCAATCTAAGAATTTGGCGAAGGAATTGTTGGCTCTTATAGAAACAGAAGCTCCAACTAAGATTTTTACTCATAGTGCAGAAGATCTTCATCCTGATCATCAGGACGTTTACAAGATTACTATAGAGCTTTGGAAACTTCTACCAAAAACAGTTCGTCCAGAAGTTTATACCTATTCTATCTGGAATCCCATATCACTAGATAATAAATACCCTTCATTATATGTTAATATCACCAAATACTTCACTCAGAAGATGAGAGCGCTGAAAACCTTCCGTAGTCAGAAGGTCTATATCGTTTATCCCATAATCTTACTATTATTCCGTTCATTAAAAGATGGATTAAGAATAAGAACACTTTTTGGGGAGAGGTTCTTTAGAATAAAATGACTCCTCTTGAACCTAAACTAAAATTATTGGTTGTTGCAGATACTTATTATCCCAAAGTTGATGGCATTCTTAGATTCATGGAAGAGTTTATCAAGCGTTCTGAACATGATTTTGATCTCTCTCTGTTGGTTCCCAACCTTGGCTTGAAAAAAGGAAATAAAGTTACTTATTTAGAAACGTCTAAGTTCTTAAAAGTGTCTGGGTATCCAAGCATTAAATTTTCTAATCACAATAGAAAGATAATCAGAGAATCTGTCCAAAACGCTGATGTAGTATTTGTACAAGGTCCAGCTCTGGCTAGTTATTTAACCATTAAGTATGCTCATCGTTGTGGTAAACCTGTTGTGTTTTATGCTCATATTATTATTTGGGAATTATTTGAGAAATTTCTACCAAAAATATTTAATAAATTTATCTCTCGTTTAATCCGTCGTATAAACATAAAACTGTATAATAAATGTGGTGAAATTCTTGTTCCTTATCATGAACTTAAACATACCTTAGTTCATAATGGGGTAACTGTCCCTATTAGTGTAGCTAAGTTGGGAGTAGATATTGTTCGTTTTTCTCCTGTTCAAGATAAAAAACCTTGGAAGATAAAATTTGGAATTGATCCGGAAAAAACGGTTATTGGTTACGTGGGTAGAATATCTAAAGAAAAAAACGTGCCAGTATTATTAGAAGCATTTAATAAATTACGTAATCGTCGTAATAATTTCTTATTAATGGTGGGAGATGGCCCGGATGAACAAGTGCAACCCTTTAAAGAAAATTCTCAATGTTTAGTTACTGGATTTGTAGATAATGTTGAAGATTATCTTAAGGCCATGGATGTGTTTGTTATGCCCAGTTTGACTGAAACAACTTCTCTTGCAACTTTGGAAGCAATGTCTTCTGGATTGCCGGTAGTGGTTACTAAAGTAGGGTTTCAGAAACAGTATGTAGTTAAAGATTACAATGGGTTATTCTTCCCTAAGAATAGTCCTTCTTTGCTAGCTTTAAAGATCGAAAGAATCTTACGTCATTCTGAACTTAAATCGAGGCTTTCTCAGAATGCTCGTAAGACTATCTCTTATTCCTTCTCTTGGGAAAGGTCTATCAATCATATTAAACGTCTGCTGAAGAAACATAAAGAATGATTTATATTGTGTATATGCAAAAAGTTTAAAAAAGCACGCTTAAAAGGGTGATTAATCATGAAAAACTACGTATTTGAAGAAGGAGAAGCACCAGCTGAAGAAGTATTGGAAGACGAAGATGCTACCGAAGAAGACGGCTTTAAGGAAGGATTTGAAGATGATGAAACCGAAGCCCCAGAATGTTGCGAATGTGGTACGGCGGTAACCGCTGAAAAGAAAGTCACTCGCGAGATAGAAGGTGAGCAATATATCTTCTGTTCCAAAGAATGTGCTGATGAATTCGAAGAAAGCCTAGGCGAACCGGAAGAAGGATAGACTTATTCCTTTTGTAATATTTTATCTATTATTTTTCTAAACTCTTCTCGATCTTTTTAAGGTCCCAACAGTTTAACACATCCTTTTTCTCTGTCCAGCCACGTCGAGCAGATAGTAGTCCTAAAGGATAGTATCCTAACTGGCTTTTCTGGTGAGCATCGGTGCTGATAACAACCCTACATCCAGCTTGTATGGCTGATTTAACTTGCAGCCCATTTAAGTCCATTCTTTCGGGAGAAGAGTTGATTTCTAAAAAGACGTTCTTTTGTTTAGCTGCTTCAAATACTCTCTCTAGGTTTATATTTATCTCTGGACGATGTCCATGCTCAATCCCAGTAGGATGACCCAAAATATTTATTGGGTAATTATTTAAACATTTTATTATTCGAGCAGTCATCTCTTTCTCTGGCATTTGTAATGAAGTATGCACTGCTGCTATCACCACATCTAACTCTTTAAGTTTAGATTTGGGCAGAGTTAGAGTGCCGTCTTTCTGAATGTCAATCTCTATTCCCGAAAAGACTCTGATTCCTACTTTCTTTCTAACCTTCTCGATTTCTTTTAAGTATTGAATTAAGCGTTTTTCAGTTAGGGGATTAACTATCCCTAATCTGCTGTAATGGTCATTGAAAGAAATGAATTTCATCCCTATTCTTTCTGCTTGCTGAGCCATTTTTAATATTGAGTTTTCTCCATCGGACCAGGTAGAATGGTTGTGAAACAATCCTTTAATGTCCTTCAAAGTGATTAGTTTAGGAAGTTTATGTTGTAAAGCTGCTTCTATTTCTCCAGTATTCTCTCTCAATTCTGGTTCGATAAAGTTCATCCCTAATTTATCATAAATCTCTTTCTCTGTGGTTCCAGCCACCCATACTTTATCTTTTAATCTGAACAATCCATATTCGCTGAGAGTATATCCTTTGGAGAGAGCTAGTTTTCTTAGCTGAATGTTGTGTTCCTTACTCCCGATGAAATAATTCATGGCTGAACCGAATTCTTTTTCTTTGACTACTCGTAAATCTACTTGCAATCCGTTGCTTAGACGAATGGAACTCTTAGTAGTTCCTTTATTGAGAATCTCTTTTACTTCCGGAAGTTTAGTAAATAAGTCAATTACTTTTTCTGGCTGAGTGGAAGTGGCTAAGAAATCTAAATCTCCAACTGTTTCTTTACCTCGGCGGAAAGATCCGGCAACTTCTATCTTTTTGGCAAAAGGTTGAGCTTTGAAATAAGCTAGAATCTCATTCACGATCGGAAGAGCCTGAGCATACAAGAAACGTTGAGGATTAGTCTTCAAGTAGTTGATTCCTTGCAAGAAATGTTTCTCTGTTTCTGCTCCAAACCCTGGAACGGTTCTTAACTTTCCAGTTTTGATCGCTTTCTCTAAGTCATCGACATTACTGATCTTCAATTTCTGATGAAGGATCTTAACTCTCTTTGGCCCCAATCCGGGGATTTGTAATAATTGTTCTAAATCAAACCCTACTTCTTTCTTCAGTTTGGTGTAATAATCTAATTTTCCGGTTTCTAGATATTGCTCTATTTTTAGAGCGATATGTTCTCCTATTCCGGGAATCTTCTGTAATTCTCCTCTTTGATGGATGGCTTCGATGTCTTCAGAAAGTGATTCGATAGAGCGAGCGGCATTTCGGTATGCCTGTGGTTTGAATTTAATTTCTTGCAGTTCTAGCAAGTCAGCGATTTCGTACAAGATTTTAGCTATTTCTAAGTTTTTCATGTATTCCTCTTTTTGGGGAGAAGTAGTTGTTTTAAGTTTATAAAAATTTGGAAAAGCCACTGAACAGAGTGGTTTGTCCAGTGGCACTAACCTTCCAAACCCTAAATCTTTTGGGAATCAGCCGTTCTAGAGAAGCCACTCCCGCACTGGACAACCTCAGCTAGAATATATAAAGGGGTTCTGCTCTTAGGTTTATTATGGAAACGCACAATGCTTTGGTGGTCTTTGAGGGTAAGAATCTCCGTAGAACTTGGCACAACGAACAATGGTATTTTTCGGTGGTGGATATTGTGGCAGTTTTAACCGAGAGTGTAGATTCTAAGGATTATTGGTATAGATTGAAGCAAAGAGAACTTGAATCAAGCGGAATTGAGTTATCGACATTTTGTCGACAACTGAAATTACTTTCAGCAGATGGTAAATATTATGAGACGGATTGTGCTAATACTGAATCATTATTTCGTATCATTCAATCCGTTCCCTCAAAAAAAGCAGAACCGTTCAAGCTGTGGTTAGCTAAGGTGGGTTATGAACGTATCCAAGAAATAGAGAACCCAGAACTCGCTCAGAAACGGATGAGAGAAATATACAAAGCTAAAGGTTATTCAGATGAGTGGATTGAGAAACGGGTCAGAGGTATCACAGTAAGAGATGAATTGACTAGTGAATGGGATAAACGGGGAATAAAGAAAGAAAAAGAATTTGCTATTTTAACTGCGGAGATCTCTAAAGCTACGTTTGATATGGCTCCCCATGAATATTCTAAATTCAAGGGGCTAAAGAAAGAACCTTTACGAGATCATATGAATGATTTAGAACTAATTTTTACTATGTTAGGAGAAGCTTCTACTACCAGAATAGCTAGAAACAAGGACGCTCAAGGTTTTCCTGAAAACCAATCTGCGGCGAAGAAAGGCGGACAGATTGCTGGTGATGCTAGAAAGAGTCTAGAGGTAGAATCAGGAGAAGCAGTAGTTACTTCTGAGAATTATCTTCAAGAACCAGAAAAAAAGAAAAGGAAGCAGTTAAGAGGTAAATAAGTTTCTTTATCTCCCTTCATTTCACCCATAATCACAGAAAACTTCGTTTTCTTGGTTAGGGTAAAATCCTTCGAGTTTGCCCATAACCACAGAAAATCTTATTTTCTTAGTTTTGTGTTCTGCCACAAAACCACAGAAAACTCCGTTTTCTTAGTTAGGGTAAAATCCTTCGGGTTTACCCATAACCTTTAAAAACCACCCTTCACTCCCTTCCTCGATATGGTTTTAGAATGGAACTCTCTGCAAGATAAATGGCAGAAAGCGTGGCAGGAAGCACAATTAGGTAAAGCTAGCGTCAAAAAGAACAAAGATAAGTTCATGATGATCTTTGCCTATCCGGGTGTTTCTGGTTACTTACACGTAGGACATATGCGTGGTTATTCTTATACTGATGCTATCTGTCGTTATGAAAGACTTAAGGGTAAGGAAGTATTATACCCAGTAGGAACACACGCTTCTGGTAACCAAGCTATTGCTTTTGCCAAGAAAGTACAAAAACAAGATGAGAGTTGGATTAGTTACCTCAAATTTAATGGATGTTCTGATGCTACTCTTTCTACTTTAACTGACTCTGGTCGAGTAGTTGATTATTTTAATCAAGTTTATGTTAATGATTATTGGAAGAAGTTTGGGTTCTTATGTGACTGGGACAGATTTACTTGCACCATCTATAAGGATTATGAAAAATTCATCCAATGGCAGTTCAAGAAATTAATGCAGAAAGATTTGTTAGTTCAGAAACCTTACTTTGCTACTGCTTGTGTGAATTGTGGCCCGGTAGCAGTAGATCCTTCTGAAACGGATATCTCTAAGGGAGGAACGGCAGAGAAGCAAGAATTTACCTTATTAAAGTTCAAGATAGAAAATGAATACTTAGTTGCAGCAACCTTAAGACCCGAGACTGTTTTCGGTCAAACTAACTTATGGGTTAATCCTGATGCTAAGTACGTTAAAGTCCAAATAGATGGGGAAAATTGGATCATCTCTACTGAAGCGGCAGAGAAATTAGTCTATCAAAAAGAGGATGTATTGCTCAAAGAAGAAGTTGATATTAAGAAGTATCTGGGAAAGTATGCTAATGCTCCCGGAGCAGAAAGAGCAATTATAATTCTTCCGGCAACCTTCTGTGATCCTAAGATGGGCACGGGGATAGTTACTTGTGTTCCTAGTGATGCTCCTTATGATTACGTGGCTTTAAAATTCTTACAAGACCATCCTGAAGAGTGCCGCAAATATGGTATTGCTCCAGAGAAGGTCAGTTCTATTGGTCTTATTCCGATCATTAAGACAGAAGGATATGGAGATTTTCCGGCTAAAGAGATTGTCCAAAAGATGGGTATCAGCTCTTTAACTGATCCGCGATTAGAAGAAGCTACTAAAGAAGTTTACAAGACTGGATTTCATACTGGGGTGATGCGAGAAACCTGTCAAGAATATTCTGGGAAGAAAGTAGAAGAAGCTAAAGAGTTGATGAAAGCACGTCTGATCGAAGAAGGAAAAGCAGACATTATGCATGACTTAACCGAAGAAGTTATCTGTCGTTGTGGTGGAAAGGTAATAATTAAGAAAATTGATGATCAATGGTTTATCAAGTATTCTGATCCTGAACTGAAAGAAAGAAGTAAAGAACAAGCCAAAGAGATGAACATCTATCCTAAAGAGTATTATGATAATATTGCTGGGGTGTTAGACTGGTTCGGAGATAGAGCTTGTGCTCGATTAGGAAACTGGTTAGGAAGCAAACTTCCTTTCGATCCAAAATGGACCATTGAACCAATAAGCGATTCTACTCTTTATCCTGTTTATTATATCATCTCTAAATGGTTTAATAACGGTTCGATTAAGTTAGAAGAGATGAATGAAGATTTCTTTGATTATGTGTTCTTAGGTAAAGGTCAAGGCAAAGAACACTGGAAACCAATCAAAGAAGAGTTTGATTATTTTTATCCTTTGGATATCAATTTGGGTGGGAAAGAGCACAAAACAGTACATTTCCCGGTCTTCTTGATGAATCACGTGGCTATCTTGCCGGAACATAAATGGCCCCAAGGAATTTTTGTTAATTGGTGGGTTACCGGAAGCGGAAGCAAAATCTCTAAGAGTAAAGGTGGAGCTGAACCTATTCCTAAAGCGGTTGAGAAATTTGGAGTAGATGCCATGCGTTTATATTATGCTCATATCGGATCTCCTCATGTTGATGTAGTATGGACCGAAGATATTGTTCTTAATTATAAAAACGCTTTAGAAAGAATTTATGGATTATGTGAACAATTGCGAGAACTTAAGGGAACTCATAAGAAATCTATTGATCATTGGTTATTATCTCGAGTATATGGAAACCTTAAGAAGATTAATCAAGCTATGAAACAGTATGATTTAAGAGAGTTAGCCTCCATTACTTATTTTGCTATTTACGATGATTTACGTTGGTATGTCCGTCGTGGCGGAAATGATCAGAGTACAGTTAAGGAAGTGTTAAGCATCTGGTGTAAATTAATGAATCCCATTACTCCTCATCTAAGTGAAGAGTTGAATTCATTGGGGGGATATATTAAAGAGTTAGTTTCTGCTTCCGAGTGGCCAGAAATTGATGAGACCAGAGTACAACTTAAAGCAGAAGCGGGTGAAGAGTTAGTTAAGAACACTGCTGAAAGTATGCGTAACGTTTTGAAATTAGCTAAGATTGAAACTCCTAGAAAGTATACTTTATTTATCGGAGAACCATGGCTTTATCCTTTGTATGAGATTGTTTCTTCAGAAATTAAAGTAACTCATAATATGGGTGAGATTATGCGTAAAGTTCTGGCTGTACCCGATTTAGAAGCTCGTGGAAAGGACATCAGCAAGATTGTTCCCGGATTACTTAAAGATCCTTCTAAGATTCCTTACCTTGTTACTTCTCCTGCTGAAGAATTGAAAGTAGTTCGAGAAGCTAAAGAATATTTGGAGAAAGAGTTTGGCTGTAAAGTTGAAGTAGTTCTGGCTGAAGAAAGTGAGAATCCTAAAGCCAAATCTGCTCTGCCGGGTAAGTTAGGAATATTGGTTGAATAGAATTATTAAAAAAGAAATAATTTATTTTCCTTGCAGAGCGTTTAGAACTTGATCCGTAAAGTCAACTAAATTCTGCAAGTAGGGACGAACTTCTTCAATAGGTACTTGATTATGACCGGTTGATCTTAAGACCGGTGATCCGATGTTTGCTGGAGCTTCTGATAATCCCACTTGACCAGAAACTATTTCTCTAAGTTCTGTTACGGACTTAATTGCCGTGGGTTTATCCATTCTATTAATCACAGCAATAAGCATATCTGGGTCCATTACAGCATAATCAAAGAGCAGTTCGTGTTGTTTGTACAAGCCACATTCTCCACCCGCATAAGTTATTTCCTTTCCATGAATCGTGTATACCATTTTAATATATAAAAAAGAAAGGCTATTTAAACCTTTCTAGATTTATTACTTCAAGGGAGTAATATTTATAAATTGGGTGCCTTTTTGAGGTCTTATGATTAAACCTGTTTCAGCAATGGATCCGACTTATCTTAGTCAGGAAGAGTATAGGGCTTGGTTTCCTATGGGAGATTATCTCAAACTAGAGATATTTAAAAAAAGTGATTCTCCTCAATTGATCTTATTACATACTGCTGCTGCTCCCGGTGTTCCTTTACTTCTTTCTTATGTTCCAGAGATATTTCAATCTAAGGGAACTTATCCTGACGTGGGTATTAAGTTTGCTTTCGCTTCCGTTTATGAGGATGCTTCTCAAGATCTACTAGATGAGATTCGTCTTGCTAGTGAGAAAAACATTCTTAGAAATCTTAGAGCTCCTTCCTTTGCTTATCTTGGAAGAAATAAACCTACTCTCAGAGCAATGATGAATACTTTAACTTTAGATTTCTGTGATGATCTCTTAAAGGATGATTTAGAATCCTTCCAGGGTAGATATGTGGGATATCTATTATGGCAAAGGGCAGCGGAACAATTGTTTGATCAGTTGAAAGGACATCCTTCTAAAGATTATTATGCTAATCATGTACATTTTGCCGGGATTCAAGTTGAAAGGATGGTCCGGTTCTTAGAAGTAGTTAAATCATATTACTTAGATCATTATCAAGTTACTCCTCGATTCCCTGATGAAAACGGGTTAGTCGGAAGGGTTATTGAGATTCAAAAAGAAAGTTTACTTTAAATAACTCTGTCTTTTTTCCTCTTCAAACTTTTCAATGGCATACCTTAACATGGTTCGAGGCATGTTCTTGTAATGCTTCTTCAAGAATTCTTCTTCTACTTTCTGATCTCTCTTACCAATTTCTCTCAACATCCATCCTACGGCTTTATGAATCAAATCATGTTTATCTGAGAGGAGCATCTCCGCAATCTTAAGTGCATCCTCAAACTGATGTTCTCTGATAAAAGTGAAAGTGGCTAGGACAGAGATACGTTTCTCCCATAGGTCTTTAGATTGAGCTAAAGTGTAAAGAATGGAATGATCTTTATCTAATAAGTATTCTCCAACTATTCTGGGAGTAGTTACATCAACTAAATCCCAATTATTGATGTACTTGGTATTCTTCAGATACAACTGGTAAATCTTCTCTTGTTCTTCTTTGCTAGCTTTGGCAAACTTGTAAGTAAGAATAATCAAGGCAGTCATTCGTTCTTCATGATACTTCCCATGCAATAATTGTTCGACTTCTTCCAGAGATATTTCTTTGAAGTATTTCTTAGCAACAATCCTCTGTTGAGGCATAGTGATTCCCAGGAAAAGATCTCCTTCCCCATATTCTCCTTTTCCGGTCTTGAAGAAACGTTGAAGAAGTTTAGCTTTCTCCAAACCTTTTAAGGAATGAAGTTCCTGTTGAAGTTGAGATAACATCTTTATCCAATGTGTCTTAACGCATCTAATAAATCGCTTCTAAATCGAGGGAAAGGTTTTCTCTTACTAGCATAAGCTACAGCTCTACTTACAATGTCTTCTGTTGTAACTAATTCTCCTGTAAGTAACGCTTCAGCATAATACTTCATACTCGGGGATGCTTCAGCTAACCCGTGACATACATCGGGCAGACCAGAATAAGCAAACTCGAGATGATAATCAATATTCCTGACGAAACGATATACTGGATCTTTAGCAAATCTTCCTGGATCTTCTAAAGCCATAATTAATCCGTTAGTGCTGAGTCCCCAAGTTTCTTCTCCGTTACGTGATCTAAACTTAAGAGTTAAGTCTGCAGTAAGATCGTTCCTTCTCAGATCTTGCGGGATAACTAGCAGAAAAGGTTGGCTTCCTCCATCTACACTTCTATTGTCAAAACCTAGAATCTCTCCCGGTTGCCAGTCTAACTGGTCTAAACTATGATGTTCCGAGAAGTTGATACTTTTGTATTTGTCCATCGATATCCTATTTAAGTGGCTTTTATTTAAAGATTTGTCTAGTTGAGAAGATAAATATAATTCTTCTAATTATACCCATGAATTAGCCAAACAAATGTATGCCTACTCTACAGTAGTAATGTCCAAAAGGTTTAAAAATAGATCTCTGTCTGAAGTAAATATGCACCCAAACCATCCTTTAGCATCATATGTACCTCAGATAAGAGAAGCTATGGCTGATCTACGTTACGGTCAGTTTAATCTATTAGAAAGAGACACGTTAGACATAAGATACAATCCTCGATTGAAGCAAGTGTTGATTAAACCCTTTTTCGGGTTTGAAGGTAATACCGGGGTCTGTATGGAACTGATGAATACTTTGTTTAATCGAATTAAGAGATCATCTTCTCAACAAGGCAGTTCGCCGTTTTATGTTTTCAGGGCAGAAGGGAGTGAAACCAGGTTCTTTATAGACGGAGTAAATAGTAATCATACTTATCTACTTCTTGCTCCAACTCGTGATTCTTATCTGATTGAGACTGACCAATCTCAAGGAACATACAATCGTCATCGAGTACCTAAATCAGCACGAGAAAAATGGTTAGTGGTTGATCCTTCGTTCAAGTATGTGGAAACTTTTAACGAATCAGGTTATCAATTAAAATTAGTTCACGATGAAAGAGCTACTTTAATTTATTCTCAATCTAGATTATTAAGAGATAAATGGGCTACTCCTTTATGTTTTAATGGAGAAAATGAATTAGTAGAATTATTAGCTGATTTTGATCATGATGATTTCCTTAGAATTGGTTTCTCTCAAAAAGCGAATAAGGGGAAGGTGTCATATTCTTTGAATTCGGGAGAACTGGATGCGAAATTGAGAGAGGGTTTGCCTGAGGTGAGAAGATTTGTGGAGTTGTTTAGAAGTCAAAATTTAACTCAAACTCCTTACGAACTAAAAGCTATCCGTGATCTTTCTGCTGTTGCCAGAAGAATCTTTCCAGGAAAATCTTGTTATATCGCAGAGGAATAAAATTACAATCCCAATCTTTCCAATATTTTCTCAGCATTAAACTCTTCTAAATCTTTATACTCTTGTCCCATACCTAGAAATAAGATTGGTTTCTTGATAGTGTAGGCGATAGATAAAGGAGCACCGCCTTTTTCATCTACGTCAGCTTTAGTTAAGATAGCTCCGTCCATTTCTACTAAAGAATTAAACTCTCGAGCTTGTTCGATACAATCATTTCCCGTGATACTCTCTCCCACAAATAATTTTAAATGGGGTTTAGCGATACGGATGATCTTCTCTAATTCTTGCATTAGATTAGTGTTACTGTGTAATCTTCCGGCGGTATCAATCAACACCACATCAATTTTGTTTTTGTCAGCATATTTAACCGCATCATAAGCTACAGCGGCAGCATCTGAACCATAATCATGCTTAATCATCTTTACTTTCAATCTATCTGCATGTTCTTCTAATTGTTGGATTGCTGCAGCCCTGAAAGTGTCACAAGCAGCTAGAACTACTGAAAGTCCATGCTGTTGTAAATAGTAAGTAAGTTTAGCGATAGAAGTAGTCTTTCCTGCTCCATTTACTCCAAAGAAAGCAATTACATAAGGTTTCTTCTTCTTGATTAGTTCTAGTAAATTTATTTTTTTAACGGAAAGAATCTCTTGCAGTGTTCTTTTTAATGTTTCTCCAATAACTGTCTCTACATCTCTCGGTAGGGGTTTGTCCACTAATTCTAATTTAAGATCTTGTTTAATCTTCTCAATAACCTCTACTGAAACGTTGTTTTCTAACAAGGCAACTTCTAAACCCCAAAATAAATCTTCAAATTTATCTTCCGAAATAGTTTTAGTAGTGAGAGTTTGTTTAACCTTACCAAAGAAACCTTTCTTTTCTTCTACCTCTTCTCTTTCCTTTATCTTTTCTTTCTTATCTTCTTGTTTTTCTTCTTTCTCGCTAATCTCTTTAATCTTCTCTAAATCTGGTTCGAATTTCTGGGTAGCAGGATTATATTTCTCAGGGATAGGAACTTCAGTGAATGATTCTACTTTCTCTTCTTTTGGTTCTTCATGTTTATGGAACAGTTTACTGAAGAATCCTTTCTTTTCTTCTTTTGGGAGTTCTAGGTGTTTAGTTATATAATAATCCCATCCCGGTTGCCAAGCTTTTCTTTTACGCCAATCTTCAGCAAAAGCTTGTTCCCAGGTTTTATTGTTTAGCAAAACATCCAGAGCTAGTTGGGGAGCTTTATGTGCTACAATTCCAACATGTTTGCCACGATAGTTATCATAAACATAATTTAAGAACTCGGTTATCCTTTTTTTAATATCCTCATATGATTCTCCCTCTGGAAATGGCACGGTAATGTTCTTTTCTTGCATCGGTTCGACAATTTCCGAAGGATTGGCATTGTATTTCCCATAATTACACTCTCTTAATTTGGGATCAGAGATGATTTTTACTTTACCTTTGAAAGTTAACTCTGCAGAATGAACTGCTCGTTTTAAATCAGAACAAAAAACAATGTCAAAGTGTTTGTCTTTAACTTTATTCCACAATTCGACTGATTGTTTAACCCCTAACTCTGACAATTCTACATCGTACCATCCTGACGAAACTCCTTTCTCGTTGTCTGTAGTTGTTCCATGAACAAAATAAGTAATCTTAACTTGATCTTCAGGTATCCCTTTTAATTCTTCCTTGATTTCTTTTGCTTCTTCGACAATCTCACTTTCAATCTTAGCCTTTTCTTGGAGAAGTTCTTCTTTCTTCTCCTCTTCTTTTTTATCCTTAGCCAGCTTCTCTTGAAATTTCTTTCTCTCTTTCTGTTGAGCTTCTTTCTTGAATTCTTGTTTAACTTCTTCAATAATCTTGATTGGTTCTTCTTTCTTAACCGCTTCTGGTTTTACTTCTCTCTTCTGAGGAGGAGTTGTTTCTACAATAATCTGTTTTACTTCTGCTTCTTCCTCTGCTTTCTTAGAAAATACAGAAAGTGCACTTTTCAGTTTGTCTTTAAGTTTGCCGAACATGTTTATTCTTCCGAATGTTCTTTCAGTTCATTATAAAGATTCATCATCTCTTGGTTAATCTCAGCGAAAACAGCTTGTGTTTCTACTAGTTGACTTGCTAACTCTTTCTTTTGTTGTTCTAATAATGCTGCTACCTCTGAAGGGGTCTTTTCTACCGTTACGTTAGATCCAACGTTAACTACTAATTTTTGATTGTCGGAAATTCTTCCTTTCACAAAAATACCATTGGCTAGAGGAGCAAGAAAATCGTTATCCACTTTAGTTTTACTCAGTTCCTGTACCGCGTTAATAGAAATATCTAATTCTCCGTTTTGCTCTTGCAGCATCTCTAAATGTTTATTTATTTCTTCAATCTGTTGCTGCATCAACTGAAATTGAGCATATTTTTGTTGTAGTTCTTCTTGATTGACCATATTACTATTATTCAGAATAGGTTTTATAAGGTTTTTGGAGAGAAATTAATCACTATTGTCTTCAAATAATATATAGAAAGGCTTATATATATTCTTCACTCCGGAAAACAAAAATAGTTTGGGGGGAATATTATGGCTTACTTCCATCATCGAGCAAGTTATTCTTTAGGCGATAGATTGTTAAATTCTACTGATCGGGTAGTAGTTGGAACCAGAGACCCTGGTGCTAAAGAAGACCGTCGTGTAGCTAGACATCTAGGATTATCTTCCCAACATCCTACGGTTATCTCTGATCATAGATTATGGTCTGATGAGGAATATCTTCCTGTATTTAATACTAAAAGATGCCTTACTGATAGGACTCTCTCTCGATTCTTGTCCAATTATCAAGATGCAGATGGTCAAGAACGTTATGGATATGGATTGAAAGGTAAAACCGTTTATATTGTTCATACATTTAGTACTCAGTATAGCCCACAAGACTTGGTAAAAAGAGTTGAATTTATTGCCGAAACCGCTAAAGAACAGGGGGCAGAAGCAGTGGTATTACTTGCTTATTCCTTAAATTATAGTGCTCAAGAAAGAGGAGTGCACAAACCTCATCCTCGGATGACTACTCCTGCAGCATTAAAGAAATTTGATGGACAGGGAATTACTGCCAGGATGCAACTTAAACATTATTTAGTAGCGGGTGTGGATGCAGTGATTACTGCTCATAATCATTGTCCTGACGATATTGCTGATCTTTGTAATGATGTTAATGAAGAATTTGCTCCATTAAACCAGATTGCTACTGAGAATAATTGGAATATGCGTTATAAATTGAAGTTTTATAATGTTAATTTAGCTCCTATGTTTGGATTACTTGTTTCTGATTTCGGAGAGAGCCATCTGGGTTTAGATATTTCAGATAAAGGAAGAAACATCCTTTTCTTAGGGCCGGATAAAGGGGTTGAAGAATATATTCGGTCTTTACGTGATCATTCTGGATTAACCAATTCTGCTTTAGCCATTATGGATAAGAAACGTGCTGCTGATGGAAAAAGTATAGATTTATTACAGTTGTATAAACATGAAGGAATTGATCTAGCTAGAGGAATTGAAGGGATGGATATTGTGGTTGCTGATGATGCTATCCGTAGCGGGGAGACTATGCGGAATAATCTCCAAGTATTACGTGGAATACATCTAGAAGGATTAGTAAGAGATCCAATCATTAAGGGGTCACCACGTAAAGTTGTAGCTATGGCTACTAGGACTAATTTTGCTGGTAACTCTCGATTGATCTTAGAATCAGGAGTAATTGATGATTTAGTTATAACTAACGCTGATCCTAGGGGTCTAAGAAACCTTAACGAGCTTGACCGTAAAACCATGGGGGTATGGATAAATTTTGTGATGGGAGAAGCAGGAATGGCCTTAGAACGAGGAGAAGATCCCGATGCGGTTCTAACTACTTCTTATATCCGGGATCACCAATTAATGCATATAGAAGTTCCTCATGGTCATTATCGCTTTACTGACAGAGAACCGGAGAGGGGAATATTTTAATTCTCTTTATTTTTAACTTATTTCCACCACTATTCTTAAAAATAAATGGGTTAATTCTTTAGTTATGTTAACCTCTACTCAGAAATCAAGAGCTCTAGTTCAACATTATCGTTTAGTAGGCAGACATTCTGCAGTTAAGATATGTCATTGGACTAAAGAATGTTTACGTACCAATAGAGTATGTTATAAACAAGAATTCTATGGAATTCATACTGGAAATTGTTTGGAAATGACTCCTGTCATTACCTGTAATCATCGTTGTTTACATTGTTGGAGAGATACTACTTTATTTGCTCCAACCTGGGAAGGAGAAGTGGATGATCCTAAAGATATCATCAAAGGTTGTATTGAAGGAAGAAAAAAGCTGATGATTGGATTTGGAGGAAGAGAGAATGTTAAATCTAAGAAATTAGAGTTTGCTCAATACTTGATCCCGGATCATGCAGCCATTTCTCTTACCGGAGAACCCTGTATGTATCCTCGATTGCCAGAACTGATTGACGCTTTCTTTGATGATTTTAAGTTCAGGACAGTATTCTTAGTTACTAATGGAACTGTTCCCGAGATGTTGAAGAGAATCGGAACAGAGGGAAAACATTTTCCTACCAACATTTACTTGTCTTTACAAGCGTATGATCTTGCTTCACATAAACATTTGAACAATCCAGTAATTTCTGGAACTTGGGAGTTGATGCAAGAGAGTATGAAATACTTGTCTACGGTTAAAGATAAGACTCGAACTATTCTGCGTATCACTGCTATTAAAGGTAAGAATCTGGATAAGGCTAAAGAGTTTTTACCTTTTATTAAATTGATGAAACCTCATTTTATCGAGATTAAAGGGTATAATCATCTGGGTATGTCTACTCGAAGATTGAAGAAAGAAGACATGCCTTATTGGGATGAACTGCAGCAGTTTGCTGAAGAGATTGCTGTCGTTTCTGGGTATAAGGTGGGGATGAAACATGAGCCCAGCGATATTGTCCAATTGTGTGAGAAGTAGTTTCTTCTGGAACACTACAAATAAAATGGTTCAGTTTTACAAAACCTTGCTACTACTATACTCTCTTTCCCCCAATTATCTCGGTCATAATCTTTTTTGTTGGTAATGGTGCCAATGCATTTTTTGAAGATACTCGGTTTTTCTCTACAACATATTTCAGAAACGATTTCTAGCCAGTTTTTTCCGGTGCGTAGTTCTTGTGGGACAAATGCCCTAATATCTTCATTTACATTAGGAAATAATGCGACTATCTCTCTAAAATAAGCCCCTCTTGCTCTTCTAACTCTCTCAGCCATATTATATCCAATAACACCCGGATGTTTGTATGCTTCTTTTTCTCCGTCATCATAATACTTTAAATTTTGATCATATTCTAAACTTTCTGATACTTTTTGTTCTATGGTTCTATGAATTTGACTTAAGTTATTGTATGATGAGCGATATATTCCTTTGGGGCACAATTCTGTTCCCACTGCATACTGAAACTCTGGTCCCCATCTGTACACCGATACTAATACCGGTATTCTCCCCTCTCTAACTTGTTTTCTTGCTTTAATATATTCTTGTTCTAATCCTTGGTTTGTCATTTTAAAATGTCCTCTCATCTAACCCATACCTGAAAATAACCAGATGTTTCTCGTCCCAATTTTGCGAATAAGCTTTTTCTCCGTCTAAAGTCTCTCCATAAATCCCGTTAAAGGTTTCAGGAAATTTTTCGATTAATACTTGATATAAACTCTTACCATTTAACCCCTTTATTTCTCCATTAACTCTCCTGTAAAATGTTTGATCCTCTTTTTCAGCCAGATACCAAATTCCGATCGGATAAGGTTCTTCTACCACTAGAAATCCCCAATAAGCTTCCATAACTCTAGAGAGTCTTACAACAAAACTTTCATAAGGGTCTGTTTCTCTCTTGAACCATTCTGGCAAGGCGTTTAGATATCCTTCAAAATATGTTTCTAAAGCTGTAGCCTTGACAAAGCTTCCTAAAGAAGCGTAGGTGTGTATGGTCAAGGGAATAAGACCGGCTGATTCTGCAAGATTTAGATTCTCTTTCAGTCTTTTTACTTTTTCGGGGATGCTTTCTTTCATTTTAATCACTATCTTGTAGATATTTAACTATATATCAATTCTTTCTATGATAATCTTAACTAATAGTAAAATTTAAATACTAAATTACAATTATGTTAAGATAATGGCTAAGATCGATCTTTATGATAAGAAGATTCTCTATGAGTTAGATATTAATGCCAGACAATCGGCTCAACAAATCGCTAAAAAGGTTAAGCTCTCAAAAGTAGCGGTGATTAATCGAATCAACAAATTATTGAAAGAAGGAGTGATTCAAAACTTTATCACTTTAATCAATTACCGAAAATTGGGCTTTACCAATTATCATGTTTACTATTCTCTTCAGAACCTTTCATCAAAAAAAGAAGAAGAATTTATTGAGTTTCTTAGGGAGGAACGAGAAGTAAGATATATTCTTCAGATTGATTCAACATGGGATTTAATGTTGGCTTTATACACTCAAAGTAGCGAAAGAACCGATCAGATTCTCAATAAAATCAGCAACAAGTTTGGAGATTACATAAAAGAGATTAAAGTTTTTACTATTGTCACTACTTTTTATCCTGGGAGAAACTATTTAATTGAAAAGAAGCCGGTTCCTTTTACATCTCCACTGATTAGAGAAGCTTCCATTCGAGAAGAGGTAGACGAGATTGACAAAAAAGTTTTAGGGGGCATCTCTAAAGAAGCAAGAATTTCCCTGATTGATTTAGAAAAGAAGATAAAAATCAAAGCGGATGTGATTAGATATCATCTAAAGAATCTGGTCAAAAGAGGGATCATCCAAAAGTTTACCTTAAACTTAGGACACCAAGAATACGGAAACTCGTTTTACAAAGTATTATTCAAAATTAATCCTTCTTTGAAAGAAGAAGTTCTGATGTCAGAGCTGTCGCAAAACGAGTATGCTCATCGAATCCATCATTTTATGGGTGAAAAAACCATTGAATCCGATTTTGAAGTTCCTGAGTATAAAGAAATAAGAGAGATTCTGAGAAAGGTCAAAGAGAAGTTTGGAGATAAGATTATTGAGATAGAAATCTTACCTATTTATACTGTTCAGAAGATTGAATATAATCCTTTATAGTTTCTTGATTAACCAATAAGTTTACTGATAAATAACATCATGATGATCAATATCATAAAAGAGGATCTTATCTTCAGACGGGAGATACTTAAAAATTAAAACAGATGAACCTTTAATATGAACTCGTTTGAATTCTTGAAGTGGGCTTCTTAGGTTCTTATAATGGTTAACGTCAGGACAATCCAAAATTTCTCTCATCTTCTTAAAGATGATTTCATGCATAACTGGGTTTTTCTTTGAAATCTTAGTTAGCTCTTTTTCGAGCTTCTCTTCTATTTGAAATTCACGCATTTTCTACAGATTTCTTTAGTGCATCAAGAGATTTATGAGATTTAAATTTTCCATTCTTCTCCAGATTTCTTATTTTTTGGGCGTATTCTGGTCTTAATTCTGGTTCAAGGAGGTCTTCTTCATACTTACCAATCACAAAGTTAACTGCCTCAGATTTGTTCTTTAAACCAAACTTTCCTTTGATAATAGTCAAAACTCTGTCCTCATGTTCTCCAATTGTTATGATTGCTTGTACCATTTTTATCACTCGTTATATTTTATAATGAAATATAATGAATTATTATATAAACCTTTTGGCAGGAAATTTAACCAGTTCATTCCTTTAAGTGCCACGTAGTTGTGCGAGAAGTAGTTCTACAGAATAGAAATTGATTTAAATAGTTTAGTTCAATTACAGGCAACATGAGACCTGTTAAGCCCGGAGAACCAGAATATTATCTTCTTATCATTGACACCAATACCTATGCTGGTAATTTTGAAAGACAAATGTGTGCTTATGTTACCGGCCAAATCGGAGAATGTGAAGTTGGAGAAGAGCAAGCAGAACTTGCTAGGAAAGAGATTCCAGAAGTAGTAGCTCAACTGGAGAATTTAATTGAACAAGTTTCAGATGAGCATGGATGTCATCGACCTGTTTCAATCTTTCCCAATCCGAGATATGGAAATGATGGTCATGGGAATCATGCTTTACTATCTAATGAGAACCGAGAAAAATTCCCTTGGCCGGCATGTAATAGCGTAGCCATTTATTTTAATTCACTTCCCAATCCTAGATTACTAGAGGTAATGAGGGAGCGAGCAAGTGATATTGCTTCTAGAGGAGTAGGACTAGAAGGATTTGAGCGAAAAGTGGAAATTGAAGGATTTAGATTATTAGAACAACGTACCGTTTACACAGAAATAAAACTGGAGTGATAAAATGTCAGAAACAATTTATACTAATGGAGAGATAAAATGACAACTCCTGCTTTGATCACCGATCCAACCATTCAAGGGTATCGCTATACTTTAGTTCATCCAGAGACATTAGATACCGATTTTAAGGGGATAGTCTCGTTTAATCCCTTTGAGATTTTCTTTCTCAGGAATAGGTTTTTAAATTTAATCTACTTTGGTGGAAATCCAGAACTGGAAGCAAGAACACCTCAACGACCTTATGTTTTACTCGGTCCATACGGAGATCGTAATTTTAATAGTTCTGATGAGTTAAGGGTTCTAAGGAAAAGCGGAGAATTTGTACATATGTCTCATTGGCATCCCTCGTGTGAATCAATCTCTTTAGAGAGATTAGTCTGTAGAGTAGAAGGAGACATTTTAGATTGTGCTAGAGATTTCTGTGAAGTGCCTAAGATAGATGTGATGGTTCTGGATCCGTTATGGAAAGAAGTAGCTGGAGAATTGAAGAATCGATACCAACATGCTGAGTTTAGATATTCTAATCCCACATTCTCATTGTTTTAGAAGATTAAAGAAATAGTTTTATATAGTTCTTTTTCGTTTTTAATAGAATGGTCAGAGATTTAACTGGGAAGCACGATTTATATTACGAAGCGATTCTTCAACTTAGAGATACTTCTCAAGAAGTCTTGAATTTTGTATATCAAGAGATCGAAAGAACCGGGATGAGAATAGCTAAGGAAGAATTTCTTGAAAATGGAGCAGATATTCGTTTAACCGACAAAGCTCTCACTAAAGCTTTAGGGAGAAAACTCCAATCTATTTATGGTGGAGAGTATAAAGAAACCGTTAGTATTTATGGACAAAAAGATGGGCAAGAGATTTATCGTAATACTATCTTGTTTAGAGGAATGGGAGAACATAGAAGAGGCGATACCATTCAATATCGGGGAGATAATTATAAGATTATCAGTGTAGGAAAAGATGTGATGTTGCAGGAAGTTCACTCCGGAAAGAAGATTCATCTCAAATGTGAAGAGATGAAGAACTTTAAAAACGCAGCATAAATCCACATAACCTTTTTAAAGATCTTTACTTATTACTCTTTTGGTGTAGAGAATCCTTTTTCTGGTGATAGAAATAATATTTTAATGAAGAAAGGTCTAACTCGGAGGCAACCATGGGTAATACTCAACCAGTAACTCTTACTTACAAATATGTATTTCAACCAGAATATGTGTTTGGTGTTCCTTTTAATGCTGAAGCTCTAACCGAACCTTCTTATCTTGCTGATCCCTTAGTTGTTCTTGACGTACAGAAATTAGTTGATGCTCTTCCTGAATTACAATCTTTATTAGAACTTCCTGCCGGAAGAAGGGTGGAAGTACATCGAGTGAAGTATAAGTTTTATGAAGCGACGGTTGAACCTGGTCCGAAATATTCTCCCTCCATTAGAGTGCATCCCGGATATTGGATTAGAGGGATGGGTTATAACAGCGAGAGGGATGTTGCTTTAGATTTAAGTAAAGGGATAGATATTAGAATTCAAGAGAGAAACGAATTAAAAGCACCCACTGATGAAGCGTTTTCTATACTTTTTGATACTGATCCTAATCGTTACTTAGACCAACCTAAACGAGGTGGAATGTCAGAATTAGTCAGATTTAATTATTTTTCTTCTCTTGCTCCTAACCAAGTATTAAGAGTGATAGATTTAGAGGAAAACAAAACTGTATTTTATGATCAGGGACTAGAACAGAGAGTGCTTAGGTTTGCAGAAAGATTACTCTCTCCGAAGGGTGGGAGATTATAGAAGTGTTGGAATAGATATTCCTAACCATAATAATGTTTATATTGATCTCCTTGAGGATAAGATTATGAGTAAATATCTTTTATGTAGTTTGTTGTTGTTGGGGTTATTAGCTAGCACCACTTTAGCTTTAGACCCTTCTGTTTATCATCTTAAACTATTAGCAGTACAAGAATCTGAAAATGGGACCTTCTCAGGAAGTGATGCTGATTTATATCTAGAACTTAAACCCGGCTCAGGAAGGGTTTTTTTGGATACTTATCCTTTAACTAAAATCGATACTCAAATTTCTACTCGTTTTGCAAAAGAAATCGCTTGTAAACATTATAATTTAAATTGTGATAAATATGATTTTATTTATACCATTAAAGCTCAATCCAGCATTATCGGTGGGCCTAGTGCAGGGGCAGCTATTGCTGCCTTAACCACTATTGCAGTATTAGATCTCCCGCATCGTGAAGATATTGCTCTAACTGGAACCATTAATTCTGGAGCTACTATCGGTCCAGTGGGGGGGC
Organism: Candidatus Woesearchaeota archaeon; assembly: GCA_041665465.1. Classification (GTDB taxonomy): domain Archaea; phylum Nanobdellota; class Nanobdellia; order Woesearchaeales; family GW2011-AR9; genus JACRPH01. Next base: position 1,486,964 of record JBAYIU010000001.1, read on the forward strand.
TTAAAGAGAAAATTCAGGCCGCTAAATCTGCGGGAATGAACAAGGTATTGATCCCTAGTGGAACTGCGATACAAATCATTCCTGAATCTAATTCTAGTTTTAATCTAATCAGTTATTCAAGGCAAAACTTAAGTCTAGAAGTGTTAGAAGTAGGAGATTTAGATCAGGCTTTGGTACAGATTACCGGAAGAGAATTAAATCAAAAGGAATTAAGAATAAATGTAGATCAGGATTATCAACAAACAATGCGCCTTTTGCAAGAATTACTTTGTAAAAGAACTACTAAGATTGAAGAAGAGATTGTTCAGAAATATATTGTCTTAAATCAGAATATTACTTCGGATATTGCTACAAAAAACTCTCTTGCAGAAAATGCTACTAAGGAAGGAAACTATTATTCAGCTGCTAGTTATTGTTTTAGTAATAATATCTTTTTACGTTATCAATATTATCTTAGTACTAAACCCAAAATTGATGTTCTTAACACTCAACTTTTCCAATTAGGGCAGAAAGCAGAAGAATTAAACACTCGTTTAAACCAAGAGAAGATCAATACTATCTCTGATTTACAAGCAAGTATGATAGTTAAAGAAAGGTTAAACGATGTTCAACAGCAAGTTTCATCATTTAATGAGAATAAGGGCAATTATACTTTTGAAGAGATGTATTCTTTACTAGCGTACACTGAAGAGCGTTACTATTCTGCTTTGTCTTGGACTCAGTTCTTTAATATGAACGGGACCAAATATGTACTTGATTCTGAACAACTACAAACATCCTGCTCCGGAAAGATTGAGGAAGCAGAAGAGCGTTATCAATATGTTAGTTTGTATCTCGGAACAGAGTTTATTGTTCATATTCGTGAACAGATAGATTTAGCTCAAGTTTCGCAAGCAAAAGATGAACCAGAACTGTGTTTGATGCAAGCTACTCAAGCCAAAGCTGAAGCTGACGCTATACTTAGCTCAGTCGGGGTAGGAGAAGAGAATCTTCCTGCTTTCTTAAAAGGGAAAAGTAAAGCGGTAGAAAGAGTTATTGCTGAAAATAGTGCCGAGGGAACTTTTCCGTTATTAGGATATTCTTATTACCAATATGGAAATTCTTTACGTGAATCTCAACCCTTTAATGCTTTAATCTATTATGAATACGCTTTAGAGATGAGTGATTTAAGTATTTATTTTAATCAAGCAGACGCTTCAAAGAAGGAATTTAAGATCGGATTTAACCAAACTTGGGAAGCTTTTGCAATCGGAGTTATGGTGGGAATGCTAGTGATGTCTGTGTTTATGATTTTACATAAACCCAAACCCCTCTTTCCTGTTTCTAAGTCTAGAATTATATCTAAAAAGTAATCACTGATTATAAAAACCCCTGGCAAACCACCGAAATGGTTTGCTGGGGAAAAAGAGGTGATAGATGTTTAAATGTCAGGGTAGGGGATACTATTTAAAGCTTTCGGTTATTTTAGTATTCTAAAGTAGTGAATGCCTCTCCGTTCTTAAAGAAACCTTTAAAAGAAGAGAGATTATTCTTACTTAAATAAATTGAGGTGAACTTATGAAAACAATCGGTATTTTTTTAATAATTATGTCTTTATTGCTAAGTAGCTTAGCGGTAGCAGACTTTTCTACTGACGTAACTACTTTCAGTAACGATTTGACTGGGAAGGAACTTACCGGGGTAGCCGGATCGATGCTTAAGAATGAAAGGGTTAATGTTTACATTAAAGAGGGAGAGAAAACTTGGACTTTGGGGTTAGTAACAGAATCTAGAAAAGTGGTTAGTCTAAAGGAAGAAGAGTTAACTAATCCTACTTTGAAAGTGTTTAGTGATATGGAAACAGTGACATCTATTCAGAATTCTGCTACTCCCGCTGACGATTTAAAGAAAGCTTTAGAAGATGGAAAAATTACTTATGAAGCAGTAGGATTCTTTAATAAGATTAAGTTTGGATTTTCTAATTTCTTTGTAAAAATGTTCGGTTCAAGTAAAGAAGATAAAAAGGAATTGAAGAACGAGACTAAAGAAGATAAGAAAGAACCGGTGAAAGAGAAAGAGACCAAGACTGAAGAGAAACCAGTAGAAAAGGTTGAAAACAAAACTACTGAAGAAAATGAACCTAAAGTAGGAGAAGAGAAGAAAACTGATCTTGAACCTGTGGTTGATACTCCCGTTGATACGGCTAAAACTTATACTGTAAATCTGGAAGCTAAAGGATTTGATCCTGTTACTCTTAAGATTAAGAAAGGAGATACGGTAGAATGGAAAGTTACTCGCAATGGTAACTTACATCAAGCAATGATTTTAGGAACACAAAATTGTGTTGGTGTCAAAAGTAAGATCTTAACTACTGGCGAATCTTATAAGTGGAAGTTTGATACTGCAACTACTTGTACCGTGGTTGATGGAATTACTACCACTCAAACTAGTAAAATAACCGTAGAATAATCTTTTAATCTTATTTTTTCCTCTTTTTTCTCATTCTCATTACCAAAACCTTAATAATCCCTTAGATAATCCTTCTGCTTAGGTGACTGAGATGAAAATTGGCTTTTTTGAGTTGGAAAACTGGGAAAAGAGTACTTTAGATTCTTCATTTCCTAAAGATAATCTAGTTCTTTCACATCAGAAACTTACCCTTAAAGAGGCAAGTAAATATCCTGATTTAGAAGTGATTTCTGGTTTTATTTACTCCGGGATTGATGAGAAAATTCTTTCTAAACTTCCTAAACTTAAACTTATTGCTACTAGAAGTACTGGTTATGATCATATTGATTTAGCTGCCTGTAAAAAAAGAGGGATTATTGTTTGTAACGTTCCTACGTATGGAGAGAATACTGTCGCTGAACACACCTTTGCTTTAATTCTCGCTTTAAGCAGAAAAATTATTCCTTGTCACGAAAGGACCCAGAAAGGCAGTTTTGAGTTGGAAGGATTAAGGGGGTTTGATCTTAAAGGAAAAACTTTAGGGGTAGTGGGAAGCGGAAACATTGGTCGACATGTGATTCGTATGGCCCAAGGATTTGAGATGAATATTTTAGTTTACGATGCTTTTCCTAATCCCCAAATCGCTAAAGAGATGGGTTTTGTTTACGTCAGTTTAGATCAACTGCTTAAGAATTCTAATATTATCAGTTTACACCTCCCTTATAATGAGAAAACTCATCATCTGATTGATAAAAAAGCATTTACAAAGATGAAGAAAGGGACTTATTTAATCAATACTTCTCGAGGAGGTTTGGTTGACACTGATGCTTTAGTTAAGGCGCTTAAATCTAAGCATTTGGCTGGAGCAGGATTAGATGTGTTAGAAGAAGAGTGTGAATTAGTAGAAGAGTCTCAGTTGGTAAGTAAAAACTTTTCTCCTAGTTGTAACCTTAAAACTTTGGTTGAAGATCATGTGTTGATGACTATGTCGAACGTGATTGTTACTCCTCATAATGCTTTTAATACTCACGAAGCTTTGATGAGAATCTTGCAAACCACTATTGATAATATTCAAGGGTTTAAGAAAGATGTTCTAATAAATGTGGTGAATAAGTGAACGACTTAATTAAAAAACGGTTATTATCTGCTCAACGTAGAGAATTAACTGAACATATAATCTATTCTAAGTTATCTACTTCTATTAAAGGGGAAAAGAATCGTGAAGTGTTAAGACATATTGCTAATGATGAGCTCCGTCATCATAATCTGTGGAAGAGATATACGGGGGAAGAAGTAAGACCTTTGGTGTTTATGGTGTGGTGGTATTACCTCTTATCTAAACTCTTTGGACTAACCTTTGGAATAAAATTGATGGAAAAAGGAGAAAAGCTTGCTCAGAAGAATTATGCTCAAATTGCTAAGGTGGTTCCCGAAGCAAAAAAAATTATGCTGGATGAACATAATCATGAAAGAAATTTGATTAGTTTAATCCATGAAGAGAAATTGAAATATGTGGGGTCGATTGTTTTAGGATTGAATGATGCCTTAGTAGAATTAACCGGGGCTCTAGCTGGTTTAACTTTGGCTTTGAATAATGGGCATATTGTAGCGTTGACTGGAATGATTACCGGGATTGCTGCTTCATTGTCCATGGCTGCTTCTGAATTTCAATCTCGAAGAGCAGAAAATCCTTTTGCTAAAGATTCTTTTCGAGCTTCAGTGTATACTGGGATAACTTATTTGGTGACGGTAATATTATTAGTTCTGCCGTATGTCCTTTTATCAAACGTATTAGTGGCTTTAGCTTGTACTTTGACTATTGCAGTAGTGATAATCTTAATGTTCACTTTCTACACTTCTGTAGCTCAAGACTTAAAGTTTGGTAAACGGTTCTTAGAAATGGCAGCCATTAGTTTAGGAGTAGCAGCAATAAGTTTTGGTATAGGTTACTTGGTTAAGATCTGGTGGGGTATTGGGATATAGTTGAAGACATTTTAGTCTTATTTATCTCTTGTATTATTCTCTCCTAAAGCCGGAAGCACTGCTCTTTCATAGATGCTTTCAATCAATTCTTGATTTTTTACCAGATAACTCTGATTGATTTCTGCGAATTGTTGATCCATTTTTCGGGTTATTCCAATTACTGGAAGATATCCTCCCAAATACAAACCTAATCCCCCTAAAGCGCCGGCAAGGGGAGGGAATAGGTTTCCTTCGATCAAGGCTTTACCTTCTAAAATTAACGCTGTTACGTCCGTGATTATAATCCCACAACCCGCAAGTGCGCCACTTATTCCCACTCCAAAGTTTTTCGTTCCTCTCCACTCGAAATCTTTCCCAGTCATCCATTGAGAGATATAACTTTCACTTTTACTTATTCTTATCCTTCGAGTTAGGTGTTCCAGATACTGGTGCAACTCTTCCTCTTCTATCTCATACGAGACTTGCATCTGTTCCAGATAACCCCGAGCTAGTCCAGCTAGAGAAGCATTAGTCTTAAAAAGGAAAGAGGGATAAGGAGCGTCTCCTACTTGTTTGTAGAATTCGCTTAAAGAAGGAGCAACCTTTGTTCCATATTCTTCGCTTAGTTCTAGAGCGGAGGGATGTTTCTCTTTTAGATGCGCTTTTCCTCCCTTCTCCATCTGATCTAGAAAACTAGCAAAAGTAAGAAGGTCAGAATAAAGGTCTAGAGCAGTTAGTTGAAGAGCTGCGGAAGAAGTAGTATAAGGAGAAGCATGTTCTCCTGCTAGCGGTCTTTGCGTTCTTTCAATCGTCACTGCTGTCTCGAACAGAGCATTGTAATCTTGTAATCTCTGGAAGAATTGTTCTTTTCTCTTGAAGCGAGTTTTGATGCTTTCAATAGGGAAAAAATAGTGGCTTCTTTCCGTAAGGCTCTCTAAATCTAACAATGCTTTTGCGGACTTTACTTTGGCTTGGAAATATCCCTTGGTAATTTCTTTTAAGAAAAAGTCCAAATTAATGAGGGGCTTCTCCAAGCTCAGAGAGGGGTCTAACTCTTCATATCTGCTTACTATTCCTTCTAATCCCTCTTGGTCTAAGATCAGATCGAAGTCCAATTCAGGAGTTTCTTCAGCGGTTTTTGGTTCAGTGGTCATGGGGGGTACTCTCCTGATTAAGTCGATATTCTAGATAACTCGTTTTTAGTTTGTTGAAATCGGAAAAAGGTTTATTTCTAGCTGTAAGGATAGCATAAATAAGGGTATCAATTAATTCGGGGTCTTCTTTTACCTCGCTAGATAATTCTAAGTCTGGATTGAAATAAAGTGTTCCTCTCTTCACGGCGAAGAACTTACTTGAGTCTTTAAATTGATAATCTGTGTTGATACTTTGAGTGTCACCCAAAGAACCGTAATTCGCACGATAGACGTCTCCCACCAACTCTCTTAAATCTTTTATCGAACCATTCTGAGCCTTTCTTCTCTCGGGGGGAATCTTCTCTCCCAACGCTTGGTCATCTTTAATTATTCTACTTAGTAAGGGATTGGGAGTGTATTCCAGAGAGAGTTCTAACCCTCCCTCAGAAGATCTCTTTCTTTGCATTCCAGCTTTACCGGCAATCATAATGTAAAAAGAGTAATCCAGAACATAGATGGCAGCTTCTGTTTCTAGATTCAAATCAGCGAAAGAAGTACGTAGCAAACGGTGATCGTATTTTAACTGGTTATTGCGCATCATGTCTGTGGCTTGGTTGATGCTTATTTTGATTTCTTCCCATTCTTTTTCGTGTTTAACATAAACGTCTACAATCGGTTCGTTAAGGAATCTCTCTAGTTCTTCTCTTTCTCTACGGTAATCTCTCCATAGGGCGAAGAACATCCCTCCGAAGGTTAAAGCTAAAAATCCTAATAGGCCCCCTGAAATAGTGTTCAATATCGAATCTAAACTTCCCTGTATTTCTTTCTTTTCCTCCTCTCGCCAGAGGTTATCTGCTTCTTCTAGAGACAACTCGCTATGTTCTTTCAGAAATTCATCGTAGCGCTCTTTATATTTGGCATATTTTTTTTCGTAATCGGATTGCTCTTTTCTGAGTTTATCAGCTTCTCTCTGCTCTTCCTTTTTTGCTTGGGCTTCTTCTTCCTTTGCTTTATTTTCTAAGTCTTCTACACTACCTTCACTGTGAAAGAGATCATTAAGATAGGAAGAAGTTCTTTGGAACCAATTAGGACCATGATACTCTTCTTCCTCCTGCTCTTCCGGTGCTCCTCTTTGGAACATCTTGTGACGATGTTCTACCTCATCTGTAGCAGAGGTGTGGATTATATTAAAGCGATATCCTTGTTTTTGGCGTTCTTGATCGGATAGCCACTCGTAAAACATTCTTTCCAATTTACTGTTGCTTTCACGGCTTAATCGAACCACTTTAATCATCTCTGGGCTAAGACTAGAAGGGGTAGCATCTCTTTCTGTCCATCCTTTATCCTGCAGATAAACTTCACACACAGCATGTCCGCTATCGGCACTAATTACTCCTTCTATTCCTTGATATCCCACGGCCAATCTGGAGGGTATTTGATATCTATCACGGACAATGGCACAATAAGCAGAATTAGCTACATCGCAGTCCACATTTCTTAACTTCAGAGCGTAATTGACAAAGTTCTCTGCCCCATAGAAGCGATAAGCATTCTTGCGGGAAGTGTTGTATACGAAGAACCATTGCAGTTCTTCTTCTACTCTTTTAGAGATTTCGTCATCGTCAAACTTACCTCGAGCCTTTTCCTGCTGCCTGGCTAGCTCGTCAATCTTTCTCAAACGATCTTCCAGCACGGGCGGATATTTGATGAGGAAAGGAACGTTTGTATAACTGTCATTACTCTTGGTAGGTCCACTGCGGTCTCTTAAACGTCCTTTTTCTCCATCTTTTCTAGGATCTCCTATCCAATCTTTATTCTCCTGAAAGTCTATGATCTGATTTTCTAAACCTCCATTACTTCCGATGATTGGGGTGGCGACGAGAGTTATCCTCTTTTTATTTTCATCTTTCGCCCAAGAATCAACGTTAGCACAATAAGAATCTTCGGGACGACTCTCAATTCCATCACATCCTTCATCAGGTTTGGCGAAATTAAGATTTCCCTGTTCTGGGAAGAGGATTTTATCTTTATCAATGTAATATCCTATGGGGAGGGGAAGTAAAGAATTTCTTCCCAAGTTTAGGTTTAAAGTAACTCTCAATTCATCTCTGCTTTTATCTGCTGAAACAATAGCAGTATTGCTGCTGCCCCAATTGGACCAACTGCCATCATATTCTAAGCGGTTGTAAGAAGTGACTCTAAAGAAGACAGATTTAGGGGGTTCGTAGATTCCGATGGGAACTCTACTTTTCATCTTGTCCATATGAGAAGTGTCTTTGTAGAATTCGTCCAGGACATTTTGACTTCCTCGGCACTGCCCATTCTGACAGTCATAAGGAAGCTTTTTCTCTTCTTGAAGGTCTAAAGCATATCCCACATCCACTTTAGGCACGAAGTGCGAGGGAAAATTTTGATTACTGGAGGTAGAGTAGGTCTTAGAACTTCCCTGAAAGTCGATTTCCTTACACGCAGGAATGATTAAATAAGTAACCAAAGAAACTGATGCTAAACCAATCAAAGCAGCTTTTCCTGCTCTGGTTAAATGCTTCCGTAGCGAAGGGAACCATTTCCCTCCGACGGACTTCTTCAGAGAGAATTGCTCCATGAAGGCAAATTCGTATCCTCCAATTTTCTGGAAATTATCCCGTAGATAGGAATAAAATCTTTGGAATAGCCCCGGCACATCTTGATTTACTGCTTCTTCTACCGGTTTAGGAAGCTCGTTTCTGGAGCGAGAGAATAAGTATTTGGTAGGAACATTAAGCACTCTTCGAACTAGTCCATTTTGGGGAGGGAGCCGAGTTAAAGTCATTCCTCCCTGCTGTACTTCTACTCCTTCTATCTCCGGAGAGCAAGCAGTTAAGCTGTCTTCTAAACTTGATCCGTCTTTCATCTGATGCGACTGGACCCAAGTTAGTCGGCCTAACTTGTTAGGATCCGTGGCACGGTTAACTTTAATTCCATTAACTCTGAAATCATAGTTCTCCGTCAGACTTGACGCATATCTGCTTACCACCTGTAAGGGATTTTCTTCCATCTCTAAGCCCCTTAAGGTGATAGTTGTTCCTTCCTGCACCTCACTTCTTTCACCAATCTCAATATAATATTCTTCTTCCTCCCCCTTCTTTTCTTTTAGCAGGCGAGTTCTTTTTCCGAAAGAATCAATCAATGCTTCTTCACAGAAGTTTATGCAGGGCTTGAACCCTCTTCCATGTCCACCCACCAAGAATTTCTTCTCTTTCTTTACATCGTCTCCGATAGTTAACAATTTAAATAACACGTCATAAAGACTCATTCCGATAGCAAAGTCTCTGATGGTTACATCATATTGGGGATGTTCTGGATCCTCTTTTCCTTCTTCTTGATGTCTTTTCTGGAATCCCACTTCTGCCTTTAAAGGATACTCTACTTGCTGTTCTCTTCGAGTGAGTAGATTGACATACTCGGCATAGGCATCGCGAATATTCTGAACGGCAATCTCTCGGAATACTTCCTGTGCGGATTGCACTTGCTTTCGGATAGCATGCTGGACTTTTCTTCTGGCTACAGTAGAGTCCATCTTTCGAGTGGTCTCAATGATCTCTTCCAGTCGGCTTAAGTTTGGACTTTCCTTCACTAACTCTGCTCCGAAATCCCGGAAGAGCGTTTCGTCTGACTTAATCAGTTCTAGGAAGTGATATTCAAACTTAAGACTCATTCTAAGCTTCCCTCCGCAGCAATCCTGAGAGTTTCCGTCAAATAAAATAAGCGAGCTTTTTCCGAAGCTTGGAAAGATTTATGTTCAATATTGATAAGGAGCAAGCGGTTAGGTAAATCAAAATAAAACGGTCTTTTGTAATTCATGCCCCGTAAATAAATTAGATAAATGGGATCAGAGCCAAGCTTTAGTGGAGGAAGATCTCCTCCTTCCTGCTGAGGTTTAAACTCACTTCTGGGATGAGCGAAGATTTCTTCCATAATACTCTGGCAATGTTTCTTCACACCGTCCATTTCTTTCTCTCCTTCTTCTCTTTTTATCTTTACATATTGTTCTAAGCTTAGAAGATATTTTGGATGGTGTTCTCGGTTAGCCAAAAATAAGTCGAAAGGAATGATTTCATTAAGTTTAGCAGAAGCGCCATTTTCCACTTCTACCAGGTAACTTTGTTCATTAAACTTTTTCTGTGGGTAAAGCAGGGTATAAAATCCCATTAATTCTCCTGATGCAGCTAATTGTTCAAAGTGATAGAACGGATTTTGGTTGGTCTTATTCCTTAGGAACCATTCTAAACATTTTTTAGTTCCTTCTTTATCTTTCCTCTTTACCAATTCGGGAAGCAGGGCTGTCCTAAACACCTCACATAAGTATGTTCTCAGAGCGTCCGTATACACTAAGTCCGTTCTTCCTTCAATGGGATCCATTTGTAAAGGAATCTCCATTACACAAGAAAATGGAGCAGGTATTTCATAGATTAATTTCTCTCCAGAAAGAGCGGTGAGTGTTCCTTCTCTTAGCGGATCGAAGAATACTTTATGTTCCCTTGACTCATAGACTATACTCTTAAGATCCTTTTCTCTCTGTAAGACGCTGTTCTGGTTAACTCTTACTCCGTCTACCACTACTTCGAATCGTCTTGGATTTACATGTTTCAACTGAGTAAGAATATGTTTTCGTTGTTCTTCTCTTCTGGCTGGGTCAACAGAAGTGGGAACAATAGTTATCTTCACTCCTTTCTCGGCTAGGCTGGAACGGGAGAACCCGATATGTAATGATCCTTCATGAAGGAAATATCTCTGCATAAACGCTTCATGGCCATCACATGCTTCCACATAAACTGTGCCATTTCTAATCTCTCCTCTTTCGGACTTTCCGATAACTTCTACCAGTTTAGCTTTTGACCCTACCCCAAATCTTCCGATGTTAAGGTTACCTTCTTTAAACGAAATATAAGCCATAGGATACTTCTCAAAGAAAACCGTTCGGTTCATCCCTCTTCCGTTATCTTGTATTACCGTACCCTCAACAAGAAAATCATACTTAATTCCCGTAGCACCCGCATCCTCGCTGTTAGATTCTTCCTCGATTAGATATTGATTATCATTAGCAAACTGATATTCTACTAAGTCGTTAAGGTCCTTCTCGATATGAGTGGTACTGGCGGAAGGCGCAAGAAGTATTAAGGATCTTCGAACTAAAGTTGATTGAGCTACTTCTTTAAGATATTCATCAGAAACCTCGCCAGTATGAAACGCTCTATCTCCAATCAAGCTGATTATCTCTGGGAGTTTGATTCTTCTTAACAGCTCTTGCTGGTGAGCTGTGCTTCCTTCTGACAGAAGTTGTTCTAGTTTAGAGAGGGGATTTCCACTTAACCCTTCGGATTCAAGAAGAGCTTGAATGGATCCGGCTCTGGCCTTGATATCAGTAGCAATCTTGTCTGCTACTAGAAACCAATTCCCATAATTAAGAAACCTAGAAGATTCAGATATAGGAAGTGCCTTTGCCGCTTCAATCAATCCAGAAAGGTCTCTTCCGCGATTATCTTCATATCCTCGAATAAAGGCAAGGGATTTGTTAACGAATTCTTTTGCCACCATTAAACTAAGATCGTTGTACCTTTCTTTGAGTACGGCGAAAGATGCTTCTATCTCGCTAACTACTCTTTCTGATGCTTCAGTAAAAGTTAATCCTTCCTGTAATGAATATCTACTTCTAAAACTCTTAATCTCCACCAAAGCTTGGTACATATTTGATGCTTGTTCATCAGAACTAAATCCTTGAAAAGGATCATCGATAGTCAAAGCCTGGAAAAGGTTACTTAGAAAACGCTGATACTGCTCGGATTCTGCATATAATCCAATTAGCCCATACAAGGGTAAGGAGATTTCTAAACCATTATGGTTAGGTGTTACTACCTTTTTTCTTTTGCTAACTCCTTTGCCTATAATTCTCTCTACGCTCCAGTCCATCTCAAGCCCTCTTCAAGGAAGGCCTATTTATAAATTATGTCTCTTTATTTACTCGGGAGTAATTATTGCCCCTGTGCTGATTAACCCTTCTTCGGGAGTTACTTAACTTTAAATAAATCTTTAACATTCTACCCTTAAATGACGCGGACAGTTCGGTTGTCCTGAAAAGGATGTCAACATACCAGCCTCTGTCAAACATTCGCATATAACTATGGTGACTGAACTATAACTCACCGTATGCTACCTGTGTTTGAAAACGCTTCCTATGCAGCGAAAAAGATCACCTTTAAAACACCTAAACAAGGTCAAGTCGATAATTAGAGATGTTCAAGGCACTTTTTCACCGAGTTCAGACGTCATTTTATAATTATTTATGGTGATATGAATGGTACATCCTTTAATCAAAAAGTTATTTTCGAAATCTTCCAAAGGGCGTAGTCCTAGCAGTAAGCCCAAACATTCTAAAGTGGCAAAGTTGATTAAGTTGGCTAAGAGTAAAAAGAAGAAAGTAGTTAAGAAAAAAGGAAAGAAATAATTACTTACTTTTTTGTCTCACTTTGGCCCTATAAGTTAATATTCTAAGTTCCCTTTAAGCTTATATCATGTATCAGATGTCTCAGGGCTATGCCTGCCAAGGTTGTGGAAGCGGATTGAGTTATAGTAGAAGTTACAGCAGATTGGAATCTAAAGTTAGTTATTCTGCTTCAGAAGGTTCAGGAATACGTTACTCTGTAGCTGCATCTGTTCCAGAATTTTCGGTTATGCCTTCGATCAGATCAGATTATACTTCTAGTTTTCAATCAGGGTATACTGCTAGCACTTTAGGTTATGATCTATTCAAATCAGAAAAGAATTATCAATTTGTTCCGGATAATTTCTTAAGAGAGGGAAATTGGGGTGGTTTTGTGGGTTCCGCTGAGGAAATCAAAGAGTTGGTGGAAGAAACTTTTGAGTTGATGTTCCACCAGCCCTTTCCTCAAGACATTAAGGTTTCAGTGTTAGGAGAAGAACGTTTTAAGAAGCTAGCTCCTCATCCGGGAACCTTGGGATTGTCGATAAACCGACGTGAACACGGAATGATCTCGGAAATATTTGTTAAGAAGGATGTTCTAGCGAGAGTCTTGTTAACCTTTGGACATGAACTAGGTCATGTATTAACTTCTACTTTAGAGCATGCTCAGGATGAAGAAGCTAAAGCTTACGCTTTCTCTCTGGCTTGGATGAGAACCATTAAAGAACATAATATTGCTGGGCTAAAGAATGCCATTATAACAGAGAATCCTGCTGATAATGGATTACATAATGTGGCTTTCTTCTTTGTGGAACAGTTACATAAAAGTGGGAAGAGTTGGTGGGACATTTATCAAGAACTGATTGGGAAAGAAGTTAGTATTGCTAGTTAAGAAACGTATATAAACATTATTCCCATAATCTTTTTAACTTAGTCCCTTATTTTAAAGACATGATCTCTGAGGAGACAATTAATCGGGGGGGAAGTAAGTTAGAGATAACTAGATATATTCTAGAGCACGACTTAGATATACCTGTGCCCAGATCAATCTGGAAATACGCAGGAGAGAGTTTAGATCCATTAAAATCAGAGTTTGAGAAATTTAAGAAGCCGGTGATTGTGCGAGGATCTCATCCTAATGACCTTCATGGTTATATTGATGTAATTCCCACCTTTAGAGGAATTGATAGTTTTTCCAGATTAGAAAAAGCGGTAAGAGAGATTGAGAGAGTAGCTGCTAGTCATAAAGTAAAGACCCATGCTTTAGACTGGGGACAGGAGTTTACTCCTGAGGTTCATGTTCTAATTCAAGAACAGAATCCTTCTGGGCAATTGGGGTCTATGTTAAAACATCCTCATAGTTCAGATATCCGTATTCAATATCGAGACCTGGAAGATTATCGTTGTGGGGGGACTTATATTTATGCCGTTTTTAATGAGGAAAAAAGGAAGATATATCACGGAGGAAGTAGTTTTGTTAATCAATGTAAAGAAGTTAAGAATCATGAATTGAGAAGATTAGCAGATATTTACCGTAAGCTGATTGTATATGGTGTTCTTGATCCAGAATGGGCTTATCAAGTTGAATTCGGGCTTAAACCGTTGCAATTCTTCCAAGCACGACCTTTCAAGAAAATTGTTCCTGAAGCAAATTTCTCTCTACCATCAATACCTAAAAAAGGAGTGTGTTTATGGGGGTGGGGATTTGGAATAACTCCAAAAGAAGGGATTGATCTACCTTTCTTTGCTCCTGGTGATTATAAAGATCTTCATAGGAAGGTGAGAGACAGAGTAGAAGGTTATGGTTTAATCACTTCATCTCGTCCTCAAGTCTCTCCAGATCCCGGGATTAGGTTTCATAATCTTAAAGTTTATTGTTCATCAAGTCCCTTACATCAATTCTTAGAACACGGCAATTATCGCTTGATGAAAAGAGCAGACTTCTCAATTGTTAATTATTCTTTGTATAATGCGGGAAAAACAGTTCTACAAAGTGGAAATTGGCAAGAATATGATTCTGTCATTAAGCAGCTGCTAAAAGATTCTCGATTTTTCTGCAATGGTGATCAAGGGATGATTATTCCTAAGAAATATCTCTAATTAATTCTTTTTCTTCTCGTAATCCTCAATAGCTGCTCTCAAAGCTTGATCTCCTAAAACAGAACAATGAATCTTTCTAGTAGGCAATCCTCCTAAAGCTTTAACGATATCTTGAGGAGTAATTTTCTTAGCTTCTTCTAAAGTCTTTCCAATAGCCATCTCTGACATGATGGAGGTAGAAGCGATAGCCGAAGCACATCCAAAAGTCTTCCAGCGACATTCTTTGATTTTATTAGTCTTCTTGTCCACTTTGATGTACAACTTCATAACGTCTCCGCATGCTGGAGAACCTACTTGTCCGATTCCATCCGCCTTCTTTTCATAAATTTCTGCTTCTTTATCCGTATGAAAAATATTCCTGGGATGAAAGAAATGATCTTTAACTATCTCTGTGTAAAGCCAAGATTCTCCTTGATGTCCTGTAACGTCTGTTTTAGAGGTGGCAGTTTTGGTTTTCATCATTTTTACCTCGAATATTATTCATGTTCAGATGTATTGGTGAGATCTTTCTTAGTGAATCAATAATTCCCGGAAGATATTTCATCAAGTAATCTATGTCTGCTTTAGTATTTATTTTACCTAAAGTAAACCTGATACTCCCATGAGCAGCGTCATGTTTTAACCCGATAGCGTTAAGTACATGACTTATCTCTAACTTTTGTGAACTGCAAGCAGATCCAGTAGAAACGTAAATTCCATATTCGTTTAAGTATAACAAAATTGATTCTCCTTCCACATCTAAGAAAGAAATATTGGCGTTATTCGGCAGTCTGTCTATGGGATGTCCGTTCAAGAAAGATTTAGGAATCTTTTCTAACACTTGTTTAATCAAGTAATTTCTTAAGGTGATTAATCGTTTATTCTCTTTTTCTCTTCCTTTCTGAGCTAAGTCTAAAGCTTTAGCAAATCCTACAATCCCTGGAACATTTTCTGTTCCTGATCTTAATCCTCCTTCTTGTCCTCCTCCATGGGATAAAGGTTCTAACTTTAAGTCTGCTCGTTTGTAAAGTATTCCTACTCCCTTAGGTCCGTAAATCTTAGACCCGTTAAGGGTCATCAGGTCAACATTTAATTTATGTACATCTAATTCTAATGATCCCGCTGCTTGACAGGCATCAGTGTGAAACAAGATGTTGTGCTTGAAAGCAACTCTACCTATTTCTGCAATGGGTTGAATTGTCCCGATCTCATTGTTAGCGTACATGATTGAAATCAGAATAGTATCTGGACGAATAGATTTTTCTACTGCATCTGGAGAAATTGTGCCATATTCATCCACCTCTAAATAAGTTACCGGGTATCCAATACTTTCTAAATATTCGCAGGTGCTCAATACTGCCGGATGTTCAATCTTAGAAGTAATAATATGGCCTTTTCTTTTCATGAAAGCTATGCCTTTAAGGGCAAGGTTGATACTTTCAGTTCCCCCGCTAGTAAAAATAATCTCTTGAGGTAGACAACTTAAATCTCGAGCAATACTCTGTCGAGCTTGTTCTACCACTGATTTTACTTGTAGTCCAGGAGTATGTAAACTGCCCGGATTAGCATAATATTTTTCAAAAAATGGAAGCATGGATTCTAATACTTCTGGTAAGACATAGGTAGTAGCAGCATGATCTAAATAAACTGCTTTTCTTTTAATGGGTTTAGTTCTTGGTTTGGTCTTAGACATGGTAATCACAGTTTGGGCAAGGTAACTCCTTTTTTTCTAACAACGATTTCTCTTTATGCAATTTACAGATAATTCCTTTATCTCTAACTTGTTGATTTAATCTTACAATTTCCGTGTATAACTTAGTACGATCTTGAAGAATAGTTTTAACCGATTGGTCGATCTCTTTATCCATCTCTCCACAGAATATTTCGTTTTTGGCTCTCTTTTCTTTTTTATATTGAGAAATAGCTGCTCCGGTAAGGTGCATCAATTTTGCTACCTCCGTTTGAGACCAACCCTTTTCTACTAATCTCAGAGCTAATCTTTTTCTAATGGTGGGAAGAACGTACCATACTTCAATTTCTTGAGGGAAGATTAGTTTTTGGCTCATGTTAATTTCCTGGACAATCTGAACATCTTTGTCCGAACTTGAAAGATTGGCAGCAGTGGCTCTTTTTCCAACTAGAAGTGGTTACTGAATAACTGGAATTATCATTACTGTAACCCATAACTTGCCAATTGCTTCCATATGCTGGAGTGCTGTGTCCATAACTTACCATGGTTTATTAACTATTGTTAATTATTTATAAAGTTTGTGGAAGAAAAGGTTGTCCATTTAAAACTAACGCACAGAAAATATTTCTGGGAATTCTCTACTAAATACATAATGGTTTGAATATCTTCTAGAGTATTTATTCTTTCTTTCCGGGTCTTTCAAAACTTCAGCAATTATACTTCCTGATTCTGTTCCGGGTAGGGATAATTCATATTGTAAATCGCCTTCTTCTACTACTAAATTTAAAACCTGATTTTTTGGTCTTTCCTTCCATTCCATCCTCTCCAGCAAGGCCCAGGAGATCAGTTCGTCTCTGGGGAAAGCTTTAGTTGCTAGAGCAAGAGCAGAAGCATGATATCCTTGATTGATCAATAATCCTACTGCATATTTGGCTCTTCTTCTTCTTTGGTGTAGTTGGTCTATGTCTCCATTTTCACTGAAATAATTATCATCAATTTGGGCAAACTTCTTGAACTGTAAAGAACCATCGTCTTCTAGTTTTAACTGAAGCAACTCTTCCATCATTCTTAGCTTCTGAGCAGGATCTTCTGTAGTGTCATATAATAAAGAAATTTTTTCTTCTTCGGGGGGGGTAATTCCACGATCATCTATTCTCCTCATGATTTCCATAAACTGAAATACTTCCAAAGCTATTCTTTTAACTTCTGGATTTCTACTGGCAAGCCAATACTCATCTAGAAATAATTGATTTACATGTGTACTGCATAATTTGCTTGCTTTTCTATATGGGTCTCCATTAATCCTGGCCCAGAATAGACTACGTTTTCTATTTGCGTCTCTTTCTAATTCTTCTGCAACTTCTACTAAAGTTTCTCTCTTGGATAATTCTTCTAAAGATTTTGAGGCATATTTAGGTATCTTCTGGCCATATATCCCTCTTACTGATTGCTTAACTGCTTCTGCGGCAAGTGGATAAAGTTTAAGCGTAGCTTCATCAACGATTGATTGTAAGTCCGGATCATAACCTTCTGGTATATCTGTAACAGAATCTGAGAAAAAGGATATATTTATTTTTCTTCTTAAATACTCTTCTCTGGGGCCCATTTTGTTTTAAATAAATAGGATTATATTTAAACCTTTTGATTTTATTCCTCCTTAATGATAACTATTCTGGAAGACCGTGGTAACTCTTTAGTAACAAAAGTAGAAACCTTTATAAATCTCTTCGTCAAAGATATTTTCTAAATGGATGAACAGCAGCTTATAACCCTTGCAAGAGAATGTGGGACTCCTGTTTATATTTATGATGGGGATGCTATCTGTCAAAGGATCGCAGAAATAAAGGCCCTTTCTTATGCTCCCACTGAAATTTTTGCTGCTACTATGGCTAATGCTCATCCTGAGCTATTGAAGATGTATCGAGAATCTGGATTAGGGGCTTTTGTAAATTCTATCAAACATTTGCGTGTTTGTCAAGAAGCTGGTTTCTCAGATAAAGAGATTATCTGGACCAGTACCGGAATGAATCGCAGACAGATGGAAGCAGCAATCCAGAGTAACGTAATTATAAATCTTGACTCTTTAACTCAAATGTCTTTGTACGGGATGGTTAGCAATGGTAAATCAGCGGGGTTAAGGGTGAATATTGGCGATTTGCCTAACAATGAATCCTATGCTGGAGTTTTCGTGGGAGAAAAAAGTAGAATTGGGGTCGTTCCAGAAGAGTTCTCTCGTGTGATTGAGATAGCAGGACATTTTGGGGTAAGTATCAACGGTTTACATACTTATTTAGGAACTCAGATTAAAGATGTTGCTCATTTTAAGAAGGGAGCTCAAATGTTAGCTGAACACTTGAAATTATTCTCTAATTTAGAATATCTTGATTTTGGCGGGGGGTTTGCTGTTCCCGAAGGTGATGAGGAAAATTCTTTTGATTTCAATGCTTATGGCAGAGAAATTTCTAATCTGATGGAAGAAGTATCTTCTAACTATGGAAGAAGACTTAAATTATTCTTAGAACCGGGAAGAGTGATCGCTGGAGATTCCGGATATTTTGTTACTGCCGTTACTGATGTAAAGTTGAGAGAAAAACACAAATGGGTATTTGTAGATGGGAGTTCTGCTATTTTTCCTCGTCCTTTAATGTATCCAGAACTAGCTAATCATCCTCATTATGTGCTTGGACACAAAGGATCTGCAAAATTGTCTGGAGTAACCATTGCTGGTTCAACTACCTATTCTCGTGATTTCTTAGCCCGATCTTCAAACGAAATTCCTGAAGATATTTGCATTGGAGATTTAATTGTATTTCAAAAGGCCGGTTCATATTCTGCATCTTCTCAATCTGATTTTTTAGGGATTGAAAGACCTGCAGAAGTATTGGTACGGGATGGGGAATATAGAGTTATAACCTCGGGAGAGAGGTATTGATGGTTGCATCTGGCTCTCTGGAACAAGTATGTGCTAATACTGAACCGGTATTCACTAGGGTTATTCTTCCTTCGGTTGCTCCTGATGCAGATTATCTCTTAGCGCATGTTTTTGATCGAATGTATGCTTTTCCTGGTGCTAAGTCTCTATTTAATCTTACTAGAGGAAGAAAATTTAGAAATTTCTTTGAAGCATTAGAAGGAACCTTTCAAGAGTCTGATTTTGAAGGTGAAGAAAATCTTCTAACGGGGGCTTTGTTAGTTCCGGATAAAGCTTTTTCACTTGCTTCTCTGGCTCATTTGGAACTGATGAAAGATCGAGAACATCCCGATTTAACTAAGCTTCAGGAATTTGCTTTACAAATGGCAGGCAAGTATCATGCTCTAAGTAGAACCGCTATTGGGTTGTATGCTTGGGGTATTGCTAACAACTTAAGTAAAAGAGCCAAGGATCAAAGATGGGGTCAAGAACCTCAAAGGTTATTACATCTTTTAGATCTTCCTAGTTATGATGCATTGGACGTCGTTGGCGAAGGAAGCCAGTCCGTAATTTATCTTGCTAAGAAAAATGGGTCTAATGATGCTCCTGTTAAATTAACGGTGTTTAAATGGATCGATTTTGATCATCTTAGAAGACCCGATTATAATGCTGACGATATCACTTTCCCCGTAGAAGAGATATTTAATCGAAGAATTAGATTTGATCAAGAAGTAGGACATCCTCTCTTTGGCAAAATCTTAGATTCCGGAAGATGTAAAGATCTTCGTGCTTTTGAGATGGATGATTCTTATTTTCTAGTTATGGATTATGTTCCTGATGGAATAGTTGAAGCAAAAGGTAAGATTAGATCTGATGTTAACCCTGCTAATATTGTTGAGATGATGATTCAATTGCTTGAGGGGGTTGAAGCTGCTCATGATAAGGGATATGTCTTAGGAGATATTCGTTGGGCAAATATCTTAAAACAGAGGGGTGAAGAAAGGTTACATTTTCATGATGTTAATGCTGCTGAAAAAAGTGATGCAATTTATTTTAACTCTAATGTTTTTGCGGTAGGCTCTCGTGCTTATCTTCCTCCAGAGATTAGAAGACAGAGAGATCTTCATAGTAGAAGTCCGATTCCCATGACTATTGAGACAGATCTATTTCAGTTGGCAACTTGTACGCTGTATGCTTTGATTGGTGATTCTACTCCTTTGAGAAATTGTAATTGGATGAAACAAGTGGGATATGAAACTTATATCGGAGAAACTTATTCTTCTTTAGGATTAACTCCCTCTCAACGATCTTTTTTTGAGAAAGGATTATCTTACTCTCCTGAAAAAAGATTTACTTCTTTATCCGCACTTAGAACTGCTTTTATGCACTCTTTCGCTTAAACTCTATTTCTGTAACTTCTTGTACTCAGAGAGATAAGATACTGTTGCGTCAAGTAGTTCTAAGGAAAAATAAATAATGGTTAGAATATCTGCTTCTTTAGCTTTATTCTCATGTAATAACTTTAATATTTTTAAATTAAGACTTAGGATACTATCTCTAAAACTAGTCTCTTCTTCTAAAGATACTTCTTTCTTTTGAGATACTTTCTCAATTAACCAAGAAAGAGCAGAATTTATCTCTTTAAATCCTTCTTTGATATATAGGGATGATGTTCTTTTCTTGGCATCTAAACTAATCTTGATATGTCTCTTATAAAATCCATTAATCTTAGTCCCTAATTTCTCATAGCAGAAAGTCATAGTAGCTAAACTGTTGTAATATTCATATAAGAAGGAATTTAATGAGGCTTTTCTTAAGATTAAATCTCGAGTCTGCCAGTTATTATTTCTTAACTCTTCTAACAGTTCATGTCGATCATACTTTCCCTTGATTAAATCCTCATTAAGAATGTCAAATATAGTCATTAAGGTCATTAACATTTTTCGGAGATATTCTTCGATGTTAATCTCTAGATCTTCTACCGGAAAGACTTTGATAGTACACTTATTTATCTCCGTTTTAATTATCTCTGCCCCCATCAAGTTACTGGTAGCACTTTTTATTGCAGTAATGGTTTTTGAATCTTGATATTCTGCAATGATTGTGGTGTACCCTTCTCGGTATAATCTTCCGATATACGAACGGACGTAACGATTTGAATCGGGAGAAATCTTTATGGTGATAGAACGTTCTTTTTGGTCCAGAGATCTTGAGATAATCAGTTTATTCTTTTCTTCTTCTACTTCCAATTCTTCTCCTTGCTTAAGGTTAAGTTTCTTCACCCATTTAGCCGGAAGGGAGATAGTTAAGGTAGCTTCTCCATGTTTGACTATTTTTCTTTTCATCTTTATCTCAGAACAATTTCTTATTTATAAACTTTCTCTTATATGTTTACATGTGTACTAATGTATACACATACATGGAAAAGGGTTATATCTCCGTTATTTGCTCTTCTTGTCTGTTTAGAGGTTCTAGGGTGTTTTAATTGTTTAAATAAAAAATGAATCTTAACCAAACCCTTTTTGTGGTTAGTAAAAGTAGATATGACCTACTACTAGAGAGAACAGGAAGTATTGGTGCTGCAAAAGATAAAGTTGGTTCTTCAGAAATATGGGGGAGTATTGAGCAAGGCCATCTTAACCAAAAAGAAAATCTCCGACGGATAACTACTCGTTTTGGTTTGGAAAGAGTGATTGATCGTTCTCAATTAACTCTTGAGAATATTATTTCTAATGGATGTTTTGTCTTTTTAGGGGGTGATGACCATTTTACCTATTGCTCTCAGATGATTCTTGATTATCAAAGAGATAATTCTAATGATCAGAAACAAGTAATGGGTGTATCTCTAGACCCCCTTAACAGTTTTGGTCATAACCTTTATTTTGATGCGAATTCCCTTTTAGAAAGTATTCCTCGCTTAGAACAGGGGGATTATTTATTGGAAGCATGGACTACTTTAGAGGCTTCTGTTTATCATGGGTCTGAAGTTAATCGCCCTTACTTAGCGATAGGAGATTATTTTGTGGGAGAAACTAATCGTTTACTTATGTCTAGAAATAAAGTGTTTATCAATGAGAAGGAAGTGATGAACGAAAAATCTTCTGGATTGTTGGTAGCGTGTGGTGCAGGAAGCGTTTATGGTACCTGGTATGGGCATGCATACAAACTTGCTTTTGGGGGAATGGATACTTTTCCAAAAGAATCAGAAGTAGCAAGAGTAATCCTTACTGAACAAGAGAAGGATAATAAATTAACTTTAGAAAAAGGTCAAACTTTAGTGGTTCATTCTTATAATGATGGTGAGGGTATTGTTTCTCCTGATTCTCATCTTGATCATTCTGTTAATTTTGATTTGGGTTGTGTTGCAGAAATTAGTATTAGTGATCAAAAACTTCACGTTATTAAATCGAGAGAGAGTTATGATGGATAAACCTACTTTGATTCATAATGTTCTTAGTTACTTTGAAATAAAGCGTGATCCTGTCTCTGATGAAGGGGATGGTCGTTCTACATTTAGTCAAATTAGTGAGCAAGTGGTTCAATCAGTTTATGAACATCTATCTCTTGTTGATTTAGAACATCCCATAATTGAAGGAGAAAGCAAAAAGGTTTTTGCTTCGAGTAAATTAGCCTCAAGGAAGATTGCTTTAGTCGAACTTAAACCTACCTTGTATTCTTTCACACATAATCGTTATGGGTCAGTGGAAGGGACTGATTTAGTTAGGATGGATTTCTGGAATTTATTTGGGACCTGGCTTAATACTTATAGTTGTAATAATTACTTCTTCCCCCAAACTTCTTCTGGTGATAACCTCACTGATCACTTACTTCCAAATGTGCCCTTTTTATCCAATTTTCTAGGAAGGGTTGACTATCAAGATAGAAAATTTGCAGTGATAAACTTCTTTGATCATCTTCCTCCAATTGAAGTTATCTGGAAGCAATATCTGGTTGGGACGATGAAACATAACCTGAAAGGAGTTAACTTAGCTAGAACTAGGTATGGTGGTCCGATTGAGTATGAAGGAAAATTCCCAAAAGACTTTATTCGCTTTGATTGGAGAAATTCTCTCCCTGACAAAGATGAATGTATCCCTGAAGGATTCGCGGATTTCTATATTGATACAAATAATGCTAGAATCGTCGCTTTAGCTGCTTCTCGAGCATTGAATACTTTTCTTGGTTGTCGTGGATATGAATTAGTGGATTTATGTTATTTTATGAGTGAAGGCGGAAATCAAATTTGTTCTGAGGTTACTCCTGACGGAATGAGGATTCGTAAAAATGGAAATTCTTTTGACAAAGATTTGTGGAGAAGAGGAAAGGATGGAGACACTCTATTAAGGACCTGGCGTGAACTTTACCAAGATCTTTCTACGATTAATTTAGAGGAGGTGATTAGAGATGTCCCTGCATGATTTTAGTGATTCTATGTTCGCAAGACTTCAAGAAAGTATTATTGAGGGTATTAATCATGGTGAATATCTCTCTTCTTCTACTGTTAAGATAGGATTACCTGGGGGTCATTCTTTAGACAGAACCATCAACTTCTTATCTTGGTATGGGGGAATTGTTTTTAGTAGAAAAGAACGTAGTTATCATCCCCGAGATCAACGCATATCCACTCTTGATTTCAGAATCTTTAAAGCTCGTGATATTCCCCCTTTGGTAAGGGGTGGATACCTATCGGGCGGGTTTGTTGGTTATGATCTGGCAATAGAAGAAAGGTCTGAACAGGACATCTCTTTTGAATTGACTGGAATAAATCCTTGTTCAGTTGTTGTAGCTTCTAACATCCCCACTTTTCCTACCCTCCCTTTTAGAGTTGCTACCGAGTTCCCTAATCTGGCAGAATCTTATCTCTCCAGAAAAGGTCTTGAGAAAAACAAGGATTATACTCTAGTCTTAACTCACGGAACAACTGAGGCTTATGTTCCTGATTTAGCTGATATAATTATTGACCACCATAGCACTGGTAAGACCTTAAAAGAGAATGGTCTTCAGGTTTTAGACACAATAATGCAATCTCATTTAGCGCTTTTGGACAGTCCTTCTCTTCTTGCTGCAACGGACTCTTCCCAATATCGATTGTATTCTCGGTTCAGGAAATGGATCAAGGAAACATATCGTGAATCAGAAAGAAGAGATTTTATATTTTAATGAGGATAAAATGTTAGAATTTGCTTTAGATGGAACTGATGGGTCGGCTAAGACACCTATTTGTGAAGGAGTTTTATCTGAATTAACTCGCAAAGGGATTAAATCAACTTCCTTTGCTCCTTTTCAAGAAGTAAGAAAACTGATCCCCGAATCTGATATTTATCCCTATTGGAAAGATGGAAGAGCAGAAACGGCCTTACATTTAATCCAACAAGTAGTTGAGCAGTGTCGTGAAGATTCCTTAAGAAAAGGAATTGACGTATTACTTTATGATCGGTTGTGGTTAACTCTCTTTACCGAGATTGATGACACTCCTTTAGCTTCTCAGTGGAATCATTTTGTGCCTACCTTTATACTTACTGCTCCACGTGAAATAATTGTTAAGAGGCCAGGGTTTAGTTATGGTCTCCCTTTTTCTTCTTCTGACCAGATGCTTGATGATTATCATTCCAAATATCTTACTTTAAGTAAAAAGTATTCTTCACCTATTTTTGGAAGTTATGAAATAAACGCTTTAAGGGTTGACTTAAGGCCCATTATTAAAGATATCACAACAAAGATTGTTAGTCGGATAGGTACGAAAAGATGAAACTTCTCATTACTTCTGATTGGCACCTTGGTAAGGGATGGAAAGATGAAGCAGGAGTAGAATGGGGAGAGAGGGTAGCTCGGGATATTATCCAGTATACTTCATTCAATCCCGTTGATGCTTTTCTCTTTAACGGCGATCTGGGAAACACTCAAGAAAGCCAGAAGAAAGGTTTAGAACTATTGGCTCTTGCTAGTGAAGGAATTCCTAAAAAAATGTTTGTTTCAGGCAATCATGAATTATTATTATTGCCTGACCAATTTGAAGATCGCTATGAAGATTTACAAGAAAGATTGTTTAGGTATAATTTTCATCTGTTAGATCATTCTTCAGCTTGGACTACCTTAGGCAAGACTGCCTTTGTGGGTGGTTGCGGGTGGTATGATGGAAGTTTATGGACTCCTTATGGTAATAATACTTATGCTGAGGTATTCACCAAAGCAAAAGAAGAATTTGCAAAGAGATTCCCTGTTGTAGCTGAATCTCATGATCCGCTGGAATTCTTTCAGTACTCTTTGACCTTATTAAACCAAAGACTAGAAGAGATTCGTGGAATGAAGTGGGACAATATTATTGTTTGTACTCATCATGCTCCCGACAGTCAATTTATTGATTACAAAGAACCGCTAGAATTGGAACGACCTTTAAAGTCTGATGAGCGATACTGGAATTATCTTAATTTCTTTATGGGATCTAGAAGATTATCTGCCTTATACAACAAAGCAGAGAAGATGCTTAACCCGGGGGGGAAGGTTATTGGAGTTACTGGGCATACACATCGCTCTGATGCACATCTCGTAAATGATCGATTTATGGTTTATAATGCTAGTGCCACTAAAGAAAAACCCTTTCAGGTGATTGAGGTTTAGGTAAATGTCTAGTGATATCCTTTTCTTAGACAAAGATAACACTCTCGGACAGTTTGGGTATAATGGGACGGGTCTTTTTGTTGGAGCAAGAGCTTTTCTCGCAGCACAAAAACAATTGGGAAGAGGTTTATATATTGCTACTACCGGAGATACCTTCGGAAGAAAGAAATTAAGTGAAATTGATGATTTGCTTGATGGCTACTTTGGCAGAGAGCAGATTGATGTGGTGCATAGAGGTCAACTTTATCTTCTACCAGATGGTGCCATAAGAAAAGTTGAGGATGATTTTATAGAAAGAAAGAGATTCGAATCTCCCGAGAAGAGAGCTGCTTTAGATAGAGAATCACGAAAAAGAGGAGATCGGTTGAATACTCTTCCTTACGATAGTCCAGAACGAGCAGCTTTGCAGGAAGAGATAAATGCTTTCTTTGATTATTGGAGAGAATTGTTACATAAACAAACCCAAGAATCGTTTGACCCAAGCTTAGAATATAAAAATCCTTATTGTCGGGGTAGTTTCAAAGATTTACACCTTGCGCGAAGAATAATCTCTCCAACAGATTATACTCTCCAAAGAACGTTAATGGTTGGTGATCCTGGAGATGCTGGTGGCTTTATTTCCGATCCAGAGACTCCTTTAGTAGTAGTCTCTCCTCGAGTTAGAGAAGGAGAATGGGATTTGGTTACTCGGGTGGTAAATCACTTGTTTAATGATCAAGAAAGAAAACCTTGGGAGTTGTTTGATGAGTTGTATTCTCAAAGAAAGAATGTAAAGAAAAATCCTCGTAAGGTTAGACTTTCTAACGAAACTTATGAGATGAAAATAAACGAACATAAGGGAAGATTAATCTATTGTCCATAACTAAAATATCCACTCTCCAATAGTAAAAACCCCAAAATTTATAAATAAGGATGATTTTTAACTTCTCATGGATCAAGGTTTATTGGAATTGGTTAGGAAAGAAATATCTCGGCAAGGACTAAATGCAACTCCTCGTTTAAACATTTGTGACACTCCTAATTTTATTTGTGCTGGACTGGAATTAGCTGACTCTAATAAGTTTGGTTATGGCATTGTTCTAGAACCGATTACAATTAAGGGAGTAATTGGTTACTTATCAGAAAGACGTCCTGAATCAAGGTTTATTGAGATGGATATCTCCGGTGTAACCTCCAGAGGATACATTGGAATTTGGGAGGAGTTTATGCATCTGGACTTAAAGGAAAATGATATTTTAGTTTATCATAATTCTGGAGAGGTCTTGGCTCCTTTTTTCCTTAATCCAAATAATTCTAATGCTGGACAACAACAACAGCAAGTAAGAGATATGGTTCAAATGATTGATCGTATTCAGCGAAATCACCGACATTTTCCTAACGAATGTTTATTGAGAGACGGCAAAATCGCTTATGTTTTTCTAGTTCGCCCCGAAGAAGATTTTCTCTATCGAAAAGTATGTGGAACTTTAGGGGTCGGGGACGGTTGGAGATTCGACCCAGACGGTGTTTGTAACATCAATACCTTAGTTGATACTCCTCGTTAAACGTTTATAATGGTTAAATTTATCCGCGAAAAGTATAGAAAGATAATTTCATCAAATCTTCTTCCATCAACTTCTTGATTTTAGGAAATCTCTTGGCAGCAGAAGGATGATAAGTTACAAAGAGTTTATACTGCCTGTCCATAAATAATTTGCCATGATAATCCTTAACTTTGCCTTTTCCGATAACCGAATCGATCGCAGTTTGACCTAGTAGAACAATCATCTCTGGCTTAATTACGTCAATCTGTTTCTTCAGCCATAACTCTCTGCAGGTACAGATTTCTTTCTCTGTAGGTTTACGATTCTTATCTGGGTGACACTTAACAGCACTAGTAAAGAAACAGGCTTCTTTCTTAATCTTATTCTTTTCTAACAATTCATACAGGAATTTACCTGAAGGGCCAACAAAAGCTACTCCCTGCTTATCTTCTTCTGCACCGGGAGCTTCTCCGATGAACATCAATTTAGCTCCAATTTTACCTTCTCCAGGGACAGGAAGTAATCGCTTCTTCCATAAGGGGCAAGAGGTACATCTACGGATACCTTCTGCTAGCTCGTATAATGGTTCTTTCATAATAGAATAAGAAAAAAGAAAGAGTATAAATATGTTTTTACTTTGCTGCTTGAATCAAACCATTCAAATAGTTCCTAACTTGATTCTCCATCTGTCTGGCTGCTTCTCTTGAGGTGGTTAGGCCATCTTCCAACATGCATTCTGCAATTTCACTGGATTGTAATACCGATCTAAACGCGTCAGGGTTTATAGCTACGATAATTCCACCTTGCTTATCCATAGTGTAATTCTGCCCACTTCTTGATTTAAATAGAGTTAAATCATCGCCACTAAATTCTACTACTGTTCTAAGGAGTGTATTCTTACGATAAACTTCTAAAACATTAGCTAATCTAACTTCTGGATCTTCTCCTGGGACAGGTCTGGGTATGACTGGACCTGCTCCCAGTTTTTCGGTTATCCGAGCAGTAAGATAGAGTGCAGCTGTTTGTCTGGTTAACTCATCCAGTGAAGTAGTATAAGCATCTCCTTGAAGTTCTGGATTTAATTTTAACAATTCTGGGATTCCTGGAACAGGAGCAAGACCTTCTCGTAATCCTGCAATCTCTGCTTGATATCTTCTCTCCTTTTCATCAATCACGCCTTTTCTGGCAGCGTGAAGATCGACTGCTCCTAAATAAACTGCTACCAAATCGTCAATAGCATCTGCTGGGACAACGGTATAACTGACTACTTCTACTGCGTTAGCAGCACGAAAAACCTGACCTGGCTTTAGCTCAGTCGGAAAAAGATTAATCTCTTGAGGAATATCGGCTTCTGGAGGAAGATGATTAACAGTGAAGGTATCATAAGAGACGCCTTCTCTAGAAATCGCATCTATTTTCATAAAATCCTGATCTGCATAAACTGTTCTTAGTTCTGCTTCTGGAGCATTTCTAACTGTATACACTCTTAACAAGGTTAAACTTTCTAATGATACATTTCCATCTGATGTCATTTTTAATATCTCCCTATCACTCTCTAGAACTTTATCTTTTTATTTCTTCTAATTTATAAACTTAATGCAGAGAAAGCCGTTCCCTCTCCTTTAGAAAGAGAACGGCCCTCGAGAGATATGTTCCGGTGGGAACTATGAACTAAATTTTATAGGTCCAGTTTTGTCGGGCCAATCCTGCTTCAAAGGAGGAGAGAGCATAATGTTCGGCTACTCCTAAAGCATATCGACTCATCCTTCCTTCCATTCCCTCCAAATAGTCATCTTCAGCATCAGGGTGGAAATGGACCCCTTTAACATTCTTAGCGTGAGCTCGGGCAGCCATATTAACTGCACTGATGTAATCTCCATGTCCCCAGCCGGACATAAATTTATTCCAACTTTCTACCCCTGGAGGTTCATATTGTACATCACTCAATACTAAGTCAGCACCGTTCCATCTTTCAATCAATTCCTGGTCTCTTCCATTATGATCTGGTTCGTGATCTGTAGAAATCACTAACACTTTAGGTTCTAGACCGATTCCTTGCTTCTCAGTAATACGATAACCTACGCTTCCTCTCAAAGGATGGGGTTGCAAGAAAGTATCTACGCTAGTAACCCCATCGTCATACACTTTATCCCCTGGAACAAAGTCTACGATGCCTTTAATCCCTGGGTGAGCATTAATCTGAAAGGGAGACTGGTTCTCTGAATATACTACTTCAATAGTCGAACGAGTTCCCTTTTCTAAATTAACTCCTCCATGAAGATAGATATTTCTTCGAGGATCAAACAAGGGTTTGAACTGATGAAATCCTAATAAATGGTCCCAATGTCCATGAGTCCAAAAAATATAAATGTCTTGGTCAGGGACAGAGTTTAATCTTCTTAATCCCGTTCCAGTATCAAAAATAAGCAACTTATCGTTTCTGGTGCGTACGGCATAACAAGTAGTATTTCCTCCGTACAAATCATACTCCGGCCCAGATACCGGCTCTGAACCACGTGCTCCTAAAATCGTTAGTTGCATAGTTTCCTCCCCATTCCCACCCAACCTAGCTTTAGAATGAGAAGAGATATTTAAATCAAATAGCCTTCATTTTAGTAATAAAACGTAAGTATTATATATTAAGTAAGATTTATTACTTAAATATGAGAGTTTTATCAGCAAAACAACCCGTTTTAAGACTTGATGCTATCGATTGGAAAATTCTATTTGAAGTTAAAGATAATATCAGACAACCATTAACTAAAGTAGCAGAAACCTGTCTTCTCTCTCGACAAGCGGTAGAATATCGTTTAAAACAGATGTCAATTAATAAGTTGATTACCGGGAGCAGAGCAGTAATCAATACTCGTTTACTTGGCTACAAATCTTATCATGTTTTGATTGAAACCCATTCTCCTGAAGATGAAAAAGAGTTGATCGCTAGAGCACAGAAGAACGATGCAGTTAATTTAATCATCCTTTATAGTGGGAAATATAATTTAGAAATTTCTATCTTTGCTAAAGATGAAGAAGAGTTTATGCAGAAGTATATTCGTTTAGTGGACAAGATTAAGGTACGTAAAGACTTGTTTTTAACTTTACGTGGAACGTTGGTGGGAAGAGTGCTTCCTGAACAGCATATCCCTCTTAAGAAAAAGAGTGAGATGACTTCAATTGAAACTGCTCATAAACCAAAGGAAATAGAAGTAGATCTTCAGGATTTACAACTGATGTATCAACTTTCTCAGGAAGCTACTCGTACCAATACTTCTCTAGCAGAAGAATTAAAGTTATCTAAAGATACGGTTAAGTATCGGATTAAACAGTTAGAAGAATCTGGGTTGATTCGAGAATATCGTCCAGTAATAAATTATTCTGCCTTGGGTTTATCTGTGAATACTCTTTTATTGAGGGTAGATTATCGTATGGATGAGGTGCAGAAATTAGAAACCTTCTTAAGATCTAATCTTTCCGTATTATGGTGTGCTAAAGCCTTTGGCTATTATGATTATATTCTTTATGTGATTACCCGCAATCTGGATGAGTTTCATGAACTGATTGGTCAGATCAAAGAAAAATTCTCTGAATTGGTGAAAACTTATGAAGTTCTATTTGCTCATGAAGAGTTGAAGTATGAGTTTATGAGTAAGAGTATTGTGAAAGAGTTTAGGAAAAATTAATCTTCTAGTGTCTACTCTAGAGGAGAAATCTTTAAGAATACCTCTTCTTTCTAGAATTTATGGCTCCCTCAGAAATAACCGATGATCAACTTCTTCTTATTACCGGATTTAGACGGTTAGACTTACCTCCTTTTGTTGGAAATCAAAGTATTAGTTTTCCTGTTGCCCCAACCGAAGTGATAACTGGGTTAACTACAAAAGGTCAAAAAATGCTTCTTGATGGAGTAATCTACACTCGGGTTGAAAAAAAAGGAAGAATTTATTATTCCGCTCAGAAGGATGTGCGGGCGGACATTGAAGCTGCTTTAAGACATCCGGATATGGCTGCTTACTTAGATCGTCTTGAATCTTTTGTTGGTTCTGAAAAAAGAGTAAAAGACTTATTCCATCAGGATTCTTCTCCGGGGAGCAGTGGACGTTGGAAAGCTTCTGGAACATCTGATTATTGTAATGTTATCTTTGGGGTAGATAAAGAACCACAAAGAGATTTAATCATGATGCTTGGTGAGATTAAGTCTATTAATCCTAGATATGTCCCTGGAATTGATAGTTTGGTTACTCCGGTTGTATCTATTGTTAAAATAGAGTATAATTTATTATAAATCTCCTAAATCTTTTTAAAATAGGCTTGAAAATATAATAATATGGATCTTACACTTGAATTAATCGTTAGAAGCGGAAGCGAGAAAGCTTTTGCTGCTTATACTGCTCAGCAACAACTCGAACCTAGCTTACAGCAGGATAAAAAGGTCGAAACTGAGTTGTATCACTGTCTTCGTTTGGTTGAGGCTAGAATGTTTAATGACGAGGGATTATTAAAGTATTTTTCTAGTAAACCTGTAACAGATTATCTTGCCGAAAGTGAGAATTTTACCTTAGCTCACGAAATTGTAAAAACTGCTTTGGGCAGTTTTACCGATGGTATCGAAGCAGAGGAGCGAATTCAGGCAGCAATTTTGTTTGAGTCAAAGAATATTTCAAGTTTTGTTAGAAAATATCAGGCTAATTATTCTGCTGATATGGTTAAGATGGTGGAAGAAGGATATAGTACTTTATTCACTCCTTACAATATGGATGAAGAAGGTGTGAATGATAATTTTGAAGCAATTGATCAGTTCCGAAATTTAATTGATCCTAGAAAAGTTGTTTCTGAGGGATTAAAATCTTTTGAAGATTTTGGGGAAATGTTAAAAGAAGAGGAAGATGTTAGTGAAAAAAGATACAAAATTGCTCTTCTTCGTACTGTCTTAGGCAAGATGATTGAGATGACTGATCTGGCTTATGTTTCTCAGGAAGCCGGTAAGATGTTCTCTGGACAAAAGTTCTATCGAGACCTGGTTAAAGAAGGGGTTATCGATGGAAGTTCTAAGAAACTTAAAAAGCCAGACTTAGCCACTAAGTTAGCTGAGATTAACGCCGATCCAGAATGTACTTTTGTTCCAACCAGAGAATTATCTGTTTTAATAAAAACCGAAAAGGATAGACTTTTATTAGCTCAACAATTTGAAGGATGGGTTAAAGCTGGAAGATACGAGTTGATGAAATACTTATTCCCTTCTCGTCCAGATGATGAGGTAATATTTGATACTGAAGTAGCTAGGCAGGGGATCAATGCAGGGATAGAATACTTAACCGTCAAAGGAGATTTAGCAGAATTAGGAAAACTTCTCTTCCTTCCAGTAGAATATGTTAATCCAGAGACTCCTTTTGGGAAAGCTCATGCTGTTCTAAAAGAGCATCCTTTCAGGTTAAGGGGTTAGATAATTAAATCTCTTCTATCTATTTTCTTTCCATCTCTCTTCAAAGAACTTCTGATATTGTTGAGCATTCTTCTGAGAGGTAATCACAAAAGCAGTAGGCTGTTCTCCCCAAACTAAGGTCATTACTTTATCTTTGAAAATAAATATCCCTGTAGGAAGCTCTTCTGTAGAATATCTCACTTTCATTCCAGGGTATAAATGGTGCGCTTCAATCGTGTTCTTTATCTTTAAGGGGGCAATTAATCTTACTTTAACTCTCTTTTCTATTCTCTTCTTATGGTAATCTCGGAAGAAATGTCTTAATGCTTCAGTTTCTAATTCTTCTCCTAAAGTGAAGACTAGGTATTCTTCTTCGTTCTGTAGTTCATTTAATAAATTTGTAAATGCGGCTTTTACTCCTTTAATCCCTTCGTAAACGGTTGCTTCTTGGTGTTGTTTGGCTAACTTTCTTTGCAGTTCTATTTGAGGAATTAATTTCTCGATCTCTTCTTTTTGTTCTAATAACTGTGCTTCTTTCTTTTCTAACAGTTCTATTAAGTGTTTGGGATCGGAAGCTTGAAAGTATTTGACATTATTCTTAATCACAAAAGAAACCAATCCTTTCTGAATCAATTTATCTAAGATGGGATAAACTTTAGAATTAGGAATCTTAGCTTTCTTGACAATAGGAGTAGCAGAAGATTGTTCTAATTCCAATAAGGAGAAGTATACTTTGATCTCATTCTGGCTTAGTCCTAGTTGTTCTAATAGTTCAAATTTCTCATAAGTATACATTTTGGTATAATTTATTCTTAACTATTTAAACTTTTCTTATTATCACCACCTATAGGGGGGGTAATACTAATATACTTTTGGCTAGATTGTTATAAATGGTTTCTATGGTGTTTTTGGAGAAATAAATATGGCTGATGATTTAAGAACAGAAGAAAAAAAACAAAACCCCTTACTGAAAGATTTAATTATTGCTACTCCTTTAAGTTTACTTTTAGGTACAATTGTTGGTGGTATTGAGAGTCTAGTCCATCCTTTTGGCGTTATTAATTCTGTCAAAGAAATTAGGGGAGAAGGCATTAATGAAATTCATCAAATAGCTGGTTACAGCTCTGAATTTATAGTCTATGGTTACTGTTGGTATAAGTATATAGAGGAAATGGTGCAACATCCTTATGATGCCGTAAGCTATATCCCTCTTGGATTAAACCTTCTCTCTGTAGTGGCCCAAACTGCTTACAAGACTTATAAAGGTAATAACAAATGACTAACACAAAACAAATTCTCTCTGAAATAGGGAAAGATGTGAGTAAGGTTACTTTAGAGGGATTGCTACAAGTTGGTTCTAAATTGTCTTACCCTATTTTGGGTAATCTATCTGAAGGCCTTCAGAGCGGGATTGAAGAACGATTGGGAAAAAAATATTATAACACTGTACATGCCACCAGACTATCCTTAGCTACAAACACTTTAACTTATTCTTATCTCTTTTACGAATTATCTATAGCTACTTCTCAAGATCCTTATATGGGAATAATTTATGGTTCAGCTTTTGGAGCGATGGAATTAATGGTTAGATCTCTCTTTAGTTATGTTTCTTTAGAATCTCAAGATTCATCTGATTATTATCTTCTTCACCATGACTTTCCATCCTTACCAAACAGTCCCGTTGCTTCACTTGTTGGAAAAACTGTTTCTCTCCCCTTTGAAGGTGTGAACTATGCTTATAATGTTTTCAGAAGGTATCTTAAGGGGATTAATGAAAGAATTAAGAAAAGAAATGAACTAGGGGAATGTAAATAAAAATGACTGATTCAGACAAATTAATTAGGGATAGCATTAACTTTTGTAAGATGACTCTTGCCATAGCTGGAAATGGACATGACTATACTTATACTATGCCTCGTTTTGAAACTAGAGATCCTTTGCAGGAGTGTTTATCTTGGC
This sequence comes from Candidatus Woesearchaeota archaeon, assembly GCA_041665465.1. Taxonomy (GTDB): domain Archaea; phylum Nanobdellota; class Nanobdellia; order Woesearchaeales; family GW2011-AR9; genus JACRPH01. Next base: position 1,521,145 of record JBAYIU010000001.1, read on the forward strand.
AAGAACAAGTAAATCCTTCTCCATCCTTGGCAGAAGTATTGTCATCTTTCAAGGAGAAGTTATACTTTTTAGTAAGGAGATTTGAAGGGAGAGTTCAACCTAAACATCCTTACTGTTTAGTAGGAGGATCTCTTCATAAAGAAGAAAAGAGTTATTATCTTCCATATCGTCAACTCTAGATATCTACCAATACTTCCGCAAACCAGCCGTTCTTTGTTTGCTTGACTTCAAACATGTGCATAGTAATAGCTTTGATGTCTACTTTAGGTTCGTGTTTCTTCACATCTAACTTCTCTCCATAAGCACGACAGATCAATTGATATTCTTTTTCTTCGATCTTACTCTCTTTGTTCTTCTTGATCTTTTCTTTAATCTCAATCTCAAATTTAGAAAACAATAACTGTCTTGAATCCTTTAATATGATCAGATCTCCCAGAAAATCAAATAACAAGTACTCAATATTCTTGTTCTTACGTTTAATCAACACTTTCCTCTTCGGCAGAACTCTCTTCAATTCGATCATGGTTTCTTCTACTGCTAATCCGCACTGGTTGAACAGTTCTGCTAATGTACTTGCTTCTGCTTGAAATAGCACATCTGCGGTATGTTCGAGGTATTTGTAATAAGGCTTCATTGTTCTAATGTAATATCTAAATCTTTAAAAACATATTTGTTTTAACTAGCCTCATGAATCCTTACTTAAAGATTATTGTAAACGCATGGGAAGTGTGGGCAGAAATTCCGGCTGAAGGAGATTTAGAACGTAAACTAACCACGGGATCATCATCACCAGGAGAATCAACTGCTGATAGATCCTTAAAAGAAACTCTAGCTTTTAGAGATTTATCTCAAAGAGTTTATAATTCTGTTAAAGATGAACTTCGTTCAGAATGTCCTGATTGTGTTCATGTAGTTGTTCCAAATCCAGAAAATGGGAATCATTTAGTCTTAATTTATCCCGGTAAGAAATTAACTTTCTTTGCTCAGGATCGATTGATAGGACAAGGGTATAATGGACCTATTTTCTTAGGATATGAACCGCAGAAAAGTCCTCCTTTATCTCTGGCTACCGTTTATCGTAACTAATGTGAACTAAAATGACTCTATCTCTTGTTGATGAAAATACTTGGTTTGGTGCTACTACTAGACCTTGGGATGCACCTAAGCCAGTCGAATATTCTCATTATGCTGCAGTTGAACCCTCAGCAGATCTAACTGCTCGTCTTTTCCAAGGAAGGGGCAGAGAAGATGATTGGGAAGTCGCTGCTGTTAGTGATTATGTTGATCTTCCTGAAATTTGTCATCATGCTTATCATCTTGTATCTCAACAACTAGAAAGAGAACATTACGGAAAAAGAGCAGTAGTGGTTTGTTCATTATACTGTCAAGACAGAAAAGATCACATCTACGTTACTTCTGAACTATCTAAAAATCCAAGATTTGAGGAAGTAGTGAAAGGGATTGCCAGAGAGATGAATATTCCTATTGGAGAGGAAGTTGCTCTTACTAATGGGAGAAGTTGGTACTGTGCTTTATTTATCGGCAGAGATGATGATGATCCCGAAGAGTTATGGATGCGATATCGACCAAAGTTTAGGTTACGTCCATTAAGTGCTAAGGACGCTTTCAGATCATAACTTCGCTTCTTTCCATAACTTATTAAAGAATTCTCTTTCAGAAATCATACTTCTTATAGAACCACTTCTTGACCAATTCTACCATTACGAAGTATATCAATACAACTGCTCCAATAATCAATAGCACAAACCAAGGAAGTGGTTCAAACTCAAAGAACTTGCCAATAAAGGTGTAAGGGATGATCCATCCGATAGCTACAGCAACAATGGTACTAATCAACAGCCATTTGCTAGCAGTACTTTGCATGAATGGGATTCTTTTAGTTCTAATAAAGTGAATAATCAACGTCTGTGTAGCTAAGGATTCGATAAACCAACCGGTATGAAATCCTGCTTCGCTAGTCTTCAATACTAACCATAACAATAAAAAGGTAATGATGTCAAACAAGGAACTTATCGGACCAAAGATGAGCATAAATCTTTTGATGAATTTAATATTCCATCGTTTTGGTTTAACCATATATTCTTTATCTACACTATCAAAAGGGATTGTAACTTGAGAGAAATCATAAATAAAGTTATTTAATATTATTTGAATCGGGAGCATAGGTAAGAAAGGCAGGAATAATACTGCTACTGCTACCGAGAACATATTCCCAAAGTTTGAACTAAGCCCCATCAGGATATACTTGATAGTGTTTCCAAACGTTTTTCTTCCTTCCATGATTCCTTCATGTAACTCTTTCAAACTTTTATGGGTAAGAACGATATCTGCAGATTCTTTAGCTACATCTACTGCACTAGAAACAGAAATTCCAATATCTGCTATATTCAAAGCAGGAGCATCGTTTATTCCATCACCTAAATATCCCACCACATGTTTTTTGTTGCGTAAAGCTTGAATGATTCTACTTTTTTGTTGTGGGGAGAATCTGGCAAAGATAGTAACATTTTCAACCTTATTCTCTAAGGCTTTGTCACTGATGGAGTCAATTTCATATCCTAACAACACTCCCTTAACTTTTAATCCAATCTCTTGACAAACTTTTTTGGTCACTAATTCATTATCTCCCGTAAGTATCTTAACCTCGATTCCATTCTTTTGCATGTCTTTGATAACTTCAGAAACATCTTTCTTTGGCGGGTCAAAGAAAGCAGCAAATCCAACGATAGTCATGTTAGACTCATCTTCCTTTTCAAACTCAAACTTTCGGTGAGGAATCTCTTTAATTGCAATCGCTAAAACTCGGTATCCCTGTTCACTTAGGAAATGGTATTGTCTCGTAATTTTATCTAGATTGTTAGCATTTATCTTTTCTTTTTTGTTTCCAGAATGATAATATGAGCAAACCTTGAATACTTCTTCTGGTGCTCCTTTAGTAATCAAAATCTCTTTCTCGCCTTTACTCACCGCTACACTCATCCTTTTACGAATAAAGTCAAAAGGGATTTCATCGATCTTTTTAAATTCATTAACGTTAACTTTACGGAAATTAACTAGCGCATCGTCTAAAGGATTTTTAATCCCGGAATGGAAGGAACTATTAAGGTAAGCGTAAAGAAGTACCTTTTCATCATGTTTCCCTTGCACATCCATATATTTGACTAATCTAATCTTATCTTCTGTAAGGGTTCCGGTTTTATCTGTACATAAGATATCCATACTTCCAAAATTAGAAATACAAGATAATTTCTTGACAATTGTTCCTTTCTTGGCCATTTCGATTGATCCTCTGGCCATGGTTACGGACATAATCATCGGTAATAATTCTGGAGTTAGGCCTACTGCGACAGCTAGAGAGAACATGAACGATTCTAATAAATTCTGTTTAAAGAGGGCGTTGAAGAGGAAAATTAATATTACCAAGAATAGGGTGGATTTCATAATCAGGTAACCAAAATCTTTGATGCCATGTTCAAATTCGGTTTCTAAGTTTGTTTTACTAATGGTCTTGGCAATCTTTCCAAACTCGGTTTTCATACCTGTTTTAACGATGATAGCAGTAGCATTTCCACTCACTACGCTAGTGCCCATGAACAACATGTTAACTTGGTCGATAAGAGATTTCTTCCCAATAATTCTCGGTTCTTTTTTCTCACTAGGATAAGATTCTCCAGTAAGAACGGACTGGTTTACAAAGAGATACTTGGCAGTGAGAAGACGGCAATCTGCTGGAACCATATTTCCTGGGTTAAGTTCGATGATATCTCCTGGACAAAGTTCTTCTAAATGAACTTCTTTTTTCTTTCCATCTCTCCAAACGAGAGCTTTGGCTTTAACGGTTAATTTTAGTTTTTCTGCCGCTTTTTGGGCATTGTGTTCTAAAAAGAAGTTTAAAACCACGCTCAGGACAACCATCAATCCAATAATGATCGCACTAGAAGTTTGATGTAGGAAGGCAGAAATTCCGGCTACGATAATTAATAATAGAACTAAGGGGCTTTTGAAGTTCGAAAGCAGTTCTAACAAGATGTTTAGTTCTTTCTTTTCTTCGATGGAATTTTTTCCATATTGTTTTAATCTAGCTTTAACTTCAATTGAAGATAAGCCTTGTGAAGAAGAGTTTAGATCTTTGATTACTTGAGAAACATCTTTCTGGTAAACTTCACCTCTTTCAGACATATTCTATAGTATATATTAAGGATTTATATGCCTTTTTGTTCGTATGTGGGTTAGATTTAACTTTTCTAGAAGAGAAAAGGTTAAATAACCTGTTTTACTCTTAATTTCTGTGTTTCCTAACTTATCTGCTGAACTTCGTAAACTCCTCTCTTCTTTTCCTAAAGAAGATAAGATTATCTTTAATGGTAAGCAGATTCAGATTGATCCCAGTAATTTTATCTCTTTACTTGCAGCTAATTCTTCTGCTAAGATTGCTTTCGTAGATGGAGGACAAGCAGAAATCCTTTCCGCAGGTAATTTCTGCCTTAGTTTTATCAGAGTCTTTGCTCAAGTGTTTGATGGAGAAAAGAAAACAGAGTTCTTTAAACGAGAGTTCTATCTACTTACTTCTGCCAGTTGGAAGAATGATGATCTTTATTATTCTAGCAAGATCTTTCCAATATTGGAAGAGACATTAATTTCAGAAGAAGACTTGCTTCTTTCTTCCAATGATGCTTCTCTTAAGAGTGGGATAGAAAGAGCAGCTCCTAGTAAGATTACCAATTTAGCTAGAAGATTCTCTGAACTGGCTTTGGCTGCTGAGTTGCAATCCAAATGTGATTATGTAGTTCTGGATGGGACGTTAGATAAGACCTATACTCACGAAGAAAAGTATCTTAAGCTGCTTTCTTCTAATGTGTGTTCTCTAGCTAAAAGTTCTTCTTTGTTTACAGTTTCAGGAAATTCTCCAGTTGTTCTCTTAAGTAAACTTGGTCCATTTAGTTGCTGGAGGTATTTCTTAGAAAATCAGACTTACTTTGTTAAATTACATGAACGAGCTAAGCACGTTTTTAGATTTGAAGGTAATCCTGACGTTCTTCCTCATTTAATCCATAACTCTCACGACGCTCTATTCTTAGGCTATCCTTATGGTTTAATCTTAGCCGATCAGTTTGCCAGAGTTTCTAATGAGGAAAGAAGTTCTTTAAGGATGAATTTATTGTTGAAAGCAGAGAATAAAGATGTTCTAAAATATTTATCTTCTAGCGATGCTCATGCTATATTAGACAACTTAGGTTAACTTCCATTAATCATTCTGGCATTTCCTACCAAGAAAGGCATTAACTTCTTTTCTGCTATCCTTAAATGATTCTGATAAGTGGACTTAGATACTTTCATAATTCTGGCTAACATCTCTTGTTCTATATGTCGAGGATAATCATAATATCCATTGCTTTCAGCTAAAGAAATCGCTTGTAATTGTTTATCTGTGAGTTGAGTGGCAATATGTGGCAAATAGATGTCTGCTACTTTCTCCCTCTTTAACTTCAACAACTCTCCTTCCATATGTTTCTTAGCCATATCAATGAACTTTTGTATCTCCTTACGGTCCCAACTACCAATCTCATAAACCTCATGACCATCAGAAGTATTAATGTCTGGTTTGAGAAAAAAGATCTTTGGATTGTAAAACTGAATTAAGTGTTTATTCTTGTTTGGCTCTTTAACTAAAGTAAAAAACATCCCTCCTGCTTGCTCAAACTTAATAATCCGCTTGTCTTTCTTAACTTCGTTAATGAAAGCCTTCTTTTTATCTTCTTCTCCTCGGGGGATATGCATAATGTTAAAGTAAAGAAAATTCTTATCAGAGTAGTAACCTAGCCCGTAAACCAAGTTAGTAATACCATATTTTTTGGTCAGTTGGCTGGTGATGCAGTCTTTGTGAACTAATCTAATTTTGGCTACCCACATCGCTATCGCTAAAGAAAATAGCTAAGGATATATAAATTTACTCGTTCAGGTACGTGTTTTCCTAGCTAAATACAAACTAAACGGGCCTTCCCTAGCGATAACTTCTGGGTTCATTCCTAATTGGCTGATGAGAGCAATTTCCTCTTCCAAAGTTCTGAAATGATCTACTTTCTGTGATTCTTGCATCCATTCATCAAAAGAATAATCTGGTTCGAGATTTTTTCTCAGGTACTGCCAATATTTTTGTTGGGTTGATCCTTCTTTAGCTTGGTGCATTTCTAATTGTAAGAATAGTCCTCCTCTGGGTAAAGCTGAGGCAATTTTCTCAAAACTCTCTTGCCAGTTGCCGTTAAGATGGTGTAAAGTTAGAGAAGCTAGATAAATATCTGCTTTAGGAAAATCTAAATCGGGAATTTCTGCTCGGACTAGTTCTACTTTACTTCCTAACCTTTCTCGAGCATAATCTAAAGAAGAGGTTTCATGGTCAATTCCAATCAATCTCACTTCTCTTCTTTCTTGGGTTAAGAAACGTTCTTCTAAATTTCCGGTGCCGCAACCGAGATTAACCAGACAAGGAACATGTCCATTTATGGGAAGATTTTCTCTTGCTGTTCTAACCATGAGATCATTAAATTGGTGGTATTGTGGGAATAAGGTAGAAATGTAATGATTGTATTCTGGTGGAAGAATCTTGCGATGCATAACTCGCGTTACTTCTAATTTTAACAATTACTTTTATGCGGTGTAGAATGGGCGTTCGGAAGTGGGCGTACTGGAACGAGTCGAATTTGAAGAAAGTTTTAATTAAACTCTTTTGATAAACGCTTTTCTTCCGTCTGCCACGACATGAAGATTGATGTATTGATTCTCTCCTGTTTCTTTTGCTTTTTCCTCCATTTTATCAAGTTCTTCTCGAGGGAGCATTCTTTTAATATCTTCATAATTCATAAAAACAGAAACCTTCGGTTTAAACCATAAAGATCTAGATACGTGTCGATTAACAATGCCATTAAATCTCTCCCCAGTTCTTCCACTATTAATAATATGAAGATATCTTCTTCGGCTCATGATCTCGTTCATAACATGATCCATCGGCTCGTTAAGTGATCCCTCTTCTAAATCATCAACTTGCCATTTCCACTTTCCTCTTTCAAATGCCTTAATTCTTCTTAATCCTTCGGGAGGATTATCTGCCGCATAAGCAACAACAACTTTACATGTCTTTCCCCCTGGTGGAGTTGCTCCTCGGAGATAATATGAAGGTATAATTCCCTCCTCAAATCTACCCATTTCTTCTAACTTAAAGGTTGACACTTCAAAATCTCGAGTGCGATGATATTGTAAGGAATAGTTTTCAACTTTACTCCCCACTATTCTCGTCTGAAATTCCATGGTGGGACAATGATGAGAATCAAACTGACCTAAATTTCTAATTCTCTCATATAGTTCAATTAGGTTATCTAAATCGTTAATAACTGCTAATGGGGCTCCATTACCATTTCCGTTCCTTATTACTTGTGAATATTCTCTAATACATTTCTTCTCCACAACAATATACTGCTCTAGGTTCTCCTTAGTTTCTCTATCATCATAAGTAGCAGTAATATGATATCTATCCGGAAGGGCTGAATCTGCCGTAACTGTTCTGTTAAATCCTTCAATCAGTTCCCAATAAGAAAGACTAAATTGACTCATGAATTCTTTTTTGTCTAGACCCAATATCTCGGCATGATGTTCTAGCCAGATATGAGAATAACCCCATCTTTCTGCAGCTATCCCTTGTTTTAGTTCTTCTTCATCAATTATTTCAGGATGTTTAATTAAAAGGTCTTTAGGTATGTAAATCAGATCAGAAGATCCTGCATAATCTTGAGGATGTTCACTTCTGGCCATAATTGGAAGTCCAGATGCTCTGGCTTCTTTGAGAGTAGAAAAGCGTCTAGGAACAAGGACTCCATTCGCTTCAAGATAATCTCCCATAGATATTTTTGGTTGTCCTTGTAATAATTCTGGATGTTCTAAGAAAGTGTCAGTCATTTTCTACCTAACAATTTTTCTCTAAAAACATCTAAGAGTCGGTCTTCCAGAGGAAACTGAACCACATTGAATAACCCTTGATAATCACGAGCAATAATCTGATCTCCTTCTTCGAAAGGGTATTTCTTAGAAACGGAATAAGCTAGTCGAGTTACCTTGTTTTTATCTACTGTGGGCTTGTATTCTTTGGTAAAATATCCTTCCAGTGTACATTTAGGTAATCCTATCGATCTAATCCCTATTAATTTGTCATTTTCATCTTTAATCTGACAAATGAGGCTGTGATAATCAGCATAAGGTATGGATTTGTCCTTAACAATCTCTTCTGCTTCTTCTCTACTAACACTTTCTCTTCTGATACTATGATATACATCAAATGTTTTCATAAGACTCTTTAACTACTGCTTAAATATAACCCCTAGTCCTCCTTTTAAGGATTACAATAGAAATATTTTTAAATCGCCCTCATATTAAGATAAAAATGGACACTACTCATTTAGAAAAACTCGGCTTAACCAGGAACGAATCTGTTGTATATATCTCGTTACTAAAGTTAGGTTCAACTTCTGCTCAACATCTAATCAAAGAATCAGAACTTCATCGTTCTAGGGTCTATGATGCTCTCGAATCTCTGCAAAGAAAAGGTCTTGCTAGCCACGTGGTGAAGGATTTTAAAAAATACTTCCAAGCAGTAGATCCCTCTCAACTGTTAAAATATCTAGATGAACAGAAAGAACACCTTAAGGAGATTCTTCCTGAGTTAGAAGGTATCAAAGGGATGAAGAAAGAAGAGATAAGTGCCACTATTTACAAAGGTAGAGAGGGGCTAAAAACAATTCATTCAGAAATGTTAAGAGAAGGGAAAGATGTGCGAGTATTGGGGGCTAAAGGATTAATCTTCTCTGAATTGAAATATTTCATGCCTAACTTTGAAAGAGAAAGAATAAAAAAGAAAATGCGTTGGATCTGTCTTTGGGATAAGAAGGGTGTGGAGAACAGAAGAAAAAAAGATTCCTTTGTTAAAGGAAAGACTCTTCCTTCTGGATCAGAATCAAACGGCGTGGTTAATATCTTTGGAGACAAAGTCGCGATTGTTTTGTGGAAAGAACTCTATCCTACGGGATTTATGATTGATAACAAAGATATCGCTGATGCTTTTAGGAAATGGTTTGAGTTAATCCTGAAGAGAAGATAATCAGGATGGAAGTATGAAGAAGGAGTTATCTCCCATCAAAACGCTTTACTTTTGGACTTTCTACTTTAAATCCGTATCGTTCTAATTCTGCCAGAGCAGCTTCATTTGAACCGATACGATTAAAGAGGGCTGAGAAACTCATTTCTTCGCTCGGAGAATCCATCAATTGTTCTAATCCATGATAAAACCATCTTAAAGCAATATCTTTAATAGTTTGTCTATCTAGTAGAGATAATCCTTCATCTTTAATAACTCCATAAAGATTTTTTACTGCCTCTCCTCTGTAATAGGAGATATCTATTTTTGAAAAATGATATAATTGAAGAGTTACTTCTCCTCTTTGAATTTTAAAACCAGTTGGGTCATTATTCCAATAATATTCTTGCTCTATTTTAATTATCTCGGGAACGTCATCTTCATAACTAACTGGCAAACGATAAGGGTTATTCTGATACCACTCTAACACTGCCATCTCGGTTGGTGTCTTTTGAAGAATTCTTCCTAATTTAGCGACTTGATTTAATGAAGCCCGAAATCTTATCTTTTCTGAGTTCCAAGGTCTTTCTAGAATAAAGGTATGTCTCTTAAGATTACCCGTTCCATCATCTTTAACAATCCCATCTAAATTCATCATTTATCCAGAACATCTATCTTTAAGACTAAAAAGTAAATCCTCTTTAAAATAATTGCTTATAATTTATCTATTCAACCTTACCCTCTACCCAAACCTTCTCAAATTCTTTCAAGAACTTAAAAGCAATCTCTCTGTCGTGGATAATCAAAATATTCTCATCATTGCGAGTATCTCCTCCACCAGTAGGATTAAAGCTTCCGGTAATCACTGTAGAATTGTCGATGATAAATACTTTATGGTGCATAGTATTAGGATTACTGTCTTTTCTGGTCTCAATCCCGTTATTCACAAAACGAGCAAACTGTGAATCTTCAGTTACCATCCTGGTTTCCATCACACCCTTTACGATTAATCCTTCACTGTGTTTCAACAATAACTCATTACCAATGCTTTCAGCAGTAAAAGAGAAAGTCATGAAATAGATCTCTTGTTTAGCTTTTTGTAATTCTGCTTTAACTCGTTCCTGACAATGATCTTCCGGACAGAAATAGTTTTCTACACTTATATTTCCGATTCTCAACTGGGGGTTAAGCACCAAATCTCCTTTCTTGAAAGTACCATTCCACATCTCTTGGAATTCTTCTTCATAATTTTGTGCTAAAGCAGTAGATTCAATCAAAAGTAGGTTGTTGTTATTCTTCTTAGCACAGTTCTCAGTAGGATTCATTGATCCAGTGTATACTCTAACTCCGTCGATGATACAAAACTTATCATGCATTAAACCTGATCGATCTGTCCGGACAAAAGAATAATTGAATTCATATAAGTAATCGTTGTCAGTAACCATCTGAACTTCTAGTCCTTGCTGTTGTTTATCTAGAACTACAGTTTGTGCTGCTTTCAAATCAAATTCGTACATGGCACAATGGATGGTGTTTTGAGCTGACTGTAAAAATTGTACTAAAGCCTGTTCACAATCCTCTTGTGGACAGAAGTATACTTGAATATTTCCGGGACTTTGCACAAAGGTTTTAGTTTCAGCAGTAGTTGCTCCGGTAATTCCTGTTTGAAGAGAAGATGAATATAAATATACACTTGTCACTAAAACTAATAATAATAAACTTATCACCACTTTTTTCTTCATGTAGATTAGAAATTATCTTTTATATAAAAGAGTTGTTAATCTGATTAACAACAATCGTATCTAGGCCGGGGAAAAAACGTAATATTTATATATCCTGATTAGATTGTTTTGAATGAGGGTTATGTTTAAAAAAAGAGGTTTAGCGGTAGTTGTATTATTAGGTATAATTATAATCTATGTTAGTTTTGTTTCTGCAACGCCAACAATAACTTCAATAGTTCTAAACTCCACTACCATAGATAATTCAATCTCTGACAATCTTACCGCTTATGCAACATCTTCTGATAAAGTAATTTACAATTGGTTTGTAAATAATACTCCTGTTACAATTTTTAATATGCTTTTTGATGGCGATACTTTAGGAAGCAATTCAACTTGCACTAATTGTTTAATAAGAGATTATGCTTTAGGAAATAATGGAACCTTAGTCAATTCTCCAACTTATAATTCGACAGGGGGATTTGATGGAAAAGGAGCTTACTTCTTTAATTCAAATCCATATATCCTCACAAATCTTAACTATAGCCATATTTCACCAAATCACACTGTTAGTTTTTGGATGAGGACTACTGTAAACTCTGGACAGGCATTCTTTTCTTTTAATAGTGCTTATGGTTTAACTTATAGCAGTGATGGATGGTACTTAATGAATACAACAGTATGGGCATGTAATATGGCTGGTTCTGGAAATTTCTTCGATGGAACCTGGCATTTCCTTACATTAGTTAAAACCGGTAATAATTTTACCTTGTATAAAGATGGAAGTTCTGCATACTCTATTGCTAATTGCCAAATTCCAAGTTCAAATTTAACTCTTGATATAGGGTGGGATCATACAACTAATTGGCGCACTAATGGTTCTATGGATGAATTTCAGATTTTTAATAGATCTTTATCTGTTCAAGAAATTTCTGCATTATATAATAATCAAACAAATACAATAGTTTCACAGGAATTAATCAATGGATCTACATGGAGAGTAGAAGCTTATCCAAACAATAATACTGCTGATGGAGAAAAGGTTGTTAGTAATAATATTACTATTGGTATAGCAAGTGATACAACATATCCAACATTTTCAAACTATTATGATAACAATGCAACCCTGTTAAATTCAGGAACAGGATTGTTTAATGTTACTCTTGCTAACACGAATGGAACTGTCTTGCTTGAGATAAACAACACAAACATAACTGCAACAAATCTTACCGCAAATGTTTACAATGCAAGTTATAATTTTACTTTGAATGGAACTTATTCTTACAAATGGCATTCTTGGGGCAATGGAACTCAGCATAATTATAATGTTTCTGATATGATAATATATACTGTGAATTATTCAGATACTGTTTATCCCCAAACCAATTTCACTCCAACAACACCTGCAAACGGAACAATCCAATCTGCAACTAATGTAGTGATTAACGTTTCAATTGTTGAATCCAATCTTAATTCGTTAGTTTATAATTGGAACGGAACCAATTACACCGCGTATAATGATTCTTTAATTTTGATGATGAATTTTGATAATATTTCTACTTTGGATGAAAATAATACTAAAGTTATAGACCTTTCAAACTATGGACAAAATGGCACTATTAATGGAGCAACTTGGAACTCCTCTGGAAGATATGCTGGAGCGTATAATTTTGATGGTAGTAATGATTATATAACCGTTCCGGATCATTCAAGTCTTGATTTTGGTACAGGTGAATTTTCAATTAATTTATGGTTTAATGTTGCGTCTTTTCCAGTATTTGGTAACCAAGAAATATTAGGCAAAAGAGTAGCTGGATCAAATTATGAAATACAAGTCAACAGTGCATCAAAAATAAGCGTGGACATAGAAGGCTCTGGTGGATCTGCATTAAATCTTCAATCACAGTCTCTAATATCAAATCACCTAAATGAGTGGATATTTATTTCCCTTGTAAGAAGAGGAACAACAGCACATCTTTACTTTAATGGAATTGAAGAAGCCAATGGAACATCACTACATAATGTTAATACAAATGCAGCTTTACAAATAGGCAGGGACGTTGCTGGAGCAGATGAATACTTCAACGGAACAATTGATGAATTAAGAGTATGGAACAGAAGCTTGTCTGTTACAGAGGTTTATCAAGAATATATTTCTAACTTACAACAGTTTAACTCCACTCAATGGTATCTCTATGTAAATCAAAGTAAGAATGCCACTGCTGGTTTAATCGACGGGAATTATACTTATCGAGTATTTGCAACAGATACTGCTGGCAATTCAAATTCAACTGAACTGAGAACGATTAGTATTCAATCCCTAGATACAGATAACGATGGCATTGTTGATCTAACCGATAAACTTTGGTATAACGAGTCTAATGTTAATACTACTGGAGTTTCAAGTTTGAACATAACTGTTGGTGGCAATAGCACCAATGGTTCGTATAATGGTGGGACTTATGAGGTTAGTCTTTACGATGGATCTAATTTGTTGATCAACTTTACTTATAATTTTAGTGCTTCCGCTTTAGATTTGAGTAAAGTTACGATAACTAAAGCAACAGACTCAATCTTAGTAAACTTATCTGGGCAAGTGCAATCCAATTATAACAAAACAATTTACATTACCGATAACAGCTTTGTCAGCTTATGTGTGAAAGATGCAGAAATTAACTCCATAGACAATATGACTTCTGGTTGTAATGGTGCTAATGAAACAGATTTAACCTCTTGTTTAGGAAGTAGTCTAACCAGTAATGGAGTTACTTGTACTGATCTAGGAACAACTATTAAAATTGATAATCTTAGACATTCTGCAGTTAGAGGAACACCGGTAAGTTCTTCTTCCAGCAGTTCCTCTTCAAGCAGCAGTTCCGGTTCTGGCGGGGGATGTTTAACTGATTGGACCTGTACTGAATGGAATGTATGTAAGGACGGAATTAAAACTAGAATCTGTAGTAAAGTGAATTCTTATTGTTATGCTCCTTTGAAAGACAAACCTGTCGAAAGTCAAAGTTGTGTTGTTGTTTCAAAGAATAATAATGTGTCTTTCGTGGAAGAAAAAGAATCTATTAATTTAACTAATAATGTTTCTAAAACTATCGCTGAAAATACCCATATATTAGTAAAAGATCATTTTTGGGCCGAATTATTTACTTTAGTTGGTGTGCTTATAATTTTAGTATTATTAATTGGAGTAATGATATTTATTAAACGTAGAAAGAGCGAGAAGAAAGATTATTACATGCCTAAAAGGTTTAAGAAGAAATAATCTTTTATACTTTCTAAAGGAATCGTAACAAATAATCTAGAGGATGAATTGTTTCTTCTCTTTCTGTAACTGGTTTACCTTGTTCATAAGGAGTTACTCTATACTGATCCTCTTTTCTTTCATATTTTCCCAACAGAGAGAAACCTTTGAATAACCATCCTGCTTGTGGGGCAATTCCAATTATCTGTCCCACTTTCTCCTGATCTTTTAGAAGGTGAAAATTGCTCTCTCCCTTTTGAATTACATCTATCAGATCGTCTCCTCTTTGATAAGAACGAATTTTTCCAGAAGGGTCACTCTTTACTAAAGTTGCTTCCGGTGGGGGTAATGAATCTAATAAATCAACCATCACTAATTTCAGTCTCTGTTTTATTTAAAAGAATTATGGTCTTAAAGAATACAATGTTAAAAAGAAATAAAAAATAAAAAGACTTATTGCAGTCTCTTGTTAGCTCTTCTACTTGGACGAGCTTTCTCTGCACCTTCTCCTCTAGTACGTAATCCTCTACCTTTTTTACCAGCAGAAGTCTTACCATGAAATACTCTAGAAAGATGCTTCTTTTGACAGATCCAATTCATACTCGGGTCAGCTTTAATTACCGGATGGTCTGGATCTACTAAGATAATTTCATACCAGAAATGTTGTCCGTCACGAGCTACCCAATATGAATTTAATACGGTTAAGTTAGGAAAATGCTTTTGAGCTCTCTCTTCACAGATCAACTGATAATTTTTACGTAAAGTCATAACTTTCCCAAATCTGCTGGACTTTCTACCTCCGGCAAAATCTGGTCGGCGATGTCCGCCACGTAAGACTCGTTGTCTAACCATTACAAAACCTTGTTTAGCTTTATATCCTAAAGAACGAGCACGATCAATTCTGGTCGGGCGATCAATTTTTGTGGTAGAAGGTTCTCTTCTCCAAGCAATTAATCTCTCTCTCCATAATTCTTTTAAACCTTCTTGGGGTTTGGTCCATAATTCTCTTACTTGTTTATATAATCCCATTTTTTAGCCTCCGATACTCTAATTATTTCTCTTGAAGGATTCAGGTGAGCAATTACCTACATTTCCAACATTAACTAGGATTTGAAGGCTATTTAAAAAGGTTTTCTATTCTAAATAAGGTTGTGCTCTCTCTAAGGGATCTTTGCAATACTTTAAATTAACCAGAAAATCATAATAAGCTCGCCATCCTTCTTCAGTTTTAAACCTGGAAGGGTAATTTGCTCTTCTTACTCTGATCATTAAATCTAAAGTTACTTCAGGGACTTCTTCTAGTCCTTCTAAAATTTCTCCTAGATCAGATATTTCTCGGTCTAATTCTTGAGTGAAAAATGGGTCGGTTCTGAGTTTTCTAGATAGTACTTCTTTTTCTCTATCCGGTAATAAATAAAAGAAGAAAAGGCTTCTATAACTAGTACGAATTGGAACTGTTGCAACCATATTTTTCTAGCACATAAACCTATATAAATTAATTATGGGGGTAGAATATATATGGGGCAAAGGTATTCTCAGTATGAAATCAATCAGGTGATCGATTCACTTAATCTCGTAGATTATTTAGTTTCTGAAGGAATAGACGTTAAGCGTTCTGGTGCTACTTATGCGGCAGTGTGTCCTTTTCATGACGAAAAAAAACCTTCTTTACGTATCTGGCCGGAAGGAGATAAACAGCATTGGCATTGTTTTGGATGTGGTGATGGGGGAACCGCAATTGATTTCTATATGAAATATCATCAAGCCGGCTTTAGAGAAACGATTGAAGCATTAGCTGAAAAAGCAGGGATAACTCTTGAAAGTCAGAATAGTGAGGAATGGAAAGCTCGTCAAGAGAATATTGCCTTTCTTAACTGGGCCCAGAATTATTTTCATCAGAGGGTAAGAGAAGATAAACCTGCAGAATATCTAAGACAACGCGGAGTATCAGAACAAATTCAAAGAGAATGGAACCTGGGGTATGCCGGGCCGGGATGGAGAGATCTACTTCATCGTTTATCACAGTCAGGGATTAATGCTAAGGAAGCTGAACAAAATCTAGTTAGAGCGGGATTAGCTAAACCTGGACGTGATGGAAGTGTGTATGATATTTTTCGTGACCGGATTATGTTTCCCATATTAGATGAAACCGGAAAAACAGTTGGGTTTATCGGGAGAGACCTTTCTGGTGATGATGAGGCTCCTAAATACTTGAATTCTCCTTCTAAAACCGATTATGGGCCGACTTTATTTAAGAAGGATCAAGTGATGTATGGGTTGTACCAATCCTTAACCACCATTAAAGAGGCCCAGTTTGTCTACATCACTGAAGGAAACTTTGATGTAATCACTGCCCATAGTTATGGTTTGACAAATTTCGTTGCTCCTCAAGGTACCGCTTTTACTCCTCTTCATGCTAAACTATTAGCAAAATATTGTTCTAAAGTGGTTTTTGTTTTTGATCATGATCCTGGAGGAATAACTTCTTCTTTGCGTTCAGCCAAAATTGCCTATGCTGCAGGGTTAGACCCTGAATTTGTTTTACTTCCTAAACCGGCTGAAGTCAGGAAAGTAGATCTGGACGAATATCTACGTAGTTGTGCTTCTCCACGAGAAGAGTTTCAACATTTGCCAAGATTAGATATTATCGGGTACTTCCTGAAAGCCAGAAGTGATCAATTAGATCTTACTTCTCCTTCTGGAAAGATTAAAGCTTTAGATGAATTAGTGGGGTATTTTAAAGGAGAACCAGATATGTCTCGCAAACTAGTTTGGGTTCCATATGCGGCAGAAAGATTAGGTGTAGATCCACGAGCAGTAGAACAAAGATATTTTGAGAAACTAGATCGAAAACAGTTAAGGTCTCAAGTAATTCCTATCCCTAATAATTTAAACGAGATCTGTTGGACTTACTTAGCCAATCTTCTTATTATTGATCCTCACGAAGTGCAAGTATGGGCAAGCGATGTTCCTGTAGATAACGAAGTATTCTCTCCAGAACAGCAAGAATTATATCAAGTTATTCTTAGTCGTAAAGTTAAGGGAGATCAAGGTAGATTACCTCTTGTTTCTAAAGTACAATCTCCTCTCTTTGGATCAGGAGAAGAAAGAACAGTAATGAACTTTTTATGTGAACATTATTCTGATCTTAAACATATCCCTCCCCCTTTAGTAAGGTTAGTTTCTTCTCATCGATTGCCAAACGATTTAACTGCTTGTAAAGGGATTATTCATTCTTTTATGCGAGTTAAGGAACGTTATGAGTTGATGGGGGAACTAGAAATAGCGGAAGCGCAAGGTGATGAAACTCTTCTTTCAACTCTTGCTGCAAGACTTGATGCCATTACAACATAATCTGATCGATATGACTACCGAAAAATTGGTGATAGGTAAAAAGAATTATTCTTTACTCTCAGAGTCAGATCTAGAAGCCAGAGTAGAAACATTTATTGCCACTCATGGAATTCCTGAAGATCAACCTTTACCTTTAGAAAGAATAAAGAAAGAAGATCCTTCTTTATCTCACCAGCTTCAATTGTACAGTTATAAATTGTCTGCTGCTAATTCTCCTGACGAAAAAGGACATTTTAGTTTGAGCAGGTCTTTACGTCATATGGGTTATTTTGTTACTGCACACCTTTCTACCGAAGAAATTGATGATCTTATCCGTCAGATGGTTTCTTATGAAATTGCAGAAAAGGTGTACAAAGGAGAATGGGAAATAGAAGGAGGATTGAGAGGATTAGTCGTGGCCGGAGCCGGTGATAATCCTCGAAAGAAAAAACTAGCCAGACAGGCTTATGATGCTTGTTTCAATCGCGCTAGAAAAGATTATCATAAAGATAAATTAGTTCACTTGATCGATTCTTTATATCCTGAATTAAAAGCTAGGTACAAATGTCCCTTATCTGAAGCGATGAGTAGATCGCTCACTTCAGGACAGATTGCTTTAAGATTAAGAGAAATATATTTCTCCGGGGGAGATCTTTCTGCCAGAAATGTTGAACGTAGAGAAGGCGGGTATACTCTTGTTTCTAACATCAAACGTCGAGATTTACCGGGAAGATTAAATTTGGGAGAGAGTTATGATCGAAAGTTATCCACTTATTTAGATTTAAAATTATCTCCCGAAGACTTGTTGTTAGATAATGAAGATGCGCGTAGAGGAATCGGAACAATCTTAGAGCGCCAACTTCTATTAGGGTTAGAGATATTGAGAACTTATAAAATATCTCCTAGACAGGTGGGAGAGGAGTTTTTAGATTTCTTTCCGGGAGAAGTGTTAGAACTTTATCCTCCTCATCGTCAAGATATTAGGACTACTTCCACCATTAATAAAGAAGCTGATGCCAGAGTAGTTATGCCTGGATTAGAATTATTAGTAGAAGTAAAAAGTTATCGCCATTTTAACGGAAGTGAAGCTCGAAGAGTAATAGATTCTTATCAAGATGTTAAATCTTGGAAAGATGGTGCTCCTATCGGAAGAAAGATGGCTTTAGCGATTGCTCCCGATTTATCTGATGATGCCAGGAGGCAATTCTCTCAACGAGGCTGGAAATTAATGGATGGTCCTACCTTTTCTCGTTTTTATCAACGATGTTTAACTCTGTTAGAAGAACGAGAACCTGATTTTTTCAGAACTGCGTTAATGCCCGTTCCGGATGTTAAGGTTATAACTGAAGTTAATGATCTAGTATGTAATAAACCTCATATGTTGTATCGAAGAGGGTTTCGTGAATTAAGACATTGGTATTTACATTGGTTAGCAGTAAATCGTCATGCTTTATGTTCTGGAGAAAGAGTGCCTCATAGAGAGATGCCAAATTTTCAATATGTTAAGCCATTCTCCGATTTTCAAGAAGAGTATCAAGGCAGAGAACAGATTAAACATGAGGGGGTGTTGTTTTTAGATTTAGAAACTACTGGGTTTCAGGGAAGAAACAGTCCCATCACCTTATTCAATATCGGGTTAGCTTATTATGATCCCGGTAGAGAAGAGATGGTTTCGGAAGTTCTTTTCTCGCGTAATCCCGGAGAGGAAAAAGTTTGTTTGCAACAGTTCTTAGAACGGGTTAAGGGATATTCTCATATTGTTACTTTTAATGGGAATAATTTTGATATGCGGGTGTTACAACATCGATTATACGTAAATTGTCTAGATTATTCGTTATCTAATCTTAAACATGATGATCTGTTTGGTAACTTTTATCGTGAGTATGATATCCCTGCTGGAGAAAAAAGACCCTCACGTACCTTACAAAGTTATGAAAGAAATGAACTTAACTTTCTTAGAAAGAAAGATATTCCCGGAAGAGATGTTCCTCGAGTGTATCATGATTTCTTATATGGCAAGGATAGTTTAGTTTTACCTCAAATTGTGTTACATAATCATCTGGATGTAGTTACCCTGGCTATCATGTATGATCAGTATAAGGATAGGCTACCTTCTTCTACCTTACGCTAATGCATAATCCCCGTTTAAATGAGCTTACTTGCAAAGGCTTTAAATACCCCTAAATTATTCCTAAGGATATGGTAGACGTTAAATCAATAATTAAAGAGGACTTTGTAATTCTAGACGAAGAAACAACTTTGTCTGAAGTGGTGATCCAACTACAGAACTTTGAAAAGCGGGCCGGTTTAGTGTTCCGTAAGAATAAGTATCTGGGGCTGGTAGAAAAACGCAACTTAATGAAATCTAGTATGGATTTAAGTAAAGTTAAAGTTCGCGGATTGTTAAGGAAAACTCCCATTTTACGTGAAGATACGGATATCCAAGAAGCAGCTTCATTAATGTTTGAAGCAGACGCAGATTATCTTCCAGTAGAAAGGAACAAAAAGATTTTTGGAGTGGTATGTGCAATAGATTTGGCTAAATTATGTTTAACTTTGCCAGAAATAAAGAATCTTAAAGTAAGTGAATTAAAACTGATTAAACCCTCTAAACTTAGTGGAGATGATAACTTAGGTAAGGCGCTTAATTTAATGCAAACTGAAGTTATTGATCATTTACCTCTATTTGAAAAAAATAAACTGTCCGGGATGTTAAGTTTCAGAGATGTTTTACGCAAGTATCTTAACTGGTCTCCCAATAAGGACTATTCTGCTCGGTTTAATGCTGAAGCCAGAATTAAAATTTCTGATGGGGATTTGCCTAAATTAGCTTCTTTACCCATCAGCGACTTTAGTACTAATGATAATCTAGTAACTATCCGTTCTGTCGATGATGTAAAGAAAGCAGTAGATAAGATGTTAGATAACCATGTTCATGATGTTCTAGTGGTTGATTTTGAACAGGATTATAAGGGACTATTGACTGTACGTAACTTATTAAAGAAAGTTAGTGTTGTAACTCCGGTATTAAGTTCAAATCTGCAATTTGTGGGGATTAAAGATGTTAAACTTAAACCCTATCAGATGTATAATCTACAACAGATGGCTCAGGAATTTACTACTAAGTTGCATCGTAAACTTAGAGAAGAGCCCAGTGTGGTGATCCATCTGAAAGAACATGGGAAGAAAGAAAACGGCCGAGAAAAGTATTCAGTTACTTTACATGTTAATCTTCCCAGATTAAAACTATCTAGCGAACAAGTAGAATGGGACCCGGAAATGGCTTTACGCAACGCGTTTGAACATATCGAAGCGGAAGCGTTAAAGAGAATGGGTAAACAATTGGCTAGAGATAAGAAAAACTAAAAATAGTTTTTCAATCTTAAATAAAGGATTTACTTATTCAAAATAAGAAAAGTTAAAAATAAATTTTTATTTCTTTTTTAAGATTGGGACTTTCTTGGCAGAAGCTTCCTGCTTTTTCTTTTTCAAGAATAGTTCGGCATTCTTCTGGCTGACAAAGCGGTACATCTTACCTTCCCATTCTAATTCAATCACTTCATCTGCACCCATAATTGGTTTGCCAGTTAAGGCATCCTTACCTAATTGGCCCGGTCCAGCTGCACCTTCCATAAACCCTTGTTCCCAAGGTTCAATTTCGTCTTCTTCTTCTAACACTTTTCTGCCAGCTTTAGAATAGATATCAGTTTCTTTTTCTCCTTCTTCCATCTCTTCTTCTATTTTTTCTTCAGTTTCTTCAGGAAGGATACCTTGTTCTTCAGCAGGATAAAATATTTCTTTACCATTTTTAGATTTAGATGTTGGTTTAAGAACCTCTTTTTTAGTAATTTTTGCCATAAAGGAAGGATAATTTCAGTGTTTAAATCTTTTGTGGAAGGATGGTATTGATTAAGTTGGATTAGAAAGATTTAAATAGTTGTATAAGTGTATATACCTAAAATGGCAGAACTCATAATGGAACAAAAGAACATTTTGCACTATCCCCAATTAGATACCGTTCTAATGGTAGAGAAATTTATTTATGATCATGGTGGAGAGTTCAAGAAAAAGTCTCTTTGGGAACATTTGCCCAAACAAATGATGTACCAAACGTTTTGTGTTATAATTGATTATTTAACACAATCCGGAAAAATTGCTATTGATAGTGAGGGAAAAATAGCTTGGGTTTGGGATCCAGAAGGAGTAAAGAGATATTTAGCGAGGAAAGATCTTTCATGGAAATAGAGTCACAAGTAAAGTTTGGTGATGAAAACCTCAAAAAGGCTTATCAAGAATTAGAAGAAGGAAAGTTTGAAGATAAACAGCTTAAGGAATGGTTAGATCGAGCGGCTGACGATTTAAAGAATAATGCTTTTTCTGGGATTCAAATTTAAAAAAGACTAATTCCCAAAGAATATCAAACAAAGTATGGTCCTCTGGACAATTTATGGAAATACAATTTACCTAATGCTTGGAGATTAATTTATACTGTTAAGAAAAGCGAAGTTGTAGTGCTTAGTGTTGTTCTAGAATGGTTAAATCATAAAGATTATGAGAGAAGATTTGGATATTGAGATTATTTCTTTTCTCTTCTTAAATGAAGGTAATTGTTCACAATTAAAGCTACTAAGATTACTGAAACTAAATGGGCAGCAAAAGCAGCTAAGATAGAAATAATCCTAGATATTCCCATGGGGCAAATGTCTCCATATCCTACGGTGAAGAAGGTAATTGAGGTAAAATAGAAAAAGTCTTGAGAGATGTTTGGGTCGGTAGAGATCATTTCTGGATTAAAAGTTC
This sequence comes from Candidatus Woesearchaeota archaeon, assembly GCA_041665465.1. GTDB lineage: Archaea > Nanobdellota > Nanobdellia > Woesearchaeales > GW2011-AR9 > JACRPH01. The sequence goes on from JBAYIU010000001.1 coordinate 1,543,391, forward strand.
CTTGACAATTTCCATATTTTAAATATCCCATTCCGGTCAATTCTGCTACATTAAATAAGGTTGAGAATAGTATGATTAAAGCTAAAACCACTAATACATATGAACCAATTAAGGTAGAAATGCTTTTTGGTCTCATCAAGTTCACGATTGATCTTTTTACGACATAAATAATCATAGAAATAAAATAAACAGTAATTCCAATATTTACGATCACGTTAGTCCAACGGATAATAATACTCCCCGGAAAATAACTGGCGATGGATGAAATCAAGAATTGGGCTATCAAGAAGATAATAAACTTAAATAAGGGTCGTTCAAATAAGATATCTTTCCAACGTTTCTCTTTAATATCTTGGATCTCTTCATCAAACTGTTTATGAATCTCTCGATGAATCTTCTTGATCATATAATCCCATTAAATCAAAAAGGTTTTTAAGAGTTTCTATTTGATTAAAATCCCAAATAAGTTCTCATCAATACCATTACTGTTCCCGCTACTAAAGGAACGATCAAATTATCATCTAAATGTTTTCCGTTCAGGTCAATATCTATCACTTCTGCCACCATGGCGGCAAAACTGGCTATGAATGCTTCTGGATAAGGAACAAAAAGAAGGGCCCCGAAAAAACCAAATATAAATCCGGCTAAAGTTCCTTCAAACAATTTTCGGGAATGACCGTTAAAGATGTTCTTGATCTGGCCCAGAGTTTCTCCGATAATATGGCTGAAAGAATCCCCCAAAGCTAAGATCATGATTGAAGCAAGAGCAATATCTTTAGGAAATAGTTCAATACACAACAATACCCCTACAAAATAAAAGATTAATCCTCGACCGGGGAAAGTGTTACGCATATCTTCTCGTTCTAGATGAAGTAAGAACCAGTTGAATCCAGGCAGTTTTATTCTTTTACTGAGTAAGCTGGCTAATCCCCCTATAACTATCCCCAGGAATAAAGACAAGGGGCTGAGAATATCAAAATAGTATAATACGGTTATAACTACCCCTACCCCAATATGTAAAATTTGGCGGTAGTATTCGTTTTTAGTAAGCATAAGACTATTTTCTACTTGTAAGTTAAAAATCTTGCGCTTCAGAAATACCCACTTTGGATAAATTCTGAGAAATAATAACTTTTTCTTGGGATTGTTCTGCTTGGATAAAAGAAAAAAGGATTGCTCTTAGGATCCTCTCTGAGGTATTCCATAACTCTTTCGTAGACCGGTTGGAAACAGGGCTCATGAGGTCCACCCATAGGTTTCCCGACCCCAACATGCTTAACTCGCGTTATAGTTTTAAGATATGGTTCTAATAACTGTTCATCAAGATTAAATGTTCTGATTACCTTATCTCTGGAGGGCAAACATCCTACTTTTGATAAAGATGCAACAGGCAGATTTACATCTAGAACAATGATGACTTCTAAAGGTGTTCCCTGACCGAAGATTAGTTCCTCGACCTCTCTGGGAAAGATTAAGGGCATACCAGTACCATCAGCATAAATAGGGGTGGTATCATGGGAGATCACATAACAATCTTCATTTCTTCGCGCCATACATTCAGTTAAAGTAGTTTTTCCGTGTCCTCCAGGATTACCAGTAATTAGAACCCCTCGCCCATTTAATGAGACACAATCTCCAAAAGGGAAATATGTTCTTAATTTGGCAAAAGATTCCCTACTATCTCTATCCAAAGGATCTAATGCCAATTTCCTAAGGACGGACTGTTCTAAAGAAGTAAACCTATTCGACATGTCCTTAAAAACTTAAGGGAGATATATAAATCTTTTTGGGGTTACTACTCTCGTGGAGATAATCTTCTTTTATCATAAAATTTAAATAGTTTAAGTTAACGATAGTTAATAATGGCTAAGAGTAATGTTAAAAAAGAATATGAGAAAAAGATCACTAAAGATACCCTTATCTTTGAAGCTCTCGAATCTTGTCCAGAAACTTTAGGGATAATGTTTGAACATGGCTTGCACTGTGTGGGTTGTGGCGGAGCAGCTTTTGAAACTATCGAACAAGGATGTCAAGTGCATGGGATGAATGAAGCGGAAATTGAAGCGATTGTAGAAGAGATTAATCAAGCCATTAGTCATAAGCCTAAGAAGAAGTAATATCTTCTCTAGTATAGATTTGCTTATAAATCATAATTCTTTAGTTCTATCTAATTTAGAGGTGGAAAGATGATTGATTTAACTCAAACTATTCGTGATGCAGAAGTTCAACAAGCATTGAGAATAGTTATTCCTGTTTTTGGGTGGGAAGAGCCGAAGCGATATGTTGGATATCATGAGAAAGAAGAAATCATGAGTATGGTAAGTGCAAGTGGAAGTGTTTCTTATGGTACTGGAGTTATAGCTGTCTATTGTGAAGCAGTTATTGGAGAGGGGAAGAAACATGAAAGATTCTCTCCTACTGATTATGATACTTATCTTGTTTCTTTAGCTGACCATCAAGTCTATGAAAAATGGGATAAGGCAAGAGTAGCAGAATGGCGAAAAGAAGACGGGGAAGAAAAAGCTCGATATGCAGTAAAGCTAGCTGCTTGGAAAGAGAAGTACAAAGATGTTCCCGATGAACCTGCTACTACAGGATCGTTCATCTCAGTTAAGGCTATAACTAGGCCAGTACCTAAACTGGTTGGACTTCCTATCGTTCATGGACAATATGGTTTGTTAGTCGATGATTATGAACATAAAGACGTTTTCTTAAATAATGTTAGTGTTCGTTATCTTTACAACGAAAGATCAGAGATTCCTAGAGAATTCAAATCATTAGAATTGTCTTGTGAAGAGACTGGAGCCATTTTTAGAGCTCTTTGTCAACAATATGAAATCCCGGCAACGGTGGTAAAGAGATCTTTTGAATCGAGGTTCAACTCTTTAGATGAGAATCCTATCCAAGGATATATGTTTCAGCAGACCTTCACTAAAGACTCGTTCTCAGCAGAAAGTCTAGAAAAAGCGATTCGTGCAGTTTATCAAGCAGGAGAACATTTCTCTCAAGGAATAGCAGCAAGAACTCAGAGATTAGCGGAAAAGGCCACACAAGAAGCCCAAGCAGCAGTCCAAGTCAAGAAAGTTGAGCTGGGTGGAGATTTCGGGATTTCAGTTTAAGATATTTTTTTTCTTTTATTATCAATTAAAACTAGAAATTTAAAAACAAAAAAAACACGCTTACAACTGCGTGCGAATACTTTCGATGTTAGAAGCAATATCTGTTCCTTTCTTGGTTAACTCTAACAATTTTAACCTGCCTTCTTTCTTGAAACGAATTAATTCTGCTTTCTGCATCTCCTGCAATATCTTCACCACATGTGAATATGTGCAGTCAATCTGTTTAGCTAATACTGAAGCATAAACATTGGCATTGGCATTCTTTAATTCAACCAGCATCATGGCCGGCTTTTCTCTGAAAAACACGTCAAAGATAGACTTTTTCTTAATCAATTTCAAACACCCCATCATTTTGTCCATCCCCACCTCTCGAAAATTGAGGGCACGATAGCCATATTTAAACCTTTATCCAATGTAAACTATATTTTGCAACATATATATAAGGGTTATGTCATGACCTTCCAATTACAACTGTTTCTCGTCGGGAAAATGCTAAAAAGAGGGGTTGAAAATCCTCCATTCTGATTCTTGATTTTAGGGTCATTCTTCTTCTTTTGACCAACTATTGGGGTATACTGCTTACAACCAATCTATCTTAACCTCTCTTTTTCTTTTAGAGGATAAGAGTAATGATTTTCAATTATATCTATAGTGGTTTCATCAAAAGTGTGTCTCTTTGGGGTAACACTTTCATAAAAAGGATTATTTTTATGTTTTAGGTTTTAGCGACGATAAAAACCAATTATCTTGGAGGGGTTCTAATTATTCTATCTTAATTGAATATACAACATATTCTTTCTAAACCTTATTTCTCCCGCAAAAAATATAAGCTAGAAGGACCAGTAATGTCTATGATTAATTCCTTAAAAGTCATATTTGGATCAAAAACTAAAGCTCAAGAGATAGTTTTTCTTCTTAATGGGGTTAAAGAAGTGGTTAGACAAGGGTTTTATCCTTCTGAACTTCCGGTAGTAGAACAGTTTTGTAAAGAAAATGCTCTATTTCTGGTTAAATCGAAATTTAAGGTGTTGTTGGAAGAAGAAGGATCTACCTTCTCTAACAAATGTACTCGTATCCCTGAAAACGATTCTCGGTTAGGGATGTATTTTGTGTATCTCTCTAAAGATGAACAGAAAGCCTTACTTGCTTGTTATGCTGAGATGATGAATCGGCACAAAGAACTAGGAGAACTGTTAGGTTATCCTTGCTGTTGTATTGAATTCTTCTGCAAGAATTTTAATGAACAGAATACTAACTTAGAATTAACCCCCACTAATCCTTGGACTAACCTATCTCAACGAGAACAAGATTGTGTTTTATTATCCCACTTTCCTTGCAGTTCTGAATGTTCTTTTAGTATTGAGTTAGCTAAGAGATATTTTGAAGTGATTAAGAAAGTTGATTCAGTAAGAGCAGAAGAGATGATGAAGATTCTAGAGATAAAATAATCCTCCCCTTTTACAACAAAGGAGGTAAGGTTCCATAAGTCAGGGTTAAAGACTGAGGATTACCAAATGCTTCTTTTAAAAATTCTTCTCCCTCATAACCTTCAGTTTGGAGTACTCTATGGGTGTTTTGATCAATAACCTTAGCGACTCTTACCCATTCTGGGAAATAACGGTTCTTACTGCGGGAAGTAATCTTGTAGGCGAAATCATCTTCTTCTCCCACTACAAAAATAAAGTTTGGTGGAAAAAGTTCACCATAAGATTCTACCTGGTCTGCAGTGGGATCTATTCCTACTAAAATTTTTTGGTTAGTACTTTTCACAAAGAAAGGGAGGGTTACATAAGAATGGGTAACCGTTCTCCAGGCAATATTGGCAGATGCAGTGTTATGATATCCTGCTGAAACTAATGATTCAAAAACATTACCTGCACCTAATCCACACATAAAGTCTGGATAACCGGGATGTGTTTTTCTGCAGAGAAAGTAATTGGCATAAGAACATTGATAGATTACTGCTAAGTGCCTTTCTAATTCTTCTGGATTTCTAACTAACCCGGAACAAGGGGTGCTAATCTCCTTTGGCTGAGGTTCTTTTTGATTATCCTGGCGAAATCTTGGAACCAATTGTCTAGCGATTGCTTCTTCAGTCGGATTAAGTCTACTTCTGGTGTTTATTTTTGAAAGTTTAGCTCGATGATGTACAGAAACCATTACTCTTTCATATCCGGGAGTGAACACTGAAAAAGAAACTATTTCTTTTCCATCAAGTCCCAAGGTAGGTAATGAAACAAAAAGATCCTTTCTTATTGGGGCAGAGGTGGTTTTTGGTGAAAGGTACTTTGGTAAAACTTGTTCTTTAGCTTCCTTAATTAAAGCTTGAGTCATCTTCAGAAGACCACCATAATTATCAACCATCTTGGTAAAACGATTAGTGAAAGTGTTCTCTACCTCGTTAGGATGGAAAGACCATTCTTGACCAACATCAATAATGAAACGGTCATCACTTAAGATTCTTACTAGTTCTCCAGTACTACCTAAAGGGACATCGTCTTCATTTCCTCCGTAAAGATAAGCGGGAGATTGGTTCTCTAAATCGAAACCCATTAAGGACTTAACTTTGAACACATCTCCTACATTGGTTGTTCCAGATAAGATATTCTCGGAAAGGTGTTCTAGTTCTTTAAAGAGAGTCTCTTGTAATCTTTGATAAAAAGAACTTAAACTTTCTAGAGGCGAAATAGAAGTTATTCCCAATGGATGAACTAATCTTTGTTCAATAATATCTACTAACTCATTCCCATAATCTGATCCGTTAAAGGGAAGATCTTTAACTGGTGTTTCTAAAAGGGTAGATTCTAGATCCATTACTTTAGTCATTTCTTCTTAAAATAGTCTTTTATTTATAATACTTACTGGAGAGGAGTAATCATTGCTTTGTTGGAGACATTTATTCTGGTTAATTAAAAATTAGTGAATGATTACTTTGACAACAGTTTTCCCCTTTTTTTCTTAACTTTTGGGAACTTATTCGTTAATTCAAACTGTTTGGATATTTCTTCAAACAGATAATTAGTATTTATCTTCATCACTTTCTTAACCACGTTTATCCAAATGGGGCTAAGCAAAAGGGTTAAAGAAATAACCGAGATGATTAGATTATATTCTTGTGTTTTAATTATTCCGCTAGATAATCCTATTGCTCCAACCAAGAAGCTGAATTCTCCGATTTGAGCTAATAATGAGCCGGCATAAATACTTTCTCTGATTCTTGCTCCTAATAATTTTAAGATCAAACTGTTGATTAAAGTGTTAATTATAAACACAAACAAAACTATCATTGAGATAGTTAAGATATTTTCTTTAATAAAGTTCAAATCAATCATAATACCAATATATAAGAAAAAGAGTGCTACAAAGATCACCTTTAATGGGTGCAAAGCGTCATGAGCCCATTCTGTTGCTCGATATGAGGCAACAATCATTCCAGCAAAGAAAGCTCCCAATGCTGCAGATAAGCCGAAAAATGAAGTTAAAGAGGCAAGGCCAAAACAAATAATCAGGGCTGTAAATACTTGCAGTTCTCTACTTTCAACCAGTTTCTTTGGGAGAGGAATAGTTATACGTTTGGTAAGAATTAAGTACAAGAGCGAGATCACAATTACTGCTCCAATGATCTTAATGATCAAGTCAGTAAAATTTATTCCCGTTCCACCCAAAGATCCAATGATAATCATCATGGGAACGGCAGCAATATCTTGAACGATTAAGATTCCCAATACACTTTGTCCGACTTTGGTCTTTAATTCGTTACGATCTTCTAAAATCTTGATAATTACTGCAGTGCTACTTAGGGTTATAATAAACCCAATTAAGATTGATTTTTCTAATGACCAGTTTAAGAAATGGCCAAAGAGATACATCGATCCTACACTAAGTATTACTTGAAATATCGGACCTAAGATAGCCACTTTCCATTTGGAGATTAATTTTGGTAGGGAAATTTCCATTCCTACAAAGAACATTAGTAATAATATCCCTAATTCACCTAAGAAACTTAACTGAGATTTATCTGAGATAATCCCCAACAAGCCGAGAATGGTGCCGGCTAGTATATATCCCACTACGTAAGGTTGTTTGAATATTCTAAGTATGAGAGAGACTAATAGAATTACAAAAGTAATTATCAGAAAGTTTGGGATCACTTGTTCTATGTTAACAACCATTAATTACCTCTTTTAAGTAGAGCAATTTAATGGGGGTTTAAATAGCTTTTGTTTAAGGCTAAAAAAGAAAAATAAGCTGCAAATCCTTGCGGACTTGCAGTCCTAGTACTTACGCCACGACCCGGATTTGAACCGGGAAATCCTTGCGGAAACAAGCTGTATGGTAAACCTTTTCCAGGCTTGCGCATTACCAGGTTGTGCCATCGTGGCGCGATGTTGTGCAGATGACGACCGAAAGATAAGATTCTTTCGAGTATGCCATCGTGGCTTAATTGTTTAGATTTAACTTTGATTTATAAAATTGTCGTTAAAATAGGTTATTAAAAAATAAAAAGCTGGCAACACCGGGATTTGAACCCGGAGACCTCCACGTAACCCAGTTATTAAAGAGTTAGTCATCGGCTTAAAGCCTCATCGCTCAACTCATATGAGCCTCGCCTGAAGTATCTTTTGAGGGATACAACTGTGGCGCTATAACCAGGTTAAGCTATGTTGCCAATTCTTATTAGTTTTTAATCTGTTTTTATTAAGCTTTTGGTTGAATCTTACTTAAATAAAAAGAAAGATTTTTAAAAGAAATAACTTCTGTATTCAAAAGACTGGGTCCCTATGCGGGGGTAGCAAAGCCTGGTCAAACGCGCAGGACTTAAGTAGAAGACACTCAGGTGGATGCTTGAGAAGTAATCCTGTCTCTTAGTGAGTTCGAGGGTTCGAATCCCTTCCCCCGCACTTTTTATGTTTAGATGTTTTGGGGGATAAAATGGGAATAATACAAGCTGCAATACCTTTAAAACAAGGAGATCACATCTTATATCAAGATGTTGCACAACAATACGAATTCCGATCAGGAGTAGTCGAAGAAATAGCCCTTGATTCTCGTCCTGCATATTTGAGTTTAACTTCTACAGATGTTCGATCTATTGATGATAATCCCGCTTTCCGTTTAGAATATGACTCTGTTTTTTACAAAGTTCCTGTTGAAATGTTAGAAGGAAAATTAAAAGTATCAGAGATAGAAGCCCTAGTTACTGCACAAAATGAAGTTCTGCTTCCTCCAGAGCTGAGATTTATGGATGATATGTACAAAAGTATGATTAGAGAACAGTTAGAATTAATTTTAGATTCTTATATTCCCAAAGGACAGATGCCTAAGATAGAATTAGCGGATGTAACCCCCTTGTTAAGGGTGTGAAAAATGGATCTATTTGAAAACTTTCAAGGTTTCGCAATACAAGAATTGATGGTTTATGAAACATTTTATCGGTTACCCCCTACTGCCACAGCCTCTAAAATTCTACATGATTATAAGGGAAAGTATGTTGAAATAGGATGTGATGTTGTAACTGCAGATAAACCGGTTAATGCAAGTTTAATTGTACCCGATGATGATAAAAGTATTGATGAACTCTTTAAAGGTATTGAAACGGATTATATTTTTATTGATTTTCCAGAGGATAATATTCCCATGTACGCTATTCAAAGAATCGTTGTTGGAAACCATACTATTTCCCAAGTTGAAAGAAGTATTGTGCCTACTCGTTCTTACCCATAACGAAAACTCACCTGCTCAATCCTTCTTCGTGCTAAAGTCCACGTGTTAACTTTTTAGTTTAAACTAGTGAGTTTTCGGGATTGAAAATTGTCAATCTAAGAATTGAGGTATTACGCAAGATAATTTTCAATAAACTATATAAATAGTTCTCGTTTTTAAGTTAAAGTTACGCACAAATATAAAGAAATGCCCCGATGAAGCATTTCTAATATAGTGAAACTAGAACGTTTCACAAATATACTAATTATAAGGTGAAATAATGGGCAAACAAGTTGTAGAAGCTATGATTGAAGGAGGAAAAGCTAGCGCTGCTCCCCCTTTAGGACCAGCATTAGGTCCAACCGGATTAAATATTGGTTTGGTAGTTGCTGAGATAAATAAAAGAACTGCTGATTTGAAAGGAATGCAAGTTCCGATTAAAGTTATTGTTGATACTGCATCTAAGACTTTTGAGATTGAGATTGGTACTCCTCCTACTGCTGCTTTGATTAAAAAGGAAGCAGGAGTAGAGAAAGGGGCTGGAAACCCTAAATTAGAAAAGATTGCTGATTTAATGTTAGAACAAGTAATCAAGATTGCTAATATTAAAGCAGGAAACTTAGGCGGTTCGAACCTTAAGAATAAGGTTAAAGAAGTTATCGGCACTTGTCTTTCTATGGGAATCTTAGTAGAAGGAATGCCCGCTAGAGAAGCTTTACGTGCAATCGAAGCAGGAACATTTGACGCTAAAATCAATTCTGGAAGAACAGAACTTACTGAAGCAGAGAAGAAACATCTTGAAGAAGAGAAAGTACGCTTAAAAGAAGAGATGGAAAGAAAGCGTGCAGAGTTTGAGATCCGAGCTAAGGCTATCTTGAAAGAGATGGAAGGTAAGGAAAGCAGAAAGATCCGTGGAAAGATGATGGAAGATGGTATCCCCATGAGAATCATCGATGAATTAGCACCTGAAGAGAAATCTGCTGGTGGTAAGGGTGGTGCTCCTGCTAAAGGTGGAGCTGCTAAGAAGTAAGTTTTTTCTTTTTTATTTATTCAATTATTTTTTTATTCATAACTTCAATCACAAAATCATTAAATAATTCTGGGAAATAAAACCAAAATTCCAATTCTGACCAGGAACCATGTACAAATCTAAGTTTATTCTTCTTAGCCCATTTCTCTATTCTTTTTATCTCTTTTAATGGGTCCGAAGAGATAAATCCAATATGTGATGAGAGCTTTTGTTTACAGTTTAATGGTTTAACTGGTGTTTCGATAATCTGCAAGATCCTATTATTTTGGTTAAATATTCCCCAATCTTTTTCTTTGCTGGTATAGATTGAGGTACAACCTAATTGTATTAAAAGCTTAGAAACTTTATTGAAACAGCCAAGATTAATTCTATAAGCACAATGATGTAATTTAAGATCCATTTTAATTAAGTAAAGATTAAACTACCTTCTGCCTCTAAGTTTATCTAACTCTTCAATCTCTGCTTTCTTAATAGCAAGCAAGGCTTCAGTCATCTTCTCTACTAAATCTGCTAGACTTTTAGTCTTGTTCAATTGTTTAATCATTAAAGAAATTACTACAATTGCTTCAACTAATAGTAAGAATAAAATTATCGATAAGGCTAGAACTACCTCTATTAAAGGAATATCAATACCATATACTAACATCTTTTTGTCTAACCTCTTTTATGGGTGTGTATATTTTTGGGTTAATAAAGCTTTCTTTTCATTATCCTAAATTGATGGGGAATTCGTTGCTTGCAACGACATTTCCTCCATGATAAATCTTGGTTCGAATTACATTCTCTCCTTTATACTTTTCCGGATCATATTTCAGTTGCTGTGCAAATACAAATGTTTTTCCTTCTCTGATAATGTATGGTCCGTAAATATCTCCAAACAAAGCTCCTGAACTTCCCTTTTTAGCTATACTTAATTCTAGCAGGTAGTCTTCTCCATTTGTAGTTAAATCGATTACTGCTGCTCCAGTAATCCCTCCGTTTTGTGCTTGTGCTTCGATTTTGCGAGATGCTTCTTCTGGAACAATCACTGCGTACACATCAACTAGACTGTTGGCTGTATCTACATCTACTGCTGTTCCCGATACTGCCTTTCTTTCTATTTTTACTTCTTGTTCATATACTGTTTCTCCAAAAGTGGTAAATTGAATCTTTATCTGGTGAGGTATAAGTCCTTCTTTAATCTCTAAAGTTTTTTCTACCTTTTCTCCCGGATTTAGAAGTATTTGTTCAGGATTAGTTATCTCTGCTTTTAATAATCTCCCGGCGATAGAATTATCTGAGTAAGCTAAGGAGGAGATTCTTTCAAATAATGATCCTTCTGTCCCTAAAGTTTTTCTGGTAACAATAAAGTAAGGGTCATCAGTATCTTGTTCTAGTCCTGGGAAAAGTAACATCTTCTTAGTTCCGGTATTCTCTAAGGTAACTTTGACTTGAGTGTTTAGATTGTTCACCCTTTGCGATACCATTTGGGTTTGAATGTACTTTTTGGTCTCTTCTGCATTGTATGTTTCTGTTGTTATTGGTGGTTTAGTAGGAGAACGAGTTACTGCAGTTTGAGGCGTTTCTGCTATTGCTGCGGTGGTGGTAGTAGTTGTGGTGGTGGAAGATCCTCCACCCCCAGAAGAACTACCTAATTGAACTACTGTGACACAATCATGAATCTTTGGTCCGTAATCTGCCCCACTTCCAGAAAATTTAGTAGAAGTGGTGGAGTTGTAAGGATAATCATTTGAAACGTTAGTGGTCGGTCCGTCAGCATAAGTGTCGTTGTTTGAATCTGTCCCTTTATCACAGTAATCATCGTATTGATTTCCCTGAGCGGAAAAGTTTCCAGAAACGTTAACTGAAGTGTTGAATTTATTGTTGCTGTTATCTGTTACGTGTCTTAAAGTAGAACTGGTAAATGTGTTATAATAAGTAAGAATATTTGAACTACTAGAATCAATAGATAAAGCCACATAACTATTTGTTAAAGAGTTATTATTAAGAGTATGGTTAACAGAATTTACTATGTCCACTCCAACATACTGGCCATTAATGGTATTAGCACTAATGCTCCAATTATTACTCTGACTAAGATAGATTCCTCTTTCATTTCCACTTCCGCTTGAAACAGAAAAAGTATTTCTATTGAGAACTAAACTATCACTTAAGTAGGAATAAATCCCATATATATCGCTAGAGAAGACACTATCATTAATCTGCCCATTATTAGAATGATCCAAAGAGATACCGTATAAACAACTATTCGCGCTGCTATTAATTAAAGTATAATTCTCCGCATAATTTCTAAATTCAAATCCTTTATGGAAATCTTTAAAATTGCATCTTGAAACGGTAAGGTAATCATATCCATTGTTATATAATCCTGTTCCTGCATCACTGTCCTGGATAGTGGTATTTAAGCAAGAAAGGTTAATGTTGTTTGCTCCTATTGAGATTTGTGAGGAGATAGTATAAGTTCCTGGACAAAAGATAATGCTGTTTGTTAAAGTCATCCCTCCTACTGGTACACTACAACTTATGTTTAAGTGAAGATTAACTTGGGTGTTCCCGGTTTGAGTTAAATTAATTGAAGTAGAGTTAGTGAGGGTCTCATCAGTACTAATATATGCAACGCTGATGTTATGTGGGGTAAGATAATATGTGCCAGAAACATTTTTCTTAACTTCTGCTAATTCTAATACTACTAAGCCATCATTTCCTGTTGTTCCAGTTCGATCCTCTTCTCCGGTGTTATTAAAGTATCCTGTAACTACCGCTCCGGGTAGAGGAAGATTATCATTATTAAAAGTGATGTTTGCAGTTAGATATCTTCGTATGAACACTGTGGCTGTTCCACTAACGTTGATCTCACTGATATTTACTGAAACATTGATTAGATTGTTGATAGTATTTTCATCGTTGATTGCAAAGATACTCCAAGTATTATTTGATAGAATACTATCTGAGAGAGTGTTATTGTTGGAATGATTAAATATTACCCCATAAGTGCTGTTGGTTATCACTACATTTTCTAAAAGAGAATTATTGGAATAATCTAAAGCTATTCCCGAACTAAAATTACTAATTTGGATATTGGTTAAGTTTACACCCGTTCTTCCGTTAAGATTAATTGCTGTTCCAGAACCATTTCCGGTTAAAGTATAATTATTACCATTAATCACAATATTGTCCGAAGTAACAATAAATGGTTGATTACAACTAAGATTATTGCCTAGAGTAGCACTAGTAGTAAGATTCATTCCACAAACAACATTTGAAAGGGTAATATTAACTGAAGCACCGGTAGTATTAATCAAATTCAAGAGGGTGCTATTCTTAGTAAACCCTCCCGCTTCCACATTAATGGTATGATTGTTTGTTAAATAATAATAAACACTATTTTCTAGATAATATTCCGTTAGAGAAAGACGTCCTATCCCATTACCTCCTGTAATCGTAGTATCATCTAAAACTCCAGTAGAATCATAAGCAGTGATACTCGCACCAGAAACTGGGCTTCCAGAAGTATTAGTTACATTTACATCTACATACCATTTGACATAAAGGTAGTTATTTGGGCCAACAGTAACGTTAGTTTGATTAAAAGAAACGTTAGTGAAGTAAATGTAAGAAGGACCGTAAGGAGAGAAATCTGCATCAACTTGTTTATTAGATGTACTATTGATAAAAAAGTCCCAGAACCTGTTTCCGGTAGATGTTAAATCAAAGAATAAACCCTCTTCCATATTATAAATCTGGTTTCTGCTAAGATTGTTATTAGATGAAGAATAGATATAAATTCCCTTATTTCCACAAAAAAGCCCTCCGAAAAGACAATTGATGGTATTGTCAGAAATATTTGAAGAATGAACTCTCACTAAGTCGATTCCTCTGTTTGCGGAAAGAGTATTATTTACGATAGTGTTGTTTTCTGAGAGGTAAAACCCGGTGCCCTGAATATAAATTCCTGTTGAAAAATTATAAATATTTAAGTTCTTAATAGTAATATTCTGATGGTTTTGAGAATAAACTCCATAATCTCCCGAGTAAAGGTTTGAACTAATTACGGAAGCCCCATTTCCGTTGATAACGATGTTATCATTAATGATAGTGAAGCAGGTATCAGCACCACCCATAGAGTGAAGAACACTTCCAGAGGGGATGGATAGACTGCTATTAACATTCCCGCAAGAAATAGTGGGAATAATCATTAAAGGTAGGAAGTCTTGATTACTATCCCCGAGGATTAATTGTGCAGAATCTCCAATCCCATCAAAGTTACTATCTTCTCCACTATAATTACTCCAGTAATTTCCTCCAGAACAGTTCTGAGAAATTATATTCAAAGAACCAGAACAAGAATAACTCCCATTCCAATAGTTGCTACCATTGTCATAAGCGTGATTAGTATTGTTAAAAAAGTAATTGTTATAAATAGTGTTGTTGTAAGAATCTAAAACTAAAGTTCCATTATTTAAGTTGTATTTTAGGTAATTTAAGGTCAAGTTATTATAATTAGAAGAAGATAAAATCTTTACTCCAAAGCTATTATTTTCTAATCTATTATTGGTAAGAGTATTATTAGATGAGTTCTCTAAATAAATGGCAGAACTAAAATTAACAATAATTAGATTTTTAATGGTAATATTCTGAACCCCCGTTAAATTAATTCCTTCCCCACTGCTATTCCCCAATATTACTCCATTATTTCCATCTATCACTAAATTAGATGCATTTACAATAAGACAAGTGTCATTAGAAGCAAGATCCGACAAAAGAGTAACATCTCTATTAACATATCCACAAGTAGAAATGCTTAAGTTGGTAGGTAAAACAATAGACGTGCTACCGGTTTGTGAGACATTCAAGCTTGTACTATTTAACAACTCTCCATTAAATGTTGCATTGATGGTGTAATTAGAAGAATAAACAGTATTAGTGATATTAAGAGTTAAATCTGTTAATCCTAAAACGACTTCTCCTTGAGAATTAGTTATCTGACTTTGTTCTAAGTTATTGTTTTTATCGTAAGCAGAAACATTTACTCCTAAAATGTTTTCTCCGAGAGAATTATTAACTTTAACATTAACATACCATTTTACTTTCAAGATTCCGTTAGATTCAGCTTGGATTTTAGATTTATTAAAAGTTAGATTAATTAGTGTATCGGTCCCACTGATTCCCACGTAAACATCTTTAGTGGTACTATAATTAATGCTTCCTCCAATAACTGTACTGTTCCCCAACAAGAAATAAATCCCATAAGTGTTATTATTCACCCTATTATTGGTAATGTTATTTGCACTTAAAAGATAGATTCCATACCCTCCAAAAGTAAAATTATTCCCCCTTACTTGGTTATTGCTTCCTTCGGTAGTTAAGTATACTCCATTAGTGTTATTATAAAAGGAGTTATTCTCTAGGGTATTGCTCTGAGAGTTACCATATACCCCATATTCTCCCCTAAAAAACTGATTATTCTGGAGTTGGTTATTTGTTCCTGTGGCTAGATAAACACCATAAGTGCTATTATCAATCACTGAACCGCTGATATTATTATAGTGGCCCCCATACCCTATCATAAAAGAAATCCCTTTTTCAGTAGTATTGATGGTATTATTAACCATCACATTTGAAGAAGAGGTATACATAGTAATGCCACTCTCCGAACAATTGGTCAAAGTATTATCAAGAACATATTCATAATCTGAATTATAATGATAAATGCCGTTTGTGTTAAGAGTGATATAATTGTTGGTAATATTATTATTATTTGAAAAACTCAAGTATATCCCATGGTATCCCCGGGATATATTATTTCCAACGATCCTATTATTGGTAGAACTAGATGTTAACTTTATTCCATATCCACTCGCGGCAGTCATATTGTAGAAGGTGTTATTAACAATATAATTGTTTGTACTTGTTGTCAAGTACATTCCTGACGAAATATTTTCAAAATGATTATTTGAAAGAGTACAATTATTGAGATAATAAGCATTAATTCCTGAGGTGGATATGTTAAAAAAGGTGTTATTAGTAAAAAGACTATTGTCTATATATGATGAAGATGGAAAAATGTACACTCCTTCACTAAAATTACTAATCAAACAATTAGTAATGGTAATATTATCTCTGTGTATAGTAAGAGAAATACCCCTATCTGTGCCATTACCTGTAATGTTGTGGTATCCACAATTAAGTGCTATATTTGCCATACTAATACTTAATCCTGTTCCATTACATCCCGTCAAATCACTACCCAGAGTAAAAGATCGATCGATGGTCTGTCCACAGCTTAAGCTAAGATTAGCTTGGTCTAAAGCAGTAAGGGTATCATATCTAGTCTTATTACATGTAACATTCCAGTCAAAAAATCCTAATTGTGGCCCGGGGTAAGTACGATTAAATTGATATAATAACTTTGTGGTGTTGAAGGTCATATTATAACTTGTTCCATCATGATAAGAGATGATACAAGTAGCATCTGAGATATTCTTCCCTCCACTATTAGAGTAATTAGCATAGAAATAAATCTTTTCATCAGTTAGATTATGTTGGTTTCCATAAGGATATCCGGCATCGTTGGAATCCCAGATGGTTAGACTGGCATTAGTGTCTAATAAGGCTCCGGTACCGCTGATATTTTCTATCTTGTAATCAGTCCCATCTACAGAAACTTTTCCTCCCTGAACATAATTTCCATTAGCGATATCATCGTAGGTAAAAGAGAAATGGTTTGTACAACTGGAATTCAATTCTGTTAGACTATTAGCATTGGGACAGATTACTACTCCGTTGTTATAGTTTAAGTTAGCTAGATAAAATGTGTGCCCTGAAGCTAATCCGGTAGCTCCAGTTAAGTTTATGGCAATAGCTGATTCGTTAGCTTGGATAGCAAAGTTAGTTAGATTAACTGTGATATTAAAGTAAGCGTCTAAGACCGTGAATCTGGTAGTGCTGTTGTAGAAAGAGATATTCTGACGAGCAGAGTGCAAGCTTCCATCAATTAAGGGATTAGTTAGATTAAAGGTGCTGTTGATGACGAAGTAAGAGGTATTGCCAGGAGCATAATATGGATAGACTAGGGAGAGGGGTAGGAAATCGTAAATCCCCCCTGTTCCTGGGACTAAAAAGTTCGTATTAATAATGCTGTCATCATCAATATCTCGGTCAGTATCGTTAGAATAAAAATTCCCTCCTTGGCATCTTCCTCCAAGAATGTTTGTTTTAGTGCAATCTAGTGAGATATTCCATAAATTATCTGGATTATTGTTATTAAGGGAAGTAACATTCCAGAAACGGTTATTATAAACGTAAATCCCATCTGCATTTCCATCTAAGAGTATCTTACCTTCTATAGTGTTGTTGAAGATAGTGTGATTGTCTACAGTGCCTACTTTTCCTTCTACATTAATATCATATAAAGAACTAGCAGAGATATTTGAGTTTATGATAGAAACATTAGATATTTGATTTAAGTTTATGCCATATGTCGTACTTTCAATTATGGTGGTATGATTAATAAATACCTTATCTGAAGTTCCGGCAACAATGATCCCATAACTTGATCCACGAACAAAAGAATCTAAGATCGTTCCATTTTTAGAGTTAGTATAGGTTATCCCATTTGTGAAATTGATAATATTACAATTTTGTATGGTCACGTTATCAAATCCATCTACATAGACCCCAAAACTACCTGGTTGACTAGTTCCAACAATATTATTCCCAGCACAGTTAACAACAATATCACTAGCTCCAACATACAACCCATCTGGATTACACGGCCCTAAATCTCCAGAAAGAGTAAGATCACTAACAATCGTGTCTCCACAACTAGTCTGAGCACCAACGGTGGGAGCATCAGGAACAGTCTCAATTACAATTGAAGGTGTCTCGGTAATCAATTCTGGAACGAAACCGGAAGTAACATTCTCACTTAGATTTACTTCTTCAGGAATAGCTAATTCAGAAAGACCAACGGCTGCTCCAGTAAGAATAGGTCCGTTTTTTATGCTTAAAAAACCGAGTATCCCAATAGCTAAAAGTAACACTAATACAACTATCAAACCACCTTTTTTTACTAAGTACATTTATCATAGTAGATAATTATTTTAGGGTTTATAAATATTTGGCTTGTTTAAAGAGAATAACTAAATACTAAAAATCAACCTATTTCTTACAACGTAAACCATAGCCTTTACCTTTAAAGGATTCAATTGCGGATACTCTGCCATAAGTGGTAAGTTTGAGCTTATTTGGGGTGGTGGTACTATAAAATCCTCCCCTTGTTACTCTTTCAGTACCGTTAACTGGTCCAGTTGGATTCTGGTAAGGGGCTTCTGAATAGTAGGTTGGGTTATAGTAATCACGGACAAATTCAGAAACATTACCTGTCATATTAACCGCGCCATTCAAACTTACATTCTGCGGAGTTCCCGGGGTGTTATCCACTGGCCATGTATCTCCTACGCAAGATATGTTATAGTTTACAAAGGTACAGGATGGTAAAGGTGATGCTCCCCAAGGATAAGTATTATGGCTAGGTGAAGCTCCTTTAGCTGCTTTCTCCCATTCTGCCTCAGTCGGTAATCCCTTACCTGCCCAGTTACAATAGTCATTGGCCTGTTGCCAGGTAACGTTCATTACTGGATAATTCTGATAATTATCATAATAATCAGGCTTGGTTAAAGAGGATTTATCACTTGGTTCGGAACACACTCCCTTAACAACACATTGTTTATATTGTCCATTGGACACTTCATATT
Source organism: Candidatus Woesearchaeota archaeon (assembly GCA_041665465.1). Classification (GTDB taxonomy): domain Archaea; phylum Nanobdellota; class Nanobdellia; order Woesearchaeales; family GW2011-AR9; genus JACRPH01. The sequence goes on from JBAYIU010000001.1 coordinate 1,561,999, forward strand.
TATCAATACTATAACTATCTAAGTTGACGGTGTGGGCTGGAACGTCATCAGAAACAAGAGAATTACATGTTTGGTAGGTAGGTTCACATCCTTGTTTAAACTCACCAGCAGGGACATTTACCATACACAATCCATCATCAACTACTCCATTACAATCATTATCCTTTCCATCAAGATCAGCAGCAGTACAAGTGCTTGTTGCTTCTGGTTTAGGTAAGATTCCAGCAATCTTAGGTAGAACCCCCGTAGATTCACAATCTCCTAGAGCAAACCATCTATAATTACCAGAAACTAGATCTAGATCACAAGAGTAAGTTTCATTACCTACTTTACATTCTCCCACATCAGAAGAACAAGCTCGAAGTTCAGAAGTATTCATAACACATTCATCAGGATCATCACATGGGAAAACCCCATTCTCCCAAGAACCATAGTTACAATACTGTTCCTGTAATCCACGTAAGTTAAATCCACAGTTAACAAATCTAAACAACTCTTCATCGGTTTGTCCATCACAGTTATCATCAACATTATTACATATTTCAACTTTTCCCGGATTTACGTTAACATTGGTGTCATTACAATCACCTTCAATTAATACATAATTAATGGGGTCAGGATTCTGACAAGCATTTACTCCAGGTAGAGTACCATAACCATCATGATCGTTATCTCGATAATAAAGTCTGAACTCTAATCCCTCATCAGCTGATCCGTTACAATTATTATCTAAACCATCACATACTTCAGCACCATAACCGGTAATCGTAGAATAATCATCCTGCCATCCCCCAGAAATACAACTCTTCCTTGAGTCTAAGCATACTCCCGCTTGTTTTGAGTTTAATGGGGCTACTTCACCACTTCCATCTTGGGTCAGCGGATTACAATCGTTATCTAATCCATCACAAATGTCAGATAGTCCGGGATTAATTAACTGGTTGTTATCATTACAATCCTGATCACACTGGGTATCGTACAAATCTCCATCTACATCAGTAACTCTTTCAACATAAACATTACAAACGTTAGCGGAGCAAGTGCAATCAGAACTAGGTGTTTTTGGGACATTAATGTAGTCTCTATAAGTTCCAGAATAACATCCGTCATTACTATTACATTCCGTCTCGGCACAAATATGGGTTGCATCCCAATTTGCACCGCAGGTTATATCACAATAATGAGTTAAAACAACCATTCCAGTAGTGCATCTATCATTTCCTTCATCACAAGTAGAAATAAATTCAGCAAAGAAATCTTTGGTGCGAGAGTTCCCGTCAGGGTTATAATCACACTGACTGATTCCAGCTAAATTGTTACTAGAACAATTTACCGTGGTTCCAGGTAAGCAAGTGGCATTTAGACATGCTTCTTGTCCGTTACAGTATTTACCATCGTTACAATCTGGTCCTACGGGAGTGCTATTCACCAACGCACATTGTACTATAGTCGTAGAACAACTATAATCATTATGTTTAATCTGAGTTCCTACACAGGTATTGTTATCTAAAGCATCACAATCACTTATTATTGTAATATTGGTAACACAACTAGAATTAGCACATTGTCCATCATCATGCTTGATTAAAGAACCATCACAATAATCTTTATCTAAGTTATTACAATCACTAAGAGTAGAAGTTACCGCGGTACAACTGAAATTATTACATCTCCCATCATCCTGTTTGACCAAATCTCCCACACAGTAAGTCTTATCTAAAGCGTTACAATCATTATCTGTCTGACATTCAGTACATCTTGGATCGTTCGCAGTAACCATCGGACTAGCACATGTGTTATCCGTACATGTGCAATCTGTATTACAATCATTAACTCGATCAGCATAATCATGATAATTATTTCCTACACAACC
>JBAYIU010000002.1:0-20088 GCA_041665465.1 Candidatus Woesearchaeota archaeon
AGTATTATTACTGTTTGATAGGTACAGAGGAAGGACTATCTTACAGAATATAGGTATTACAGAATTAGTACAACTGGGGAGTAGGTGCTAAGGAAGGACTAAGAACTGTGGATCTGGAGATCCTTGGAAAAGGAGAAAGTTGGAAGTGGGGACTGATCAGAGGTGGATAAGTGGAAAGGTTTAAAAAGTTGACTATTATACTATTCTTAAACATCTATCACCTCTTTTTCCCTTGGGACATGCAGGAGTTTGAATATAATTATTCTTCCTTCTGCCAAGGGTTTTATTACTAGATAGTTAAACTGTTCTAACGGAAGTTTTAAATAGATGTTATAATTATTTACAGTAAAGTATTTAAATGTGGATCATTTATCTAATGGGATGTTTAACTGATAAAATATGGTGAAGATACAACTGCTTAACAAACGTGAACTTGTTCAGGTCGTTAATGTTGGCAGGAAGAATCTAACTAAATATCTAAAATATTCTAAAGATCCTCAGGGAAGAGTTGTCTGGGTGCGAGAAGAAACTTTAAATTTATTGAAGAAAAAGATTTCTAGGTACAAGGGGTATAAAGAAGAAAAAGGTCGGACAGAAACAATGAAGAAAAAGTTTGTCCGGTTTAGGTTCGCTTTGTGGCGGTATTCTATTGAAGATCAGGATCGATTAGATGCACTTTTTGTTAAATTGAAAGATAAATATAAAAAAGTTAGAAAGTTAGGGAAGAAATTTCCGGCACAAAGGGTCGGGTTAACTATTGCAGCACAAGAAAAAGAGTATGATTCTTTCACTAGTTCTAAGACAAAAAGAACTTCAATAAAAGAAATTTATGATTTCATTTCTACTTCAACTTATGCTAATAACGATCCTTCAACTGATGGAATGTTTGAAGAATTGTACGATAAAGTGTTAAATTATTTAAATAAAAAAGGAAGGTCTCCTTCCTTGTTAGATGATGACGTGACAAAAACAGCTAAACATTTTTATGTTTTTTTCATGGAAGAATAAAAAAGTTCAGAGGTGAACTGATGAAGGAATTACGTAATTTTATTAAGTTTGATTTAGAGTTACGAGAAAGAAGACAGAAAAGGATCGAAAGAAAGAAACAAACAAAATTAAAAGAATTTGGATTTAGAGGTTTCTGATCATGTGGACTTCTTCAGCAGTGTTAATGCCATTGAATCATAAAATATGCACTAAGACTAAGATAATTATTTTTGATATTGAAACGATTAAGTGGACTGAAGAGTACGCTTTAGGATATTATGATGGGAAAGAATTTCAATTGTATGAAGGTAGAGATTGTATTAAGAACTTTTTAAAATCATTTCTGGTGCACAAGAACAGGTTCTCAATAGCGTATGCACATAATGGTGGTAAATTTGATTTTAATTTTATTCTTCGTGAATTGTGCCGGGGACAGTTTAAAGGAAAATTCCAGATATCGCCCATGAGGGTAGGATCAAGGATCATCCAGATCAAGATTGAAGATAAATCTAAAAACTGCTGGACTTTGAGAGATTCTATCCCATTACTGCCTTTTTCTCTGAAAGAACTTACTAATAATTTTAAAGTTGATAATAAAAAAGGGGAGTTTGATCATTCTAAAATTACATGGAAAAATTGGGAGTCTCTTAAACCTGATTGGCTGCCTTATTTAGTTTCTGATTGTAAAGGACTGTATCAGGTGCTCAGTACTTATGAAAATTATCTGATTGAGAATTTTAATGTTTCTCTGCATAAAGCTATCACTACTGCTCAATTATCAATGCAGATATTCAGGCAGAGTTTTCTTAAATTACCGATTCCCAACTACAGATCCCGAGAAGATGATATCAGGAAGGCTTATTATGGGGGCAGGACTGAGATATTCAGGATCAGGGGTAAAGATCTCAATTACTATGATGTTAATTCACTGTATCCCTTTGTAATGCGTAATAAGCCCATGCCGGTAGGACTGCCAGTAAAGAACTATTGTATGAAAATTGAAGATTTTGGGGTTGCTTATTGTGAAATAACTACTCCTGAAAATATTGATATCCCTTTACTACCGCACAGAATTAAAGGGAAATTGATATTTCCTAAAGGGCATTTCTGGGGCTGGTATTGCACTCCGGAACTCCAGAAAGCTCAAGAGTTAGGATATAAAATTAAAATCAGATATGGGTATGTGTTTCAACAGGAGTACATTTTTAAAAAGTATATTGATACTTTTTATAAAATTAAGCAGGAATCTCAAAAAGGATCAGTAGAGTACACAAATTCTAAACTGTTGATGAACGCTTTATATGGAAAGTTCGGTCAACGTCGAGAAAAAGAACAAATTGTAATGTTTCCTAAATCAATTCTGGGATTAGAACCGATAGATTTTTTTGGTGATACACCTTTTTATGTTCAGAAAAAAATATCAGAAGCGAAACATATTTTACCTGCTATTGCTGCTTTTGTTACTTGTTATGCGAGATTAAAACTTTATGAATATATTGAATTAGTCCTAAATAAAGGTGGTACTGTTTATTATTGTGATACTGATTCTATTGTTTGTAATGTTATTTTAGATACCGGGAAAGAATTAGGACAGATTAAAGATGAAGTACCTGAAGGAATAGAGGAGGCAATATTTTTATCTCCTAAAATGTATGGAATTAAAACTAAAGAAGGAGAGTTGATCAAGTGTAAAGGATTTCCAAAAGACATTTTTAAGTTTTCTAATTTTGTAGAAGCTTATGATCATAATGATTTCAGTAAATTTAGATACGAGAAAGAAAAGTTTGCTCTTCCTTTTGAGTCGATGAGAAGGAATAAAACTTTTGTTTCGATGCTGAAAGTATCCAGAAAAGTTATTTCTAAATATGATAAGAGGACAGTATTAGATAGTTTATTTACTTCAGCTTTAATTATTAATGAACTTGATCCTAAGCAACAAATGAAATTAGATACTGAAATTAAAAATAAAAAAGTAGAAGTATTTACAAAAAAATGATTAAGATGTCTAGAAAAGAAGAAACTAAAAATATTAATTTTGATAGTTTTTCAGTCGGAAAAGATATTAGTAAACAGGAATTTATCGAAAATGAGAAGTGGTTTACAACTCATCAATAACTACACAAAATAAAAACATTTATATAGATGTTGATATTTAATTGCTAAATAAACGTAAATACAGAGGTTATAAAATGAAATCACCATTAAGATTAAGAAGTCCAACAACTATCACAGAAGATTTATTTTTTAGAGTTACTTCTGTAATAACTCAACAAAAAGATTATACTAAGCCTTTGGTGAGGTACTGATGGTATTAAAAGGTAAAACTTCTGTTCAGGAGCATGGGAATGGAAAGGCGTTATATCTGCCAGTTGATCTGTTAAAAGATTCTGCTTTTCCTTTTACTTTGAAAGATGTTTCTGATTTAGTGATCGAGATAAGAGGAAAAGAATTAATTATCAGGTTACGAGGAAAGAATGAGGAATTATAGTTATGTCTATACTAGACAAAACAGAGAATTAAAACAATAGAGGGCGAAGAAAATGAGTATAAACGAAGAAAACGTGAACCTAGTTGAACTAGGAGATAAAGTAATCGGACAGATTGAATTGCCAGCAATTGATATCTCTCCTTTTGTAGGGAAGAAAGTCAAAGTTGCATCTGTGAAAGAGTATGAAGGTAATTATGGGTTCTATATTAAAGTAGAGACTGAAGTTATTGCTACTTTAGATGTTAAGGATCAGAAGACCGGTCAACTGATAGAACTTAAAGCCAGTAGGATCTTTGGACTTCAGACTGATGCTAATGAAAATGTTGGCTGGGGCGAGAAAACTAAATTAGGAATGTTTCTCAAGAAGAAAAATGTTAAACATTACAGAGACCTAGTTGGTGTTGAAGTTGTTGCCACGTCAGTTACTAACGAAAATGACGGTAAAGACTATCTTTCCTTTAATTAGGAAAGTTTTTATTTTTTATTTTCAAAAATGAAATTAATGATCGAAGTGGATATCAGTGAACTTGTAGGTAAATCTAAAGAGTTAGATCTAACTAAGTTATTAGAGATGTATCAAGATATTCAAGCAGGAAAAGAAGTTAAGATTTTTAATAACATGATCACGATCAAAAAAGTGGAGGATAAGAAGAAAAAATGATTAATGTAGAATGGGTCTTCCCTATCACAGCAGGAATTCTAGTAATTGTAGAAATTATGCTCATTATTGCAGTAAGAGATTTAACTAAATCTATTAAGAAACTCAATGCTGAGACACAAGATAAATTTAATTATCTGGTTGAAGAGATCACTAAGAAGTTTAAAGGATTAGTTGATCTAGCAGTTGCTTTTGGAAAGACTAAGGAGAAAAGAAAATGAGCGGTGGAAGATGGAATTATGCTAATGAAAATGAGTTTGATGAATTGATTAGTTTCCATGAAATGTTAAAGAGATCGCTAGAATGTTTAAAAGAGTGCTTATCTTGTGTAGATTATGTTGAGAGTGGAGATTCTTCTAAAGAAGAAATGAAGGAAGAGATATACAATAAATTATTAAATTTAGGAGATCAGACGTGGGGATAATTAGAAATGAAATCTAGAAAAGGTTGGGAAGTAATTGAAGTGTATGAAGAAAGAAATCTTTTAATGAATCTGTTAGGCTTAGTGCGTTATAGATTAACTATTTTTGAATACCGAAATGGTGTAGCTTATGTTCATAAATTAAAATCATGGAGGCAATATTAAAAAATGATAGATAGCAATTTTATTAAAGGACTAGAGATAGAAATCAGACGTGAAGAAGAGGATTTTAGAGACCTGATGAATGATTTTGAGTTTGTTAAAGAACTCAATAAAGAACTCAGTTTAAAGTATCAGGATTTTGTAGACTCTTTGCCTAAGTTAGAAGAGTTAGATATAATTATTAACATTTTGAAAGAAAACTTAAAAACATTGAGTTTACCGTCTAGAATTGAACATATTAATAAAAGAATTTTTCAGTTAACTCGGTTTAGATCAGCAGTAGTACTTCTAGAGAAAGATGATCCTGAAAGTAAACCTATCAAATATGAGGAACTATTCAGAGGAAAAGAATGAAAAGTCATTATTTTATAAATAAAGAAGGAGAATTCTGGCTGATCCGATGTAGAGAAACTGGTGGAACTTTTTCTACTGCTGTCTGGTATTATGGTAAAGTTACTGATCAGGAATGTCCTTGTTGTGGGAAGGTAGTTGAAAGATGAAAATTATTGTATTCTCTCCTACCAGTACGATCTTAACTCTAGAACCTGATCAACCTTTAGGAGGAGCAGATTCAGGATTACTTAGAATGATCGAGGAATTGGGCATATATCATGAAGTTATTGCTTTTGTGCCGGTGAAGAAAATGTCTAGTGGGGTAGGAGAGACAGTGTTTATTCCCTTTGAACAGATTTTCGATTTAGATTTAGAATGTGATCTGTTCATTCATTATCGTAAAGTATGGGTTATTCCTAATAATATCCACTATAAAACAGCAGTTTTCTATAGTCAGGACACAGTAGACACTCCTTGCTTTTCAGGGCTCAAAGGTTCTAGAAACGTGTTTGATGTGTATTCTAGAATCTGGGTCTTATCTGAGTTCCATAAGCAGAACATGAAAGAGATGTTTGATATCCCTGATGAGAAGTTCTTTATTCTAGGAAATGCTGCTGATCCTCAACCGATAGCAATAAAGAAACCATTACAATTTATTTATGCTTCTACTCCGTTCCGGGGATTAGATGTACTTCTTAAAGCATGGACTTTTATTATTGAAAAGTATCCAGAAGCTACTCTGCATATTTTCTCTAGCATGAAGATTTATGGGGCTGAACAGTTAGACGATCTTCACTTCGGAAAGATGTTTAATGACATGAAGAACGGTAGATTTAAAGGATTAGTTTTTCATGGAACTCAGTCTCAGAAAGAGATGTTAAAATACATGAACACATCGTTCATGTTATTATATCCAAATACTTATCCAGAAACTTTTTGTAATGTGATTATGGAAGCTAGGGCGTGCAGAACTCCATTTATTACAACTGATCTAGGAGCATTACGAGAAACCGGTTTTAAAGCTGGTTGCTATATTGAAGGTAATGCTAGAACTCATGAATATCTTCAGAAATTTTTAGATATTCTTGATTTCATAATTAAAGATGATAATTTTTATAAGTTTTTACAGAATGGATGTTATCCTATCCGAACATTTGAAGATTATAAGGAAGACTTATTAAGCGAGATTAATAAGATTAAGTCAGGATTAATTGGATTTGGATTTGAAGACGATGGAAGAGAATAATATCAATACTCAGGAATATTGGGACTTGAATTACAGCAGAGGTTTTTATCAAGATAATTCTTCTCAGGATTGGGCTTTTAATCATGAATTTATTAGACGAGCACTGCCTCAGAAACCTTGTAGAATTTTAGAATTAGCCTGTGGTTTAGGACATAATGCTAAATTTGTTGCTAGTTTAGGTCATTCTGTTATTGCTACAGATTTTTCTCATGTAGCTATTGAAGAAAATAAAAAAAGATTTACGGATCCAAAAATAAGGTATGATTGTTTAAGTCTTGAAGAAGCAACAGATTTTTTTATAGGTTTAGATGCAGTCATGGCTTTTGAAATAATTGAACATTATAAAAAACCTTTAATTCCTCTATTGAAAATCAGTAAATGTTTAAAAGAAGGAGGATTATTTATTTTTTCTGTACCTCATGAACATGGTCATTATGGGGTTTGGTGCCAGCATTATTCATTATGGAATTATGATCAATTAGGAAAAATGCTGTTCATGGCAGGATTTAAACAGTTTACTATTTTCAAGACAGATTTTTCTCATGAGAATATAATGGGGGTGGCAGTGAAGTGACGACTTGGATCTGTAGTAATTGTCATAAAGAATTCTCAATGTGCCGCGATAGTCACAAGTGTAATAACAGAAAAGTTTGTAAAGATTGTTTCTATAAATTAACTGCTAAAAATAAATGTAAAAAGATTGTATGGAGTGAAGAGGAAGAATGATCAGGTCTAAAAATTGGAATCAGGCTAGGTGCGATAATTGTAACAGCTGGCATTTTGCTTTGCAATTAGATGAGAACCTCAATATCGTTGAGATAAAATGTTGTAAATGCGGTCGATTAGAAAAACCTAGAACTTTAGTCCCAGTCTTAGAGATGAAAAAGGATAAAGATATTATGCTTTGTGGTGATGAATCATGAATCAGAAATTTAGTGAATTTCTGGAAAGTCTTGTTTTAATATTAATCGGTGCTAGTCTAGCTTTGATAGTTTGTTTAAGTTTAAATTATTATAACATTACTCCTTTTAGTCAGCCAGAAAGAGAAGATTGTTCTAGTCTTTATGATGGGTGCTGGGCACAAGTTCAAGGAGGTAAAGGAGGAGACTGGATCAGTATAAATATTGAAGGAATGAGTTTTGAAAGAGCTTATGAAGTGTGCCGGCATGAAGTAGGGCATGAGATTTTTGCTGAAGTTTGTGAAAAGAATATGACTAAATGTTTAGAGGTTGAATGATGGAAAAGAAAAAAGTGTATTGTAAATTGTGTGGCAAGATAGAACAGTATTGTAATTGTGCTGGAGATGAAGAATATGATGAATAGAATACTTATTGCTGCACCGATCGGGGGAAAGAAACAATATTCTATCTTAGACTGGTTAAACTGGATTGCTGCTCAGGATTATCCTAAAGATCTGATTGAAGTTTGTGTCTGTGTTAATGGGAAAGATAACGAAGAAGTAGCAGATTTATTCAGGCAAACATCTATCAATTATCAAGACGGAACTAAGAAAGAAATAATTACTTTAGTCCTGCCTGAAAGCAGTGAATTATCTGTTATCCAGAAGATCACTTATTCCAGAGAGATGATCAGAAGGTATGCAGTGGAAAAAGAGTTTGATTATATCTTTTTCTTAGATACTGATACTATCCCTTTCAGTAAAGATGTTTTAAGAGTTTTACTCAACCACGAGAAAGAAGTTATCTCCGGACTATATTGTTACAAAAATACTAAACAACCAGTGATCATTGATAAAGATACTAATACCAATATTTCTTTTGATAAGTGTAAAGAATTAGTTAAGAATGAAGAAATAACTGAAGTGTGGGGGTTTGGATTCGGCTGCTTATTACTTGACAGATCAGCATTCAAAAATAACGCTTTTGATTATGATCTGTTCGGAGAAGAAAGAACTGATGATTTTGGATATTGTCATGTGTTAGAGCATCAAGGAATAAAGAGATGGTTTGATCCAGTAGTCTTATGTAAACATTTAGTTGATCCTTGTGTCAGTCCAAAAGAGCATGGAACAAAACTTCCTTTTATGATTAAATAAGAGGGTTTAATTCCCAACAGATTAATAAAGATTAAAAGGATTATATCCTTTATGGTGAGGACTAAAACAGAGGTTAAGTTGAAGATTGGTGAATGGATTGATCAGCATGATGATTCATTCACAACTAAAGAGATTAAGAATGATTTAGCACCGATATCAAAAGGGATTTATCTTAGTCCTTATCGACTATCAAAATTAATTCAAGCCACTAGAAAAGTAGAATTTGACCATAAAAAAAAAGAATGGAAAATTAAAATCAAACCGTTTGAGAATTTAAAAGGAGATTAAAAATAATGCCACGAGTTAGAAAAGAAGAGTACAATGAATATATGCGTAATTATATGAAGAAGAAAAATAGAGAAAATAGAGGACAGCCGATATTAGAAGATGATTTTGATGCTACTAACATTTCTGGTAAACCAGTATTAGAGATTAATTCTGCTGCTAAACTAGTCAGAGAAACTCAGAAATTACTTAATAAAAATCCAGATTATAATGGGGATGAAAATGATCCTGTACTTCAAACGATAGCTAAATATTCTAAATATATCCCTCTAGTAGTAGAATTTATGAAAGGGTTTTCTGGATCTGTACAGCAATTTAATAAACAAGATCAATCTCCAAAAATTCAGCCTCCCCATGGATGGTTGAACATGACTCCTATGCAGAGATTAAATTATAAGCATACTAGAGCAGAATGGTACAATGCCGGTGAAGCGTATGATATGATGATCGAAACCGGGAATACTAATCCACAGATTAATCATAATTATGTTGATCCTACTTATGGAGAACCACCGCAACAGAATCTTAGACAACTGGCTAGAAAGTACCCAGAACCACCTTTAGTTAAAGATTCTGCTCCAGAAGTACCAGTTCAAGAAGTACAATCTGTAGAAAATAAACCTACTCAAGAATCTCAGTTAGTTTCAGAATTACAAGCAGATAATTTAAAATATATCCATCTGGGTGCTGGGTTTATTAATGGATTAACAGATAAAGAATTTAAAGATCATCTGGATCATATTGATGAACTGATCCTTAAAGCTAAACCTTTTATTCCTTTGATTCCGATTCAAGTTAAGGGGATGATAGTTCAGACTTCAAAAGAAGATTTAGAAACGTTGTTTAAAGAAAAATGTCCTGCCAAATATGAGATGGTAGTTAAAAAGAAGAAACTTGAAAAGTTATTGTTAATGTTTGAAGAACTTAAAAAGACTATCAGTGAAGAGGTTAAATGATTAAAAGATTTTATGAAAATACCACCGTTCAGATAAAAATCTGTCCTAAATGTAAAGTTGAAATTGAAATCAAGCATAAGAGAACAAATATTTATTTGTGCCCTTACTGTAATGAAAGAATGATCATTAAAAATAAAGACTATAATGCTCATAAACCTCTCTTCTAGAAAAGTATTTAAAGATTAATGATATCCCTTAGTAGATTACTATGGAAGACTCACTTAAACGTAATATTTTGAAAATCGGTGTTTTTGCCGGTTTATCGTGGTTAACATACAAACTAATTAAAGGCGTTTCTGAAAATAAATCTGTGCCTGTAATAGTTAAAGAAACTATTGCTCCTGTTGTTACAGTCGTGAATGAAGTTAAAACTGCTGCTAGAAAATTAGTTAAGGGATCTCCAGAAGCTAAAAAGTTTATGGCAGATATGAGAGCTAAGAAAAAACCTAAAACAAATAATTCAGGTAAGGCTATGACTGATGATGAACATAAACAGATAAAATCGTTTACGGTGAAACCTTGAATAAAGAAATTCCGGCTGAGATTAAAGGAGCTATTAATGGTGTTTTTGCACTTTTAAAATCTGGTGATTTGCCGGAAGCTATTGCTAAAGCCGTTTTTCCTAGTGATAATAAACCTTGTAGTGCTTGGAGTTTCTCTAATAGATTATTTGTAGCTATTGAATGGATCCAGAATAAGTACCCCTCTGAGATGTCTAAAGAAGATAACGGTAAATTTTTATTTTCAAAATTAAGTGAAGCTTTTGAAGAAATGGATTTTAGAGGTAGAAATCAGTGGAAAGAAGTTAAAAGAGAAGTTAAAAGTAAATCTGTTCCTTCTTATATTCTTGCCCCTAACATGATGAAATTTAATAAAAGAAGTTATGTTGATGATCAAGGTAAAAGAATAAATCTAAAGAAAGGCGAGAAAGCACCAGAAGGAAAAGAAGAAAAATCTGAAGAAATATCTATCCCGGTATCTTTTAGAGGAGTACCTGTTTTCAGTGCTATTGATACTTTTGGTAAGGAAATAATCTATAAACCTTTAAAACTCCCGGAATTACCTTATACTGCTGTAGCTGAATTTCTAGAAATAAAAATAATACCTAAATCATTTAAAAATGATTTTTACGGAAGTTATAGTCCTAGTGCTAAAGTTATTGTGTTATGCACTCCTGATCAAACAACTTTCTTTCATGAATTAGCTCATGCTGTTGATGGTTATATTCTTTCTTTTTCTGGTAAAAAACTTAAAACCGGACAGCAGATAGATCAAGAATTAGTAGCACAATTTTCAGCTAATGTTATCGCCTATATTAGGGGATACAAAATTAAAGAGTCAACTTCTTACACTAAAAGGTACATTGAAGGTTATGCAGGAAAAGATGCTGATCAAATTGTACTAAAACTTATTGCCCGAATTGAACGGATTGTAGAATTTATAGTAAACTTTAAACAGGCTAAAAGCCCTATGCGGCAAATGGAAGATAAAACTAAGGAACCTAAAAGTCAGACAGAAAAATTAGCTGATAATCCTAAGAAGGTAAAACATGGAAAAAAATAGAATAATTAAAGCGATCTTAGTAGGTGCTGCTTTAGGTCTACTTACAGAATTTATTGTTCGTCCTTATATTGAGAAACCTTTAGAAAAGAAAGTTAATGAGGTTGTTTAATGTTTAATTCTTCTAAAATTGCCGGAATTTATGATAGATCACTTTTCCCTAAAGTAGAATCAGGAGTTACTCCAAAACCTTCTTATTTCGCTGAAAAAACGATTAATCAATCTGGTGATGTAAATGTCCAGATTAAACCTAAAGATCAAGCTAATCCTCTGCATTACGTTATTGGTGCTGTTATTGTGGTAGGTCTAGTTTATTATGCTAGTAAGAGGTTAGATTAAAGTGGTTGAAACCGGATTAGTTATTGATGAGAAAGAGTTTTTATCTCTCCCAACTAAAAAGCAAATGGGGATTTTATACCAGAATCAAGTAGAAACTTTAAGATTAATTAGAGGATACACTTTAAATCAAAGAGTACAATATATTTTAATTTCTGCTGCTATTACTGGAGTAGGTTTATTATTTAGTATCGAAATGGGGATAATATAAAAATGTCAGTCACTAAATCTATTACTTTAGAACCGGCTTTCTATGGTGAGAAAACAATCATTATCGCTAAATCGGGCTATGGAAAATCTTATACTGCTAGAGTTATCGTTGAAGAAGGCAGAAAATTAGGAAACTCTTTTGTTATTATTGATCCTCAAGATGCTTATCTTAACATGCCTGAATTTTCTTATATTGATGTCACTAAAGTTAAGTCTGCTAAAACCATGGCTTTAGTTATCGCTGCTAGTCACAGAAATGTAGTTATTCAAGTGAAAAGGTTATCTATCGACGATCAGAATAAATTTTTAAAAACTTTCTTAGAAGAGTTCAGGTTACATTTACAAAGAGGAATTCAAACTGTAGTTATTGACGAAATGCACAAATTTGCACCTGAAAGTGAAAAGACTGATTCTAAAGAAATCGTTAGAGGAATGTTTCAAGAGAACAGATCTGATGGATTAGGGATTATAGGTATTAGTCAAAGACCGCAAAGAATAGATAAAACTTGTTTGTCTCAGGCAGATAATTTATGTATCGGTAGAGTTACAAGTTATCGAGATAAAGAAGCTATTAAAAATTATATTGATGATCCTAATGATTTAGACAAAATTAAATCTCTTGGAAAAGGGGAGTTTTATTTTTATGGTTTTGATAATGATACCCCGATTGTTGAACAGGTCCGAGAATCTGAGACTGAACATTCAGGATCAAGCCCAAAAGACTTATTAAACGAAGATTCAATGTTATACCAAAAGAACATAAAAAACTTTTATAATGGAGACATAAAAATGACGGATAATGTAAGTGCTGGATCAGGAGCTTTAGGTAATGTACTTCCTTCTAAAGAAGGGTTCATGAATTTAGCTGCTCTTGGTGCAAAAATGTCTCTAGGATTAGCTGCTGGTGGATTGGTTGGAACTTTTGTAGGATCGAAATTCCAGTCGCCTATTCCAGTAGTTTCTTCTAGAACTTTAGGAGCTGCTGCTTCTACTGTGGTTTTGTATACTGGATATCGAATGCTCCCTGAAGGAACATTGAAAGATGTCGCTAAGTATGCTACTGCTGGATCTACTGTTTTCACAGTAGGATCGTTGTTAGGTGATTTGATTGTAGTATCAAAAGTTCAAATGCCGAACATTGTGAATTTTGCTTTAGGATTAGCCACTGGTGCTGCACCTCAAAATGCAGGCAAACAGTCTGAAAGCGGATCTGAAGTTGACTTGAATACTGCTATGGCTTAGGTCATAAAAGTAAATTAATTTTGGATTTTAAAAATTAAAAAAGTAATATAAAAATTGGAGATAAAAAGAAAATGCCGCAAGGACAAGGTTTAGTGAAGTCACCCTTCACCATCGATAAGAACTCTACTGGTAGCACTTGGGTTACCGCAGATTTCGCTACAGCTGCAAGCTGGACTACTGTTTTAGAGTACGCTGTACCTTTAGGAATGGCTATTGAGATCACGCCCGTTAATTATCATTTCGGTGATTATAACGCTACTGATGCCAGTACTGCTATCACTGCTGGTCAGACTAGAATCCTGAAACAGAACGCTAATGGCACTGAATCTAGAGAGATTTGGTCAGGAGCCAATGGAATCTTTAAGGATATTGGTGACGAATTCCAAAGACCTAAGATCAGAGTTCCAGTAGTAGTGAACGCTTCTCAGAAGATCGTAGTTCAAGTTTATAGTATGGGTACCACCTTTGATAGTGCTTCTAGCAACTATTATATCGAGTGCATCCAGTACTATGAAGAGATCTAAGTAGAGATTAAAAGATTATTTTTTATTTTTTTATTTTTCTCAGGGATTAATTAGAAAAGTATTTAAACACTTAAATTATCCTTCTTGTTATGGGTGCTATAAAAAATATTTTTGAAAATATAGGCAGTGTCTTTAAGTCTGCTGATTCTAAAGTCATTAAAACAACTTCTAAGACGTTAGGTTCTAGCGCTAAATTGGTTTCTGGTGGTCAGACAGTTTTAAAAAGTTCTGCTCCAGCCGTTTCTAAATCTGTTAGTCCTACTTTAATTAAAGTCGGTAAAAATGCTGCTGTTGCTACAGGTATTCTTGGCGGTGTTACTATTGCAGGAGCAAAAATTTATGATTATGTTGGTGATCAGTGGGCAGTCACTACAGTTCAAAGAGAGAACGAAAATACTCTCAATTTAATGGATAAAGAGAATAAAACTACTAAACAAGCTCAAGATAATCAATTAGCATATTTAAAAGGATTAGCAGAACTGAGAAATTCTGGAGTAGATTCCAGTACTTTAGGAGCTTCTGGCGGTGCTGGAGACAGTTTATTTCCAGTAAGCACTTCTGGAGGAGATCAAACTGCTACTGCTTCTTCTGATACCTTATGGTACGTCCTTGCTGGAATTACTATTCTAGGTATTGGAGCATATACATACACGCATAGAGGTAAGAAATAATGACACCGCCACAATTATTAGACACAAAAACAGCAGATGTAATGAAGACGATAATTTCTCAAGAAGATGAAACTAAAGATGAAAGATATTATTTAACAGAATATTTTTCACAAAGACCAGCATTAAACGCTATTTTTGCACCTGCTTTATCTGGAAATGATGCTGCTGATGTTGCTGAGATTGTTGCTTTAAATATCGCTAATAAACATTTTGAAGTTCTTGGGACTAATGCTGTTACTGCCTCTGTTACTTTTGATTCAACTAATGCCGGAATACTTTTAACTTCTGCCGGAGCTAGTGCAGATCAAGTTATTATCGCTCCTCATCTTGATACCAATCAGACTGCATGGACTAATGTTAAATGGGGTACAGAAAATCAGACTGAATGGACTGCTTCTTTAAAAACTGGTGCTGCAATAACTACTGTACAATTATGGGCTGGACTGAAATTAACTAATACTGGCGTTATTGCTACTGATGCAGATCAAGTTTTCTTTAGATACAATACTACTGATAATGCTGTTGCTGTTTGGCATGTAATAAGTTCTATCAATAATACTGATACAGATACCACAACTGCTGTTGCTGTTGCGGTTGATACTCAATACAAATTTAAAATTACTATTGATTCTAGTAGAATAGCTCGATGTTACATTAATGATGTTTTAGTTTACACCACTACCGCATTAAAGAATGATGTTGATTTAATTCCGTATGTAGGTGTAGAAGCTTTAGATACTGCTGCTGTAACTGCAATTCTTAACTATGAAAAAATAAACAGGGTACTTTTTGAATAAAATGGAAGAGTATACTATTGGGATAGCTTCAGGATTTCAAGTATCAGGTAAAAACTATTTCAGTAAGAATTTCACGACTTTAAAAGAAGCTCAAGATCATGTTAAAGAATTGATGTTAACTCCATTAAGAGAAGAAACTAAAACTGTACTGGTGAAGGATAAAAGTGTCAAAAAATAAAAGTATTTATGGTACTTCTGGACTATTACTAGGTGCTGCATTAATTGGTGGATATATTCTGTATAAATCTGCTACTTCACCTAAAGAAGGATCTCCGGGCGGATCTCTTGGCGGTACTGATGATTTACTTGAACAGCAAGGATTTAATGAAGATCCTAGCGCTATACCTCAACAATCTTATTTTACTCCTAACGATCAACCTCAGTACGATCCCGGATATTACATTATTACTCCTGAAGGTCAAGTTGTACCTCAAGGAACTCAAGGAGCAGGTACAGAAGGAGGAGTAGGTCTTCCTGCTAATGTACCTATAGCTTCTACCGGGACTGGATCACTTTTTCAAGATGCTTCAGCAGTAGGTGGTGCTTTAGGTGCTAATATTTTCTTACCTTCTGTTGCAAAAAGAATCAACAAATTAGTAGACACTAAATATATTGCTGATGCTCTGCCTAAAGTTGAAGAATCAGCATTTAAAAAGTTCGTTAAGGATCCTTATAACATTAATGATCTATCTGTAAGTAAAGCTGAAAAAGCTGGGACTAGAGAAATTGCAGAGTTAGGGATAGATAAAACAGGAAAGACAGTTTTAAAAACTGTTCCTAAGTGGGCTTCAGTAACTAAAACTGTTGCTAATTTCATTCCTCTAGCTGATATCCCTATTGGCGCTGGATTAGACGTTTATTTTTCTAAGTATGAAGAAGATCCTAATAAAAAAATTGACTGGTGGAGTGCTATAAAAGCTAATACTGCTGGTGAATTAGCTCAATTAGGAGTTACTGCTGGTGCTGCTGCTTCTGCTAGTGTTGTACCTGTTGCTGGTACTTTAGCTGGTGGAGTTGGTGGATTTGTAGTAGGAACTTCTGCCGATATTGCAACAACCGAACTTTATTATAAACAGGCTGGTAAGACTTCATTATTCTCAACATCAACTCCAGCAAAAGTAGAACCTGCTGTACAACAATCTCCATCTTCTTCATCCTCCTCTGCTAGTTCAAAAGTTAATCAAGTGTTTTATTCTAATCCTTTAAATACTTCTTCAAAACCTAGTACTGCTTCAGTTAAAACTTCTACTCCTGCACCATCTCCTGCACCTACAGCTAAAGCAACATCAATAGTAAATCAGGTATTCTATTCTAATCCTTTTAATACTTCAAAAGCTCCTGCACAAACAGTGAGTACTCCTGCTAAATCAACTCCAGCAGTAGCACCTAAAGTATCAGTAGTATCAAAAATATCTTCAGCAGTTTCGAATCTATTTGGAGGATCTAAGAAGAAAAAATGATGACTAAACTTAACTCAGATTTACAAACAGCACAGGACGCTATTGACGGTCAAGGCAGTAATAATGTGGGACTTAAACCTAGGAATTTAATGAGTAAAAAAGTCACAACCCCCGACAAAATCTCGTTATCTCCTATTAAAGAGTTCCCTAGTTTATATGCTCGAATAGTTACTCCTGAAGATATCCAGTTTTCAAGAGCACTAAATCAGTTTTCAATGTCTCAAGATCCGAAAATAGCGGTTAGTTCTCAATTAAATAATCGAATCAATCTTACTTTAGACGGTGAAACAGTTCAAGGAGGTACAAGGAAATCTATATAAACTTTAGATTACTTAACATAATAACATGGTTCAACCTCCTCCCAAATCACAAGAACAATTAGTAGAACAGAAAATAACTCAACAGGTTACAATTGCAGCTGGAGTTACTACTGTTACTTCAATCACTATCCCCGCTAATGGTAAAGGATATCTTAAGGGATACGGATATACCTGGTACACTTCTAACACTTATCAGTTACGTGCAGGAAACTTTGTACTTCCTTCTAGAACAGATCAAGAAGGATCTACTTCTATCCCGGTAATTTATGGAAATCCATTCCCGGTAAATTCTGGTGAAACCATTTCATTAAGTATTACTAATGGAGATTCTGCTGAACATACTTATGATATCGTCTTTTATGTTATCACTAACAGAATCATTCAAACTAATTCTACTGGTGGAGAATTAATTTTAACAACCGGCGGCGGTGGTGGAAGTGTCAGCGGTTCAGTAATTATTTATAATTCTACTTTAACTACTGCTGCGAATGTTACTGCAAAAGGGTTACAGGTAGAAAATAATGCTCCTGCTACTTTATTAGACGGTACTAAGTCAGTAACTTCAGCAACCGCTTCAGCTTTAGCTTCTACAGTAACAATTAAAAAAGGTGTTTTGGTTTCTGCTGATGATGCTAATACTGATGTTGTCTATGTAGGTAATGCTACTTCTCAATCAATAAAATTATATGCTGGAGATGCAGAATTCATAGAGATAGATGATCCAGCAAAGATTTATGTAAAAAAGAATGTCACTAATGTAACAGTAAATTACCACGCCTCTTAATCATGGGATATCTAGCTAAAGCAAGACTTCAGAAGACAGTCTATGCAGGGACAAGTTGCACCGGTTCTGACGGTGCTTCTAACCGTACTTTAGTTCATACTAAATCTTTATTGTCTGACTCTTTAGTGATCAACGGTAGATCAGTATTGATCTCTGGAGCAGGAAACGATTATACTGTCTCAGGAGCAACAATAACTTTTTTAACTCCAGTATTCAATACAGATACGATTATGGTGCTAGCATGATGAAATTCATTAAAAGAAGTGTTTTGATTTTAGGACTGATTTTATTATTTACTTCTTTAGTTTCTGCTATAGATTTCAATCCTAACGGTGATATAAATTCGAGAGGAATATGGGCTTTAAAAAATTCAACTTATATCACTACTCAGAACATCACAGTTAATCAATTAAATTTAACCGGTCCTGTATACGGCTTAGATAATAAAACTACTCTTGATTGGACTAATCTTACTGGATATCCTGTTGCATGCCCTAATAATACTTTTATTTCTCAATTAGGAGATTCTGTTGTATGCTCTGCAACTGCTAATACCAGTTTAAATTGGAACGGTGTAAGTTCTAGTAACACTACTCAATTCTCTACTTCAGGAAGTGTTCTAACCATCTTAGAATCATGGCTGAATGCTGGATGGTGTAAACTTACTGGATGCACTATGACTGGTAGTATCGCTATGGGTGGAAGTAATGTAACGAATATCAGTCAAACAACTTACTCTAATCCTTCAACTTCAACATCATGGAGAACTTATGTTAATAGTACTGGAGCATTAATTACTGAGGTAGTATCTTAATGGAAACTAACCAAAAAATAACTTATGGACTTATTGGTTTTTTAACCGTAGTGATGGCTGCTTTCGGTGGAACTGTCTACCTTTCTCCGGATCAGTTAGATCATGCTTATGTTTGTTCTGTGACTGAATCAGTTGCTTTCTTTGATAAATTAAGTTCAACTTTTAAAACTGGGTACTACACTGATGATCAAGGAGCTGTTAAATCTATCGTCTGTAAAAACGGTACATGGATAAGTTTAAAAAGTTATGCTGCTTCTAAAGGAGTTAGTATAGATTCATTACTACAGAAAAATAATGATGTTCAAACAAGTTCACAATTATCTTATCGATGTGATAAGGTTGAATGTAAAGTGATATCATAATGACAAAAGCAAAAATAACTGAGAAATTCAGTTTTAAAGGTTGGAACTTCTTAACTTTCCTAAAAGGAAGAAAGAAGCTTTTAGTTGCAGCAATAGGAGCTGGCGTTACTTATGCAATCACCCAGAATGCAGCCTTAGCAGGAGTTTTAGGAGCTTCTGCTGAACTTCTTTATGCTGTATTAGACTACTATCTTAAAGAATAGAGGTAAGTCATGAAGAGATCAACCTTTTTCATCAGTACTACTTTTATCATCTTAGTTCTACTTCTTTATCCGGCATTAGCAGCAGCAGAAAAGAATGACTTTGGCTTGATTTCAGTAAATTCTTCTTCTGTTAAAGTTGAATTCTTGACTCCAATAATTTCTGAAACTAAAATTTTAACCGTCGATAATAATACTGTTGAAGTAAAAGCTAAATCTCTTAAAGAGTTACAGAACTGTATTATTTTAAGTAATTCTAAAATTACTGTTGATGTTGATTCATGTCCTGAATTAGAAAAACAGGCAAAGATTAGTTTTAAAGGAATAGAGTATAAAAATCCTAGAGTCTTTAGAAATGGTCTATGGGTAAAAGATATAAAACCCATTCAAGTGAGCAAGAATGAATATTATATTACTGTTGATGGTTTCTCTACTTGGGAATTAAAAGATTCAACCTTCAACGGTACTTTCAATAATATGACTCTTTATAGTGGAGCTTTAGGACTTCTAGCTGATACGGTATTCTCAATGAATGATGATTGGAACAATACTAATGTAACCAGCACCGATACAACTCAAGATTATACCTCTTATAGTAGTAATGGAAGTTTAACTTACATTGAATATCATACTGACTCTAGAGATCCTGCACACAGCGCATGGTATCAAGATTATTTAAGAATGGGGTCTGAATACAATTGGGTCGAGATTCCAAATGGAACTATTCTAATCAATCCAAACAACACGTGGAGTTTTGGAGGAGAATTTAATTTTAAAAGTAATAATAATCAGTTAATGGGAAAGCCAAATTCAGCTTCAAGTGGCTCTAATTTAGTGTTAAGTATTGGAAGTAACAATAAGTTTTCATGTAATTGCTTAAACTCAACAGGTAGTTCTATTGGAATATCAGGGACAACCAATGCTAGTATAGACGGAGTAACTTACTATAATATTAGTTGTGTCTATAACGGAACAAATATACTACAGTATGTTAATGGAAATATTGATGGCACAAGCACCGAAGTAACCTGTAATAGTTCATATAATTCTAGCTTTGGAATTGGTTCTTCTTTTGGAACATCAACCACTGTACATCATGGGAATATTAGAAACACTTTTTATTATAGAAGAACACTAAACAGTACGGAAGTAACTAACCCTTATTCAGCAAACTCAACAGATTTAATTTTTAAAATCCCTTTAAATGATACTAATG
>JBAYIU010000003.1:0-5765 GCA_041665465.1 Candidatus Woesearchaeota archaeon
ATAAGATCATGTGCGACATCAACCAGTCTTCTTGTCAAATATCCTGCATCGGCTGTTTTAATAGCTGTATCAGTCAAACCTTTTCTAGATCCTCTTGAGGAAGTAACATATTCAAAAACTGAAAGTCCTTCTCTAAAGTTACTTTTAATTGGAAGTTCAACGATTTTTCCAAGTGGATCAACCACCAAACCTCTAATTGCTGATAACTGTTTAACTTGGTCTCTTGAAGCACGACCAACTTTAGCATCGATTACTATTCTAATTGGATTTGTAGGCTCCATTAACGCCCAAGTTTTATCAGCCAAATCCTCCGAAGTCTCGAGCCATACTTCTTTGGTCATTCTTTTCTTCTCTTCTAGAGTAATAAGTCCCTCATTGTAGTTTTTCTCAATTTCAGAAACTTTGTTTTCTGCTTCTTTAAGAATTTTTCCTTTTTCTGGTAATAACTTGGCATCAAAAACACCGAATGAAATTCCAGATAGAGTACCTGCAGAAAAACCTAAAGATTTTACATCATCAATCATCTTTACAACGATAGATTTATCGCACTTTGCATAGGCTACTCCAAACAATTTCTTTATCAAAGTTGAGGTGGCTGATTCATTCACAAAATCAAACACATCTGGTAATATTTCATTGAAGTAAACTCTTCCTACTGTTGTCTCAATTATTTTTCCATCTATTCTTATATCAATTAACTGTCTTAATCCTATCTTTTCTGTTTGGTGTGCAAAAATTGCTTCATTTTTATCTGTAAAAACAGTTGTCATTTTGGGTGATTTGGGATCAACTGAAGTTAGATAATAAACTCCTAATGCCATTTCTTTTGAAGCTGGGGTTGATACTGGTGTTCCATCGGCCGGCCTTAATAAATTATGTTCTGGAAGCATTAATGTTTTAGCTTCTTCAATTGCTCTTGAAGAAAGTGGAACATGAACTGCCATTTGATCTCCATCAAAATCAGCATTAAATCCTGAACAAACTGCTGGATGAAGTCTAATTGCACTTCCTTCAATTAAGATAGGATAAAATGCTTGAATTGAAAGTTTGTGAAGAGTTGGTGCACGATTAAGCAAGACTGGATGGTCTTTTGTAATCTCTTCCAAAATATCAAAGACTTCAGGTGGACGTCTATCAAGCATATTTTTTGCAGATTTCACATTTGGAGCAATACCTCTTAAGATCATCTCACGAAGTACAAACGGTTTAAACATTTCCAAGGCCATCTCTTTTGGAAGACCACATTGGTTAAGTTTAAGATCAGGACCAACAATGATGACGCTTCTACCTGAATAATCAACCCTTTTTCCTAATAAATTTTGTCTAAACCTTCCTTGTTTTCCTTTAAGCATGTCGGAAAGCGATCTTAATGGTTGTCTACCTCTTGCCCGTCTTGTTGCCTTTCTTTGACTTGCATCGATTAATGAGTCTACTGCTTCTTGAAGCATTCTTTTCTCGTTTCGAAGAATTATCTCAGGAGCACCAAGCCCTATTAAGTGTTTTAACCTATTATTTCTGTTTATCACTCTTCTATACAAATCATTTAAATCTGATGTCGCAAATCTCCCACCAGAAAGCTGAACCATTGGTCTTAAGTCTGGAGGAAGTACCGGTAAAACTTTCAGAATCATCCAAGATGGATCAATCTTTGTTTTCTTCATACCTTCAACAATCTTTAATCTTTTAACAAGCTTCATGTATTTTGTGCTTGTTGGTTTGGTCTCATTAACCTCTTTACGTAACTCTTCTGCCAATTTTTCCATGTCAACTTCTCCCAAAACAGAAAGCACTGCTTCTGCACCCATCTTTGCATCAAAAAATTCAGCTGCGCCAAAATTTATTAACTCGTCATATTCTTCTTCAGAGAGGATACTTAAAGTCTTAAGACTACGAACCAGACCTATTAAATTTTCAAAAAGTCTTGAATTTCTGGATAAATTTGATTTTTCATCTTCAGAAAGTGTGGTTTCTTTTTTCCTACTGTCCAACTCAATCTCAGAGATTGCAAGACTACTCTGTTCTTTGTCCTTAATCTTTTCTTTGATTTTTGCAACAGCTTTTTCAGCCTCAACTTTTAAAAGATTTTTTTTCTCTTTGAAAGAATTAATTATTTGGGCTTCATTTTCGGTCAGTGCCTTTTCTAAAATTTTAATTGATTCTTTTCTCTTGTCTTCATCAACATTTAAAACCAGATACCTAGCAAAATAAATTACTTGTTCAATAGCCCTTGGTGCAACACCTAAAACTATTGAGATTTTTGAAGGAGCTCCTTTGAAAAACCAAATATGAGCAACAGGACAAGCAAGACTTATGTGTCCCATTCTTTCCCTTCTTACCCTAGATTGAGTAACTTCAACACCACATTTGTCACAAATAACACCCTTATATCTAATTCTTTTGTACTTTCCACAGAAACATTCCCAATCCTTAGTAGGACCAAAGATTTTTTCATCAAACAAACCGTCTTTTTCAGATTTTAGAGTTCTATAATTAATAGTCTCAGGCTTTGTTACTTCACCCCGGCTCCATCTTCTAATATCTTCGGGTGAGGCCAATTTAATCATTAATGAACCAAAATCCTCAAGATTCTTCAAATCAAATAGTTGATCAAGCGTATTAGTTAACATCTTTTACTTCCTCCATTTCCATTGGTCCGGATGGACTTAACAACTCTTCAGTTGGTACAACTTTAGCTCCTAAGGTTTCGGCTAGTTTTTCACCTTCTGTAGTATCCCCAAGAAGATTTTCTTTGGAGAGTATAACACCTTTAGGTAAAATACTTAAACCTAATGCATTTAATTCTCTAACCAATACCTTAAAGCTTTCTGGGATTGTTGATTCTGGAATATCGGTTCCTTTGACAATTGCTTCAAAAGCTCTGGCACGACCAACGATATCGTCAGACTTAATGGTAAGCATTTCCTGCAAAATGTGTTGAGCCTTATGTGCCTCAAGTGCCCAAACTTCCATTTCTCCAAGACGTTGCCCTCCCATTTGGGCTTTACCCCCAAGTGGTTGTTGTGTAACAAGCGAGTACGGGCCAGTTGATCTAGCATGAGTCTTATCCTCAACCATGTGAGTAAGCTTTAGAATATAACCAATACCAACAACTGTATCTTCCTTAAATGATTCACCTGTTCTTCCGTCAGTTAATCTTGTCTTTCCATTAACAGGAAGTCCAGCTGAAGAAAGTTCCTTGATTAAAGTTTCTTCAGTAATATGGTCAAAAACTGGAAATGAACCAAGCTCACCTTTTTTATCTAGAGCAAGACCAATATGAGCCTCCAAAAGTTGGCCCAAATTCATACGTGATAAAACAGATAAAGGAGAGATAACAATATCAACAGGTGTTCCATTAGATAAATATGGCATATCAGAAACTGACTGGATTTTTGCAATTACCCCCTTATTTCCATGTCTTCCTGCTACTTTATCTCCAACTGTAATTTTTCTGATTTGCGCAACTTTAACTGTAATTTTTTCAATAACCCCCGGGCCTAATTCATCACCTTTATTTCTGTCTAAGATGTCAACTCCAACAACAATTCCTTTTTCACCATGTGGTACGCGTAAAGAAGTATCTCTAACTTCTCGAGCTTTTTCTCCAAAGATGGCTCTTAAAAGTCTTTCTTCAGATGTTAATTCGGTTTCTCCTTTTGGTGCAATTTTTCCTACCAAGATATCGTTTGGCCCAACTTCTGCACCAATTACAACTATTCCATCTTCTGCTAAATTTGCAAGTTCGGCTTCTGAGACATTGGGGATATCTTTAGTTCTTTCTTCTGGTCCTAATTTGGTATCTACAACTTCTGCGTCATATTCTTCAATATGAATTGATGTTAAAAGATCTTCTTTAACCAACCTGTCTGATATCAAAATAGCATCTTCAAAACCATATCCTCCAAAACTTGAATAGGCAACCACCAAGTTACGGCCTAGTGCCAATTCTCCATTTTGACTTGCTGGACCGTCTACTAACAAATCTCCCGCCTTTATTTTGTCTCCAGGATTAACTAAAACCTTTTGATTATAACAAGTAGAATGAGCTGTTCTTTTAAATTTCATTAAGGAATATTGTTCGGAGCTACCATTATCAATTACTTCAATTTCTTCAGTAGATTCATCAATTGATATTTTCTTGTCTAGTTTGACAATAACCTTTTCATTATCAGCATGTGTCACCGTTCCCGAATGTCTTGCTATAACAACTCTTTTCATGGCTTTTGATACCTCTTTTTCCATCCCTGTACCAACAATAGGAGCTTCCGGATTAACAAGTGGAACCGCCTGACATTGCATGTTTGAACCCATTAATGCACGATTACCTTCATCGTGAGCTAAAAATGGAATCAAAGAAGCTGAAGTTCCAACCAATTGTCTAGGAGAAATATCGATTAAATCAACCAGTTCTGCTGGTCCTTCAGTGAAACTACCCAAGTGTCTTAAGGGGACTCTTTCATCTTTGATAACTCCTTTTGCATCAATATTTATACCTGAATGTGTAATATTGTAATTTTCTTCATCATCTGCAGTTAGATAAACAATTTCATCTGTAATTATTGATTTATTTCCCTTTTTGATTACTTTTCTATAAGGTGACTCCAAAAAGCCGAACTCGTTAACCTTTGTGTATAAAGCAAGATAGGTAACAAGCCCAATATTTGGACCCTCAGGACTCCTAACAGGATCAATTCTTCCATATTGAGATGAGTTAACGTCACGGATTGAAAAAGATGCTCTTTCGCGATTTATGCCACCTGTTCCCAAAACGGAAACACGTCTTAAATTATCAATTTCAGAAAGGGGATTTGTATCATCTAATATTGTTGAAAGCTGATTGCTCCTGAAAAATTCATTTAATGAAGAGATCAAGGGTCTTGCATTAATTAAGTTAGAAGGAAGTGGTTTATCATCTGGGGAAATCAAGCTCATTTTTTCCTTAACACTTCTCTCCAACCTTAAAAGTCCAATTCTAAAAGCATTAACACCTACTAATTCTCCGACTCTTCTTAGACGCCTATTGGAAAGATGATCAATATCATCAACCCTACCTTTGCCATTTTGCAAACCAACCAAATATGTTAAGGCCGAGGTTATATCTTTAAGAGTCAAAATACTTACGTCTGAGTCGGCAACACTTGTCCCCATTCTTTTATTTATCTTGTATCTTCCTACTTCTCCCAAGTCATATCTTCTTTTGTCCAAGAACATACTGGTAAATAAATTGGTTGCATTATCTATTAGAACTGGTTCACCCGGTCTTAATTTTCTATAAATCTCTAAAAGTGCTTCGTCTTTTCCTTTGGTGGAATCTTTGGCAAGTGTGCTTTCTATATATTTATGCTCTTTATCTGTATCAAATTCACTAAAGAAATTAATAATTTCTTTTTCATTTTCCATGCCAAGAGCTTTTAAGAAAACTGTTGCTAATACTTTCTTCCTTCTATCAATTCTGGCATAGATTAAATCTCCTCTTGTTGCTTCAAACTCTAACCATGAGCCATGAAGAGGTCTAACTTCAGCCTTAAATAAAACTCTTCCTGAGGATGGGTCAAGTTCGCCTGAGAAATATATTCCGGGACTTCTTACTATTTGATTAATAACTGCCCTTTCAATTCCATTGACAATAAATGTTCCACGAGTGGTCATGTGTGGTAGATCTCCCAAAAAAACTTCTTGACTAACTTCTTTTCCGGTTCTCTTGTTTATAAGAGTTGCCATAATCTTAAGAGGAGCAGAATAAGTTAATCCTTTTTGTTGAGCTA
>JBAYIU010000004.1:0-5353 GCA_041665465.1 Candidatus Woesearchaeota archaeon
ATTCACGTTATCTTTCATCCTGTTCCAGTTTTTCTAATTTTTTCTAAATCACTCGTACTATTTTTTGGATTTCTTTCCAAGTTTTTTGACCCCTTTAGTGGTACTAGTCTTTTTCACCATCACCAATTTCTAAATCACTAATCATCTTTTTACTCTAACATCCATTATATTCTTAATCTAGTTCTTCCTTCACCTTATATCATATTTAAATTAAACTTCTCAATCTAACTTCTCCTCACGTTTTAACATATACTCTTTCCATCTTAATCACTCTCAGATTCACTCTCCTATTCACTCTACTATTCACTCTATCTTCCACCTCTTTCTAGTATAAAAAAATAATCTAATTTACTTTCTAACTAATGTTCTAAACTAATTCTTCAACTACATCCATAATATCCTTCATCTCTTCTACATGCGTTATGATTACAATTAATCTTCCCTTCTTCTTCAATCCAACTAACATTCTTTTTATTCCCTCTAAGTTCTCATTATCTAGCATACCAAATCCTTCATCAATTATAATTCCATTCATACATGGTCTTTCAGTTATCTCTAACAAAGCTATTCTCAAGCAAAGTTCTAGTATGAATTTCTGAGAACCGCTACTATACTTAGCTAAGATTCCATCTACATATATGTTATAGTCCTCATCTAAACTAACTCTCATTGTTTCATTAGTTTCTCCAAGTATCTCATTTATTCTCTGAAACAATCTTTGACTTTTATCCTTAAGCATATCTAAAATTACTTCATCCTCATCTCTTGGATTAATAAGTTTTACATACTCTCTAACTAATTCCAGTCTTTCTTCTTTCTCAATATAATCATCAATCTGACTTAGTATCTCTTCCTTCTTCTCAATATCTCTCTCACATTCATTCTTCTTCTTATTTGTTCTGTCAATCTTTTCATTACATTTCTCATATAGTTCAGCTCCAATCTCTAACATTTTGATACAAATTGAACTATCCTTAACTACACCTTCAATAACATCAATCTTTCTCTTAATCTCATTAATCTCGTTCTGTTTTTCATAATCATTAATTGTATCTCTCATTCTTCTAATTTCAGATACATACCAAACATAGTTTCTCATCAAGTCATATTTTAACTTCTCATCTTTATCACTAACCACAACTTCAAGTTCAGTTTCTTTTTCTTTCCACCAAATTATCTTCTTGTTATACTCATCAATCATTCTAGTCTTCTCTCTAATCAACTCCCCAATCTCATAATCTCTAATTGTCTCTCTACTTTCAATCATCTTTTCTTTCAAGTCATTATACATTCCATTACTCTGCGACACATACCAAAGATAGTTAGATATTTTCTCATACTCTTTCTTGTCCTCATTGTTTAACCTAAGTTCTTCTTTAATTTCCTTTTGTCTCTTACTTTTAAACATCTCCTCATCTATTCTTTTATTATACTCATTAATTTTTTGATCCAGTTTCTTCTTGTATTCTTCTAGTTTCTTACTCTTAATCATCATTTCAAAATTACCAATCATATTATTACTCTGACTAACTTTTTCTTTCAAGTCATTATACATCCCATTACTTTGAGATACATACCAGAGATATCCTCTAATCTTCCTATCAACATGTGAATTATACTCATCAATCAATTTCTGAACATCAACTTCACCAACCTCTTCATCAACTTTTAGCATCTTTCTAATCAATTTACAAGTAGAACAATCCTTGTTAAACTTTATATCTCCCAACATCTTCTTCACTCTAATCTTTGCTTTAATTTCTTCAACATCAACATCATTCAAGTGCTCTCTAATTTGTTCTATTAGTTCTAATTTATCTTGACTAATTATCTCAGGTATATTTCTGTCAATAATCTTACCCATCCTTAAATCAACTTCACTATCATACTCATCTTCACATTCATCTCCAAGTTCTATATCTTTAGATTCAATCTCTCTACATCTCTCACTTCTAAACTTGCTCAAATTAAACTCAACTTTACTTCCAAATTTAAACTTATCTCTGCTAACATCCAAACTCTTAGTTTCTTTTATAAACTTTCTTGCTCTTTCATAATCTTCTAACTTAACTTCATCAAACTTTTCAATCATACCTAAATTCTTAATTTCATTACTGATTTGTTTTATGTCAAAGTATAATCCTTGTTCTTTTCCAAATACAACATCTGGTATCATCCTATCATTTACTTTCATTTTCTCTAAAGTTTCTTCTAGTATCACTCCAACTCTAATCTGTTCAGTCAAATGTTTCTCCTTATTTCTATCATACTTTACATCATGAATCATAACCTCACCTTCATACTCTCCAAATCTTTCACAACCTAATCCTTTATTACTAATCTCACTACTTTCAAATTCTCTACATCTCTCAATTTTAAACTCACT
This sequence comes from Candidatus Woesearchaeota archaeon, assembly GCA_041665465.1. Taxonomy (GTDB): domain Archaea; phylum Nanobdellota; class Nanobdellia; order Woesearchaeales; family GW2011-AR9; genus JACRPH01. The sequence goes on from JBAYIU010000004.1 coordinate 2,387, forward strand.
TGAATTAAACTTTACATTACCTCCAAATCTAAATTTCTCTTTACTTAAATCAACTTCTGTATTTTCTTCTACAAACTTCAAACTTTCTTTGTATCTTTGCTCTGATATATTTAGTCTATGACTAGTTCCTAGTTGTGTTAGTCTTTCCATAATCACTCTAAGTTTAGAAATCAATTCATTGTTCCAATTATTCTCAGGTAAAACATCATTTTCAATCAACTTATATTCACTTTTATACCCTTCAACATCATTTAGTAGTTTTCTTTCTAACTTTTCATCATAGTTAAACTCATTTTTTGTTATGTTCCAATCATTTATCTCAATTTCTCTCGGACTTTCAAATAGCTTTTCTGGTTTATTTACATTTCTACCCTTTTCTTCATCAATCATTCCATACTTTTCAATAAACTTTAAACTTTTTTGATACTCATCATCACTGATTGGTGTTAAATTCTTGATTTGTTTGATTGTTTTCTCATATTTCTCTCTAAGTTCAGATATGGTCTCATTGATTTTGTCTATCTCACTCTGATTTTTAGAGTATAATTCATTAATTTTCAATAGTTTCTCTCTTCCTAAGTGTAAATGTTCTAAACAATGTGGATACTTCTCATATAAATCTTTAAGTGTTTGAAGCAATTCATCAATTTTAGTCTCACTAACCACTAATCCATCTTTAAATTTAATCAAATCTATAATTTCTTTCAGTTCTCTAACAATGCTTTCATACTTTTCTATTAACTTCTTATTAGCTTTCATTTCTTTCTTTGTGTCATGTCTAAATTCTTTTAGTGTTAAATCATTCTCACACTGAACACCTGCTTTGAATCCTTTAATTTCTTTCTGAATATCTAGTATTTCTGTCTTTGCTCGTTTTAAAATCATTTGAAATTCTTCTAGATTGAACAATGAAATTAGTAATCTCTTTAAATCTAATTGCCCGAGTGTAGCTACTAACTGGTAATTACCTTGTATAATAAAATTAGTCTTACTAGCCATGTCAAACTTACCAAGGTATGGTTCTATTTCACTATAAGTTTCTTTAATTTTCTCTCCAAGATTCTGTCCGTTAAATACAAAATTGATACTACTTCTTTTACTAGCTCTATCTATCCTCTCAATCACTCCTGTTTTATTATCACACTCAAACTCTAATGTTATTCTGGATTGACTAGAACTATTATTGATAATATCTTTCTTACTAATTCCACTCATGTTTGAATAAGCTGTAAGCATTAACGCATTAAGTATTGTTGTTTTTCCTGTATGATTTCTACCAATGATTCCACCAATCTTACCATTCATACTCTGAAAATCAATTACTTTCTTATCTTTGTGGTATAGGAATCCTTCTATCTCAAGCTTGGTTGGTACCCAAAACCCATGTGTTGTTTCACTAACTACCTCTCTTCTAAATTCATTATGTAGTTTCAAAATCTTATCTGAAGAACTCGTATCCTTAATTTTAGATAGCACTAATTCTTCAAAACTAACTGCTTTGTTTGGTTCTGAAATTTTACTTAAAGTAATTTGTGGTATAGGTTTAGTCTTAACATCACTAATCTTATTATACATCTGGATTACTTGATTAACATCATCTGGAGAACAATTCTCATATGAAACAGTAAATTTATGTAATCGTTTAAAAGCGTTTTTAGTTAAGACTTGTCCATCTTTCATACTAATCTTTAGAAACCCATAGTCATTTGGTATATCTATCGTCTCATAGTTAATTTGTTTCGTGATAGTATTAATGTTCCAAATGATATAACCATGTTCATATGGTGATTCTCCTAAATCTTGCTGGACTAGAGAACCAGAGTAAGCAATTTTCTCACTAACAAATATTCGTTGGTGAATGTGCCCACATAGAACTAAATCATATTTATCAACTTTATCAATATCAATATGCGGTTCCATTGGATGAATTTTCTGTGTTTTTATTTCATCATGTAAAAGACAAATGTGAAAGTTATCACATGGGATATATGGAAGGATGTTATCCTTAAACGTATCTTTAGGTGAAAGAATAGTTAAAGTAATATCATTGTTAAACCTAATCATTTCGCTATCATTGTAATAATAGATGTTAGGATGTGTTAGTTTAAGTATTTCAGTTATTGGAGTAATCAAATCTAAATACTTTTCAACATTACGCACACTAAAATCATGATTACCAGCAATAATAATAACTTGTCCAAGTTTAGATAATTCATTAAACATCTTAGATACGTCCTGAATGTTATAACCGCTTGCTCTTGTTTGTGTATCAAATATATCACCAAGAATACAGATTAATGTATGTTCGTTATCTAATGTCTGATGTTGCTTGATGCTCAAATATAATTTAGATAGTATTTCAATGTATTCCAATCTGCGAGAATCCTTGAAGTGAATATCTGCTATATGAAATATCTGATAGGACGTCATTTCAGTTATATGATAAGTCTTTAAGTATTCAAATTTTATTTTAATGTACTAATATTAATATCTAGTGGGTTAATCATTAGTCTGTCTTGTTTTTTATGCTTAATTAAATTTGAACTTCATATCTTTCGTTCTATAGTTCTAACATAATTTAAATGTCATATATTCCATTTTCAGATTTGTTTTTAGCATCATCTATTTCAACTTCTAATCATTTAGACCAACTAACTCAACTGATACTTAGTGATGAAAATTACTTGGATATAAGTTTTAAATCAAATCTAACTAAATTTTACAAATCAAAAGCTGGAGCATTCTTTTCTAAACATCTAGATAAAGTTGATTGGGTTGGTCTTTCATGGAATCCTTCTATTTCAGAAAAGTTCTTTTCTAAACATCTAGATAAAGTTGATTGGGTTGGTCTTTCATGGAATCCTTCTATTTCAGAAAAGTTCTTTTCTAAGCATCTAGATAAAGTTGATTGGTATGGTCTTTCACGTAATTCATCTATCTCAGAAGAGTTCATTTCTAAACATCTAG
>JBAYIU010000005.1:0-4077 GCA_041665465.1 Candidatus Woesearchaeota archaeon
ATTGTAGAACCAAACACTTCTGGAATAACTGTAGACTTAGAAACGATACCTACCTTTACTTTTCCAATCACGTCTCTAGTCTTAGGGTTTAGTAAGTTAATATACCCTTGCTCAACAATGTCAAACTTCTTATTACCAAAATCATCTACTCCCCTAAGAATAGCTTTAGACTTAGATAAACTAAATTCTCCAACCATACTCTCCCTTCCTTTTATTACCTTCTCGGTCTTAGCCCCCCCTAAGAATCCAAGCGCAGCTATTCCTACAACAGTACCTGTTGTTGAAGCTGGCCTCTCTTTGAATCCAACGGCTAAAGCGAATATATCTCCTGGCATCTTTGTAAATGTTGATACTGGTTTAGCTACCAATGATGGAAAGAATAAAGCAGCGCCACTTACAAATGTTGTTGTTCCAGCCTTCAATGCGGAATAACCAAAGCCGCTTCCCATCTCAAACTCTTTAGTAACTTTAGCTTCTGCCTTTTGAATGTTAAGTAACTCATTATCAAGGATAACTTTTACATCATCAAGTTCTTTTCCTTCTTTAGTTGCTTGAGAATACTCTTCTGGTGTGAGCGCGCGTCCTCCATACTTAGCATTGTAATCTACTAAAGCTTGATTCAACTGTTTTTGAAGCTCAGCATTGCTAGACATTCTTTGTTCTACTTTAGCTTGCATTGAAAATGCTTTTGGATTAGCAGCGAATCCTCCTGTGAATACCGTTGGACGCGTTTCTCTAGGAAGCAAGCCTATATTTCCATACTTAGAAGCTTTACTAAATCCATAATCAAATACTTGTCCAGTTGTTTCGGTAAACTTTTGGGAGAACCTTTCAAATTGTTTTGGTATGGGACTTGATTCATACCAAGTTACTCCAGCAGCAATAGCTCCACCACTTCCCGCAGTAATAACTTTTGGACGTAAGTCTCTAGGTAACAGTCCTTTATTGACAGAAAAGCTAGGTTTAATCTCAACACTTATTCCTCGTTGCATCTCTTTAGGAGAAACATAATCAACACTTCTTATAGCTCCCAACATTGGAGCTTCTGTAAATCTAGTCTCTGTAGTTTGAACAGGATAATCTTTTATAACATCCGTAACCCTAAACTTTTCACCAGCGTATAACTTATTCTTTAAGGAAGTAATTTCTTCAGAAGTCAAGTCTCTTCCAGGTAATGCTTCAAAGTATCCTGTTTGTTCATTGAACTTTCCAGAACCTCCAGCCATATCTTCAGTTATAGAACTTATTGTATCTTCTACTTGTTTGGTAATACTTTGTCTTTCTTTCTTGGTTAATTCTAAATAGGCGGCGTCGGGATTTTGATATTGAAGTTTTCTAATTGTTGCTGCTCTATCTTGTTGTTCCTGTTGCTGTCGCATTTTTTCCTCAATAGCTTTCAGTCCACCTTCATAAGCAATTAACTTATCTTCTTCTGCCTGAATCCTAGCGCGTTCAGCAGCAGTCTCGGCAGATTCAAGTCCAATGCTTTTCAATCCAGCTTGTCTCTTGGCTAAACCTAAAGCATCTTCTCTACGCAATGCGGATTGTGTGGTAAGTACTCTTCTCATATAATCAGCATTAGATTCTCTTTGTGATGCTTGTTGTTTAGCTAACTCTATTTGTTCACGATTTTGTGCAACTTGGGCATAAGCTTCAGAAAGAGTGGCCATTATTTAATCTCCTTTATCTTCAATTTATAGATACAGTTTGGTTTTTTGCTAAGTAGTTTTAAAAGTCTTGGAGAAAGTTCGCGCTTGCTTGGAGAGAAGCTAAATTGGCCATTACTCTTATTAATCCTCACCTTTGCTTTAAAGTAATTATGCATAAACTACGCGTAGTTTAAAATCTATTTAAGGCTGTGGTAGTATTATCTTTATACTCATTAACGAGTAATTCCAATTCTTCTATTACAAAGTAAGCACAAGTAATTGCCATGAAGGGCGCTGCTAGCATATTTAATCTTTCTATCTTCGACGCGACAAATACCCCGACAAGCCAAAGCATTATTCCAAGAGCGTAGCTGAAAGAAGGAGAATGATTGAAGTCGTAAAAAAGCATAATAAATCCAGCACAAGAAAGAACAATAAATATAGGCACAAAGAAGGATGAGACAATTGCAATTGGCAGGGCATAGAAGAGAACGCGAGGACGACTATCAGACTTAGCAATGAAATAAGCGACAGCAACCACGCCAAGGATAAACATATCCCCCCAGATTTGTTCAAACATTTCATCTTACCCCGTAGGTTTTCCATATGCTTCGTTTAATAAAGCTTCAATGGTATCTGATAGATTTGGGTATCCATTCTCATATTTAAGTTTGTTCAACTTTCTTAGTAAAGACTTACTAATGAAGACAGTAGTAAAATCTTTTTTATCTCGCATTATAATATATTTTTATATTATCTATATAAATTAATGTTACCACTTAAAAGTCAAAGAACCCTTCATCTTCTTTCATATCTTCTGGAGTCATCTTAATTCCATACTTGGATTGGAGTATTTTAAATAGCTTAGCTTGAGCTTGGACATCTTTCAAGTTCATCTTAAAGTGTTCAACCTTTCCTCCGCTATCGTCCCGGATTATTACTTCAAGGATTCCATCTCCACGATTGTAGTACACACCCATTAAAGTCCTCCTCTTTGATATAGATAATACGCGCCAGCTCCAACAAGAGCTATGACTGCAATCCATATCCACGCGCTTCCAAAGCTCGCTTTAGGTTTTATTTGTTCTGACTTCAATGTGTTAAGTACAAGTCTATATCCAACATTTAATCTCTTCTGTTCAAACGCATCATCATATTGTTTTTGTGGAGAGAATGGAGCTATGTCCCACGTTGGTATAATCAAGAATGGTTTGTTCTTGTAATTCAACATATAGTCTGTGCTTGCAATATATGGAGAACCATTATAGATTACCGAACCTTCCTTGATAGGAAGCTTTAGGAATTTCACGTCCCTGTTCTCGTTAATAAAACATACAGAAGCATAACCCTCTTTGGATTTCTTTTGTGTGAGCTTTGCAACTCTAGGGAACTTGAACTTCTTATGTTTCTCTTCCTCTATCTTCTTGTTCTCAAGTTTCCTTCCTAAGTTCCTTATCTCATCGCGCAGTGTTGTTTCTTCTTCCATGTTACCTCCTTTTATGTACTACCCTCGCTTTCTTCTGGTTCTTTCTTTTTGAACCATCCTTTGTTTGGTTTATGGACTTTTGTTATGTCCGCTATTTGTTTGGTAGTAGTTACAGCTAGAGTGATTAATTTAGCTTCCTTACTTAATGATGTTGAAGTTGTTATCTCAGCTTCGTTAAGGAAGTGTTGTGTGAAATATGGATTATCAAGTATATCTTTAGATATTAATGCAAGGCGTTTGTGAGTACGCGCTGGATTGATTGGCTTACCTAACTCTTCAATAGATAAGAAACCAGTCTTTGTTGTATCATCGGACTTTGCTACTTCATCAAGGAACTTGTGAACATTATGTTTCTCATCAGGACGTGGAGCGCCGCCTAGTACTGATTGCAGTTCTGCTATCTCATCCTTTGTTAGTTCTTCATCGGCCATTATTGTTTACCTACGGGATTTATGTTCTTGAGTATCTCTTTGATTTCTAAAACAGTATCGAGAACTTTTTGATTCATCATCTTGCTCCATAGAATTAGAATTGTTAATACGAGAATAATAATAACGAGTAAAGTATCTAGCCATGCCATTATAACCTAGTCGGTCTTCTCCCTGCAATCTGTATTGCATAAGGCGTGTACCCATGTTTCTTCAAATCTTCTATAACATAATCTGCTTTATGTTGTTCTGTTTGGAATGTAGCTAAATGTTCTTTGAATCTTTTGATAGCTTCGTTTCTCCAATTAATATTTCCAACAAGGTCAGGGAACTCTTTCTCTACTCCAGACTTGCTAAGTCTCAAATTTTCTATTGGGGTAATCTGCGCTCCCTGTGAAGTATCTCCAAATAGGATTTTGTTTCCATCTATTCTAATAAATACCATTTCACTTCCATATCTCATCATAACAATAATCACGCTAGCTTCCTCTTAAGCAATAGTATCTCATTAGCA
>JBAYIU010000006.1:0-3447 GCA_041665465.1 Candidatus Woesearchaeota archaeon
TTCACCTGTTTTGGTATTTGTCCCTTCAATAGCCATAAGATCAACAGGAGAAGGAAGATATTCGACAACTCCATTTAATAAAAGTTGACTTTCTGCTGTTCTATTATCTCCTCCAAAAACTGGGAAGAATTTACCAGCAATAACTCCTTTTCTGATTGCCCTTTTAATAATTATTTCATCAGGTTCTTTACCCTCCAAATACATTGAAAGAGCTTCATCGTCAAATTCTGAAACTTTTTCAATCAATTCTTGTCTATATTTCTTGGCAACTTCTAATAAATCGGCTGGAATTTCTTCTTCTGTTAGTCCATGATCCTCAACCGCTTTATAAGTTAAAGCTTTCATTGAAATAAGATCAATTACTCCACGATGATCATGTTCTTGACCAATGGGATAAATTACAGGAGAAGCATTAGCTTTTAGTCTTTCTCTAATTGATTTGATTGAAGCATCAAAATCTGCACCAATTAAATTAAGTTTATTTAATACACAAATTCTTGGAACATTATATTTATCAGCCTGTCTCCAAACAGTTTCAGATTGTGACTCAACTCCGGTTCTTCCATCAAAAACCATTAAGGCTCCGTCAAGAACTCTTAATGACCTTTCAACTTCAGCCGTAAAGTCGATGTGTCCTGGGGTATCAATTAGGTTAATTCTGTAATGTCCTTCTTCTACTGAAGTAGATTTTTTAAGATCCCAAAAAGCAGTAATTGCAGCTGAAACTATGGTAATTCCACGTTCTCTTTCCTGTGCCATCCAATCAGTAACAGTAGTTCCTTCATCGACGGAGCCTTGCTTGTAAGTGCGGCCCGTCTCAAAAAGAAGTCTTTCTGTGGTTGTAGTTTTTCCTGCATCAATGTGAGCAATAATTCCAATATTTCTAATTTTGTCCAAAGAAACAATACGATCTTTAGTGATCGTCATAACCATTGCAGATTTTTTCTTTGCTTCTTCGGCCATATTAATTAATTACAAATAAAAACTCCAATTTATGGAGCGAGAGTAATTGTAGCAGGAGAAGAAAGTTAATTCAATCAGGATCTCAGTCTATCGGCAATACTTTCGCATAATTCACACGCCCAATTTCTTTTGGGTCTTACGATCCCAAATTCGTCTTTAATAGTATTTAAGGTATTCTGTTTATTGCCTTTCTCACCACCAACAATAAGCTCTGGGTCCGGTACTATTTGCTGAACAGCAAATAGTGGTTTTCCGTCAGATGTCCTACCAGCAGGATTTAACATAACATCAGCCATAATTTGCCTGATATTACGCTCTTTAATCTAGGAATACAAGATGAAGATTGATTTATTACACTAGAATTACCACTTGAAATGACTAAATGCTTTATTACTTTCGGCCTGTCTCTCCATATCCTGTCTTTTCTTTACTGCTCCACCTTCACCTTTTGCTGCATCTATTAGTTCTGCTGCAAGTTTTTCTCCAAAGGTGTGGAATTCTGAATTACTTCTTGCCCTTGCTGCATTAACTAACCAGCGAATTGCTAAAGATTCCTTTCTCTCTCCTCTAACTTGACTTGGGACTTGATAGGCAGCACCTCCAACACGTCTTGCTCTAACTTCCATTTCAGGTTTGATTGTTTCAATTGCTTTTTCAAAAGTTTTAATTGCATCTTCCTTTGTTTTTTCTGCAATTATTGTTAGAGCAGAGTAGACCTGCTTTTCAGCTACACTTTTTTTACCATCATGCATACTCCTATTAATAAGCTTTGCAAGTAAAATGCTGCCGTAGACAGAATCTACTTCTACTTTTCTTTTTCGTGCTGGTCCTTTTCTTGGCATAGTTATTTAGCTTGTCCTTTCTTTGCTCCATATCTACTTCTTGATGTTTTTCTTCCAGCAACACCAGTAGTATCAAGCTTTCCTCTAACGATAGTATACTTGACACCTGATAGATCTTTTACTTTTCCACCTCTGACAAGAACAACTGAGTGTTCTGCCAATTCATGACCTTCTCCTGGAATATAAGCTGTTACTTCTTGTTTATTTGAAAGTCTAACCCTAGCAACTTTACGAAGTGCCGAATTGGGTTTTCTTGGAGTTTGGGTTCTAACTGTTAAAACAACACCTCTTTTAAACGGAGATGCTGTTTCACCAAATAGTCTATCCTTAGCATTGAACCACTTTTTTAAAGAAGTAGTTTTTGCTTTTTTCTTGTTTGCACGTCTTCCGTGTCTGACTAGTTGATTTGATGTAGGCATATTAATTAATTCTAGCTTTTTCTGCTGTAACAGGAATAAGTCTTCCTATGATAACGTTTTCCTTAAGTCCTAACAAATTATCTTCACGAGACAATAGTGAACTTTCAGTTAATACATCTGTTGTTTGTTCAAATGAAGCAGCAGATAACCAGCTTTCAGTGTAAAGAGATCTTCTGGTAATACCCAATATAATCTGTTGTGCTGTTGCAGGTTCTCCACCAGCTGCCAAGACTTTCTCGTTTTCACTTTCAAAAGAAGCCTTGCTGGTTAACTCACCCGGTAGGAAGTTTGTATCTCCTGATGTTATAACTCTTACCTCGTCGCTCATTTTTCTGGCAATGACTTCAAAATGTTTATCGTTTATTCCAATTCCTTGTGATTCATATACTTTTTGTATTTCATTGACCAAGTATTCCTGTGCAGCTCTTAAACCTTTAATCATTAGGACTTCTTTTAGATCCAATGGACCAAAAGCCAAGGCTGTTCCAGCTTCAACTAAAGCATTGTCCTTGACTGCAAGTTCCAAGGTTTTTGGAACAATATATTCTTTCTCTTCTTTAATCTTACCCATACTTCTAATAACTACTTTGTAACCTTCTTCTACTTCTGAAATTACTGCCTTACCTGTTATTTCTGATATTGAAGAAGCAATCTTTGGTGTCCTTGCTTCAACTAATTCTTCTACTCTTGGAAGACCTTGTGTAATATCGACCCCAACAACACCGGCCGCATGTTTAGTTTTTAAAGTAAGTTGTGTTCCTGGTTCTCCAATTGATTGAGCAGCAACTACACCAACTGGTGTACCTAAGGTTACCTCTGATTTAGTTGACAAATCCCAACCGTAACACTTGGCACAAAGACCATATCTGGATTGACAGGTAAGAGCTGACCTTACTTCTACTTCAGGATTTTCTAAAGCATCAATCTTTGAGGCTATTTCTTCATTAATTAGATCTCCTTTAACTGCTACTGGTTTACCTTTGGCATCTTTAACATCAGCAAAAAGGTATCTACCCGTTATTCTAGGAACAAAAGTTGATGGTCTATCATTTTTGATAACCTTAATTGCCTCTGTTGTTTCACAATCCTCTTGTCTAATAATAAGATCATGTGCGACATCAACCAGTCTTCTTGTCAAATATCCTGCATCGGCTGTTTTAATAGCTGTATCAGTCAAACCTTTTCTAGATCCTCTTGAGGAAGTAACATATTCAAAAACTGAA
>JBAYIU010000007.1:0-2913 GCA_041665465.1 Candidatus Woesearchaeota archaeon
AGAGAAACAAGAGAAAGCTAAAAGACGTCAAGAAACTGTTAATACTGCTAATATGTTTGCTAAAACATTAGGTGGTCCATTTATGTATGCAGCCGGACAGACTCTCACTAATACAAGTATTCAGAAAGGTGCCGAATTAATTGGTAAAGGAGTTTCTCTTGCAGGTAAATATATCAAAGGAGCTTTAGCCTAATGGAATCATTAACAGAAGAAACAATTGATCTAAGTAGTAAATCAAAAGCTAAAGGTAGAAGTAAACTTGGATTAGCTCTTAAATTAGCTGGTGGAGCAGTAGTTGGTGGTGGTATATTAAATTGGGCTAATTCTGACGATAAACTTAAATATATTAGACAAGATACTCCGGATGAGAAGAGAATTAAAGATCTAGAGAAAGAACATCGTAAGAGTCAAGATTCCTTAGAAGCTGAAAAGAAAGCGATTGATCTAGAGAATAAAATATCTGAAACTAATAAGACTAAAGAAAATCTTCGAAATCCGCCTCCTCCACAAGCTCCAAAAGAAGATTCTTCTTTCGATAATATCGGAAAATTTGCTGTTGCCGCCGGAATAGGTGTTGGTGCAAAACATCTTTACGATAAGTATAAGAAGAGCAAAGAGAAGAAGAAAAAAGAAAATACTGAAGCAAAATCACAATAGGAGATCTTATGAGATCTATTTCAAAATATATACTAGAATCTAATTTCTCTTCTGATTATGGAGTAACGTTACAAGATAAGAATCCAGAGACTAAGGAAAAAGGTCATTATCCAGTTTTAGATATGACAAAAGATGAAGCAGTAAAACATCTTAATAATAAGTCATATAGAGAACCAGGTTTTCTTTTTAGAAGATTTGATTATATGCAAAATCAAAAAACTAAAATACCTGAAGATAGTGATACAACTGAATATCTTAAAGATGCTTATAAGAAATATAAAGAAGACCCAAAAGGTTATGAGATTGATCGGAAAGCAGACACGTCTAAAGGCCAAGCTATATAAGATCAATCATATTTTTAGTATTGAATCACAATAGGAGATCTTATGAGATCTGTAAGTCAAATAATTACTGAACAGGAGTATACTAATCCTGGAGAAACTCCTTTAGAGAAAATAAAAGATTTTCCTAGAAGAGCAATGGCATATAAAGCAAAGATGGAAAAAGATGCTCAAGATAAAACAGCGTCGATTAAACACTCAGTAGAAACTGCTACTCGGCGAAGTGCTATTGATAAACTTAATCAAAACGATACAGATTTAGCAACACGAAGAATAGCTGGTGAGTTTGGTGAAGGAGATCGAAAGAATACTTCTGATCCGGAAGCACAATCTAATCAGAAACCTTTGGCAGCTCAAGAACCAGCATCAAGCAATCAGGTACAAGAACCATCTTTTCTAGATAAAGTTACTCAAAAAGGAAAAGATATAGCTTCTGATGCTAAAGATTTAACATCTAAAGCTGGAGACATGGCATCGAAGGCAGGAAAAGGTATTTCTGATTTCTATGGTAAGAATCAACTCGGAGTAAATACAGCTCTTGGTGCCGCCGCAGTCGGTGGTCTCGGATATGCTGCTTATAAAGCACTAAAGAATCGAAGAAAAACCCAAAAAGAAGCAATCGCTTAACACTAATTTTAAATTTCAAGGAGTTATTACATGTCAAGTATCACAAAAATTCTGAATGATGCACTTTTGAACGAAATGGGACCTGTTGACGAACCTAAAGAAAAAAAATCGGTTTCTGCACCAGATTCTGATAAATTTGCTGACGAACCGAAAGCAACATCTGTTTCTGCACCAGATCCCGATAAATTCGTCGATCCGTCAATGTTACAAAAAGCTGTAGATTCAGTTAAAGCTAATCCTGGAAAATATGGTATGGGTGCCGCCGCAGCTCTCGGTGCTGGTCTAGGTGCTGTTGCTCTAGCGAAGAAACTTCGTGCAAAGAAAGCCGCTGCGAAAAAGAAATAAGAGGAGTCACGCATGGGCTCTCGAAGCATCACTCTATATCTAGAATCAATGCTGCCACCAGAGCCTAAAGAAAAACCAACTCCAGTGGTAGCTGTAAATCCGCGATTGTCACCAATTTTAATGAAGTACATAAAAACTGATCCTGGTCTAGCTCAGAATGTTGCAACTACTCTTCAAACACTTGAACGAGATGCAATCACTAGAGCTAGATTAAGACTTAACAAAACATAGGAGTATTTTTAAAGATGGATAAACTGAATGCATTAATGGAATCCGAAGAGATGAAAGTATTTGTAGAAAGTAATCAGGAAATGATTGACGAAACAGCAAAAGCAACCGAAGAATTTACTGAATCTCTTAAAGATTATGTTCTGAATAATCCTGAAGTCTTTATTGATAGTACTGTAGAGAATATTCAGAAAAATATTCGTATTTTCTCCGAAGCTGCTGTTTGTCAGTTTCTGACCGAAGTAACTGCTATGAATTCCGTGGAAGCAAAACTTCCCGAGGAACCGGTTACTCTAGAGAACGCTCTTAACGATTATATCTAATCAAATATAGTATGAGTGAAGAGAGTATTATTCAAAGACTAAGCAACAGATATCTCATCGAAGATATGATAGGAATACCTGGTAGAGTAGTATACGGAATCTCGAACACAACTCCTGGTAAATATGCTCTAGCATCAATCGCTGGATTAGTTGCTGCTAGAGCAATCGGGAAAAAGATGCAAGAGAAAGAAGATACTAAAGAGACTCCAGAAAATCAGACAGAAGAACCGAAAAAGAAAAAGAAGCTTCCGTCCTGGTTGAAAGGAAGTAAATATGCGTAGTATATATCTATATTTTGAGCAGAACGAGAATCTACCACGATTTCCAGCTTCACCATACAAAATACCAAAGAATGTAATGTCTGTTGCTTATAATTTTATGAAACGAAAACC